>JAFLVK010000009.1 GCA_022508345.1 Clostridiales bacterium | reverse complement strand
GGCAGAAGTTGCACACCACGATGACCTCCCTGCCCTTCTCGTCGATGCGGCGGAAGGAGATGACGCTCTGCTCGTTGTCGTCACAGGCGATCCACTGGAAGCCCTTCCAGTCGATGTCATTGCTCCACAGGGCGGGATGGTCCAGATAGAAGTGGTTCAGATCCCGGACATAGGCCTGCATCTGGCGGTGCTTGTCAAAGTCCAGCAGCAGCCAGTCCAGCTCCTTCTTCTCGTCCCACTCGATGAACTGGGCAAACTCTCCGCCCATGAACAGCAGCTTCTTGCCCGGGTGGGTCATCATATAGCCGTAGAAGGCCCGCAGGTTCTGGAACTTGTCCGGGTACTCGCCAGGCATCTTGTTCACCAGGGAGCATTTGCCGTGGACCACCTCGTCGTGGGACAGGGGGAGCACGAAATTCTCCGAAAAGGCGTAGGTCAGGGAGAAGGTGATGTTGTTATGCTTGCCCTTGCGGAACAGCGGGTCGGTGGACATATAGTCGATCATGTCGTGCATCCAGCCCATGTTCCACTTGAAGTTGAAGCCCAGTCCGCCGAAGCCGTCCTTCGGTTTGGTGACATTGGCGTAGGCGGTGGACTCCTCAGCCACCATGATGACGTTGGGGTCGAAAGCGAAGGCGGCGGCGTTCATATCCTGAAGGAAGGCCACAGCCTCCAGATTGATGTTGTTGCCGTACTGGTTGGGCCGCCACTCGCCGCCCCGCCGGCCGTAGTCCAGGTAGAGCATGGAGGCCACCGCGTCCACCCGGATGCCGTCCACATGGAACTTGTCCAGCCAGTACACCACGTTGGAGATCAGGAAGGAGCGCACCTCGTACCGGCCGTAGTCGAAGATGCGGGTGCCCCAGTCGGGATGCTCCCGGCGCAGGGGGTCGGCAGGCTCGTAGCAGTAGCCGCCGTCAAACTCGAACAGGCC
>JAFLVK010000008.1 GCA_022508345.1 Clostridiales bacterium | reverse complement strand
AAATGATGCAGGTACCTCACGAATCTGTCGATTACTACATACCTTACGAAGGAATATTGGAATTGATAAAGAAAGGGCTGATAAAACGTGACATACGCACCGCGCAAGAGGAAGCAATCTTTGAGCGCGACCTTGTTGGCGCAACTTTACCCTCCGACGAGGAAGAAGATGAATCTTTTGCCCTGGAGCAGGTGGCACCGGGTATCTATGTAACCAAGAAGGACTAGTGGTACTCACGAAATTGAATTTTTGCTAGATCAAATTAAAATCTAAAAGGCTCCCGCTTTCAAGGAGCCTTTTTTTTGTTGATAACTTTTTAAAATTTATTATTAATTTCGTTTTATAAAAATATTTGTATAAAAATTTGGTTTAAATTGAGAGTTTTAGTGATTTTTACGCCCCATATGACCAAATTTTATCCCATATGCACATTTTTCTGTATTTCTAAAGTGCATAAATATACAAAAATAACCCAAGCAAAAGTGCTTGGATTTTCGCAAATTGAGCGCCTATTATTGTAATATATGCACAAAAAGTGAGAAAATTTCTCAATTTCGACCTAATTATACACACTTTATGCACATGTGTCAAGATTTTTTTGCAAAAAAATGCGATTTTTTTTAAATTTTTCACCCCATTTCGCTATTTTTGTTCGCCTATTACAATAATAGGTGAACAAAATTTTTTTCAATTTCTGTCAGTAACAACCAGGAGAACAACCCTTTTAGTTCGTTAGCGCGCGCGCGTAGTAGGGTGGAGGCGAACAGATAACATTATTAAAAGGAAGATTAAAAGGAGGATAAAACATGAAATCCAACCTTATAACAAAAAAAACAATAGCAACGGTAGTCGTGCTTATGCTGCTTGCGTTGCTCTTTGTTGTATCGGCTGCAATTGCCAGCACACAAACTGTGGCAGCAGCAGCTGAGGCTGAACAACAGGCAGCGGAACTGCAACAGGCACTTGAGGCGCAAGTAGCACAAGCGGAAAAGAGATTCCAGCTGGAGCAGTCGGGAGAAATCAGCGGTGACGGTGATGTTAACGTAGTTGACTCTGAAAAAGAAACATCTACTGCAAACGAACCAGTGATATCCACAGACGAGCTTCCTGCTGAAAACAACTCTGACGCGTACGATGTAATGCCGATATCATCAGCAACTGTTACTAATGAATATGAATTCAGGGATGCTTACAATGATGTGTCGATTGACAAAATAATTATTGGTGCGGATTTTTCAACCGCTAACACTCTTGATAACCTTACCAGAGCCCTGACAATAGATTTTGGTAATTACGTCGTAACCTTTACCTACAAGGCTGATAAAGTTTTGGAGGTTGCCAGAGGTGGAACATTGACACTCATGAGTTCCTCAACCGCTACTAGAAGTGTATCAGGGTATAAACCAAACGGATCAAATACACCCACTTCAACTACAGTATCTGTTACAGGAGGAGTAATTAGAGGTGCTTATGTCATTGTAAGAAGTGGAGGTACTTTAAATTTTCAGAATGGAGCTAATATTGTTGGTGTATATTCAGCAAGCGGCGCTCTGTTTTTGGAGGCTGGTAGTACTTTAAATATGACTGGTGGTTCAATATCTAATAACTATGGTGCTGGTGGAATATATTCTAACGGTGCTACGATTACAATGAGTGGATCTGCCAAAGTATCGTACAATACCAGCATTACTGTGGGTGGTAGCGGCAGGCACGGTGGTGGCATAGAGTTACTTGGTAAATCTATCCTAACAATGAGTGGGTCTGTCACAATATCAAACAATCATGCTACTGGTGCCGGCGGTGGTGTTCATGTGGGTGGTACTTCGGTATTCAATATGCAAGGCGGTACTATAACTGGTAACACTTCCAATTATGGCGCAGGTGTATCAATGTATAACGGAGGATCTTCTGCAACATTTACAATGACCGGAGGATCAATTACCGGTAATAGTTGTACTACTGCAGGTGGCGGTATTTATTACCCAATAGGAGTGGTGAACATATCCGGCGCAATAACGATAAAGAACAATACGAACACTGTATCTGGCTCAGCAGATAACCTTTACATTCATGCAATCACCAATCCCGAGCTCAAAGTTAACATTGCTGCTGCAATTACTGGAACAGCAGTTGTCGGGCTCTCTTACAAGAATAGTGACAATAGTGTTGGTGTAATAACGAAAGGTTTGCAATTAACAAGTACAGCAGCATTTTTCTCTGACGATACAAGTAAGTCTGTTGGACTTAACAGCGGTTACCTTGATTTGGGTAGTAATATAATCGGTAGCAACCCATGCGCTAGCGGTCACACCATTACGCCGGTTGCAGCCGTAGCAGCAACGTGCGCAGAGTACGGTAGGGCAGCTTACTGGTACTGCACGGTTTGCCACAAATATTTCTCCAATTCCGGAGCAACAAGTGAAATTACTGATTTTAACACATGGCTGAATACCGTTGGACAGGGTAAGGTTGCTAAGAAAACAACTCACACTTACGGTAATTACGAATGGAATGCAAGCCAACACTGGAAAGCTTGTACAGTTTGTGGCGTAAAATCGAGCACGGGAGCACATAGCTACACATATGCATCTGCAAATGACAGTTCGCATACAGGAACCTGTGCATGCGGTGCAAAAACTACTGGAAACCACAGCTTAAGTTACACAGCAGGAAACAACGGTACACACACTGCTAAGTGTTCGACTTGTAGTTACAACAAGTCTCTCACTTGTACACCCCAAAGTTATACTTATACTAAGGATAGCAGCAATCACTATCTAACATGTAGTACTTGCAGCGGCAAGATTAACAATGGTGCGCACAGCTACGGTAGCTATCAATGGAATGGAAGTACACACTGGAAAGAGTGCACTGTATGCTCCTACCAGAATAGCAGTGCAAGCCACAGCTACACAAATTGGAAGTCGAACGGGGCTAACTCACATACGGGTACATGCGTGTGTGGAGCAACCAGCACGGTAGACCACAAACTTACAACTACGGCCAATAATAATGGAACGCACACTGTTAAATGTAGTGGCTGCACCTACAGCTCAACTGTTACTTGCTCACCCTCAAGCTTCACATACACAACAGACGGTACTTATCACTACCTGACGTGCAGCATATGTAAGGGCAAGGTTAACAATTCAGCTCACACTTGGAAATATGAAAAGTTAAACGAAACATCGCACCGTCAATATTGTAGCGTGTGCGGTAAGGTTGGCAGTGCATCAACAGCTCACGGCACACTTACAAACATTACAACCACCAATAACGGCACGCACAGTGGCGTATGCTCGGTATGTAATGGCAGCGTAACAGTTGCATGCACACCCCAAAACAACGGCAGCTACGTTCAAACAACTACAGGACACTATCTTGAATGTAGTGTATGCGGTGGCAAAATGAACAGCGGCGACCACGTGTACAATGGTGCATACCTCGGAAGTGACACAGACAGCATTCACTACCGCGATTGTGCCGTATGTAGTTATCGTGGCGACACACACGCAGCTGCAGCAAGCAGTTACATATATTACGACACTAACACACACCAAGGCACCTGCTCGGTAGCAGGTTGTGG
>JAFLVK010000007.1 GCA_022508345.1 Clostridiales bacterium | reverse complement strand
AGAAAATTGGTAAGATTGTTGACGATTTTGACGATGAGCTGGGCAATCACGGTCCGAATGGAGATAACAGCGATTCTTTGAAGGATCAAAAGAAAGACGCAAAGGACGAGCTGGACAAGGCGGCTACAGAAAAGAAGCAAGAAATTGAAGATAGAGTAGCTAGTGGCGAACTTGACAGGGACGTAGCTGACGAAATTGAACGCAGAATCGACGAGGAAGTAGGCAAATCCAAGGGCGAAATTGACAAAGCGGTTAATTCCGACCAAATAGAAGAGGCTCTACAAGACGGTTTAAAGAACATCGAGGACGCTGAACTCAACAACGCTAAGGACAAGGCGAAGAAAGAATTAGACAAAAAGGCTCAAGAAGCTAGAGATTCTATCGACCAAAACCCCAGCCTGTCCGAAGAAGACAAGGAAAAGGCAAAGGATCAAGTAGACGAAGTTCTTAAAAATGCTAAAAAAGCAGTAGACGATGCAAAAACACCCGAAGAAGTTGACCAAGCCGTAGACAAAGGACTGGAAGACATCTTCGACATCGTTGACAGCACGTTGAAAGCAGAAAAAGAATCTGCAAAAAAGGAACTTGAAGAGAAAGCCAAGGAGCTTGAAAAGGATATAAACCGTCGTAGCGACCTCACTGAGGAAGAAAAAGCCGGAATAATTGACAGAATTTACGACGAACTTGAAAAAGCTAAGGGCGAAATAGACAATGCTACAAGTTCTGAGGAAATAGAGGCAGCCAAAAATGCCGGTGAAAAGGCTCTCGAAGAAGCAGAACTGAACTACACCAAGGATCAAGCCAAGAAAGATTTGGAGCAGAGAGGCGAACAGGCTAAAAGCGAAATTGACAAAATGCCCGGTTTGACCGACGAAGAAAAGCAAGAAGCTTACGACGAAATAGACAAGAAAGTTGAAGAAGCTCAAGGCAAAATAGACAGCGCTGAAACTGTTGACGACGTAAAAAGTGTAGTTGATCAAACTGAAAAGGAACTCGGTAGCATTGTTGACGAATACGACGAACTTGCTAGAAGCAGAAATGAAAATCTTGGCGAGGACAAAACACCGTCCTTGAAAGAGAAAAAGCAAGAAGCTCGTGACGAACTTGACAGAGCATCTGAAGAAAAGAAACAAGAAATTGAAGACAGAGTTGCTAACGGCGAACTTGACAGAGACATTGCAGACGAAATTATTGACAGAATAGACAGCGAACTTGAAAAAGCCAAGGGCGAAGTGGACAAGGCTTTCAATTGTGACGAAGTTGAACAAGCACTTCAAGATGGCTTGAAGAACATTGAGGATGCAGAACTCAACACCGCTAAGGATAGGGCTAAGAAAGAACTTGACCAAAAGGCTCAAGAAGCAAGAGATGCAATAGACAACAATCCAAACCTCAGCGACGAGGAAAAGGAAGCTGCAAGGGGTGCGATTGACGAAGCGCTCAAAAATGCCAAGAAAGCAGTGGACGATGCAACAACTCTCGAAGAGGTTGAACAGGCAGTTCAAGATGGTATAGGCAGCATTGTTGACATTGTTGACTCTGTTGACGGTGAGTTGAGAGACGCTAAAGACAAGGCTCTTGAAGATCTTGAAAACGCAAAGAAAGAAGCAGCAGAAAAAATAAAGAAAGACCCCAAACTCAGCGATGAGGAAAAGGAAAAGAGACTGGGCGAACTGGAAAAGGAATACGAAGACGCCAAGAAAAAGATTGAGCAAGCTGTAACTCCCGAAGAGGCTAGACAAGCTGGCGAAAACGGTGTGAAAAACATTGGCGAAGTAGTTAGCGACCTCAATAGCGGGGCAGTTGACGGACTGGATATTGGTGTAGCAATCGTTTCCCTGTCCGCACAGGCAATAGTTATTATTGCAGCATTCTTCATTGTTCGTCGCAAAAGAGTATAAGGGGCAAGAGAGGTAAATAGGCATGAAGTACCTATTGAATGCAATAAATATTTTCGGACACACATACGAGTGGGATACATACGAAACAATAGTTTGGCTAATAGTTATACAAGCTGTGCTAGCAGTGTTGGCGCTGTCAATAATTATCTTTGTAATACTGCGCAGAAAATTGCAAGATCAATCTACAGTATACACTGTGGCGCAACCAACCGCACAAAATACAGAAGTTGTTTATGTGACTGAACCCCAAAAGGAAGTGGAGCGTGAACTTACAGGCATCACGCTCGACCTAGGGGTTGTGCAACGTGCATTTGTTGCCGGTGACGGTTTTACCTGTGATGGCTTGGTTGTAAACGGAGAGTTTAATGTCAGCCCCACGTCAGAGAGTATCCTGGAGTACACGCTTATTGACAACGATACGTATACCCGCCTGGCTAAAAAGGACAAAACCCACGGCACCGTGTACGTAATAAAACCGTACATGTACACCGCAGGAATAAAGGTTGTAACTGTCAAGTACGAGGACATGTCTGCCTCATACACAATTTCGGTAGAGGAGCGCCAAGCTAAAGTTGTGGAGCAAGCTACGCCTGTTGTAGAAGAAAAAACTCAACCTATTGTTCAAAACGTAGAACCTACAACTATTGTAATAGAGAAACCTGCGGAAGAAAAAACGCGTGAGTTGATGTACATTTGGATAAATACGGACAACGTAAAAAAGGACTACTTTGTAGGTGATTCAATCGACCACGATGGGCTTGTTGTAACAGCGCATTTCAATGTTGAACCGTTTGAAGAAGAGGTTACAGATTACTCCGTGCTTTCTCCCGACATGAGCAAGCAAGGCAAGCCAACGGTTACCGTGACCTACCAAGGAAAAACTGTAGGATACCAAATAATTGTAGAAAACGCACCCCAAGTTGCAGAAAATGAAGAAAAAGTTGAAGAAATCTCACCCCAGGTTACAATTGAAGAGCAACAAACTGTAGTAGAACAACAGCAAACAATAGTGGTGAAGCGCGCTGATCCAATAATTGTAGAGGAAGATTCTGTCGATTCACGCTTGCGTTACGACAAGAGCTTTACCGCACGTCTAATACAGTCTGACGACGACGTAAAGTACTGGTACACAGAAATTAAAAACGAATTGTTATCCTACAAGGGCGTAAAAGGGCGTATAAGCTGGAAACGCGAAACATTCAAGTGTGGTGGTAAGTTAGTACTTGCAAAGCTTGCATACCGCGGAAAACGCCTCTGTTTGTTCCTGCCCCTTAACCCGTATGATTACGGTGAGGACATGCACATTGAAAACGCAGCAGATATATCTTGCTACGAAGATACTCCGCTTATGATACGTCTCAAGAACCGCAAACGTGTTGAGATAGCTAAGAAGCTCATAAGATTGGTAATGGAAAACAACAAAATGATGCAGGTACCTCACGAATCTGTCGATTACTACATACCTTACGAAGGAATATTGGAATTGATAAAGAAAGGGTTGATAAAGCGTGATATACGCACGGCGCAAGAAGAAGCGATATTCGAGCGTGACCTTGTTGGTGCAACTTTACCCTCTGACGAGGAAGAAGACGAATCTTTTGCCCTGGAGCAGGTGGCGCCGGGTATATATGTAACCAAGAAAGACTAGTGCTGCTCACGAAATTGAATTTTTGCTAGATTAAAATGAAAATCTAAAAGGCTCCCGCTTTCAAGGAGCCTTTTTTTTGTTGATAACTTTTGAAAAATTATTATTTATTTCGTTTTATAAAAATATCTGCATAAAAATACAGTTAAAATTGATTGTTTTGGTGATTTTTACGCCCCATGTGACCTATTTTATCTCATATGCCCGTTTTTCCATATTTTTAGAGCGCATAAATATACAAAAATAACCCAAGCAAAAGTGCTTGAGTATTCGTAAAATGAGCGCCTATTATGGTAATATATGCACAAAAAGTGAGAAAATTTCTCAATTTCGACTCAATTATACACACTTTATGCACATGTGTCAAGATTTTTTTGCAAAAAAATGCGATTTTTTTTAAAATTTTCACCCCATTTCGCAAT
>JAFLVK010000006.1 GCA_022508345.1 Clostridiales bacterium | reverse complement strand
CGCAGCTTGTCACGTCCTTCTTCGGCGCTTAGTGCCAAGGCATCCTCCATACGCTCTTCGTAGCTTGATCGTATAATTACGAAAAATTTTAGATCCTTGAATAAATTACTCTTATTAACTCTGCGTCATTGCAGCAAAAATCGTTGTTTGATTTTGCATATTAACACTCGATATTAATATTTTACTCTAAACTTTATATTGTTTTATGCAGTTGTCAATGTTCCTTTCTGCCACAAATCAGTGGCGCTGTCCAGTCAACAGCCTATTTATAATACCACAGCGCATAATTAGTGTCAACTGTTTTAACCAGTTTTTTTCAAGTTTTTTTGCGCTTTTTTGCAAACAAATTTTCAGTGCAAAGCAGCAGTCTACTTGCCCCACTTTCGCGTTGTGATATTTAGATTGTCCCGCCAATTTGCATTAAAAAACGCTCTAATGAGCGGAACTTATACATATTATACTATGGAAGATAAAAAAATGTCAAACAATTTGCAAGATCAAAATATAGATATTTTTACCCTCACCACACTGGACACTGTTCCCGCAGGCGGCTCATGCACAATAGTAGATTGCAGCTTGCCCGCCACACTAAAGCTCCGCCTTGAAGAAATGGGGCTTACGGCAGGCTGCGAGGTAACGGTACTGAAAACCGCACCGCTGGGCGACCCACTGGAAATACGCGTAAGGGGTTACTCGCTGTGCATAAGGAAGGAACTGGCAAAGCAATACACCGTGCGCCAAGCCGACTGAGTAACTGACAACATCGCCCTCTTTAACTCGCTTTATATAAATAATGATATATGAATAATAAATATATATTAATAAATAATAAAAAGCCCGATACTCACATCACTGGCACAACCTGCACCGTTGCGCTTGTGGGCAACCCCAACAGCGGAAAAACAACTCTGTTCAATACCCTCACCGGTAGCAACCAAAAGGTGGGCAACTGGCCGGGCGTTACGGTCGAACGCAAAACGGGAACGTACAAGCAGGATAGCTCAGTTGCCATTGTGGACACACCGGGCATTTACTCCCTCACACCCTTTACCCCCGAGGAAACTGTCGCGCGCGACTACCTGACAACGGGCAACCCCAATGTGATACTAAATGTCGTGGACAGCACCAACCTTGAGCGCAATTTGTATCTGACAACTCAACTTGTGGAATTGGGCATTCCTACCGTTGTTGCGCTAAACATGCAGGACGAAGCGCAGAAAAAAGGCATTGCTATTGACAGCACTGTACTGGAACAGGCATTCGGTTGCAGGTTCGTCGGCATATCCGCGGCAAAAAACACCGGTATTGAGCAGCTAATAGATATCTGCCTTAAAGCCGGCAACAAAACACACGCATCACACTGTGTTGGAGCACGCACCGCCGAACAGCGGTACTCCTTTATAAGTGACACCGTAAAAAAGGCGCAAACCGTGGATGCCAAGGTTGCCAAGCACAGCAATCAGCCCACCGTCACGGAAAAAATAGACAAAATCGTGCTCAACAAGTGGCTGGCGTTCCCCATATTCGCCGCAATAATGACGTTGGTGTTTTACCTGTCGGTGGGTAGCGTGGGAAGCTTTCTTTCGGGGCTTATCAACGATATGTTTACGCCAGCACTGCAATCACTAGTAGCAAGCTGGCTTTCCAAGACAAACCTGCCGTGGTTGACATCGCTGATTGTTGACGGCATAATAGGCGGGGTAATGAGTGTTGTTGGGTTTTTGCCACAGGTAATGCTGCTGTTTGGCTGCATATCCGTACTGGAAGCAAGCGGGTACATGTCGCGCATTGCATTTATTACCGACAGGCTTCTCAACAAAATCGGGCTAGGCGGGCGCAGCTTCGTGTCCATGATACTTGGTTGCGGCTGCTCCGTACCCGCAATAATGGCAACGCGCACTATCAAAAACGCCAACGAGCGCAACGCCACAGTAACGCTGACCCCCTTTATGCCCTGCTCGGCAAAGCTGGCGGTGATATCCTTTTTCACCTCATATATCCTGGGCGGAAACGCATTGTTTGCCATCAGCTTTTACTTCATGAGCATACTTGCGGTAATATTGGGAGGTCTTTGCCTAAAGCTTATCTCTCGCAAAAAACAAGACTTGGACAACGCATTCATAATGGAACTGCCCACCTACCGCTTACCAACGCTGTCCAACGTGTGGAAACAGATGAAGGACCGCGGCAAGGCGTTCCTTGTCAAGGCGGGCACGGTCATATTCCTGGCTTCCGTTGTGCTGTGGCTCACGACCAATTTCAACTTCCGTTTTCAGTCGGTCGACACGTCCAACAGCATGTTGGCAAGCCTCGGCAAGCTAATTGCGCCCATTTTTGTACCGCTGGGCTTTAATGACGGCGGTTGCGGATGGCAATTCTCCGTTGCAACCCTTTCGGGCATTGCTGCCAAGGAAACAGTTGTAACAACACTCAACATCTTGCTGCCGCAAGGGATAAAGGGTACGATATCCGGCTTGGGCGCGTACAGCTTTGTGGCGTACAATTTGCTAACGGTACCTTGCGTTGCCACCATTTCCGCAAGCTTTGCCGAGCAAGGCAAGCTAAACGGATTGAAATCTATGCTGTTTCAGATGTGCACCGCGTACATTGTTTCGCTGTGCATATACCAACTGGGCAGCCTTGCCAACAAGCACACCGCCACCTTTACAGTTGCCGTTATATTAACTGTAGTATTTGTAGCAATGTTTCTTGCCGTTAAATTCCTGCTAAAACGCCGCGGACAATGTAGTTGTTGCAACGGTTGCACATTAAAAACAAACTGTAAGAAGCAATAAAAAAGCAGAAGATAATCTTCTGCTTTATATTTTTATTCTTTAGTTTGAGATGATTAGATGCGAATCAGATAACCGTCTCAAACCATGAAGTCTTCGGCAAGGACATTTCGGTCAACTAGCGACATGTGCTCTTCCTTGGCATAATCGAGCGCCGTTCTGTCGAAGTACATGTTTGTCAGTGCCATGGAATTGTTTACGCCGTAGTAGGATCTGCCGTTCTTCACACACACAATATCATCCCTGCACAGCACCTTGTTAGTGAGGATACAACCTACCGCAATTGTAACGCCCATTTTTTCAACCAGCAGGTCGATGTCGTGATTGTCCACAACGGGCGTAAGCTTTACCTGATAACCCTTGCGAGAAAACAAGCGCGCAACATAAATGACGAATTGCGTCTTGTCCATCTTGCCGATTTCTTCAAACTTTTGCTCCAGTGTTTGGTACTGTCCCATCATTACAAAGTCGTACGCTTCCTTGCTGGGTATGTACGTTACGTTGGATGCGTCCACGATATATGTGCCAACAGGTGCGTTTTGAACAGGTGCGGGAGCGGGTGCGGGGTCTTGTTCGTCGGCGCTGTCAGCGTGATGTTCAACGGGCGGTTGCTCCTCCTCCAGGCCTGCCGTTTCCGCAACAAAGTTGTCCAACATTTCGTCTTTGCGTTTTTTGTCGCGCAAGTCTGCAATACGGAATAGAACGATACATATGAGCGTTAATATGAAGCCTAAAGCAAGCAGCCCGATTGACGCCCACATCAGTATCACACTGCCCATATTTGTCTGCCCCTTGAACATAGTGAGATACACTACTGCCAGGATGACACCAACAACAAGTATCAGCAGTGAGAAAAATGAAAATGTCGCTAATTTTTTATGTCTGTAAGTCGGTTGTTTTTTTCTCGCCATATTCTACTTCCGTCACTTCAAAATTGTTACGCTCATAACAACGCTAAAATGTATTATACCACAATATTACCTTGCTGTAAATAGCAAAACACTACTTATTGCCGACACCGCCGAAACTTTGTTGAAACTCCAGTAGGAACGCCTTTACCTGACGGCGATTTTTGAGCACTACCTTGCGCCCGCTTGTAGCGTTGAGATTTCCCATTATCTTTTTGCGAAATGCTCTAGTTCTGCTGTCAAAGAGTATCCAGCGACGGAAAGAACGGTCGAACTTGTCAGGACAGGGCAAATCGGGACGGGGAGTGCCACGGTATTTACGCGCGCGTCTGTACGCCGCCCAAAAACAGCGCAAACGCGGAAAGTCCATAAATATTGTAACGTCCGTCATGGCAAAACGCTCTGTCGCAACAGATGTGTAATTGCCGTCTATTACCCAACTGTCATTTGTAGCAAGAAAGTTGCGCACTATATCCGTCTGTTCTTCAGCGGTTCGTTCCTGCCAATCTCCGTAGAAATGGGTACTGTCCATATGAAGCACGGGTAAGTTGGCAATTTCACCAAGCTGTCTTGCAAGTGTTGATTTGCCACTGCCCGAATATCCGATAATCTGAATTTTCATGTTACTATTATATATTATTTTCTTGAAAGTGACAACACTTCTACTGCTTACAGATTTAGCTCGTACATCGAAAACAGTGGGATATGCTCATATCCGCGCCCCAGGTCCACGTCGCCTAGATATTGAAAGCCACACCGCTCGTACAGCTTCTTTGCGGGGAAGTTACCGGGCACAACGTCCAAGCGTATTGCTTTGTAGCCGTGCGCCTGAGCAAAGTCGATGCAAAACTGCACAATCTGCTTGCCAATGCCCTGCCCCTGTAGCTCCGTTGCAACTGCCAAAGCATGTATCGTCAGATACTCACCGTGCGCCACAACTTTGCTGAATTTAACATTGCGGTATTCACGCTCGGGGTCGTCGTTGATTGCAAACGCCGCAACGATTTTGCCGTCAATTCGGCAAACGTATTGCGAGTGCGCCTCCACCATATCCCGAACAAACGGCTCGGAGGGGTACTCCCTGTACATCCACTTGGGGTAATTGACGTGTTCGGTAAGATACTTGACAACTCCGTCGTAAAATTCGCCCACACTTTCAACATCCAACGGAGAACACTCTTGTATAGTAATTTTGTCGTTTTGCTTTGTTTTCTCTTCCATAACGATATTATATCACGCCCGCAGCAAAAACGATATGTATTACAACAAAAAAAATCAAAGCACCGCTCAAGTGAGCAGTGCTTTCATTTGTTTTTACGTTTTAACTAGTTTGTTTTATCGCGGTATATGCGGATGAGCTTCTTTTCCTCTTCGGTGAGGTTGGAGAAGTCGTAATGATTTTCCTGAACCACCGTTACAGGCACAAGCTCTTCGGCTTTCTCGCTTTTCTTTACACGCTTTTGTTTTACGCGTTTGGGCTTTCTCGCCAGGTCGCGCGCTTTCAGCACAATACCGAAAATAGCGCATGCCAACACTACTACGCCTAAAATTATGAGACCTATCAATGCGCCAACAGACAAACCGTCTGCTATCAAATTCAAAACCATAGCACAATCTCCTTTTGTGGTTGTAAATAATTGTATGCAAATAAACTTTACATTACAACTAACATATCACAACTTGAACTTATTATAGCTTTTGCTAAGTTACCTGTCAACAGTTTCTAATGAGGGTTTACTTGTAACGCTTGTTAAATTTCTGCTGTTTTACCCAGGTGTTCATCACAAATTTGACCGGAACAAATTTCACAAGGCGCGTTTGTGCCCGCGCTTTGAAGCCGTACATTGTGAAGTCCTTGCCCTTTTGCATATCTTTGAAGGCTTTTTTGACAACATCTTTGGGTTCGTACAACGCTATCATTTTTTGTACTACCTTTTCGCCTTTACGTTCCGCGCGGTCGAAAAACGCACTGTTTGTCCAAAACGGACACACTGCCGTAACCAGTATTTTGCGCGGCTTAAGTTCCACATTAAGAGCGCGCGCATAGCTGTGAACAAATGCCTTGGTTGCAGCGTACACGTTTTGATACGGTGTCGGTTGAAATGCCGCCACACTACTGAACTGTGCGATTTTTGCACCTTCAACCATGTACGGCAACACATGTTCCGTAAGCGACACCAAACATTCGCAATTTAAGCGCACCATGTTTGTGCTTTCGGATACGGGTATTTCGTCATACCTGCCGAACTTGCCGAAGCCTGCCGCATTGACAAGCCAACGCACGTTGGGCTGCTCCGTTTGCAAGGTTTGTATGATTTCTTCCAAGCCACCGTTTGTCAAATCAACGGCAAAAATTCTGACCGGTGTGTTTAGCTCCGCCTGGAGCTCCTTCAGGTTGCTCTCTTCAAGCCCTACCGCCCATATCTCTTCCAAGCCTTGCGTGTCCAAAATGCGGGCAAATTCTCTGCCCATTCCGTTTGACGCGCCCGTTACAATTGCTATTTTCATAAGTTATCTCCTTGTCGTCGTATATGCTACTTATATCTTATCAGATATAACTGCTTGTATTATACCATCAATCGAAACAAATTCCAACACATTTTTAACAGTTTAAAAATACCCAGCCAAACCCTTTCAGGTTCAACTGGGCAATGTGTGGTAGGCATCACATAACCTAAAACGAGCACGATATATTTACCCGCAGTACTCTTTTCGCTTGATTTTTTTGCATAGCTGCAATACAATAATTATAAATACAGGCTGAAAGGTTATTTTATGAGTGCAAAAAGCAGTATGATTCTTCTTATAGGTATTGCGGTTGTCTTTATCATTGTAGGTATTTTGGTAATTTTTCTTGACTACGGTTTACAAATAAAATGTACCGAACAAACAACAGGCACCGTTGTAGACATTGTATGTAAAGAATATTATGATAGCGATACCGGATTTACATATTCGTATTTTCCCGTTATAGAATATCAAGTGGGCGAAAGAACAATAACGCAAATGAGCAATTCCGGAGAGTATCCATCTAGATACCAAGTTGGCGATCAAGTTGAAATTTGTTACAATCCCAACGACGTAGAACAATATATTATAAAAGGCGACCAATCCGCAAATTTCATTGGCTTCGCCTGTGTCGGACTTGGCTCAATAGCGGTAATAGCCGCAATAATCTACATTATCAAATCGCGAGGTTCAACCGCAAGTACGCCGTCCAATGAAACTATCTAAAAGAAAACAACTGGTCGAACTGCAACAAGTTCGACCAGTTGACTATGATGGGCATTAGACAACCTAAAACGAATTTTTAATTGATACCATCAGACATCAACAACTAATCAGACATACGATATTCGGGATAATGTTCTGTTTTGAATTTGTATATGCCGAACAATTCGTAGCACTCAAAGTCAACAACTCTATACACCCTATTCTCTTTTAAATTTACAACAGCGATTTCTTTAAAAAGACAAATAAGCAACCAATCATTGTCCACAATGACCCTTCTTGTTGTTAGCGATACAAAATCAGATACAACACTGCATATGATATTGTGTTTTCCGCTTAATGTTATTTGAGATACCGTATATAAATATTTTGAGTTTTCAACACAAATGGCGTTAGACTTTGTTTGCTCGTCCACAGGTATTTTCAAATCATCTTTCAATACCTTGATATCTATTTTCGTTTATTCCATACACGAATTAAAAAATTTTTTAACGCAATTGTCAACAGTAACATCCATATGAAAAAACACGCATTAAAGCGTGCTTCACAAAATAACCCAATCAAACCTATATGGGTTCGACTGGGTATAATACGGTTGGCATTAGATAAGCCGAAACGGATATTATTAGTTATTTTTTTGCCAGATGCGTTTACAATAATCTTCGTCAGTCAAGTAGCTGGCAACTTTTTGCGGATCGTCAAGATTTCCTTCTAACACTATACCGGTAATATTCCAGTTGGACGAATCCACGAATGTGGCGCTTTTCAGATTAAAACAATACAAAAAAGCATTGAGTTGAATAATGGATACGTTGCGCCCAATAATTACTGTTTCTAATTGTACACAACCACAAAACGCCTCGAATCCGATATATTCCACGTTGTCGGGTATAATTAAATTCTTAATCCCCGTACCTTTAAATGCCAAAGCGCCAATTGTCTTTACATTATTTGGTATAATTAGTTCTTTCAATTCTCCGCAGTTAGTAAACATACCTGATTGTATATTTTCTAAATTTATTGGCAATTTTACACTTTCTAATGTGCTGCAATCAGAAAATGCTTCCTTGCCGATTTCTTTTACGGAATCGGGAATTGTAACAGAAATTATATCTGTCCCTTTAAAAGCTTTGTCAGAAATTGCTGTTACCGGCAATCCGTTATATTCAGATGGGATAACAATATTTTTACTTGTGGCTGTTCCTAAATCCAAAACAGAATATTCCTTCTTTCCAGCAATTTGCTCATATAGTAAACCTTGCGTTTCATCAGTGCACGCAGCTAGTGATAGTGTAGTGAGTGCGACAAGGCAAATTATTAAAATACATATCAATCTTTTCATAAAGCACCTCTTTTTTGTTGGTTTAATAATATCAGAAATTAGCTGTACTTGCAAGTTTTATCATCGCGCATATGGCATATAGATGTGCGCTTGCTTAATAAGCAATAAAAGAACACGCCCCAACGCGCGCGTTTCAAAAAAAACCCAGCCATACCCTTGCGTGTTCGACTGGGTGTCGTGTGGTGAACGATACAGGACTCGTCTCGAAGAGTAAGCGAAGTGTAACGGAGCGCTACATTATTTCGTTATCCTGCAATGCATAGCAATCACATGGCAAGCAACAAGGAGTAATGAGAAAGGAAACATCGAACATGTTTCCTTTTCATTACGACCACTACGCGCAGCCATGTGATGGTGGACGATACAGGACTCGAACCTGTGACTTTCTCCACGTCAAGAAGACACTCTCCCAGCTGAGTTAATCGTCCGTAATGCTAATCAATTGTATCATACGGCTAAAACTTTGTAAAGGCTTTGCTGTAAAATCTCAAAATTATTACAAAAAATTGCCTGCAAATAATTGACACATTACAATAATAATGATATGATTTATAAGCACTTGACAGATATGGGGGTGTAGCTCAGCTGGGAGAGCACCTGCCTTGCAAGCAGGGGGTCAGCGGTTCGATCCCGCTCATCTCCACCAATGTCAAGTGTTTTATTTAGGAGCATAGCTCAGCAGGTTAGAGCACCACCCTGATAAGGTGGGGGTCGGTGGTTCGAGTCCACTTGCTCCTACCAGTACCGCGCAAGCGGTACTTTTTTTATGCTTGGAAACAAGCGTCAAGCTTGCTTGTAAGCGAAGTTGACAAAACATAAAAAAGGAACAATGGCGTAGCCAGTGCCGGTAGAAGTTGTTGACGAGAACCGTTAGTTTGTTGAGACCACCACCATTACATCGCAGATATAAAGTGGGGGGCGGTGACTACGCGTTTTGCAAAGCAAAAGCGCTGAGGGGCGTCGCTGCGCTCCTTGCACGAGTCCACTTGCTCCTACCACAACACTGTCTTGATGGCAGTGTTTTTTTTACTCAAATGCGCAGTATAGTCATATCACTGCCAAAGCATTACAGGTTCATGTCACGTTTGGCTAACTTTTTACGTGTTGTGCGGTTTGCTATAAAAATGTACAACGATCCAATGCATATAACAACAACTAAAAGTATGACTACGTAGTAGAATACCCCAATAAATGGAAATTCATCGGAAAACCCAAATGCGCCTGCGGGACTGCCCCAGTTTAGAAAAAAATATGGGTAATTATGCCCTCCGTATCCGAAGTCCCAATTTAGTACATACCCGATGCCTGCAAACACAAGATAGTATAGTGGAGGAAGTGTGACCGCGAGACACTCCCACTTTTTATATAAGTGATAACAGTCGTAAACGAAAAAATCGGCAATTGCCGCAATGGGACCAACTACGTGCAACAATGTACTGGCAAACGTGTAGGCTTTTGAACCCATGAAGGGTGCCAAAATTGTGCAATAAACTACACTTGTCAAAGTTACCGATACGGTGAATATCAATTTAATGGAATACATCCAATTTGTTATAGGCGCTTTTGACAGCATCAAGGCAATTCCGATGATACAAGTTGCGCCTATCCAAATATTCGATTGTATTGTAAAAAACAGCAAATCTCTTGAATCCAATATGATTTGTATAGTCACGCCGACTATCGCAGACAGCGCAACAATAGATTTGAGAATTAGCGAAGAGATTTTTCTTGACAATGGAATGCTCATTGTTTATATTGTATCAAAAAATGTTTATTGTGACAACATATACTTATCATTATTCGACAAAATATGATAAAATATCGTAACCGGTTTGTTTTAGGTCGCAATATCTCTACCAGTACCGCGCAAGCGGTACTTTTTTTTTGTTTGGAAACAAGCGTCAAGCTTGCTTGTAAGCGAAGTTGACAAAACATAAAATAGTAGTTGTTAACGAGAACCGTTGTTTGTTGAGACCACCACCATTACATCGCAGATATAAGGTGGGGGTCGGTGAGGGGTGTCGCTACGCTCCCTGCACAAGTTTACTTTGTTGTTAAAATTTGAGTATTGACAAAAGTGATTTTAATTGTTATGCTTTTACTGTAACTAAACTCAACCTAGCGCGGTTTTGATACTGCGTTTGAACAGCTTAGGAGAAAGTATGGAAGCATATGAGCTTGTAGAACAGTACTTTGATATCTTTATTAAATATATTGTGCTGTTGATAGAGTTAATCGGAACAATAATACTTATTTATGCAGTTGTGTCGGCGATAATAGGACTTTTCAAGCACCAAAAGCACGTCCGTTTGAAGCTTGCCGAAGGCATAGCATTAGCGCTGGAGTTCAAAATCGGCGGCGAGCTACTCAGAACCGTAATCGTTCGCGATTGGGAGGAGTTGCTCATTCTTGGCGCAATAATATTGCTACGCGCCGCGTTGACATTCCTTATTCAATGGGAAATCAAGATTGAACGCAAAAGCGGTACCCTAACAGAAGAACAGGTAAACGATATCAAGACACCACTGACACAGGATATTGAGGAAGGAAAACCTAAACGTAGCAAAAAGAAAAAGCACGACGAAACAGAAAAATAACACACATAATATCAAAAAAGCTCCAACTTTACGGTTGGAGCTTTTTTAGTGCTTCAAGGCAAAAAAAATAAGCACCTTGCGGCACTTCAAGACAAAAAAATAAGCACCTTGCGGCACTTCAAGTAAAACACCCCTAAGGGTGGAGTTGTAAGATTGCCTGAACTAGAATAGTAAGTAGATTGTCCACAGTTGTGGGTTCGCATTTGTTTTACGTGTTTATGCTCCACTTTCAAATACCGTGAGTACATATAAGTGCTCACTCGACTTGGTTTCGTAGATGTCTCCATCTACTCCCTTAAAGGAGGTGATCCAGCCGCACCTTCCGATACGGCTACCTTGTTACGACTTCACCCCAGTCA
>JAFLVK010000005.1 GCA_022508345.1 Clostridiales bacterium | reverse complement strand
TACTACATACCTTACGAAGGGATACTGGAATTGATAAAGAAAGGGCTAATAAAGCGTGACATACGCACCGCGCAAGAAGAAGCAATCTTCGAGCGTGACCTTGTTGGTGCAACTTTACCCAGTGACGAGGAAGAAGACGAATCGTTTGCCTTGGAACAAGTTGCTCCTCGCATATATGTAACCAAGAAGGACTAGTGGTACTCGCGTAATTAAATTTTTACTAGCTTAATTTAAATTCAAAAAGGCTCCTGTTTTCAAGGAGCCTTTTTTTGTTGATAACTTTTTAAAATATATTATTTATTTCGTTTTATAAGAATATTTGCATAAAAATTCAGTTAAAATCGACTGTTTTAGTGATTTTTACGCCCCATATTACCAAATCTTATCTCATATGCCCGTTTTTCAGTGTTTCTAAAGTGTATAAATATACAAAAATAACCCAAGCAAAAGTGCTTGAGTATTCGTAAAATGAGCGCCTATTACGTTAATATATGCACAAAAAGTGAGAAAATTTCTTAATTTCGACCTAATTATACACACTTTATGCACATGTGTCAAGATTTTTTTGCAAAAAAATGCGAATTTTTTTAAATTTTTCACCCCATTTTGTTATTTTTGTTCGCCTAATAACGTAATAGGTGAACAAAATTTTTGTCAATTTCTGTCAGGAACAACCAGGAGAACAACCCTTTTAGTTCGTTAGCGCGTGCGCGTAGTAGGGTGGAGGCGAACAGGCGACTCGCATATTGCACACAAAACGGCTTCGCTTTGCTGCAGATTGTTTTGTAGTGCAACACACTCGTCGCCAGCATTTTAAAACTATATATAAAAGGAAGAAAAGAAAGGAGGATAAATTATGAAATCCAACCTTATAACAAAAAAGACAATAGCTACAGCAGTCGTGCTTATGTTGCTTGTACTGTGCTTTGTTGTATCGGCTGCAATTGCTAGCACACAAACTGTGGCAGCAGCAGCTGAGGCTGAACAACAGGCAGCGGAACTGCAACAGGCACGCAATGAGCAACTAGCTCAGGCGGAAGAAAAGTTCAAGCTTCAGCAAGAGGGTAAAATATGTAGCCCCAATGACATTGTATATGACAGCGGTGAAACTGAACTAGAACATAATGCTGAACAGACTGTGCCAGTGGCAAGTGCTTCTGTTGAATCCACAGACGTGCTTCCAACAGAGAATAATTCGGGTGAGTACGACATCATGCCAATTGCTAATGTTACTCAGTCCTTGCTTCAAAATGCATTGACTACCAGTTTTGATCAAACTGTTGCGATGGATGCTGATATCACTCTTACCTCAACTCTCACGGTCACAAGATCAATTACATTAGACTTGAATGGTTACACACTCACGGGCGCTTCCGGTAAGGATGTAATTACAGTTACCAACACCAATGCGGACGCTATCACATTTACACTAATAAACAGCGGAAGCACCGGTGGAATTTCAGGCGGAAGGTACGGTATACTTGCAAACGCCAATGCGAACATAGTTGTTACTAATGTAACTATGTCTGGCTGTACATCCTGGGGTATATATACAAACGCTAGTTATGAATGTAACATTACAATTAGCAGCTCTTCGTTTGTATCATGCGCTAATGGAGTGTATATCACAGGAAATGCATCTCTTGATAGAGAATTAACAATGACCGGCTGCCAAATATCCGGTGGTGCAATCGGCATACAGACGGCAGTAGCATCTGTAACTACTGAGTTGGCAAATAACACAATATCGGGTTGCACAAATACAGGTGTGAGCGCAGCGGGCACACTTAACATGCACGGTAACACAATATCGGGTTGCACCCAGTACGGTGTTAACATAACGGGCACATTTAACATGTTGAGTGGCACAATATCAGGTTGTGGTACTGGTGTAAACGTCAATGGCACGTGTTATATGACAGACGGAATTATAACTGAAAACACCGGTGTCGGTGTATATGTTGCACCTGGAAGTACTTTTGAAATGAATGACGGCATTATTTCCAATAACGGAAGTTATGGCGTGCATGTAGCAGGTAGCGTTACCTTTGAGGTGGTTTGGAATGGTAATACTCCTAGTATTAAAACGACCAAAAAAACGTCTTATTTTACACTGATAGGCGGCAGTATAACCGGTAATGCTAACAGTGGAGTGTACTTGTATAGCTTAACGGAGTTTAACATGAGTGGCGGAACAATTTCCGACAACTCTGCAACAAACGGCGGTGGTGTTCTTTGCCAGACTGTTATGCATGCGAGAAATTATTCACTTGAAACAGGTCCAAGTGGTAATAAATATGTGTCGGCTTCGTATGTCATTGGCATTTCTACATTCACTATGTCTGCAGGTATGATAACCGGTAATTCAGCCAAGACAAACGGGGGCGGCGTCTATCTTAATGGTGCCACATTTAATTTCGACGGCGGCTCGATTTCCGGTAACTCTGCAACAGGCTGTGGTGGCGGCGTTTATGTAATAGGCAGTGTGGGCACCTATATGTCCAATCTTTTATATAATACTGGTCTTTATAAAGCGGTTTGTCAGGACTCTACTCTTGTTATGACCAACGGAACTATTGCCGATAACACTGCAAAATACGGTGGAGGCGTGTATCTACACGCTACAGTTAAAAAATATTTGTCTAATACTACATCTGATCATATAGTTACTTACTCATTTGGTTCGGCTGTAGGAGCTCTTGATATGAGTGGTGGAAGTATTGCCGGCAACACCGCATTATATGGCGGAGGTGTGTACCAGTCTTCTTATACTCTCGAAACAACTATCGCTCGCGGATCCATAAGATTATCCGGTACGGCTGTGGTAAAAGATAACGGCTACGGTTCCCTAGTAGAAAACATTTATCTCATAAGTGGAATTACATTGGGGACCTTCTCATCCGGCGCCGAGTTTTGGATTACAACGGCATCTACCGGCGGTTTTACAGCAGGAACTGTAAGCGATCCAACATATGTAAACTATTTCCACTCGGATGACTCGAGAAAGTGTTTTACAGTGTCCGGTACTGCTTTAGTTTTGCAGCCACACAACTTTGACGGCGACCTCGGTCTGTGTATATTATGCGGTGAAAGCTCTACAATGCCCGGTCACGGTGGCGCTACCAGTCACTCGCTTAAGTTTATTCCTGCGGTACCTGCTACATGTAAAACTGTAGGCACTAAAGCGTACTACGTATGTACAGTTTGTGGTGATGCTTACGACGAGAACCGCATCAAAATCAGCTCTCTAGGAGTTTGGTTGGTAACCCCCACGACAAAGGGCGGTGGAATGATAGAAAAAGGATCGCATAGCCAAACGATAATGCCCGGATTGGAAGCAACCTGCCTTGATAACGGTTACAAGTCATATTGGTATTGCTCCAAGTGCAATAGCTACTTTGCAGACGAAGCTTGCGAGATTGCAATTGACAACCTTGAGCAATGGAAGCAAACAGCAGGCGAAAACGGCGGCTTGATTCCCTCGTCCGGAGCGCATCAATGGAAATACGAAAAACAAAACGATGGAACACATCGTCAATATTGTGGCGTGTGCGACGTAAGTGAAACAGTTGCGTGCACTCCGAAAAATGGTGACGTTTACACGCAAACAGCAACAGAACACTATCAAGAATGTAGTGTATGTGGCGAAAAAATAACCAGTGGAAGCCACGTATACAGTGGTTTCTACCTTGAAATCGACGACTCTATACACTACCGTGATTGTGGAGTGTGTGGATATCGAGGTGATACGCACACGGCAGAACAATCCAGTTGGACAATTGCTGATGCAACTACACACAGTGGTCCTTGTGTAACATGCGGTAATCTGATTACGAGAAGCCACATTGACGAGCTGGTTTGGGTAAATGTAAACGGACAATACCACAGACAAGAATGTAAAGCCTGCGGTTATAAGTCGGAAACGTCTGTACACACCTGGAACACGTGGCACAACGCAGACAATAGCGACATGCACGCACGCGAATGTACAGCAGAAGGCTGTGGTGCAAAAGAAGAACACAACCCTGACCAATATCTGCCTAGCTCATGGACAAACCTGGGCGAAGAAGGTCACCAGGGCGTATGTCAATACGACGATTGCGGGCTGTCAATTACTAAGACCCATGATTTGTCGTGGAAAAATAATGAACAACAACACTGGCAAGAATGTACTGCGGGGGACTGCGATTACACAATAGGCAATGGTGATCACAAGTTCGAATCAACATGGTCGCAATCAGGCGGATTCCACTTCCATGCGTGCGAAGCAGACTGCGGTTACGAAGAAAACATGAGAGGCGAACACGTAGTTGACATTTGGGCACCCACAACAACAGGCAGCCACATAGGTTACTGCAGTGTTTGTGGCAACACCAAGGCAGAAGAGCCTCACACACTTACAAGCTTTGCTCACAATGCTAACGCACACTGGTACGAATGTGAAAAGTGTGGTGCCAAGGAAGCAAACATGACTGTTCACAACTGGGAACAGATGGAATACAAGCTTGGTGACGGTGTTCACTACAAAGAGTGTGAAGTTTGCGGCGAAGTGAATTACTCGGGCAAACACACTTTGGTAAAGATAAATATGGTTCCCGCAACCTGCATTGATTACGGCGTAAAAGAGTATCATCAATGCTTGCTGTGCAAACTGTATGTTGCTGACGAAGATGCTCACGAAATAATCGGTGACCTTAAAGCACTTGAAATCTGGAAAGCAAGCGTAGGTAGAATTGAAATGACAACACACAGCTACGCTCCCGGTATTGTAGTATGCTCTGTTTGTGGGCACTTGAGAAGCAGTGCATCGGACGATTTGGACGGTTGGCTTGACGATTTCTGGAAAGATATGGAAGGTAGAAAAGACGCCGAATTCGAAGCAGCCAAAAATGTTGATGAAGTATCAAAAAACGCACCCCATGTTAACAATTCCAATAAATATAGTGCAGCAAGAAATAATGAAAAATTATCTAATGATGCTACAGAAATAGTGGAAGAATCGCGTGAACCCGAAGAGATTGACGCTGATTCACTGGCAGATTTGAAGTACCTCAAAGAGGATGAAAACAAGCAGTACAAAAAAGAATATGCCGAAGCATGGAACAAGTTTGTAAGATACTACAAAGAAGCTCACGACGAAAATTTGTCCGAAGTGGAAAGAACAATAGCCTACAACCTCGCAGCACAAGCAATTAAAGATTGGAAGCTTGTAGCAGCAAGATGGGATGCTGTCAACAAAGTTAGGGAAGCAGCAGAGCGTGCTAGACAAAATGTTGAAAACCGTAAACCTGACATCACCGATGAAGAGGCTAAGGAACTGGAAGACCGTATAACTCAAGAAGAGGAAAAAACGGTTGGTGACATCAAGGACAAACAAACTCCCGAAGAAATAGAGGATGTTGTTGACGAAGTACTTCCTAATGACCCCGAAAATCCCAATGGCAAGTTCGGAGACATTGCAGGCACAAAAAGTGAAGATATCGACAATGAGAAGAAAAAGGACACTGCAAAAAAGGAGCTTGAGGACAAGGCAAAAGAGCTTGAAAAGGATATAAATCGCCGTAGCGACCTCACTGAGGAAGAAAAATCCGGAATTATTGACAGAATCTACGACGAACTTGACAAAGCTAAGGGTGAAATAGACAACGCTACAAGTTCTGAAGAAATTGAGTCGGCTAAAAAGGCTGGTGAAAATGCTCTTGAAGAAGCAGAACTAAACTACACCAAGGATCAAGCCAAGAAAGATTTAGAACATAGAGGCGAACAGGCTAAGAGCGAAATAGACAAAATGCCCGATTTGACCGACGAAGAAAAACAAGAAGCTTATGACGAAATAGACAAGAAAGTTGAAGAAGCTCAAGGCAGAATTGACAGCGCTGAAACTGTTGATGATGTTAAAGATGTTGTTGACCAGGTTGAAAAAGAACTCGGTAGCATTGTTGACGAATACGACGAACTTGCTAGAAGCAGAAATGAAAACCCTGGCGAGGACAAAACTCCGTCCTTGAAAGAGAAAAAGCAAGAAGCTCGTGACGAACTTGACAGTGCGGCTGAAGAAAAAAAACAAGAAATTGAAGACAGAGTAGCCAATGGCGAACTTGACAGAGACGTCGCTGACGAAATTATTGACAGAATTGACAGCGAACTTGATAAAGGTAAGGGCGAAGTAGACAAGGCTCTCAATGGCGACGAAGTTGAACACGCACTTGAAGATGGCTTGAAGAACATTGAAGATGCGGAACTCAACAACGCAAAGGATAAAGCAAAAAAAGACCTAGACAAAAAGGCTCAAGAAGCAAGAGATGCAATAGACAGTAGTCCGAACCTCAGCGACGAGGAAAAGGAAGCTGCCAAGGATGCAATTGACGAAGCGCTTAAAAACGCTAAGAAGGCAGTAGACGATGCGACAACGCTTGAAGAGGTTGATCAGGCAGTTCAAGATGGTATAGGCATCATTGTTGACGTTGTTGACTCTGTTGACGGTGAGCTGAGAGATGCAAAAGACAAGGCTCTTGAAGATCTCGAAAACGCAAAGAAAGAAGCAGAAGAAAAAATAAAGAAGGACCCCAAGCTAACTGACGAAGAAAAAGAAAAGAGACTGGGCGAACTGGAAAAGGATTACGAAGACGCCAAGAAAAAGATTGAGCAAGCTGTAACTCCCGAAGAGGCTAAGCAAGCTGGCGCAAACGGTGTAAAAAACATCGGGGAAGTAGTTAGCGACCTCAATAGCGGGGCAGTTGACGGACTGGATATTGGCGTAGCAATTGTTTCCTTGTCCGCACAGGCAGTAGTTATTCTTGCAGCGTTCTTCATTGTTCGTCGCAAGAGAATATAGGGGCAAGAGAGGTAAATAGGCATGAAGTACCTATTGAATGCAATAAATATTTTCGGACATACATACGAGTGGAACACTTACGAAACAATAGTTTGGCTAATAGTTATACAAGCCGTGCTGGCGGTGTTGGCACTGTCAATAATTATCTTTGTAATACTGCGCAGAAGATTGCAAGATCAATCTACGGTATACACTGTAGCGCAACCAACCGCACAAAACACGGAAGTTGTTTATGTGACTGAACCCCAAAAGGAAGTAGAGCGTGAACTTACAGGCATCACGCTCGACCTCGGGGTCGTGCAACGTGCATTTGTTGCCGGCGAGGGTTTTACCTGTGAGGGCTTGGTCGTAAACGGAGAGTTTAACGTCAGCCCCACGTCGGAAAGCATATTAGAGTTCACACTCATTGACAACGACACCTACACACGTTTATCTAAAAAGGGCAAAACCCACGGTACAGTGTACGTAATTAAACCGTACATGTATACAGCGGGTATCAAGGTTGTAACTGTCAAATACGAGGGAATGTCTGCTTCCTATACAATATCTGTAGAGGAGCGCCAAGCTAAAGTTGTGGAGCAACCTGCACCTGTTGTAGAAGAAACAACTCAACCCATTGTTCAAAACGCAGAACCTACAACGATTGTAATTGAGAAACCTGTAGAAGAAAAGACACGTGAGTTGATGTATATTTGGATAGATACGGACAAGGTCAAAAAGGACTACTTTGTGGGTGAATCGATCGACCACGACGGACTTGTTGTAATAGCACATTTCAATGTTGAACCGTTCGAAGAGGAGGTCACAGATTACTCCGTACTTTCTCCCGACATGAGCAAGCAAGGTAAGCCGACGGTTACCGTAACTTACCAAGGAAAAACTGTTGGATACCAAATAATTGTCGAAAACGCACCCCAAGTTGCAGAAAACGAAGAAAAAGTTCAAGAAATCTCACCCCAGGTTACAGTTGAAGAGCAACCTACTGTTGTTGAGCAGCAGCAAACAATAGTGGTGAAGCGTGCTGATCCAATCATTGTAGAGGAAGATTCTGTCGATTCACGCTTGCGTTACGACAAGAGCTTTACCGCACGCCTGATACAGTCTGACGACGACGTTAAGTATTGGTATACTGAAATTAAAAACGAATTGTTGTCCTACAGGGGCGTAAAAGGACGTATAAGCTGGAAACGCGAAACATTTAAGTGTGGTGGCAAGTTAGTACTTGCAAAGCTTGCATACCGCGGAAAACGTCTTTGTTTGTTCCTGCCCCTTAACCCGTACGATTACGGTGAGGACATGCACATAGAAAACGCAGCAGATATATCTTGCTACGAAGACACTCCGCTTATGATACGTCTCAAGAACCGCAAACGCGTTGAGATAGCTAAAAAGCTAATAAGATCGGTAATGGACAACAATAAAATGATGCAGGTACCCCATGAATCTGTCGATTACTACATACCTTACGAAGGAATACTTGAATTGATAAAGAAAGGTCTTATAAAGCGTGATATACGCACTGCGCAAGAAGAAGCAATCTTCGAGCGTGACCTTGTTGGTGCAACTTTACCTAGCGACGAGGAAGAAGACGAATCTTTTGCCCTGGAGCAGGTAGCACCTGGTATTTATGTCACTAAAAAGGATTAGTTAATACTAATAAAAAAGAATAAGGCTCCTTTTGTCTGTTCAAAAGGAGTCTTATGGTAATGAATTACATGCATTATCTTTTAAAATTGATGTAATTTTTCGCATCCCAGGTTACGTTTTTAAAATTTCTTTATGCAACCCACAACTTTGCCAATAATGGTGGGGTTTTCGTCTGGTGTAATGACTATGTCATCCATCTCATTGTTTTCAGGGTGAAGTACCAGGTTGGGGCTTATTGCACGCAGGCGTTTTACAGTTGCTTTATCTTGCCACATAGCAACCACAATTTCGTTTGTATTGGCAGTGTTCTGAGAGTGTACAATCACGTAGTCACCGTCGGAAATGCCTGCCTCAATCATGCTATCGCCCTCTACGCGCAGCATAAACAGGTCATTGCCCATGAACATATCTTGTGGCAGTGGAAATTCACCCTCGATGTTTTCTACGGCTAGTATACCTGTACCCGCGCTTACATTACCAACAAGTGGAATGTAATTTGACATCGATCGCGTTTGCGTTACAGTAAACGCGCGTTTTTTGTTGCCATCCTGTGATATAAGTCCCTGGTCGCGCAATTTTTCCAAGTAATAGTGTACCGTTGACGTGGATTTAATCGCAAACTTTGTCCCGATTTCTCTCACCGAAGGTGGGAACCCATTGTCGTCAATAAAGTTTTTGATGTAGTTGTAAATTTCGGTCAGTCGTTTGTCGCCTTTTTTCATGGTTATATTGTACCATGTAATCAAGCATTTTGCAATAGAAAACAAAACTTTTGTTCTAAAATCACAGTTACATTTTGTACATCTATACATTTTTTCAATTTTATAGATTATTTTGCATATTTATTCCAATTTGATTTTCTATTATCGATACATAGTTAGTCCATTTTGCTTGATTATTGCAATTTTCACACCCCATTTGGCATATTTTTCTATGTTTTTAGCATTTAGCTGTTATTTTGCGCGTCAAAAAAATATACAAAAAAACTCAAACTAATGCGTTTGAGTTGTCGTAAAATGAGTACCTATTATCTTAATAGGTGAACAAAAATAGCGAAATGGGGTGAAAAATTTAAAAAAAAACGGATTTTTTTGCAAAAAAATCTTGACACATGTGCATAAAGTGTGTATAATTAGGTCGAAATTGAGAAATTTTCTCACTTTTTGTGCATATATTAAGATAATAGGTGAACAAAATTTTTTTCAATTTCTGTCAGTAACAACCAGGAGAACAACCCTTTTAGTTCGTTAGCGCGTGCGCGTGGTAGGGTGGAGGCGGACAGATATTACATTATTAAAAAGGAAGATTAAAAGGAGGATAAAATATGAAGTCCAACCTTATAACAAAAAAGACAATTGTTACAGCAATCGTGCTTATGCTGCTTGCGTTGCTCTTTGTTGTATCGGCTGCAATTGCCAGCACACAAACTGTGGCAGCTGCAGCTGAGGCTGAACAACAGGCAGCGGAACTGCAGCAAGCACGCGAGAAGCAGTTTGCTCAAGCGGAAGAAAAGTTCAAGCTTCAGCAAGAAGGCAAGATTAGTAGTTCTGACGAAATCGTTTACGGCGATAGTGAAGCTGAGCCGTCAGTGAATATGAGTTCAGAAAATCCTGTAATCTCTGTCGACGAACTTCCCGAAGATGATCATTCGAGCGAGTACGATATCATGCCTATAGCTACTAGTGTTGGCACGGATGAAGATTTCAGAACACAATGGAAAAACACTTCCGTCACTGAGATTACGCTTACTGCTAATATTACACTTACAAATTATGCTGATTATCTAACTAGAAGCCTAACATTAAACTTGGGTGGCTATACGTTGAACATAGGTGGGAGATACTGTATTAGAATTACTACTGGTGGAACTTTAACGCTGAATGGTCCCGGTACTATTACAGGTGCTAGTGATAATTGGTCAAATACTAGTCCTATTCAAATTAAAACCTCTAACAGTTCATCAGCCGGTGGAACATTCATAATGAATGGCGGCACTATATCCGGTAATAAGGTTAAGCAATTCGGTGGCGCTGTGTATATGGAAGTCGGCAAATTCACAATGAACAATGGTACAATTTCCGGCAACTCTGTGACTGTTTCTTTCGGAGATGGCTATACGCAAGGTGGCGGCGGCGGTGTTTATGTCGGTAGCGGCTCATTCACAATGAATGGTGGCACAATATCTAATAACACTGTGAAAAATGGTAATGGTAATGGTGGTGGCGTCTTTGGTTCATTGACAATGAAGGGAGGAACTATTTCTGGCAACGATGCTGGTAATGGCTGTGGTGGTGGCGTTTATGGCCGTGTTGAAATGAGTGGAGGCACTATTACTGAAAACACTGCTGGTAGTGGTGGCGGCATTTATTCTACTGGTTCTAGTACCATAAGTGGAACTGCAATCATATCGAACAATACTGCTAGCACGGGAGGCGGAATGAGTATTAATTCTGCTTTCACAATCAAGGGTGGACAGATTGTCGGAAATACAGGCACATTGAAAGGTGCTGGTGTATTTGTAATTAGTGCTGCAAGCGGCCTCACAATGTCTGGAGGTGCCATTACAGGCAACAAAGGTGTCGGTGTGTACGTAGAGGGTAACACTTCATATCAACCGTTATTTACATTAAGTGGTGGTGTAATTGGTAATAATACGGGAAATAACGTACAAATTGAGGGCGGTCGTTTCATTTATACTGGAGGTACAATAGGTGGTACTTCCGGTTGTGGTAACGGCAACCACACTCTTACGCAGGTTAACGGTTGGTCAGCAACATGCACGGCATACGGTCAAAACACATACTGGTACTGTACTGTTTGCGGCTTACACTTTTCTAATTCAGCAGGTACAACAGTTATCAACATAGACACATGGCTTGCTACGGTTGGTCAAGGTAGAATTAACAAGCTAAGCCACAGCTATGGCACAGCTTACCAATGGAACGCAAGCCAACACTGGAAAGTGTGTACAGTGTGCGGAACAAAAACAGGCACGGCAAACCACAGCTACAGCAACTGGACGTCTGCAAATGCCGGTTCTCACACGGGTAAATGTGCGTGCGGTGCAACCAGCACAGTAAACCACACGCTTACAACAACAGCTAACAACAACGGTACACATACCATTAAATGCAGTGGCTGCACCTATAGTTCAACTGTAAATTGCTCACCCAAGAGTTATACGTATGGTACAGACAGTAGCAATCACTATCTGACGTGTAGTGTATGTAACGGAAAAGTAAACAATGCAGCACACGTATGGAAATATGAAAAGCTAAACGAAACATCGCACCGTCAATATTGTAGCGTGTGCGGTAAGGTTGGCAGTGCATCCGCAGCTCACGGCACACTTACAAATATTACAACCACCAATAACGGCACGCATAGTGGCGTATGCTCGGTATGTAGTGGAAGTGTAACGGTTGAGTGCACGCCTAAAAACAACGGCAGTTACGTACAAACAACAACAGGACACTATCTTGAATGTATTGTATGCAGCGGCAAAATGAACAGTGGCAACCACGTATACAATGGAGCATACCTCGGAAGTGACACAGACAACATTCACTACCGCGAATGTGCCGTATGTAGTTACCGTGGCGACATCCACGCAGCTGCAGCAAGCAGTTACATATATTACGACACTAACACACACCAAGGCACCTGCTCGGTAGCAGGTTGTGGCAAGGTTGTATACCAAGCGCATAACTGGAGCGCATTTGTAGGTGACTCCGAACTGGGTGTATCTGTACACACGCGCACATGCAGTTGCGACAACGGTGTAGAAACGCACCTTGCAGCAACTCCGTCCGCTTGGACACAAGAAGCAGACATTCACTACGGTACATGTGGCGGTCATGACGACTGCTTCGTAGAAGTACGCGGTGATCACCAGTTCCCTGTAGCATTTACAGGTGAAGGTTTTGCAACAGAACACTTCCGTAATTGTGAAGTTTGCGGATACAAGCAATCTCACGAAGCAGTGCAAGAGCGCTGGACACACAAAAATGCAGAAACACACAGTGGTAAATGCGTAACCTGCGGCAACACTGTTACAAGAAGCCACGTAGACCAGCTTGTATGGGTTTACGTAGACGGACAATACCACAGACAACACTGTGCAGAATGTAACTACTATTCTGAACAGACACAACACACACCAAGGCACCTGCTCGGTAGCAGGTTGTGGCAAGGTTGTATACCAAGCGCATAACTGGAGCGCATTTGT
>JAFLVK010000047.1 GCA_022508345.1 Clostridiales bacterium | reverse complement strand
GTAAAGTCTCTTGTAATGCGCCTTCCGTAAGATGACACTTTGCGCGTTCCAATCACGGAAAAACAATCCGTAGCAAGCAACTTTACGTTACCTTTGCAAAACAGCACACAAGGCGGATCGTCAATATCTCTCAGTTGCGGAGGGTAATCCGGCGAAAACCAAGTGACGGCGCAAACTCCCTGCTCGTTCATGTCGTCAATTATTTCGTCAAAGGCGTTATATCGCAATATCTTTTTCAGTTTAACGTAATTGCTTCCAAGTAGCGCCTCAGCCTGTTTACTGCGCGGAAGTTCTGCGACCAATTGCTCTGCGCCTTCAAACAAATTCCACACTTGAAAAAACTTGCTTGAAGAAATACCGTTTTCAGCAAATGATATACATATTTTTTCTTCTAACGTGTACATTTTATACCCTATACTTGCGGTCCAACATACGTAATTGCAACGATTCGGCAATATGCTTGAATGTTATGTCTTGCGATCCGTCCAAGTCGGCAATGGTA
>JAFLVK010000046.1 GCA_022508345.1 Clostridiales bacterium | reverse complement strand
TCGACAACTTCAACGCCCATACTTCTTGCTGTGCCTGCGATCATGCTCATAGCCGATTCAATGGAGTAAGCATTGAGGTCGGGCATTTTCTGTTCAGCGATCTTCTGAACCTGTTCTTTTGTGATCTTTGCGACCTTTGTCTTGTTGGGAACGCCGGAACCGCTTTCAATTCCGCAAGCCTTCTTGATAAGAACGGCTGCCGGAGGCGTTTTTGTTACAAAGGAGAAGGAACGGTCTGCGTAAACAGTAATAACAACAGGGATAATAAGACCCATATCGTTCTTTGTTCTTTCGTTGAATTCCTTTGTGAAAGCCATGATATTAACACCGTGCTGACCGAGCGCGGGACCTACCGGCGGAGCGGGATTTGCTTTTCCGGCAGGAATCTGTAATTTGATATATCCGATAATTTTCTGTGCCATGTTGAATTCTCTCCTTTTCTCGGCAATCGATATTGCCGGTTATGCCGTTACATGAGCGCGACTTGATTGAGTTCGAGCTCTGC
>JAFLVK010000045.1 GCA_022508345.1 Clostridiales bacterium | reverse complement strand
CTGTTTCCCGAACACCACGCGCATGAGTTGAGATATACATTCATAACTCGTTGCAAAGAGTGTGGAGTTCATCCGGAAATCGTCATGATGTGGGGTGGACACTGCGAAGACAAAGATGTTTTGGCTTCAAGAGTCAACCGTGGATACACAGACTTTTCGGATGAATATCAGCTCAAAGAAGCGGAAAAAGTAGATTACTAATGAAAATTTCCCCAAACGGAAAAATCGAGAACTAAAAATAAAAGCCATTTTCCCCAACATATTGTGGTCAATACATAAATTTGAACACAAAAATAGCGAAAAATTACGCCGTAACTTTCCCCAAATGTTTCCCCAATTTGGGAAACACCCAAATATTAGTGGTTGAAAATACCTAAAAATTGGCAGAAAAAAGGGCATTTTAACCGCAAAATGGTTAATCTGCCCTAAAATGGCTAGGGTAGCAGGATTCGAACCTGCGGGTGACGGAGTCAGAATCCGTTGCCTTACCGCTTGGCGATACCCCAA
>JAFLVK010000044.1:250-508 GCA_022508345.1 Clostridiales bacterium | reverse complement strand
ACAAAAAAAGTGTAAAGTGTCATTTCAAATATATTTTAAAATTTTATGTAAAAAGTTGAGTATTGCAAATTGCGCGACTAGATGATATACTATATATAATACGTTATAGGAGGATATTATGCGCAATCTTTTGGGAATGTTTGCAGATGCTACGGGCAACCCTCTGCAAAAAGCATATGAAATTATTTACGAGTACTTTAACGTCATTGTGGAATACTTGGTAATGCTGATTGAAGTTGTGGGAATTGCAATTTTGTG
>JAFLVK010000044.1:0-240 GCA_022508345.1 Clostridiales bacterium | reverse complement strand
ACTGTTTAAAAAGCACGAACACGTGCGCTTGAAACTTGCCGAAGGTATTGCCCTTTCGCTGGAATTTAAAATAGGCGGCGAGTTGATGAAAACGGTTATTGCGCGCACTTGGGAGGAACTGGGAATTTTAGGGGCAGTAATACTACTCCGCGCCGCGTTAACATTCCTTATTCAATGGGAAATCCGCACGGAAAAGAAAAGCGGCAACCTCACCGATTTGCAACTACACGACATAAAAAC
>JAFLVK010000043.1 GCA_022508345.1 Clostridiales bacterium | reverse complement strand
TCATGAACTACAACTCCGCCGTCCAGCACCACCGTGTGCCCCATTGCAAGTTTGACATCGGACGTGAGTATTACACACGTGTCGAAATGCTTCAAAATGCCCTCTACATACTCAAAATCAATGCTGTCGCCGTCGAAAAATCCGTCGAACAGCGCAATTTTACGTTTAACCGTCAATGCTCGCGCAAGGGCTAGCGTTCGCCTTTGCTCCGTGCTGAACTTAGCAGCCTTAACGTTTAGCGGCAGTCCGAACTGCTCGGCAAGCTCGCGCGCTCGCGCTTGACGTTCGGCTTTAGCCACTTTGCGAATTTTAAGCGGATACTCCACGTTGTAAAGCGCGCTACGGCGCTCGAAAAAGAGGGGATTTCTCGGTAAATAAAGTATGTCCAAGTTGGCGTTTGTGATACTTGAAATCTCCAAACCGTCCACAAAAATGTGTCCGTTAGTGGGCGAAATATCCTTGAGCAAAAGCTTGCAAATGGACGTTTTGCCACTTTGCGCGTCTGCCAGCA
>JAFLVK010000042.1 GCA_022508345.1 Clostridiales bacterium | reverse complement strand
CTGTGGTTATCAGCAGTATGGGAATGAACAACAAACCCGAACGTAGTAGAGCTAGAAATGATGCCATGCCTGCCTTGCGTATGCTTTGGTATGTCATATTGATGGGTATAAACAGCGGCATGAAGAGCTGACCCATCATTGCGCAAATAAGAGCCAATCGGGCAATCTCTACTACCTGCGAAGTGTCTTGGAATAGCGATACGATGATGGTGGGCGCAATGACCATAGGCGTTGCCATAACAACTATGCAGCCAAAGCTAATGCAGATAGTGACGAGTAGCGCCTTTTTTACGCGGGCGTATTTCTTCGCTTGATAGTTAAATGATGCCACCGGTTGCAAGCCTTGGCTTATGCCCATGCCCACGCACATGACGAAGTTGGATATGCGGTTGACGATAGTCATCGCATCGATTGTAGCATCTGCGGCATCTATCTTAGCTCCATACACGCCTGCCAGTTTGTTGAGCAATCCGCTGGATATGGAGTTGAGTCCCTGCCTGATTAGAGATGG
>JAFLVK010000041.1 GCA_022508345.1 Clostridiales bacterium | reverse complement strand
CATTAGTGATGAGTCATTAGATTATATTTTCGACTTCTACGTTTCCGGTCTGCAAACGATTCTAACCAAATGGATATTAAAAGGTTGCGTGGAAGATGAAACAGAAATAATAAGGATTATTGATTTGTGCTTGTATAAGCAAACTAAACTGTGAAAACAAAAAGACTTTCGTAAATGATTGCTAAATATACTTTATAAAAGTATTCAATGTTCATAAAAACCGCTGCACCGAAAGGTACAGCGGTTTTGTGTTAGATATATACGTCAACGTATATTGTTTCAAATTGAGATTCGCGTGTTAGCAAGTTGTAAACTTGCCTGCGAAACTGCTTGGCTTCTAAAAAGCTGATGAGAACAGCAAAAATGCTGTTTTTCCAACTCATATTGCACTTTTGCAAAAAATACAATAAAAAAGCAGACAAACTGTCTGCTTTTTTGAAATATTGAGAGATTAGTTTCTGGGATTTTTGATGTTTGCTTGTGCTGACGTGTTACCTCGTAGGGCGATAGCG
>JAFLVK010000040.1 GCA_022508345.1 Clostridiales bacterium | reverse complement strand
TAATCCGTCCACGGTAATGGAACTACTTGCCTGCACCGAAAATTTTGCTAGTGAGTTTGAGGCAGACGAGCAGCTTATAAATAAAACATTTGATAAAATCGCATTGCGCTTTGAAGATAAATTTTCATGTAAACTTGTAAGTAAAACATCTCTTATCTAATCTAAACGGAGATGTTTTTTTATTTATTAAACAGTGGGGAAAATTTGTCTTAAATTAGCTAATTAAAGGATAATATGAATTTATGGCAAAAAAATGCTTGCATTGTAATTCCAAAATATGGTATACTAAACCGATTTAAATATAGAAGGAGTTTTTTACAAATGGCAAAAAAGTTTGTATATTTGTTCAGCGAAGGTAAAAGCTCAATGCGTGAGCTTCTTGGCGGCAAAGGTGCCAACCTCGCAGAAATGACCAACCTCGGCTTACCCGTTCCTCAGGGCTTTACGGTTTCTACCGAAGCTTGCACTCAGTATTATGAGGATGGCAGAAAGATTAACAAGGAAATAGAGGAA
>JAFLVK010000004.1 GCA_022508345.1 Clostridiales bacterium | reverse complement strand
CGCGCTAGACTTAGGATCTAGTGTCTTCGACGTGGGGGTTCAAGTCCCTTTATCCGCACCAAGAACTTAATATGCGGGAGTGGCTCAGAGGTAGAGCGCTGCCTTGCCAAGGCAGATATCGCGGGTTCGAATCCCGTCTCCCGCTCCATTGCTTCGACAGTAGTCGAAGCATTTTTCTTACTGACGGGTACTTGAACCCGCGGAGGTAAGAATATGAAGTGTGCAATTATAAAAGAAAACGAAATAAATGAAACGTGCAAAATGATAGAACGAGCATGTAGGCAATCATCTTTAGTTGACTTTTACCCCGAAGAAACTGTTAAAGGTCTTGCTTCAACATGCAATTATGATTTCATTAAACGCAGAGCGACGTGGACGCATTTTTATGTGTTGAAAGACAATGAAAAAATTATCGGATGCGGCGCAATTGGTCCATATTGGGATAGCTTAACCGAAAGTTGCTTGTTTACTATTTTTGTTGATCCGGATTATCAAGGCAAAGGGTTTGGACGCAAAATTATCGAATGTCTAGAAAATGATGAATTTGGCTTGCGCGCTAAAAAGATATATGTACATTCTGCAATATCAGCGATACCTTTTTATAAAAAGAACGGATATAAGCATAAAAACGGACAACTTAATTATCAAGACGGACATTTTGAATTGGAAAAAAATTTCAATAGAACAATTGGAGAATGATTTTGAAATACGAAATACTTTTATTTGATGCGGACAATACGGTGCTGGATTTTGACAAGTCGGAAGAGCAGGCATTGGAACGCGCTTTTGCGGAGACAGGACTGAAGTTCAACCAAACCGTTTTGCAAGTTTACCGTAAAAACAATATCTACCAATGGCAACTGTTTGAGCAGGGTAAACGGTCAAAGCCGCAAGTGCTTATTAACAGATTTGTAGAAACTTTCAAGGAATTGCGACTTCCACTTGACAACGCTGAGGCTGTGGGTAATTTATATGAAGAATATTTGAAGCTTGGCTTTTTCATTGTTCCGCATGCGGTGGAAGTATTGGAGCAACTTCAAAAAACGTGCAAATTGTACATTGTATCCAACGGCGTGGCAGAAATACAAAATAGCCGTATGAAAGGCAGCGGGTTAGAAAAATATTTCAAGGCGCGTTTTGTCTCCGAGGAGGTAGGCTATCCGAAACCGCAAATTGAGTGTTTTGATTACTGTTTTAAACATATCGACAGCTTTGACAAATCAAAAACTCTTATCATAGGTGATTCACTTACAAGTGACATACAAGGCGGTGTAAATGCGGGAATTGACACCTGTTGGTTTAATCCATGGCGCAATGACAACAAGTCCAAGCTTACGCCAACATATGAAATAACAGATTTGCGTGAATTGCTGAATATTGTTAAATAACACGCAAGTATATCAACAATAAAGTATTATTGTAACAATAGTATTGAAAGGTAATAATTAGTTTCTTGATTGTTCGATAAATAATTTATTGCATTGATTTATAATGAAAGCACCAAGTAGTTTTACTTGGTGCTTTTTTATTGCTATATAGCTATTTCAGTTTGCTGAGCAAATCGTGCAGTGCGCGGCTGCGGTGGCTGACGGAGAGTTTTTCGCCCATCGAAGCTTCAGCAAAAGTTTTGTTCAGTTCCGTAGAGTAGAAAATGCTGTCATATCCAAAACCGTGTGCGCCCTGTTCCTGTTCCAAAATGTATCCTTCAACTTTCCCTTCGCCGGTAACTACCTTGCCGTCGGGATAGAGCAGCACAACAACAGATTGAAAATACGCAGAACGATCTGTAGCACCTTGTAGCTCAGCAAGAACCTTGCGCCTGTTAGCTGCATTGTCGTGATCGTTAGCGTAGCGCGCCGAGTGTACTCCCGGGCGGCCGTGTAGAGCATTTACACACAAGCCCGTGTCGTCGGCAAGAACTTCCTTGTTGCAAAGCTTTGCAACCGCCTGCGCTTTTATCAACGCGTTTTGGTAGAATGTTTCGCCTATTTCTTCGGGGTCACAAACTATTCCGTCTTCGGCAAGGGAGGTTATTTTGTCAAATTTCCCATTCAGCACAGCCTTGATTTCTTCGATTTTGTGCTTATTGTTGCTCGCTATCAGTAGTTCCATCTTTATATTCGTAAAATACTATATTTTTATTTTTGGACATCAAAAGTTCTTTGAATTCTTCGTAGCGTTTGGGCTTGATGGCTATCAATGCAATCACCGGGTCGGGTCCTTTCCACAAATAGCTGATGTACATTTTCCCATCTTTGATAACAATGTTCAGTATGTTGTCAAGGCGTATTCTTCCGCTCAACATGTCGATAAAGGCAATGTTGATTCTCACATGCGTTTTGTCAACCTTGTAGTGAATGGTTGCAAGCATTATGGAAACTATCAAAGTCAATGAGCATACGCTAATAAGTAGCGAAGCTTGCCCTGTTGTAATTTCCAAATGTACGCCTGCAAGCGGTAAAATGCCAACGACAATACCTACAAGGCTGATCACGGCTATTATGTAAAGAAAAATCTTGATTGTGGGAGTAAACGTCGCTATAAATTTCATAATAATCACCTTTGTATATTGTAGCAAAAAAAACATAAGTTGTAAACATGTTTGCAAACTTATGTGGCTTTGCGGTATGTGATTACAACAAAAGCAGCACAAAACACTGTAAAGGAGATATTGTTGCAAAACATAGATTATAACGCTATAGAAAAAAACACGTTGTTATTCAAAAGATTACTTGGGAAAAGCAAGCTTTGCGCTGTGTTGAAAAACAATGCGTACGGACATGGATTAATGCACGTTGCGCGTCATATCGCTGAGCTTGTTGATTACTTTGCGGTGGGTAGTGTAGACGAGGCGGAGCAGTTGCTTGCTTTGAAAAAAGACGTGCTTGTGTTACTCCCACAAAATGAGAGAAACACGGAACGCGCAATTAAATCAAACTGCACTGTAACAGTGGACAGTTTTTCCACACTTGACACGGTTGATAAAGTTGCTAAAAACCTCAAAACGACTGCCCGTGTACATATTAAAATCGATAGCGGTATGTCTCGATTGGGGTTTCAATATTTGGAAATTGCGAAGCTGTTGCAGTTACTTAGCGGTGCAAATATTGAGGTAGAGGGCATCTTTTCACATTTCTACGGGGATACAGAAAGGGAGTGCGACAGGCAGCTTCAACAGTTTCAAATGTGCTGTGAAGCATTTGAAAAGGGCTACACCAAGCCGCTGATTAAGCATATTGCAAATACCGGAGCAACGCTGTTGAATTCAAAATATCACCTGGATATGGCGCGTGTCGGCTTGGGGCTGTTTGGGTACGGCAATGAAAATTTACTACCTGCCAAAAGTGTTACCGCCGACGTAATAGCCGTCAAAAATGTTGTCGCAGGCAGTGTAGTCGGGTACGGCGCAAAATACGTGTGTGCGACAGATACGCGCATTGCTGTGCTAAATATTGGCTACGCTATGGGGATGTCGCGTACACTGATTGGGGCTAAAATAAAGATTGGAGAGTGCTTCTACACGGTTGTAGCAATATGTATGGCAATGACGTTAGTGGACGTAGGTAGTGACAATGTAGATGTGGGGCAAACCGCTACATTACTTAGAAAGGACGTAAATATATCAAATGATCAGGTAATTATTTACGAACTCTTGTGTAATTTGAAATGATGTAGTAAAATATATACTAGGGAAATATGAGAGTAATCACAGGGAAATACAAAGGTAGAAGTTTAGTTGCGCCAAAACACAATGCGCGCCCGACATTGGACAGAATGAAAGAAACGCTGTTCAACATTGTCAACGCAAAGTTGCAGGGGGCGTGTGTGTTGGACTTGTTCGCAGGTTCGGGGCAACTTGCTATCGAGTGTTTGAGCCGTGGAGCGGAGAGAGCAATTCTTTGTGACAACAGTCGCGATGCCGTTGCAGCTGTACGTGCTAACTTTGAAAAGATTGGCGTCAAGCCGGAGCTTATGTATTGCGACTTTCGCGATTGCTTGAAACGCCTGCCCTGTCAAATGGACTTAGTATTTGTTGACCCGCCGTACAAGGCAGAGTTATACACTGAAGTGCTGCAGGCTATGGACAGCCTCAACACCTTGAAACCAGGCGGTTGGGTGGTGTGTGAGCATGCTGCGGAAGACGAGTTACCAAGCAGTATTGGCAACCTTGTGCGCTTTGACAGTCGCAAAATGGGTACGGTTAGGTTCAGCTTTTATGAGAGGAGTGAATTATGCGAATAGGTGTGTATGCAGGATCATTTTGTCCTGTTACAAAAGGGCACGTTGATGCGATAGAAAAGGCAGCAAAACTTGTGGACAAGCTGTATGTTGTCATGGGCGTTAATGCCGAGAAAAACTATGCAATACCGCAAGACGTCCGTCTTGCAATGCTCAAAAAATCCGTATCGCACTTGGCGAATGTCGAAGCTGTTGCGCATGACGGAATGATGACGGAATTTTGCACAAAAGTTTCTGCATCTGTAATGATCAAATCAATTCGCAACGCACTAGACCTGCAGTCTGTTATCGACCTGTCAGACGTAAACAAAAGCTATTGGACAGGCGAAACAGTATTTGTAGTTGGCAGCAAGGAATACAGGCATATTTCCAGTTCATTGGTTCGTGAGCTCGCTCACTTGGGACAGGACTTTTCCCCGTACGTTCCCGAGTGCTGTATAGGTGAAATCAAAAAGTATTTGGCAAAGTAATTATGTTTACAGAACAAAAGAAGCTGGGTAGCATCAAGGCTTACAGGAAGCTTGTGCCGTTATCGGATAAGCTGCGCCGAAGAAAAGAGCAGCTAGATGCGCAGCTAAAAGAAAACTTCATATCGCGCAACCGCTTTGTTGTGGTGTGCGGACCTTGCTCGGCGGACGACCCTGCAGCAATGGTTGAGTACTTGCTCAGGCTCAAAGCTGTTGCGGACGCGTGTCCAAACTTGCTTGTTGTGGCGCGTATATATACTTCCAAGCCTCACTCCAACGGTCAGGGATACAAGGGCGCTGCCTTTCATCTGAACATCAACGACAGTGTCGACATCGATGCGGGCATTGTTAGATGCCGTCAAATGATGGTAAAGTGCCTTGAGATTGGACTTCCCGTTGCGGACGAAATGCTGTATCCCGAGTTGTACGGATATTTCGAGGATCTGGTCTCGTACTGGTTTGTAGGTGCGCGCAGTTCGGAAGACAGCTTGCATCGAAATTTCGCTTCGGGACTGGATGTGTGTTGCGGTGTAAAGAACGCTACAGACGGAAATATCGAGAAGGTAGTGGATTCACTTTACGCGGTGAGTAAAGAATGCGTATTCCCCTTTAACGGCGCTCAAATGGCTACTGACGGCGCCAGATACGCACATATAGTGTTGCGTGGCGGTTTGAATGACGGTAAATTCACCTCAAATATCTCGGCAAAAGATATTGCTCGCGCTAAACAGTTGCTGCAACATGACGGACTAAATGATTACGTAATGGCAGACCTTAACCACGCAAACAGCGGAAAGGTTGCGTCGCGACAGATAGACAATGCCAAGCAAGCTATTGCAGCAGGGGTGGACGGTGTAATGATAGAAAGCTACCTCAACGCAGGCGGACAATCTAGTGAGTACGGTACATCGCAAACAGACGACTGTATAAGCTTTGAACAAACGAAGCTTCTGCTGGAATACATTCAGGCAAGCGTTGCTAATAAATGATTGTTAAAGACATTTGTTACAAAAATAATTTGACCAGTATAAAACTAAATATGGTAGCAAAGGCGGATTGAGTTAGCTTCATTTTGATAACGTCAACCGCCTTTATATTTTTGACGCCGAGAAAAGCGTAGCATTGAAAAAATACGCACATACCGCCAAGTGCCAAGAGTGTACTGCAAAGTACGGTAGCGGTGGCAACGTCAGCCAGTTTGCACACGCCAAATATTCCATTGGTCATTTCAAGTAGTCCAATGGCAAATGACACTGCCAGGTTGTCGGAAACTGCACTTGGCAAAAAGCTCTTTATCATGTCAGAAAACATGTAGAACAATGCAATCAAGCCGCCAACGGAAATGATAGACAGTGCGGAATTAGTGATGGTGTTACCAAAGTCCTGAGGTTTGAAGCCTGTTTCGTCTTCAAGCAATTCGACAGTTTCTTTTCGGCGGTAAATTAGTCCGTTTGCGACAACAGATAATATGTGAACGGAAATTAGAATAAGTGTGGCAGCAGTGTTTTGCAGCAGCTTAGCGCCAACAGTAGCAATCATAAATATTGGTCCCGCTGAGGAGCAAAACGCGCACATTCTTGTAGCTGTGGCTTTGTCCGCATTGCAGTCGGCAATGGCTTTTGCTCCTATAGGGTAACCGCACAATAGACTGGTTATAAACACGTTATCGCATGATATTCCAAATAACATTTTCGTAAAAGAATGTTTTGTTTGCGGTTTGACTTTGAGAGCTATGGTGGTTATGACAGTAAAGGGAAACAGTGCAGGCAATACATTGTAAGCCCATACTGTCAGTCCGTTGAAAAAGCTTTGCATATATTTTATCGGCGCAGAAATAAAGACTGCCGCTACGCCGATAAATAGTAGTGTAAACAATATTCTAAGATATTTCACACGTTAATATATTCGATATTGTTAAAATTTTATGTAAATATGTAATACTATTTCAGGCATAATATATAAATTTAATAAAAAAACGGGCAAAATGCAGTTATTTTGCGTTTTGTCCGTTGCTGGCTATTCATTTTTACAAATCAATTTTTACAAGCTTAGTTGGGGGCGTTTTACCGGAAAGAGCGGAGTACAGCCTGTCTGCTCGTAGTGTAATTTCGTCCGTTTCGTTTTCGATATTTTGCAGGAGTGCAACTGCGCTTGATTTTACTGCAAGAACTTTTATGTTCGGTTGTCTGCTTTTGCTGTCGGCGGCTAACTGTTTTGTAATACCCAATATTTGATTTAAAATTACCCTTTGAAGCTTTAACCGTGTGTATCGTTTTGTCTTGATTTCGTCAAGCATTTTCTCGTAGCCATGAGATTTATCTGCATTGAAAATACGGTTGTGCAAACCCTCGGTAACGCCTTCAGTTTGTTCCAATTCCTCCCTGGTCGCAACAGACAAAAATGCAGGTGCAAGCTTACAAAACTTTTCAACGATTTCGTCGTCAATATCTTGCGCAACATAGTTGAATGTGTATTTGTCGCGCAGTGCCTTGTCGGCGCGTAATGCCCTCGATGAAGCGTACTGTTGAGGTTCGTCATTGTTGTAGTTGTCCTCACGCTTCAATGTAAAGGGTGTAATGGAAGAGTGAGTGTAGCGTAGTGCTTTAAGATACTCGATTGCCAGCACGTTGTTGGGCTGTGACAGAACTTCCAAGCCTGTTGCCATAGCTACGGCTTTGGGATAGCTTACGCCCTTTTGTACTTCTTGTTGAATGCGCTTGCTTGCTTCGCAGTCATTGATTGTATCGATGGATTTTGTTAGTTCTTCTATGTTTCCGCATTCGCTACCGAATACTAGGCAATCTGCATTGAGCAAGTTTGCAATTGCAATGCCGCCGTAGGCAAAGTTTTCCGCAGAGGCGGTGGCAAATACTGTTGGAAGCTCTACAACGAGATCCGCCCCTGCAAGTATTGCGTGCTTTGCGCGAGAGTATTTATCTGCGCAGGCCGGTAATCCGCGTTGAGTAAAGTTGCCGCTCATTATGCACACAACATTGTCTGCCAAAGTATGGGCGTAGTCTATCAGTTTTTTGTGCCCGGTGTGAAGAGGATTAAATTCGCATATTATTGCTGCTAATTTCATTTTGTGCGCCTTTGTATTTTCAATTTGTTTACAACTATTTCGTAATGTGATACAATCATTATACAACATACAGCACAATAAATAAAGTGTTTCAAAAGGAGATTGTTATGAACGTATTGGAACAAATCAAAAGTAAAGCAGCCAAGCTTCACAAAACAATAGTTCTTTGCGAAGGTGAAGACAGCCGTGTTGTTAAAGCCGCTCAAATGGCAACGGCTGAGGGAATTGCTAAAATCGTATTGCTGGGCGACCCCGCTGCAATCAAAAAGGCTAACCCCGATGTCGATTTGACAGGCGTTGAAATTGTTAATCCGCTGACAAGCGACAAGCTTGCTAGCTACAACGCTAAGCTTTGTGAACTGCGCGCCTCAAAGGGAATGACCCCCGAGCAGGCAACGGAGCTGTTGAAGGACGGCACATATTTCGGCGCAATGATGCTAAAAATGGGCGACGTTGACGGGCTTGTATCCGGTGCTTGCCACTCGACGGCAAATACACTTCGCCCCGGACTTCAAATAATTAAAACAGCCCCCGGTGTATCCGCTGTTTCCAGCTTTAACCTTATGATTTGTCCTCCGCAAGGCAACCAATACTGTCCCGACGGACTTGTTGTATTTGCAGACTGCGGCTTGAACCCCACATACACTGCGGAAGGCCTTGCAGACTGCGCAATTTCAACGGCTAGGTCGGCTCAAGCTATTGCGGGCATTGAACCTAAGGTTGCTATGCTTTCGTTCTCCTCGAAAGGCAGTGCAAAGCACGACAACGTAACGCTAGTGCAGGAAGCTACGCGTATCGCTAATGAAAAGGCTCCCGAAATTAAGCTGGACGGCGAGTTGCAGTTTGACGCGGCAATCGTTCCGTCCGTTGGCGAAATGAAAGCTAAGGGTAGCCCTGTTGCAGGACACGCTAACGTATTTATCTTCCCCGACCTGCAAGCAGGCAACATCGGTTACAAAATTGCCGAGCGTCTTGGCGGCTTCATGGCGGTAGGTCCTATCTGTCAAGGCTTTGCAAAGCCCTTGAACGATTTGTCTCGCGGTTGCAAGTCGGAAGATATCGTAGCGGCAGTTGCAATCACTGCGCTTCAAACACAATTCTAATACAGAGGTACAACAATGAAAATTCTCGTTATAAACTCGGGTAGTTCATCTCTCAAATATCAACTTATCGATATGGAAACGGAAGGCGTTCTTGCAAAGGGCCTTTGCGAACGTATAGGAATTGCCAATTCCAACTTCATTTACAAAGCAAATGGCGTAACAATTGAACAACAGATTGATATGCCATCACACAACGTCGCTGTCAAGCTTGTACTGGACAAGCTTACAGATAAGGAAGTGGGCGTTATTTCCTCTATGAGTGAAATTGACGGCGTTGGACACAGAGTAGTGGCGTCGGGCGAAGCCTTCAAAAAGCCCACCCTCGTAACTGACAAGGCGATGGAGCTCATGGAAGAAATAAAGGATTTGGCTCCGCTCCACAATCCCGCCGCAATCGTAGGCGTAAAGGCATGCCTTGCTGCAATGCCAAAAACACCGATGGTGCTGGTGTTTGATACAGGCTTCCACTTCACGATGCCCGATTACGCATACATGTATGCAGTGGACTACGCTCACTACGAAAAATACAAGATTCGCCGCTACGGTGCTCATGGCACAAGTCACAAGTTCGTTGCTTTTGAAGCGGCAAAGTACCTTGGTAAAAATATTGAAGATCTCAAGATTATCACCTGCCACCTTGGCAACGGTTCGTCAATTTCGGCAGTTAAGGGTGGAAAGTGTATCGACACGTCCATGGGCTTTACTCCGCTTGCAGGTGTTCCCATGGGAACGCGTAGTGGCGACATCGACTACGCAGCAGCAGAGTACATTGCAAAGAAAGAGGGCATGGACGTATCTGAAATGTTGACCTATCTCAACAAGAAGTGCGGCATGCTGGGCGTATCGGGAGTGTCAAGCGACTTCAGAGATTTGTCGGCTGCAGCAGAAGCAGGTAACTACCGCGCAAAGCTTGCGCTTGATATGTTTACCTACAACACAAAAAAATACATCGGCGCATACGCAGCTGCACTCAACGGTGTGGACGTTATCGTATTTACTGCCGGCATAGGTGAAAACGACAACAAAGTTCGTGAAGCGGCATTGAAGGATATGGAATATCTTGGTGTAAAGCTTGACGCTCGCAAAAACGATACATGTCCCCGCGGAACTATATCGGAAATTCAGGCTAAAGGCTCAAAAGTCAAGATTTTGGTTATCCCCACCAACGAGGAACTTGTTATAGCGCGCGAAACAATGCGCGAAGCAAAGTTGGCGTAAACCGTTGACAAAGTAATAGCAATTTTGTATAATAATGATTGTGTCTGACAAGATTGTAATAGATTTGACGGAAAATTTTGCAAATGTTGGTAGTCCAATTCCCTTTGTGAAAGAATGCAAGCTGGATAGCGACTTGTTGCCGTATCCCAATGCAACGCTTACGAAGGTTTCACTTGAACTGGAAGTAACATTTGTTAAGCCCAACATTCACATAGTTGGAGAAATAGTCTGCCACGTGGACGGTTTCTGCGACAAGTGCTTGAACGCAGTTTCCACTCAAATAAGTTTACCGTTTGATCAGATTTTCTTCAAAGACAGTTCGGACGAAGAAGAAGCTTATGTCTACACAGACAGTAGATTGGACGCAACAAAAGCTATCTGCGACGAAATAGTGCTGTCGCTACCAAGCAGTCTCTTGTGCAAACAGAGTTGCAAGGGCTTGTGTCCCAAGTGTGGCGTAAATCTCAATGAACAGCAGTGTGATTGTGACACTTCACGAGAAAACGCTTTTTCCGTACTAAAAAACTTAAAATTCTAACGGAGGTGCATTACTATGGCAGTACCCAAGAGAAAAACATCAAAGCAAAGAAAGCACAAGAGAGCAGCTAACTGGACAGCTACTGCAGCTTCTTTGGTGGAATGTCCTCAATGCCACGAATTGAAGGTCGCTCACAAGGTTTGCGACGCTTGCGGTTACTATGACGGTAAGCAAGTGGTGGAGATTTCCGCAGATAACAAATAATTAAGGCTTATTTCTTTGTAAAATCAAGCCATCGACAATTGTCGGTGGCTTTTTTGCGTTGTGAAACAATCGCATAATTATGTTATATTTCGTGAAACAATCTCTATTTTTGCCCTTTTTCTATTGCAAAATACTATATAATGGATTATAATTATATATATTTTCATGCTAAGTTGGTATACTTGTTATACTTTTGTAAATTTCAAAATACCAACCGTGAAAAGTGAAGTGTAAAATGAACGCAACCAAGATACAGGAAATAGAACGCAAGCTACAGTACACGTTCAACAATAAAGCGCTTCTCGAGCAAGCCTTTACCCATTCCTCCTACGCCAACCAGGAAAATGTGGCGGACAATGAGCGAATGGAATTTTTTGGAGATGCAATACTGGGCTATATCACGTCGGAGCAGTTGTTTGAACGCTTTCAAAGCAGTAGTGAAGGCGAACTGTCGGCTATGCGCGCCCGCCTTGTTTCTGCCGAGAGCTTGAGTAGAATTGTGGACAAGCTGGATTTGGTGCAGTATTTGCAAATGGTAAACGGTTCGGGTCCTAACAGTGAGCTGTCTCACAAGACGGAGGCTAATCTGTTTGAGGCGGTACTGTGTGCAATCTTTTTGGACGGTGGCGAGACCAGCGCAAGGGAATTTGTGTTGCGTACATTGGGCGACAGCCTGAATAGCGCAGCTGATACACTAAAAAAGGACGCCAAAACACTTTTGCAGGAACACTGTCAAAAGCACAGATATTCATTGGAATACAAGTCGGTAGGGCGAAGCGGACCTGACAACAAACCGACGTTCCGTTACGCGCTTTACATCAACGGAAAGGTTGAAAGCGTTGGTGTTGGGGCTAGCAAAAAGGCGGCTGAGCAGGACGCCGCAAGTAAAATTGTTAAAGAATGGAGAATTGAGTAGTGCTTTATTTAAAGAAAATTGAAATGTACGGCTTCAAAAGCTTTGCAGATAAAATTGAATTGAAGTTTGATCAGCCTATCACGGGTATCGTGGGACCAAACGGTTGCGGAAAGAGTAACATTTCCGACGCTATCCGTTGGGTTCTTGGTGAACAAAGCACGAAGAACTTGCGCGGTAAGTTGATGCAAGACTTGATTTTTAACGGTACAGACACCCGTAAATCTATGAGCTACTGCGAAGTATCGTTGTTTTTTGACAACACTACAAGGCTGTTCTCCATACCTATGGACGAGATTATTATCAGCCGTAAACTGTACCGCAACAACGAAAGCGAATATTTGCTCAACCGCAACGTGGTACGTCTGCGCGATATTCTGTCGCTTTTGCGTGGAGTAGGTCTTGGCAGAGACGGCTACTCGATAGTCGGTCAAGGTCGCATGGATGCAATTTTGAACGCACGCCCCGAAGACAGACGTTCCATTTTTGAAGCGGCATTGGGCATTTCTACATTCCGTGTTCAAAAGGAAGAAACGGAGCGCAAGCTGGAAAAAACACGTACAAACATGACGCAAATAATGATTTTGGTAGAGGAAATGAAACGCCATCTGCCAGAACTGAAGCGTCAGTCAACCCTTGCAAAAAAATATATTGAAGTTTACGACGAGCTTCGTCTTTGCGAAATCAACGCCTACATCTACGGCTACGACAACGCAAGCCAGGACAAGGAAAACGGCAAAAAGAAGCTTCAAGGTTTAAAAGAAGAATACAATCTGAAAGAATCTCAGTACGCTGATATCAATGAACAGTACGACGAGATGTTCCACAGACGTAACGGTATCGACGGTGAAATTACCGCCCTGCGCGACAGGCAGGTTGCATTGGCAGTGCGCGTGGAGAAAAATGCCGGTGAAAAGAACCTCATTCAAGAGCGTATAAACAGCTGCAACCGCGATATTGAATCCAACGAAGAGCTAATTGCCACAAGCAAGCAGGAAATTGAAAATCTCAAGCAGTCAAACGAAGACCTTGCTGCGTTGCTTGTACGCCGTAACGAAGAAATGGCTGCACTTGAAAACGAAGTGTCCCAAGCTAACGAACACTTTGCATCGGTGGGCAAACGTGTTGACGAAATCAATCAACGTGCGGAAAGCCTGCGTAGCAAGTTGGACGAAGCAATACACGCAACGTCGGAATCCAATAGCAAGCTAGTTGCTTTGCAAACGGAAAAGAGCGCAATATCCGAGCGTTACGATCAGATTGTAGCTAACGAAGCGGAACTTACGCAAAAGCTTCAGGAATCTGCCGGAGAAGAGGGCGATTTGCTTGGTCGCTACGATAAGCTGCGCAAAGAAAAGGATAACCTTGAAAATACTCTCCGTCAGCTTAAACAACAAATCAAAGATTTGGAGTTTAAACAGTTTAACCTGGCAAAAGAACTCACACGCAAGCAACAGGCATACTCCGGTGAAAAAGGCGGTATCGACATGCTTCGTGACTTTGCCGCAAATTACAGAGGATATCAGGCAAGTATCCAGTACCTAATGCAGGATGCAAAGCGCGACAAGGAATTGGCGTCGCACATTCGCGGAGTAGTGGCAAACCTCATGAAGGTGGAGCCCAAGCTTCAACTTGCAATTGAAACTGCTCTTGGTGGCAGATTGCAAAATATCGTTACCGAAAACGAGGAAGACGTAAAGTACCTCATCAATTATCTCAAAATCAACGATTACGGCAAGGCAACATTTTTGCCAGTCAGTTCGATGAAGCCGCACGGAATCGATCGCGCCGAAGTGCTTAAGGAAAAGGGCGTGCTGGGCGTTGCATCCGAATTGGTAAGCTTTGACAAGCATTATTCCAGCGTATTTGAGTCGCTGCTGGGCGGTATCGTAGTTGTTGATACGTTTGACAATGCAATTGCAATCAGCAGAAAGTACCGTTACGCGCACCGTATGGTAACGCTTACCGGCGAACGTGTTTCTAACGACGGATCTATGGAAGGCGGTAGCGCGCACAAGCAATCAACATCAAACTTGCTTTCTTACGAAACGCAGATTGCAGAACGCTCCTTGAAGCTAGAGGAATTGCTAAAGGACTTGCAACAAACAGAAGAGGAAAAGCGCAAGCTAGATACCATGCTTGAGGAAACTCGCACAACGTCCAACGGTGTGTCAGATGCTCTCAACACATTGAAGATTGAAATTGCAACTGCAAAGGAAAAGATTGAAACTTCAAACACGTTGTCTAACTCAGACAAGAAAAATGTTTTGCGACTGTCAGGCGAAAAGGAAAGGCTGTTGCAACGCATGGTGCAAATAGACGACGCCATCAAAAAGTACGAAAGCCGCATACAGGAGCTTTCAACGGCAGAAAAGCAATTGCGCGACAAGTCGGAACATGCGCGCCAAACCAGCCAGCTTGAGAACTCGGCAAAGGACACGTTGTACCAAAGCTTATCGGACAAGCGTTACCGTTTGGCAGTGCTTGCTTCCAATATCGAAACTGCCGAAAAGGATATCAAGAGCAACAATGCGCAAATGGAGAGCTTGCAGGACGGTATTAAGACAAGGCTATCCTACATTTCGCAGGTGCGCACAGCAATAGACGCCTTGTATAGCACGCTCAATGAAAGCGTAACTGACAGCAATTTGCAGGATGACATGGCGCAGCTTCTCACTCAAATAAAGGAAACTGAGACGCTCAAGGTGCAAATGGACAGCGACTTCCAACGCTTAACGGATGAACGCTTCCGTTTGTCTAACGAGCTTGAAGCATTGCGCGGAACGATAGACAAGGAAGAGTACATTCTCAACAAAATTGATGACGACCTGCTGGAATTGCAACAAAAGGTACAGGAAGAATACGGCATAACGTATTCGGCTGCAATGCAGTACAAGGACGACAACTACGACAAGGAAGTGGGCAAGCAGCGTATTTCTGAACTCAAACAGGAAATAATGAAGATGGGGCACGTCAACGTGGCTGCCATCCAGGAGTTGGAAGTAGAGCAAACGCGTTACGACGAATTGCTTGCTCAGATTGATGACCTCAAAAAGGCGGAAGAGGACCTGAAGAGCGCGTTGAAAGAGTTGACAACGGATATCGAATCGCGCTTCGAAGAGGGTATGGCTCAAATCAATGACAACTTCAAGCTGATATTCCGCGAGCTGTTTAACGGCGGTAACGCGCGCTTGTACATAGAGAAAGACCCTAGCAAGGAGTCTCTTGACCAAGGCGTGGAAATAGAAGCTCAACCCCCGGGAAAGAAACTGCAAAACATTTCGCTTTTGTCCGGTGGCGAACGTACCATGACGACAGCAGCGATACTGTTTTCAATACTGAAGTACAACCCCATGCCCTTCTGCGTATTGGACGAAATTGAAGCGGCATTGGATGACGCAAACGCAGAGAGAATTGCTAAATACTTGCGCAAGTTCTCCTTGTCTACACAGTTTATTGTTATCACGCACAAAAAGCCCACAATGGAAAATGCAGATGTGCTGTATGGTGTAACAATGGAAGAAAAGGGCGTATCCAAGATTGTGTCGGTTAAGCTTACCGAAGCAATCAAGCAGGCAATGTAGGAGCAAAAGCAAATGGGATTTTTTCAAAAAATCATAGACGGATTAAAAAAGACTAAGCAACAGATAGGCTTTAAGCTAAATCAACTGTTCAAACGCGGTATATTTGACGACGATTTCTATGACGAATTGGAGTTCATCTTGCTGTCTAGTGATATAGGCGAAGATACGACAATGGACATCATTGATGAGCTACGTGAACGCATGGGCAGGGACAAAGTGTCCGATCCTGAGAAAGCCAATCAGTATTTGCGCGATGTTTTGTCTGATATTTTAGGTGACGAAAAGTTCAGCTTTTCCACTCCCTGTGTAATAATGGTAGCCGGTGTAAACGGCGTAGGTAAAACTACAACAATTGGAAAGCTTGCCAATATCTTTGTGAAGCAGGGCAAGTCCGTTGTTATCGCCGCAGCAGATACTTTCCGTGCTGCAGCGAGCGAACAACTGGAAGTGTGGGCAAACCGTGCCAAGGTTCGTATCATTATGCACGAAGAAGGCAGTGACCCAGCAGCTGTAGTATTTGATGCAATCTCTTCCGCAAAGAGTAGAGGTACCGACGTTGTGCTTGTTGACACTGCGGGTAGATTGCACAACAAGAAAAACTTGATGGAAGAATTGAAAAAAATCAATCGCGTAATCGAACGTGAATTTCCCAACGCCGACCGCAAGAACTTGATTGTGCTTGACGCCACAACTGGACAAAACGCTATACAACAGGTTGATATATTTAACGAGGCAATTGACATCGACGGCATTGTGTTGACCAAGCTGGACGGCACGGCAAAGGGTGGCGTAGTGCTTGCAATAAAGCACGATATGGATATTCCCGTATATTTTGTTGGTGTAGGCGAAGGTATAGACGACCTGTTGGAATTTGATTCCGCAAGTTACGTCGAAGGTATTGTGTGATGTGGCGTTGGATATGAAATAGGTTCAGTTTATCCAATCTTGAATCAAAATTTTCTTCAGATTGCTTTAAAACTGAGCAAATATAAAATACTATGTCTGTCATACATTACAAAAAGGGCTGAAAAGTAGGTGCTTTTCAGCCTTTTTTTGTTGTTTTCTCCGCCTACAGCATTTTGCTTTCGTGAAAGAAAACGGTGTAGGAATTTTAATTATTTTACTTGACAATGATTATAATATGAAGTAAAATACCATTGTAAAGTAAATGTGCTTTACAGCTGTTAACGAGGTGAGTATGGCGCTGACGAAAATTCAACTATCGGAGCTTTTGCAGGTTTACGCCCAAATGCTTACCGAAAAGCAGCGTGAAGCGCTCTCCATGTATTGCGACTGTGACTGTTCGCTTTCGGAAATTGCAGGAGAGGTGGGCATATCCCGTCAGGGAGTGCGCGATGCAATTGTAAAAGGGGAGTCAACTCTTGTAAAGCTTGAAGAAGCGTTACACCTTGCAGAGCTTTACCGCAAGCTTTCGGTAGCGGTTGAGCAACAGGATAAGGATAGTGTGTTTGGAGTAGCTAAGGCTTTCGTCTCAAAGGAGTAAATTTTGGCAGCATTTGCAAATTTAACAGATAGAATAAATCACGTTTTTTCCAAGCTGCGTAACCGAGGTGCGTTGTCCGAGCTGGAGATTAAGCAAGCAATGCGAGAAGTGCGTGTTGCGCTGTTGGAAGCTGACGTCAACTTTACCGTTGCAAAGGACTTTATCAACAAGGTTACAGAACTTGCAATCGGTGAGGAAATTCTCAAAAGCTTAACCCCCGGTCAACAAGTAATCAAGATTGTCAACGAGCAGTTGATTGAGTTGCTTGGTTCGACACAAAGCAAGCTTGCAGTATCAAGTAAGCTTCCCACAATTATCATGATGTGCGGACTGCAGGGCGCAGGCAAGACGACAATGTGCGGTAAGCTTGCAATGTACTTGCAAAAGCAGGGCAAGAAAGTGTTGCTTTGCGCAGACGACATCTACAGGCCGGCAGCTATAAAGCAGCTGGAAATTGTAGCTGGCAAGGCAAAGGCGGGTTTCTTTGAAATGGGTCAAAGCAACCCCACAAAGATCGCGCAAGGCGCCGTAAGCTACGCCGAAAAGAACGGCTACGATACAGTCATTATCGATACGGCAGGACGGCTTCATATCAATGAAGAATTGATGGACGAGCTGAAGTCTATCAAGAAGAATGTCAACGTCTGCGAAACATTGCTTGTAGTAGACTCCATGACAGGTCAGGACGCGGTAAATGTTGCAAAGACATTTGACGAACAACTTGACATCACCGGTGTTATCATGACCAAGTTGGACGGAGATACGCGCGGTGGCGCAACGCTGTCCATCAAGGCTGTGACGGGCAAGCCCATCAAGTTTGCCGGTACAGGTGAAAGAATGGAAGACCTTGAGCCTTTCCACCCCGACAGAATGGCAAGCCGTATCCTTGGAATGGGCGACGTGCTAACGCTCATTGAAAAGGCGCAAACCGCCATCGACGAAGAGCAAGCCATGAAGATGGCAAAGAAGCTAAAGGAAGCTAGTTTTGACTTGAACGATTACCTGGAGCAATTCGAACAGGTTGCAAAAATGGGCGATCTTAACGACCTTGTGGGAATGATACCCGGAGCAAGCAGGTTGAAGCTTGCCGACAAAAAGGTGGACGAAGCCCAGCTCAAGCGCAACAAGGCAATCATACAGTCCATGACAAAGGAAGAACGCTCAAACCCCAAAATTCTCAACTATTCGAGAAGAAAGCGTATAGCCAAGGGCTGTGGGCTGCAGGTTCAGGACGTCAACAAGCTAATCAAGCAATTTGAGCAAACACGCGACATGATGAAGAAAATGGCAAAGTCAAAACGGTTGCCGTTCTAGCCTGTCAAGCATGCTGGGCAACTGCAACAACAAAAATAAAGATTACTTTATCTTAAAAATAAAACAATAATTACTTTGGAGGAACAAAAAATGGCAGTAAAAATGAGATTGACAAGAATGGGTGACAAGAAAAGTCCTTTCTACCGTGTTGTAGTAATCGACTCTCACAAGGCTCGTGACGGACAATATGTAGACCTTATCGGTACGTACAACCCCTTAAACGACGAAACTCACCTTGACGTTGAAAAGGCAAAGAAGTGGATTTCTTGCGGTGTTCAACCTACTGAGACAGTTCGCACTCTTCTTGTTCGTGAAAACATTCTTGAACCCAGAAAGGCGCCCAAGGCATAACAGGCGAGGTTAATCATGTTAGAGCTTGTAACCTACATAGTTGAACAGCTTGTTGACGACAAGGGAGCAATCAATATTACGTCGGTCGAGTCTGACGGTGTGGAAACGATTACTATCCGTGTTGCAGAAGGCGACATTGGCAAGGTTATCGGCAAGCAAGGCAAGATTGCTATGGCTATCCGCACGCTCGCAAAGGCTGTTGGCGTAAAAGTTGGCAAAAGATACAATATCGAGATAGAAGACTAGTCGTATATTAGACTGGATATTTGCCACAAGAAATACTTGTGGCAAATTTATTAAAAATGAAATTAGAAATTGGAAAAGTGCTCAAGGCGCAGGGTATCAAGGGGGAAGTGAAAATCTCCTGTTTTTTGGACAACTCTGCAATGCTACGTGATGTAAAACAGCTATATATAGGTTCAAACACATACACCGTCGAAAAGCTCCGCCCCGACGGCGCTTTTTGCTACATTCAACTTGCAGGCATTTCGGACAGAAACGCAGCAGAAGCGTTGCGCAATTGGACAGTGTATGCCGACAAGGAGAGCGTAACGGTGCCGCAGGACAGATATTTCATTGCCGATTTAGTTGGTTGCAATGTTGTTCTTGACGACGGCGCAAAGGTCGGTGTGGTAAAGGAAGTATTGCAGTACGGTGCTGCGGACGTGTTTGTGTGCACCAACGGCGAAAAGGAAATTTCCTTTCCTTTCCTGAAAGATTTGATTGTGGAAGTGAACATCGAACGCAAGATTGTATTGCTGTTCAGCAAGCGTTTTAGCGAGGTGGCAGTGTATGAAGATTGACGTGTTGACGTTGTTTCCCGAAATGTTGGATTCCCTAAACAGCTCACTGACGGGCAAAGCGCGCGAAAAGGGGCTGTACGAGCTTAACTGTCACAATATTCGCGACTACTCGGCGGATAAGCACAAAAAATGCGACGACGCGCCTTTTGGCGGTGGGGCGGGAATGGTAATGATGCCACAACCCATTCACGACTGCATTTCGGCAGTTGACACCGAGCACACAGCAAAGCGTATATATATGTCTCCGCGTGGGAAAGTACTTACGCAAGCATTGGTTCGCGAACTGTCAAATGAACAGCATTTGTTAATATTGTGCGGTCACTACGAAGGTGTGGACCAACGCGTACTGGATATGGACATAGATATGGAGCTATCAATTGGCGATTACGTGCTTTCGGGTGGCGAAATCCCCGCAATGGTGCTGATTGACAGCGTGTTGCGGTATGTTCCCGATGTGCTTGGTAACAGCGAATCGACTGTTGACGAGTCCTTTTCGCAACCGCTCCTTGAGTATCCTCAGTACACGCGCCCGCAGGAATTTCTTGGTGTTAGTGTGCCTGAAGTGCTGGTAAGTGGCAATCATGCCAACATTGACAAGTGGCGGAAAGCTCAATCTTTGGAAATTACGCGCAAAAACCGTCCTGATTTACTGGAGGGAAAATGAATATTCAATGGTTCCCGGGGCACATGACCAAAGCGCTGCGCATGATGGAGGAAAACGTAAAAATTGTTGACGCGATTGGCTACGTTCTAGATGCGCGCGCGCCTGCATCCTGCTTTAACCCCAGCTTTCAAAAGATTGTCGGCAACAAACCTTGCGTTTTTATCCTCAACAAGTGCGACCTTGCGGATAACGCCAAGGTGGAACTGTGGTGCAAGTATTTTCGCGAAAACAATTTGCCTTTTGTAAAAGTTACGGCAACCGCATCGGCGGAAGCATCGAAAATATCAACGGCTTTTGCTGATATCACAGCGGAGTTACGCGCTAAATACAAGGCAAAGGGTATTTTTAAACCTATCAGGTGCCTTATTATTGGCGTTCCAAACTGTGGCAAGTCAACAATAATCAATTGCCTGTCAGGTAGAAAGGCCGTAATCACAGGGGATAAACCCGGTGTTACAAAGGGTAAGCAATGGGTTCGACTTCAATCGGGGCTGGAACTTTTGGATACCCCGGGTACACTTTGGCCCAAGTTCGACTGTGACTTAGTGGCTTCGCGACTGTGTTTTATCGGTAGTATCAAGGACGACGTTGTAGATCTTGTCGAAGTTGCATTTGCGCTAATTGAACAGCTTGTGGAGCTGTATCCCAACTGTATTGAACAACGCTTCAAGGTGCAACTTGACGGCAAAAGCACACTTGAGGTTTTTGAAGAAATTGCTGCAAAGCGTGGATTCCTGTTGCGCGGTGGCGAGATGGACAGCGACCGTTGTGCAAAAGCAATTTTGGACGATTTCCGCAAAGGCAAAATCGGCAAAATCACATTTGATGTGCCAGCCGATTTGAAATAAAGGATTGTTATGTTAGAGTACGAAAGACAGCTTCAAGAAAGTGGAGCAAGATACATTGCAGGTATTGACGAAGCAGGTCGCGGTCCGCTTGCAGGTCCCGTGGTTGTTGCGGGCGTTATCATGCCGTTAGGCGAGAACGATATTATCGAAGGCGTAAACGATAGCAAAAAATTGTCTGCAAAAAAGCGGGATGCGCTTTACGATTTGATTGTTGCAAAGGCATTGGATGTGCAGGTAGCAATCATTGATAACGAAACAATTGACCGCGACAATATACTCAATGCGACCAAAAGCGGAATGCTACAATGTATCAACGGCTTTAAAAATGTGGACAGAGTACTGATAGATGCTGTAAGGCTTGACGCTAAGGTTCCAACGCTCTCTATTATACACGGCGATGCACTCAGTTACAGTATTGCAGCTGCAAGCATTGTCGCTAAGGTCACAAGGGACAGGATAATGCAGGAATATCACGACAAATATCCGCAGTACAATTTCGCAAAGCACAAGGGGTATGGCACGGCGGAGCATATACGTTTGCTGAAGGAACACGGACCTTGCCCAATACACAGGCGTACCTTTATCGGACATTTTGTACAAGTATGAACACGCGAGTAGTAGGGCGGTACGGCGAAAATGTCGCCGCGGAGTATTTGTCCAAACAAAAATATAAAATAGTTGACAGAAATTTTTTCTGTCACTATGGCGAAATTGACATAGTGGCATGGGACGGAGATAGTGTAATTTTTGTCGAAGTCAAAGCCCGTAAGGATGATAAATTTGGCATGCCGCGAGAAGCTGTTACGTGGTACAAGCAACAAACAATTGTTAAATGCGCCAACTACTGGCTGTACAAAAATAAGCAAACAGGCGTGCCTGTACGCTTCGACGTGGTGGAGATATTAGGCGACAAGGTCAATCACATAAAGGACGCTTTTCGCCTATAAAAGCCCATTTTTAACGAATTTATGCTGATTTTTAGTGCTTTGAAGAGTACTATTACAGACATAATATATAAAATGGGGCTATACGAAATAATAAATGAAAAGATGTTTCAAAATAGTTGCGAAATTGACAGCTTTATGTTAATATATTAAGCGGTGACTTCGGGCGGTCCTCTGACTTTTACAGTGTATGAACGCTTAGTTAACAAAATAATATTTGGAGGAAAAGTCAAATGGACATCATCAAGCAAATCGAAGCAGAATCTTTGAGAGAAGTAGCTAAGTTTAACGTAGGCGACACTGTACGCGTTAACTTCAAGGTTATCGAAGGTAACAAGGAAAGAATCCAGGCTTACGAAGGAATCGTAATCGCTCGTAAACACGGCGGTCTTCGCGAAACCTTTACCGTAAGACGTATTTCCAGCGGTATTGGCGTGGAAAGAACCTTCCCTGTACACAGCCCCAAGATTGACAGCATCGTTGTTGTTCGTCAAGGTGAAGTTAGACGTGCTAAGCTTTACTATCTGCGTGAACGCACAGGTAAGGCTGCAAAAGTTAAGTCAAGCAGATAACTCCAAACAAAAGCAAGCGACCGTATTCGGTCGCTTTTTTGTTATGTAAAAAGTTATACGAAAAATTTCTATAAAATTCTTGCTAAAATTAGAGTATATAGTTATACTTGTATATAGAGTTTATACAATGGAGAAGTTTATGCTTGCGCTTATCAAAAGCTTTGGGCTAAAAGGTTTAGATGGTTTCCCCGTACAGGCAGAGATTGACATGCATTCGGGTATGCCTACTTACGATATCGTGGGACTTGCGGATACCGCCGTTAAGGAATCAAAGGAGCGTGTCCGTTCCGCATTGAAAAACAGCGGCTATCAATATCCTGTGGCTGCCGTAGTTGTAAATCTTGCACCTGCCGATGTCAAAAAGGAAGGTAGTCTTTACGATTTGCCTATTGCAATCGGTTTGCTTGCAGCTAGCAAACAAATACCTTACGACGGTTTGAAAAAAGCCGTTGTGTTGGGTGAGTTGTCGCTAAACGGTGAGGTGCGCAAGGTTAACGGGCTGTTGCCCATGATTATCACTGCGGTGCAACAGGGAGAAACAGCATTTGTCATTCCCAAGGAAAATGCCAACGAAGCGGTGTTCATTGAGGGCGCTGAAATATACGCAGTGGACAATCTGATACAAGCAGTGGAATTTCTTACAAACCGAACGGAGCTTCAACCGTTACCTATACGCAGTTGGAAAAACGATGTTCAGGTAAAATACAGCGACAACGATTTCAAATACATAAAGGGGCAGTTCGCAGCTAAACGCGCAATGGAAATTGCTGTTGCGGGTGGGCACAATATTATCATGATTGGACCTCCCGGGGCAGGTAAGACAATGCTAGCCCGCGCGGTACCGTCTATCATGCCGAACCTCACCTTTGAAGAGGCATTAGAGGTTGCAAAAATTCACAGCGTATCGGGGCAGCTGGATGGGTTTATTTACGAGCGCCCATTTCGCACTCCGCATCATTCGTCGACGATGGTGTCGTTAACAGGTGGTGGTAACAAGGCGCGCCCAGGGGAAATCAGCCTAGCGCACAACGGCGTACTGTTTTTGGACGAGCTTCCCGAGTACAACCGTCATACGCTGGAAACATTGCGTCAGCCATTGGAGGACGGTGTGATAACTGTTGCCCGCAATGCATTGTCGGTGACTTACCCTGCTGACTTTATGTTGGTTGCAAGCATGAACCCATGTCCTTGCGGAAACTACGGCAGCGCAACGGTGGAGTGTAAGTGTACTGCTTCGCAAATTCACAGATATCTCAACAAGTTGTCGGGACCGCTACTTGATCGAATTGACATTCACATCGAAGTGGACAATGTAACCTACGATCAGCTACAGGTGGATACATTGTCCGAACCGTCGTCGGTAATCAGGGAAAGGGTGAACAAGGCGCGTGATATTCAGCTTGCCCGCTTGTCGCCTAGCGGTAGACGTTGCAACGCGCAAATGACATCGGCTGATATCAAAAAATACTGTAAGCTGGACACAGAGAGCGCAAGCTTACTTAAGGACTCTTTTGAAAAGTTAAACCTGACGGCTCGCGCGTATAACCGCATATTGAAGGTGGCGCGCACAATTGCCGACTTGGACGGTTCGGCTGATATAACGTCGCGACATATTGCAGAATCCCTGCAGTACCGCATGTTGGACAGAAAATACAGGGTATAAAATGTACACGTTAGAAGAAAAAATATGTATATTGTTTGGCGAGAATAACGTGTTGTCAAGCAAGTTCTTTCAAGTGTGGAACTTATTTGACGGCGCCGAGCATTTAATTGCCAACTTTTCGCGCAGTAAAGAGGCGGAGAATCTGCTTGGTAACAGTTACGCCAAGCTAAAAAAAGATATCAACAGGAAATCATGCGACGAGATTATTGACGACATGAATAAGCATGAGGTATTTGCCGTCACATGGTTTTCGCCCAATTATCCTGCAGTGCTCAGGGATATCGATGATCCACCGTATGTGCTGTTTTGCAAAGGTAACGCAAAGCTATTTGCAACAAAATGCCTTGCAGTGATAGGCACGCGCAAGGTATCATCGTATGGCAGACGTATTGCAAAGGACTTCACCGTAATACTGTCCGAATACTTCACGATAGTTAGCGGACTGGCATACGGTGTGGACAGCATTGCTCATGAAGCCACACTGGACGAGCACGGTTCTACAATTGCAGTGTTGGGCGGTGGTCTGTTAAATGTTTACCCCGCCGCAAACCAAGGCTTGGCGGATAGAATAGTGGCAAATGGCGGACTGCTTGTCACGGAATACGGAATGCGCGCTATACCCATGGCATACAACTTTCCGCACCGTAACAGAATTGTATCCGGGCTGAGCCGTGGAGTGCTTGTGTGCCAAGCGCCCAATAAAAGCGGTACGATGACCACGGTAGACCAGGCACTTGAACAGGGCAAAGATATTTTCGTAGTGCCAGGCGAAATTTACGACGCGGGCTTTAGCGGAAGTAACAGGTTGATAAAAACAGTTCAGGCGGCGTGTGTTACTACTCCGCGTGATATAGTGGAGTTTTACCGTTTGGAAAGCAAATCTGCAACAAAGGTAATCTACCAGGTCAATATCGAGGAGCAAGCTATCGTAAATGTTTTGTCCCGCGGTCAGTTGACCTTCGACGAGCTGATAGAGCAAACAGGTATAGCACCAGCCGACTTAAATTTTATGTTGGCAAAATTGGAAATTAAGAGTATAATTGTGAGGTTACCCGGTAATTTGTATCGGTTGTATGGAGGCATTGAATGAAACTTGTAATTGTCGAATCACCGGCAAAGGCAAAAACTATAGGTAAGTACCTAGGACCTGATTACAGAGTGGACGCTTCGCGCGGACACATTTGGGATTTACCCGACAAGGAAATGGGTGTGGACTTCGACCACAATTACGAACCGTCACTTACGGCTCGCAAACCCGAGCAGGCGGAAACCATCGAACGCTTGAAAAAGGCTGTTGCAAATGCAGAAAAAGTTTACCTTGCAACCGACCCGGACCGCGAGGGAGAAGCTATTTCGTATCACTTGCAATGCGCGCTCAATCTCGACCCCAACGAGAAGAACCGCATTATGTTCAACGAAATTTCAAAAAAAGCGGTAAATCAAGCAATACAAAATCCCGACTACATCAATAAGGGGCTGGTGTACGCTCAACAGGCTAGACGCGTTTTGGACCGTCTTGTTGGTTACACACTGTCGCCCGTGCTTTGCAAAAAGATTACAGGAAAGCTTTCTGCCGGACGCGTTCAGTCGGCGGCACTCAGAATTATTGTAGACCGCGAAAAGGAAATTCAAAAGTTCAAGCCGGAAGAGTTCTGGCATGTAGCTGCTGTCCTGGAAAAGCCGAAAGCAAAGCCTCAATTTACTGCTACCTTGGCGGAAAAAGACGGCAAAAAAATTAAAATAAAAAATAAAGAGCAGTGCGACGCAGCGCTTGAAATATTGAAAGGAAACGAGTACGTTGTAGCTTCCGTCAAAAAGTCACAAACGCTGACCAGACCGCAACCGCCCTTTACAACAAGCACCATGCAACAGGATGCAGTCAACAAACTGCGTATGTCCAGTGCCGCTGTAATGTCTGTTGCGCAACAGCTTTACGAAGGTATTGATATCGGCGATATGGGGCACGTTGCTTTGGTAACATATATCCGTACCGACTCTGTTCGCGTATCAACGGACGCTGTGTTTGCTGCACGCGATCACATTGAACAAAAATACGGCAAGCAGTATTTGCCGGAAAAACCCAACTTTTACGCAACAAAGAAACAGGCGCAGGACGCTCACGAAGCTATCCGTCCCATCAACTTGGAGCTCACGCCCGAGTCCATCAAGGACAAGGTGCAGCGCAACCAGTATTTGCTGTACAAGCTGATTTACGAACGCTTCCTTGCAAGTCAAGCTGTTCCTGCAACATATGACAGTGTGTCAGTTGGTGTAAATTGCGGCAACTACACCTTGACGGCAACAGGTAAAACTCTCACCTTTAACGGTTTTTTGGCAATCTATGGCGAAACCAAAAGCAAAGAAAAGAACGATGACGAAGTGGAAAATGCCGTTTTGCCGCAGCTTTCTGTTGGCGACAATCTCAAGCTTATAAAGCTAAACAGCGAACAGCGCTTTACCAAACCCCCGGCACGTTACACCGAAGCAAGCATAATCAAGGCAATGGAAGAAAAGGGCATCGGACGGCCCAGTACCTATGCAACCATTATGCAAACTCTGTACAAGCGCGAGTACATCAAAAAGGACGGCAAAGCGCTTGTTCCCAGCAATCTTGGCGTGCAGGTTACGGAATATCTTGAACAGTACTTCGGCGAAGTGGTAGACATTCAGTTTACCGCCGAAATGGAAGACAAGCTGGACGCGATAGAGGATAACGGCGAACCTTGGTACAAGGTAGTGGACAGCTTCTACAAGCCTATGCTTAAAGAGGTGGACGTTGCAATGCAAGGACAAAAGATTTCCTTGCAGGACGAACCGTCGGACGTAATTTGCGATAAGTGCGGTTCGAATATGGTGATAAAGACGGGCAAATACGGCAAGTATCTTGCATGCAGTAACTATCCTGCATGCTCCAATATCAGGAGCCTCAAGGAAAAAACTCCGCCTAAAGAGACGGACATTGTGTGCGACATTTGCGGCAGTAAAATGCTGGAGCGTCAAGGCAAATACGGCAAGTATCTGTCTTGCAGCAACTACCCGCAGTGCAAAAACACCAAGCCCATTGTGGAAACGGTTGCTAAATGCCCGAAATGTGGCAAGGATGTTGTAAAACGCATATCAAAGCGCGGTGTAGTATTTTTCGGCTGTACGGGCTATCCCACTTGTGACTTCGTGTCGTGGGATATTCCAACGGGTGAGATGTGTCCCGATTGCGGCGCGCACCTAATTTACAAGACCAGTCGCGGTAAAAAGGTTATACGCTGTTCCAACAAGGATTGCAATTACGACGGCGGTGAAGTAAGTGAAAGTTAAGGTTATCGGTGGAGGCTTTGCAGGCTGTGAGGCTTGCTACCAGCTGTTGAAGCGGGGCGTGGACGTTACGCTTGTGGAAATGAAACCGTTGAAGCACTCCCCGGCACACAATTTAGACACGCTGTGTGAGGTTGTATGTTCCAACTCATTCAAGAGCGACGACGTAAACACATCGAGCGGCTTACTCAAGGCGGAGATGCGATTGTTGGATAGCATCGTGGTGCGTATAGCAGAACTTACCCGTGTTCCTGCCGGCAATGCCCTGGCGGTGGACAGGTACGCTTTTTCCCAACAGATTACCGCAGCATTAAACAGCTATCCCAATTTCCATCGAGTAGAGGAAGTTGCAACTAGCTTTTCCACAGACGGTTACGACTTTGTAATTGTTGCAACGGGACCGCTTACGGACGACGCGCTTATTCCCGCGTTCAAGCAAATATTCGGCGAAGAATTTTTGTATTTCTTCGATGCCGTTGCGCCCATTGTTACGTCGGAAAGTATCGACTACGACAGTGCATTTCAAGCAAGTCGCTACGGCAAGGGGGATGCGGACTATCTCAACTGTCCAATGAACAAGGAAGAGTATTTGAACTTCTACGAAAACCTTGTTGCTGCTGAGACGGTACAACTCAAAGATTTCGAAAACAACGTCTTTGAGGGATGTATGCCAATTGAAGTAATGGCAAAGCGCGGTGTGGACACTGTCAGATTCGGTCCGTTAAAGCCGGTAGGGCTTCGTGACGAGAGAAAGAACGAAAAGCCTTACGCAGTGCTACAGCTCCGCAAGGAAAATGCCGACGGCACGCTGTACAACCTTGTGGGTTTTCAAACAAACCTCAAATACGGCGAGCAGAAACGTGTATTTTCACTTATTCCGGCGCTAGCGAACGCGGAGTTTGTGCGCTACGGAGTTATGCACCGAAATACATTTATCAACGCGCCGAAATTTCTAAACAGATATTTTCAACTGAAAAGTAACCCAAAGCTTTTCTTTGCAGGTCAGCTCACGGGCGTAGAAGGATACATGGAATCCACCCTCAGCGGACTTGTTGCAGCCATTCAAGGCTACCGATTGGCTTCGGGGCTTGCTCCGTTGGAATTTAGTAGCGACACATTGACAGGAGCATTGTGCGATCACATATCGGTGGAATACGGAGAGTATTCGCCAATGAACAGCAATTTCGGTATTCTTGCTCCCTTGACGGAAAAGATAAGGGACAAGTCACTTAGAAAAGCTGCCTATGCCGATAGGGCAATACAGGCAATGGAGCAAATAGCAATTAACCTTTAAGGAGGGAACAAAATGTCAGAAGTTTTTGCCGATTCCATAAAAGGCACAACTATATGCGCCGTTAAGCGTAACGGACAAATTGCCGTTGCAGGCGACGGACAGGTAACGCAAGGACAAAGCGTTATCATGAAAGGTAACGCAGTAAAGGTGCGCCGTATTTACGACGGAAAAATTGTAACGGGCTTTGCAGGCTCCGTTGCCGATGCGTTTACACTTTCGGAAAAGTTCGAAGAAATGTTACAAAAGTTCAGCGGAAATCTACTGCGTTCGGCTGTGGAAGTTGCTCAACTTTGGCGTAGAGACAACGTCATGCGCAAGCTTGAGGCTATGATGATTGTTGCCGACAAGGACAACATATATCTGCTTTCGGGAACGGGTGACGTTATTGAACCTGACGACGGCGTTTGCGCAATCGGCAGCGGTGGTAACTACGCTCTTGCAGCAGCAAAGGCGTTGTATCGCAATACGAAACTGTCCGCCAAGGAGATAGCACAAAAAGCGCTGGAAATTGCCAGTGAAATATGCGTATTTACAAACGGTCACATCACCGTAGAGGAGGCGTAATATGACACCTAAACAAATTGTGAACGAACTTGACCGTTACATCGTGGGGCAGTTCAAGGCAAAAAAGGCAGTGGCTATTGCATTGCGCAACAGATACCGTCGCAGCAAGCTTTCTCAAGCTGACCGTGAGGAAATAACCCCGAAAAATATAATTATGAAAGGCCCGACAGGCGTTGGTAAAACTGAAATTGCCAGACGTCTGGCGAAGCTTGTAAAGGCGCCATTTTTAAAGGTGGAAGCGACAAAATACACCGAGGTGGGCTACGTTGGACGTGACGTCGAAAGCATGGTGAGAGACCTTGTTGAAGTGTCCATCCGCTTGGTTAAGGATGAGCGCTACAAGGAAGTGGAAGCGCGCGCTTTCGAGCTTGCTGTTGACAGGTTGTCCGATTTGCTCATGAAGCAATCAACCGAGCTTCCCGAGGGTATATCCAAGGTTGCACTAAAGGACGAACTGTTCAAGCACAACCTCGATCAAATGCAGGTGGAGATAACTGTTGCCGATATTCCCAAGCCAGTGGAGCTTCAGGCAGGCGGTGGCGAAATAAATCTCGGTAGCATTTTTGGAGATATGCTTCCCAAGAAAATGAAAAAACGTACCGTTACCGTGGAAGAAGCTTTGCGTATATTCTCATCTGAGGAAAGCGAAAAGCTTATTGACCTTGACAGCGTAGAAAGCGAAGCATTGAAGCGCGCGGAAAATGACGGTGTAATATTCATTGACGAAATGGACAAGATTGCCGGCAAGTCCTCACAAAACGGACCCGACGTTTCTCGCGAAGGTGTGCAGAGGGACATTCTTCCCATAGTTGAAGGGTGTACCGTGTCCACAAAATACGGAAATATTAAAACAGACTATATCCTGTTTATTGCAAGCGGCGCATTCCACGTCAGTAAGGTTTCCGACCTTATCCCCGAGCTGCAAGGACGTTTCCCTGTGCTTGTTGAACTGGATAGCCTTGGGGTGGATGACTTTATCAAGATTTTGACAGAGCCGGAAAATGCAATCACCGAGCAATACAAAAAGTTGCTTGCGGTTGACAATATCGACTTGCAATTCAGCGCTGACGGCATTGCTGAAATTGCAAATGTTGCATTCGACCAAAACAACACACTCGAAGACATCGGTGCGAGAAGACTTCAAAGCATCATGGAGCATATTGTTGAAGATATTTCCTACGACATCGATGAAGAGGGCGCAAAGAAAACTGTTGTGATTGACAAAGCATACGTTGAAAACAATTTCCGCACCGAATCTCGCAATCTTAAAAAATACGTACTGTAACACATAGGAGAATAAAAACAATGGAACTACTAAACGGACAACGCCGCAGCGTAATGTGCGGAAACGTAAACAAAGAGTTCTTGGGCAAGCAAACAACGCTCATGGGTTGGGTGCACAGACGTCGCGACCTTGGCGGACTTATATTTTTGCAACTTCGTGACCGTAGCGGTATCATGCAGATTGTGTTTGATACAGACGTTTGCTCTCAAGAGCTACTTCAAAAGGCGTCTACAATCAAGCTGGAATACGTAATTAGCGTTACAGGAAATGTCCGTCTGCGCACAGGCAACAACATCAACCCCAACATGAAAACGGGCGAATTGGAGCTTGTTGCCGAGGACTTGAAGATACTTTCCGAAGCAGATGTAACGCCGTTTTCTATCGGCGACGATGGCGCAAACGAAGCGTTGCGCTTGAAGCACAGATATCTCGATCTTCGCCGTGAAGAGTTGCAACACAACCTTGTTACGCGCAGCAAGATTTACCAAATCACGCGTAACTACCTTGCTAAAAACGGCTTTATCGAAGTGGAAACGCCCATGCTAGGCAAGTCCACGCCCGAAGGAGCGCGCGACTACCTTGTACCGAGTAGAGTTCACCCCGGTAGCTTTTACGCTTTGCCACAATCTCCGCAGCTTTACAAACAACTGCTGATGATTGGCGGTATGGACAGATATTTCCAAATTGCCAAGTGCTTCCGCGATGAAGACCTGCGCGCAAACCGTCAGCCGGAATTTACCCAAATCGACCTGGAAATGAGCTTTGTCGATCAGGAAGAAGAGGTTATGACGTTGACAGAGGGCCTGCTTTGCAAGATGTTTAAGGAAATTCGCGGTGTAAAATTACCCAAGCGTTTCCCCCGTATTTCCTGGACGGAATGTATGAACCGTTTCGGCTCAGACAAGCCTGATATGCGTTTCGGCATGGAAATTGTGAGCCTGGATGAAACTGTAAAGGATTCCTCATTTGTTGTATTTTCCGGCGCGCTTGCCAGTGGCGGAACAGTTCGCGCAATCGTATTAAAAGACGGTGCAGACAAGCTTTCCCGCAAGGACTTGGACAAGCTTGTTGACTTTGTAAAGACATACAAGGCAAAGGGGCTTGCTTGGTACGGACTGGGACAAGAGGGCGTAAAATGCAGCTTTGCAAAGGCTGTTACGGAAGACGAATTGCATGCAATTGGCGACGCACTTTCCATGGAACAGGGCGACATTGCGTTGATTGTGGCAGATGCAGATTGGCAAACGGCAGTTGTGTCATTGGGTGCGCTTAGATGCCACTTGGCAAGCAAATTCGAGCTTTACAAACCAGGCGACTTTGCCGCATTGTGGGTTGTCGACTTCCCGCTGTTTGAGTACTCGGAGGAAGAGGGCAGATATGTTGCAATGCATCACCCGTTTACCAGCCCCAAAAATGAAGACCTTGAATACATGAAAACCGACCCTGCACGCGTACGCGCAAAGGCATATGACGTCGTCATAAACGGCGACGAAATGGGCGGCGGAAGCATGCGTATTTACAACAGAGAAGTGCAAAAGCTTATGTTTGAAACACTGGGCTTTACAGACGAGCAAATTGCCGACCGTTTCGGCTTTTTCGTGGACGCGTTCAAATACGGCACACCTCCCCACGGCGGTTTGGCGCTTGGCTTGGACAGGCTAGTAATGGTGTTGACGGATACAACAAACATCAAGGACGTTATTGCATTCCCCAAGATGCAAAATGCAAGCTGCATGATGAGCGAAGCTCCCTCCCCTGTTGAGGAGAAACAGCTCAAAGAACTGTACATCACCTGTGAGGAACACAATGACTGAGCAAGGTGTTGTGTTGAGCGTCAATGATAAATTTGCCAAGGTGCGCGTGGGGCGAAATTCCGCCTGCGCATCCTGCGGTAAATGCGGTATGACGGAAAAACAAAAGCACGTTGACTTTTTGGCAAGCAACGAAGTTGGCGCAGTAGAGGGCGATACCGTAACGCTTTCCATTCCTGAAACAAACAGCGCCAAGCTTGCACTTGTGGCATATTGTTTACCGTTGATTCCTGCTCTTGGCTTGCTATTTTTGGCAATAGGGCTTAAATGGGCTGATTATTTGGCAGCAATCCTTTTCTTTGCAGGGCTGGCTGTAGGCTTTGCCGTTGTTGCAGTAATTGATAAATTGCGTAAACACAAATGGATGGAAACGCCTGTCATCGAGGCAGTTGTAGGGCGTACAAGCAATGAATATAATATAAAAGAACAAAAAGGAGAACAAAACAATGTGTAAAATTCCCGATGTAGCAAGTAATTTCGATGAGTTTATTGCTAAAGGCATTGTTGTCGTTGATTTTTGGGCGACATGGTGCGGACCGTGCGTATTGATGGAGCCTGTAATGGAAGAAGTTGCGGAAAATCTTCCCGATGTTAAATTCGGCAAGGTTGACGTAGACAAAGCGCGCGATTTGGCTAAGAAATTTCAAATCATGTCCATTCCCAACATTTGTATCTTCAAGGACGGCGAACTGGTTGACAGAATAGTCGGTCTTTGCGACGAAGACGAGCTTTCCGACGCAATAAAAAAACAAAGATAAATAATTCGTCCACCCTTTCCACAAACTGAAAGGGTGGACGTTTTCTATGGGTAAAATCTGCCGTGGAAACAATCTTAGTTGAAATATGAAGAAACTGTTTAGAATTACATCTGTTATCGCCCTTTGCTTGCTTTTAGTGATGGTGTGCCTGTCGGTTGTTGGCTGCCAATCCAATGTCGAAGCAAACAAACGCAGGCACATAAACTCGATAAATCATCGCGGATACTCCGACGCTCCGGAAAACACGTTATCTGCCTTTCGATTGTCAAAGGAGATGGGGTTTGACATGGTGGAATGCGACGTCAACTTTACCAAGGACAATCACCCTGTGATTTTGCATGATACATCAGTAAACAGAACGTCCAACGGAAAAGGTCAAATCACCGAATTAACACTTAAAGAGGTGCGTCAATTAGATTTTGGCAGTTGGAAGAGTGCGTCATATGCCGGTGAGCTTATACCCACCTTTGAAGAGTTTATTGAACTGTGTGTTGAGTTGCAATTGTATCCGTATATAGAGATTAAAAAGGGTGTAACTCTTGAACAAACTAGGGAGCTAACGGAAATTGTAGACAAAACAGACTTGGCAGTTACATGGCTGAGTAGAGATAGAAACGTGTTAACATTGATATCTCAATTGCGCAGTGGGGACAGAATTGGCTTGCTTGCGGAAGTTATCAGTTTCGATGCTTTGTGGTTTTTGTCAAAGCTGTCCAAAACAACTGAAGTATTTGTAGATTGTTTCTATGCGACGTTGACTAAATCTCAGATAAACCGTTGTAAACTGTTTGGTATTCCGCTTGAAGTGTGGACGGTTAATTCGCGTTCGGCAGTAACAAATCTAAATCCATATATAACAGGCGTTACAAGCGATTACGTCAATGCGCAACAGGTGTTCAACAATATTTGATTGTTGAAAATTTATTTAATGCCTATGTTAATTCGTTGTTGCGTAGCAGCGTCTTTATTACAATAAATATATTTTAAAGCTTATTTCTACATAGAAATAGGCTTTTTGTATAAAATCTGTTGACTAATGATTATAATAGTAGTAAACTATTCATAGTAAATTAGTAGGAATTGTAAAAATATGAAAATGTCTTCTAAGGCAAGATACGGACTGTACGTTGCAGTGGAGCTTGCCAAAAACTATTCCGAAGACGTGCTTGTAAATGTAACTAGCTTATCTCAGTCAACTGGCGTCACGGAAAAATATTTGGAGCAGATAATCGCCCTTATGAAAAAGGCGGATATCGTATCTGCAACACGGGGCGCAAGCGGTGGCTACAAGCTTACAGACAACCCTGACAAGATTACCGTTGGTCGCATATTACGGGCGGTTGAGGATAACCTTGAAATAGTAGATTGCTTGCACGGTGGCTGCGGAAACCATGAAAAGTGCGTTGCGCGTAGCCTTTGGGGCAAGTTGTACGACAATATCAATTCCTACCTTGATACAATCACACTGACACAACTCGCGGAGGATAATATATGAGAGTATACGCTGATCATGCAGCAACAACTCCTTGCGACAAACGCGTAGTGGAGGCTATGCTTCCGTATTTTACAAGCGATTTCGGCAATGCCGACAGTCAGCATTTTTATGGCAGGGACACAGCCAAGGCGGTAGCGGATGCGCGCGAGACGGTGGCTAACATAATCGGTTGCAAGCCCAACGAGTTGTATTTTACAGGTAGCGGAACGGAATCGGACAACTGGGCGCTCAAGGGTGTTGCTCTTCACAAAAAGGACAAGGGCAACCACGTAATTATTTCCTCTATTGAACATCATGCAATTCTCACCGCTGCGGAATGGCTGGAGAAGAACGGCTTTAGGGTGACGCGCCTACCGGTGGACAGCACTGGGCTTGTAAAAGTAGCTGACTTAGAAAAAGCAATTGACGAGCAAACTACCATTGTTTCCATAATGTATGTAAATAACGAAGTGGGAACAATACAACCTATCAAGGAACTGGCAGAGGTAGCTCACAAACATGGCGCGCTTTTCCACAGCGATTGCGTACAGGCAATACCGTATATGAAAATCGACGTGAAAGACCTTGGCGTTGACTTGCTCACAATTTCCGGGCACAAGTTCTACGGGCCCAAGGGGGTTGGGGCGCTGTACATCCGTAACGGCGTGAAGCTAGACAAACTTATTTGCGGCGGCGGACAGGAGCGTTCACAGCGTGGTGGCACAACGAATACGCCCGCAGTAGTAGGCATGGCAAAGGCTCTTGAACTTTCTCAGCTGGAAATGGAGCGTAACAACATGCACATTGCACAGTTGCGCGATCACTTTGTACAAAGGGTGCAGGCGGAAATTCCCTACGTTCGCTTTAACGGTAACAAAGCTCACTGTGTGCCCAGCATTGCAAATTTCAGCTTTGAATTTGTAGAGGGCGAAGGAATACTCATGCTAATGGACTTCAACGGAATTGCCGTATCAAGTGGCTCGGCATGCAGTAGCGGTAGCCTTGACCCGTCGCACGTGTTGCTGGCTATGGGGGTTCCAATTGAAGTGTCGCACGGTTCAATACGATTCTCTTTCGGCAAGGATAACACAATGGAAGAAGTAGACTTCACGGTAGACAAGCTCAAGGATACGATAGGAAAGCTGCGGGAAATGTCCCCATTATTCAACTTGAAAACAGGAGGAACTTACAATGTATAATCAAAAAGTTTTGGAAGCATTTGCACATCCGCAAAACGTGGGTGAAATAGAAAACCCCGACGGCGAAGGAACAGTAGGCAACGCTACTTGCGGAGACATAATGAAAATAACTTTGCGCATAGTTGACGAGAAAATTGTTGACGCGAAGTTCCAAACCTTTGGTTGCGCAGCAGCAATTGCAACAAGTTCCACTGCAACGCAAATGGTAATAGGTATGACAGTTGACGAGGCATTGAAGCTTACCAACGCCAGAGTAGTAGAGGAATTGGAAGGGCTACCCCCGCAAAAGATTCACTGTTCTGTGTTGGCTGAAGAAGCCATCAAAAAAGCGATAGAAGATTACCGTGCAAAGCAACAGAACAAAACAATTGACAAAAGTAAAATCGAATACGTTTAATTTGTTTCTAATCTAAATAGCAAATTCAATATAATCATAGACCTGTCCTTTGATAGGTCTTTTTTATGCTTTTTTGCTTAAGAAGTTACACTTTGTACCGTTTGTATAATACTATGCCAGCCATAATATGTTGTTTTATATTGCTTTGCGCTATTTTTCGCCAATTTTGAATAAAATTTTGTTATTGCGTATATTTTTCTCTTTACCAACCAAACTAAGGGTAGTATCGTTTATGGAGGAATTATGAAAAAGCTTTTGATAGGTATGGCTCTTGGAGCAGCTGTCGGAATGGTGGTAAGCGAATTACCCGAAGTGAGACAAATGCTCGATAAAGGCAAGAAGCAAGTAAAGAAAATGACGAAGTAACGTACTAACTTAAAGACTGTCAATATTGACGGTCTTTTTGCTTGCAAAATATTCTGTTAAAAATAGGAAAAAATGCTATTATTCTGTTAAAAAATATGGTACAATACAAATACTATGGGTAGAGTAATGGCGTTGGACGTCGGCGACGTCCGTATAGGAATAGCTGTTTCCGATTTGATGGGCATTATCGCCAATCCGCTGGAAACGTATACACGCAAGGGCAATCTTGACATCGATGCAAAGTATATTGCCGACCTTGCCAAGAGCAAGGAGGTGTCGCTGTTTATTTCAGGACTTCCTTTGGGGCTCAAAGGACAGGAAAATGAACAGACGGCAAAAACGCGTGAGTTCGTGGATAAACTCAAGGAAGTATGCGATATTCCCGTGGAGTACCTTGACGAACGCTTTACAACGCTGTCCGCTGAGCGAGTACTGATTGAAGGTAATGTTCGCCGCGAGAACAGAAAAAAGGTAATCGACAAGGTTGCTGCGACCATTATTTTGCAAAATTATTTAGACAGAAAAAGATAAAAAGGAGATTTTATTATGGACGAGAAGAAAAAGAATCAACAGGGATGTGACTGCGGTTGCGACCACGAACATCATCATCACGATGCAGACTGCGACTGTGGTTGTGCAGTAGACGAAGACGTTGTTATGCTGGAAGATGAGGATGGCAACGAAATTGCTTTCTATCACATTGCAACATTGGAACGTGACGGCAAGGAATACGCTTGCTTGCAACAGGCAGAAGACGAAGATCCGATAGTTGAGATTTTCGAGCTGGAAGAGGTTGAAGAAGACGGCGAATTGTTCTACAATTTCCTGCCTATCGACGACGAGCTTTATGAAGCACTTTACAAGCAACTTGAAGAGGAAGTAGCTGCAATGGGTGAAGAGGACTGCGACGACCCCGACTGCGAGTGCCATCACCATCACGAGGACTAACAAATCAAAAAAACAATGAAAGCCAAGGAAAACCCTTGGCTTTTTAATTTAATAGCGTGGTATTCCGAGATACTCGGACTAATTCCAAGTATCTCGCCTTGCTTTTCTACTCCGAGAGGTTTAGAATAAAGCCACACAGAACTTGCAAGTTTCCGTAACAAATTGGCGGAGGTTATTTTATGGCAAAACAGACAATTGGCGAATTTTTGGCAACATTGCGCAAAGCCAACGGTTACACGCAACAGGAGGTTGCCAATCGATTGGGAATAAGCAACCGTACATTGTCGGGATGGGAATGCAACAACGTATTGCCTGATATCCTACTGTTGCCCGCGCTTGGCGAGCTTTACGGTGTAACGGTGGATGAGATATTGGCAGGCGAAAGAAGAGAGCGAAATGATATTGCTTTGTCGTCAAAATCGGAAAAGAAAATTTATAAGAGTAAAATTGCGCGATTTACTGTTCAATGTTGGATATTGCTTGGTGTACTCATTTCAGGGATTTTGATTGTGGCTGTCAGTGCATATATTGAAGTAACACAGGTGTCCTGGACCGGTTTTCCTTGGTGGCGAGTGTTGCTTGTGGGGCTTGCTCCGGTAGTTGTTTGCATGGCAATTCTTGTTGCTTTTTGGAAGGGTGCGGAAATGTCTGTTGACGATACCAGTGACGGTTTTGCGGCATATTGCATAGTTTTGCGCAGAAAACTGGCAAATTGTCTTTACTTATTGGCAGCTACAAATATTGTTGCAACAATTGTTGTTGCAGTTGGATTGTTTGTGCGCAATTCCGTACATTTCGCAGGTGTTGTCGCTTGCGCAGCTTTTGGTGTTGCTGCAATTGCTTTGTTTTTGACAGGTTGGTTTTTGTATAAAAATGCTCTCATCAAGTGGGGCGGTGAAAACGCGCGACATATACTCAAAAGAGACAGCAATTTCTTTTGGGCTACCGATTTTTGGGGAATATTTCCCGTTGTACTGAGTGTAATAGTGGCGATTGTGTTGGGGTGTGTTCAATTTGAGCAAAAAACAACAATATACGAAAACGACAGTGTAGAAGAATTTGTCAAGCACATGGAAACACTTGAGGAGCTTGGAGTGGAAAAGCATTTTCCCTTGTCGGAGCTTGCCAAAACTGCAAAGCCGGGCGACGAATTTGATTTGGGCGACGGTTATAAGGCCGTTTACAGGTTGCTTTCGTTTACAATAATCAATGAACATATAATGCAGCTTCAAGGCGGCGAAGATGGATTAACCATGGTTCCTTTTTCCTTTGAAGTGCCACAAATTTTCTTGACGGACGAGCACGGAACATTTGTATTTTATAACGTGAGGTATTGGTACGATTTCGAAAACGATACTAACAGCAATATGCAAAACCGTTATGTAAAATACGACCGTCACGGCGTTGAAAGAGTGGGCAACGGTATGACTTATATTCACGAAGTAGCGCGAGATTACTCATCAATTGGCTACTCAGTCGCCTTTGCCGTAATTACAGCCGACTTGGTTGTGTGCGCTGTATTGTGTGTTCGGAAAAGGTATCAACACATTGTTAAATTGTAGTGAACTGTATTTATATAAATAATATACTGAAAATTGCATTTATTTTGTTGCAAAGCATGTATTGTTGTGCTATAATCTATTCGGTTTAATTCGCATTTGCGCAAGATTTATCCGTTGTGCCGAGTTTTGCCGCTCGGTTGCGTGTAGAGTTGACGGCGCAAAGAGGTTAAAAACAACAAAAAAAGGAGAAAAAAGAAAATGGCAGTTGTATCAATGAAACAGCTTTTGGAAAGCGGCGTTCACTTTGGACACCAAACCAGAAGATGGAACCCCAAAATGAAAAAGTATATCTACGCTGAACGCAATGATATACACATTATCGACCTTCAACAAACGGTCGCTCAAGCTGAAATCGCTTACACATTCGTTCGCGACATCGCAGCAGAAGGCAAGCCCATTTTGTTCGTAGGCACAAAGAAGCAAGCTCAGGAAGCTATCAAGACGGAAGCAGAGCGTTGCGGAATGTACTACGTAAACAACCGTTGGCTTGGCGGTACACTTACAAACTACAAGACAATCAAATCTCGTATTGAACGTCTTCACCAAATCAACCAAATGGAAAAGCTTGGCGAACTTGACGTTTTGCCCAAGAAAGAAGTTGCAAAGTTGCTTGAGGAACGCGACAAGCTGGAAGCAAACCTTGGCGGAATCAAGGATATGAAGGGTATGCCCGGTTGTATCTTTATCGTAGACCCCAAAAAGGAAGCTATCGCAGTTGCAGAAGCTCACGCTTTGAACATCCCCATCGTTGCAATCGTAGATACTAACTGCGACCCCGACCAAGTGGACGTAGTTATCCCCGCAAACGATGATGCTATCGGCGCAATCAAGGTTATCGCAGGAATTATCTCCGGCGCAGTAATCGAGGCTAAGGAAGGCATTGTTCTTACCGCACCCGAAGACGACGACAAGGAGCTTGAAAAAGAGCCCGAACAAGAAACAAAAACTGAGGAGGAGTAGACTAATGGCTAATTTCTCAAATCAAGACGTAATGAAACTCCGTGAACAAACAGGCGTTGGCATGATGGACTGCAAAAAGGCGCTTGTTGAAACAAACGGTAATTTTGAAGAAGCTATCAAGTACCTTCGCGAAAAGGGAATGGCATCCGCTGCTAAAAAGGCTAGCCGTGTTGCAGCAGAAGGTATTGTAAATTGCGTTGTATCTGCAGACAAGAAAACTGCTGTTGCTGTTGAAGTTAACTGCGAAACAGACTTCGTAGCACGCAGCGAGCAATTCGTTGCACTTGTTGACAATATCGCAGCAATCTTGCTTAGCACAAATGCTACCACTGTAGAGCAAGTACTGGAAGTTTCCTGCCCTAAATGTGGAAAGACCGTAAACGTGCTCATCGCAGAAGCTACAGCAGCTATCGGCGAAAAAATTTCTCTTCGTAGATTTACAAAGTTTGCTTTGTCTGATGCAGGACTTATTTCCAGCTACATTCACATGGGCGGAAAGATCGGCGTTTTGGCAGAAATCAATAGCAAAGCAAAGCAAGAAGATTTGATGGAGCTTGCATTCAACATTTGCATGCAGATTGCAGCAAGCAAGCCTCAAGTTGTTGGTATTGCAGACGTTGACGCTAGCCAGCTTGAAGCAGAAAAGGAAATCTTGACTGTTCAGGCTAGAAACGAGGGCAAGCCCGAAGCAATCATAGGCAAGATGGTTGAAGGCCGTATTCACAAGTACTACAAGGAAGTATGCTTGCTTGAACAAGAGTACGTTCGTGATTCCGCATTGTCCGTTAAACAGGTTATTGCAGACACCGCTAAAGCAGTTGGAGCAGACATCACCGTTACAAGATTTGTTCGCTATGAAATGGGCGAGGGAATTGAAAAGCGCGTTGATAACTTTGTTGACGAAATTGCTGAACAACTCAAGAGTATTAAGTAATTAAATTCAGTTAAAGGGAACGCTTATTTGCTGTTCCCTTTTTCTCACAAACAAATTGAGGTTATTTATGATTAAATACAAACGCATATTGCTCAAAATAAGCGGCGAAGCGCTGTCCGACGGGCATATGAATATCAACGGTGAAAGCACAGCGAATGTTGCTGCTCAAATCAAGCAGATAGTTAGCTTGGGTGTTGAGCTGGGCGTTGTTGTCGGCGGCGGAAACATATGGCGCGGACGTACGATTGAAAGCATGGACCGTGCAACAGCCGATTACATTGGTATGCTGGCAACGGTCATGAACGGCTTGGCGCTGGGCGAAGCGCTTTCAGCTTGTGGCGTGGACAACAAGGTGGTGTCTTCCTTTGCTATTGATAAGGTTACAGAAACCTACTTTTTGCCAAATGTGAAGCGTTATCTAAAAGAGGGTAAGGTTGTAATATTCGTTGGTGGTACAGGTTCGCCTTATTTTTCAACGGATACGGCTGCGTCTCTTCGCGCCTGTGAAATACATGCCGACGCGCTTATTTGCTTAAAAGCAGTGGACGGAATTTACAACTGTGACCCGACACTACACAAAAATGCCGTCAAATACGACCAGATAGGTTACGACAAGGTTATTGCCGACAATCTCAAGGCGCTGGATCTGACAGCAATTGCAATGTGTAGAGAGTTCGGTGTTAAAATTGTTGCTCTTGGCAAAAACGAAAAGGACGGCATTGTCCGCGCGCTTAAAGGCGAAAAGATAGGCACAATTATATCGTAAAACGATAATGGTAAATAATTGTTGAATTTTAATGTAATATATAGTATAATATCTATATTAAATATTATATGGAGGGTGGTATGACTTACGCTACACCGCAAATTGAAGAGATATTTATGAACTTCGAGTTGAATTGTGAAAAAGCAATCGACTATATGAAAGGCGAATACAACCTTATGCGCGCAGGTCGCGCCAATCCAAAGCTTGTTGAAGGTATCCGCGTAGATTACTACGGCGCAATGACGCCCATCAATCAAATGGGTAATATTTCCATTCCCGAGCCTAGATGTTTGCTTATTACGCTTTGGGATAAATCGGCATTGAAGGATGTTGAAAAAGCAATCCTTGCTGCCAACATTGGCGTAACTCCACAAAACGACGGTACGGTTATCCGCCTTACATTCCCTGTGCTAACAGAAGAACGCCGCAAGGAGCTTGTAAAGCAGGTGAAAAAGCTTGCTGAAGACACGAAGGTTGTTCTGCGTAACGCTCGTAGAGAAGCTATGGACGGACTGAAAAAGGAAAAGAACGCCAAGACTGTTTCGGAAGACTTGATTGCCGACTACGAAGCTGAGATAGACAAAGCCCTCTCAAAGCAAATCGAATCGGTAGATAAGCTGGCTAAGGACAAGGAAGCGGACGTAATGTCTGTGTAAGTTTCAGATGAATTTCAAAGACTTTATCGGGCTTGAAGTTTGTGTTGCCGAGAGCGTTTTGCGTAAATCAGGTATAACAAACTTCAAGTTTGTTTATTATGTAGATAGAAAACAAAAAGAGCATGATAAGGAGCTTGTGACGGCAGTGCGCGAGAAAGACGGCTGTGTCGAATTGATTGTGTGTCGCTACAAATTTGAAGTTTGATGAAAAATGTTCCTTTGCACATAGCAGTAATAATGGACGGCAACGGTCGCTGGGCGAAAAACAAAGGGTTGGCGCGTCTTCACGGACACAAAAAAGGCCTGGAAGTAGCTGAGCAGATTATCGACCATTCGCTGTCTGTTGGAGTTAAATATTTGTCACTTTACGTATTTTCTACGGAGAACTGGAAGCGTCCGAAGTCGGAGGTTAACAACCTGTTTGCCTTGGCAGATAGGTATCTAGCCCGTTTTGAAAAGTTTTGCAAAGATAGAGTGCGCGTAGTTGTATCGGGTGAACGCGAAGGTTTGCCTGATAAGCTGGTTGCGCGTATTGACAGCATCGAACAGCAAACAAAAGATTTTGATGCTATTTGTGTAAATCTTTGCATAAATTACGGTGGTCAAAGAGAGGTTGTTGAAGCGGTAAAAAAGCTGTACAGCAGTGGCAAGGAAATTACTGCGGAAAGCATATTGGACAATATGTACCACAAGCTGCCTGAGCCGGATATTATCTTGCGCACGGGCGGACAAAAGCGGTTGTCCAATTTTCTGTTGTTCCAAAGTGCCTACTCGGAGCTGTTTTTCACTGATACGCTTTGGCCCGATTTTACTATGGAAGAGTACGACAGTATCATAGCCGAATACTGTACGCGTTCACGAAATTTTGGAGGAATAAATGGCTCTAAGTAAAAAATCTTTGCTCAACCGAGTTCTGGTTGGTATAGCTATTTTTATTGTAATGCTGGGCATGATACTGTTAAATGTATTTTTGCCCAATTACACAAATAGTGAAACGGACATATTTGTCAGCGGAAGAGCAATCAATTCAGTTATAATTTCCGCACTGATTTTGCTGTCGGTGGTGGAAATGCGCCGAGCTCTCGGTAAGGAACGTATTCCCGACTGTTTCAGTTGGCTGCTTTGGCTGTACGGTATAGGTATCATGCCTGTTTACAGCCTGTTCGGCTTTATGGGAATAATGTTTTTCTCGCTTATCGTATTTATTGTAGCTGTAGTAACTGCAATGTTCCGCAACCGCGCAGATAGCCTTATTTACATAGCGTTCATGCTTGTGTATCCAGGGCTGTTTATGGCAACGCTTTTGTACATTAACCGTAGTGCGGCAACGCGCTCCTTTGTAGATACATCAATGTATCAGTATTTGGAGAACGATATTTGGACGTACTTGAATGCATTGTTCCATACGGGACGTGAAAGCAGTAGCTTGCTGCCACTTAATGCAATAGGCTTGGCACTGGTTTTTGCTGTATCAACATTTACAGATGTGTTTGCTTACTTTGTCGGAAGCCTTTTCGGTAAACACAAGCTGTGCCCTGAAATTAGCCCCAAGAAGACTGTTGAGGGTGCCATCGGCGGAGTTTTCGGCGGAGTGCTCGGTTCTGCGTTAGTGTTTTTCGTTTTCGACTTTTGGCATTTCTTTGGTTACGGCGCGCAGTTTGGGCTTACCTTTGATGGGCTGGGACTGTCAACGCTAAATACGGTGCTTACCTACACACTAATCGGTCTGTTGGGCTCAGTTGCTACACAGATTGGCGATTTGCTGGCAAGCTTGATTAAGCGCTATTGCGGTATCAAAGATTACAGCCGTTTACTCGGCGAACATGGTGGAATAATCGACAGGTTTGACGGAATTATGTTCAACTCTGTGTTTGTTTCCTTTATGTTTATGTTTATTTTGTAATGAAAAAAGTTGCAATACTGGGAAGTACCGGTTCCATCGGCACTCAAACACTGGATATAATACGTGCAAATAGCGACAAGTTGAAGGTTCATTCGCTTGTCGCATATTCCAATGTTGAGAAGTTGACGCATCAGGCGCAAGAATTTTTGCCACGATTTTGTGGCGTAATAGAGCGTGACGGCGAAGAGTGCCTTGTTGAAGCTGTTAAGGGTGCCGACATTGCCGTTGTTGCAACGCGCGGCATTGTTGCGCTACAGAGCGTGCTTTATTGTTTGGAACACGGCATCGATGTGGCTTTAGCCAACAAGGAAACTTTGGTTTGTGCAGGCGAACTAATCATGCCAAGGGTAGGCAAGGCAAGGCTGCTGCCTGTGGATAGCGAACACTGTGCAATCAGTCAGTGTTTGCTTGGCAGGGGCGACTCCAGCGTCAATAAAATTTTGCTGACGGCAAGTGGCGGTCCGTTTTGGAACAATGACGAGAAAACGCTGGGTACGGTTACGGCAAAGCAAGCGCTTGCTCATCCCAATTGGAATATGGGCGCAAAGATAACCGTAGACAGTGCCACAATGATGAACAAAGCGCTGGAGGTTATCGAAGCAAGCTTTTTGTTCAGCGTGCCTGTTAACAAAATTCAAGTAGTTGTACATAGACAGAGCATTGTGCATTCCATGGTGGAATTTGATGACGGTAGCGTAATTGCGCAGTTGGCAAATCCCGATATGCGTTTGCCCATTCAAATTGCTTTGCTTGGGCACGGCAATTATAAGTGTCAATCGGTAGATTTCACGAAGCTGCTGACGTTAACATTTGAGCAGTGCAACTTTAACAAATTTCCTTGCGCGCAACTTGGATATGAAATATTCAAGTATTCGCCACTGTCGAGAACAGTTATGAATGCTGCCAACGACATTGCAGTGGAAAGTTTTTTGCACGGTAAGTTGTCTTTCAGTGGTATTTACAATATAATAATAAAAACAGTGGAGCGCTTTGCGGGTGATGCATCCGAAAGTGAACTGTCTGTTGAAACGATAAAGTATTTTGACAAGGCTGCAAAGGCGTATGCAGCTGAGCTGATAAACGGAGTTATATGTTAACACTTTTGTGCGATTTTGTTTCGACAATAAAGACGGTTGGTTATGTGTTGCTTGCGTTTGTCGTACTGATGGTAATGGTACTGATACACGAAACAGGACATTATACCGCAGGGAAACTTCTCGGCTTTAAAATTAACGAGTTTTCCGTGGGTATGGGACCTAAGGTTCTGTCTCGCAAAAAGAAAAACGGAGAAGTTTTTTCATTGCGCGCTTTTCCTTTGGGAGGTTTTTGCGCATTCGAGGGTGAAAACGACGATACGGACAATCCGAAAGCTTTTCACAGACAAAAACCTTGGAAGCGGCTTATCGTGCTGTTTTCCGGTGCTTTTTTCAACTTTGTGTCGGCTATTTTAATTGCAATCATTGTGTTTGCATGCTATGGCGAAACGGTTGTGGTTGTAAACAATGTTTATCAATACGCTCCGCAAGCTAATCAACAGCTACAAAGCGGCGATATAATTTACAAGGTGAACGGCAGGCGTGTGTATATGCTGGATACCCTCGGGCGTTATTTTAGCGACGGCGAAATGACTTTTACCGTGCTTCGTCCCAAAGAAGTAGACGGCAAAACTGTTTACGAGAAAACAGAACTGCACAATATTACTCAAGAAGAGTTTGTAAGCGTTACCCTGTCTAAGATTGAAGACGGACATTACTCAAATGATGGCGAAGAACGCAAATTACAGGCAAATGACGTCGTATACAAGGTGAACGGCAATCTGATAAGCAAATCGGGAGATTTCATTGCATTTTGGCAACAGTCCGACGGAACAGAAGTTTTACTGACGGTCATAGACGGGGAAAAGACGTACGACTACATTCTCGATTCATCCGTGCTGTTGAACAATCAGCTTGTGGTTGCCGAAACACCGTATACTGGCGTAGGTATGGCTATTCATTACGACAAGTACAAGTTTGGCTTTGGCGAAACGCTTGTCAGAGTTGTGCCGTACTGCTGTGAAGTTGGCATGCTTGTGCTAAGGACTCTTGGCGGACTGTTGACAGGCGCGGTAGGTATCGAAAGCGTAGGTGGACCTATCACAACAATAAGCATGACAAGTCAAGTTATTCAAACAGGTTTCGGCAATGTGCTTATGCTGATTGTGTTGATTTCCGTCAACCTTGCAGTGTTCAATTTGTTGCCCGTTCCTGCTCTTGACGGCTGTCAAATGATTTTCGTATTGATAGAGTGGATAGCTCGTAAACCAATCAATCGCAAGGTGCAGGGGTATATCAACGGTATCGGCTTGGTTGTCTTGATTGTACTGATGCTACTTATCGATATTTTGAAACTATGAAAGTTGACATAAAAGAAGTAAAAATACGTAATATTGCCATTGGTGGCAGCAATCCAATCGCCATACAGTCGATGACTAATTTGCCCGTTACGGATGTTGACGGTACTTTGCGCCAAATGGAAGAGTGCCAAAATGCCGGTTGCGACATAATGCGTATTGCTGTGCCGGATATGCGCTCGGCGGAGGCATTTGGTGCGGTTCGCAAGCTAACAAATATGGCATTGGTTGCGGATATTCACTTTGACTATCGGTTGGCATTGGCGGCAATGGAAGCGGGTGCGGACAAAATACGCGTTAACCCTGGCAATATGTCGTTGAAGCAGTTGGACAGCGTAATAGACTGCGCCAAGGCGCATTCTGTTCCCATAAGAATAGGAGTAAACAGCGGCTCGGTAAATAAAGAGGCGTTGGTATCAACAAATGGCGATAAATGCAGGGCTTTGGCACTAAGTTTGGAACAATACGTTCGCTATTTCGAGGGGCGCAATTTCACCAATCTTGTGCTGTCAGTAAAGAGCACTGACGTGAGAGAAACGGTGCAAACAAACCGCATTGTAAGCAAGCTTGGATATCCCGTGCACTTGGGTGTGACGGAAGCCGGGTTGTTGAATCAGGGGCTGGTGAAAAATTCCATAGGTATCGGCTCTCTATTGTTGGAAGGCATTGGCGATACCGTCAGGGTTTCACTGACTTCCAATCCCATTGACGAGGTGTACGCGGCAAAAGATATATTGGTTTCGCTTGGACTTCGCCCTGGAGTAACATTTGTGTCCTGTCCTAAGTGTGGACGGTGCAGTATAGATTTGGAAAGGGTTGCAGCCGAAATTTACGACTATGTGAAAAATTTGCGCACTAACGTCAAAATTGCAGTGATGGGCTGTGAAGTGAACGGACCGGGGGAGTGCAGCGATGCCGACCTTGGTATGGCTGGTGCAAACGGAGGTTTTGTTTTCTTTAAACACGGTAAGCGGTACAAGACGGTTGCACAAACGGACGCTATTTCTGAATTCAAAAAAGAAATTGATTTACTGACAAATGATAATAGATAGATTACATCACAATTTTCAAGAGCTTGGTGACTTACGCATGAGGGAAATTCGCGTTGACAGACAACAGCGAAAGGTTTTTTGCACGCTTTCTCATCCGCAGGCGCTTGATTTTGACGTTAATTTGCGAAATAAACTTATCGATACTGTAAAGAGTGAACTTCCGAAAGGATACACCTGTTCTGTTAAGTTTGTGAGCGACGAATTTACCGACGTAAGCTTCAAGCGCGTTTTGACCGATTTGATAAAAAATCGTTATCCTATTTACGCCAATATTCCTAAAACAAAAATAGATGTAGGTGTTGTCGGTAAAAATATAACGGTAGTATTCAACGTAAGCGAAGTTGTTAAAAAGAACATCGAGCTGTCGGAATTTTGTGAGAAACTGACTGATTACTTCAAAGAATATAGCTGCTACGAAATTGTATTTATGGCGCGAACCGACCCACTGGCAACGTCGACTACAAATGTGGAAGAGCAGGAAAAGCTTGTTCAATTTGCAATCAACAGGGAGCTGTTGAAGCCGTCGCGTTACTTTGACGTGAGCAATGTGGAAGCTGTGTTCGGCAAACAGATAATCTCTTCGCCCATGTACATAGCAGATGTTCGTAGACCCATGGACACTTGCGTGGTGTGCGGGACAATATCCAACAAAACTACTCGCGCTGCAAAAAGCAATCCTATGCTCAATGTTTGTTCATTTACGCTGACGGACGGTACGGGAACTTCCATTCCATGTATACTGTTTTTACGTTTGCAAATAACGGATGTTCAAACAATAATGAATGAAACAGGTAGAGGGGAGGCGGAAGCAAGGACACTCTCCGAAAAACGCATACTGTCAAACGACAAGAAGCTCAAGCAGGTGGCGACATTCCTGTCTAACGGAGATTCGGTTGTTGCGCGCGGCAAGGTGGCGTTCAATCGCGACGGTAGCAGCCTCGAGATGTGTGTGTACGACCTGTGTAAGTGCAAGATAGAGTCTATTTCGTCCAAACATGAATACGTTACAAATCCGGCCGATCGATATCTACTTGTCAAGCCTGAGGATTTCACTGAGTACAGACAAATCAATTTTGTTGACGATGCGACAGAGAAATCTTTAATTACCAATCAGGACATTGTTGTTTTGCACGTCAATGCAACAGGTTTGAGCAAAGTAATAGAGGACAAGCTATATGCAATTTCCGCAGTTAAGGTAAGCCGCGGACACGTTACGGAGCGACTGTTTACCTACGTCAATCCCGAAAAAAACGATGGGCTAGACGTGAAGATGCTGGAAGCCTGCGGGATTTCGCCAAATAAACTTATCTTTTATCCTACGTTAACGGAAGTTATTTCCGACTTCTACAAGTTTACTTATGGCTGTAAGCTGGTGGGGAACAATCTGGGGCAAATCTTGGAAATTCTCAACTACTACGCGTCGCCGCTGGGCTACAAATTTACCAACAAAACGGTGGTTCAGTCGGAAATACTTTCTGAGCTGTTTGAAAACAGTATTCTTGACGTATCTGTGAACATGGCGAAGATTGACGACGTAGCCAAGAAATGTAAGGTCGGTTGTCCCAGTACTGTTTTTTGTGCGGAGACATCTTTGACGGTGGCGCGCTGTATGAGTTACTTGTCATATAACTCCAAGTAGTTCGATATTTGACCAAGAATATAATACTATGTCAAACATAGTAGCGATAGTAGGGGCAAAAATAGCCTATTTATATATTATTTTTAATAAATAGTTGTCAAATATAGCCTAATGTGGTATACTTAGTACAACAAACTGATTGTTTGTTGGTATTGATATGTTTTGAACGTATCGGTACGTTTTTCGCCAAAGTTAATGTGTTTACTTGGTGAGAGTGGAGATTTCTCCACTCTCAACTTATTGTAAGGAGGTTTTATGGGAAAGGTATCCGAACAGGTGCTATCGTTGGTACAGCCTATTGCCGAGTCGTTTGGACTGGAGGTACTGGAGGTGCTGTACGAAAAGAAGTACGACGGCATGAACCTGACAATAGTTATCGACAAGGAAAGCGGAGTGACAATTGACGACTGTGAGAAGTTGCATCGCGCAATTGACGGACCGCTTGACGAACTGGATCCCATTGATACGTCATATATCTTGAATGTTTCTTCGCCGGGTATTGACCGACCGCTAAAAACGGAACGTGATTACAGACGTAACATGAACAAAAAAATTTCTGTGAGGCTGTACACACCCTTGGACAACAAAAAGGTTTATGAAGGTGTGCTGATAGCATTTGACGAAGATACTTTCACGGTTGAAATGAAAAACGGAAAACAAATAACATTTAACAAAAAAGATACGGCCAAGGTTGAGCCTGTAATCGAGTTTTAGGAGGACACAACAATGATAAGCAAAGAGTTTTTTCTCGCTCTTGACGAATTGGAAGAATTGAAGGGTATCAGCAAGGACAAAGTTATCGAATCCTTGGAGACCGCATTGACCATCGCCTGCAAAAAGAATTACGGCGAGGCGTCCAATATCGTAGTAAAGATTTTCCCTGAAAAGTGTGCTATTCGCGTGTATATCTGCAAGACGGTAGTGGAAACTGTTGAAACGCCCGAAAAGGAAATTTCCTTGGAAGACGCTCGCCAAATAAAGAAATCCTACAAGCTTGGCGACGAAGTGCTTACGGAAATCGACCCGCGCGGCTTTGGCAGAATTGCAGCTCAAAATGCCCGCCAGGTTATCATGAATAGTTTGCATCAAGCGGAAAAGGACGTTACTTTCAGCCAATACATGGACAAAGAGAACGAGTTGCTTATCGGCGTGGTATCCCGCGTTAAGGACGACGGAACAATCTACGTTGAAATTGGCAAAAACCAAATGGAAGGTGTGCTTACCGTTCAGGAGCAAATTCCCGGTGAACGCTACCGCGCAGGCGACAGAATAAAGGTGCTTGTAAAGCGTGTTCGCGACGGCGCAGGCGGAACGCAGGTTATGCTTTCCCGTGCTAGCTTCATGTTCATCAAGCGTTTGTTCGAAAACGAAGTTCCCGAAATACGTGCTGACATTGTACAAATCAAGAGCATTGTTCGCGAAGCAGGCTTCCGTACCAAAATGGCTGTGTACTCAACCGATCCCGAGATTGACGCTGTGGGCGCATGCGTAGGTAACAAGGGCGCACGCGTAAATGCAATCGTTTCGGAAATTGGCGGAGAAAAGATTGATATCATACCTTGGAGCAGCGATATCCTCGATTACATTGCAAGGGCACTTTCCCCTGCAAAGGTACTTATCGTTCAGGCTGACGAGGACAACAAGGAAGCAAAGGTTGTCGTTCCCGATGAAAAGCTTTCCCTTGCAATCGGTAAGGAAGGACAAAACGCGCGCCTTGCAGCCAAGCTTACCGGCTGGAAAATCGACGTCAAGTCCTACACGGCAGCCATGCAAAGCGGTATGTTCGACGATATTAAAAATACTGACGAGGACGAATAAAAGTGGGCGTTACTAAAAAGATACCTGAGAGAATGTGCGTCGTGTGCCGTCAAATGAAGCCCAAAGCTGAGCTTATCCGTATCGTAAACAGTGAGGACGGCGTAACAGTGGACAAAACAGGCAAGCTTGGCGGACGCGGGGTGTATCTATGCAAGTGCAAGGAATGTATCACCAAGGCACTGAAGAACAAAGGCTTTGTTAAACAGCACGGTTTCTCACTAGAAAACGTGGCACAAGAATTGGAGAATTTAATTGAACAGTAAAGTAGAAACTTACATAGGGTTCGCAATAAAAAAAGGCTCGGTTGTTTACGGCTGTGATGGGATAAAAAGCAGCAAAAAGCGCTTGCTCCTGTTACTGTACACACCTACCTTGTCGGAAAATTCTCTTTCGGTTCTCAAGCAAGTGTCAGAGCGCACAGGGTGTACATTAGCGCAGATTGACGACTTCGAAACACTCAGGAAAAAGAATTGTAAGGCGTTGGCTATATGCGATAAATCGCTTGCCAATGCTATACTTGAAAATTTGATGTAGATTGCTGGGAGGTAATATGGCAAATACAACCAATACACAAAAAACAAAAAGTTTTGATAACGTCAAGACTGTCAAAACTAATGTGGTAAATGTTGCTCGCTCTTTGCAGCAGACGCTAGCGGGTATCAGACAACGTGCAAATGCGCTGTTCGAAGCGATACAAGAGCGCAAGGCGGAATTTAGACAGCTGGAGGTTGAATCAACAACCGAAGTTGCAGAGCAAGTGGAACAAGTAGCTGCTCCCGTTGTTGCGGAAGAAGTCGTTTCAGAGGTGGAAGAAGCTGCTGCTGTCCAAGCTGAGGCTGAAGTGGAACACGCTACTGACGTAGAGCCCGCAGTGGTAGAAAAACCCAAGACCAAGGTTGTTACCACAGTGGAGAACGGCAGAGAAGTAAAAACTTACACTGACGAAAAGGGTAATGTCAAGGTAAGGAAATTCCTTGATTTGTCAGCTGCATCCAAGAAGCCGAGCACGTCTGCAGGCATAGCTAAACGCGATGGCGCAAATAAGCCTCAACAAGGCGCTAGACCCGGTAAGCCCGATCAAGCGCAGGCAAAGCGCGGCGGTGCACAACAATCTCGCCCTGGGGCTGGAAAGACGTTTGCGCCTGTTATGGATATTCCACGCAACGAACCGCAAAAAACTCACGGCAATAAAAACAAGACCAAGGAGCATCCCGACGAGAAGCGTTCAACGCTGTCGAAGAAGAGCCTTATTACGCGCGACTACAGTGCAGATTACGACGAGGATAAGGTTGTACGCAGAGCACGCACCAAGAAATCTAGCGATACTCCTACGGTTGTTGCTCCCAAGATTACGCATGCAGTCGTAACTAGTGAAGAAGTTGCAATCAAGGTGCTGAGCGAAAAAATCGGTGTGTCTGCTTCTGAAATTATCAAGCAGCTGTTCAAGGAAGGCATCATGAAGACAATCAACGATACCGTTGACTTCGACTACGCCGAATACGTTGCAGGAATGCACGGCGTTACACTTGAATTGAAGCTGGAAAAGACAGCCGAAGAAATAATTTACAACGCGGAAGCGGACGACGGACTGGAAAACAACACCAAACGTCCACCTATTGTTACTGTTATGGGACACGTAGACCACGGCAAAACCTCCCTGCTGGATGCTATACGTAACACCAACGTAACAAGTGGCGAGGCTGGCGGCATTACACAGCACATCGGTGCATATACCGTTACCGCTAACGGCGAGTTAATCACCTTTATCGATACCCCTGGACACGCAGCTTTTACTGCAATGCGCGCCCGCGGTGCAAAGATTACCGACGTTGCAATCATTGTGGTTGCAGCAGACGACGGCGTAATGCCTCAGACAATTGAAGCTATCAACCACGCAAAGGCTGCTGGCGTATCCATTGTTGTTGCCATCAACAAGATGGATAAACCGCACATCGACCCCGACAGAGTAAAGCAACAGCTTACCGAATACGAACTTGTACCCGAGGAATGGGGCGGCGAGACAATCATGGTACCTGTATCCGCAAAAACCGGTATGGGACTGGACAAATTGCTTGAAAGTGTGCTTTTGGTTACTGAAATAAAAGAGCTCAAGGCTAACCCCGAAAAACGTGCTACAGGTACTGTTATCGAAGCTAAGCTAGACAAGGGCAGAGGTCCTGTTGCAACTATACTTGTTAGCAACGGTACGCTCAGTGTTGGCGACAGCGTAATTGCCGGTTATGCAACGGGTAAAATTCGTGCAATGTTTGACGACAAGGGCAAGAAAATCAAGAGCGCAGGTCCGTCAATGCCTGTCGAAGTTTTGGGCTTTTCCGAAGTTCCCCAAGCAGGCGACTACATGTACGTTGCTGACGAGAAGCTTGTCAAGAAAGCCGCAGAAGAACGCAAAAACAAAGTCAAGCTGGAGAATGCACGTCAAACCCCGTCAATCAACCTTGGCGATTTGTTCGGACGTATTTCCGAGGGACAACTCAAGACACTCAACATTATTATTAAAACCGACGTTCAAGGTAGCTTAGAAGCATTGAAGAGCAGCTTGGAAAAGATTTCTAACAACGAAGTAAAGGTCAGCGCAATTCACGGCGGCGTGGGTGGAATTAACGAAACGGACATCATGCTTGCTAAGGCGTCCGAAGCAATTGTAATCGGATTTAACGTACGCGCAGACTCCAACGCCAAGGCACTTGCTGAAAAGGAGGGCGTGGACGTTCGCCTGTACAGCGTAATTTACGACGCAGTTGACGACGTAACTGCTGCTATGAAAGGTATGCTGGCGCCCAAGTTCCGCGAAACTGTTACAGGTAGTGTTGAAGTACGCGAAGTATTCAAGATTACGGGTGTTGGTGCTGTTGCCGGTTGCTATGTCACAAGCGGTAAGGCTATCCGCAACGGTAAGGTACGTATTTACCGCAACAATATCAGCATATACGACGGCAATATCTTGGCGCTGAAACGCTTCAAGGACGATGTCAAGGAAGTTGCTCAGGGCTATGAGTGCGGTATCTCTGTTGAGAACTACAACGATATCAAGATTGGCGACGTATTTGAAATTTATCAAATGGAAGAGATTGCTCAATGAACACTAGAACTAACAAACTAAATTCCGAATTTAAACGCTTGATTGTGGAGATTCTCCAAAGAAAGGTGAAGGATCCGCGTATTACGGAAATGTTTACCGTCTTGGACGTGGACACAGACAAGGAACTTGCCACGGCAAAAGTCTATATCAGCGTGTACTCCACGGACACTGAGAAAGCTACACAAACTTTCCTTGCAATCAAGGAAAATGAGCCTTTTGTGCGTAGGGAGATATCGCGTACCATGCACATCCGCAAAGTGCCGGAGTTCAACTTCATTTTAGACACTTCAATGGCGTACGGTCAAAAGATAAGCGAGATGCTTTATGAAATCGGAAAGAAAGACGACGAGCGTTAGCCAAGTTGCCGAATTGCTGTCGGGTAAGCAGCGCATTGCGTTGTTTGCTCACACGCATCCCGATGGCGATACGATAGGATCATGCATTGCGCTTGCCTTGGCATTGCGCAAACTGGGCAAGCACGTCGACATCTTTTGCGATATGCCAATGGAGAGCAAACTGAGCGTATTTGTAGAAGTTGCTAGTATTTCCACTAACTTTTCGGGCAAATACGACCTGTTTGTTGCTGTAGATTGCGGGGACATCAACCGAGTGGGTGAATTTTCGGGCATTTACAGCAAGTTTGCTGAAACGCTTACAATCGATCATCATGGCGGTGAGTACTATTCTAAATACAATTGTCTCAAGCCTTACGCAAGCACGTGTCAGATAATATACGAGCTTGTAAAGGAATTGCAAATTGACATTGACGAACAGTTGGCGACCTATTTGTACATGGGTTTGTGTACCGATACGGGAAACTTTGCGCACAACAATACAGACAAGGCTTGCTTTATGATGGCGGCTGAGCTGTGTGAACGTGGGGCTCATATGGAGCAAATAAACCGCGTATTCTTCAAGGACATTAGCCTGCAAGAGACTAAACTGCTGTGTAGGGCATTATCACACATGCGCACCTTTTACGACGGTAAAATGATGCTGATGTATTTGACGCAGACAGATTTAGAGGAATTTGGACTGAAATTCAACGCATCGTCATTCCTTGTTCAGTACGCAATAAACATTGACACGGCAAAGGTTGGCGTGTGCATGACGGAATATGCGCCCAATGTCTACAAGGTTAGCATGCGTGGCAAGGATTTTTCCGTGCGCGACGTATGCAAGGAATTTGGCGGAGGCGGACACGTTTTGGCTTCCGCGTGTATGATTTCGGGATTTTTAGAGGACGTTATCGAAAAAATTGTCCGCGTAGTAGGATATACAATATGAACGGTTTTATCAACGTGCTTAAACCGGTTGGCGCAACAGCCAGCGATGTTGTAGTTTGTATCAAGCATGTTTTACACGAAAAAAAAGTCGGACACCTGGGAACACTGGATCCCGGCGCAAGCGGAGTGCTCCCCGTTGCAGTTGGACAGGGCACAAAGCTGTTTAATTTCCTCACTAACAAAGTAAAGTTTTACCGTGCTTTTTTCACATTTGGCAAAACAACGGATACTTTGGATTCTTACGGTGAGGTAATTGAAAGTGACGGCACGGTGCCTACAACTGAACAGCTTACCGAGGCTTTGAAAGGCTTTGCAGGGGAAATTCAACAGGTTCCGCCTGCTTATTCCGCAATATCGGTTGGAGGCGTAAGAGCTTACAAGCTGGCTCGTAACGGGCAAACGCTAGAGCTTTGTTCCAGGGCTGTGCAAATATACGACATTTCATTTGTGGAACAGCGTAGCGCTGATACGTTTGTTGTCGATATCAAGTGTAGTGGCGGAACATATATCCGTTCGCTTGCTCGAGATATAGCAAACGCATGCGGTACGGTCGGTTATATGAGCGGGCTAATCCGTTTGCAATCGGGTTGCTTCGATATTGAAAGCGCTTATACATTAGACGAAATCCGTGAGTTAAAGGAACAATGTTTGGTTGATATAATGTATCCGATTAAAGACGTAGAAGATTACGTTGTAGAGGATAAATTATTCGACGATTTAAATAACGGACGTAGTGTGCATGCAGAGTTCGACGGGTACAGAAAAATTTACTGCAAAGGAGTATTTTTCGGACTTGGCAAATCTGTCAACGGACGTCTGGACTTGGAATACTACTTGAAAAACGCAATTTAGGGGTACTGTGCAAGTTATAGAATTCGGTCAACAACTTAATTGTCCTATTGTACTGTGTTTGGGGTATTTCGGAACCATGCACAGCGGGCATGTCAAGCTGCTTGAGGTTGCAAAACTTCGCGCGCGTGAGCATCAGGCAAAGGTGGCATTGTTTACGTTCAGTAACAATCACCTGAGGGTGCTTGGTAAAGATTCCACAGTGGTATATACATTCCCCGAGCGTTTGGAACTGTACAAAAACTTGGGCGTTGATGTGGTGTTATCCACCGAATTCAACAATCAATTTCGTGCTTGCACAGGTAATCAATTTGTTGCACAGCTTGTTAAATATAACTTGAAAGGCGTTGTGTGCGGATTTGATTACAGCTGTGGAAGCGACCGTATGGACAGTAACACCTTGACAGCATGTCTTGCCGACGTATGCCACGTGGATATTGTACAAGCAATATGTTGGAACGGTTCAAAGGTGAGTACCACATTGGTGCGCGAAATGCTGGAAAAATCGGATATAGCTACAGTAAATAAACTGTTATCCGAGCCGTACTTTGTAATGGGCAAAGTTGTGCACGGACGGCGAGTCGGTAGCGCGATGGGGTTTCCTACAGCTAACCTGCAAGTTAGCAGTGAAAAGCTATTGCCGATAGGCGTTTACGGCGGCACAACGGAAATAGACGGGAAAAGCTACAGGTCGATTGTAAACATTGGTCAAAAGCCCACATTCGGGCTTGATTACGTCAATATAGAAGCGCATGTTTTGAATTTTGACGGTGACTTGTACGATAGGACATTGAAGGTAGCGTTGACGCGCTTTTTGCGCCCAATACGCAAATACAACGATGTAAATGAACTTGTGCAGCAACTAAAACAGGACAGGGAAACGGTATTAAATGATTAGATTTGGACCAAGCGGAAACTGCAACCGTTTTTACGACGAGGGGCATTCTTCCTCAGTGGACGCGCCCAAGTGGCTTGCGGAACAGGGCTTGAGCGCCTACGAATATTCCTTTGGTAGGGGAATAAACATAAGCAACGAAAAAGCAAATGCGATAGGTGAGCTTGGCAAGGCATACGACGTAGCGATATCCGTTCATGCGCCTTATTACATCAATTTCGCCAATCCGTCCGATGAAATGGCGGAAAAGTCGTACGGATACGTGCTTAGAAGCTGTCAAAAAGTGCGCGAGTTTTACGGCAACAGAGTGATTTTCCACCCGTCAACAGTAGGTAAAATGACAAGGAAAGACGCGGTTGAACTGACTAAAAAACGCATGGAGATTTTAGCAAAGCTTATCGTAGAAAACAAAATGGACGACTGTATATTCTGTCCTGAAACGATGGGGAAAATCAACCAAATTGGCGACGTTGAGGAAGTAACGGAATTTTGCAAAGTGGCAGATTTCTTTATTCCTACAATAGATTTCGGACACATAAATGCCCGTACCTACGGAAGCTTAAAGACGGTAGAAGATTACGAAAAGATAATTTCGCACTTGCTGAACAATCTTGGTACAGAAAGAACGAGCGCAATGCACATTCACTTTTCCAAGATAGAATACAGCAACGGCGGCGAAGTAAAGCATTTGACTTTTGAAGATACGGTATTTGGACCGGAGTTCGAGCCTTTGGCAAAGGTGCTTAAAACGTACAAGCTAGCACCTGTTGTCATTTGCGAATCGGACGGCACGCAGGCAGACGACGCACTGTACATGAAGCGCGTTTACGAAAGCCTGTAAGGGCTGAGCGGCTAAGGAGGGTTATATGAAAAAAACAGACAAACTATTTGAGCTAGCCAAGGTTGATGCAGCGCTAGTTATCAGCGAGAAAAACAGATTGTACTTTACAGGATTTGCTTCAACATTCGGTTATCTTGTTTTGATGCGTAACAACAAAAATATCTTTATCACCGACCCGAGATATTACGAAATGGCGCAGAGCCTTGAAAAGGACGGCGTTTCGGTTGTTCAGATTAGTAACGGCGTAAGCGCAACGGATACGCTTGTTGATATCTTTAAGAAGTACGGAGTTAAGACCGTCGGGTATGAAGATACGGAGCTTACTGTAAGCGAGCATATTACCTTGTCGGAGGACCTTGGCGAATTTAGACTTGTTCCTGTAGGTAAAGATATCAATTACGTTCGCAGTTTCAAAACAGATACGGAAATTGAGTATATCAAAAAAGCTCAGTCCATAACAGACTTCGCTTTTTCCAAAATACTTAAGATAATCAAGCCGGGTGTTACCGAAAGGGAAATTGCAATTGAGCTGGAATACATAATGGCGAGGAACGGCGCAGAAGGATTGGCATTTGATACAATAATTGCGTCTGGCGTCAATTCCTCCAAACCGCATGCTCACCCAACCGACAAGGTGATACAACTTGGCGATCCAGTAACTATGGACTTCGGCGCACGTTATCACGGATATTGTTCGGATATGACGCGTACAGTGTTTGTTGGTGAACCGTCGGAAGAGTTGCGTAAAATTTACAATGTGGTACTGCTGGCTCAAAAGATGGGTATCAACAACGCATACTGCGGCATGACAGGCAAGGAGCTTGACTCTTTCTGCCGTGAATACATCAAGTCTAACGGTTACGAGCAGTATTTTACGCACGGCACAGGTCATAGCTTGGGCATTGATATTCATGAAATACCAACAGCTAATGCGCGTTCGACAGATACGCTCACCGCAAAGCAATTTATTACATGCGAACCGGGCATATATATTCCCGGGGTTGGCGGGGTAAGAATAGAAGACTTGCTACTTATTGAGCAAGATGGCGTAATAGATTTGACAACATCAGACAAAAATATTATAATCTTATAGGATAAACACAGGGAGGCTTACAATTTATGATTTTAGCAGGCGATTTTAGAAAAGGCGTAACATTCGTTTACAACAACGGTATTTACGTAATCGTTGATTTCCAACACGTAAAACCGGGCAAGGGCGCAGCTTTTGTTAGAACAAAGATAAAAAATGTTGTTACAGGCGCAGTACGTGAAGAAACATTCAACCCGTCGGAAAAATTTGAACTGGCGCGTATTGAAAATAAGGAAATGGAATATCTTTACAGCGACGGCGACTTGTATTACTTCATGGACAATGAAACATACGAGCAAGTACCCCTTAACCACGGTCAGGTAGAAGATGCTTTGCAATTCTTGAAAGAGAATATGTCCGCAACAATCAAGTTCTACAAGGGCGAGGCATTCTCTGTAGAACCTCCCAACTTCGTAGTTTTGCAGGTTGTAAGCTGTGAACCCGCTGTTGCCGGCAACACCGCAACAAATGCAACAAAGCCCGCAACCGTAGAAACAGGCTACACGCTCATGGTTCCTATGTTCGTCAACGAAGGCGATATGATCCGTATCGACACACGCACAGGCGAATACATGGAAAGAGCAAAATAATTAATTTATATAAAAAATAACAAAGGCGTAATTCAGTTAATTTGAATTACGCTTTTTTTATGCTTGATTTATTTTCTTTTCATAATTTGAATGCTTGTCCAATAATATGTTGTATGAAACTATTTGACTGCCTGCCGATGCAGCTTGTTGACGCACTGTATACCGTTAAAGACTTGCGTGAGCTACGTATTCGTAACAACAGGGCAGCCAAGGTGAATGTTAATGGATTGTGGTATTACGTTTGCAGTGGCGGTCTGACGCAAAATGTGGCTAATGCAATAGTACTTGATGACGTGTGCGACAACATTGTAAGGCTTGCATGTAACAATTCCATTTACGCTTACGAAAAAATGCTTGCAAAAGGCTTCTTCACTTTAGAAGACGGTGTACGCGTTGGCGTGTGCGGACATGTTGCCGGAAGTAATGATGTGGTGTTTCGCAAGTACACATCGCTTTGTTTTCGCATTCCGCACAATGTCAGTTGCGTGGACAGCAACACCCTAAATCAATGCCAAAAAGGAAACGTGGTTGTGATTGGTCCGCCTTGTAGCGGTAAGACAACATTTCTAAGAGATTTGTCTGTAAAGCTATCAAAGCAGTACAGTGTTTTGGTGGTTGACGAACGGGGAGAATTGTTTTACGACGACGAGCTTGTTGGTTCGTGTAACTGTGATGTATTGAAGTGGAGCAGTAAGGCGTACGCGTTTGAAGTAGGAGTCCGAGCAATGTCTCCTGATTTTATTGTTTGCGACGAGCTTGCTGACAGCGATATTGCAGCAGTTAAATCGTGTATTAGCAGTGGCGTTAAAATAGCATGTAGCGTTCACGGCTTTGCGTTGAACGATTTTGTCAAAAAGTTTGGTATGGAAGGTGACTTTGCAACAGCAATACTGTTAAACAGAGAAAACTTGAAATTTCAAGTTAAAACCCTTGAAAATGCTCAATAATGCCGAAATATATTAAAAAATAAAATACTATGCTAGACATAATAATACTTATTGCATGCGCTTTATGCGGTTTTGCCTGTGGAAAGTACCTTGAAAAGCGTGTGAGGCGAAAGGGGGAATTTTATTCCGACTTGCAACGCTACGTAACGCTACTTAAGGTAAATGTGGAAGGCAAGCAGGTGGAGCTGACTGTGTTCAACGAAGAATTTTGTCAAAACTGTAGTGACACGTTTTGCCAGTATCTTCAGGAGGACAAGCTCAAGTGCGCGTTATCTGCGTTGCAAAAAAGCAACGTGCAATCCTTCTTTGACAATATTGGGTGCGTCAGCTCACAGGAGCTAATACGGCATATCGATTACTATAAGACTGTATTTGAGACGGACGCTAAAAAGATAACCGATGAAGTAAGTAAAGCCTCAATTTACACAAAGCTTGGAATACTGCTGGGTGTAATGATTGGTATAGTACTGATGTAATGGTGGAATATGGATGTATCGATTATTTTGAAAATAGCGGCAATAGGTATTATCACAGCCATTGCCGCGATGCTATTGAAACGTGCTGGCAAGGATGAGATAGCTACCGTTGTGTCAGTTGTAGGACTTGTAATTGCGCTTGTAATGATGTTGGATGTAATAGTACAGCTTTACGACACATTACAATCACTATTTAATCTGTAACTATGGACTTCTACAAAATTGCTTTATTGGCGCTGGTTTCCATTGCAGGGATTGCAATTATCAAACAGCTAAAACCGGAATTTGCCATGCCTTTGACAATAGGCGTTTCTGTTTTGCTGCTACTGATGATTTGCGATGAGCTGTACAACGTGGTGTACACCTTTTACAACTTTGCCGACCAGGCAAACATTGACAGCGAGGCTATCAGCTGTGTAATCAAGGTGGTTGGCATTGGATACCTTGCGGAGTTTAGCAACAATGTGTGTATAGACGCCAATTGCAAAAGTGTGGGTGACAAGGTGCTGTTAGCGTCTAAGGTTGCTATTTTGTTTTGCGCCCTGCCCATTGTCGAAAATCTGTTTACCGTAATAATGAATTTGGCATTATGAAACCGTGTGTAATAGTTGTTTTAATTTTAATAATTGTTGCCTGCATGCCTTGTGTTGCGCATGCCGACATTATCACCGACTTGGAAGATAACGTGGGGGAGGGGCTGGAAAACATCGACTTTTCACAGGTGGACAATGTTGCTTCGGACTTTTTCGGTAGCGTGGCAGAAAAGATACAAAGCATAATAAACGGCGAATTTGACAGTGCGGAAAGCTTTTGGAAAATAATAGGTTCGCTGTTCGGTCAGACAGTAAAGGGGCTGATGCCGGAACTGATTTCGATATTTGTTGTGCTGGTGATTTTGGGGCTTATACGCAAAACAAACGGCGGACTTATCTCGGAAAGCACCGACAGCGTGGTGTCGTTTGTGGGTGTTACGGTGGTGCTATTGGCTGTACTGTCAATGGTGGTTGATTGCTACAGGCTGGTTTATCAGATGTTGTCAAGCGTTAGCGTTCTGGCGGAAGTTACATCGCCCATTTTGTTGACGCTGTTGATTGCCAACGGTGGCAATACCGTGTCAAGCGTGTGTCAGCCGTCGATGGTAATGTTTTCAACGGGAATTATCGAAATAATCAAAAACGTCGTTCTACCACTTTCCATATTCGCGCTTGTTTTTGCTGCGGTCAGTAACATTTCCAGTAATGTGAGGGTGAGCAAGGCATCCTCATTTTTGAACAACACGGCGGGCTGGGTTTTAGGCATACTGTTCATGCTGTTTTCCGCCGTAACGACAGTGCAGGGAATATCGGCGGCATCCATCGACGGTGTAACATACCGTGCAGCGAAGTTCGCAACAAAAAACTACATCCCGATATTGGGCGGATATCTTGCCGACGGGTTCGACATTGTTGTGGCAAGTACCACCCTCATTAAAAATGCCTTTGGCGTTGTTTCGCTACTGATTTTGCTGTTTACAGTTATTCAGCCGTTAGTAGCAATCTTGTCCGTTAACCTTGGGTTGCAGGCTGTGGCAGCACTTAGCGAACCGATTGTGGACGGTAAATACGTTAAGATTTTGGGCGGCGTAAGTAAAACTTTGACGTTTCTTTCTGTGTTAGTGCTAGCGGTGTCGTTCATGTTTTGTATCCTGATGTTGATTGCGATAAGCTGCGCAAATGGAGTTTAGTATGGGACAGTGGGTAGTTACAGTTGCCGGCATTGCTATTTTATCCGTGTTGTGCGATGTCATTTTGCCTGAGGGGCAAACGCGCAAGTACGTAAAGACAGTTTTTGGCGTGGTGGTCACCTTGGTCATTGTGCAACCGCTAATTGGACTGTTTGGTGAGGACAGTTGGTTTTCATTTAGCAATGGCGGCATGGAAGAAATACAGCAACAGTACATTGAAAGTGTCGATGCAAGACATAACAAGAATGCCGAAGATTCCGTAAAGCTGCTGCTGGAATACAAGGGCGTGTCCGTTAGTATGATATCTGTATCCGACTTGGAAAAGCGCGCAACAATACAGCTCGATGAAACATATTCAAGGCAGGCTGAGGATACTGTGCTGGTGGTAGTGTCTTCGTATTTTCCCGATTACGAAATTATTACGATATGGAAGTGAGCTATGACGTTTGTTAAAAAAGTATTTGCAAAGCTAAAATCTATCAAAAATATCGAGGTGTACATTGCGCTTGTTCTCGCATTGGTTGTTGTGCTGATAGTGTTTATGGGCTCCGGTTCAAAAAATACAACAAAATCTGTTTCAGATGATACATATATCAGTCAGATGGAGCATAAAATTTGTAGCGTAGTAGAAAAAATTGCGGGGTGCGGAAAGGCGACGGTTGCCATCTCGTACAGTAGCAACGAGGAGCATGTGTACGCCTACGAGACGACGACAACTACGTCCAACGGCATTACCAAGCAAACCAGCAGTATTGTTTCCGTCAAGGGCGAACCGCTTGTAACCAAAACGCTTCCGCCGACAATTTTGGGCGTGGTGGTAGTTGCAGAAGGTGCAGATAACCCCATTGTTAAACTGAAAATAATTGAAGTGGTTGTAACTCTGCTCAATGTTCAGCAAAAGGACGTGCAGGTGTTCACATATAAAAGCTAGGAGGACTAAAAATGTCAAAAGGAAAGAAAATTGCTCTTATCGTATCAATGGTGGCTGTTTTGATTGTCGCAGCAGTGCTTAACGTAACATTGCTGGCTACGAAAAACACCGATCCCGCAAACGGCGACGCTGTTCAAACAAGCTTCTTTGCTTCATCGCGCCTTGACAGACAAACCACGCGCGACTACGAGATTGCAGAACTCAATCAGATTCTCGCAATGGAAGGTGACGAGTACGCCGAAGCAAGACAAAATGCACTTGTGAAAAAACAACAAATCGTAGACGCAATGGAAACGGAAATGTTGCTTGAAACATTGCTTAAAGCTCAAGGCTTCAGCGAAGTTCTGGTTACCGTTAATGCAAGCTTGGACAATGTCAGTGTCATCGTTGAAAAGGATGAGCTTACACGTCAGGACACAGTAAAGATTTACAATATTATCGCAACAGAAGTAGCAATTGAACCTGAATACGTAAAAATACTCTGCGTTTAATCATTGTAATTTCTATAAATATGTGCTATAATTATACAAAAGATAAAATAGGAGCAATCTATGAAAGTTATAAATAGATTTGACGGATCGGGTAGACTTGTTTACAGCAGCGAAATTATACGCGATATTGTCGATTGCGCATTGGGCGAAGTGGACGGCGTTGTCAAGTATCCCGACAATTCCAAGCAGGCGCGTGAGTCAATCAAGGTGGAGCTGGTCGAGGACGAAGTATTCATTGAAGTATACGTCAAGCTGGCTTACAACGTAGAGGTGAGCGACGTCGCCAGCAGCATACAAAGCACGGTCAAGAACGCCATTGAGAACAATACCGAATTCAAGGTAAAGGACATCAATGTTCACGTTACTGATTTAGAGTTTGAAGAAAATTAATGCGTAACCCTTTGGTAACAAAGGGTTTTTCGCGTTTTGAAACGGTGGAGTAATTATGAGAAGTTACGCAAGAGAAGTGGCTTTTTGCAAAATATATACCTATCTGATAAGCGGACAGTTTGACGGAGACTTTTCGCAATTCGACCAGGAGAAACTTTCTGAGGAAGATTTGCAGTTTGCCTCAAACTTGGTACAGGGCGTCATATCTGATAAATCGAACCTGGATGCCATTGTCAGCGAATATTCCAAGTCCTTTAAGCTGTCGCGCATTTACAGGCTGGATCTTGCAGCCTTGGAGCTTGCATTGTGGGAAATGCAAAACCTGGATACCCCGCAACCCGTTGCAATAAACGAAGCGGTTGCGCTAGCGAAAAAATACTCAACGGAAAAAAGCGTGTCGTACGTAAACGGAATACTTGCTGCTTACGTCAGGAGCGTACAATGAGTGCTAAGCTGTTACTGGGCAAGCCGTGTGCGGACAGTATATACGAAAACATCTGCAATATTCTTGCAGGCAAATCTGTAAAGCTTGTAACCGTTGGCTTTGACGAGGAGCGCTGGAATCAATACAGCAATTCGCTTTACAAAAGCGCTGCAAAGCTTGGTATCGAATGTGAACAAATATGGCTTGAACTGGGTATCTCGCCTGACGACTTCTGTCGTGCTGTGAGAGAGCTTAGTGCCGACACGTCGGTTGCTGGCGTTATCCTGCAGCAGCCTTTGCCGAAAGAATACGCGCATGCGGTAAACTTTGTCAGCGTTGACAAAGACGTTGACTGCCTCAATCCGTTGTCAATTGCAAAGCTGTATTTGGGTGAAGACGGATTTCGCCCCGCAACTCCGTTGGCGGTGTTACGCCTGCTGGACTACTACGGAATAGACCTGCAAGGGAAAAACGTGGTGATTATCGGAAGGGGCGCTGCCGTGGGCAAACCGCTTGCATTGATGGCGCTTCAGCGCAATGCAACGGTAACTGTGTGTCACACAAAAACACGCAACCTGTCCACTGTTTGCAGGCAATCTGATGTATTGATTTCTGCATGCGGTGTAGCAGGGCTTGTTACTGCCGATTTTGTTACGGACAGCACTGTTGTTATCGATGTTGGTTTAAGCTTTGTCAATGGCAAAACCTGTGGTGACGTTGCAAGTGAAGTTTACGACAAGTGCAGTGCAGTGTCTCCAGTTCCGGGCGGCATAGGCCCTGTGACGAGAGCAGTATTATTTGAAAATCTACTAAACACTATTAAATGACAATAACTGTAACGCAACTAAACAACTATATTCACTGGCTGTTCGACACTGATGCCGTATTGGGTGAACTGACCGTATGTGGCGAAATAACCAACGTAAAGCGCGCTCGCGACGGATGGTATTTTTCGCTAAAGGACGAAGGCGGTGCAATCAACTGTTTTTGCTATGCAAATGCATCTGAGCCCGTTACAGGCACTGTCGCGGTGGTAGAGGGCAAAATCAACTATTTTGTCAGGACGGGCAGTGTGTCGCTTTTTTCGCGTAGAGTTACAGCGACAACCAACACAGGCGCGGCATATCTGAAGTTTGTAGAGCTCAAGGAAAAGCTGCAAAAGGAAGGGCTTTTCGACGAAGAACGAAAAAAGCTTGTTCCGCATTGCGCAAGAAAAATCGGCATTGTTACAAGCGAGACGGGCGCGGTTATACACGACATAACAAACGTGACGCTTCGTAGACAACCTTTTACCGACTTGCTGTTGTACCCGGTAAAGGTACAGGGCACAGGTGCAGAACAGGAAATAGCTGCAGGCATCGCTTACTTCAACGATACCGACGTTGATGTTGTCATTGTTGGGCGAGGCGGTGGATCTAACGAGGACCTTTCCGTGTTCAATTCGGAAACTGTGGTTCGGGCAGTTGCAAGCTGCAACAAACCGGTTGTGTCGGCAGTGGGACACGGCATTGACTTTACCCTGTGCGATTTTGCAGCAGACAGGCGCGCGGTTACACCCAGTGAAGCAGCCGAATTTGTTACGCTGGATGTCGAGCGGGAAAAGCTTCGCTTGAAAGCCTGCCTGGACAGAATAAACGGCAACATCGCGACAAAGCTGCAGGATAGCAAACAGCGCATTGCCTACAACTGCAAGGTATTGTACTTGGGTATTGACAAACGGCTTGCTCAAATGCAAAATAAAATTACGCTGTGCGTAAGTGATATAGAAAACTGTGTTAAGTACAGAAGTGAGCAGCTTACCGTCAAGCTTGATAAAACGGTAAACAGATTGTCCACGCTGAATCCCACCAACATTTTGAAACGTGGTTACGGATATGTATCCTCGAATAGGGGCGTTGTAAAATCCGTAAATCAGGTGGAAGTGGGCGAACATGTACAGATTGATTTGCAGGACGGACGACTCACCGCAACCGTTACATGCAAGGAGGCGAAAACAAAATGAATCTTGAAGAAAAAATTGCCAAGTTGGACGAACTGGCAAATAAAATAGAAGACGAAGCAACTCTCGAAAAGTCACTGGAAATATTTGAGCAAAGTATCAATCTTGCAAGTGAGTGCATGACTGCGCTCAATGATTGCAAGGGCAAGCTTGTGGTATTACAGGAAAAAGTGAGGAAAATAACCGATGAAAACTAACATCACAGTAGAATACATTGACGAGATATTGAGAAGTTATCTTCCCAAAACGCGCGACAAGGTACAACAGGCGATGGAGTATATGCTCTTCCCTGGTGGAAAGCGTTTCAGACCTATGCTGTTGCTTTCCACAGCCAAGGCAGTGGGCAAACGTATCAATGACGGTGCAAAGACATTATCTGCAGCGCTGGAATTTATCCACACGTATTCGCTAATACACGACGATCTTCCTTGTATGGACAACGACGACATGCGCCGTGGCAAGCGTTCTTGCCATATGCAGTTTGGCGAGGCGTCGGCAGTGCTGGCTGGAGATGCATTGTTAAACCTTGCAATTGAGACGGCGCTGCAAGGCCCGCTTTCCAACAAAAACTACCAGGCTGCATGCGCCTACATGTTCAAAATGAGCGGTATATTCGGCTTGGTACACGGTCAGTCACTGGATTTGTTTACAGAGACAAGAACCGTAGAAGACGCTACAGAGCTTGCCATTGCCAAGACAGGTACGTTGATTCGTGCCGCGTTAGTGTGCGGTGCTTTGTGCAGTGGCGCATCGGAAGAGGAAGCAGGCATATTTGACGAAATAGCCTGCAAACTGGGCGTTTGTTACCAGATTATCGACGACATTCTTGATTCGCAAAAGTGCGAAAAGTCCTTCCTGGATATGTACAGTGAAAGCGATTTGCTGGACCATGTTCGCAAGCTGAATTGTGAAATCAAGTCCGCATGCGACAAGCTTCCGTACGACCTTACTTTCATTAAGGAATTTTGCGATCAAAACCTTGCACGTAAGAAATAAAAAGGTAACCACAGCCGATATATGTACATATATTGAAAATAATTGCAAAATTATTCAAAATATGGTATATTATACATTGACAACTAAATAAAACTTGGTGGTGCAGTATTCTAGTCAGAAACTGACGTATTGAAGGCGGGACTAAAAGACCGTCGACGAGCACATCGATGAAGCTTCTTGTGCTTGCTTTCGTTGCCCAAACGGGGGTTTGTGCTGGGAGTTAAGGATATTGGGTAAGGTGTAATGGCATACGCTCTATCCCCAATATTCGTGGAGACTCAACAGGGTAGTTACCTAATAAATAAGTTGCTACTCTCTGAGGTTAAACCTGCTATGCGGTGAATAAAAAGCTGTGTACAGTGTAGCTTGTTTTGAGTGGAATTTTGGGAGTACTGAACGGGCTTCATGCCGTTGGCCTATGGCGTAAGTTCGATTGCTTTACGAAATGAATTCTGCAAAAGAAACTAAAGTACGATGGTTTCTGCAAAGGAAATCTTCTAGACTGCAATTCAGGCTTGTCAGAGATTATAGTACGGACTAAGTGGCGATTCAGTTATGCGAGTGGTGACACCGCATAGGCGAGATTAAAAGGAAACTGCTTCTTCGGCGACGGGAAGTTCTTACTTGGGAAACCCTACTGAACCTATGCCGTAAGGTTTATCTGACGAGTCACCACCTTTTTTTGTTTAAAAAGCTTGCAAGAATTTTTGCAAGATTTATATACTGGAGAAACATGAAAAATACAGATTCTGTTCCGCGAGAAAAAAAGAAAAAGAAGCGTAATCTTTGGCCACTGAAAGCCCTTGTTATTACTTTTGTGTTGGCAGCAGCTGTGAATGCTGCGTCTACGTTGGTACTGGAGGACTCTCATTGGTGGTTGGCGACATTGCTTACCGTTATCATATTGCTTGTTGGCGTAGTGTTCGATATGATAGGTACAGCTTCAACGGCTTGTGATGAAGGTCCGTTTTTGTCAATGGCATCAAGGAAGGTTAGGGGCGCAAAGCTTGCTGTTAAGCTTTCGAAAAAAAGCGACGTGGTATCTTCCGTTTGTTGTGATATCGTGGGCGACGTTTGCGGAATTGTATCCGGTGTGTGTGCTGCAACGATTGCAGCATACACGTTAAATCTCAACGGTAGTTTTTGGTGGACGGTACTGATATACGCAGTTATCTCCACGTTAACAATAACATTGAAAGCGGTTGGCAAGGGAATTGCCATCAAACAAGCCAACAAAATTATTTTCGGCGTTGCAAAAGCGCTAAGTATTTTCCGTAAGGAAGGATAAAGTGCTAGAAAAAGTAAAAACAATTCAAGATTTAAAAAGCCTAAGCGTTACACAGCTTCCCGAACTGTGCGATGATATTCGCAAAAAACTTATCAGCGAAGTGCTTGAAAGCGGAGGGCATTTGGCAAGTAATCTCGGCGTTGTTGAGCTTACTGTCGCGCTTCATTACGTTTTCGACGAGTGTGACAAGATAGTGTGGGACGTAGGGCATCAAAGTTACGTACACAAAATTCTTACCTCTCGAGGTGAGAATTTTTCTACGTTGCGCAAAAAGGACGGCGTGAGCGGTTTTCCCGACTGTGAAGAGGACGAGCGTGACAGCTTCAATACGGGACACGCAGGTACGGCAATTTCCGCAGCATTAGGGTTAGCTAAAGCAAGGGATACCTTGGGGGAGAACTACAAGGTTGTTGCAGTTGTTGGCGACGGATCGATGACTTGCGGAATGACTTACGAAGCACTGAACAACGTCAAGGACACCAACATGTTGATTGTTCTGAATGACAACAATATGTCCATTAGCGGAAATGTAGGCTCTGCAACGCTCAATATGTCACGGCTCCGCGTAGGCAAGTACGATCGCAACAAGGAAAGATTGAAAAGGTTTCTTTTGAAAATACCTGTACTAGGCAAGCCTTCCTACAAATTTTTGCGTTGGTGCAAACGTCGCGCAAAACTGGGATATGTACGCAACAGCTACTTCGACAATTTCGATCTAAAATATATCGGCATTATCGACGGCAACGAAATAAAGGACTTGGTTTACTATCTTACGAAAATAAAAAATAACGTAACCAAACCAACTGTTTTGCAAATCGTAACAAAAAAAGGAAAGGGATACGAACCGGCAGAGAACGACCCGGAAAGTTATCACTCAGTAAACAAGCGCGGGACGGACGCGACGGCGATGGAGAGCTCACATGTTGTGAGCGATACGTTGTGCAAGCTTGCAGAAGTCCGCAACGATATTGTGGCAATTACCGCAGCTATGGCAAAGGCAACGGGGTTGTCGGCATTTAAGGAAAAATATCCTGACCGTTTTTACGACGTGGGGATAGCCGAAGAACACGCGGTAACATTTGCAGCAGGCCTTGCCAAGGGGGGAGCCAGACCGTTTGTGGCAATATACTCTTCCTTTTTGCAACGTAGTTACGACCAAATATTGCACGACGTAGCCATTCAAAATCTCCCTGTAACCTTTTTGATTGACCGAGCAGGTTTTGTTGGCGAAGACGGCAAAACTCACCAGGGGCTATTTGATTTATCCTATTTGTCGCAAATACCAAATCTAAAAATTTGGACGCCATCTACATACAGTCAACTATCGCAAATGATTGCGGCAAGCCTCAACGAGAATTGCCCGGTTGCAATAAGATATTCCCGCAACTTACTGACAGACATGCAGGACTTCACAGGCAGTTGGAATGTGTTGATACCTGGAGAGCAATGCAAACTCAAGATTTTGGCGGTAGGTAGTAGACTTGCTAACACAGTGGTTCAAGCTGCAATAAACTTAGACAACGTAGAAGTAGTGAATGTTACAACCGTCAAGCCGCTTGACTACAACTATCTGGATAAAATAAAACCAAACGAGAATGTGTTAACACTGGAAGAAAATGTTGTTCAAGGTGGCTTTGGACAAAGCGTATCTTCGTATCTATCGGGGAAAGGCATACGCGTCAAGACAATGGGTGTAACGGATCAGTTTGTAAAGCATGCGTCGGTGGATCAGCAGCTTGAAGAATTTTCGCTATCGTCAGATGGCATAAAAAAGGTAATAAAAGGTATGTTATCACAGACATAGTACTCTTAATTTGCCGTATTGCTGAATAACTAACACAAGATATCATGTTCAAGGAGAAGAAAAACATGTCAAGAACATCAAGACAATCACTAATATTAAGTATTATCACCAGCAAGGATATTGAAACACAGGACGAACTTGTTTCGGAACTTCGCAATGCCGGCTTTGATATAACGCAGGCTACGATATCTCGCGATATCAAGGAATTGGGACTAATCAAAACCTTAACATCGGAAAACAAGTATAAGTACGTTACCAAGCAAACAATAGACACAAAGTTGTCGGGCAAGCTGATGAACGTGGTAAGAGAAGCCGTTATTTCCGTTGTGACGGCAGAGAACATGGTTGTGGTAAGAGCAATCAACGATAGCGCGCCTGCTGTTTCCGGAGCAATCGAACAGCTGTCTATGAGCGAAGCGGTGGGTATTCTTGCAGACAGAAACACTGTGTTGGTTGTCTGTGCAAACTCTCGCGATGCGGATACTGTAAAACATAAGATAACAGCTCTTTTATAATTAGCTTAAATTACACGGCACACAGGAACATATGATTAAAAATTTAGTTATCAACAATATTGCGCTGATAGACCACTTGGAATTGGATTTCAAAGAGGGGCTGACGGTGCTGAGCGGTGAAACAGGTAGCGGTAAATCCATTATCGTGGATTCGCTGGCTTTTGTATTGGGCGATCGCGCCGACAAAACCCTCATTAAGTACGGAGAGGACGCTGCCGAAGTAACAGCTTTGTTTGAAGTTGAGAATGATTCCACCGTTATTTCAAAGCTTGCCGAGTACGGTTACGGTGACGATTTGGAGATTTTGATATCACGCAAAATGTCCGTTGCAGGGAAAAACGAAATACGTATACAAGGCAAAACCGCGACCTTGGCAATACTCAAGGACGTGTGCGCCGAGCTTGTAGATATATTTGGGCAGGGGCAGCATCTTGCATTGTTGAATGAGAAAAATCAGTTGTCGGTACTGGACGCTTTTTGCGAATTCAACGGTGTAGATGTTCAACTAAAAACCGAGCTAAATCCTGCGCTTACCGCAATCAACCGCGAACTCAAAACTTTTGGCGGAAGCGACGCTGAAAGAGAACGCCTGATAGACATTTTGAAATATCAAATTGACGAAATTACGGCGGCAAATCTTAGCGAAGATGAAGAGACGGAACTGCTTGCTATGCACAAGCGCATGGTGAATGTTGAAAAGCTGTCTTCAGCGCTGGGACAAGCACAGCAAATGCTTAACGGTGAGCATGGCGCAATTTCACAGATTTCACAGTCCTGCGCATTTTTGCGCACGGTAGGTGCACTTGAAGAAACGGCAACCGAGCTAGAATCGCGCTTGCAGTCGGCTAGGCTGGAAATTGAGGACGTGAGCTCTCAGTTAGAGGATATACTTGCCACGATGGATTTCAGCCCTGCTGAAGTGGACAAAATGGAAGCGCGCTTGGAGAATATCCGTCAGCTAAAGCGTAAATACGGCGGTAGCATTGCCGAAGTACTCAGCTTCCTTTCGCAGTCGCAAACTAAATACGACAACCTTGTAAACTCCGCGGAGCGAATTGAAGAACTTAACACGCAAAAGAATAAAGTTCTAAAACAGATGTATGCGCTTTGCCAAAAGAAATCTGCCCAACGCAAGGCTACTGCGCAAAAGCTTGCTTCACGCATCATGCAGGAATTGAATGACCTTGGCATGCGCGGAACTCATTTTGAGGTATGCTTCAATCAGGAACCGACTTTTGAGGAATATTGCGCGTCACCGTCCGCCGACGGTTTTGATAAGGTGGAGTTTTTGATGTCGGCAAATGTCGGCGAACCGTTAAAGCCCTTGGCAAAGGTTATATCTGGCGGTGAAATGTCGCGCTTTATGCTTGCGGTGAAAAATATCACTGCACTTGCGGAAAAAATCCCGACAATGATTTTTGACGAAATTGACACGGGTATTTCCGGCAACATGGCGCAAATGGTGGCAAACAAGCTGGCAAATGTTTCCGCTAGCGAGCAGAACGGATATCAATGTATAGTTATCACACACCTGCCGCAGATTGTGGCTATGGCGGACGTTAATATGTACATACGCAAATTCGAAAGTGACGGAAAAACTCACACAGCGGTGGATACGCTTACCGACTACGGACGTCGTGCCGAGGAAGTATCGCGGCTTATGGGTAGCGTGGGTGAGCATGCCATTATCAACGCCAAGGAGCTGCTTGATTGGTCACAGAAATACAAAAACAGTTTGAAATAATATTTAAGTTCTCTCCACTCGAGAGAACTTTTTTATTGAAATAATAATTTTGCAGTGAATAATAGTCAATCAAATCCACACACTATGCGTAGTGTTTTGAGGTGACTATGAAAAAATCGATACTGTTACTTTACGTTGTTATATTTCTTTTACAGGCTATGCTGTGCGTACCGCTTGTCTACGCCGAAGCAGAAACTGTTACCGCAAGTGCTAATACATCCAACCAGGGCGTGGAAGATTTTATAGATGATTTTGGCGACCTGTTTGTGGGCAGTAGCGCTTCCAAAATAGACGAAGAGGTTTATCTTGGAGGTTATCCGTTAGGCATAACAATCGACGGCGACGGTGTAACGGTTATTGGATTGAACGAATTTATTACTCAGGACGGGTCGTTGTGTTGCCCTGCAATGTTAGCAGGAATTGAAATAAATGACGTTATCGTTGAGTTAAACGGTCGCAAAATTTACGGTTCTGCCAAGCTGTCGGAGATTGCTGCACAGTCGCAAGGACGCGAGTTGTCGTTGAAGTATCTGAGAGAGGGCGTTTTGAAAGAAACAACAATCACTCCTCAAAAGGACTTGACGGCAGGTCAATATCGATTGGGCTTGTGGACGCGCGATTCATCAAGCGGTATCGGCACTTTAACTTACGTGCGCAAAAATCTCAAGTTCGGAAGTCTTGGACATCCCATTACCGATGCAAAGGGTACTGTTATTGCATGCAAAAACGGTGGCGTATTTGGTTGTACCATTGACGGAATAGAAAAGGGACAAAAGGGCGCAGCCGGAGAGTTAAAAGGCAGCTTTTGCTTCGACAAGCGCAATGGAAATATTTACGCAAACAACAAGTTCGGCGCATTCGGCAGCTTTAACAGCCTACCGCAATTCTGCAGTGAGTTAATTCCCGTTGCAGATATAAACGAGATAAAACCGGGAAAAGCTCAGATTTACTGCACACTGGATGATAACGAACGCAGATGCTTCGACATCGAGATTGTAAAGGTAACACCGCAGACTTCGCGTGATGACAAGGGAATGATTATCCACGTTACGGACAAGGAGCTGCTAGCTAAAACAGGCGGCATTGTGCAAGGCATGAGCGGAAGTCCGATAGTGCAAAACGGCAAGCTTGTAGGCGCAGTAACGCACGTGTTCGTTAACGATCCGACACGCGGCTACGGCATCTACGCCAAGTGGATGCTGACCAACTAAAACAGAAATTTGTAGATTTATGTCATAAAAGAGCGTGGCAACTCATATTTAGTGATATGAGTTGCTTTCGCTATTTACGATATACCTGTATAGATATTTGGGATAATATTTGCAATCACAAGTGGAGATCGCTTATTTGCGCGCTGTCCGCAATTGCCGGCATTGTTGTTGGTGTAGTGCTGTTTAACGTCAGTAAAGACGGGTGGTGGTACGACAATCGCATTGCCTATGCCGAGAAGCTTTTCAACGGTGGCTTTTCGTTGTTCTTGTTTTTTTTGCTGTGGTATGTGATATTGTACCTTTGTCTTATTTTTAGCAACATCAGTCCTGTGACAAAGTTTCTCAATTGCGTTCTGCTGTTTGTGTGTTGCTTTTACTGCGGTGCAAATACAGCCGCAACAATTGTGTGTTGGTCTGTGTGGGGAGTACTGTTTTGTATTTTCGTGACGGTACCGGAAGTGATAGGCTATTATCTTGTTTGTTGTGTGGCATTTTGTGAGCCCACATCCTGCCGCACTTTGCGGGAAACTTTTTGTGATTTTCGACTGTGTATAATAATACTAACAGCTGCTTTCATTGTGAAAATTGTTGGGTTTTTTGTAATATTGCGCATAATAACTGCCGTCATTTGATTGTAAAAAATCTTGATATTTGATATAATATTAACGTAGCTAATAATGCGCAGGATTACTGGCACAAGGAGAAAGACATGAGAGCATTTATTCTCGTAATTGACGGCTTTGGAATTGGTGCAATGCCCGATTGTAGGAAATTCAACGACTTAGGCGCAAACACGCTTAAAAACGTACGCTCTGCGTATGACTTGCATTTGCCTGTTCTGTCCGACATGGGACTGTACAACATTGACGGCACCTACAACGATGACCGTATGCCAATTGGTGCATATGCGCGCCTTGAGGAGCTTTCCAAGGGTAAGGACACAACGGTAGGACACTGGGAGATGTCCGGTGTTATCACCAATGAACCGATGCCAACATTCCCGCACGGTTTCCCGCAAGGCTTTATCAGTAAGCTGGAAAAGGAACTTGGTACAAAGGTGCTGTGCAACAAGCCCTATAGCGGAACGGAAGTTATCAAAGATTACGGCGAAGAACACTTAAAGACTGGCTATCCCATTGTGTACACGTCGGCGGACAGCGTGCTGCAAATTGCTGTTCACATGGACAAATATACAATCGACGAATTGTACGAAATGTGCGAAAAGGCGCGTAAACTTTGCACAGGTAAGTTTGCTGTTGGTAGAATTATCGCCCGCCCATTTACAGGCGCATATCCCTTTACACGCACGTCAGAGCGCAAGGACTACTCCTTAAATCCCCCTGCAAAAACAATCCTTGACAACGTAAAGGAAGCAGGAATGGAAAGCGTTGCAGTTGGTAAAATAGAGTACATCTTCAACGGACAAGGCATTACGCGTAGTCTCCACACCGAAAGCAATCTTGACGGACTCAACAAAACTATTGAAATTGCCAAGGAGCATTTCGACGGGCTTGTATTTGTAAACCTTGTGGACACCGACATGAAGTACGGTCATCGCAGAGATGTTTTCGGTTATGCAGCGGCACTTGAAGAAATCGACGCCAAGGTGGCAGAGCTTATCAAGGTACTGCATCATGACGACGTTGTGTACATCACAGGCGATCACGGTTGCGATCCCACGCACAAGCAACACACCGACCACACCAGAGAATACACTCCGTTGCTTATTTACGGTACGGACGTTGTTCCTACAAACCTTGGAACACTCAAGGGCTTTGACGTAATCGCTGATACAATACGCGAACAGCTTGGTATCGGTGGCGGACCTAAGTCCGTTTGGGAAAAGGTTACAAGATAAATTTTCATAAAAAAAATTCACTGTCGGTAAGAAAAACTTACCGACAGTTTTTATGTATAAGCTGGGCGCATGATGGCAATACTCCGAATATAAATTCTGACGAAATATCAGACCATAAGGAGTAGACAATGAAGAAAGGTGAATTTATCGAAAGTGTAACGGACAAGACAGGGCAAAGCTCACAAAAGACAGGTGAGTTTTACGACGCATTTTGGGAAAGCATTGAAGAACAGCTCAAAAAGGGTCACGACGTGTGCCTTACGGGCGTAGGTACATTCAAGCTTAAGAAGCGTTCGGCGCGCAAGGGCATCAATCCTCAAACAAAAAAACGTATCAACATTCCCGCAAGAAGTGTAATAGTGTTCAAACCTTCTAAAACCTTTACAGACAGGCTGAACGGCTAATAGAAAAATCGCTGCTATATTGCAGTGATTTTTTTTGCATAGTAAACGGCGATTTGCAAATACTAATGGCAAATAAATAAGGAGAAATGTATGAAAAAATTACTTATTTTTGCTTTTAGTATTATGTTGCTTTTGGCAGTAATTGTACCTGTGTCGGCGTGCGCCGAAACAGCGAATCTTAGCATTTCCGCCAAAGAAGCAATATTGATGTCGGAAGACGGTCAAGTACTTTTTGAGTATAACGCAACGGAAAAACGTCCCATTGCCAGCATGACAAAAATCATGACGCTACTGTGCGCATATGACGCTGTAGACAATGGCAAGGTGTCGTTGGATGACGACGTGGTTGCAAGCCAACATGCTGCATCTATGGGCGGTTCGCAAGTCTTCTTGGATGCAAATACTACCTACAAAATGGGAAATCTCATCAAGTCCATAATTGTGTGTTCGGCAAACGACAGCTGCGTTGCCGTTGCAGAGCACGTTAGTGGCAGCGTTGAAAACTTTGTCGAAGTGATGAACAACAAGGCAAAGGAACTCGGCTTGACAAATACCCACTTTGAAAACTGTACCGGGCTGCCTGCGGTAAGCCAGTATTCTTGCGCAAAGGACGTAGGGGTTATGCTGTCTAACCTTATCAAGCATCCACATTACTTTACTTGCGCAAATGTGTGGATGGAAGACTTTGAGCATCCCTCAGGACGCGTAACAGGTATGACCAATACAAACAAGCTTGTAAGGTTTTACGACGGCTGTGACGGCGGCAAAACCGGTTACACAAGCGAAGCAAAACACTGCCTTGCAGCAACAGCTAAGCGTGGAGATACGCGTGTTATAGCCGTTGTAGTGGGCGCACCCGACAGCCAAACACGTTTCAAGGAAGTGAGCGAAATGTTCAACTACGCATTTGCAAACTACGAAAGTAAAGTGTACGTTGACGGCAATACCAAGCTGGAGGGCGTAGCTGTTCAGGGCGGTAAACAGGACACCTTAGAGGTTGTTGCAGAAAGCAAGCTTATTGCATTTGGCAAGAAGGGAAGCGTAGACTACAAGGTGCAAATAGAATTGCCCGAAAAAGTAAAAGCTCCCGTAGCACAAGGCGATGTGATTGGTATCGCTAAGCTGGTTGACAGCAATGAAAACGTCGTAGGTCAGGTGAATTTGCTTGCAAAAAATGACGTGGCGGCTAAATCTTACTGGGATTACGTAAAGGATATAGTAAGAGAAGGCTAATCGAATTAAATATTTAATTTTGTATGTAAACATCTGTTGGACGTAACATTGCAAATTGTAAAACAAGTTACGTTCGCAACAGATGTTTTTGTTTTGTGCCGTTTGAAGCATTGCGAGTGTTATAAGTTATATAATATATTTATTGACTTTGTAATTGCGTTTTGATATAATATTTCTATGCATGTGTATAATTTGCTAACCAACTACGGACAGGGCATAAGTAGAGAAAGCTTGCTAAATGTAGTGGCATTTATCGTTGCGCTGTTTGTTGCGCTTATTCTCCACGAAATTGCCCACGGCTTGGTGGCATTGTGGAACGGAGATAACACGGCAAAAGCCTACGGCAGGCTCAGCCTAAATCCAATCAAACATTTCGATTGGATGGGACTGTTACTGATGTTGCTTGTCGGCTTTGGCTGGGCAAAGCCCGTCCCAATCAATCCCGGCAATTTCAAAAATCGCAAGGTTGGCGCCATAACAGTGTCCATTGCGGGAGTGCTTACAAACCTTGTTATCGCATTTTTTGCAGCTATGGGGTTTGCCTTGATTGTTGGGGTTGATTTGTCTGACAAGAGTGAAGGTCTGGCTTACTTTATCTACTTTTGTCGCCAGTTGATGCTCATGCTTATGGGGCTCAACGTATCATTTGCGCTGTTTAACATCTTGCCCCTTTACCCACTAGACGGGTACCGTTTGCTTAGTTGCTTTGTTTCGCAAAACAACAGGGCGATGCTGTTTTTGCGCAAGTATAGCTTGTACATCATTTTGGGCTTTTTGGTTTTAAACTACATCCCGTACGTTTCGGAGTTTTCGCCATTGAATTTGTATATCGCAAAGTTCGGTGGGCTTATACAACAAGGCTTTTACTTGTTCTGGAGGTTAATATTTAATGGCTGAAGAATTTCAACAGCAATATATATTTGACGAAGAGAAGTCAATTCTCGAACTCAAACTGACCAACTTTGCCGGTCCGTTAGATCTTTTGCTGTCATTAGTCAAGGAAAACAAAATTGAAATAAAGGATATATTTGTTTCGCAGGTTACAGACCAGTTTTTGCATTATATGGACCAAGTTGCAGAATTGGACGTGGACCAAGCAAGCGAGTACATGGCAATGGCTGCAACCCTGTTGGAAATCAAGTCGCGCGCATTGCTGCCGATAGTTATTGACGAAACGAGCGATGAAGAATCTCCGGAAAAAATGCTTATTCGTCAACTGGAAGAATACAAGCTGTTCAAGGAAATTGTTACCGAATTGAAAGGTCACGAAAACGTGGACAGATTCTACCGTGAGCCGGACAAAAATGTCGGTAAAGAAGTGAGCGTAATCAAGGAGAATTTGAGCATAGAAGGCTTTGTGCAGGCTTTTGGCAAGTTTTTGATGCGCATGCAGGTAAAGAACGCAGCCGAAAATGTTTCCCGTGCAATTGTCAGAGAGAGCTTTTCCGTTCCGCAAAAAATTGCGTACATTCGCGAAATTTTGAAAACGGAAGATAAATTCATGCTGAGTCAATTGTTTGAGCCAACAGCAACAAAAAATGAGATTGTGACAACCTTCTTGGCAATGTTGGAATTGTTGAAGCTTCAAATAATTACGGCTACGCAGGTAAATTTGTTTGAAGATATCGTTATACAAAAACGACCCGATAGCGACGAAATCGAGGTTGTTGTGGAGGATGACTATGAGTCTTTTGAGTAATCAGATAGAGTCCGTCTTGTTTGTTTCGGGCAAAGCGGTTGAAGAAAAAATACTGAAGGAAAAATTTAACGCAACGGATAAACAATTCACCGAAGCCGTATCGGAACTGCTTACAAAGTTTAGCGGAGAGAGCGGTATTCACCTGTTGCGTTTTAACAAAAAACTGCAATTTGCAACCAACCCCAATTACTCCAAAGAGGTTGAAGCCGTTTTGAACCCTATAAAGGAAAAGGAGCTGACCAACGCAATGTTGGAGACGCTTGCAATCATTGCATACAAGCAACCTGTTACGCGTATTGAGATTGAAGAAATACGCAGCGTCGACTGTACATACTCAGTTCAAAACCTTATGCGCCTGGGCATGATTGAAGTGGTTGGACGTAAGGAAACAATTGGTAAACCTTTGCTGTTTGCTACAACGGACGACTTTTTGAAACGGTTTTCTATCAGTGATATTTCCGATCTTCCCGATTACGAAACATTGCTTGAAAAGCTGCAACAAATAACCAGCTCATCACTGTCAGTAGAAATGGTTGAAAAGCCCATGTTTGATATGGTTGAAGAGGTACCGGATTTCCTCGTCGGTGAAGAGGTTAACAAGGTCGATTAACTTAGATTGAAATTATATTTTTAATACAAGGAATTGTGATGTGTAGAAATTTCTGCATTTCACAATTCCTTTTTTCACGTTTAGTAAATTTTTGTGTTTTTCTTTTAAATTCGTAAATTATAGAAAAATCATTCGAAATATCAAATACTATGACAGGCATAATATAGCTTTTTGCCTATTTTTTCATTATTTTCAATAAAACAACAAAGATTTCTTTCTGCGAATAAAAAAACGATATATTGGCGACAATCCTGTTATGAAATATCCAAAGGTAAAAAAATACGGTAGTAACAGCGACGAAAGAGAAACCTGCCTGCCGTCGCAATACGACTTGGAAAGCAGGGAAGAGCCAATTGTAAAAAAGTAGGTGATTTTATGGAAGCAACGAGAGAAATAACAAAGGACAATTACAAATCATACGTGTTTGAAAAGATGCCTAAAAGCTCACATTGGAAAAATATGTTTTGGGCATTTGTAATCGGTGGCACAATCTGTATAATAGGGCAAGCCTTTATACAGTTTTATTTGCTGTGGTTCAACGATCAGGACGCGTCAGTTTTGGCTTCGGGAACGCTTGTGCTTATTGCAGCGCTCATGACCGGTTTTGGCGTGTATGACAATATCGGCAGATTTGCGGGGGCAGGTTCGACAATTCCCATTACGGGGTTTTCCAACGCTGTAGTATCGCCGGCCCTGGAATTTAGGGCAGAGGGCTACATTTACGGTGTGGGCGCCAAAATGTTTTTGGTAGCAGGACCTGTCATTGTAAATGGCGTAACAATTTCTGTTATCGTAGCGTTACTTACGCTGGTATTTGGGGGTTAGCATGGACTATTACAAGAAGAGAACATTGAGCTTCGATAACTCTCACATACTGGAGGGGTACACTGTAGCCGGACCAAAGGAAAACGACGGACGGTACAAGGGATTTTTTGACCTTGCGCTTGAAGACGATATGTTTGGACAAAACACATTTGAACGTGCGGAACGGAAGATGTTTGAGCATGCGATTGACGGTGCAATTGCCAAGGCAAACCTTGTGTCAGGCGATATTGATGCTGTAATTGCGGGAGACTTGCTCAATCAGATTGTATCGGCATCCTATGCGGCACGCAAGCAGCACGCGGGCTTTGTGGGCATTTACAACGCATGCGCAACCTTTGTGGAGAGTTTAATTGTCGGTTCGTGCATGCTTAGCAACGGGCTGGAAAATGTAGTGTGTAGTGCGGGAAGCCACTTTTCTACAGCGGAACGGCAGTACCGTTATCCCCTGGAATTGGGCGTATTGCGTTCACCGGTAACACAGTGGACGGCGACAGGAGTTGGCGCAACAGTGTTATCTAATAAGAGCGAAATTGCTGTTCCAAAGGTTACAAGAGCAACAATCGGTCGCGTGGTAGACTACGGCATTATGGATGCAAACAATATGGGAGCTGCAATGGCGCCGTCGGCATGTGACACTTTGGTAACTTTCTTTAAGGACACGAATACTTCGCCCTCCGACTTCGATGTCATATACACGGGCGACCTGGGAAAGCTTGGCTCGGATATACTCATGGACTTGACGCGCCAGGAGGGATACGACGTATCTGCGCAGCTGCATGACTGCGGAGCATCGTTGTACTGGGACGAACAGCAAACCTATCAGGGCGGCAGCGGAGCGGCTTGCTCGGCGCTTGTGTTTAATAGCGTGTTGCTTGGAAGGCTGCGCCGTGGAGAGTACAAGCGAATATTGCTTGCGGGAACAGGTGCGCTTATGAGCCCTACAACATCTTTCCAGGGTGACAGTATTCCGGCAATAACACATTTAGTGGAGGTTACAGCGTAATGGATACTTTTTTGATGTTTGTAAAAGCATTTTTAGTTGGCGGTGGCATATGTCTTATCGGACAAATTATCATCAACTACACACACCTGACAAACGGCAAAATTTTGGTGCTGTTTCTGATTGCGGGCGCAATTTTGGAGGGCTTTGGTCTTTACAGCAAACTGATAGAATTTGCCGGCGCGGGGGCTAGTGTTCCTATTTCCGGTTTTGGTTGCGCATTGGTGAAAGGTGCTGTAAAAGCAGCAAAGCAGGACGGAGTGTACGGTGCGCTTACAGGCGGTCTTGCCGCGTGCGCAACTGGCATAAGCATTGCAATTGTATCAGGTTATATTGTTGCGGTAATATTCCGTCCGCGCACCAAAAAGAAATAGTAACAATTGGAGCGTATTGTGAATATAATGTGGCAAAGGTGGGCGTATGTCAAGTTATTCGGTGGTAAGCAGGGGCGCTAAGCAACAAAAAAGACGAAAACTTTTGAGAAGGCTTGTCTCTTTTTTAATTATCATGGTTGTGCTGTCAATAGTGTTGGCGCTGTGGATATATTGGCGGTCCATGTCGCCTACAATATTGGATATTGCTCAAACACGTCTAAAAGCAGAAACGACCTTGGCGGTAAACGAAGCCGTGTGTGTGATACTGTCAGATGTTAATAGCTACTCGGATTTCTTTACAGTTGAAAAAAACAATCAAAACGACATCGTGATGATTTCGGCGAACAGCGCACTTGTTAACATATTTGCTCGCAATACCGCAATTCTCTCACAACAGAAAATTAGCGCATTGAAGTCCTTTAGCATAGATATCCCCATTGGTTCGCTTTCGGGCATACCGTTGCTATCAGAAAAGGGACCGACAGTGGACGTCGTCGTTTCCCCAATAGGCAACGTGACCTGTACATTTACATCCGTATTCGAAACCGCAGGGATCAACCAGACGTTACACCGTATATATGTAAACGTGTGCAGCAATGTCGATTTGATCATGCCCACGTCGCACGTCGAGGTGAAAACAGAGACGCCGATTCTACTGAGCGAAAGCTTGATTATCGGCAAAGTTCCCGATACATTTTTGCAAGGGGGACTGGTGTTGGGGACCTCTGCCTAACTGTAAAAGATTAAGTTATAAAATAAAATATAATTTATAAGTGTTAAATCTATTGTCAATTTGCTTTTTCTTTGGTATACTAAAGAAAACATTGACGAAGCAAAAGAGTTTACGACAAACAAAGCACAAGCGAGCGGGGGACGGTGTGAGCCTCGCCTTTGCGTAAAAAGATATTCCCTTCCGAGTTCGAGCGGTGAACAAGCAGTAGCCATTCGCGGGTAGTTTCCGTTATCAAACGAAGAGAAAAGGTTTAACCTTTTGAAATTAGGTGGTACCGCGGTAAATTATCGCCCTAAGTTGTGATTGCACAGCTTGGGGCTTTTTAATTGAGGAGAAAGCTATGAAAATGAATGAGATAAGAGCGGCATTTGAAACTGAAATTACCAATTGCCAAGACCTGCAAAGTTTGCAAGAATTAAAGGTCAAATATCTGGGCAAAAGCGGCGAACTTACTGTTTTGCTCAAAAGCATAAAGGACCTGCCTGCTGAAGAGCGTCCGAGCTTTGGCGCGGAGGTAAACGCACTGCGTGGCGTTATGGAAGCGCGCTTTGCCGAAAAGACGGATACGCTCAAGGCGCTGGATATGCAACGTCGCCTGCAGGAAGAAAAGGTGGACATAAGCCTTACGTCCTGTAAGCCGCTAGGCGCGTCACACCCCGTTACGCTGATTGAAAACGAAATATGCGACCTGTTAATTGCGATGGGCTTTGAAGTGCTGACAGGACCGGAAATCGAAACCGATTACTACAATTTCAAGGCGCTCAACATCCCCGACGATCACCCCGCGCGCGACATGCAGGATACGTTCTACATCACGGACAGCATATTGCTACGCACACAGACTTCGGCAATGCAGGCTCGCCTTATGGAAAAGAGGCAACCACCCATCAAGGTAATATGCCCGGGAAAGGTGTTCCGCTCGGATAGCGACGCGTCGCATTCGCCAGTGTTCCATCAGATTGAGGGGCTTGTCGTAGACAAAAATATCACGCTGTGTGACCTGAAAGGTACATTGGAATATATTGCTTCGCACCTGTTTGGCGAAAATACAAAAGTGCGTTTCCGCCCGTCATTCTTCCCCTTTACGGAACCTAGCGTAGAGGTGGATGTTACATGTAGCAACTGTGGAGGCAAGGGCTGTTCGCTGTGCAAGGGTACGGGGTGGATAGAGCTACTTGGCGCAGGTATGGTCAATCCCTTTGTGTTGGAAAAGTGCGGCATTGACAGCAAAAAATACAACGGCTTTGCATTCGGTATCGGCATGGACCGCGTTGCAATGATTAAATACGGAATCCCCGACATTCGTTTGCTGTTTGAAAACGATCAACGCTTCCTAAAGCAATTTGGTAAATAGGAGTAACGCTTATGAAATTACCTCTTTCATGGATAAAAGAATACGTCGATGTGACGGAAGACATACAAACACTTTGCGACAAAATGGTAGGCATCGGGCTGGAGATAGAGGAAGTTGTTTATCTCGGCGAAAATGTAACTAACGTCAAGGTGTGTCAAATTGTAGAAATTACACAACACCCCAATGCCGAAAGATTGCTTTGCTGCAAGGTTGATATTGGCAGTGAGTTGATACCAATTGTTACTAACGATCACCATGTAAAAGTTGGCGACAAGGTGCCTGTAGCGCTTCACAATGCAACGCTGGCAAATGGGCTCCACATCACAAAGGGCAAAATGCGCGGCGAAGAATCGTGGGGAATGTTCTGCGGTGCGGAAGAGCTTGGTATCAATGGAGATTTCTACCCGAATGCTGATGTTGACGGCGTGCTTGTTTTGCGTGACAGCGCTGTTGTTGGTACAGATATACGCAGCGAAGTAGGCATTGACGACTACGTGTTGGACGTAAGCGTTACGGCAAACCGTCAGGACTGTAACAGCGTTTTGGGACTTGCCCGTGAGGTTGCTGTTGCGCTGGGCAAAACCTGCCGTGAACCGGACGTAAGCTACACAGAGAGCGGCGTTGAGACGACTTCGCTCGTTCACGTCGACGTGCAAGCAACGGACATATGCAAGGGCTATTATATGCAGGGAGTAACTGACGTGAAAATTGAAAAGTCTCCCGTTTGGCTTACGCAACGTCTTGCAAAGGTAGGACTGCACGGTATCAACAATTTGGTGGACATAACAAATTACGTTTTGTACGAAATCGGGCAACCCATGCACGCTTTCGATTACGCAGATATACATGATCACGAAATAATAGTGCGTAGGGCCCGCGACGGTGAGAAGATTGTTCCGCTTGACGGCAAGGAATACGTTTTGAATAACGACGACCTTGTAATTGCTGACAAAACACGCGCTGTAGGGCTTGCGGGAATTATGGGCGGTGCAGACTCGGGCATCAAGGACGAAACCAACTGCGTACTGTTTGAATCGGCTTCATTTGCCCGCCTTAACATTCGCCGTACAGGCCGTAGACTTGGTTTGCGTTCCGACTCGTCCGCGCGTTTCGAAAAGGGAATTGAAACGTATACCAACAATCTTGGACTGTCGCGCGCGCTGCACCTTGTTGAACAACTTGGATGTGGCAAGGTTACCCGCGGACGTATATCTATTGGAGAAGTTGCGGAAAGCAAAAAACTAACCTTTGACAAAAAGCGCATTAAAAGCTTGCTGGGCATCAAAATTCCCGACGGGCAAATATTGAGCATATTGAGTTCGTTAAACATATCAACAAATATTGACGGAAACACCGTTACATGTATTGTGCCGCCTTACCGTGACGATATTATGCGCGATTGTGACATAGTCGAAGAGCTTATCCGCGTGTACGGTTATGACAATATCAATGGAACGCTCATGGAGAAATCGCGTATTACCTGCGGCGGAAAGACGGCGGAGAACAAGCTTATCGACGGCATGAAAAATGTGCTGAGCGGACTGAAGTACAACGAATGTATTTTCTATCCATTTGCAGGTAAGGCTTTGTTTGAAAATGCAAGTGTAAATGAAGTGGATGAAAATCAGTATATCAAGGTGCTCAACCCCATAGGCGAAGAACTGTCGCTCATGAACAGGAGCCTTGCCCCCAACATGTTGCAGTGTGTTGCGCTAAACTTATCTCGCGGGAATAGGTCACTTCGCTTGTTTGAAGTAGGTAAAGTTTATCTAGCCGACACGTTGCCCCTTGAGAAACTGCCAACCGAGCAGAGACGTCTGTCTATTTGCGCAACAGAAGTGTCGTTTGACGACTTCCGCGCGGACGTATTACAGGTTGTTAGAAATCTCACAGCAGGCAAAGTGAGGCTTGAACGCGCTAATACCGAGCTGCTTCATCCGGGCATATCCGCCGACGTTTTTGTAAATGACATTGAAGTTGGGCACTTTGGAAAACTTCACCCACAAGTTGCTGCTAATTTCGATATAGACGTGGACTGCATGTTCGCGGAGTTAAATTTGGACAAGCTTTTGACAAACGCCCGTGGAGATGTGAAGTATCAGACGTTTGCTAAGTTCCCGTCGGTAAGTCGCGACTTCGCATTCCTATGCGACGAAGACACACCGGCACAGGCTGTACTGGACGAATTCCTTAATATCTACATGGTTGAAAGTGCGGAGTTATTTGACGTTTACCGCGACGAAAAACTTGGCGCAGGTAAAAAGAGCCTGGCTATCACAGTGGTATTTAGGGATAGGAAAAAGACATTACAGGACGCCGACATAGAAAAGCAAAGCGGTAGAGCCTTGAAGTCATTGAAAGATAAATACGGAGTTACGCTCCGCGAATAGTTAAATTGAAACAGAGGTAAATTGTGTCAAACGCAAAACCAAGAAGAGAAATACTTGCCCCTGCAGGGAGCATAGAACAACTGGTTGCAGCCGTCAACAACGGCTGCGATTCGGTGTATCTTGGTTTGGACAGTTTCAATGCGCGCATGAAAGCGCCAAACTTTACTGTAGAGAATATCGGGCAATGGATAGATTACTGTCATTTGTTTGGTGTAAAGGTGTATGTTGCCATCAACACATCTGTTAAAAACAACGAGTTTGCAAAAGCTGTTGAGTTGCTTGAAACAGTGTACTTGAACAATGCAGATGGAGTTATTGTAACCGACCTTGCGCTTATGAAGATAGCGGCAAGGCTCCCGAAGCCATTTGATGTGGTGGCAAGCACACAGCTAAACGCACACGACAGTTTCGGTGCTGAATTTTTGCAGGAATGTGGCGCAACGACTGTAGTGTGTGCACGGGAAAGTAGCTTGGATGAAATTCGCGACGTTGCATCAACAGGCGTGAATGTTGAGTGCTTTATACACGGCGCCACATGTGTTTGTCAATCCGGTCAGTGCTTGTTTTCGGCAATGGTAGGCGGAAACAGCGGTAATCGTGGCTTGTGTGCTCAACCCTGCCGAAAACTGTATTCTTCTAATAACGGTCAAAGCAGGGGTTATTTGCTATCTGCCAGAGATTTGTGCGGATTGGATACAGCAAGTCAGTTGAATGACATCGGTGTAGGTACGTACAAGATTGAGGGTAGAAACCGTCGTGCCGAATATGCAGGAATCACATCGCGCGTATACCGACATCTTTTTGATAACGAATTTAAGTATGACAAATGTGATCTGGACGATCTAGCAGAAATGTACAACAGGTCTATGTCGTCGTTAAGCTATCTTGATGGCGACAACAATGATATCATTGCGCCTAACGTACAAAACCATATTGGGGTAAAGGTAGGTGAGCTCAAGGGGCGTGCATTTGTTGCGGAAAAAGAGATTGCAAAGGGTGACGGCTTAAAAGTATTTGACGGAAACAAAGAGATATGCGGTGGCGTGGCACAGAGTAACGGCATGGGTAGTATCTGTGCTGATTTCGGCGGTGTTGTACGCGACGGTATGCAAGTTCGAAGAACAACATCCGTAAAGCTGTGCGAAGAAGTTCAAAATGCAAAAAGACTGTTACCTGTAAGCATTGAATTTACTGCTTACCCGGATTGTTATGCCGAAATAAAAGCAAGATATAATGATATACAGATTGAATTTAAATCGGAATTTACTGTTCAGAAGGCGTTAAAAATACCTACTACAGAACAGGAAATTGTTGAACAATTGCGTAAAACAGGCAATTCTCATTATACTATTACAGACATAATAGTGGAAAAAGGCGACATTTTTCTTGCCAAGTCGCAAATTAACGCTTTACGCAGACAGCTTTTCGAAATTCTCGATAAAGCCATTGTTGAAAGCTACGATGAGCAATTTTCAAACAGAAAAAATGCAGATGACATTATCGCGGATATAAAAAATGATTTAAACAACACTAAAACTGCAAATAAGTCGACCACGACAAATGCGCTTGCTGTTACTTGTTACACAAAAGAACAGCTACAGCAAGCTCAAGGCACATGTCAATACCTTATTTACAAACCGCAATTTATAAATGCTCAAACAATTACTGATGCCAGGGAATACAATGCATTTGTTGATTTGCCAGCCTTTTCCGACAACAAATACTTGTACGAGTTGATGTCGAAATCGAGCGTGGGTATTGTGTGTCACAATGTTGGTCATGTTGAACTTGCACGAAAACTTAACTTGCTGTATATTGCAGGAAGCGGGCTTAACATATACAACGATTTCATTGCTGAAAAATTTAGTGACGCAAAGACATTTGTGTATTCGCTTGAGCTAACGCTTAGTGAAATTGCAGAATTTACAAATCAAACAGGGCTTGTATTTGTAGACGGCAACATAACACTCATGAAGCTTGTTCATTGCCCGTACAAGCTGAATTACAAGTGTAACTGCTCGACCTGTCAGGCTGGTAAAGAGTTAACTTACACAGACGAGCTTGGAAATTTCTTTAACATTATTAGACGTAAAGACGGACGTTGTACGTTTGAATTGCAGAACGGAAAAAAACTTTCGGTAATTTCCAAGTTAAAAAACGGCGGAAGATTTTTGATTGATTACAACGCACAAATCATTAACCATTACCTATCCTTAAACAAAGGAATTGATGACGGTTATACCGAAACAGAAACATATACCAAAGGCAGATTGTTTAGCAAGGTAAATTAGCTGGGCAAAATAACCATTTTTACACGAAAAATATAAGTATAAAATTGTAAACACGAAAAAAAATGATAAATAAAAAAACATTAGATAAGCTTCAATATTTTGACATTCTCAATGCAGTGAGCGGTTTTTGCATAAGCAGTATGGCGCAACAAAAGGTGAGAAATCTTTTGCCGGCAACTTCTTTTGAACAGGCACAGCAGCTGATTGAAGAAACAAAGCAAGCTTACAGCTTGTTTCAGTATGAAACATCCTTTGACTTGTCTGTAGACGATGTAACGGATGTATGCGCGCTTGCCCGAGTGGGCTCCTGTCTGTCTATGAAGCAGCTCCTGCAAATAATGAGAGTATTGCGTACAGCGCGACATTTGCAAAATTCGCTTTTTGTTGAATACGGCGTGGACATTTCTCTTTTGCAAACACGGGCGTATGCGCTGTACAACGACAAGCAGCTGGAAGAGGACATCGACTTCGCAATTTTGTCAGACGAAGAAATGAATGACAAAGCGTCAGACGAGCTGTATTCCATACGCAAGCGTATCAAGGCGATAAATGCCGACATCAAGCAAAAACTTCAAAGCTACACCAAGAACAGTGAGCTGTCAAAGTATTTGCAGGATTCCATTGTGACAATGCGCGGTGACAGATATGTAATTCCCGTAAAACAGGAATTCAAGGGGTACGTCAACGGAATAGTTCACGATCAGTCCTCTACAGGCGCAACGCTGTTTATCGAACCTATGGCAATTGTTCAGCTAAATAACGCATTGCGCGAAGCTGTGCTGGAGGAAAAGGCGGAGATTCAGCGTATCCTGCAAGCTTTTACCGACAGAATTTCACCTGTGGCGGAACGAATTGCCGTTGCCGTTGAAACAATCAGCGACATTGACGTGATTTTTAGCAAAGTTAAATACGCACTGGATAACAAGGGCACTTTGCCACTGATAAATAATGACGGGAAAATTGACATCAAAAAAGCTCGACATCCGTTGTTGGATAAACGCAAAGTTGTGCCAATATCCGTAAAGCTGGGCGAAGATTACGATATCATTGTAATTACAGGTCCGAACACAGGCGGTAAAACAGTAACGCTCAAAACGGTAGGCTTGATGTGCGCAATGGCAATGAGCGGTATGTTTGTCCCTTGCCAAGAGGAAAGCGTTGTGTCGTACTTTGAAGATATACTGTGCGACATTGGCGATGAACAGAGCATAGAACAAAACTTGTCTACATTCTCGGGCCATATCACCAATTTGAGAGATATACTGAACATCTGCTCACATGGACATCTTGTGCTAATCGACGAAGTTGGCGCAGGAACGGAACCGAATGAAGGCGCAGCGTTGGCGTTGTCAATTACGGAATTTTTGCGTAAAAGCGGCGCAAAGGGAGTTATTACAACTCACTACGGACGGCTAAAGGAGTATTCGTTAACTACGCCACGCGTCGAGAATGCGTCCATGGAATTCGATTTGCAAACGCTGACTCCAACCTATAGATTGATAATGGGCGTTCCCGGTAGCTCAAATGCAATTGCAATAGCGTCCAAGCTGGGGCTTCGTGAGGACGTGATACAGTTTGCGCGCGAAAATGTTTCGGACGAAAAGCTGGCTTTTGAAAGAGTGTTGCAAAATGCAGATGAAATACGTCGCGACTACGAAAGCAAGCTAGAGAAATTGGCTGAAGAATACAAGCTGCTGCAAGAGGAAAAAGAACGCACGGAAAAGCTGAACGGAAATCTTCAAAACGAACGTAATAAGCTACTGGAAAGCTCCCGCGAAGAAGCAAGGAAAGTGGTTGCCAAGGCTAAGGAGCAGGCAAGCGAGCTTGTTGCGGAAATAAAGGAAATATTATCCCGTGATGTTATATCGGATAAAGATTTATTTGCCGCAAGAAATGCAGCAAAGAAGCTGGACAGTGTTGAGATACCGCAAGATGAGGACGGGGAAGAAATTATCTTTACAGGCGACAAGGTTGACTTTGCAAAGCTAAAGGTCGGTGACGTAGTGTATTCCAAAAAGCTGGGCGTTCAAGTCAAGGTGTTGGAAATTCGCAGTAAATCCCGCATAAAAGTGAAGTGCGGAAGTATCACTACGGAAGTAAACAGTGACGACCTGTATTACAGCGTGTCGGAAGTTAATCAAAAGGTAAAACGCGTATACGGCGGCAAGACCAACACCAAGACACAATTGAATACCCGTAATTTTAAAAACGAAATAAACCTTATTGGACATACGGTTGATGATGCAATCATGGCAGTAGACGAATTTATTGATGCTGCAGTGATGTCGGGAATAAATCAAATATGGGTTATTCACGGCATGGGCACAGGACGACTTCGCGCAGGACTTCACGAACATTTCCGCCATCACGCAAATGTTGCGGAATTTAGGCTTGGTGTGTACGGTGAAGGAGAAAGCGGCGTAACCGTTGTAACGCTTAAATGACTAATCTACCCCGGTAAACAAAGCAATTGAGATTACTATGACACGCATAGCATATTGTTTTGGCGAAAAATAACCTAAATTTAACTCAAATACAAAGTTAGATAACAATAAATAAGAAAATGATTCATTACTTTGACAATTGCGCAACAACGCGTGTAGACGACGATTTAGCCGAGTTGATTGCGCAGTATCACACAACAAAATATTACAACCCATCGGCAAGAAGTTCATTTAGCTTACAGATTGCCAATGACATAAACGTGGCACACGAAAAGGTTGCCAAGGCATTGGGCGTTACTGCACAGGAAATTGTGTTTACATCTGGTGGAACGGAATCGAACAATCTTGCTGTATTTGGATCGTTACGCGCAAAGCATGGCAACATCGTTGTTACTGCAGCGGAACACTCGGCTGTATTCAATACTGTAACTGAACTTGTGGGGCGTGGTTACGAAGTTAGATACGCGAACGTGTTGCAAGACGGACACATCGACGTAGACGACTTCATTTCCAAAGTGGACAGTGAAACGCTATTGGCATGCTTTATGCACGTTAACAACGAAACAGGAGCGGTAAACGATGTTCGCAAAATAAATGCGTTAGTTAAATCGAAAAATTCCAAGACGGTGACGTTTTCCGACGGGGTGCAGGCTGTGGGCAAAGTTCCTGTAAATTTACGCTATCTCGGGGTAGATCTATATTCCTTTGCAGGGCACAAAATTCATTGTACCAAGGGTATAGGAGGCTTGTACGTCAAAGCGGGAGTAAGGCTGGTTCCTGCGGTATTTGGGGGCGGACAGGAGAAAGGATTACGCTCCGGTACTGAATACGTCGGAGGAATTGTAGCGCTGTCCATAGCGATACCAAGAGCACAAAGCCTACTTGAACAAAATTGTGTTCAATACAGCACTTACAAGCAAATTGTTCGCAATGCATTGCAGGGCATTACCGATTGGCAGGAAAATTGCACAGAGGACGTATCACCTGCAATAATGTCCCTTGCCTTTGCGGACATCAAGGGTGAAGTGCTGTTGCACATGCTGGAACAGTACGACATAATTGTCGGAACGGGCTCCGCGTGCAGTTCGAAAAATAAACAAAGCCGAATTGCAAAAGCAATAGGACTGAATGCACGTTATACAGAGGGAATACTGCGTATAAGCTTTAGCAAATACAACACGCAAGAAGAGGTTGAACTGCTTGCTGAAAAACTGGCAGAATGCGTTTTACAACTACGAAAAACAATGTTGGGGTAACAATATGAAGGTAATTATTATCAGATATTCCGAAATACATCTAAAGGGTAACAATCGCGATTTTTTTGAAAGCGCACTGGTGAACAATATCAAAAGCGTGCTAAAGGACTACAAGTATGATTTTTCCCGCAGTAACGCACGTTACGTTGTGAGAAACTTTGACGAAGTGTATCTCGATGAGATAATCGATGCGATAAGGAATGTATTTGGAGTGCATTCCGTTAGCGTTGCGGAAGAAGTTGCCACCGATTACGCGCAGATAAGCCGTGCAGCATTGGAATTTGCTCCGCAAAGTGGCACATTCAAGGTAAGCACCAATCGTGCCGACAAACGCTTCCACATGCCATCAATGAAGGTTTCGGCTGAAGTAGGTGGGGATATTCTAAAACACAATCCCGAGCTAAAGGTTGACCTGTTCAATCCCGAACACGTTGTCAGCATTGACATCCGCGAAAACGGCAAGACATTTGTGTACAGCGAAACAATAAAGGCTGTAAACGGCATGCCAGTGGGCACAGGTGGCAAGGGTATCGTTATGCTATCGGGCGGAATTGACAGTCCTGTTGCTGCATATATGATGGCAAAACGCGGCATGTCGTTGCGCGCTGTTCATTTCCACAGTTTTCCGTACACAAGCATGCAAGCTAAACAAAAGGTGCTAGACCTTGCCAAGATAGTCAAGAAATACACCCTGCGAATGACCGTCGACGTGGTGAGCTTTACGGAAATTCAAACGGCGATTCACGAAAAGTGCCCTGAGGAATACATGATAACGATAATGCGACGCTTTATGATGCGCATTGCGGAACGCATTGCCAAAAATCACGGAGCAGGCGCAGTAATCACGGGGGAAAGCCTGGGACAGGTAGCAAGCCAAACACTGGAAAGCATCACGAGTACCAATTCCGTAGCAACTATCCCTGTGTTTAGACCGTTAATTGGGTTCGATAAAGATGAAATAATAGAGATATCACAAAAGATTGGAGCGTTTGAAACATCTATTTTGCCATATGAGGATTGCTGTACTATATTCCTACCTAAACGCCCTGTAACCAAGCCGAGGCTTGCGCAGGTAGAGAAGATAGAGAGTGTGCTGGACGTGGAAACACTTGTTGAAAATGCACTAAACAGCATTGAAACAGTAGTGATTGACTAACATAATTTAATGTCCCCAGAAGTTAAACATTGCATTAACTTTGGGGACATTTTGTTTATATTACGGTTTTATATTACAGTTTTATCGGTCCGTTATGTTTTTATCTAAAGTACCAGTAATCTATAATTGATGGGTAGTTGTTGTTTTTGGGTTCTTCCTGTTGCAAATCTGATTGATCTGTTGCATAGATTTTGATTTGCGGGGTAGTGTAAACAAGCTTGCCGTTTTTGTACAACTCGGCGTAGAAAACCGTGTTCTCACCTATTTCGCCAACGTATACGTTATTTGCGCAGTCTAGCTTTATCGGATTTTCACCGTGCTTGGAATATAGCTGCCAAATACCGTTGTCCAGTTGCGGTAGCTTGATAGTTACGGTGTTACCGTTTGTTTCCGTTTCCAGTGCGTAGTTGTAGTTTATTTTTTCCAGGGTTTGTTTGGGTTGATTTTTGTAATCAAACCAAAACATCTCGCCCGTATCGCTTTTTAGCACTAGCTGTTGTTCGTAGAGTGTGTCCTTGTCAACATTTAATTGTACAACGGTTGACGGCGGTGTGAACTTCTCGGGCTGTTTGCTAACGTACATACTTGCAAGCAGTTGCTTTGCAAATGTACATGGCGCGGTGCTTCCGTTTACGTCATTGGACATGTCTCCGCTGTACCACACAACAAAAGTGTTAGTTGTGGTGTAGCCTGCAACAAGAGCGTCCGTGTTCCCCTCACTTGTTCCAACAGTTCCCGTCTTTGCCGCAACTTCATACTTTGAATTTTTCAGCTGCTTTGCGGTGCCGGTATTTACGGTGTTGACAAGCATATCCGTCATGAGATAGTTTGCGCTTGCTTGAAATACTTGCTGCTCATTTAATTCTCTACTGTAAATCAGTCCCTTTTCGCTGTAGATGTTTTTGATAAAACCAACATCGTTACATTGTCCGTTGTTGGCAAGGGTGGCGTAGCACTTTGCCAGTGTAAACACATCCATTCCGCCGCTAGCATTACCTAGCGCCAAAGATAAATTTTGTTCACCTGTAATGCCCATCTTTTCCAAGTACTTTTCCGCAACAGGCAATGTCAGTGCGTTGAGTGTTTTTACCGCGGGTACATTCAGACTTTTCGCGACGGCGTATTTAATTGTTGTCCAGCCGTTGTAGCCACCTGCGTTAGTGGGCTTGTATCCGTTGAAATCTGTTTCCTCGTCCAGTACGGGTGAGGCTTGTGTGATTATCCGTTCGTTGAGCGCAGGTGCGTACACGGCAATGGGTTTTATCGCGCTGCCCACCTGTCGTTTTGTACCAGCATTTTCTCCACGCAGGAAACATGCTTCCACACCTCCTTTGTTGTTGCATACAACGCAGGATAAGTCGGTAGTTGAGTTTTGTTTGGTTGATGTTTTGTCCGCGTTTGCCAGCTCGTACAAGGATTTTTGCGTTTTCTGATTGCAGTAGGTTTCTATGACGAAGTCCGACTTCGCCAGCTGCATTGGCGTCATGTTAAGTATTCTGCATGCCTCCTGCATGACGTGGTAAACGTACGTTTTTTCGCTTCGTATAGTTTGCGGATTGTAGTAGATTTCACTTGTTATTGCATTGTCGTATTCGTTACTGTCTATTATGTTTTGCTCCAACATCAGCTTTAGCACAAGATTACGGCGTGATTTGCATTTCTCGGCGTTTTTGTCGGGGGCGTAGTTGTTGGGCGCCTTTATCATTCCTGCCAGCACAGCGCTTTCCGACACCGTTAAATCGGTTGCGCTTTTGTTGAAATAGGTGTTTGCTGCAGTTTCGATTCCGTATGCGTTTCTGCCAAAGTAAATGGTGTTGACGTACATTTCCAGTATTTCTTTTTTGCTGTAATGGTTTTCCAATTCCTTGGCTAGCAGCATTTCATTTATTTTTCGTTTTATATTCTTGTTGTTGTCCAGGTGCGTGTTTTTTATCAACTGTTGGCTAATGGTGGAAGCGCCTTCCTTGTAGCTTCCACTTTTTAAATTGTTTACTAGCGCTCCTGCGACGCGCTTGTAATCTATGCCGCCGTGATCGAAAAACCGTTTGTCCTCCACTGCAACAAACGCCATATAGGTGTAGTCGTGTAACGCGTCAAGAGGTATTTGCTTGTAGTTGTTGAGGTACAGGGGCTCAGCTAGCGGTTCACCCAAGTCGTCCAACACGGTGAGAGACGTGTACACTTCGTTGAGCCGTCCTGTGTCAAAGCTGACGTAACTGTCGCTGTTTCTGATATTTCCAACGTATATAACTCCGCTCAAAATTACTGCAACTAGGAGGCAGGTGGATACTATTCCAAAAATCTTCCAAAATTTCTTCTTCATACAGTATTATTGTTTGTGTTTTATACTTTTTATATTTATTTCTCTTGAAAAATATTGTAAAGAAGTGTAAAATGTAATTATATGTGAAAGTATGTCGTCAAGACACTTTCGGAGGAACTGAGTTGAATTACTTTATCCACACATACGGATGTCAAATGAACGTCCACGATTCGGAAAAAATTGCAGGAATTTTGGAAGGCATGGGATATGCCTCATGCGATAGCGTGGAAAATGCTGACATAATCGTTTTCAACACATGTTGCATTCGTGAAACGGCTGAACAGAAAATATACGGTCACATTGGCGCTGTAAAAAACTTGAAAAGAAAAAATCCCAATTTGATTGCAGTTGTATGCGGTTGTATGTCGCAACAGGAGGGGGTGGCGGACAAAATAAAAGAGAGCTATCCCTACGTTGACATAGTGCTGGGAACAGCCAACCTCAATATGCTTGAGCAGGCGATAGTCAGCGCGCGCAAGAAGAAAAAGTACTACAATGTAGACTTCATGCAATACCGTGAAGAGGACTTCAACCAGTCACGCACAAGCTATCCCAATGCCTGGGTCAATATCAATTACGGATGTAACAATTTCTGTACATACTGTATTGTTCCGTATGTTAGAGGACGTGAACACAGCCGTCCAATGCAGGATATACTTAGGGAAGTTCGACAGCTGCTTGACGACGGGTACGAAGAAATTACTTTGCTTGGGCAAAATGTAAATTCCTACGGGCACGACCTGCAGGAGGGCGAAACATTTGCAAAGCTTTTGCATGAAATCGGCAAGCTTGAGGGGAAATTTCGTTTGCGCTTCATGACGTCGCACCCCAAGGATTTGTCCCAAGATGTGATTGACGCAATTGCCCAACATACAAATATCTGCGACAATATTCATCTTCCCGTACAAAGCGGCAGCAATGAAATTTTGCGCAAAATGAACCGCCGATACACACGCGAAGATTACTTCGCATTAGTGGACAAAATACGGAGCAAGCTCCCTAGCGTTGGTATCACGACGGACATCATGGTCGGGTTTCCCGAAGAGACGGAACAGGACTTTGAGGACACACTGGATCTTGTGCGCCGTGTCAAATACAGCTCCGCGTTTTGCTTTGTGTATTCGAGGAGGAAAGGTACCCCGGCGTACTCAATGGAAAACCAGGTGCCGTACGCAGTGAAAAAGGAGCGTATCACAAGGCTATTGGCTTGTCAAAACGAGGTTACCAAAGAGATTAGCCAAACAATGGTGGGTAACTGCTACGAAGTGCTTGTTGAGGGAGCTAACTTCCGCTATCAAAACACAATGTGCGGACGTACGGAAAGCGGACGGCTTGTAAACTTCAAGTGCGACGACAGCTACATCGGAAAATTTGTTACAGTGTTAATCGAGCGCGCAAGTTCGGCAACACTGTGGGGAAAAATAGTGAAATCGGAGGACTAATGAACGATAAACTTTCACCAATGATGAAAAACTACTTGCAAACAAAAGAGCAGTATCCCGACTGCATTCTTTTGTACCGTCTTGGCGACTTTTACGAAATGTTTTTCAACGATGCTGAGCGTGCAAGCAGAATATTGGACTTGACACTCACAGGAAGAAATTGCGGGCTAGACGAACGTGCGCCCATGTGTGGCGTGCCTTATCACGCTGTGGATACATATATTGCCAAGCTTCTGGCTGCGGGTGAAAAGGTTGCGATATGCGAACAGCTTACCGAACCCGACCCCAAAAACAGAGAACTGGTGCAGCGCGATGTAGTGCGCGTAATAACTGCCGGCACCGTGATGGACAGTGAAATTCTTGAGGACAAACGTAGCAATTTTATCGCGTCGGTGTATTCGAACGAAAATATTGGCGTTGCCGTTTGCGACCTTACAACGGGCGACGTCATTGTATCTGAATTTGGAGGTGCGCTCACGCTGCAGGACTTGCAGGAATATTTGGTGAGCTACAAGCCTTCGGAAATTATCTGTAACGAGCAGGCAAAGCAGCTGTCGGAAACATTGGAATGTGTCAAGGCGGCATACATACCCAAGTTTTCACTGTACGACGAAAGTAGCTTTGACAAACGTGTTGCACGCGAAAAGATATGCCAGCACTACAGGGTTGCTACGCTTGACGGCTTCGGTTTGCAAGGTAAGCAGGATGCCGTGTGCGCATGCGGCGCTCTGTTGCAATATTTGAGAGACACACAAAAGCGTGAACTTCCACACCTTAAGGCAATCAAGCTTGTTGAGAAAAACAAGTTTATGTCCATCGATATCAAAACACGCAAAAACCTTGAATTGACAGTTTCCTACCGTGAGGGAAAGCGTACAGGAAGCCTACTGTGGTTACTGGATAAAACGGAAACCAGTATGGGTGCGCGTATGCTTGCCGATTGGGTGGACAGACCTTTGCAAATTGCATCGCAGATAAACCTGCGCTTGGACGGTGTTGACGAGCTGTACAGATCATACCTGTTACGGGCTGAAATAAATAAGGTCCTACACGAAATTAACGACATCGAGAGATTGGTTGGCAAGGTTGCCTACAACAACGTAACGCCAAAGGATTGTGTCATTTTGAAAAAATCGCTTATGCAGCTGCCCAACATAAAGCGTCTTCTTGCAGGTGCAAAAAGCAAGATTATCAGGCACATTGACGATTCGATATCAGTGCTGCCTGAAGTTGTTGATTTGCTGGACAGAGCAATTGATGAGGGCGTGCCCAGCATAATCAGAGAAAACGTAGACTTTATTTTGCACGGTTACAACTCCGAGCTTGATGAGCTGTACGACTTGTCAGAGCACGGCGGTGCGCGTATAGCCGCACTGGAAGAATATGAACGCAACCGTACCGGCATTAAAAATCTTAAGCTTGGATACAACAAAGTATTTGGCTATTACTTTGAGATTACTAACTCGATGTTGCACCTTGCACCCGACAACTTTATCCGCAAGCAAACTCTTACCAACGGAGAGCGTTTTGTCAGTCCCGAATTGAAAGAGATTGAAGAAAAAATGCTTACTGCGTACGAAAGAAAAGCTAAATTGCAAAAAGAGTTGTTCGATGATTTGCGCAACAAGCTTTTGCCGTACATTCCAACAATTCAGCAGTCGGCAAATGCCGTTGCCGCATTGGACTGCCTTGTGTCACTTGCAATTGTGGCGCAATCCAACGGGTATTGCAAGCCTAAGATAAACACAGCCAACACATGTCTTACTATTGTTGAGGGAAGACATCCCATCGTTGAATGCTATATCAAGCGCGATAACTTCATTACAAACGATGTTACGCTGGATACCGACGAAAACAGAACAATGGTTATCACTGGACCCAACATGGCAGGCAAAAGCACATTTATGCGCCAGGTTGCGCTTATAACGCTTATGGCCCATATCGGTTCATTCGTTCCTGCAACAAGCGCGGAAATTCCCATTGTTGACAAAATATTTACTCGCGTTGGCGCAAACGACGATATTGCTTTCAATCAAAGTACCTTTATGGTGGAAATGGTTGAGGTGGCAAACATCTTAAACAACGCAACTAAAAACAGCCTTATAATATTGGACGAAGTAGGGCGCGGAACATCCACCTTTGACGGACTGTCCATAGCCTGGGCGGTTATGGAGTATGTTTCTCAAAATATTTGCGCGAAAACGCTGTTTTCAACTCACTATCACGAGCTTACCGATTTGGAAGGTAGAGTAGACGGCGTAAAAAATTACCGTATAATGGCAAAGGAACTCAACGGAACTATCGTTTTCCTGCACAAAATTGCTCGCGGTGGCACCAACAAGAGCTTCGGCATTGAGGTTGCTTCTCTTGCCGGTGTGCCCAATGAAGTTTGCGCTAGAGCGCGCGAAATAGTAACGCTACTTGAAAATAGCAGTATCAGTCTCAATTTAGACGAAATAGAACAACACAGCAATGCTAAACAGGTAACGCGAACTGCCCAGGAGGTTAGTTTCGTATTGCGTGACATCAACATGGACAGAATTTCGCCTATCGAGGCATTCGATATTCTAAATTCTCTGGTAAAAAAGGTAAAGGAAAATGGCTGAAATAAAGGTATTAAAACCGGAAATATACAATATTATTGCCGCCGGCGAAGTAATTGAAAAGCCGATTGGCGCCGTCAAGGAACTTGTAGAAAACAGTATTGACGCAGGTGCGACGCGCATTGTCATTGAAGTAGTGGGCGGCGGTTTTGATCTTATCTCAATTACCGACAACGGCGCAGGGATACGCGAGGACGATATCGACCTGGCTTTTGTCAAGCATGCCACAAGCAAGATTACAAACGCTGATGATTTATTTGCAGTGCAAACCCTGGGATTTCGCGGTGAAGCGTTGCCTAGCATTGCAGCTGTGTCTCACGTAAAGCTTACGACACGTACTCGCAGTACTGATGAAGGCGTATCTGTAAACGTGGAAGATGGCGTAATTACAAATAAGGAACACGTTTCCTGTAACGTCGGCACGAAAATAGAAGTACGTGGATTGTTTTACAATACTCCCGCTCGTAAAAAATATTTCAAGTCGGTAAGTAGCGAAGCTGCGGAAATTACCAAGTATGTATCCAGGTTAATACTAGCCAACCCCAACTTGGAATTTTCCTACACGTTGGATGGCAAATTGATTTATTCCACTAAGGGTGAGGGGCTCAAGGAAGCTATTTTTGCAGTGTACGGCGCAGATTGCGTATCTCACTGTTTGGAGGTATCGCTGTACCGTGAAGAGATGCGTATTTACGGATACGTTGGCGACCCCAAATACACCAAAGCAAACAAAACGTATCAAACATTGGCTGTAAATGGGCGTTATATTGTCGATCAAAATGTTTCTGCGGCGATTATGCAGGCATTCAAGCCATATCTCATGACGCGCCAATTTCCATTTTATGTAATACATCTTGAACTTCCTTGCGATCAAGTTGACGTAAATGTTCACCCCAAGAAGCTTGAAGTGAGGTTTGCTAATCCCAACAGAGTATGTTCGGCATTTTATCACGGGGTAAAAAATGCCTTGCAAGATTACGTAGCGCATGGTTTTGATGACATAATGGTTCCGACACAGCCTCAAGAACCTACAAAAGTATTTGAACAGCAGGAGTTTCTCAGTCGTATAAACAGCGCCATGGACGAAGACCCACTGAATCGCGACCAAGAAGACGATGTCGTTGCAATGGAACAGGCGACGCTACGCGAAGATTACAAAACATCCTTTGCGGAAATTGCCGAGCAAATAGAAAAAGAAGTTTCTGTAGAAAAGGTGCGCAAGCAGATTGGACTGAATGATCCCGATTATTTAAGGCGCACATCTATTACAATTCAAAGTCAACCGCAAAATCCGCCGGAGATTACCGAAGCGGACAAGCTGATAAATAGAACAAGAATACTTGGTGCGGCGTTTAAAACTTACCTTATACTTGAAATTGATGATAAAGTTATTTTAGTAGATCAACATGCCGCCCACGAGCGAATTTTGTTCGACAGATTTATGGCGCAGCAAACAGGTGACATGCAGCCGGTTTTGTTCCCTTACGTATTTAATGTAAAGGATGACGAAGCAATATTCATTGAGGAAAATATCGACAATATACTTGCTGCAGGCATACAAATTGAACCGTTCGGCCGCAACACGTTCCGCATTGTGGCAGTTTCCACGCTGTTGGCGGATACTGAAATGGACACTTTTGTTCGGTTTTTGCTTGGCAGCATGGATGACTACAAAGTTGACGATCGCACGCTTATAGTAGAAAAAATTGCTCAAAAGGCATGTAAAGCTGCTGTAAAAGCAGGCTACCGACTAAGCGAACACGAAATAAAATACATTCTCAAGGAAGTTTACGACAACAAAATACTGCAATGTCCTCATGGACGTCCGATAACCGTTGTACTATCTAAAACACAAATAGAAAAGATGTTCAAGAGGATAGTGTAGTTATGAAAACTTTTGTTGGAATAACAGGCACAACCTCTGTAGGCAAATCCAATGTAGCGGTTCACTTGGCACAGCTAATGAATACCGAAGTGATTTCTGCAGATTCCATGCAGATTTACAAGGGAATGGACATCGGAACGGCAAAGATAAAGCCTGAAGAAGCACACGGTATCAAGCATCATATGATTGATATTGTCGAGCCTGATTGCAATTACTCTTCATATCTGTACCAGCGCGACACGTCAAATATAATTGACAATATGTGCAGCGTGCCCATTGTTGTGGGGGGAACGGGTTTTTACTTCGACAGCCTGCTTTATCCGCCGGAATTTGGCAATTCAACACCGAAAAGAAGAGCTGAATTGCAGGAAATTCTCCATCGCGATGGGCTTGCAGTTCTTGCCGAAATGCTGAAAAATTTGGACGAACAAACGTACTCGGAAATTGACCTGTGCAATCCCAAGCGGGTAATAAGAGCAATTGAAATTGCAGAAAGCGGAAAACCGAAATCACAAGGGCAAGGAAAAATAAAACCGCGTTACAACATGGTGTTATTTGTACTTGAACGGGAAAGAAACGCGTTATACGCGCAGATAGACAATAGGGTAGACCGAATGATCGAACAAGGTTTGGTGGATGAAGTGCGAAATCTTGTTGACAAATACGGTTATATTGATACGCCGGCATTTTCGGCAATAGGGTACAAAGAGATAATAGAGTATTTGCAAAAAAATACAACTTTGCAGGAAGTAATAGACAAAATCAAAATAAATTCACGGCATTACGCCAAGCGTCAGATTACTTATTTTAAGAAAATGAATGTAACCGATATCATTGACGTTGACGGGAAAAATAGCGCGGAAATTGCAACTTACATTTATCGGCAACTTAAAAATCAAGGTATAATATAGAATAAGATTAAAAGCGAATGTATTAAAAAAGCATCAAAAATATATCAAAAAATGGCCAATTATTGCTTTATAAAGCCATTCGGAGAATACTATTTCACACATAATAGGGCGAAAAATGAACGAATTGATAAAAAAAGCTTTAAAAAACACCGCAAAGAAGTTTGCAGAACTTGATGATATTTCAATTTACAATGAAAGGAAAGTTATTGAATCATTTAAAACACACGCCGTTGCATTGAGATACTTTAACGGAACAAGTGGCTACGGCAATGACGATGTAGGACGTGAAAATCTTGGTAAAGTAGTTGCAACAATATTTGGAACAGAAAGTGCAATTGTAAGCCCGTTGATTACCTCAGGAACTCATGCGATTTCTTTAGCCTTATTCGGCGTTTTGCGTCCAAATGACGTTGTTCTATCCGTTACAGGACAACCTTACGACACATTACAGGATGTAATTTATAAGGAAAATATCGGAAGTTTAAAGGATTTCAACGTACAATTTGACACTGTAGATTTGAAACCGGATGGTTTTGATTTCCAATCTATTGAACAATATCTGAGAAAAAACAATGTAAAGATGGTTTATGTTCAGCGATCACGCGGGTACGCATGGCGTTCGGCGTTGAGCATAGCTCAAATTCAGCAATTATGCGATTTTGTAAGGAAAATTTCTCCTAAAACTTTGATTTTCTGCGATAATTGCTACGGAGAATTTGTTGAAAAACAAGAACCGACGGACGTTGGCGTTGACATTTGCGCAGGCTCATTTATCAAAAATATTGGCGGAGGGCTTGCTCCCACAGGCGGATATGTAGCTGGCCGCTCAGATTTGATTGATTTGGTAGCGGGACGCCTTACGGCGCCGTCAATTGGCTCAGAAGTTGGCGCATACGCGCCTGGATACAGATTATTTTACCAAGGAATTTTTACAGCCCCCCATACGGTGAACCAGGCGCTTAAAACGTCGACATTGTTTGCGTATGCGTTAGCTGACAAGGGATTTGACGTATCTCCGCGTGTAGGCGACCATCTTGGCGACATTGTTTGCGCAATCAGACTGAATGATCCTGACAAAATGATAAAATTCTGTCAGGCGGTCCAATCTGTTTCGCCCGTAGACGGTTTTGTACAGCCAGAACCTTGGACACAGCCGGGATACGCGGACAAAGTAATCATGGCTGCAGGCTGCTTTGTACAGGGCGCCTCGATAGAACTTAGCTGTGACGGTCCAATCAGAGAGCCTTACACGGTTTATTTGCAAGGCGGTTTGACGCTGGAACACGGTATTTTGGCATTGGAAAAAGTTTTAGAAAGCTTGTAACAGCCAATTTAGCAGAATGTGATTTTAAAATCAAAATAAAACAATTGTACAGGAGGCGACCCACAAGGTTGCCTTTTTTTGATAAATTTTCTTGTACAATGTAAAAATCTTTCATTTACAGATTTTCGTATTGTTTTATAAGCATTTTAAAATTATTCTGATAAAATATCAAATTTTTCTGTTAGAAAGCCTAATTTTCTGTTTTACCACTCTTCAAGCCCTCTATCTATTCGCAAAAGCTGCCTTTTGCGAATAGATAGATATATGTGTGTTGATGGGTGTGTCCAATTTTATCATTCAAATTTCGGTAATTGTGTCTAAGAATTGCATTAAATTATTCGTAAAAAATTTCAAATTTCTTGCTTTACGAATAGATGTGTAGTAAAATATCACTATGAGCAAAACATATTTTAACAATAGAGACGCAGATAATCTGGAAAAATTGGACAGAATACTGGACGAGGACCTGCCCGACTTCTGTCGCGAATACTTTGTGGGTATCTCTGCAAATACTACACCGCTAACACGCTTAAACTACGCATACGATATTCGGACGTTTTTCAAATATCTGTGCGCTAAAGTTGTGCGGTTCAAAAGTAAAACTGTTAAAGACATCACTCCTGCAGACATCGAGACACTATCGCCATTTGAGATTGAGGCGTATCTTAGCTACGTGGAAATTTACAAGAAAGACGGAAATGTCGTAAAAAATGGCGCTCGAGGAAAAAGCCGCAAGCTTGCTGCTATTCGCTCAATGATTAAGTACTTTGAGAAAAAGCAGGTTATTCGCTACAACCCTACCGCGTCTGTCGACACGCCAAAGCTACGCGAAAAAGAGATTATCCGTTTGGATGGTAACGAAATAGAAACCATGCTAGATGTTGTCGATACCGGCGAGGGATTGACCGAACGTCAGCAAAAATATCAGGAAAACACTCGCATACGCGACCTTGCAATGGTCAGCTTGCTTCTAGGCACAGGTATTCGTGTTAGCGAATTGGTTGGAATTGACCTCGATGACGTAAACTTCAACGACTTGAGCTTTGTTGTAACCCGTAAGGGCGGCGCGCGCGTAATTCTCTATTTTTCCGAGGAAGTTGCCGGCTACCTGTACGACTACTACAAAATGCGCCAGGCGGATACTACATTAAAAAATGAGCCTGCACTATTTCTGTCATTACAAAAAAAGCGCATCACCACTCGCGCCGTTGAAAATATCATAAAAAAATATAGCTTGATTGCCACGCCGTTAAAACACATAACGCCGCACAAGCTACGTTCGACATTTGGTACGCAGTTGTACCGAAACACAGGGGATATATATGTTGTTGCAGACGTGTTGGGACACAAGGACGTCAACACTACCAAGCGCCATTACGCTGCAATTACGGAAGACATCCGTCGCAAAGCATCAACAAAGGTATCCTTGCGTGGCACTCCAAATAGTGACGAGGACGAATAGATGAAAGTAAAAGTTGAAAATGTTGCTTTGGTTTACATTGAATTGCCCGACAGCAACGTCGAGCAGGACATGTACGAGCTGGAGGAGCTTATACACACTGCCCAGGGCGACATCAAGCTGCACTGTTCTCAAAAGAGAAATTCCATTGACAACACCACCGTTGTCGGCAAAGGCAAGCTGGAAGAACTGAAACGCACCATTGACATGTTAGATTGCGAAATCGACGTTGTCATTTTTTCTTGTGCGTTAAATGCAACTCAACGGGCAACTCTATCCAAAGCACTCGAATGCGACGTCATAGATAAAATTGACTTGATATTAGATATCTTTGCTCTTCGCGCCACTTCTGCCGAGGGCAAAAAGCAGGTTGAGCTTGCACAGCTTTCATATAATTTAGCAACCAAACCGGAGGGCGACTTTTCCAGGCAGGGCGCGGGGATAGGCACACGCGGCCCCGGCGAAACAAAGCTGGAAACTAATAAACGTCAGGCGCGCGAAAGAATGTACCGATTGAGGCAAGAACTACGAGAAATAGAAAAACATCGCGATCTTACCAGAAAGAAACGGCAGGAAAACGGGATGTTTACTGTTGCGCTTGTTGGCTATACAAACGCAGGCAAATCTACTCTATTTAACCGCTTGACAGAATCGGCTGTGTACGCAGACGACAAGCTATTTGCAACATTAGATACAACAATACGTAAAGTGAAAATGCCGTCGGGTGTGGATATTTTGATATGCGACACGGTCGGATTTATCAAGGAATTGCCACATACACTACTCAATGCTTTTAAGTCAACGCTAGAGGAAGCAACGCGAGCTGATCTGTTGTTAAACGTGTGCGATGTGTCTGACGAAAACGTCGCCAAGCACATAGAGGTAACAGAGCAAACCCTGTCCGAGTTAAACACCACTGCTCCGGTTCTTCGCGTATACAACAAATGCGACAAGCTAATTGCACACACTTCACTTGCTACCACTGGCTCATCGGTGTTTGTGTCTGCACTAACGGGTAAAAACATGGACGTGTTGATAGAAACTATTGACAAACACGTTATGTCCAAGTACGCCAAGGTTCAATTACATGTGCCACATGCGGAAAGCGCAAAAGTACTTTCCGCATTACACAAATATTCTGCTGAATGTCAAAGCGTAGATTACTTAGATGATTACGTTGCTATACACGTCGTTATCTCAAAAAAGTACGTCGATATAATGTCAAAGTATATTGTATTTTAATTTTTTAGTAGTATAACATTACTCTTTTTTAGTGATGTATATGCCGGGTGCCACTTGTTCCAGGGCAAAAGATTCGTCTTCTTCCTCGTCGCTAGGTAAAGTTGCGCCAACGAGGTCACGCTCAAAAATGGCTTCCTCTTGCGCGGTGCGTATGTCACGCTTTATTAGCCCTTTCTTTATCAATTCCAGTATCCCTTCGTAAGGTATGTAGTAATCGACAGATTCGTGAGGTACCTGCATCATTTTGTTGTTTTCCATCACCGTTCTTATCAGCTTTTTGGCAATCTCAACGCGTTTGCGGTTCTTGAGGCGTATCATAAGCGGAGTATCTTCGTAGCAAGATATATCTGCTGCGTTTTCTATGTGCATGTCCTCGCCGTAATCGTACGGGTTAAGGGGCAGGAACAAACAGAGGCGTTTTCCGCGGTATGCAAGCTTTGCAAGCACCAGCTTACCACCACACTTGAATGTTTCGCGTTTCCAACTTATACGCCCTTTTACGCCCTTGTAGGACAACAATTCGTTTTTAATTTCCGTATACCAATACTTAACGTCGTCGTCAGATTGTATCAGGCGCGCGGTGAAGCTCTTGTCGTAACGCAAGCGTGAATCAACGGAATCTTCCTCTACAATTATTGGATCTGCGCGCTTCACCACTATTGTTTGTTGCTGCTCAACCACAGTATGTTGCTCTTCAACTGTAACCTGGGGTGAGATTTCTTCAACTTTTTCTTCATTTTCCGCAACTTGGGGTGCGAAATTCACCGTTATTTGGTATCCAACAGTTTTCCCCTGGTAAGTAACAGTAACCGTTGGTTTACCTTGCTTGCTCATGTCGGGAGAAAGTACAGAGTAATCTGTAACCTCTTCTTCAAACGGTTCAACATTGAAATGTGCTATTACAACAAGTCCGTCGTGGTCAATTGATTCACCCACAAAGTAGTCCTTTTTGACCTTGTCCGTATCTATCCAAATATACATCAACTCACGCGTCTTTTCTTCTGCAGGTTTCTCAATTACAATAGTTGTAGGTTCTGCGTTTTGAACAATGGGTTGAGTTTTTTCTTCTACAACAGGAGCTGGTTGCTCCACAACTTTAGTTTGGCGCTCTTCTACCGAAATTGTATAGGAAGCAGACATGTTTTCGTATTTAACCGTTACAACCTTTATGCCAGCCGTATACATGTACGGCTTAATTACATACACGGTGCCGTGGGTTTTGTCCTTTTTTGCCAAGCGTGTGTATGTGTCGTTGTCAATGAGTGTGAACTCTAATATGCTTTCCGACGTGGGGCTGACGTTAAACTCTCCGTTTACGACCAAGCCCTCACAGGTAAAACCGTCGCCGGCAACAAATGCACGTTGCACGACCCCGAGGTCGAGCGTGATGCCCGTAAGCACACGCTCCACTTCCTTTTGGGGCTCTGTTACGTAAACTACTTCCGTGTTTTGTGCGGTTGGTTGCGCCACGGTGTATACCGTAGATTGATCTTGCAATCTTCTACGCATCAACACAAAAATAATTATTGAAATCGCCAACACCGCCAGCACGGCTTGTATAACTATTAGCCAAACTATTGTTTCGTATGTTTTCCACTCGTATGTGTGTCCGAAAATATTTATTGCATTCAATAGGTATTTCATGCCGAGTTACCTCTCTTGCCCCTATACTCTCTTGCGACGAACAAGGAAGAATGCTGCAATAATAACTACTGCCTGTGCGGACAGGGAAACGATTGCTACACCAATATCCAGTCCGTCAACTGCCCCGCTATTGAGGTCGCCAACTACTTCTCCGATGTTTTTCACACCGTTTTCAGCAGACTGTCTAGCCTCTTCGGGTGTTACAGCTTGTTCAATCTTCTTTTTAGCGTCTTCGTATTCCTTTTCCAGTTCGCCCAGTCTCTTTTCCTTTTCTTCGTCAGTTAGCTTGGGGTCCTTCTTTATTTTTTCTTCTGCTTCTTTCTTTGCATTTTCAAGATCTTCCAAAGCCTTGTCCTTAGCGTCTGCAAGCTCGGGGTCAGCTAATGCTTCCTTACCCTTTGCAAGAGCGTCTTCTATGTCATCGGGAGTTTCGGCGTTTTCAATTTCGCCCTTAGCCTTTTTATATTGATCCTCTAATTGATCAAGAAGTTCTTGCTTTTTATCGTCGTCGAGATTTACGTTGTCCTCAATCTCCTTTTTCTTCTCTTCGTACTCTTTTTCAAGTTCGTCAAGAGCTTTTTGCTTAGCCTCTACAAGTTCAGCTTTCTTAGCTGTGTCTTCCATGCCCTTTTGTGCATTTTCAAGAGCTTCACCTACTTCATCTGGCGTTGTAGCGTTTTCAATATCTTTCTTTGCTTCTTCATACTGACTTTCAAGATGACCAAGAAGTTCGCCCTTTTGAGGTTCGGATATGTCACGGTCCTCTATTTCAGCCTTTTTCTCGTTGTACTCTCTTTCAAGCTCCTCCAAAGCCTTGTCTTTGGCTTCTTTCAAGGTACCGTCGTCCATAGCGTCTGCTGCGCCACCAAGCGCACCATTTGCGCTATCTACAATGTCCCCTGCGTTACCCGAGCCGTTGTTAGCATTTTGTAAATCGTCCAGTGCCTTTTGAAGTTCGTCTAGCGCTTTTTCAAGCTCTTCCAGTTTCTTTTGATCTTCTTCACTCAAAGTACCACCTTGTTGCTCTTTTTTGTCTTGCAACTCTTTTATCATTTCTTCGAGTTTCTTTTGCGCTTCCTCAAGCTTCTTTTGTAGGTCTTGTTGAACGTCAGGTGAGAGAACACCGCAATTTTTGCAAACACCTTTGCTGTCGTAATCATGATTGCTGCCGACAGCGTCAATCTTGCCTTCGCCTTCCAACCACTCATTGAGATTGTCAATCTTGATTGTAGCGTTGGAATCGATGTATACGTTACCGCAAGTTAAGCATATGTAGTACGCTTGTGTACCGTCTGACGTGCAGGTTGCAGCCACTTCTGCCACTTTGGATATGTTGTGCTCTTCAGCTTCGGTTGTTGCTCCACACGCTAAACACAGTTGGTAGTGCTTGCCGTTATTGTCGTCACAGTAGGTGTAAATGTGGTCGCGCTCGCCGTATCTTTCATTACAGGTAATGCACTCCTGCCAATGCTTGCTACCGTCATTTTTCCACACCCATGTTGCGTTTTCGGTGATATTAAAGTCGTGAGCGGTAAAGTTTTTCTTTGCTCCACACTCCATACACTCAGCGTTCCAGTGCCCTGTTATGTCGTGTCCGTCAGTGTCAATAAAGCTGTGTTCTCCGATAACCTCCAAGCCACAGATGTCGCAAGGTCCCTTGTGTTGATTGGTACCGTCAACGGGTACACCGTAGGAAATGGACCCGGTATGTTCAGATATTTGAGTTAGGCACACTATGCACTTTTGCGTGTGAGTGTTACCGTCACTTTCCCATGCTCCGGGAGTGTGCGATGTTTTGTTAGATACGTAATTACATTCTTCGTCAGTGCAGTAACGGTAATGGTTACCGTCCTCTATTTGCCATTCACTAAATGAGTGAGGTATTACATCTTCACGGGCTCCACAGTCGATGCACTCCTTCCAGTGTTCAGTCCCGTTATACTGCAAATTTTCCGCCCACCTGTGCGTGTGGCTTGAACCAAATTCCAAGTGCTCTGTTTCGTAGGTGCAGCCGTTTGCAGTACACTGCTTGTACAGCTTGTCTTGGTCGTCCACCTGCCACTTGCCAAGAGTATGACTCTCCGTTACTGTATTGCTACAAATAGTACATGTACCTGTGTGTTTGTTAGATGCGGCACCGTTACTCCATTCCGACACGACGTGCGCTACTGCATTCGTGCTTTCTTCCGAGTAGGTACATTCCTTACACTCAAGCCAGTGGTTGTAGTTGTCGGCATGGTACTCCGTGTTGTGCTGGCTATTTGCAGAATGTGCCATATTACACATTGTGCACAGCTGATAGTGACCGTTAACGCCATCGGAGTGCCACTCCCCACCAAAGATGTGGGCAATCTTTTCCAACGTGTATGACTTGCTGGCTGTATGTGTATTGTCGTTTTTGTCCGTAGCTGTAATTTTTATTTGAGCGCTACCCACACTTGTACACTTTGCAGGTGTTAGTACACTGCCGTTATCCTGCGCGTGCAAAGTGTCTGTCGCACCACAGCTACACTTAACAGCAAGCGAAAGTCCTTGCAATATCTTTTCAACTGTGTAACTGTTGTCTATCTTTTCCGGCCAGCCTTGCCAACTTCCCTGCTCTTGCCAGGTGTGGTCAATGTAGTCAGTTGTGTATGTACAGTTCTGGCACGCTTGCCAGTGCATTGTGTCATTGCCGGTTACAAGCTGCAAAACATGCTTGCCTGTTGCAGGAACATTCTCATATACCTTGTCTTGAGCAAAGTATTGTTTTCCTTCGTATTCAAAAACTGCACTTAACGTAACAGTACCTGCTTGACCGCATGTTACAGTACGGGATACTTCGCTAATAGACTTAGCACTGGTTAGACTTTGCGTATGCCCCGTGTCACGGCTGCATATAAGTACAGCGGAAACCTGCGACTTGTCAGTTGTTTCGCTGTAAACATCAGGCCAATTGGTAGTAGAAAGGTACCAGCTGTGTCCAAATGCTGCTTGAGCAAAGGAGCTTAATGCTTTACCATTTGTGCTACTTGTTCCTTCGCTGGGAGCAAAGTACAGTTTACAGGAATTGTTGCATTGCTTGTAATCGCTGTAGCCTGATGATGTACACGTTGCAGGGTTGTGTACTGTGCTACCAAAGCTGTGTCCTGTTGCATTTATTACAAAGCTTGAGTTGTTAGCTTGCCCCGCCGTGCTATTTGTAGCAGAACCTAAGGCAAAGTACAGTTTACACGTGTTACAATATCGGTATCCCTTTGTTCCTGCCGTTAAACACGTTGCCTCCTTAGCTGCTGTATCTGTAGCAAACGAATGCCCCGCAGCAGACAACGTGTAGTCTTGGGAAGTGCTTAGACTGCCGTATGTAGAAGACAGCGTTGCAGTATACTTAGCTTTACCTGTAGTTGTACAGGCGGGAGCTGTTGTTACACTACTCGTTGCAGTAACTGTTGAGCTGGTTGTCGTACTGCATCCACTACATTTCAAGCTAGCCGTTGCAGTAAGAGTTGTGCCTTGTGTAATTGTACCTGTTTTGCTCCAAGACCAACTTGTTGCAGTCCATGTGTGGTTTGCATTTGTAGTGAGCGTACAAGCACTGTTGCCGGTACATTTTACCGAGTGCTGAGTAGCACTGACTTTTGTTTTGGTACCGTTGAAGTTGGCCGTGTGAGTGTTTTGCTTTTCCGTACA
>JAFLVK010000039.1 GCA_022508345.1 Clostridiales bacterium | reverse complement strand
GGTTGGAGGGGCCGGTTACCGCTCTGCCGTGGCGGCCATTGTCGATAAGTGCGTCAACCGCTTCCTGCAGCATACGCTTTTCGTTTCTGATGATTATATCGGGAGCTTTCAGCTCTATCATTCTTTTCAGACGGTTGTTGCGGTTGATAACACGCCTGTACAGGTCGTTCAGGTCGGAGGTTGCAAAGCGTCCGCCGTCAAGAAGCACCATGGGGCGGATGTCAGGGGGGATTACCGGAATAACGTCCAGTATCATCCACTCGGGGCGGTTGCCGCTCTGTCTGAAAGCCTCAATAACGTCAAGGCGCTTGAGTATCTTCATGCGCTTCTGACCCTGTGTGTTTTCCAGCTCGGCTTTAAGCTGCTGGGAAAGCTGGTCAAGGTCGATCTCTTCAAGGAGAATTTTGATGGCCTCTGCGCCCATTCCTGCGCTGAAATCGTCCTCATAGCGCTCACGCATATCGTTGTATTCCTTTTCGGAGAGGAGCTGTCCCTTTGTCAGGACTGCAGAGGC
>JAFLVK010000038.1 GCA_022508345.1 Clostridiales bacterium | reverse complement strand
CCGCCTCCTTCAGCTTGCGGCGGCACTTCTCGATATCGAGTCCCAAAAGCTCGCGTATCGTGGACTTTCCGTCCATGATTTTTGTCACGCGGTCGGTCTCGGAGTAGGGCACGCGCATGACCCGCCCCACGTCCTTGATGACGGCGCGCGAGGCGAGCGTACCGAAGGTGATGATTTGCGCAACGTTCTCCCTGCCGTAACGCTGCCGCACGTACTCAATGGTTTCCTCCCTACGGTCGGTGCAGAAGTCCACGTCGAAGTCGGGCATGGAGACGCGGTCGGGATTCAAGAACCGCTCGAAAATCAAATCGTAGCGCAGCGGGTCAACGTTGGTGATGCCGATTGCGTAGGCGACGATACTGCCGACGCCCGAACCTCTTCCCGGTCCTACGGGAATATCGTGTAGGCGCGACCAGTTGATATAGTCCCAGACGATGAGAAAGTAGTCGGCAAAGCCCATCTTAATGATAATACTGAGCTCGTATTCGACGCGCTGTCTGATTTCCTCCGTGACG
>JAFLVK010000037.1 GCA_022508345.1 Clostridiales bacterium | reverse complement strand
ATTGGCGTTGCGGTCGTATCGTTGTCCGCGCAGGCACTGATAATTGTTGTTGCATTCTTCATTGTGGCGCGCAAAAGAGTGTAAAGTGAGGTGAACACATGACAAACCTATTAAATGTTGACATTTTCGGTATCAGTATCAACTGGAGCGCCAGCAAAACGGCAATTGTGTTGCTGGCTATTCAAGCCATACTTGCGGTAGTGGCAATTTCGCTAATAATGTACTTAATACTGCGTAGAAAGCTAAGCAAACAAGCCTCACAGGACGTTGTGCTGACTGTTGCTGAGCCCGTTACACAAAATACGGAAGTAATTTACATGCCCGAACCTACTCAGGTTGTGGTGGAAAAGGTTGTAGAAAAACCCGCTGAGGAAAAAACGCGCGAACTGACGTACATTTGGATAAATACGGACAACGTCAAGAAGGTTTACACGGTGGGCGACGCTATCGACCACGACGGACTTGTGGTAACGGCGCACTTTAACATGGAACCGCTTGAAGAGGAGATTAGCGACTACTCGGTG
>JAFLVK010000036.1:250-527 GCA_022508345.1 Clostridiales bacterium | reverse complement strand
GGGATAGTATCCGGTATTAGCTACCGTTTCCGGTAGTTATCCCGAAGTCTGGGGCAGGTTGGTCACGTGTTACTCACCCGTTCGCCACTCTATATCCGCCCGAAGGCGGGTTAATCGTTCGACTTGCATGTGTTAAGCACGCCGCCAGCGTTCATCCTGAGCCAGGATCAAACTCTCCGTTCAAACAAGCAGGTTTGTTGCCAACCCTGCTTTTACGTTTTAAGTGAGATTTTGATCATTAAGATCTAATTAAAGGAACCTGATCGGGCAGCTACGT
>JAFLVK010000036.1:0-240 GCA_022508345.1 Clostridiales bacterium | reverse complement strand
GACATCCCCTGCTTTTAAGTTTTAAGTGAGATTTTGATCGTAAGATCTAGTTTTAAAGGAACCTTATCGGGCAGCCATTTTGCTGCCTTCGACGAGGTTATTTGAATGTCCGTCTGACTTTATTCCTTGGATTCTGACTTGGCTTTAATGCCTTGTCAGATCATCTGCAGTATCCGGTTGTCAAGGTTCTGGGGAAGCCCTTTGGGGCCTCACCTCGCGCTACTCTAGCCGAGCGAAGCG
>JAFLVK010000035.1 GCA_022508345.1 Clostridiales bacterium | reverse complement strand
CCAGCATGCTCAATGCTTGCGGAGAGAATATCCATGCCGACTACCTCATGCCCGCAGGATAAAAATTTTTCGGCAATCGCCCTGCCGATGCCCTTACTCGTTCCCGTTATCAACACTTTCATTTTGAACATCCCTCTCTTTGAAATGGAAATACTCTTCACCCACTGCATTCTGTTTCCACCGCTTCGTGATCATATACCCGGGATAGAAGAATATCAACTCGCACAAGAGCTCTGCGACCATACCCGTCACGGCGCAGGTGACACACTGCAACATTGTCCAACCGAAAAAGAAGTGGCTGACAATGAGTGCAAAAATAAAATTATCCAAAAACTGTCCGATCGCCGTTGATACGTACGCACGCAAAACGTATGCGAAAAGCGAATCGGGATTTTTCTTAAATAGCTTGCCGATCCCGAAGTTACTGAAGTTATTGACGATTGACGAGGCGAGAAATGCCGCCGTACTGCCAAGGACAACGTACCACGTCCCGCCGAAGGTGTTATTGAGCGCCCCGTTCACAAGATCG
>JAFLVK010000034.1 GCA_022508345.1 Clostridiales bacterium | reverse complement strand
GGAGCGGCGCGTCTTTGTTCCCGAGGGCGACGGAGTTATCGCGGAGGGCGTTCCGCTGCGGCGGGAAAGCTCGATAAAGGTCAGCGTGCCGATAATGTACGGCTGCAACAACTTTTGCAGCTACTGCATCGTGCCGTATGTCCGCGGTCGGGAACGTTCGCGCAAGCCCGATGATATTATCTCCGAGGTGAAATCGGCGATAGAAAACGGCGCGAAAGAGATACTGCTTTTAGGACAGAACGTCAACAGCTACGGCAAGGAGCTCGGCACAAGTTTTTCGGAACTGCTGCGGCGGATAAACGCGCTAGACGGCGAGTTCAAGATATGCTATATGTCAAGTCACCCGAAGGATTTCACACGCGAGCTTATCGACACTATTGCCGAGTGCGAAAAGGTAACGCGGCATTTTCACCTGCCCGTCCAGAGCGGCAGCGACCGTATTCTGGAGCTTATGAACCGTCACTACACCCGTGAGGATTATTTCGCGATAGCGGACTATATCCGCGAGAAAGTCCCCGACGCGGCGCTTACCTC
>JAFLVK010000033.1 GCA_022508345.1 Clostridiales bacterium | reverse complement strand
TTTGACTGTGGACGCAAGCCTTTCACCTGCCGAATTGGAAAAGGTGGCGCTTGCAAATCCGCAGGTGGTAGAGGCGTTAAACGGCGCAACTGTGAAAAAAGTGATAGTAATTCCGAACAGATTGATTAACATCATCATATAAAAGGGGGCTCGCGTATTGCGCACAAAACGGCTTCACTTCGCGCGCAAAAACCGCGCACAGGACGCTCGTTGCAGATTGTTTTGTAGCGCAACACACTCGCCTCTTTTAATAGTTACCGCTAATAAAATTTTCGGGTACACTTATATGATTTTCAAAAACAAAACGGCAAATATTGATAAGTTAATAGCGTACGGCTTCAAGCTTGTAGATGGCAAGTACGTTTACGCGACGGAAATAGTGGACGCTCAACTGCGGCTGACGGTAACTGTTGACGGCGGCGAATTGACTACCGAGGTATTTGACACTGCGGCAGAGGACGTGTACACATTGCACCTTGTTGAGGGGGCAGTCGGCGCGTTCGTTGGGCGCGTGAGGGCAGAACATGAGCAGGTTCT
>JAFLVK010000032.1 GCA_022508345.1 Clostridiales bacterium | reverse complement strand
GACAACCACAGGAAATATATATACGCATGCCATTCAGACCGCCGATGAAAGAGCGGCTGAAATGCTGGGCGATATTTTGAATGTAAATCCAACGGTTAAGCAGGCATAAATCTGACCCTTATTTGCCCCTTATTTTCACTTAAAAACGCCAAAAATTACGAGAAGTCAGGAAAATAAAAATCTCGAAACCCTTTACGAGACAAGAGATTTCGAGAGTTTACAAGAAGTCGCCAAAAGCGGAGATTTACACTCATAACCCGAAGGTCGTGTGGTTCAAATCCCGCCTCCGCAACCAAATAAAAATCCACCCGCAAAGCGGGTGGTATTTCATTTTCGGGCAAAGCCCGCTACAGGCAACGCACAAGTGCGTCAGCGATTGGTCTGCCAGCCACGCATCTGTACTTACGTACCCGTAAACGGGTCCCGTGGGTCGAACAGACTGATTTGATCGCTTTCTTTATCTCTCTTTAATTGATCTGCGATATATTCTTTGATCGCCTTCGTGTTCTTCCCCACGGTGTCTACGTAATATCCCTTAC
>JAFLVK010000031.1 GCA_022508345.1 Clostridiales bacterium | reverse complement strand
TATGCGCCCCGCATCCTCTTTATGAAGATCAATCCCGAAAAGATCGGCGACGTCGTGGGCAAGCAGGGCAAGGTCCTCAACGCCATCATCGCGCAGACGGGCACCAAGATCGACATCGAGGACGACGGCACCGTATGCATTGCCTCCTTCGGCGACAGCGCGGCGGCGCTTCAGGCGAAGGCCATCATCGAGAGCATCGTACACGATCCCGAAGTGGGCGACATGTTCGTCGGCAAGGTTGTCAGAATCCTCTCCACGATGGGCGCCTTCGTCGAGTTCGCTCCCGGCAAGGACGGCATGATCCACATCTCCAAGCTCTCCGACAAGCGCGTGGAGAAGGTGGAGGACGTGCTCTCCATCGGCGACTTGGTCAAGGTGAAGATCATCAAGATCGGCGAGAAGGGCATCGACTTCAAGCTCATCGAAAAGATGTAAATAACCACAAAATAATAAAAGAGCGACTTGCCTTGGCAAGCCGCTCTTTTGTATTTTATTTTACGCCGCGGGGTCGTCCTCTTGCTGCGTTTCTGAAGGAGACTCTTCG
>JAFLVK010000030.1 GCA_022508345.1 Clostridiales bacterium | reverse complement strand
GTTTGAAGAAGAATACGTTGACAAGTATATTATCTCGTTTGTTGTTGACGGTGTAAAGTATAAGTTGGGAGATACCATCAGGATTGACGATGCCACGGTTATATATGTGGAAGTGGGGCAAAAGTACAAAATTACAATCCGTTACGGCGACGAAGAAGAATGTATCTACATCACTCCCGGGGAACAATTTACCTTCCCTGCAGACTCAAGCTTTGTGGAAAGCGCAGATATTATTCGTTGGGAGTACAACGGCAGATATTACATGATTGGTGACGCAATAGACGTTTCCGGAGATATCGTAATATCGCCCGTAGATAAAAAGTGGATAGAAACAAATATTGAAACAAAGATTGAAGCGTTGAAGAACGCAACGTCCTTGCAAGCTAAGTTTAACGCCATCAAAGACGTAGAAAACATACTTGCGCTGTTGACGGAAGAAGAAGTGGGCGAGCTTGACCTTAGCGAGTACAATGCGCTCAAAGCTGCGTTTGACTCTCTTGCAGCTGATGCGCAAAAGGATCTTGCCGTTGCCGAAAAGATAGGC
>JAFLVK010000003.1 GCA_022508345.1 Clostridiales bacterium | reverse complement strand
CAAATCATCATGCCCCTTACGTCTTGGGCTACACACGTGCTACAATGGCTACTACAAAGAGCAGCGAACCTGCGAGGGCAAGCGAATCTCAAAAAAGTAGTCTCAGTTCGGACTGTGGGCTGCAACCCGCCCACACGAAGTCGGAGTTGCTAGTAATCCCGAATCAGCATGTCGGGGTGAATGCGTTCCCGGGTCTTGTACACACCGCCCGTCACGCCATGGGAGTTAGGAGTACCCGAAGCCAGTGACTTAACCGCAAGGAGAGAGCTGTCGAAGGTAAGACTAATGACTGGGGTGAAGTCGTAACAAGGTAGCCGTATCGGAAGGTGCGGCTGGATCACCTCCTTTAAGGGAGTAGATGGAAACATCTACCAAACCAAGTCGAGTGAGCACTTATATGTACTCACGGTATTTGAAAGTGGAGCATAAACACATAAAACAAATGCGAACCCACAACTGTGGACAATCTACTTACTATTCTAGTTCAGGCAATCTATTAGGACGCTCAATGCGTCTTATTTTTTTCCACCACGCGCTTTCTTCGAAAGACGTTGAGGGTCGGTCTACGACCTCGCCGCGCGAGGGTGTTATTTTTTTCTTGAAGTGCCATGTGGCGCTTATTTTTTTGCATTGCCAACTGATTAAGGTATAAAATAAAACGAACTCTACGTTTTGTGTAGGGTTCGTTTTGCTAGGTTTTGCAGAATTGTAATTTTAGTAGAAGAAACCTTCTTTTCCAATGAAATCGACAAATTCGCGCACAACATTGGCAGGTAATTCAAACGGAAAATAGAAAGAGAAGAAAAGATTTTCTTCCTTGCTTGCTTGTATCTTCTCTATCATACCGCTTATTGTATCGCCTACAACGTAGAAATCCTCCAAATAATTTTCTACACCGTAAACCTCGAAATTGTAAGATTTGACCTTTTCAAAATCATAAGAAAGCACTTTGTTTTTTGTCAATTTTGTAGTTATAGAAATCTGATTTAAGTCAATTTCAACGTCGCACAAACCTTTAACGGAAATGACAGGAATGGGGAAGTAGTCCATCTCGTAATTTCCTACGGTGTTTTTGTGATAATGACCGTTGTAGAAACCGTAAGCACATTGAAGAAGTTTGCCAAATTCCTGCGCTCTCACGTCAAGTTTCTTATATATCTCGTTTAATTGGCTACGATTCACGTTATTTACCCCTTCACGAAAAATTGAAATTTATAATACCCTGTAATCTATAAAATCATTTACTGTCAATTCATAATCAACAGCCGATTGCAATTCACCAACTTGGTCACGCCAACAATTTTCTCGTATTCCTAACTTACGGAAGCCAATCTGCTCATACACGTGTTGGGCTCGTGTATTATTCAAAGCTGTGTCCAAAACAACGCTTTTATAGCCGAAGTCATTAAACAATGATGATATTAGCATACATATATATTTTTTCCCAAGTCCCTTGTTTTGCAAAGACATATGACAAATTTTAATGCCAATTTCTACCGATTGTTCATCACGTTCTTTATAATTCATTTCGCCAATAGGTGTTTTGTCCAATTCCAAAATGAGTAAATGAACGTCACTATTTATTTCGTCTTTAACTTTTTGAATTGTTGTTTTTAGCCCATAAGGAAAACCAACGTCTTTCATTATCTCGCCATCATTCCACCAAGTCGTCAATAACTTTGCATCACCAAGCGTGGCATCTCTAATGGTTAGATTTTCAAATTCTAATCGCATAAATTTCTCCGCTAAATTACTGTTTATCGTTGTATTGATATTAAATCAGTATATTTTATTATATCAACTCTACATATCTTAAAAAAAGATGTTTATTTGAACAATTCCACAAGTATCTTGCAAACAATGTCTTTCATTTTGTCGTAGGCGATGTAGCTGTGACTGTCAAACACGATTTCGTGCGCAAATGACTGCACAATGTTCATGGCAAGGTGTACCTTTTCGGTGAGATTGTCGGTGTTGATGCCCAGCTTAACCAGCTGCTGGCTCATTTGCTCGGTTATTTTGTTTTCCAGCGAAATAAACTCGGCGTTGACAACCTCGTCAGTGGTGGCAAGGGAGTGGAGCGTGTTGTGCAGCTTGGCGTTTTGCTCGTGCAGTTCAATGGTTTTGTTGATTACCGACATTGCCAGCGCGTGCAAGTCCACAGGCACAACTGCGTTTTCCATTATTTCGTGCAACGGGCCGTAAACCTTGTCGATGTATATTTCCAGCACGCATATGAGAATGTCGCGCTTGTCCTGGAAGTAGCCGTACACAATACCCGTCGATACGCCTGCGCGCTTGGCAATTTCTGCGGTGTTGGTGCCGTAATATCCCACTTCGCTGAACAGCTCGTAGCCTGCTTGTATTATTTTGTTTTTCTTTTCGATGGAGCGCTCCTGCTGCGGAACACGAATTGCATTCTTCATACTTACCTTAATTGTTTTGTTACGATGTATTTTAGTGCTATTTAATTTGTCTTGATAGTTATATTGCGTTCATTATAACTGAAAATGAAGTAAAAATCAAGGTAAAATGTGAAAAAAGTATCATATTTTGCTTGACAGTGTTCTATGTTAGTGGTAAGATAAATGCGAAACTGAAATAAATTTCACATTTTACTAAGGAGACCCAGCTTATGCCAATTGTATTTGCACCGTTGAATATTGATTTGAGAATAGTTCGCGTTCTTGCCGACGACAAAACGAAAAAACATCTCGAAAGTCTTGGCATAACTGTAAACGGCAACGTGACAGTGCTTAGCTCCAGTGGCGGTAGTGTTGTGTGCCGTATCAAGGACGGCAAGGTTGCGCTTGATAGCAACCTCTCAACAAAAATCTTTGTCGCTTAGTTTGAGCGCTTATAAGCGTCGGTATGCTTTGTTAACCTTGCGTTTGCCCTCAGTCATGTACGCCTAGTACGCTCCCCTTGTAAATACTCGCTTGCCTCGCCTACCTCGCTTCTAACCGCTCAAACCAAGATAAACTTTTAAATAATTTTAGGTTAATACAGTTATTTAACTGTTTAATACAATTTATATCTACAAGGAGTAACACAAATGCAAAAAACCTTAGACCAATTTGTAATTGGTGAGCATGGCGTGGTGCGTGCTGTCACAGGCGAGGGCAAAATAAAGCGCCGCCTGTTTGACATGGGTATCACACCCGGCGCAGAGATTATGCTACGCAAGAAAGCGCCCCTCGGCGATCCGCTGGAAATCACAGTGCGCGGCTACGAACTTACATTGCGTATTACCGAAGCACAGTGCGTAACTATGCTAACGCCGGAGAACGAAACAGAATCTACTGCAGGGGTGGCTAAGTAATGAAAAGATTTGCTTTAGCAGGTAACCCTAACTGCGGTAAAACAACGCTGTTCAACAGCCTTACAGGCTCCACAGCACACGTCGGCAACTGGCCGGGCGTAACTGTAGACAAGCGCGACGGCGTGTACAAAAAGTGCGCCGAACCCGTTGCAATCATCGACTTGCCGGGTATTTATTCGCTATCACCCTACACCCCTGAAGAGGTAATTGCGCGCAATTACATACTGGACGAAAAGCCCGATTGCGTAATTAACATCGTTGACGCAACCAACCTTGAGCGTAACCTGTACCTGTCCACACAAATACTGGAAATGGACGTTCCTGTGGTAATCGCGCTCAACATGATGGACGCGGTGGAAAAAGCAGGCGACAAAATCGACGCCAAGGAACTGGAAAAACGTCTGGGTGTCCCCGTTGTCAAGATTTCCGCGCTGAAAGAACAAGGCTTGCACGACCTTATGGAAAGGGCGTTTGCCGAAAGTCAAAAAGAGCGCAAAGGCACAACCGTTTTGCAGGATACGCCGCTTGCGCACCTCATTGGCGACGTCAAAATTGCGCTTGCCGGGCAAAAGGTGGCAAACCCATTGTTCCATGCAATCAAGCTTGTAGAAGGCGACGAAATCGAAGTAGATATGCACAAGGAAACGCTTGAGATGGTTTCGGAATTTAAGGAAACTTTCTCTGACGAAATTTTCGGTAATGACTTCGAAGCGCTGGTGGCGGACGGCAGATACAAGTACATATCCAAGCACTTTGCCCCTGTACTGGAGCGCCGCAGCAAGGAAAAGTTTCAAATGTCGCGCTCGGACAAGGCAGACCGCGTACTCACTAACCGTTGGGCAGGCATTCCCATATTCCTTGTGATACTGTTTGCAATCTTCCACCTCACTTTCTCGGAAGATTTTCTGTATCTTGGCGCAATATTCGGCTTGCCCGATTTGGAAACACTGGGGCTGCTTACAGCTGAGGGCGCCCCGCTCAACTACGGGGTAAGATGGCTGGCATGTATTTACGACGGCGCGTTGTTCTCACCTGGTGTCATTATCAACAACATATGGAACGACATGCTTGTTGGCGAGCTGTTCGGTTGGATACAAGGTCTTGTTGAAAGCAGCGGCATGGCTGGCTGGGCAGTAGGGCTCATCAACAACGGTATTATCGAAGGCTTGGCAGCAGTGTTAAGTTTCCTGCCTCCAATTCTTGTGCTGTTCCTGTTCTTCTCCATACTTGAAGACAGCGGCTACATGGCGCGTATCGCGTTTATCCTCGACAGAATGTTCCGTCGTTTCGGGCTTTCGGGCAGGGCGTTCATGCCCATGATCATGGGCTTCGGTTGCTCCGTTCCCGCAATGATCAACACCCGTACGCTTGCCGACGAAAAGGAGCGTACAGCAACGGTTCGCGTAATTCCTTTCTTCTCATGCGGTGCAAAGCTGCCCATTTTGACAGCAGTTGCAGGCGCAATACTTATGGCATTCAACAGCGGTAACGGAAGTGCCGATCTTATTACATACGCAATGTACATATTGGGTATTGTTGTTGCAATACTTTCCGTTTTGCTCATGCGCGGAACAACATTGAAAGGCGAAACGCCGCCCTTCATTATGGAGCTTCCCGCGTACCACGCACCCCAGTTCAAGAACCTAATGCTTCACCTGTGGGACAAGACAAAGCACTTTGTTAAAAAAGCCTTTACAATCATACTTGCTTCCACAATTGTAATTTGGTTCCTGACACACTTCAGCTTTGCATGGAAGTTCCTCGAGGACGAACAAATCAACGAAAGTATCCTTGCAGGCTTGGCGCAGTTGTTGCAGCCTCTGTTTACACCTGTTGGCTTCGGTTCGCAGCTGGGCGAATACGGTTGGGTGTTTGTAGTGGCGGTAGTTGCAGGACTTATCGCTAAGGAAAACGTCATTGCAACCTTTGCAACACTTGGCGCGTGCCTTATGGCGTTTGGCGGATTGGACTTCAGCTCCATCGGCGGACTGGACGCAATCATGGGCGACGACACAGGTATCACAGCGGTGTGGGCAATGATTATGGCAACCAACATTACCATCCCCGGGCTTATTTCATTCATTGCGTTCAACATGCTGACAATTCCCTGCTTTGCGGCAGTGGGCACGGCAAAAAGTGAGCTTGGCGACAAAAAACGCTTTAACTTTACGTTGCTGTTTTGGGTTGCGGCATCCTACATAACCGCCTGCGCAGTTTACACAATCGGAAGTTGGTGGTGGACGTTGTTTATTTGGCTAGCTGTTGTAGCAGCGGTGGTTACGGTAATCGTATTCTACAACAAAGGCAAAATCAAGCTTAACCTGCGAAATAAAGGAGCTAAATAATGGGAGTTTTTGAAATAATATTGATAGTTGCATGCGCTGCGATTGTAATTGGCGTAACGGTGGGCGTTGTCGTTCGCAAGCTAAAGGGCAAGCCTGCCTGCTGTGACGAATGCAGTGGCGGATGTCCGCACTGTAATGCAACCAACACAAACTTGAAATCAGATAAATAATTCGTAAGAGAGTTCATAAATGCTAAAACAAAAATGTCATTGCAAATTGCAATGGCGTTTTTGTTTGTCTAAAAATTTACTTAATGATATAATTTAGCCTATGAAAACGCTAGTTTTACCCGCAGCAATTGCAAAACTGTTAAAAAATGAAACGTACACCACAGACAGTATCGGCATGTCCAACGCCGGGGTGTACGTTTATGATAACAAAGTATTGAAAATACAACCTTGCTCCGACGAATCGGTAAACGAGGTATCTATGTTGCAATTTTTGTGTAAGTGTAGCCTTGCACCTCAAGTTATTGCTCATGAAATAGTGGACGGAACGGATTTCCTGCTGATGGAAAAGTGTAGTGGCAAGATGCTGTGCGACAGTCAATTTTTGTCAAATCAGCACAAGCTTATGGAAATAGCCTCCGACTTGCTGCACAAGTTGTGGAGGCTAGATATTGAAAAATGTCCTGTGGATATGTGCCTCAAACGCAAACTGAAGTTAGCCGAATACAACGTGACGCACAATCTTGTAAATATAGAAAATGTCGATCCTACAACCTTTGGAGCAAATGGACGTTTTGCTAATCCCCAGCACCTACTCAAGTGGCTTGTAGACAATCAACCGCGCAAAGAACTTGCAGTTACCCACGGTGACTTTTGCTTGCCGAACGTCTTTTTTGACGGGGCGAATGCAAAGGTGATAGATGTTGGGCGCGGAGGTGTTGCCGACAAATATCAAGATATTGCGCTACTTTACCGTTCGCTTCGTGACAATCTGAAAGGCAACTACGGTGGCAAGTATTACGCAGAGTTAGACGAGAAAATGTTTTTCTCGGTGCTGGGTGTTACTCCCGATATGGACAAAATTGACTACTATATTTTGCTTGACGAACTGTTTTAGCTAACGTGTTGCTGGTCTGTGTCTGACGCGTCGGGTTGTTCCGTCGGCGGTGTTTCGGGGTCTGTTTGCTCGGTATCGTCAATTGCGTTTTCGGGTAAAGTAACGGTGGTGCTACCGATGTCGCATATCACTGCGTGCCCAACAGGAATAAAGGGATATGGAATGCCCAATATATATTGCACCGAATAAATTTCGATTTTTGCGCCGTCTTCCGTAAAAATGAATACAATCAAATACTCATTATTGTCTACTTCAAAGTATCCGTTTGCAATGCCTTTATCTTCATCGTATGTTTCCCAGTTTACGTTTCCCAAAAAATCTGTCAGTATTTCTCCCGTATTGGAAGGATATCCAAATTCTTCGGTGACAATCTTCTTGTGCCAAGCGTATTCTTCGTCCTGCGTGTAAAGGTAAACTGTGCCGTCGATGTCTTCAACATAGTACTTGTCACTGTCACTGTACGCGTATATTTTGTTGCCGTCTACCAACATGCAGTACTCCTGTGACAGACCAAATCTTTCTATTACAAATTTAGACGGGCTGATTGCCAAGGAAAAGTTGTCGCCAAGAGTCAGCAGAAATTCGGAAATTTTTTCTTCTGCCTGATCCGCTGGAGAGGGCTTGGGTGGCTCAACCTTTTTTTCGTAGCCGCACACCTCGCACTTGTTGTTGACAAAGCTGTGCGGTGCGAAATCTGTCGCTTCCGTGGTGTGCTCGCAGGTTGCCACGCGCCAGTGGTGGGTTGCGTTGGTGGTATAATCTTCCGCAAAGGTGTGGTTGTGCTCTTCAGGCGTTACAACGCAGGCGCCTAGCGTCATTGATATCACCAATATTAAAATTGTTAGTAGAGTTAATTTTTTCTTCACGGTATTTCACCTTCCAATTCGTATAAATTCTTCAATTCGCCTGTTACCCATGACAAGCAATTTTTCCAGCACTTGCTTGGTTGCCATGATGTCGCTTGCCGCATTGTGGTGGTTGAGCTGTACACCAAGTCGCTCGCTAAGCACGTTAAGCTTCAAGTCGCCACTTGCCGTTTTGAAGTGGTACAGTATATCCCTTGCCACCCACATTGTATCAAGCAACTCAGTGGGCTTGAAGTCGATGCCAAATCTGCCCAGGTCCTTTTTCATGACGGAGAGGTCAAAGCGGTAGTTGTGTGCAACAAATATAAAGTCGTGTGGAATCAGCGGAGCCATCACTTGCCAAAACTGATCCAGTGTCGGCGCATTTACAACATCGGCGTCCGATATGCCGTGGATATATGTAAATGTTATGTGCGTTTGCGGATTGATAAGAGTGTAGTACCCTGTGCTTTCTCCGTTTTTGACCAGTATCAAGCCAATAGCGCAAATTCTGTCATTAGCCCAGTTCGCCGTTTCCACGTCCACAAACACGAATGTTTTTTCGGCGGGGTACTGGTACGTGGCAGACTCAATCGGCTTTGTTAAGTTTGGCACTTTTTGTTCCATGGTATATCAGTTATTTCTTCTTATTTTATTGGAGCGGGTAACGGGCGCGACGCGTAAGACAAGCCACAGTGTGGCTTGGATAGCCAAAGCGCGCAAGGGCTATGCCCGAAGCGGGGGCAAATTTCCGTTACCCATACATAATCTATTTTTTTTAATAAATGGAGCGGGTAACGGGAATCGAACCCGTAACTACTGCTTGGGAAGCAGTCGTTTTGCCACTAAACTATACCCGCGAAACTGTTGCACATGTGTTCGATGTGCTGTACTAGTACCTCAACGTCGCTGTTCTTTTTTGTCTGGCACAGCTTCAAGCTCAAGCATGTCAAAATCTACGTATTCCACAAAATCGCGCGGCTTGAAACGCGTGTTGTTGAACATAACAAAGTGATTGAAGTTGACGCGCGTAGCCACAGGCGTGGGAATATCCATTTGTTCGCAAACATCTTGCAGCGTTGCGACAAATTCCTCTTCGCTTGTGATACTGCCATATTCATACAGCAAATCGCGTGTAATCTTTTCCTCTACTGTTGTTTTTGCCCACACTTTCATGTATTTATTGTATCAAAATTTACGTTACTTGCCAACACTTTTTACATTATTGATGTAAAATGTCTATATTTAACTAGTTTGTTTACAGTTAGGGCACTTTATGTTACAATAGTACAACAATCTCGCGTGAGGTATTTATGAAAATAGGAATTTTTACTGCAATGGAAAAGGAAGCGACGTCTTTTTTGCAAGCGGACGCTGTAAAAGAGGTTGTAGGCATGTTTACATTCTATCACCTTGCGCTTGGTAAGCACTCAGCTGTGTTGTGCTGTCCGCCAAGCGTGGGGGAAATTGCCGCATCCGCCGCCTGCCAATTGCTCATCACCAAGTACGGTGTAGATTGTATCCTCAACTTCGGCGTAGTGGGCGCATTAACTCCAAAGGCATCGGTGCAATCTTTTGTGTATGTCAAGGATGTCGTTCACTACGATATGGATATTAGTGTTACCGACAATATTCCAATTGGCAGATATCGTTGCTTTGACGACGTAGCTGTAAAGTGCGATGAGTCACTGCTGTACAAGGCAATGCAAGTCAACAGATTGCCCGCTGTACGTTGCGCATCCGCCGACAAGTTTGTTGACACTGTTGAACGCAAAACTGCGCTCCACAAAAACTTCGGCGCGGATATATGCGATATGGAATCGGCTGGAATATTGTTTGCTTGCCGTTTCAACAATGTGCCCTGCCTATTGGTAAAGTGCATTTCCGATAGCCTAACAGATGGCGCCCAAGAATATCGAAACAATGTTTACAGCGCTTGCAAAGGCTTTTTCCTGTTTGCCGAACAGCTTGCAAACAATCTTTAAGGAGCAACTATGGAGCAGAAAATAAAAGTAGCAACTTCAGCCTGTATCGATTACAGTGAGCACAATGTAGCAATGGCGGTAGAGGACATTTTGACGCAGCTTGGCGGAATTGAACAGTTCGTTCCGAATAACGCCAAGGTTTTCGTCAAGGTAAATCTTGTTCGCGAAATGTCTCCCGACAAATGCGGTACAACCCACCCCGAAGTGGTGGTTGCGCTGTGCAAACAGTTGGAAAAGATAACGCCCAATATCATTGTTGGCGACAGCTGCGCAGGTTTGTACACCAAGGGTATGCTGAAGCCCGTCTACAACAAATGCAAGATGACGGAGGTGGAGGCGAGGACGGTTGCCAAGCTCAATCAAAACTTCGACACGCAAACGGTGGACTTGGGCGGAGTGATGATATCGGACTGCGACATAATAAGCAGTTTTATCGATGCAGATGTGGTGATAAACATTGCCAAACTCAAAACACACTCCTTTGCGGGTTACACAGGGGCGGTAAAAAACCTGTTCGGTCTTATCCCCGGTCTTGTCAAGGTGGAGATGCACAGCCGTTTTCCGATAATGAGCGATTTTTGCAACATGCTTGTCGATTTGGAGCAATTTTCTCACCCCAAGTGCGTTTTACACCTCATTGACGGCATAATCGGCATGGACGGCGAGGGACCGACAAACGGCAAGCCGAAGTTTATCGGACAGCTGCTAGCTTCCTCCGACCCTTATGCGGTGGATGCTGTTGCGTTGTCGCTTTTTCAAAATCCCTTCGATATACCGCTAATGCAAGTTGCTGCAAAGCGCGGTTGCATTGACGAAAGCCTATCCAATATCGACTTCGACTTCGACGCGTGGAAAGCCAATTTCATCAGCGACTTCGACAGTCCCCCTGCCGAGTCGATGGATTTCATGCTCAACATGCCGAGCTTTGTAAAGGTGCTTGTAAAAAAATATATGGTAAAGCGTGTCAAAATGGACAAGAACTGTCGCGGCTGTGGCAAATGCGCAACTCACTGTCCTGCAAAGGCAATCACATTCAAAAAGGGTAGAGCACGCGTTTCGCAAAAGAATTGTATACATTGCTACTGCTGTCAGGAGCTGTGTCCGTTCAACGCTGTACGATTCAAAAAACCGCTGTTGTACAAATTTGCTCAGCGCTATTCCGGCGTGCAAAGCAAAAAGAAGTGATTGCGCACTTAACGCAACTCACTTGACATAACAAGTTATTTATAGTAAAATATCTATAACAAAATAAATTTGACCAATACAACATGAAAACAACCTATATCTAGGTTGTTTTTGGGTTGTTTGGTGCTAAAAGGAGTTAAAAATGCCTGAAGTTCAATTGACAGAAGCCGGTCGCAAAGAGTTAGAAGCACGCTTAGATTACCTCAAATCGGTACGCCGTGCCGAAATTGCCGAAGAAATCAAGACGGCAAGAGGCTTTGGTGACCTATCGGAAAACGCCGAGTACGATGCAGCGCGCAAGGCTCAAGCGGAAATGGAAGGTGAAATTGCCGAAATCGAAGCTAAGCTGCGCATGGCAAAGATCATACACGAGACCAAGGTTACCTGTGCTGAAATCGTAGACGGCAAGGAACAGGAAAAGAAAACTTACACAATCGTAGGTACGGCAGAAGCTGACTTAAAAGTTGGCCGTATCAGCGACGAATCTCCCGTTGGTGCGGCTCTTATCCGCGCGCAGGAGGGACAAACCGTTCAGGTAACATTACCCAACGGCAAGGTGAAGTCCATCAAGGTTATCAAGGTAAGCAGATAACTATATTCAAAGGAAACTAAACATGAGTGAAGAAAAAAACACTGTTGAAACAGTTCAGGACTTAAACGAAATATTGCGTATTCGCCGTGAAAAGCTGCAAAAGCTTGTTGAAGAGGGCAACAATCCCTACGAGATTACCCGCTTTGACAAAACGCATTCCAGCAAGCAAATACTGGACAGCTACGTAGACCATGCCGAGGGCGAAGAGTACGAACCCATGATTGTTGCGGTTGCAGGACGTATGACCTCACGCCGTATTATGGGCAAGGCAAGCTTTTGCCACATTTTGGACGGCGACGGAACGATACAGCTGTACGTCAAGCGCGACGAAGTTGGCGAGGACGTTTACGCGGCATTCAAAACGTGGGATATCGGCGATATTATCGGCGGTGTAGGCGAAGTATTCCGCACCCATATGGGCGAAATTTCCGTAAAACTGACATCAATTCAGTTGCTTTCCAAGTCGTTGTTGCCACTGCCTGAGAAATTCCACGGGCTCAAGGATATCGAGACGAGATACCGCCAACGCTATGTTGACCTTATCGCAAATCCCGAGGTCAAGCGTACATTTGTCATTCGCTCTCACATTATGAAGGCAATCCGCGAGTACTTGGATAACCTGGGTTATCTGGAAGTGGAAACGCCCATACTCAACACAATTGCAGGCGGTGCAAATGCGCGTCCGTTTATTACTCACCACAACACGCTGGATATCGACATGTACATGCGAATAGCTACGGAATTGCATCTCAAGCGCCTTGTTGTGGGCGGCTTCGAGCGCGTGTACGAAATTGGCAGACAGTTCCGCAACGAGGGTATGGACCTAAAGCACAATCCCGAGTTCACAACGATAGAGCTGTACCAGGCATATACCGATTTCCACGGCATGATGGAAATAGCGCAAGGCATGTTCTGCTATGTAGCCGACAAGGTGCTCGGTACGCGCCTTTTGCCTTACGGTGACATAACAATCGACCTCAACAATTGGACGGCTCTTAGCATGATTGACGCCGTCAAAAAGTACACTGGCATCGACTTCAACAAGCTGAACGAAAAACAGGCAGTTGCAAAATGCGCTAAGCTTGGTATTGAGCTTCCTTCAGGTAAGCAAACGTGGGGCAATGCGCTGTACGAGTGTTTTGACGCTTACGTTGAAAAGGAACTGGTGCAACCCACATTCATTTACGACTATCCTGTGGAAGTCAGCCCCTTGGCGAAGAAAAAGCCGACCGACCCACGCTTGACGGAACGCTTTGAGTTCTTTATCAATTGCAGCGAAATGGGCAACGCATTTTCCGAGCTTAACGACCCAATCGACCAATACGAACGCTTTGCTGCGCAAGTAAAGGCAAAGGCGCAGGGCGATGACGAAGCACAAATGATGGACGAAGATTTCGTAACGGCTCTCGAGTACGGCATGCCACCAACAGGCGGTATGGGTATCGGTATCGACCGCATGGTCATGTTGTTCACAGACAATCAGTCCATTCGCGACGTACTTCTCTTCCCCACAATGAAGCCGCTAAGCAAATAAGTTATTTAAGGGGTGAGGGCTGTTTTCCGATTCCGCCCTACACCCCTTAACAACCCCTTACCTGAAAACTCCTTATATCCCCCTGCCCCCTTACTCTTTAAGGGGGTATTATTGAGTGGTTTGAGATATACTCCAATATACTGAGGACTGTAAGAAAAAAGAATTTATGATAGGAAAAACCGTCAAAGTAATTGTAGATAGACCGATGGGAAGCTACCACCCCGAGCACAAGGATATGTATTACCCTGTAAACTACGGCTACGTTAGGGGAATAATTGCGGGTGACTGCGAAGAACAGGACGCCTACATCTTGGGCGTTGACAGCCCCGTCAAGGAGTTTACAGGCACAGTCATAGCAATTATCCACCGCGAGGACGACGTCGAAGACAAGTGGGTTGTAGCGCCCGAAAACCGCATGTTCACCGCGGAGGAAATAGAACAACAGGTTCACTTCCAGGAACAGTATTTCAAGCACACAATTATATTATGAAAAAAGTAAAAATAACCGTAATGAAAATGGCGTGCTACCGCGACTTGATTGCGCAGTACGAAAACCCGATTGAACACGCCTGTGATATGAAGCTAGGTCAGGTGTTTATTTCAAACGACGGGCAAAGACCTAGCGGCTTTTGCGATAGTGCATGGGAAAGTGTTGCGCCCTTTGTCAAAACATTGGCAGAGGGAGGCGGCAACTTTTACGACGGTTGGATGAAAAACGAAAAATCTGCAATGATAAGCTGTAACGACGGTTTTCGCCCTGTCAGTTTTCTATTGGAGGTCACTGACGAATAGTATAATAGGCTTGTGATAAATAGGAGTATTTATGATTTACACAAAGCAACAAATTGTAGGCAGCACGCAAGTTGGCGCCAATGCCAAGCTATCTGTAATGGGGTTGTTTGGAGTGGTGGAGACTGCCATTACCGAATGTATGGGCACTCTCAACATTGACGCAATTACCGTCAAGCGGGAATACAATGCCTTTTGGGTGTTTACCAAAAACAGAATTAAAATATTGAAAGACTTGGGATGGGGTGAAAGCTTTTACGTTGAAAGCTTTGTTTCCAGCCTGTCGTCCGCTAAACTGGTGATAGACACAGCGGTGAAAAACTTGCAAGGTGAAATTGCTGCGTACTCCAGCTGCGAAATGTGCGTACTGGATATCGCCACAGGGCGCATACGTCGCACATCCACGGTTGGCATCGACGACAGCTTTGTTGTTGAACAACCGCAAATGTATGTCGAGTTTGAAAAGATTGACGACAGCGACATCCCTGCAGTGGAGGATGTGACGGTGCGCTCCACAAACATAGATTTCAGCCAGCACTGCAACAACGTAGAGTATTTGCGTTTTCTGTTCAACACCTATTCCGTTGAGGAGCTTGCAAACCGCCCCGTCAGCGAAATAGAAGTGTGCTACATCAACCAATCCTACGAAGGCGACAGGCTAACAGTACACAAGCAATCAAGCAAAACTTGCGACACGCTGTCCATCAAGAAGGATGGCAAAACAGTCATCAAGTGCGTTATTTCATTTTGAACTTTTTTGTAACACAAACCATAAAGTGACGAAGTGCACAGGAGCATAAAAAAAGGAAGTACAATTCAGTACTTCCTTTTTTTGCGACCAAAAGCGTAGTCGCCGTATGGTGCGGATGACAGGACTTGTCCGAACGTAGTGAGGTAAGCGAAGTGAAACGTGAGCGCTACGTTATTTCAAACTTCTGTTATACCAATCGTAGAGGCGACAAGCAAACAGGAGCAATAGAAAAAGGGACACATTGGTGTCCCTTGTTTTTTGCGACCAAAATGCGTAGTCGCCGTATGGTGCGGATGACAGGACTTGAACCTGCATGATTTCTCACATGAACCTGAATCATGCGCGTCTGCCAATTTCGCCACATCCGCATATTGCTAAACTATTATACTTTATTTTGCAGCTTTTAGCAACTGTTTACAGTGAAATTTTTAGTCTGATTTTTTTGCCTTTTGGCGTTGCAATTTTGTTCGTTTTTTTGCACTCAGGTTACATTTTAATCAAAAAAATTTCACTCAGGTGAGTTTATTTGTTTTAAAAAATGACTATTGTTTACTTTGAGAGATGTGCTGTAAGGAGTTACAATATATCTACATAACATTGTAGGAGGACGTTATGAAATACAGAGAATGGTTAGAACAATGGCTAAACAATTATGTAAAAACTTCTTGCAAGCAGCGAACTTGGGCTTTATACGCGCAAACAATAGAGCAGCGAATCTTGCCCTATTTGGGCGAAAAAGAATTGCACGAACTGACTCCGCCCCTATTGCAACAGTTTGTTACAGAGCTTATCGTAAATCGCGAAAAACCGCTTGCGGCCAACACGATAAACGGTACAATTTCGGTGGTGAAAAGCTCGCTCAAGATGGCGTACAACATGGGGTATCTGCCCGAGTACAATGCGGACAAAATCTGTCGCCCCAGGTGCATTGAGAAAAAGGTAGAGTGCCTGTCCGTCATTGAACAGAAAAAGCTGGAAAACTACATTCTCCACGCCAACAAGATCAAGCTGTACGGCATTGTCATATGCATGTACACCGGACTGAGGCTTGGAGAGCTGCTTGCGCTTGTGTGGGACAATGTGGATATGAAGGAATGTAAAATCACCGTTTCCAGCACAGCCTACTATCTCGACGGTAAGCGGATAGAGGACACCCCCAAGACGGCACAATCTATGCGTACAATTCCTTTCCCGCGTCAAATATTGCCGATGTTCAAAGTACTGTACAAAAAAAGAACTACTCAGTACGTGATAGAAGAACATGGATCACCGATATGCAACCGTTCCTATCAGCGCACCTTTGAGTTGATTTTACGAAAGCTTGACATTCAGCGCAAAGGCTTCCATTCACTCAGGCATACCTTTGCTACCCGCGCGCTAGAGTGCGGCATGGATGTCAAGACGCTTGCGGAGCTGCTTGGGCACAAGAACCCCAACGTCACCCTCAACAGGTACGCGCACAGCATGCTGGAGTACAAGATACAGATGATGAACAAGCTCGGCAAGCTTTTCGCATAAGTATTTGCCGACACATACATATGAACAGCATCGTTCACTCATATGCACAGCTCTCCTTGATTGTTTCAAGGGGAGCTGTATTTGTTGTCAACTTTGCCACGTTGTTTTTCATAAATTGTACTGTTATGGTTTCATTCAATAATTGGGTTGGCGTGATAGATAGCGGTGTGGGCGGGCTCACAATTCTCAAGCAGCTGCAGCGCGATTTTCCATCCTGCAACTTCCTCTATCTTGCGGATAGTGCCTACTGTCCTTACGGCACAAAGCTGCCAAGCCAGATACTGCAGCGTGTTCAGCTGCTGATACAGTTTATGCAGGGTTGTTCCGCGCAAGCGTTGGTAATTGCTTGCAACACAGCTTCCGTTTACGCCGACACGCTCAGGCAGCAATTTGGCATGCCCATTTACGATGTAATTGCTCCCACATGTGAGCGTGTAACGCAAGTTACAAAAAGCAAGCGCGTGGCGCTGCTTGCTACAAATGCAACAGTAGCAAGCCGTGCATACCAACGTAAACTAAAGGAAAGCGGTGTTGCCACAGTGGCATTTCCGTGCAGTACATTTGTCCCATTTGTGGAGACTAACAGGGGGGACACAGATGAATGCAGTGAAGCAGTGAATAAGGCGCTAGCTAACCTTGCAAAGTGCAACGTAGACGCTGTAATTTTGGGCTGTACGCATTTTCCTCTGTTGCGTAAAAAAATTGCTCCGTTTACTTGCGGAGCAGAGATAGTGGAGTGTTGCACGCATTTCCAACCGACGTGTTTTTGCAACGGCGAAACGGTCGGACAAACGGTATTTCTAACAACAGGGGAGGAAAAACAGGCAAATCACGCCGCACAATGGTACGGTGAGGTGCATTTTGTCCATGTAGATATTTGAGTTTAGTCGTTTTCGTTTAATTCCTGATTTTGTTCTTCCTGCTGTGTAGCTTTGGTAGATTTGTCCTTGTTGCGTACTTTTGTCATCAACTTTTCAATAACGCCCGATTGCTGCAACAGCGCAACAATCACAACATTTATCGCGATGTTTATTGCAGACCATGGCGCGCGCCCCGCCAGATATATCCAGAAGCTGGTGTCTATTTGCGATTTGTCCATGCTGAGCATTGCTATCAGTCCGGAAATTGTGGGTGGAACACTTGCCTTGTAGTACATCCACAAACCGAAAGTGTTGAGCCCGCACAGACACACCGCGTAGCATATCACGGCTGCAACAATCAATTTAACAAGCTTGGGAAGTTTTATTTTGTACACCAGCGCGCAGATCACGCCGAATAGCGTAGTGGATAGCGCAAGAAAAACATTGTACGGACCTTGCGGAAGTATAAGATGCGCAATTAAGTCACCCATGAAGCCAACAATAGCTCCGGGCAACGCGCCAAAATATATTCCGGTAAAAAAGCAAATAGCAATGGTAAATGACATGGAATTACTACCGGATAGCGGAACAGTAAACAGGTTTGTTACTATCGACAACGCGGTAAGCATTGCTATGCTGGTCAGCCTAAATGTTTTGTTCATAACAATATTGTACAGGAAATAATTACAAAAGTAAATGAAATAACGGTTGTTGCAATTTGTAAACTTATTTTTTTGGTATCTGACAAAATTAGAAATACGCACGCATATAAAAAATGCAGTTGCTCAAACTAGCGGTATGATAATAATCTTTATTAGAGCGATAATTTTGTTCGCCGTATTACTATTTGTATTCAGACTAATGGGCAAGCGTCAGATTGGCGAAATGGAGCCATTCGAATTGGTAATCACCCTTGTGATAAGCGAGCTGGCATGTATCCCCATGGCGGATAGATCCATACCCATCACCTTTGGTATCGTGGCGATATTGACAATGTTTGTCATACACCAATTTATTTTGCTTTTGTCCAAAAGTGAAAAAATGCAAGGTGTAATCAATGGCAAGCCCGTTATGGTCATCGACGCGCACGGTATCGACATCAATGCACTGAAGGGGCTCAACATGCATGTAAACGACCTGCTTCAGTCTATGCGTTCAAGTGAGTACTTTTCTTTGGAAGAGGTCACCTACGGCATAATGGAAACAAACGGACAGCTAACGGTTGTTGCCAACAAAAACATGGAAAACAAGCAGCAAACACTTCCCATTCCCGTTGTGCTTGAGGGCAAGTGGAACGAAGAAAACATCAAGGAAAACGGCTTTGACAAGCAGGAGCTTGAGAGATTGCTTGAAAGCGAACAGGTAAAGCTGAAAAACGTCATTTTGCTAGCCATTGACGAAAACAAGCGCATGACATTGCAAAAGCGTAACAGCTCAATCTATTTCAAAAACGTGGAGGTAACGCGCAAATGACAAAAAATATTTGGGCAGGGCTCATCGCACTGGTGCTTGTAATCACTTGCGGAGTTCTCGAAGTGGTGTTGCTTTCCAAAAGTTACGAAAAGCTGGCAAGCGACTGTGAAGACATAATTGTCAAGTGTGAAAACGAATCGCTGACGGTGGAGGAGTACAACGAATTTCGCGACAAATGGCTAAAGCTGCGTGAGAAGAGCGAACTGTTGTTGCCGCACATCGACGTTTACGAAATAAACCTACGTTTTGCCGAAGGGCAAGCATACGCCGAACAGCAGGACTTCGAACAGCTCAAGGCGCAGCTCACCGTAGTTGCGGAATTGCTTGATTATGTGCCTCATTTGATGACTCCTAGTTTGAAGCATATAGTATAAAAAAGAGCGAAATTTTTTCGCTCTTTTTTAATATCGCATTTAATATCGCACAACAAGTTGGTTTTCTGTGTTTTTCAGATTTTGCGGGCAAAATGGTTGAAAGCACTGTATGCCGTTCAGTGTCATGGATTGCACTGTCGCCTTGGCAAAGGTGGTGTCGATGCGTTTGCCACTGATGGTCAGCGCAAACTGTTCCAACACGTTTTCCGCTGTAACCTTGGGTGCGATGTGCAATTTGCCTTCGGATATGCTCAGCCCGTACAAATTTTCCAATTGCGACACGTAGTACCAGCTTTTGGGTATTTCGTATTTATTACACAGGTCCTTCAACCTTTCCTTAGATGGGTTAGTCAGTGGCAGTGCGCCTATTGCCTGGGCGTAGGCGTACAGCTTGCTGTCGGACATTATTTTCTTTTTGAGGTTGTTGTATTCGACCAAACAGCGCACCTTGTCGAAGCTGTTAAGCCTAGCTGCCTTGATTAGTGCCAATGCCTTTATGCACAGCTCCTTTCCCTCGAAATTATCCGAAAATAACACCCCATGTGCCATTTTTATCATTTCCTGTGGCAATTCGCCCACCAAATTGAGGTAGTATACAACGGCTAGCGGCAGTGTCAATCTGTCACAAAATTCCTTGGTGCGCCCCTGCGCGTCGTAGTAGTAGGTGCTTGAGGTTGCGGCGGTGTAAATCTTGTTCAGATACATTTTTACAAACTGTGGGTTTGTGTAGCAAATGGCTGCAACAGTCAGGCAATCGGGCTTTTTGAGATAGTTGCACAGGCAAAAAACACTTTTGTCGTTTACGTAATTCAGATAGGTTGACACAAGGCTTTCCCTGACAATGGGAGTGGACAGCGGAGTCTCGGCAGCAGAGGTAATTACCAGCTTGACATCGCTAGTCGTGCCAAAGCAAATTGCAAGGCAACTGCCTACATCAAGATTTCCCGACAGCTTGTAGCGCAATTTTTCTTCACTGCACTCCATGTCGTTTGTGGTGTAGCTTTCCACGTTTCCAATGCACTTGACGTAGTACTTTCTTGCGTTGTCCGTTACGGTAAATGTTCTAGTTGCATTGTCGTAATTTATCCGCGACCTCTTTTCCATTGGAAAGTAGAACAGCGTTTTGCTCGGCCTTGCATGGGCAATTTCGTACACCTTACCCTTGTTGTGATAAATGTTGCAGCAGGAGCCTCCGTTTTCGTAGCACAGCCTGTCCGCATCCAGTTGAAATTCGTTTTCGTTTAGCTTGGAAATCAGTCCGTTGCAAACAGAGTAAACCCCCTCGCCCCTTACACCAAATACGAAGCCGGAAATGAGCGTAGTGGAGTTGCCGCCGTTGTCCACAAAGGTTGCAACGTCGTTGTTGCCCAGTTGATAGGTGTAGTTGAGTTGTTCGCTCAGTATCTTTTGCGGCTTGTGCATAACGTAGCCGTGAGATGACAGCTTCAGCTTTATATCCGTCATGTCCAGCCTTGTACATTGGCTATCCCACAGATACGGGCAACGTGTGTTGCCCAGTTGTTGCAGCGCGCAAATCTGGTCTGCCAGCGTGGGCGTGTCGGTAGCGTAGATTGAAACAATGTCGAAGCTGTAGCTGTCGTTGCTGTCAACGGTAACACTAAAGCATTGAGCTTGGTCGCCGTAGCAACGTACCGTTGCGTTGTCATGAACAATTGCTAACGCGCAGTAGAAGTTGGCAGCAAGGCACAGCGCGTTATCCATGTGAAAGTAGGCAACTTTTTGCGTTGGGTTGGCGTGTTTCAGCGGTATTTCCACGGTAAATTTACGCGCACGTTTGCCCTTGTTTGTTATGGTCACGTTGCGTATTTCCTTTTGTCCAACGGTGAAGTAGCACATTGTTACGTCCACAGTATTGGTGGTGGATTGAAATTCCGCCGAACGGTCACCGAACCTGCTTTTGCAAAAGGTGTCAAACACGTTACGTCCGTTAGCGTACACGAACATTTCCGTGTTCACGCGTGTGTAAATATCGTTTAGCTTTACCGCCGATTCTCCCATGCAATTTATTACCGCTGCAAGGCTTTTCGTGCAGTAAGCGGCCTGCATGTATTTTGTATTTTCGGTGTAATTGGTTTTCAGCAAAATCGGATGCAAAAATTTAGCCAAATATCTTTCGGCATTTGGGGTATTGTTTAACATCGACAAGGTTGCTGCGCAGTAGTATTTCAACTTGTACAGCGCCACAACGTCCGAAAAATATCTTTCCTCGCGATCTGTCAACTGAACAATTTCCGCCGCGCGCAAGCACATTCTGGCAAGCGTCTTGTCGTCAACAGCGAACTGTGTGCATTTTGTCAGTAGCTCGGCAACCACCTCAACGCGTGTGGAGTTGGCACTGGAGGGAAACATCATGTGCTTTTTGGCGAATTGCGTTTTCAGCCTTTCATACATCGCCCAAAAAATTCTGAAATACCCCAGCGCCACCTTTTCGGATGGAGTTTTGGCATGCGCAAGCGAAATCTTGTTCAAACAAAATTCCACATTCAGCGTGTCAATGCGACGGGACTCAGGGAAGTAGCTATTTGCAACCTTTTCAAGCTGCTCGTAAAATTCCTGTTCGCAAGTGGCGGGGGCGAGCAGGTTCGCAAAGGGATTTTGATTGAATTGCCAGCAAATGTTTTTGTACAAAAAGTTCGTAATCATATCGTTTTACCTCGGTTGTGATTGTTGACACTTTTTGCACTGTTTACACCGTAGGCAAACACTTAAAAATTCAAAAATTATTGCAAACACGCGCAATTATCTTGCGTGTAAAATGCAACAATGGTAAAATAGTGTAAAAACGCAGGTGGAAATCATGACAGACTACAACAAGCTTTGCAAACAGCTTCAATCACTAACGCAGGGTGTACCGCACACAATAGCAAACCTTGCAAACGCATCGGCATTACTGTGGGAGCGTTTGCCCGATTTGAACTGGGCAGGCTTTTACATCCTCAAGGGTGACAAGCTCATTTTGGGTCCGTTCCAGGGCAAAATTGCTTGTATTGAAATTCCTCTTGGCAAGGGAGTGTGCGGAACGGCAGCCTCGTGTGGCAAAACGGTAGTGGTAGCTAACGTACATGAGTTTGACGGACACATAGCCTGCGACTCAGCGTCCAATTCCGAAATTGTAATTCCCCTGTATGTAAATAACACGCTGTTCGGCGTGTTGGATATAGACAGCCCCATTTTTAACCGCTTTACCGAACAGGACAAGCTGGGGTTAGAGCAGTTCGCACAGATTTTGCAGTCAAACCTGTAATTTGGTTCAAAGTACAAACAAAAGGTATTCCGAAAATTCGGAATACCTTTCTTTTTATTCGAGATTTTTACGCTTTTTTCTTGCCTGCGCAGTTTTCCGCAATCAACTGCTCTTTGTTTTCCAATATGTATTCCAGGTTTTCAACAGGAACATTGAAATGGCGTAGTGTTGCAAGCAAGTTGCTATCTAATATCAGGTGTATGTCATTCATTTTTTCGTTGTCTGCGCGGTCAAGCTCCTTGGGTAAATTGGCAGGTGTCAATCTGCTTTTTATTACGACAGCTAATGGGTGGTGCGTCTTGCGGTAAAACGGCAACGCTTGGAAATTGAGCGTTTGGTAGTCAACGGTGCACACAAGACACTTGGCGTCACGTTCAGTATCCTCAATATCGAACACGTCATCGGTGGCGGGTGTGTCGTATGCGTTATAAAGCTCAAAGTTGTAAATCTTTAACCCGCTGTCGCTAAATTCCACCGTAAAGTCGTAGTTTCCTCCGTCGCTGTAGCGGTGCGGATGCTTTGAACGCTCGGCAGTTAACTCAGCTTGAAGCTGCTCCTTGAACTTTTTTCGCATTGGTATTTTCGATACGTCAGTGAAGTCGAATGGGTAATTTTTTATGTAAAATTCCCTCTCCTTTTTGAATAGCCACAGCGGCATAAGGAGCAATATCCCCACCGTGCAAAGTACAACAATTCCGCCAAGCGTTGCGCTCACGGCAATTTGTATTGTTACGTCGTCAACACAGTCACACACTATGCCAATTGCTGTTGTACAGCTTATTATAACGACTGCGTAAAGCAGCAAACAGCTAAAAAAATTCCTGTATTGGGGGCAGCTGGGTTGACGTGACAAGCAGAACTCGGCATATTTTTGCGCCAAGTCGTATTCCTTGGTTGAAGATAGGCGCATTCTCCAAACATACACACCGCACGCAGCAACAAAACATACCCCTGTAAAAATACCGAATGCTATCATAACTTGGCGGTTCTCTTCAAGTGCCAGTTCGGTTACCCTTTCGTAGTCGGCAAGCACCTGCTCATTGCATTTTACTCCCAACACCAGGTGCATTTTACCAACCTGCGTTTGGCTTACGTACAGCGTTACGTTTTGGTGCAACAGCTCTTCCCAATTTAACCCATCGGCAAAGCGGTTTACAGGGTTTGCAATGTAAGTGTTGTTGTCAACCACAACCCTGACGTTATCCTCCTCAACGTAAATGATTTCCTGTAGTTCGCCTGTGATTTCAGTGACGTTTCCGTTGTAATCTCTTGTCGAAGTTGCCCGCAGCAACAGCAGTGTTCCTGCAAATATAATTGTTAGCGTTATCAGCAAAAGCAGTGCTAGCTTTAGCTTTTGCCTCAGCGGATTGTTCAATGTAACCTTGTTGTTCATATTTCTCCTTTGTGCCGTGTGGTTAAAATTCGAGCAAGCCTAAATCGGCGCCGACAAAGCTATCAATGATTTTGTCCGCTTTGTTACAAAAGTAAGTTTGAAATCCCACACACTTCATTTGCGCGTTCTTTGCGGCAAGTATGCCGTTTATCGAGTCCTCAAACACAACACATTCGTGTGGCGCAACTCCCAGTAGATGGGCTGCGTGCAGGAAAATATCGGGGTTTGGCTTTGCCGCAAGCTTTGCTTCGCCGTCCACAAACGCATCGAACAGTTCATACAGCCCGAAGCGCTTTGCCACTCGGTTGCTGGACGCACTGGCAGATGCAACGGCAACCTTTATGCCGTTAGCTTTGAGCAGTTTAACAAATTCCACAACGCCGGGCATTACGTCATTTTCGTTCAGCTTGGCAATGGCAGTGGCAATTTTTTCTTCGCGAATACGCGAGTACTTGTCGAAGTCGCCTTCCTGCATGGCTTTGCCCGCCTTTTCAAACAGGTAAGGGATAACCTTTGCCCGACCTGCGCTTTTAAATGGGGCGTATTCCTCATAGGACAGCTCAACGCCAAGCTCCTCAGCCACCCACACCCATCCGAGGTGGTGGTACTTTTCGCTGTCGACAATCACTCCGTCGAAATCAAAAATACACGCTTTAATCATACTTCACCTATTCGTTATGCTAAGTTATTTACTATTATATCATAACATAATAAAAAAGGAAACACTAATGTGTTCCCTTTCTTGTGCGACCCCTTGCGAAGTCTGCGCTATGGTGCGAGATGTGAGACTTGAACTCACACGGTCTCCCACACGCCCCTTAAACGTGCGCGTCTGCCCATTCCGCCAATCTCGCATTGCTATCTAATGATAGTGTAAACTTGACCTTTTGTCAATCGTTTTGCAACAAAAAGTGAAATTTGTCAGTCAATAAGTGTATCGGATATCTTACTGTAAATCGTCGGTGCTTTTTCCGCCCAGGTGCGCTCAATGTATTTGGCAATGTTGCGCGTCATGACATTGAACTTGACAGTCAACGTCGTCTTGGTGGGTTCCACAATCTTTAGCGTTACGTCGTAGCTGCCGTCGGGACATTTTTCGTAGGTAGCAACGTAGTCCTGATGTCTGCGGTAGTCGATGCGCTTGTGCTTGATGTCGTCGGCAATCAACTGGCGAACGCTACTGGGAATGCGGGTGTAGAAATTTTTGAGGCACCATCTGCCCTCCGCAGTGAGGTCGAACAGCTCGTCGCCGCCGCCCATGGGAACGCTCTTGTACACAAATCCGTTTTGAACCACGTCGTACAGTGTCTGTTTGCAGTTTGTGAAGTCAATCCAGTTGTTTTTGTAGCTGCACAAGTCGAGAATTGTAGCTTCGGTCAAGGCCGTTTCCATCTTGTCGAAAACGAACAACAGAATCAGTTTATTAAGCGTGCTATCCTGCGTGATTCCTGCCTGCATAACTACAACTCCTTTTAGAATACAAAACATTATACAACAAAATCCAATTTATAACAAGAGATTTAAAGGTTTTTGACAAAAATACTTCCAAAAATGTGTCAGACGTGATACAATATATATGTTTTGGCAGGAAAATTATGAATACAAATGAAATTGCCTATTTTACCGACAGTGTAAATACACTAATAGAAGGTAAATTGATACTTATCGACAAGCATATAGCTCAGGTGCTCAAGTGTGTGGCGACATCGCCAACGCTGTGCCAAACGCTGTCCGAAACGGTACAGACAATGTCGTACGTTACGGAATTTTCGCGTGCGCGTGTCACATGGACGCGAAGCGACGGCGTGGTTGAAGCGCGCTTGAAGCTTCCCGCAGACCGCAACCGCCTGTTTTCGTTTGTTGTGTGCCTGCTTATGGAGGTTGACAGCGGCAGGCGCAATATTTTGGACTTCTTAAAGGAGTACTACAACGAAGCCAACAACGATCTAAGCTACGCCAAGTTTGCCGAAGAGGTACTAAAGCCCTTCAAAAAGGCAGGCGAAGCAATTTTGTCTACAATAGATCCCGAAAGTCTCAACATCAAGAATGTTGAGCAGGCGGAACGCTTCTTCAAGGCGGAAAAAATCTACATTGAAACGGGCGTTTTGGAGCAAGTGCTGGAGGAAATGGAGCAGATACGCCAGGTTGTAAGTGCGCTCACGCTATCCAGAGCCGAAGAGTACGAATTTAACTCCGTGTCGGAGTATCTTGTAAATGCGCTTTATCTCAAAAACCCCAAGATTTTGTCTGTGTCCTATCTAGCATACAAAAACACGGCGTTGAGATATGCCGGAACGGTGTTGCATTTACAAAAGGTAGCCGAGCTACTAGCAGGCGTATTGTAATGGGAGTGTAATGAAAAACGAAGAGGTAGGATTTTTCGAATCTATCAAGCAACGCGATCCGGCGGCGCGTAGCTCACTGGAAATATTGTTGCTGTACCCCGGTGTGCACGCCATAATATGGCACAGAGTTGCGCATTTCTTTTACAGTATCAAGCTGAAATTTATCGCCCGTTGGATAATGACTGTGTCGCGGTTTCAAACAGGCATAGAAATTCACCCAGCGGCACAAATTGGCAAAAACCTGTTCATTGACCACGGTATGGGCGTAGTAATAGGCGAAACTGCCGTTGTCGGCGACAACTGCACAATATATCAGGGCGTAACGCTTGGCGGCACCGGCAAGGACCACAACAAACGTCACCCGACGATTGGGGACAACGTAGTAGTGGGCGCAGGTGCAAAGGTGCTTGGCAACATCAGCGTGGGCAACAACGTCAAGATTGGCGCAAACAGCGTTGTGTTGAAGGACGTTCCTAACGACTGCACGGTTGTTGGCGTTGGACGGATAGTAAAAGCACAGGAACCGCCCTGTAGCGAATGCGACACCTGCACAGGCTGTTGCAAATAAAAAGAAAATAACATTTGGAGTATACCATGAAGATAAAAATCAGTGCGGACAGCACATGCGATCTGTCTCAAGAGCTAATTGACAAATACAGTATCCCCATCATGCCACTGCATGTATCACTAGGCGACAAGGATTTCATAGATGGCGTAACAATCAAGCCGCAAGACATTTACGACTTTTACGCTACAACAAAGAAGCTTCCCAAGACGGGAGCACGTAGCGCGGAGGAGTACACTGAGTTTTTCCAAGGTATATTGAACGAGGGGTACGATGCGATAGTGCACTTTACAATATCGGCGGATATGTCGGCAAGCTATGCAAATGCGGAACTGGCTGCACGCGACTTAAAAGGAGTGTACGTCATTGACAGCCGTCAGCTATCAACGGGTATAGGACTGCTTGTGTTGGATGCTTGCGACATGGTTGAAGCAGGAATGTCCGCAAGTGATATTGCTGAACGCGCAAGGAGCCGTACGGACGCGACCAAGTCTTCATTTATTGTTGACACTTTGGAATTTTTGTACAAGGGCGGCAGATGTTCGTCATTAGCGTACCTTGGTGCAAACCTGTTGCAAATCAAGCCCTGCTTGGAGGTTAAAAACGGACTTATCGGCGTGGAAAACAAGCCTATGGGGCGTTACCGCCGTTGCGTTGCCAAGTACTGCGAATCTATCTTGAACAGCATGACCAATCCCGACAAAAAGCGTTGCTTTGTTACGCACACCAAGATGGACGGCGGAATTGCGGAAGAAGTGATAGCAACCGTTAAGTCCTGGGGCATATTCGACGAGATACTGGAAACAACCGCCGGCTGCACGGTAACAACGCACTGCGGCGCAAATACTATTGGTATTTTGTACATTAACGATAATGGATTAAAAGCGTAAAAAATTTCAAAAACAAAAAACTGTTGGCTGTAATATGCCAACAGTTTTTTTCATATAGTACACATATGAAAGCAACATTAAAGGGTGTAGCAATTGCGCTGTCGATACTGGCAATGGTGATAGTGGTTCTGTCCGCTGTGGATGCGGCAAACAACGTAACCGTATCGGCAACGGACACATACGTCAAGGTCGCGGTGGTGGATTTGAACGACACCCCTGTGCACAATGCGAAGATCACCATTGGCGAACAAAGCTTCTTTACCGACAACAAGGGGCTTTCGCCGTCGATACAACTAGCTCAATACACCAACTGTTACGACAGTCAAATAACGGAGTGGGGCACGGTCACGGTGATTATCGAAAAGGACGGTTACACGCCAACATTCGTTTTCAACTGCGTGGTGTACGGTGGTCAAACACGCAAGCTCACGGTGAAGGTTTACCCGCAAGATGCCAGTGAACTGCCGTACGTCAGCTACGTTGAAAGCCCGCCCGACGATTACGTAAAAAGCTTGCTAACAAGCGAAAATAGTGCCAATTAGTCACAAATTAGGTCAAAAACAGAATACTATTACAGGCATAATATCGACTTATGATATAAAGATGTTCTAAAAATGTATAAATATAACAAAAAGCAGATAGACCTCAATCTATCTGCTGTTTTATTGTTTTACTTTTCCAGCTTGTACACGATAGCCTCGTAGGGGCGTAATGTTGTCCTTTGCAAGGTTTCGGGAGAGCCTGCGTAGTTGGAAATTACCAGCTTGTATTCACCGTCATTTGCAACCTGTTTGGGCGGTGTAAAGCTAACGGGCTTGTTTGCAAAGTTGCACACGACGAACAGTGTTCCGTATTGGCTTTCACGTTGATATGCCCACAGCTTGCGGCTGCGTTTGAAGTAGTCAACGTAGGTTCCGTACACAAATGCTTTGTCCTGCTTTCGCAATGCAATCAGTTTTTTGTAGTAGTGCAACACTGAGTTTTCGTCCTGTTCGGCTGCCTTGGCGTTGATGTCAACGTAATTGGGATTGACCTTTAACCATGGTTCTTCGGCGCTAGTGAAGCCTGCGTTTTTACTGCTGTCCCATTGCATGGGGGTACGCGCGTTGTCGCGAGAGCAGTACGCTATGCGCTTCATTGCGCCCCGTTTGCCAAATACCTTTTTTAGCGTATTGTAGCTGCGGAAGCTTTCTACGTCGCGGTAATCGCTGAGGTTGGTCATGCGTGCGGACGTGGTGCCAAATTCCTGCCCTTGATAAATGAATGGTGTGCCGGACAAGGTCATCATTACCGTTGCCAACAGCTTTGCGCCCTCTTCGCGGTTGTGCTCTGCCGAGCAGTAACGTCCCACTACACGCGCCTGGTCGTGGTTTTCCCAAAACAGCGTATTCCAGCTTTTGCCGTACAGCCCCTGTTGCCATGTGCGGATACTTTTCTTCAAGCGAAGCAAGCTGAACTTGCGCGTTAGCTGCTTTACGCCAAAGTAGTTATCTGCCGAAGTGTGATCGAACGCGAAAACGGTGTTCAAGTATTCCTTGCCCTCGGTGGTGTAACGTAGCGCTTTTTCGACGTTGATAAACACGCTTTCGCCAACAGTAAATGCGTCGTACTGGCTTAGTACTTCCTGTAGCTGCCCAAGGTATTCTTCCATTCGCGGACCGTCGATGTAATGCTCCGAACCGACAAGTGCAATCTTTTGCAAGCCGTTAGGCAAGCCGGGCGTTTTGGACAGCAGCGTGATTACGTCGCAACGGAAGCCGTCCACGCCCTTTTTGAGCCAAAAGTGCAGTATCTGCTGCACCTCCTGCATTACCTTTGGATTGTTGTAATTGAGGTCGGGCTGATTTTTGTCAAATAGGTGCAGATACCATTGCTTGGTTGTTTCGTCGTACTGCCAGGCACGCCCCAGGAAAAAGCTTGTCCAGTTGTTGGGTGGACGTTTGCCGTCTTTGCCCTTGCCGTCAGCCCAGTAGTAGTAATCGCGGTACTCGTTGTCGCGGCTTGTGCGTGATGCTTGAAACCACTTGTGCTTGTCGCTGGTGTGGTTGATTACCAAATCCATTATTACGCGAATGCCGCGCTCGTGCAGCAGCTTGACCATCTCGTCAAAGTCTTCCATTGTGCCGTATTCGGGGTTGATTGCCTTGTAGTCGGAAATGTCGTAACCGTAGTCGGCGTTGGGGCTTGCGTACAGCGGCGAAAACCATATTGCGTCAATTCTCAAATCCGAAAGATAGTCGATTTTGGAAATAATGCCTTTGATGTCGCCGATACCGTCGCCGTTGCTATCCGAAAAGCTCCTCGGATATATTTGATAAAATATTGCTTCCTTGTACCATTTATTTTTCATACGTTATAATTATACAGCATTTTTGCGCATATTTCAATAATGAATTTACATCGAAATATATATTTATATATTTTATTTATTTTTTTACTTTACAATAGTACACAATAATATAAACTTGTGCTAGAATATACGATAGAAAAATATGTGCTAATGCACAGCTACTTAAGATAATGGCGGTTACGGTAATGGACGTTGAAACTTTTGTATCAAATTTAAATGTAGTGGAAAAGGCGACTCTTACGCACGGTAAGGGGGCTTGGCACACACATTCCATTTGCGGCTTGCCCTCAATCATGATGACGGACGGTCCCCACGGACTGAGAAAGCAAGCGGATACCAACAAGGGTATCAACGACAGTAACCTTGCCACCTGCTTTCCCACGGCGTCCGCCGTTGCAACCTCTTGGAACCGCGAAAACGCACGGGCAATAGCCGATGCAATTGCAACGGAAGCAATAGCGGAAGATGTCTCCGTTGTGCTGGGTCCGGGGCTCAACATCAAGCGCAGCCCATTGTGCGGGCGCAACTTCGAGTATTTCTCCGAAGACCCGTATCTAGCAGGAGAGCTTGGCGCAAGCTACGTATCCGCAATGCAGGCAAAGGGCGTGGGGTGCTCCTTGAAGCACTTTGCCGTAAACTCTCAGGAAACGCGCCGAATGACAATGGACGCGATAGTGGACGAAAGGGCGCTGCGCGAGATATATCTTGCCGCGTTTGAAAAGGTGGTCAAGAGCGCTCATCCTTACACTGTCATGGCGGCGTACAACAAGGTCAACGGCGTTAGCTGTACCATGAACAAGCGATTGCTTACGGATATTCTTCGCAACGACTGGGGCTTTGAGGGGCTTGTAATGTCCGACTGGGGCGCAAGCTACGATATGGCGAAAGCGTACTCAGCGGGGATGGACCTGGAAATGCCCGACGGCGGACACTTCCACGAACAGCGGACAATCAAGGCGGTAGAGCGCGGTGAACTGAGCGAAGCTCACCTCAACAGGGCTGCCACCAAGGTTGTGGAGCTTGTAAACAAGTGTTCAACGGGGAAAGACAAACAGATTGTGGACTACGCCAAGCATCACGCGCTGTGTCGCAGGATTGCAGCTGATTCGGCGGTGCTGCTCAAAAACAACGGCATCTTGCCCCTCAACAAAAACCGTCACGTACTAATTGTCGGTGAGCTTGCGGAAAAGCCACGTTTCCAAGGTGCGGGAAGCAGTCACGTTAACGCCAGCTGCAAATCATTTTTGCAGGTGCTTGACGACAACGGAATAAAATACACCTACGCAAAGGGGTACAGCATTTCAGGCGACAGCGTCAACCCGGCTTGGGAAAAGCAAGCGTCAAGCCTTGCACTGAAGAGCGACACTGTGCTGTTCTTCGGCGGTTTGACGGACGACTTCGAGGGGGAGGGCTACGACAGAACAACGCTGGAAATCCCCAGCTGTCAACAAAGCCTACTTGCTAAGCTTGCACAGTGCAACCCCAACATAGTGTTTGTTGCATTTGGCGGTTCGCCATTTGTAATGCCGTGGCTGGATAACGTCAAGGCGTTACTCAACATGTATCTTGGCGGTGAGGCGGTAACGGAAGCGGTTTACGACCTGGTGTTTGGTAACGTCAGTCCCAGTGGACGGCTTGCGGAAAGCTACCCTCACAAATTGACGGATACACCCTGCTACAACTACTTTGCCTGTGACGGCAACGTGGACGAACACCGCGAAAGCATATTTGTCGGATACCGTTACTACAACACCTACGGCATTCCCGTACAGTTCCCGTTTGGCTACGGGCTGTCCTATTCGCACTTTGCCTATTCCAACTTGACGGTGTGTAAAGCTAGCGGTGGCTACGACGTAACGGTTACCGTCAGCAACGTCGGCGCAGTGGATGCAAGCGAGGTAGTGGAGCTTTACGTTGACAACTTCGACTGCGGTTACATGCGCCCCAAACGCCAGCTGGTGGGGTTTGAAAAGGTGTTTGTCGCAAGCGGTCAAAGCCTGGACGTAACAGTCCACCTTGACAGCCGTGCATTCAGCATTTACGCGGACGGCGCATTCCGAGTAGTTGCCGGCGAATATGTAATTTCCGTTTGCAAGGACGTTGAGACAGTGTTGCTTTCCTGCAATATACAAGTGGAGGGCGAACAGCTCAGCGGACAGGACAGGGAGTGTTACCCCAGCTATTTTGTACAGCCTACTGGCAACAACGGCTGGCAAATAGACGAGGAGGAATTTTACGCACTGGCAAATGCGGCAAAACGCGACGTTACACCCCTCAAACGCGGTCAGTACACGCTGTTCAACACCTTGGGAGATTTGTCCCAAAATGTGTGGCAGGTACGCGCATTGCTAAGGGCGATAAAGAAAATGGCAATCAACAATTCGCCTAGCAAAAGCTTTTCCAGCCCCGTTGCGCAAATGATATACAGGGGCGCACTGGAAACTCCGCTAATATCCTTGATGAGCGTTGGCGGTGTGCCGACCAAATATGTGATGTACTTGCTTTACCACAGCAACAGGCAGCACTTCAAAGCAATAAAAGCGTTGTTCGGTAAATACAAAATCGACAACTAAACAATAAAAACAAAAATCTTAAACAAAGGGAAACAAATATGAGTATCAGGTTAAACTACAACAACATGATGAAGCACGCTATCGGAGAGCAAGGTATCCCCGAGATTGAGTACAGATCCCATTCGCTTTTGGCGCAGATTGCTCACGCCAAGGTGGAGGAAGGCCGCGGCAACGGTATGCAAGGCTGGATGGACAGCCCCTACAAGCAAAAGGAAGTTGTAAAGCAAATAAACACAACTGCCAGGCGCATAAGAAGAACATGCGAAAGCTTTGTAGTGCTGGGAATTGGCGGTTCAGCGCTTGGTCCCATTGCAGTGTTTACGGCGCTTAAGCATCTGTACTACAACGAGCTACCACGTAGAATCCGCAAGGGCCCCAAGTTTTACGTTATCGACAACGTCGACCCCGAAAAGATGAACGCGCTGTTCGACGTTATCGACATCGAAAAGACGATGTTCAACGTAATCACCAAGTCGGGCGCAACCAGCGAAACCATGAGCCAATATCTCATCATCATGGATATGCTCAAGGCTAAGCTTGGCGACAAAGCAAGTGAACACATCATTGCAACCACAAGCGAGTTCAAGGGAAATCTCATCAAGATTGCCAAGCAACAAAATATCGAAACATTTTACATTCCCGAAGGCGTAGGCGGACGTTTTTCCGAGCTGTCACCCGTTGGACTGTTGCCTGCAGCCGTAGTGGGCATTGACATTGCCGAAATGCTCCGTGGCGCAAGGGAAATGGACAAGAAATGCAAAACGGACGACATGTCGCACAATCCCGCGCTGGCAATCGCAACGCTGCAGTACCTTTCCATCAAGAGCGGTAAAAACATCGGCGTCATCATGCCGTATGCCGACAGCCTCCGTTACATTGCCGACTGGTACGCTCAACTGTGGGCGGAGTCACTGGGCAAGGAAGTGGACAACGACGGCAACAAGGTTAACGTAGGTCAAACCCCTGTAAAGGCGCTGGGCGTTACCGACCAACACAGCCAGGTACAGCTGTTCAACGAAGGGCCGTACGACAAGGTTATCACCTTTATCGAAGTGGGGCAGTTCAGGAGTGACTGTACAATCCCCAACGGCTGTGAGGAGTACCCCGACGTAAACTTCCTGTGCGGACACACCCTGGGCGAGCTTATGAACAAGGAGCTGTTTGCAACACGTTACAACCTGGTTCAGCAACACCGCGCAAATTACACGATACATCTCGACACGATAGACGAGTACCACATCGGCGGGCTGCTGTATATGATGGAGCTACAAACGGCTTACGCAGGCGCAATGTTCGACATCGACGTGTACAATCAACCGGGCGTAGAGGGTGGCAAGAACGCAACCTACGCGCTGTTTGGACGTAAAGGCTACGAGGACAAGGCGCAAGAAATCGAGAGCGCCGAGCCGGACAACCCAAATTATATTATAACATAAAAGGCAATGGAAATTGACATTTCCGTGCGCGACTATCGTCGCTACATTTTGCTAACGCAAAACGCCGTTTATGTTCTGCCAGCAAGCGCACAAACCCTTGCAAGCAAGTTTGTTCGCTTTTGTTAATGAATAAAATTTACTTAACAGGAGACAAAATGTTACCTAAAACACCAGCCAAGGGCATGCGAGACTTTTTGCCCAAGGAGTTTGCACTGAGACAGCAAATTCTGGCTACAATACAAACCACATACGAAAGCTACGGCTTTACGCGCATAGAGACCCCCGCAGTGGAAAACATCGAGCTGTTGACCTCCAAGCAGGGCGGAGACAATGAAAAGCTTATTTTCAAAATTTTGAAGCGCGGAGAAAAGCTTAACTCAGCAGACAGCTCCGAGCTGTGCGACCTGGGGCTGCGTTACGACCTTACAGTGCCCCTTGCGCGTTTCTACTCCAACAACATTGGTCAGCTTCCTGCCGTGTTCAAGTCTATCCAGATGGACAACGTATGGCGTGCCGACCGTCCTCAACGCGGCCGTTTCCGTCAGTTTGTCCAGTGTGACATCGACGTGATAGGCGAGGAGAGCAACCTTGCGGAAATTGAGCTTATCTTGGCAACCATGCAGGCACTGCAAAATCTTGGCTTCAACGACGTTACCGTACGCATTTCCGACAGGCGTTTGTTGAACGCAATTGTAGAGCGTTGCGGCATTGCCGAAGAACACAAGCAATCGGTGTTTATAGCGCTGGACAAATTGGACAAAATAGGTGTAACGGGTGTCCTTGAGGAAATAGAAGCAATTGCACCGGGCAAAGCGGTGGAATTTATCAATTTGATAAGTCGCATAACCTCTTCCGACAATCCTTTGGCAACGTGCGCGCAGGAGCTGGGCGAATTTTTGCCCAAGTCGGTAAAGCAAAACCTTGACGAAATTCTGTACGTTACCAACAACACGGTCAAAAACGGCAGGGTTGTATTTGACGTAACGCTTGTTCGCGGAATGGGCTACTACACGGGAACGATATACGAGGTAAGTGTAGACGGGCTTTCAAGCTCCATTGCAGGCGGTGGAAGATACGACAAAATGATAGGTCGCATCACCGGTAACGACGTACCCGCTTGCGGTTTTTCGATAGGTTTTGAGCGTATTGCGTTGCTGCTGTCCGAGCGTGGCGTTGAAAGCAAAGTTTCTCGCGGAACGGCGGTGCTACTGGACAAGTATCTTGACGCGCAGTCTCTTGTTCGCGTGATGGACGCGTGCCGTCAAGAGCGCCAAAAAACAAATGTCACCGTACTCAAGAAAATCAAAAATTTCTCTTATCAGCTCAAGCAGCTTCGCGAGCAGGGCTACGCTGAAATTTACGAATACAGAAACGGAACCTTTAACAAGATAAATTAGTATGGAACAAGTAAGAATAAAACGTAACAAACGTGTACGCCTTCCAAGCGACCTAAACGCGGTGGAACGCTTCAGCCCCAGTGAAAGCGTCGGTTTAACAACCGAGCAGGTGGCTTTGCGCAACGCTCAGGGCTTGGTAAATGTTGACACAACCAAAAAAGGTAAAAGCATCATAGGGATAATACTGTCCAACATCTTTACCTTTTTCAACGTGGTGTACATTATCATTGCAGTGCTGTTGTGCATTTACGGTTTAGTGGGGCAGTGCACCTTTGTGCCGGTTGTAGTTGCCAACACGGCAATTGCCATCATTCAGGAAATCAAGTCCAAGCTGACGTTAGACAAGCTCAACCTGATAACAGAACCTCACATCAGGATACTGCGTGACGGCAACACTGTGGACGGGTCTGTCAACGAGCTTGTGCTGGACGACATTGTGTACATCGACGGTGGCGAGCAGATTTCCGCCGACAGCGTGGTGCTGGACGGCTACGTGGAAGTGAATGAGTCTATCCTCACGGGCGAAAGCGACGCCGTTGTAAAACGCAAGGGCGACACACTTTATGCCGGCAGCTATGTGCTGTCGGGTAGCTGCACTGCGCAGGTAACGGCAATTGGCAAGTTCAACTACATTGCCAAGCTTACAGGACGCGCGCGCCAGTATCAAAAACCCCGTTCGCAAATGCTAAAGGCATTGCGCGGCATACTCATTTTCGTGGCAATTGTCATTGTACCTATGACAATCTGCCTGTACATGCTCAACACCGAAGCTGTCAACAAAGAGGCCGGTGTGGTTACAAATTGGGCGGAATTTTCACTGCTAAATCTCAACCCCGATTCCCTTACCACAACGGCAGGTTCGATAATTTCCATGATACCGGCAGGTCCCTTCCTGCTAACAAGCATTGCGCTTGCAGCGTCCTTTTTGAGGCTTGCGCGCAACAAGACAATGGTGCAGGAACTGTACTGTATCGAAATGCTTGCACGCGTTGACACACTGTGTTTGGACAAGACGGGAACAATCACTGACGGCACAATGCGCGTTATCGAAAGCATTGATTTGCGCCAGTCCAGTGCGTCAGGCTACACCTTGCGCGAAATCATGTCCAGCATCAACACAGCATTGAAAGCGGACAACATGACGAGCAAAGCACTCAAAAAGTACTTTGGTTCGCCCAAGACTCCTGCCATGGTAGCGACAGCAACTATCCCATTTTCGTCGGAGAGAAAGCTGTCGGCAGTGTCATTCAAGAACAACGGAACGTACATTCTTGGCGCACCCGAGTTCGTACTCAAAACGCCCAACGAACGCGTAAACGACATGGTAAAGAAATACGCAGCACAAGGCTTGCGCGTGTTGTTGCTTGCGCATTCGGCTACAACCATTTACAACAGTGAATCGTTGCCCCAAACCAGGAGACCCATTGCGCTTATCGTCATCGAGGACCACATTCGTAGCGACGCTAGGGACACCATTGAATGGTTCAAGAAAAACGACGTAAAAATCAAGGTTATTTCCGGCGACAATCCGTCGGCAGTGTCCAGCATAGCATTGCGCGTGGGTGTGGAAAACGCCGAAGATTACATTAGCCTGGACGGCTTAACGGACGACGAAGTGCGTGAGGCTGCCACCAAGTACACGGTGTTCGGCAGGGTTTCTCCCGACCAAAAGGCAATTCTTGTAAGGGCACTGAAAGCTGCAGGAAGCACCGTAGCAATGACAGGCGACGGCGTGAACGACATTCTTGCAATGAAGGAATCCGATTGTTCCATCTCACTTGCAGGGGGCAGTGACGCAGCGCGCCAGGTTTCCCACCTGATACTTATGGACGACAGCTTCAGTTGCCTGCCCAAGGTAGTTGCGGAAGGTAGACGTGTCGTCAACAACATTCAAAGCGCAACGTCCATGTACTTCATGAAGACGGTGTATGTAATTGTAATTAACATATTGCTAATTATGATGCACTTTGTTTTCGGACGTACAATGCAGTCTCCGCTTACCAATTTGCGCGTAACGCTTATGGACTGGGTAGTGGTAGCGTTGCCGACAACGCTTTTGGCATTGCAACCCAACGAAAAGCTTATCAAGGGCAATTTCTTTGTAAACGTGCTAAAGCGTTGCCTGCCAGCAGCGATTACGTTTATCATTTCCACATCGGTACTGTACGGCTTGCACATCTACGATACAACACTTGTACCGCCGGAAAACGTCCTCAGCACAATGGTTACCATCACCTACACCTTTGGCGGTTTGTTCGCGTTATTCTACGCGTGCCAGCCCTTCAACAAGTGGAAATCAGCCATGTTTGTGGGCATTTGGGCAATAGTAATAGCGTGCGTAAGCATACCTGTATTTTCCAACTTCCTATCCTATGTTCGACTGGACAGAGAGCAGGTGTTGCTAGTTTTGGTGGAAATATTGGCAACCCCCTTTGTGCTGTATGCATGCATGAAGCTGTTCCACACCAACAAGCCCCTGAAAGGCAAATTGCCCATGCGCAACAGGTCAAAGCATACGGAAAACTAAATATAATACCCTTATCATGCCTCCCTTTTGTAATGGGAGGCGTCTCACATAATGGATAAAAAGGGATTGTAGGTAAAAATATGTTACTGCAAATCAAGTCGGCGGAATTTAGATACGGCGACGTAACAATATTCAAAAACGTCAATCTTGACGTCAACGAGGGAGACAGCATAGGTCTTGTCGGTGCAAACGGAGCGGGCAAAAGTACGCTCCTTGGTTGCATTTTTGACGAATTGCAGCTTTTTGATGGCAGTATTTTTCGCAAAAACGGCTTAACGATGGGCTATCTCAAGCAAAATTGCGATTTTCTGTCCACCAACACACTGTTTGACGAAATGATGTCTGTTTTTGCCTATCAAACTCAGCTTGTGGAGCAAATCAAGGCGGTTTCCGAGCAAATGGCAGGTTGCCCATTTGACAGCAGCGAGTACAAGTCGCTTGCCGACAAGTACAACCGCCTAACGGTGGAAGCAGACGTTACCGAAGCGTACCAAAGTGAGGTCAAGGTCAAAACGGTGCTGAACGGCATGGGCATGACGGAATTTAGCGATAGGGTAGTGTCCACGCTTTCCGGCGGAGAAAAGACCAAAGCCGCACTGTGCAAGCTGCTGTTGCAACGCCCCGAGCTGTTGATACTGGACGAACCCACAAACCACTTGGACTACAAGACGTTGGATTGGTTGGAAACATTTTTGTCCGACAGGAAGTCTACGCTTTTGGTGGTGTCGCACGACAGGTACTTCCTTGACAAGCTGTGTACAACCATTTGGGATGTACAACATCAACAGGTACACGCCTACAAGGGCAACTACACCAAGTACAAGGCGCTTAAAGCCGAGCGGTTGGAAAATGAGCGTCGTGCATATGACAAGCAACAGCGCGAAATTGAAAAGCTTACCGATTATATCCAGCGAAATAAGGTGCGTGCATCCACTGCGGAAATGGCAAAGTCGCGGCAAAACACCCTTGACAAAATGGACAAGCTGGACGCGCCCAAAGCGGACGAACGACCGCCCCGTTTTGTATTTAATTACACCTCCGAACCGTCGGAGTTTCCCCTCACAATTCAACATCTCAGCCTAGGGTATGACAGCAAGCAGCTTTTGACGGACTGTAACCTGCAAATACGTCGCGGACAAAAGGTAGCCTTGCTTGGTCTAAACGGAGTGGGCAAGTCCACTCTCATTAGGCGCATAGCATCGCAAAATCCGTATGATTTAGGCAAAATAATATTTGGCAAAAATGTCCGCATGGGCTACTACGATCAGGAAAACGTCAATTTGCAATCCAATTTGCGGGTAATGGATCAGTTGTGGTTTGACAACACCCGTATGTCGCAAACGGAAGTGCGCAGCTTGCTAGCGCAAGTAACGCTAGGCGCAGACGACGTGTACAAGCTTGTATCTGACCTCAGCGGTGGTGAACGTGCCAAGCTTGGATTGGCGTTGATCATGGCAAAGGACTGCAACTTGCTGTTGCTGGACGAACCAACAAACCACCTTGATTTGCCCAGTCGCGAAGCGTTGGAGGACGCGCTCAAGGCATACACAGGAACACTGTTGTATGTATCCCACGACAGATATTTTGTCAACAGCGTTTCCAATGTCATTGCGGAATTAGCCGATTGTAAAATAAATGTGTACGAGGGAAATTATGACGATTTCATCAGTCGCAAAAATGCTCCTGTCGAGCCGATGAAAACGGTTACAAAACAATCGCCTACTACCTATCGCAACGCTAAGCAACGCGCCGAGGAGGTAAACCGCACAAGGAAGCTTAAGGAATTGGAATCGCGAATTACGCAGCTGGAAAACGAAGTGGAGCAGCTCAATCAACAGATGGCAATGCCCGAGATTGCAGCAGATTTTTCCAAGCTTTCCCAGGTAATGGAGAGGCTCAAGCTTGTCAATGCCGAGCTGGAACAAACACTTGCCGAATGGGAAAATATGGCGTGAAAATGCCTTATTATTCAAACAATACGGTAAATATGTAATACTATTACAGACATAATATACGTTTTTAGCCTAAAATAACCCCAAAATTCCACAAATATATTGAAAAAACAGAAATCATAGGTATAATGAAAATAGCATTGATAACCGGCGGAGCGCGCGGAATAGGCGCGGAAACCGTCAAAAAATTTGCCAAAGAACAATATACTGTTATACTCAATTACCGCAACAGTCGCGTGCAAGCGGAGCAGCTACAGCGTGAGCTTGTACAAGGCGGTTGTGATGTTCACCTGTATTGTGCGGATGTATCCGACGTAAAACAAGTGAGCGAAATGTTTGCATGGGTAGGCAGGTATTTCAAGAAGCTCGATGTGCTTGTAAACAATGCCGGGGTTGCACTCACCAAGCAGCTTCAGGACGTTACCGAATCGGAGTTTACACACGTCATCAACACAAACGCCAAGGCAACATTTTTCTGCTGTCAACAGGCAATGCCCTTGCTGAAAAACAGTGAGCGTGGAGCTATTGTCAACGTCTCGTCAATTTGGGGCGTAGAGGGTGCAAGTTGCGAAAGTGTGTACAGCATGAGCAAGTTCGCTATCGTAGGACTTACAAAGAGTTTAGCGGAGGAATTGCAACCGCTAAATATAACGGTAAACTGCGTGTGTCCGCCGATAGTGCTTACGGATATGTGCAAGCATCTAACAAAGCAAGATATTGACGAATTTTGCGCAGAGCACAACGTCAAGGCGTATTCGCCAAGCGAGGTAGCAAGTGATATTTATTCGCTTTCACAAAGCGGTAATACAGGAATAATTTTTAAGGAGAAATAAAACTATGGAATGGTACTTTATTTTGTTGATAGTACTGGGTGGCTTGTTAGTGCTGTGTGGACTGTGCCTCCTTTTCGCTTTTGTAATTGCTAAGGCGTTGCTCAAGGCGGCTACAACCCCTGTTGCTCACACATTCGACGATGCGCGTGATTGGCAACAAAAGTACGAGAATTGGGATTTCACCGATTACGACAAAGTGTGGAAGAAGGAAAGCTTCGAGTTGGACGGCGTTCGTGGCAAAATTCGCGGTGAGGTAATCTACAATGACGCTACGCCACAGGGATCCCGTCCCAAGGTTGCGGTAATCTGTCACGGTCACACCTGGAACAGGCTCAATTCGTTAAAGTACGGCAACATCTTTTTCGCAAAGGGGTACAACCTGGTAATTTACGATCACGGTTACTTCGGTTTGTCTGACGGCAACCACACAACGGTGGGCGACAAGGAACGCTACGACCTCAACACTGTACTTGACTACACCCGCAAGCTGTTTGGCGAAGAGGCTTTGGTGGCATTGCACGGCGAAAGCATGGGCGCGGCAACGGTGCTGTTGGAGCTTGGTTTGCGCAACGACATCGATTTTGTTGTTGCCGACTGTCCTTTCTCCAATACGATGAGCTATTACCGCGAGCTGTGCACGCATTTAACGCACCTGCCCTCTTTCCCCATTGTTGACATTGCTAACCTATTGGCAAAGCGCAAGTTTGGCTACGATTTCAAAAAGGTCAACCCGATAGACGGTGTAAAAGCAAGCAACACTCCTGTGTGCTTTATTCACGGCTCGGCAGATTCATTCATTGCTCCGCATCACAGCGAGGATATGCACAAGGTTAGTTCAAACGAACTGTCGGAATTGCATTTGTTTGATGGAGCAGAGCATGCATGCAGCCACTGCACCGACAAGGACAAGTACATAACTGTTGTATCCGAATTTATCGACAAGGTGGAAAAGAGCTTGGCTACAACCGAGAAAGTTGCATAAAGGAGAATAACCATGGTGAAAATATCCGAGATAAAATACACCCGTCCCAACAAGGACGAAGTACTACACAAGCTAGCCGAGTTCAAACGCCGTTTCGAACAGGCACAAAGTATTGAAGAATTCTACGCCGTACACGACGAGTACAAGGCGTACGACGAGGAGCTGGGCACAAATATCCGCATTGCATTTATCCGCTTCACACAGGACACACGGAACGAGTTTTACGCCGAGGAGCAAGATTTCCTTGACGAAATCAGCCCGGAGATAAGCGTTGCAAATGCCGAAATAGCCAAGTGCTACTTGACAACGCCATTCCGCAAGCAATTGGAGCAGCGTTTCCCCAAGGTAATGTTTACCAACCTGCAAATGGCAGTGGATGCAAACGATCCGCGCATTGTTGCCGACAAGGTAGAGCAAAACAAGCTCACAACGGCCTACACCAAGCTTATGAGCGGAATTGTCATTGATTTCAACGGCGAAAAGCTCCCCATGAGCGGTATCGGCAAGTACTTCACAGCTGACGACCGCGATTTGCGCAAACGCGCCTACATGGCTTGGGGACAGGCACTCGAGGACAACAAGCAACAACTGGACGAGCTGTACGACAAGCTGGTCAAGGTGCGCACAGCAATGGGAAGAAAGCTGGGCTACGACAACTTCTCACCGCTGGGGTATCTTCAAATGCAACGCAATTGTTACACCAAGGAGGATATTGCCAAGTTCCGCGCAAACGTCTTGAAGTACCTTGTGCCCCTGGCAAGCAAAATACGCGCTAAAGTCGGCAAAGAGCTGGGCATTAAAAAACAGTATCTGTACGACAACAGCGTATTTACAAAGTCCGAACCCAAGCCCATCGGCACCCCCGAGGAGCTGTTTGTAAACGCTTCCAAGATGTACAACCAAATGTCGGAAGAAACGGGCAAGCTGTTTGACACCATGGTGGAAAGTGAGTGCTTCGACGTAATGTCGCGCGAAGGCAAGTGGGGCGGCGGTTACTGCGAGGGTCTGCCTGCCTTGAAGCTCCCCTTCATTTTGTCCAACTGGAACGGCTCCGCCGGCGACATCGACGTGCTCACTCACGAATTCGGTCATGCGTTGGAGTTTTACAAATCATTCTTTATCGAAAGCGACTTCCTCTCCAGTATCTCAATGGAAACGGCAGAGGTGCACTCAATGTCGATGGAATTTTTGGCATACCCCTGGATAGACCTGTTCTTTGGTGACAAAACACCCGAGTACAAGTTCACACACATCGGCGGTGCGGTAACATTCATTCCTTACGGCACGATTGTGGACTACTTCCAACAAACCTGCTACGACAATCCCGACATGACTCCCGCTGAGCGCAACGCTTTCTACAACAAGATTGAACATGAGTTCCTGCCGCACATGACAACGGAGGGAATACCCGCTGTACAGGACGGTCGCCGTTGGCAACGTCAGGCGCACATTTACGAAAGTCCTTTCTACTACATCGACTACTGTTTGGCGCAATTCACGGCTTTGCAATTCTTGGCACTGTCGCAGCAAGACTACAAGGCAACATTTGCCAAGTACATCAAGTTCCTTGATTACGGTGGAACCAAAACATTTACCGAACTGCTCGAAGCCTGCGGACTGTTGTCTCCCTTTGAAGAGGAAAGCTTCAAGCTAGTGGTGGCATCTTGTGAATCTATTTTGAATTTATAACATAAATAAGGGCGTACCTTCGCGGGTGCGCCCTTTTTGTTGGATATGGTTTTACCAGGTTAAGCTCGTCATTTTGGGTAGCATTGGTTTTACATGCGGTCTGTGACGAATAACATCTTCAATCAACTTTCGTATTGCATCGTCACGTTGTTGTTCGCTGAGCTTGCTCAGTTCTTCTATTTGCTTCATGACCTTTGGGTTGCGTGTTACGAAAACATGCTCCACGTCGCATTCGGCTTTCACCTTTTCAATTAGGTCCTTTACGTATGTTTCGTAGTCGCTTTTTTGTGTAAATTGTTCCGTTTTTATTGCAACAACGCAGTTGCGTTCATATACAACGCATTTAGCGTCCTTTACTTTTTCGTTAGTTTTTGCTAGTTCGCAAATTTTTTGTTCACATTCTGTTTCGGCAAAAGCTACCTGACTAATTGACAGTGCTACAGCCGCGATAACAAGCAGTGCAAGCAGTAATTTTTTCATAATTACCCTCCTTTTTGAGTTAGTATAGGCAATCGTTGATATATTATTCAAATTAACTTACAAAACTGTCTTTTTTCGCAATCTGAAAACTGTACAATGGGCTAAGAGGTGCATATGGAAAAGATTTTGCCTGTTGTTATTGTTTGCGGAGTAGGTATTGTTGCATGCTTGGTGTATATAGCGGTAGTAAGTGTTAAAGCGATACGCCGATCGCCGCGTAAACGCGAGTTCGAGATTGAAGAGGACGTACTTGTCATTAAACTCGGGAAAAAGAATAAAAAGTGAAATACAACTCGGTTGTCATTTTAACATCAATTTATTTTTAGTAATATCTTGAATTCCTATATTATTTATGGTACAATATATCCGTTATTTATCGTTAGATAGCCTTACATATCATTTCGGAGGGAAAAATTATGACAAAACAAGAAATTGCTAAAATGATAGACCACACCCTGTTGAAACCGGCAACGACAGTACAGATTGCTACGCTGTGTGCAGAAGCAAAGCAATTTGGCTTTGCATCCGTTTGCGTAAATCCTTGCCATGTAAAGACAGCAGCCAAGGAGCTGGAAGGTAGCGAGGTTAAGGTTTGCACGGTTATCGGGTTCCCCTTAGGCGAAAATACCACCAAGGTAAAGGTATTTGAAACCAAGGATGCTATCAAGAACGGTGCAACGGAAATTGATATGGTTATCAATCAATCGTTGGCAAAGGCTAACGCTTGGAAGAAGATTGAAAAGGAAGTGGCAGCAGTTAAAAAGGCTTGCGGAAACATACTGTTGAAGGTTATTCTTGAAACATGCAATCTGTCGCAAAAGCAACTGATTGCCGCTTGCAATGCATGTGTTGCTGCCGGTGCTGAATACGTCAAGACCAGCACAGGCTTTGGCGCTGGCGGAGCAACGGTGGAAGCAGTGAGCCTCATGGCGGATATCGTTCATCCTCACGGACTCAAGGTTAAAGCTAGCGGTGGTATCCACAACTACGAAGAAGCCCTTGCAATGGTCAAGAACGGCGCAGACCGCATTGGCGCAAGCTGCGGTGTATCCATTGTAAATGACTAATTAAATTTGTGTAAAAAGCAATAGAAAAGAGGGCACTTATTGTGTCCTCTTTTTTGCGACAATTAAGCGCAGTCTGTAGTGGTCTACCCGTCGGGATTCGAACCCGAAACGATGCCGTCGGAGGGCATAATTTTATCCAGTTAGACTACGGGTAGAGAAGTAGTGTGGTTATTATATCATATATCAAGTTAGGGCGCAATAAAAAATTTTGGTCAAAGTGCCACAAAATTGTTGATATTTCCACTTCTTTGTGATATATTAAATAGGCAATTCGTGCTGGTGTGGTGGAATACTCCCGTCGGTCGTGGCGTTCGCTTCGCTCGGCTGAAGGCAGACGGTCTGCCATTCGGTAAAAATTGTTTTCAAATATTGTGCTGGTGTGGTGGAATGGCAGACGCGTCGGACTCAAAATCCGATGTTGGTGACAACGTGTGGGTTCAAGTCCCACCACCAGCACCATATAGGTGGCTCACTTATGAGTCGCACAAGAAAGGATGTAGATTGCTACATCCTTTTCTCATGCTCCTTTTTGCTTCGCCACCTTCTGTTTTTGATAATTGAGATAGTCTGAAATAATGTAGCGCTCCGTTACACTTCGCTTACCCTATGGGACAAGTTCCACCACCAGCACCAACAAACGCAGGTTGATTTAGCAGCTTGCTTTTTTTTATTTGTTAAAACAGTGCTACAAGCAATTGTACGCCGATTAGCACAATCAGGAAAGAGAAATTGATTGCGAAAAATACCGCCAGGTATCTTTTGATGGCTGTAGGGTTGTGCTTTCGAAATTCGTTCAACGTAATCAAGCTGGCAAGTGATGCAATGGGGGTGCCCAGTCCGCCGATGTTTACTGCAACAATAAGGTTACTGTAGTCCGCAGTAAACTTGGATAGCAACACAGCGGTGGGGACGTTGCTGATGAACTGACAGCTTGTCACACCCACAAGCAAAGGGGATAACGACACAACGTGAGATAACAGTTCGTTTATGGCATCAATGCGCGCAAGATTGCCGGAAAAAACGAAAAACGCAGTAAAGGTAATCAACAGGCCGTAGTCTACTTTGCCAAGCGCCTTGTAGTCCAGCGCAAGCATTGCAACGACAACCACAGCAAATACCGCGTACCAAGGTAGCACGTCAAACACAATAAGCACCGACAGCACAAACAGCACAGCGTAAGCAATTGAGCGCCAAGTAGACGGTGTTTTTTCCTGCTCGGCGTAAAGCTGTATTTTGTCCTTTTTGACGAACATGCACACGCCCACAATCAAAAGCAGTGCAACGGCGCACGGTATCGCCATTATTTTCAAAAACTCCCCCGTGGACATTGCGTAATAGCCAAACAGATATATGTTTTGCGGGTTGCCAAAGGGCGTCAGCATTCCACCTAGGTTTGCAGCGACGTTTTGCATGACGAATACGATGGGCATTTTGTCCCGCCTGTTGCAGCTGTCCAATGCAATGTACCCCAGCGGCAAAAAGGTGATTAGCGCCATGTCGTTTGCCATTATCATAGACCCGAAGTAGGTTACGAAAACAAGTGCGAACACGGTGTTGCGCAGATTGCCGAACTTCAACACGATTTTCTTTGCAAGCCAGGTGAAGAAGCGAATGTTTTTGAAAGCGGAAACTACGGCAAGCGTGCAAAACAGGGTTGCAAGCGTGGACAGGTCGATATATCCCAGGTATTCCCTGTCAAATGGCACAAAAATGCATGTAACCACAGCCAATGTTACGGCAATGATAGGCATTGCGTACTTTGCAAAAAATGCCCCAACGTGAACAGTTCCTCTATGTTGATGTGATCTAACACTTGTACTCATATTTTTACCGCAAAGATTGTAAATCTTTGGTGAAATTAAGTCAAGCAAACACAATCAGTAAATTTACAAATTAACGACTAAATTTACTTGCATTTACACACAATAAGATGTACAATATACATACACTGGGTGGGGGTGTCTACCATGAAAGAAAAATTCGACGTTACGGGAATGACCTGCGCCGCATGCTCTGCGCACGTAGAGAATGCTGTGAAAAAGGTAAAGGGTGTTACAAGCGTTTCCGTAAGCTTACTTACAAACAGCATGGCGGTGGAGTTTGACGAAAAGCTAACCAGTGCAGATGTCATTGTGACCGCCGTAAAAAACGCCGGATATGGCGCAGAGGTTAAAGGTCAGCAAACAAGCAGCGCGGCAAGCGTAACAAGCGACGACAGTTTGAAGGACAGGGAAACCCCACAGCTGTTGCGCCGTTTTATTGTGTCGCTGGTGTTTTTGTTGCTATTGATGTATTTATCGATGGGGCACATGATGTGGGGCTGGCCGTTGCCGTCGTTTTTAGCGGGCAATCACGTTGCAATGGGGCTTGTGCAGCTGTTGCTATCGGCAATAATCATGGTTATCAACCAAAGGTTTTTCGTAAACGGATTTAAGAGCCTGTGGCGACGTGCTCCCAACATGGACGCATTGGTGGCGCTGGGAGCAACGGCGGCATTTGTGTACAGTACCGTTGCGCTGTTTTTGATGACGGACGCGCAAGTAAATGGCAACACCGACGGCGTAATGATGTACATGGACGAATTCTATTTCGAATCCGCGGCAACAATCCTTACGCTAATTACGTTGGGCAAAATGCTGGAAGCGCGCTCCAAAGGCAAAACGACAGACGCATTAAAGGGACTGATGAAGCTTGCTCCCAAAACGGCGGTAGTGTTGATAGACGGCGAGCAAGTAACCGTGCCCATTGAGCAGGTGAAAAAAGGCGACATATACGTGGTGCGCCCGGGCGAAAGCATCCCTGTGGACGGAGTTGTACTGGAAGGCACCAGTGCAGTGGACGAATCGACGCTAACAGGCGAAAGTATCCCTGTGGACAAGGCGGTGGGTAGCACAGTATCGGCAGGTACGCTCAATCAATCGGGCTTTATCCGTTGTGAGGCAACGCGAGTGGGGCAAGATACAACACTCTCACAAATCATTCAAATGGTAAGCGACGCCGCAGCAACCAAAGCCCCCATAGCAAAGGTGGCAGACAAGGTATCGGGCATTTTCGTACCGGCAGTTATGGGCATTGCGCTTGTGACGTTTATTGTGTGGATGGCAGTAGGGCAAACAGTTGGCTATTCACTTGCAAGGGCTATATCAGTGCTTGTAATCAGCTGTCCGTGCGCGCTGGGTTTGGCAACACCCGTTGCTGTAATGGTGGGCAACGGCAAAGGCGCGAAAAACGGTATCCTGTTCAAGACGGCGGCATCACTGGAAGAAACAGGCAAAGCCAAGTACGTTGTGCTGGACAAAACAGGCACAATCACCGAGGGGCAGCCGCAGGTAACGGACATTATCAGTGGATGTAACTGTTCGGAACAGGAACTACTGCAGCTTGCTTATGCTGTGGAATACAAAAGCGAACACCCCCTTGCTCGCGCGATAATCAAAAAGGCGGAAGAAGAGGGGCTCGAATTAAAGGAAGTTACCGACTTCAAGGCATTGGCAGGTAACGGACTGACTGCAAAGCTTGGTGGCAAAGTTGTGTATGGCGGAAACTACGCTTTTGTAAGCACTCATGCGCAAATAGACGAAGAAATAAAAAGCAAATGCGACGAGCTGGCGGATATGGGCAAAACTCCCCTGTTCTTTGCAAAAAGCGGCAAGCTGTGCGGAATTATCGCTGTAGCGGACGTCATTAAAGCGGACAGTCCCCAAGCAATTGCTAAGTTGCAGGCTATGGGATTGCACGTTATCATGCTTACAGGCGACAACGAAAAGACAGCGCAGGCAATCGGCAAGCAGGCGGGCGTTGACCGGGTTATCGCAGGCGTATTGCCCGACGGTAAGGAAAGCGTGGTGAGAGAGCTGAAAGCCAAGGGCAAGGTAGTAATGGTGGGCGACGGTATCAACGACGCGCCGGCGCTTACAACTGCGGATATCGGCATGGCAATCGGTGCAGGAACGGACGTAGCAATTGATGCAGCCGATGTAGTGCTCATGAAGAGCAATCTACTTGACGTACCTGCTGCAATCAAGCTTAGCCGTAGGACGCTACGCAACATTCACGAAAATTTGTTTTGGGCGTTTATCTACAACACGCTGGGCATACCGCTTGCGGCAGGAGTGTTCATTTCGCTGTTCGGTTGGCAGCTCAACCCGATGTTTGGCGCAGCGGCAATGAGCCTGTCCAGCTTTTGCGTAGTGATGAACGCCTTGCGACTGAATTTGATAAACATACACAAATCACCAAGGCCCCGTGCGGCAAAGGTTATAGACGATTCCGCGTTATTTACAGATACACCAAAAGAGTCACAAACAAATGAATCAAACAACAAACAAAACAAGGAGGCAACAATGAAATACTTACTTAAAATCGACGGAATGATGTGCGGTCACTGCACAGCGCGTGTAGACAAGGCGTTATCCTCAACACGTGGCGTATTGAGCGTTGCAGTCAGCCTGGACGACAAGAGCGCAACTGTCGAGGTCAAGGGCAGGGTTAAAACGGACGTTTTAAAGAAAGCTGTTGAAGCAGCAGGCTACACTGTAACCGGGGTAGAGCAGCTATGACAGCGGACAGAGAAAAAACAATGCGCCTATTGAAAACTGCGCGCGGGCAGATGGACGGCATTCTCAAAATGATTGAGGAAAACCGTTACTGTATTGAGATATCCAACCAGATAATGGCATGTCAGGCAATACTGTCCAAGGTAAACAAGGAAGTGTTGAATGCCCACCTTTGCAATTGCGTGCTTCATTCAAGTGGTGAGGACAGCAAGGAAAAATTGCAGGAAATCTCGGCAATTTTGGACAAGTTGTTGTGAAATCATGTATTTTGTATAATAATATGTCAGACATAGCACGCATAAAAGCCTTGTAAATAAAAAGATATAGTGCCAAACGAAAGAATTGTGAAATCTCTCATATATTAGAGATATGAACAATTCTTTTTCTCAATGTGTAGCAGATATATGCGGATTGGAGCTTGCAACGCTGATCAATGACTACAAGTATTCGATATTTGGCGGTCACACGGCGGTAATAGAGGGGCACAACGGTATTGCCGAGTACGGCACGGACACAGTGTCATTTGCCGTCAAAAAGGGCACACTGCGTGTCAACGGCAGCAACCTACACATCAAGTGTCTGGAAAAACGCTTTGCCGTCGTGGTAGGCAAAATAACATCCGTCGAGGTGAAGGGCAATGAAAAATAGCTGCGAAATCACCTTTGAGGGGCTAAACGTCGGCAGACTCCTGTCGTTGCTGGGCAAATCCAACATCACGCTTTACAAGGTGGAGCGCGATGGCAAAAGGTGTGTAATACGCGTTCCTGCAACACGGGCCAAACATACTATTGCATTATTACAGGAAAGGTGCTATAATATAATCGGTATAAAATACTTCGGTATTACCGCAGCGGCAAAATTCGTCAAAAAACGGTTTGTTTTGCCGATATTTTGCTTGTTAATTGTAGCCGTACTGGTAATTTCTCCGCGTTTTTGTCTCAAAATCGAGATAAGCGGAGATTTCGACCGTCAACTCGTACAAGAGGCATTAACGGAAGTGGGCGTAACAATCGGTTGCGATATGTCCAAGCTAAACGTAGACGTATTGGAAAATACCCTCGCTAACAAAATGAATGCCATGTACGCGGTTGTCACACGTTCTGGTAGCGTGCTGTATGTCAACGTAGTTGCAAAAAAGCAAATTGAGCCGCCCATCGACATGACCAAAAGCCGCGACATTGTGGCAACCCGCGCTGGTGTGGTCACGTCGGTATTGTGTGAACAAGGTAACGCCCTAGTTAGCGTTGGCGACAAGGTGAATGTCGGCGACGTACTTATTGAGGGCAAGCGCATCTATAACGACGGTACATACGACAGCGTTTATGCACTGGGTAGGGTAACGCTGCAAATAACTGCTACAGGCTTTGCCGAGTACACAGGCTTTAAAAGTGAGACGGTTGAAACGGGCAATGTTTTCACTTCGACGGGCGTGGTACTTTTCGGCAAGGAATACGGCAGAGCGTGCCCCTTTGAGCAGTACACGTTGCAGTCCGTTTCGAAGTTCATTTATCCGCTCAATTTGGAAGTGCGCAAAAACGTATACCGCGAAATAACCACGGTTAAGGTGTCTGCGCCCATTGAGGAATGTTTGCAGGAGTTGCAAGCGTTGGCACTTGAACAAGCCAAAGCCAACTGCGACTTTACCGTAATTGACACTCAGTACACAACGCAATCTAACGGAGTAACGGCTATTCTGTACGGAGAAGCACAAATAGAGTAGCCATGCCGATTAAGGAGGCTAAATTGATTTCTAAAAAAATCGAAGTGGAGTCCATGGATGAGCTGATGAAGCTTTTTGGACCGTTTGACGAAAACATCAAGACGATATGCGCGGCATTTGACGTCAAGGTTGTTATGCAGGACGGACAAAGCAGTCTGTTAGGCGAAGAGGCAAACGTCAGCAAGGCTATGTCTGTGGTGGACAAGATCAAAAGCTTCATATACAGCGACGATAGCGTAGATATCGGCAGGGTCAATTACCTGTGCGACCTTGCCAAGCAGGGCTTGCTGGATGACGTGGACGAGCTGCTGGGTGACATCGTGGCAATCACAAGCCGCGGCAAGCCCATCAAGTGCAAGACGGTCGGACAGAAAAAGTACGTCGACTTGATGAAGAAAAATACAATCACGTTTGGCGTCGGTCCTGCAGGTACGGGTAAAACATATCTTGCGGTAGCGATAGCCGTCAACGCCTACAAAGCCAAGCAGGTGGAAAAGATTATTCTCACCCGTCCCGCTGTGGAAGCAGGCGAAAAGCTGGGTTTTTTGCCCGGAGATTTACAGGAAAAGGTCAACCCCTATCTTCGCCCGCTGTACGACGCCTTGCAGGAAATGCTTGGGTTGGAAACCTACGCCAAGATGATGGAGCGCGGAACTATTGAAATTGCTCCGTTAGCGTATATGCGCGGACGTACACTTTCAAACGCGTACGTAATTTTGGACGAGGCGCAAAATACCACGCGCGAACAAATCAAAATGTTTTTGACAAGATTGGGAGAAAACAGTAAAATGGTAATCACGGGCGACCTTACGCAAATAGATTTGCCCAAAGGTTTAAGCTCGGGGTTAAAACATGCAATAAAAATACTAAAGGATATAGACGATATAGGAATAATTCGTCTAAATGAAAAAGACGTAGTGCGCCATCCATTGGTGCAAAAAATCGTCAAGGCTTACGAAACAGAGGATAAGTAATGAACAAAACTAAAAAAATTACAAATATCAAGTGGAAGCAGGTTGTAATCAATTACATTGCTTTTTATGTTTTATTTGCGCTAATTTCAATTTTGCCTAATTTGAAGAATTTTAGATGGGCTGACTTTGCGGTGCAAATTGCCTCTCTTGCCATACTGCTATTTACTTTGGCACTGTATATCTTCTTTTCCGAAGTTACAGTAATTGAAAGCGCTCGCAAAACCTGGGCAATGTTTACAGCCATGATAATAGTGTACGCACTTATTCAGCTTCAACCATTGTGGACGTACGTAATTTATCTCGTACCTTTTGCGCTGTGCTCACTCATTTTGTCATTGATAGTTTCAAGCAGATGCGCATTCTTTGCAAACTTCATAGTAATACTGTATTGCTTTACACAGCACGTAAATTGGCAGGCCGGTTCGCCGGTGATTTCGGAAAGCTTTTTCTATCTGCTGTTTAGCGGTGTTATCGAAGCGGTGTTCGTGGCATTCGTATTGGGCAAACATTACCGTCGCGCGCGTTACTTGGCTGTAGGTGTTGCACTTGGTGCAATCTCGACGGCATGCGCAACTATCAGTTACGCAATGTTCCAAGACGCTTGGGCGTGGGATGTGTACGGCATAAAGGTAGGTTGTTCTTTTAGTAGCGGTATTATATGCGTAATGTTTATGTTCGTACTTGTTCCGCTTATCGAAAGAATTTTCAACGTGTCTTCGGTATTCAGATATTCCGAAATCGCAACATCCGACTCCAACCTCATGCGCAAGCTGTTTGAAAAAGCTCCCGGTACGTACAACCACTGTCTGACAGTTGCAACCTATGTTGAAGCGTGCGCATCGGCAATAGGGCAAAGCGCAGTTTTAGCGCGTGCAGCGGCATATTATCACGATATTGGCAAGATGAAGAACCCGTCCTACTTCGTGGAAAACCAATTTGACGGTGTCAATCCGCACGACAGCATGACACCCGAAGCAAGCGTAAACATGATTAAGTATCACACCTTGAACGGTCTTGCCATTGCAAAGGAATACGGGCTTCCCAAGGAAGTGCAGGCGGCAATCATGGAACATCACGGCACAATGCCCATCAAGTATTTCTATCTCAAAGCACAAAAGTACACAGATGGCGAATTGCCTTACGACGGATATTGCTACGACGGACCCAAGCCGTCCAACAAGATTTCCGCAATACTCATGATTTGCGACGCGGCGGAAGCGGCATTGCGTGCAAGCGGTAACAGGAGTAACGCTGAAAAAATTGTCGGCGACATCATATCCGAACGCCTGGCTTTTGAGCAATTTAGCGAGTGCGACATCTCCATGAAGGAGCTGGACATCATAAAGGGTACCATTGTCACCACCTTTGCGGGAATCAGACACAACCGTATTTCTTACCCCGACGTACGTTTGCAAGGAAACAAATGAAAATTTACTTTACCAATTTAGGAATACAGAAATTTACAATTAAGCGCCTTTTAGAAGGCGCTTTGAAGCGTTTAGGGCAGCCTGTGAAGGGCATTGAGATGTCCCTGTCCATTGTGACTCCGAGCGAAATACAGGCGCTTAACAAGCAATTTCGCGGCGTGGACACAGTGACGGATGTGCTGTCCTTCCCAACGGTGGACAACCCCGAGCGCGGTGTGCTGGACGTCAACACATTTCCGCAGGACGCAATCAACCCCAAGACGGGCAAGCTGAACATTGGCGACGTGATTATTTGCCTTGACAGAGCCCAAGAGCAGGCAACGGAATACGGCCACAGTTTGAAGCGTGAGCTGTGCTTCCTGTCGTTGCACGGGCTGTTGCATTTGCTGGGGTATGACCATATCGAACCGCAGGACGAGGCGGAAATGAACGCCTTGCAGGAAGAAATATTGGATAGCTGCGGTATCACGAGGAACAAATGAGAAAAACAGGTTTTATTGCTATAGTTGGACAAGCCAATGCAGGCAAGTCCACGTTGTTGAATGCGTTTATCAAGCAAAAGGTGTCTATCGTTTCCCCCAGGCCGCAAACCACGCGTGACAGCATCATGGGTGTGTGGACGGATGAGGACAGCCAAATGGTGTTTGTGGATACACCGGGATTTTTGCAAAGTAAAAACGCATTGAACGACTACATGCTCAAGAGCATCGACAACGCCGTTAAGGATGTAGATTGCATATTGTTGGTAATCGACGGACACAACGGTATCACCGAACGGGAGCTGGCGCAGATAGACAAGTACCGCAAGCAAGGTGTGCCCATTGTTGTTGCCGTTACCAAGATTGACATCACCCAGCCGGAAAAGCTCATGCCCGAGCTTGCCAAACTCAACGGTATCGACGGCATTGCAGAGGTGTACTGTGTATCCTCCAAGCGTAATCGCGGTGTGGAGGAGCTGAAGCAAGCTCTCAAAAAGTATCTCAAGGGCAGCGAGATGTATTTTGAGGAAGACGACGTTACCGACAAAAGTCAACGCTTTATCGTGGGCGAAATTATCCGCGAAAAGGTGCTGATTGCGTGTGAAGACGAAATTCCCCATGGCATTGGCGTTGCAATAAACAAAATGCAAATTGAGGGTAACGCTTGGGACATCGATGCGACGGTAATAGTGGAAAAGGCGTCACACAAGCCCATTGTCCTTGGCAAGCACGGTGCAATGATCAAGGGCATAGGCACACACGCAAGAGAAAGCATTGAAAAATTGCTTGATGCGCGAGTGTTTCTCACCCTGTGGGTAAAGGTCAAGGAGGACTGGCGCAACAACCCCTCAATGCTCAACGAATTGGGCTACACAAATCGCCGCAAATAATTGCAAATAAAGTTTTTCAGTATACAACCTGTCGATTTTACACAAACTTAAATTAGCTTATATTGCTAGGAGGTTTGATGTGAAAGATACTGTTTGGAAACTGTTTAAAGAAACCGGAAACCCCGCATATTACATGCTGTACAAGGAACTGACCAAAGATGGACGTAACGACGAAAGCCCTGGCTCTAAAGGCGACGGACTACAAGGAAAATGACAAATTGATTTTGCTGTATTCACTGGAATACGGCAAAATTACTGTTCACGGAAAAGGTATACGCAAGAGTTCGGCAAAGCTGAAGTTTGCAGCCGATCAATTTTGCTTTGGACAGTACGAGCTTGCAAAAATTGACGACCGTTACACACTCAAAACCTGCGACCAGCTGGAAAGCTTTTTTGCGTTGCGTGAAGATGTTGTGACCTACTACGCAGCGTGTACAGTTGCCGAGTGTCTGATGAATTACACGGAAGAGGGGCAGTCGGAACCGCAGGTGTTTGTGGAAACATTGAAAGCATTGCAAGCGTTGATAAACGGTGTAGAACCGTTAACGGTTGTGCTGAGGTTTATCCTTAAGTTTTTGGAGCTCCAAGGCTTCAAGCTGGAGTTTGACCGCTGTTCTGTTTGCGGACAGAAGTCGAGAAAGTTATTTTTGGACTTGCAGCGCGGTAGCCTTGTGTGCGATGCCTGCCGTAGTGTAGATAGCTCACCTGTCAGTCCCAGGGCGGTGGCTGCCTGCCAAATGCTGGATGGCATGCCATATGAAAAGCTGCAAAACCTCAACTTTTCGCTGGACATTTTGAAGGACGCTTTGCACGTTTGTTACAGATATGTTTCTCACAGCTTTTCACCTCTCCGCAGCCTCAACGAGCTCACAAACTTGGCATAAATGGCTAAACATAACTGATTTTGGTGCAAATATAATATACTATTTCACACATAGTATCGAAAAATGGCTTATTTTTATTGAAATTTCATATAGAGTACTACATAAAACCAATTACTGCAGGCGACATTTGTCGCCTTATTTTGTTTGACGGCAATCGTGAACAGTGATATACTTTTAGTTAATAATTTTATTTAGAGGCGCAAATGATTTTCGGCAAATACATAAACAAATATTATTTGAAATACGCGCTAATGATTGTTATCGGTCTTGTCGCGCTTATTGCCGTGGACTACGCGCAGTTGGTAATTCCCGAAATGTACCGCACCGTCATCGACGGCGTAAACGGAACAATTCCGTTTGACCTTGACATCTTGTGGAAGGACATCTGCGTACCGATGTTCTTCATTATTGTGGCGCTTGTTTTCGGCAGATTTCTGTGGCGTATATGCCTGTTTGGATCGGGCATACGGGTAGAGCGCGACTTGAGGAGACGGATGTTTGCCCACTGCGAAGAGCTCAGTTGCGAGTTCTACTCACACGAAAAAATCGGCAATCTTATGTCGCTGTTCACCAACGACCTGGAAACTGTCCAGGACTGCTTCGGTAGTGGAATAATGATGACCTTCGACGCAGCCTTTTTGGGCGGTTTGGCGCTTTACAAGATGTTTGTGATGGATTGGCTCATGACGCTATTGTCACTTATACCCATGGTGTTTATGGTTGGTATAAGCTTGCTTGTCGGCAAGTACATGACCATGAAGTGGGATGTTCGCCAGCAGGCATTTTCCGACCTTTCGGACTTTTCGCAGGAGAGCTTTTCCGGTATTGCGGTAATCAAGGCGTTTGTAAAGGAATTCAAGGAATTGCTTGCGTTCCGTTGGCTAAACAAAAAGAATGAAAACGCCAACGTGGCTTACACCAAGATAAGCACCCTCTTGAACGTGTTTGTTACGCTGTTTGTGGAGTCGGTTATCTGTATTGTTCTGGGCTACGGCTCCTATCTTGTTTCCAACGGCGTATTCACTGCGGGGCAGCTTATGGAATTCATCGGCTATTTCAACTCCGTCGTGTGGCCCATGATGGCAATTACCGAGCTTATCGAAATGGTGTCGCGAGGCAAGGCTTCGCTCAAGCGCGTATCCGATTTGCTGGACACAAAGCAAGCCGTTGCAGATACAGACGGGGCAATCGAATTGGATAATGTCGGCGGTACCGTACAGTTCAATCACCTCACATTCCGTTATCCCGGTGCAGATTACAACGCGCTTGAAGACGTATCGTTTACAATCAACCAAGGTGAAAACGTCGGTATTATCGGCAAAACCGGCTCAGGCAAAACTACGGTAGCCGATTTGATACTGCGCTGTTACAACGTCGATGACGGCGCGCTGTTTGTAGACGGCAATGACGTCAACAACATTAAGATAAAGAGCTTGCGACGTTTCTCAGCATATGTGCCGCAGGATAACTTCCTGTTTTCCGATACGATTGCGCGCAACATCTCCTTTGCAAGCGACACAGGCGAAATGGAGCAGGTTGTAGAGGCAGCGAAACTCTCCGACATTGACAGCAACATTCAAAAGTTTTCTAACGGCTACGAAACGGTACTGGGTGAACGTGGCATAACTGTATCCGGCGGGCAAAAGCAACGTATTTCCATTGCCCGCGCGCTCATGAAGGACGCGTCCATATTGATATTGGACGACTCCGTATCTGCTGTCGACACCGACACGGAAAAAACAATACTGCATAACCTGCGCCAAACACGTCAGGGCAAGACGACTATTCTCATTGCGCACCGTATTTCTACCGTTCAAAGCCTGGACAAGATAATACTGCTTGACAACGGCAAGGTAGTGGACGTAGGTTCTCACGCCGAGCTTATGTCAAGGTGTGCCGAATACCAAAACATGGTTGCCTTGCAGGCGCTTGAAGACGAGGAGGGCAAATAGTATGAAAGCATATTTACCACTTCTTATCGTTGGCGCAATAGTAGGTGTATTTACAGCAGCGTTGATACTGGCGTATGCGCTTGTCAAGGACAAAAAGGAAGCCATGGGCTTTGAGCGCAACATGAAAGACGGCGAGCTAATGAAGAGGCTTTTACGTTACGCCAAGCCCTACTGGTTTAACTTTGTGATAGTTGGGCTTGTAATGCTGCTGTCCATATCCTACACAATTGTTTCCCCTATACTTGTGGGAAATATCGAAAGCATAATTGCCGAAGAGGGCTTTGAGTACAACGACGTGCTGTGGCGAGTGCTGCTGTATGCAGGGATATTGGCAGTGTCGCTATTAGGCACATATGTTCAATCGATTGTGCTACAAAAGACGGGACAAAAGATAATTTCCAAGCTGCGTGAGGATGCTTTTACCCACATTGAAAGCCTGTCGCACGCACAGCTGTCCAAGATGCCCGTTGGCCGCCTTGTTACGCGTGTTACCAACGACACAAACGCCATCTCCATGATGTTTACAGGCATGCTTGTAAACCTTGCCAAGAACATATTTGTTATACTGGGCGTGCTTGTTGCAATGCTGTGTGTAAACTATCTGCTGTCGCTAATGGTGCTGTGTTTCGTTCCGTTTGTGGTGCTGTTTACGGTGATGTTCCGCAAATTTTCCCGCCGAGCTTACCGTCAGGTAAAAAACGGCACAACGGACATCAACACCTATTTGTCCGAACACCTGTCGGGCATGAAGATTATCCAAATATTCAACCGCGAACAACGCAAAATGGACGAGTTCGACGTCAAAAACGAAAAGCTGTACAAGGCACAACGCGGACAAATATTCGTATTCGGTATTTTCCGTCCTATTGTGTACATGCTGTACATATCGTCGGTGCTTTGCCTGTTTTTCCTGGGCGCAAAGGGCGCACTGGACGGTCACCAGATATTGGGGCAGGTAATTTCCGGCGAAACGATAGTTGTATTTTACATGTTCATTTCTCGCTTCTTCAACCCGATACAGGGCTTGGCGGAGCAGTTCCACCGTCTGCAATCGGCGTTTGCTTCGGCGGAAAAGATATTTACCATCATGGATATCAAGCCCGACGTGGTGGACGAGCCCGACGCAATCGAGCTGGAAACTGTGCGCGGTGAAATTGAATTTAAAAACGTGTGGTTTGCCTACAACGAGGGCGAGTGGATATTAAAGGATGTCAGCTTCCACGTAAACGCCAAGGACACTGTTGCATTTGTGGGCGCAACGGGTAGCGGAAAGACAACAATACTGTCGCTGCTTTGCCGCAACTACGACATTCAGCAAGGCGAAATACTGCTTGACGGAATAAATATCCGCCACATCAAGATTTCCTCTCTACGCAAGCACTTCGGGCAAATGCTACAGGACGTTTTCCTATTTGCCGGTACAATACGCAGCAACATCGTGTTGCGCGACGAGTTCGACGACGAGCAGGTTTTGGAAGCGTGCAGGTACGTCAATGCCGACAAGTTCATTGACCGTCTTGGCAAGGGCTTAGATGAAGAAGTGCGCGAACGCGGCAACAACTTCTCCGCAGGGCAACGGCAGCTGCTGTCCTTTGCGCGTACGATTATTCACAAGCCCGAGGTTATGATTTTGGACGAGGCAACCGCTAACATCGACACGGAAACGGAATTGCTCATCCAGGACAGCCTTACCAAAATGATGAATATCGGCACAATGTTGATTGTCGCGCACCGTCTGTCTACAATTCAGCACGCCGATAACATTATCGTTGTATCCGACGGTCGGATAGTAGAGCAAGGCAATCACCACGAGCTGTTGAAACAGCGTGGACGTTACTACGAGCTGTATATGCTCCAGTACAACAAAGAACAATTAGCGAAAAAGTAATCGTTAGATAAACAGTAATTTATTTAAGGGGTGAGGGCTGTTTTCCGATTCCGCCCTACACCCCTTAACAACCCGTTACTTGAAAACTCCTCAAAACCCCCAGCCCCTTATTCTTTAAGGGGTGGGATATGATGGCAGAATTCAAGCTTGATAAGAAATATAAACAGTTATTTAGTGAAGGAATATTTAGCATGGAAGAAAAATTTGTGAAAATTATACCAAAAGAATATGCTCTTAAATTAAAAGAAGAATATTCAAATCATCCAGAAAAATGGTATGGGGTAATAAGTCCAAAATCGGTAGCAGATGAATTTATAATTAAAACAAATGACGATTTTTCACAGATATGGCATGAGCATTGTATGGAATGTTGGGTTAGTATCGACAAAAATACAGAAGAATGCTATGTTTCGGAAGATGGTAGTACATGGCTTTGCACAGATTGTTTTAACGAACAGAATAAATAATGATTGAACGATAAATTTCAATTTATAGTTCTATATGAAAATTATGAAGCCCGACTGCATTAGCAATCGGGCTTTTATTCAATTACGCTTACTTTTTACTTACTAACATAGATCGCATAGAGTTGAGTATTGCAATCACGCAAACGCCTACGTCGGCAAGGATAGCAATTATCAAACCAAAGGATATGAGATCCAACACGCCTACTGCGGAAAGTACAAGCACTGCGAACTTGATTAGCAGTGACAATATAATATTTTCGCGTACTATTGTCAGTGTCTTTTTCGCAATGCGCTTAGCTGACGAAATAGCGGTGGGATTGTCCTGCATAAGCACAACGTCGGCAGTTTCTATTGCAACGTCGCTACCCATTGCTCCCATTGCAATGCCAACGTCTGCCGTTGCAAGTACGGGCGCGTCATTTATACCGTCTCCAACGAACGCAACCGTTGTGTTTTTGTTCTTGAGCTCTGCCAGCTTACTAACTTTGTCCTGCGGTAACAGTTCGGCGTAGTAGCTGTCGATAGAAAGCTTGTGCGCAACAGTTTCTGCCGTTTGTGCATTGTCGCCGGTTAGCATAACCGTTTTGCAACCGCTTTGTTGAAGCTGCTTTATTGCAGTTTCCGAATCGGGCTTTATTTCGTCTGCAATCACGATGTAACCCACAAATTTACCTTGTTCAGCAACGTAAACTACCGTACCGCCAGTTGCAACTGGGTGTTCAATTCCGTTATCTTTCATTAGCTGCGCGTTACCGCACAAAATGGTGCAGTTGTCCGTTTGCGCCTGTAAGCCCTTGCCTGCAATTTCCGTTACCTTGGCTTCAACCTTTGCCTTGGCTTCCCTGTTGATAGACAGTGCAATGGGGTGATTGCTGTACTGTTCGGCAATGGCAGCAAGCTCCAAAACTTGTTGACGTTTGTCCTCGGGATAAACAACCGTAACAGCAAAGTTACCCTTTGTGAGCGTTCCCGTCTTGTCGAAAGCAACGGTGTTGACCTTTGCCAGCAGCTCTAGATAGTTACTGCCCTTTACTAAAATTCCGCGTTTGCTTGCGGCGGCAATTCCGCCAAAGAACCCTAGCGGTACGGAAATTACCAGTGCGCATGGGCAGGACACAAACAGGAACATCATTGCGCGTTTTAGCCACATGCTCCACACTGTCCAGCTAGCGAACTGCCCTGTAACTAGCGGCGGAAGAACGCCAAGCAGCAGCGCCAAGCCAACAACCACGGGGGTGTAGTATTTGCTGAACTTTGTGATAAAGTTTTCCGCAGGGGATTTCGAGGAAGTTGCGTTTTCCACCAGGTCCAATATTTTTGCAACCGTGCTGTCGTCGTAAGTGCCTGTAGCTGTAACGTAAATTACGCCGTCCAGATTGATACAGCCCGACAGTACCGTTTGTCCAGCTTCGGTGTGGCGTGGCAAGCTTTCGCCTGTGATAGCGGAAGTGTCAATGTTACATTCGCCCTTTAGTACCGTGCCGTCAAGTGCAATCTTGTCGCCTGCCTTTACGACGAATGTTTCGCCCACTTCAATTTCCGACGGATGTACAGTTACCTCTTCGCCGTTGCGTACAACCGTTGCTTCCTCAGGACGGATATCCATCAAAGCGGCGATATTTCTGCGACTTTTTCCCACGGCGTAGCGTTGGAACAGTTCGCCAATTTGGTACAGTATCATGACAGCGGCAGCATCGGCATATTCGCCGATAGCAAACGCGCCAATGGTTGCAACCGTCATAAGGAAGTTCTCGTCAAATACCTTGCCGTGGAAGATATTTGTGACAGCCTTCCACAGCACGTCGTAGCCTGCAACCAGGTACGCTGCGGCAAACAGCGAAAGCTGTATCCATTCGTTTAGGTCGATGGTGTATTTAAGTATTAGTGTAACAACGCTGACAACTAACGCAACAATTATGCGTATCAGTGATTTTTTATTTTTTGTCATAATGTGCTAAATTTTTAACCGACAATCGGGCTCAACCTTTTTAACCGCAGCCTTTACTTGCTCGATGATTTCAGCCGAGCGTGCATCGTCCAGCTCCAGCGTCATGCGTTGTAGCATGAAGTTGATGGTGCAGCTACTTACGCCGTCAATTTTTCTTATTGCCTGTTCCATTTTTGCTGCGCAGTTTGCGCAATCGAGGTCTTGCATTGCTATTACTTTTTTCATAAGTTTACTCCTGTATATGTTCTAGTGCCAATTTAATTATGCTCAGGACGTGATCGTCGTCCAGGCTGTAAAATATTTCCTTGCCGCTGCGCCTGTTTTTGACAAGCTTTGCCTGGCGCAGTATCCGTAGCTGGTGTGACACAGCCGACTTGGTCATGTTGAGCACAACGCCGATATCGCACACGCACATTTCCGCCTGCGCCAATGCCGACAGTATGCGTATGCGAGTAGAGTCGCCAAATATTTTGAACAGCTCTGCCACGTCGTAAAGCGCATTCTCGTCCGGCATGTCCACAACTACCTGTTCGCACACTTCGTCATGCACATGCGTAGCCTTGCACATCAAGTCTTTATCTTGCATTGATTTGTTCTCCTTGTTATGTTGAAACAGTTGAATAATTGTTCAACTGTTATTATTTTATGCCATTATTTATAAAAAGTCAACCCTTTTACTGAAAATATTTCTTGCAATTCTACAATTATTTACAAAAAGCGGTGTAAAAGCTCACAACGTAACACAGTTTGTAAATTTTTAATAGTATATTTGTAGGGCACAGCCCTAAAAAAGTACAAGGAGAGAAAAAAATGTTTTGTTGTAGAAGTAATTGTTGTCACAACGAAAGTGATCAAAACAGAATTATAATAATCGAACGCGGTCCAAGAGGTCCGAGAGGTTTCACAGGTCCGCAAGGTATCATGGGCGCTCAAGGCAATCACGGGAATACCGGTGTAACAGGCGCAACGGGAGCTACCGGACCTCAAGGTATCCCCGGTGTAACGGGTCCCACGGGTCCGACAGGTCCGACTGGAGCTACAGGAGCTACCGGACCTCAAGGCTTGGCAGGTGAAGTCGGTGGTGTTGGTCCAACTGGTGCAACAGGTGCAACTGGAGCTACAGGCGCAACCGGTCCCGTAGGTCCTACAGGTCCGCAGGGTATCCAAGGCGAAGTGGGTCCCACAGGCGCAACGGGTGAAACAGGCCCTGCAACGGACGGTTTGTCGGCATACGGCGGATTGTATTCCACAGATACCACTCCTGTTGCTTTGACGGCAGGAACGCCCGTAGCATTGACGCTTGGCTCACAAATGCCCAATCTCAACGTAACCTACGGCACAAACGATATCACGATTGAAAACGCGGGCGACTACGAAATCAACTACGGTCTGCTTGGCGACGTTAATCCTGCATCAACAATAACATTGTCCGTTAATGTTAACGGTACTCCGATTACTTCGGGTATCATAATGCAGGACTTCATTACAGGAACAGACCGTTCAATGAACGGTAGCACGATTGTATCGCTTGCGGAAAACGACGTTGTAACGCTTACTGCAGAAGGTAGCGCAACAACATCGCTTACACCCAGCGACAATGTAAACACCTACCTGACAGTGAAAAAGCTCGATTCAGGCACTGTAGTTTAATCTGCAAATGCTTCAATACAAACGAATGAAAAAAACCGAGGCACATTGCCTCGGTTCTTTTTTAGTTGTACTTATACAATAGATTTCAATTAGCCTTCTATCGGTGTCACATTTGTAGCGCGCAGTTTTTCGTTTTCCGTGTCATTCTCCAAGTCGAATTCTACCTTTTGACCGTCGCGTAGCGTCTTGAACCCGTCCTTGATAATGGCGGAATAGTGCACGAATATATCCTCGCCACCCTCATCGTTCACGATGAAGCCGTAACCTTTTACTGCATTAAACCATTTAACTGTACCTGTCATATTTAAAACTCCTTTTGTAACTTATTGTGTACAAATAATGCAAATATTATGACAAAAGAGGAAACTTACTTATTTTATTGTAATCACGGAGTAAGTTTGCTTAGCAGTTTTCCTATACGCCCGACATCAGATACTTGAAATACTGTGTGTAATATGTTACAATTACTGTGAACTGTTTTCTGTAAAGGAGGCATTATGGGTAGGACTGTAGTGTATATGTTTTCCTGGGAATGGCTGTTAGCACACCGCATGGAAGATACTTCAATTATTACCAATGTTCGTGCATATCTGGATGGCAATCTAACAGGTGCCGTTGTCGTTAGCCGCTTAACGAGCAATTCATTGGAACTGCAACTAGTTGCGGACATTTCGGCAGAAAAGGTCAAGGAGCAAATTTGCACGTTTTTGCGCAGTGAGTACAGCGACTTTGACGAAAGCATGGTTGTCTACGAAGAAATGTCGCGTGATGTTGCAGCAGCAGAGGCTCAGTTTGCATCAGTAGAAGCTGTCAAGGCGCAGTTTGACAAGCTGTTTGGCGAAAAGTCACTCTCTCAGCCTTTACACGACCCCATAACGGTTGAAAATTGGCAACTTGTGTTGAAGGATATTGACAACATCATTGCCGGCGATGATTTCAAGGCGCTTGCTCACGAAATAGCGCTACTTGCGCCACAGCTCAAAGCCAACAAAACACAAAAGATATTTGTAGATCAGCGCTATCTTTTTGCAATAAATGACGGTTGCGGGTTGGATAACTATCTCAACAAACTGGTGACACTAATCAACGAACTGAACATATGCAGTCTTAGCCGACAGGTGGTAAATCTCAAGCTGCAAGCGCGCCAGGCAAGTAGCGATTCGCGCATGGACCTTATAGGCAAATTGGAACGCAAGTCAGGTCAGTACCTGGTGTGCATAGACATCAGCGAATGGATGAATGAAGTGAACAATGTGGAGTTCAATGAATTTCTGACATTGCTAAAGGACAAGTGCGAAGGTTCGGTAGTGGTGTTCCGTATCCCATTTGTAGACAAGGAAGTTATGAACAGTGTTGCGCGTGCACTCAACGACATTATGTTTATACGCGCGCTGTCATTCCCACCCTATACTAACGAGCAAATAGGGCAAATTGCCGAAAGGCAGCTTCAGGAATACGGCTTTACCATTGAACAATCGGCATGGAAAGGCTTTTACGACCGCATACGCGAAGAGAGCAGCGACGGACGTTTCTACGGTGAAGACACGGTATCCAAGGTGGTGGGCGAATTGCTGTACAACAAGCAGCTGACCAACGCCAAAGAGCAAAATAGTAGCAAGGTTATTACCCTGTGCGATACTGAAAAGCTGTGTAACGTGGAGTTTGCCGATGACGTCAGCGGATTGGATATGCTGGACAAAATGGTGGGCACTGCGGCAATAAAGCAACGTATATTGGAAATAATATCTCAAATAGAATTGGTAAAGCAAACCCCGTCGCTTGGAAAGCCCTGTTTGCATATGAGATTTGTGGGTAACCCCGGTACGGGCAAGACAACGGTCGCACGCATAATAGGTAAAATTTTCAAAGAGAAAAACCTATTGCGTGTAGGGGAATTTTACGAACACGCAGGCAGAGATTTTTGTGGTAGATACATAGGTCAAACTGCGCCCAAGACGTTGTCCATTTGCCGAGAAGCTTACGGCTCGGTGCTGTTCATTGACGAGGCATATTCGCTGTACAGGGGAGATGAGGACACCAAAGATTTCGGCAGAGAAGCGCTGGATACCCTCATTGCGGAAATGGAAAACCACCGTAGCGACCTTGTGGTGATAATGGCTGGCTACACCGAGGATATGAACAGGCTACTCCGTGGAAATTCGGGGCTTGCAAGCCGTATGCCCTATACAATTGAGTTCCCCAATTTTACACGCGAACAGCTGTACGAAATATTCCTGTCCATGTGCAAAAACAACATCCCCCACACTAAAGATTTGCTTGCGGAAGCAAAGGCATATTTCCTGAACATGGAAGACGCTTTCATAAATTCCAAGGAATTCAGCAATGCGCGTTTTGTGCGCAACCTCTACGAGAGGGTGTGTGCCAAGGCAGCAATGCGTACACAGCTTGCAGGTGAAATTCAGGTAACACTAAACAAGGAAGACTTTGTTCGCGCAGTAGCAGACAAGGAATTTCAATTTAACAAAAAGAAAACCAACAAGATAGGTTTCGGTAATTGATGGATATGTTAGTAGCGGTAATTTTAGGAAACCGTCTGAATGACGACGGTAGCATAACGGATATTATGGAATGCAGACTGAAATCTGCCTTGGAAATTAACCAACTTTTTAAGCCGCAGTTTATTGTGGTTTCGGGCGGCGTTGCCAATGAAAAAGCAGGTATTAGCGAAGCGGAAACTATGCGTGATTACTTGGTCAAGTGCGGTATTGCGTCGGATAAAATAGTAATGGAAGACCAATCGCTCACAACCAAGCAAAACGCCGAATTTAGTGTACCAATATGTGCGAAATTGGGTGCAACGGAAATTTTACTGTGTACGTCACTTGAGCACATGTCACGAAATTTTCTCAATCCAATAAAGCTATTTCAAAAGGAGCTTGCAGCGTATTCCAACATAAAACTATCTGCATTCAGCAAGTAGTGGTTCACAACAATTTCGTCATTCTAATAAAAACATCAAAAAAGCACTTGTAGTGGAATTTCACACAAGTGCTTTTGTTATTTGATTGATTAACCGGGTATGGAGCCCAATATCAACATTGAAATATAGCAGTATATTATCAATGACAATGCGTCAACGATAGTTGTAATGAAAGGACTTGCAACAACTGCGGGGTCAAGCTTGCATGTTTTAGCAAGTAACGGCATCAAACAACCTACCATTTTTGCAATAACAACTGTTGCAAACAATGCTACTGATACTGCTAAACAAATATCCCAAGTGTAGTTGTATCCAAATGCCAAGCCGTCAAGCAGATACAGCTTTCCGAAGCAAACAACGGCAAGGCAGGATGCAAGCATCACAGATACACGTATTTCTTTCCACAGTACCCTTGCGGCATCACGCGGACGGATTTCGTCCAATGCCAAACCACGGATAATGGTAACGGATGCCTGGCTGCCTGCGTTTCCGCCTGTGTCCATCAGCATTGGTATGCAAGCAAACAGTAGTGGGCTCAAGGCGTTGAGCGTAGCTTCAAAGGTGTTGATAATAAGCCCTGTAAAGGTTGCGGAAACCATCAATATCAACAGCCAAGGAATACGGTTTTTCCAAATCTGCCAGATGCTTTGCTCCATATACGTGTCGGTAGAAGGCGTTACTGCCGCCATGATGGAGATGTCTTCGGTAGCCTCCTCTTCCATGACGTCCAATACGTCGTCGACGGTAATGATACCGACCATGCGGTTTTCACTGTCTACAACGGGCAGGGCGGACAAGTCGTACTTTGAAATCTGCTGAGCAACAAATTCCTTGTCGTCGGTAGCTTCTACGGAAATTACGTCCGTTTCCATAAATTCGGAAATTACCGTTTCGTAGTAGTGCAACAGCAAATCCTTTACGGTAACAGTGCCGATTAGCTTGCGCTTGTCGTCGGTAACGTAACAGTTGTAAATTGTCTCCTTGTCAACGGCAACCTTACGTATGCGGTCGAAGCACTCTTTTACCGTCCAATTCTGCCTGAGGCTCACGTACTCGACGGTCATGATAGTGCCGGCGGAGTCGCGTGGGTATTTCAGTATTTCGTTTATCTGTGCGCGCGTTTCTGCGTCCGATTGCTTGATTATGCGCTTGACAACATTTGCAGGCATTTCTTCAATGATGTCGACCGTATCGTCAAGGAACATCTCGTCGAACACTGCCTTTAGTTCGGCATCGGAAAATTTGTTCAGCAACAGCTCCTGACTGTCGTTAGTCATTTCAACAAATGTTTCGGCAGCGTTTTCCTTGCTGAGAAGTCGAAATACTGGCAAAATATCCTTGTCGCTCAGTTCCTCAAGCAGTGAAGCGCAGTCAATGGGCTGCAAGTCGTTTATCAGGCTTTTGATTTCGCGGAAGTTTTTCGCCTGAAGTAGCTCCAGCGTTTTTTCCGTTAATTCTTGCAGTTCTTCGTATTCCATTTGTACCTCCTTTGGTAGTTTCGTGTGGCAGATAGCGTAAAAAAAATCTGCATCCTGTAACAGTGCAGACAAAATGTGTTTCTTTCATGACGGAAACTAACGCCCAACCATTACAAGTTTTAGCATCATGGGGCGATGAAATTGCATTAGGATGAGCCTTGTTTTCGACAAACCCTGCTTACCAGACTTGACGTGTCTCCACGTTTGGTCGGTAGCAATCCGTATCCCCATGGTAGCCTCACCTACCGGATTTATTATATATATTTATTGTAATTTTGTTTTGCTGTGATGTCAATCGTTTTGACGGCATTTATTGACTATTATGTCAAATTCGCCGCAGCAACGTGCAAAACTTTCACTAACATACTACGCCCACATCAAAATACTTGCCACTTACATATGTTGACAAGTTGATGGCTGTATAGTACAATTTAAGTTAATTGCAGAGGTTTTACTTATGAAAGAATATTATTTAATAAGACTTCATTGGATATTCAACTACACCCGTAAAGCATGGTGGTACTACATTGTAAAGACGCTGTGCTTAATAGTTGGCGTGCCCATTTACGCGGTTTCCTTTGTTATGGAAATGGTGCTGACAGCCATCAACATGCTGTTCAGCTGGATACCGGTATTGAATGTTGTCGTAATGGTGCTTTGCAAGGTGTTAATAACCCTTTTCTGTTCAACTTTCTACATCTGCATTTTGCCGGACATACGACAGTACAGGGCAGCAACCAAACGTGAACCCACCTACGAAGTTGTGGAGCTGGAACTTCCCGAAGAATCAACGCCGCAACAAGACCAACAAGAGCCAACAGAAGCAGAAAATACCGAAGAATAACATATATTTACAACAGTAATTTGTCGATATTTAACGTATTTAACAAGAGCCGCAACAACGGCTCTTTATTTTTCGAATGTGATATTTACCGAATAAATAAATTAATTTTTCGACAATTTTTGTGCTATATCCCCCTTTTCTTTTCGAATACAACAGGTTGTGTCGTGTTACAATAGACGCACTAAGAGCAAAAGGAGATTGTATTGTGATTACAATAGGTTTGATTGGACAATCGGGATTGAAGGAAAAATTGGAAGAAAATGACGAATTTCAAGTGCTTTTTGACGTAGACGGAAGGGATGCCCGCAGGTGTCTAGACGAGAATGTCCCCGACGTAGTAATAACCGAGCTGGTAATGGGCGGTGAAGATGGCTACGCATTGATGGAAAAATACCACGATGCCAAGTTTATTGTTGCTTCCGAGCTGAAAAGCGAAGTCTTTGTAATAAAAGCGTTGGACCTTGGCGCAAAGTACTACCTGGTAAAGCCCGTGGAGTACAGCGTATTGGAACAGCGTATATTAAACGTCTACGAGGGCGAACGTCTGGGTGGAAAGGTAGTGCGCAAAAAGAGCGTTTCCGAAAAAACCCTTGACGAGCGTATAAGCAGCATATTTGTCAGCGTAGGTATCCCCGCACATATCAAAGGTTATCAATTTTTGCGTGAGGGTATCAAGCTTGCTGTGGACAATCCTCCCATCATCAACGCTATTACCAAGAGCCTGTATCCGTCCATTGCAAAGCGGTTCAATACAACCTCCAGCAAGGTGGAGCGCGCCATCCGCCATGCAATCGAAGTAGCTTGGAACAGGGGTAAGATAGAGAATATCAACAATATCTTTGGTGTAAAGGTGTACAACTCCTCCGAAAAGCCCACAAACGGTGAATTTATTGCTCTTTTGGCGGACAAAATGCTACTGGAGTGCGCATACTAGTGCACCCTTGCAAAAATGAAAAAATCTCAAAATTTTTTAGCGAAATAAGTTGCTCACATCTGTTAAATATGTTAAAATAATAACACATTAGAAACGATCTGGAGCAACGATGCAATATCTAAAGAAGGAAATTCGAGATAGAATACTTGTTGCGGCAGTAGAGGAATTCAAGGCGCAGGGTTATGCCGACGCTTCCATCCGCAATATTGCCGACAATGCGGAAATTTCATTGGGTAATATTTACAGATATTATGTCAACAAGGAAGATCTGTACTTTGCAATTATCAAGCCGTTCATGGAGAGCGTGAGAAATTTCGTTGACAACGATTTCAGCTTCACCAACAAAACCATGAAGGAGCTTTCCGAAACGCTCATTGCTTTCATAATGCAATACAACGACGAGTTGCTCATTATCTTCAAGGGAAATTCCGTTCACCATGACACCTTCATGCAGTACATAACGGACGTGATGGCAACCAAGATAAAGGAACTGGTGCAAAGCGTATTCCCCGAGATAGACAGTAAAATTCAAAACCCCGAATTCTATTCCGCCGTTGCAGAGGGATTTTTGACAAGCTTTTTCAAGATCTTGAGCAACAGCGACTCTAAGGAAGTGCAGGAGCGCAAGGCAAGAGAGCTCATCACTTTCTACTTCGGACATATGAAGGACCGCTTCCAACACTTTGATGTCGATTGATTGAGGCGGTGATATGCTTCTGACCACCTCAATTAAGAAATATCCATAAATTTTTTTTAAAGCTCATCTATCTAGGTGAGTTTTTTTGTTGTAAAAAACAATTTTTAATCGCCCTGTCGGCGAGGCGCACATTTTGAACACTGCTTACATACAATATATTGACTATCATAGGAGGTTAACAATGCCGGTCAATAATATGGATGGCAACAATTGCAGTGAAAAAATTTGCATTCAAGGCAAAAAGGTCTTTGATGCGTGCGTAAAACAAACAACATTACAGCAGATTACCGTAAGCGTTTCGGACGTTAATCCCGCTAATCCCACAGTGCCTCTGCGTTTTGTAAGCGCTAAGAGCACAACCACAAAGGGAATTATCGAAAATCTTGTTGTAGAGCGTTTAACCGAGCGCCCCAAGTACGGTAGAGTGCAGGCAGACGTAGTAGTCCCCGTTGAAGTAGTGTACATAGACAGCAACAACGAAGAAGGTAGCGGCATGGGCACAGTTACTGTTCCCGTAGACGTAGTAATGTTCTTACCCGAACCGTCTATCATTCCCTACACGATTGAAGCAAGCGTGTCGGCAGTGAGCCCCGAGGGACAGTACAGCCAAACGCAGGAAATCGACGGCGTAACGTACTACATCTTTGTAATCAATTGCTGTGTTACGGCAATACTCAAGGTTACAATGAATGTTGAGCTTATCATACCCAGCTACGGCTATGCTGTAATCCCGCCCTGTCAGGAGTACACCGAGGAAGTGTGCTCGGGCTACTTTGAGCTACCGCTGTACCCCGGTGGACGCACGACCAACAACGGCGGCAATACCTAAACGCAAACAAGCTCATTAAAAAACCGGGCACAACGCCACGGTTTTTTTATTGTGGAATAGAAAATAAAAATAATCAATAAAATAGTAGTTTGTACGTGTAACACTTACTGTAAATGTTTCATAGGTTGAGTATAGAATGGAGTATACTGCTATGAAATACAAAAGGTGTCCGCGCTGTGGACTAAACTATATATTGATAGATGAAGAGCTGTGCAGGGTTTGCATGGACGAGATAGAGGGCAAAAAGAGCATATTTGACGAGGAAAGCTTTACTGAGCTGATATGTCCCTACTGTGAAAAAAACACTATGGGTATTGACGATATCATGTGTGCGCAGTGCAGGGCAAAACGCAGCAAAGTGGGCGGCGACGTGTAACAACACTAGACTAGACAAATGTTTACGCTTATGCTACAATATCTTGTATGAAAGTATTTGCAATAAGCGATTTGCATCTGTCCACTGTGGTAGAAAAGCCCATGGACATATTCGGTAAGTCGTGGGAAAACTATTTCGAGATTATTTCTGCCGATTGGAATGTCAAAGTTAAAGAAGACGACCTGGTGATACTCGCCGGTGACTTTTCCTGGGCAATGCGCATGGATGAGGCAATACCGGATTTCGAGCTGGTGGCAAGGCTGCCCGGCAAAAAGGTTATATTACGGGGTAATCACGACTATTGGTGGAATACCCTGTCGCAAGTGCGGAATGCCATACCGAACGGTTTTTACGCTTTGCAAAATGACTGTATGCGCTTCGGCGACGTGCTTGTGTGCGGTACCCGCGGTTGGGTGGTTCCCGACGGAGACAATTTGTCTGCTGAAGATAAAAAAATATATCTGCGTGAAACAGAACGGTTAAAGCTGTCCATTGCAGCTATGCAAAAGATGCGCAAGCCAACGGATAAGGTAATTGCAGTGATGCATTACCCGCCCTTTAACGGTAGATATGACGACAGTGATTTTACACGACAGTTTATCGAGGCGGGCATTACCACGGTAGTGTACGGACATCTTCACGGCAAGGACTGCAGGGCGAACCTGCATATGAAAAAATTCGGTATAGATTTCTACCTAACAAGCTGCGATCTGGTTGGCAACAAGCTTACGGAAATACTGTAACAGAACAATAAAACACAAACGGCAACTCCTCGTTGAGTAGCCGTTTTTTTGTAGTATGATGAAAAATAGTGTCAAAAAATGAAAATTGCACATGCGTAATTTTTTATTACTAGGCTCGCTGAAGTATATTTCGGCTTTTTCCCCTGTTTTGGTTAGAATTAAAAATTTTTTTAAAGATTTTGGTTAAAAATGGTTGAAATTGGACTGTAAGTATGCTATTATCTAAGTACCAAAAATCTAGAGGTGTAATTTCGTGCTTCTGCTCGGTAATTTCCAACATTCGTTGGACGACAAAAACAGAATACGACTTCCAGCGAAATATCGCGAAAAGCTCGGCAACGATTATATTCTTATGCCGGGTATTGGCGGTTGTATTTTCCTGTATCCTGCCGAAGCGGAAGAGAAGTTCTACAAAGCAGTTGAGGATATAGGCGAATTCAACACGAAGAGTGCTGAAACTATCAGACGAATTGCTGAAATGTCGGCAACAGTTGATGCTGACTCGCAAGGTAGATTTATGTTACCGATGGAGCTGTTGAACTTTGCCAAAATAGACAAAGACGTTCGCATCGTGGGCGCTATTAACAGAATTGAAATCTGGAGTGAAGAGCTTTACGTTCAACGTCGCAACGCAAATGACGAATCCTCTCAAGCTGTTGACGAGCTGTATATGGAATTTCACAAATCGATGAGCAAATGATTTTCTCACATAAATCAGTGTTACTTGAAGAGTGTATCGACGGGCTTGACATAAAGCCGGACGGAATATACGTTGACTGCACAGCAGGTGGCGGTGGACACTCGAGTAAAATTTTGGACAAGCTTTCGACGGGCTTGCTGATAGCAATAGACAAGGACGAAGAGGCACTCTCGGTGTGCCGCAGCCGCTTAACAAAGGGAAATGTGCAGTTCGTTCACAGCGATTTCAAAAATCTAAGTCAAGTTCTTGACGAACTCAACATTGACAAGGTGGACGGAATACTGGCAGATTTGGGAGTTAGTTCCTACCAGATAGACAATCCCGAACGTGGTTTTTCCTACATGACAAGTGACGCTCCGCTGGATATGCGCATGGATGCTGAGCAGGAACTCACGGCAAAGGAAATTGTGAATAACTACTCCGAGCAAGAGCTTACTCGCATCATCCGTGATTACGGTGAAGAAAAGTTTGCTAAATCAATTTCGCGAAACATCGTTTCCGCAAGGCAAAAGTGCTCGCTTGAGACATGCGGTCAGCTGGTTGAGATAATCGATAAAGCCGTACCGCACAGTGCAAGAAAAAAGGGAAGTCATCCTGCAAAACGCACATTTCAGGCACTAAGAATTGAAGTCAACCGTGAGCTTGAAGGTCTTGAAGAGTTCATATCCTGCGCAGTTGGCAGGCTAAAGCCAAACGGTAGGCTGGCAGTGATAACCTTCCACTCGCTGGAAGATAGAGCAGTAAAACACACGTTTAGCGATCTTGCAACAGATTGCATATGTCCCCCGAACTTACCTGTATGTGTGTGCAATCACCGTTCGCAGGGGATGCTGGTAAACAAAAAACCGATTGTACCCTCGCCTAGCGAGCAAACGGAAAACCCCCGCTCACAAAGCGCAAAGCTAAGAGTATTTGTAAAAAAGTGAATATTTAACCAAGGTGGTAAATATAATGCAATGGAATAATTCTGAATTTCAACAACAAACTGAACGCGACGTTTATGCAGATATAAGAACGTCTTATTCCGCTGGCTTCGGTCAGGAAAATCAAGACGAATTTTCACTGTCCAGTATTCAGGAAAGACTGGGTGAGTGGAATACTATTGACGAACAGGATTCGGTTACTTCAGCTGATTTGAGACCGTCCGAACAGACCCTCAGAATGAGCTATCAACGCGAATACGCCGCTTCAAGCACAAAGACAGCAACAAGGCTTAACACCAAAACAAAGGTGGCTATAGCTAGCTACGCAGTTGTTGTATTGGCATTGATTATCGCAGTAACACTGTGCTCTGTATCTGTTAGCGGAGCATTTGGTTCGGCGGCATTGCTCAACGCAGAGTATTCCGAAGTGTCCTCCGCAGTGGAAGGCCTCTTAGCAGCTACACAGGAAGAAGATTTTGCGGACTTGGCACAACGCGCAGCAGATTTGGGTTACATTGATGCTGCAAAGTCCAACACAATGGAGTACACCGAGTTAGAAACAAGACCCGCACAAAATTTCCATGTTGAATCCAACTGGTTCGACTCCTTGTGCGATTGGTTATGTGGCGTTTTCGGGGGCTAATTTGCAACACAATTATTACATAACAAAAAAGAGATTGCTGACACTTATTGTGGCGGCAATTTTTTTATTGTCAGGCATATTTTTACGTTTGGCGTATATACAAGTAGTTTGGGGTAAAGACCTGCAGGCAAAAGCCGCCGATCAATGGCAGCGCGATTTGCCGATAAAAGCCTACCGCGGTGACATTGTGGATACCAACGGTAATTTGATAGCAACAACGGAAACGGGCTACAGTGTGTACGCGCGTCCGCAAAGTGTGGACGAACCCGAGCAATGCGCAAGGGTTATTGCGGAGGTGCTTGAGTTAGACTATCAAACTGTGTACGACAAGCTGGTAAAGCGCGGGGTATCGGAAGTTACAATAAAGCGCCAAATTGACACTGCCAAGGCGGAAGAGCTGCGTAGCTACAACCTGGAGGGTGTATATCTTTCTTCGGAGGGGTTGCGTAGCTATGTGTATGGCGATTTTCTGTCGCAGGTGCTGGGCTTTGTATCCTCTGACGGTGTGGGACAGACTGGCATAGAAGCCTACTACGACAAGTATTTGCAGGGTATCAACGGCATGTTGCTTACCGAAACGGACCTGGTAGGCGACGAACTTGAGCAAGGCTCAATGACATACATACCGTCGGTCAACGGCTTGACGGTAACATTGACAATTGATGCTGTAATTCAGACTGTAGTGGAAAACGTATTGCAGCTTGCAATGTATCAGCAAAAGCCTCAGGCAGCGCGTTGCATTGTGCTTGATGTAACCACGGGTGAAATCCTTGCAATGGCATCTAAGCCCAGTGTTGACCTCAACAATCTGCCGCGCGACAACCTTGATTACCTGATGAAATACTCCAAAAACACGTTGTTGACAGACGTGTACGAACCGGGTTCAACCTTCAAGATACTTACTGCGTCGGCTTGTCTTGAGGAGTACCGCAATGGCAACAGCAAAGCATTTTCCGCCGAGCACATATTTGGAAACTCCGCAGGTACGCGCATTATCGACGGTTCGAAAATCAGCTGTTGGACAAAGCACGCAAACGGTAAGCACTCCAATCAAAACCTTTCCGATGCGTTAAACAACAGCTGCAACCCGATATTTACCGACATCGCCTTGTCGCTTGGCAAAAATACGATGTACGATTACCTGTACAAATTCGGTTACGGAAGTACTACGGGCATTGACTTTGCAGGCGAACAGGCAGGCATACTTGTGCCTGAGAGCGCTGTTACCAACGGAGATTTGGCGCGTATAGGCTTCGGTCAGACGATTGCTGTTACGGCTTTACAGCTGTGTATGGCGACGTCAGCGGCTGTAAACGGCGGATTGCTTATGCAACCGTACTTGGTAAAGGAAATATCCGACCCAACAACGGGACAGGTGGTGAAGAGATTTTCGCCAACGGTGGTAAACCGCGCAATTAGTGAAGAAACCAGCAAGCAGATAGCTACTATGTTACAGCGCGTCGTAGCGGAAGGCGGCGGTAAAAACGCAAATGTGCCCGGCTACCAGGTAGGCGGCAAAACGGGAACGGCGCAAAAGTTCGTTGACGGAGCATTGGCAACGGGCAAGTACGTATCTTCGTTCATAGGGTTTTTCCCGGCAAGCAGTCCCAAGTATCTTGTTTTGATGATTGTTGACGAGCCTGAGGGGCAAAGCTATGGTTCAATAGTTGCCGCACCTTACGCAGGACTTGTTTTCCGCGAAATAATAAATTACAAAAACATTGCCCCGTTGGAGTGATTGCATAGCCCGTCAATCATAAATAATAACCAATACAAATACAATAATCTATACGGACAACCCGTATGGATTATTTTTTTGGAGTAAGCTATGTACCTTCAACAAATACTAAACGGCGTAAGCTACCGCATGATTGGCGAAAACAATCCCGAAGTAACCTCGCTTGCTTGTGACACGTCGCAGGTAAAGCAGGGATGTTTGTTCTTTTGCCTGAAAGGAAAAAAGTTCGACGGTCACGATTTCTTTCGCAAGGCGATTGGCGACGGCGCGGTAGCAATTGTTTGCGAAAAACCGCTGGAAACACAGGCATTGCAAATTGTTGTAGACGACGTGCGCAGTGTGATGGCTATCGCGGCAAAAAATTTTTACGCAAGCGCGGTGGATAGGTTGAAGGTAATTTCCATAGTGGGCACAAACGGGAAAACGTCCACGTCGTATGTGCTGGAAGCAATACTGTCCAAGGCGGGCTACAAAACGGCTGTAGTGGGTACAAACGGAGTGTTTTTCAACGGTCAACGCCATGCAAGCGCGCTTACAACACCCGATCCCATCGAGCTTCACTATTGGTTTAGGCAAATGTACCTCAACAAGGTGGACGTTGTGATAATGGAGGTATCCGCGCACGCAATTGCGCTCCACAAGATGCAAGGTATACTGTCCGAAGTGGCTATTTTTACTAACTTTTCGCAGGATCACCTGGACTTTTTCCACACAATGGAAAACTATGCCAACACTAAAAAGAGTTTTTTTACTCAAAAATATGTCAAAAATGTAGTTGCAAATGTTGACGACAGCCTCGGCAAAGAAATTGCGACGTTAATGCCCACAGCGACATACTCCGTTAACGGACACGCCGACGTTGTGGCTACGGACGTGCAGATAGACAATGACAAGTCAACGTACCGCGTTGAGCTATTTGGGCAGTCTGCAGTCATTACAACGCACCTAGCGGGCATTTTCAACGTATACAACACGCTAGCAGCGGCAACTTGTGCGTCCGTACTTGGTGTGGATATCGATACGATAGCAAAAGCAATCGAAGAGGTTCAGTGCGTTAGCGGTCGCAACGAAACGCTGATACGTTCGGACGGCGCGCGAATTGTGGTGGACTTTGCGCACACTCCCGACGGAATACAAAACATATTGTCCTTTCTGCGCCGCACAACGCAAGGCAAGCTTATCGTTGTGTTCGGTTGCGGTGGAAACAGAGATAAATTCAAACGTCCATTGATGGCAGAGAGGGTGTCACAGTTTGCAGATTTCGCAATTTTAACAAACGACAATCCGCGTTACGAAGATCCCAAGCTTATTGCACAGGACGTATCCGAAAGATTGACGTGCAAGTACAAGATTGTACTCAATCGCTCACAGGCAACGGAATACGCCCTGTCCATTGCAACGGGCGAAGATACCGTGGCAATTCTCGGCAAAGGTGCGGAAGAATATCAGGAAATACGCGGACGTAAATTCCCGTATTCCGATGTGGAAGTGGTGCGCAATTTGCTTAGGATAGAGTAAGGTACATATTAAAAGTTAAGGAGAGTTATGCAAGCGTTATCATTTTTGGTTGCCTTTGCGCTGTGTATGCTGCTGTGCGGTATGGTTTTACCACTGTTGAGGCGTCTAAAAGCAGGACAGGAAATATTGGAATATGTTACCGAACACAGTAGCAAGCAGGGTACGCCCACAATGGGCGGTATTGCATTCATATTGGCAATCACCCTTGTTTCGTCAATATTTTGTAGCTGGTCCAACCGCGCAACGGCAGTAGCGGTGGCTGTTTTTGTTGCGTACGGCATTGTGGGGTTCTTGGACGACTTTATCAAAATTCGTTTCAAGCGCAACATGGGGTTGCACGCTTATCAAAAAATAATTGTTCAGCTTGCTATAGCGGTGTTGGTGGCGATATTCGTGTACGGCGACATTGCCATTGGCGACAAGCTGCGTATTCCGTTTACGGACAAGCAGGTGAAGATAGGCTTTTGGATAATTCCGCTTGTTATCTTTATCTACCTTGCCTGTACCAACAGCGTAAACTTAACAGACGGCATTGACGGGCTTGCCACAAGCACAACGATATGCTTCATGGCGGGAATGATTGCGTTGCTGTACCGTGAACTGAATGTGCTTGAAAGTATCGGCGATACCTACGCATACAAGCAAACACAGGACTTAATTACACTGTGCTACATCTGCTGTGGGGCGCTGGTTGCCTTTCTGTTGTTTAACTGCAACGATGCTAAGGTATTTATGGGTGACACGGGTTCGCTTGCCCTGGGTGCAATGGTGGCGTGTATCGCAATATTCACCCGCATGAGTTTGTTCATTCCGATACTGGGAATAATGTTTGTCCTGTCCAGCGTGTCGGTAATTATGCAGGTCGTTTACTTCAAGGCGACCAAAGGAAAACGTATTTTCTTGATGGCTCCGTTCCATCATCACTTACAAAAGAAGAAATGGAGTGAAACGCGTATCTGCGTGCTGTATTGCACGGTTACAGTGCTCATTACTTTCATTTTGATGTGTCTTGGAGAATAATATGTCAGACATAATAGTGTACGGAAAGGGCAAAACTGGGCAAAATCTGGTGAAAATGCTTGAAAAACTGGGCAAAAGCGCCGTTATGTACGATGACGCTAGCGGTTTCGACGGCAATGCTGAGTTCACCTCGGATACGACAGTTTTGCTTAGTCCTGGTGTGCCGCCACATGCAAAAGGTGTGCATCAGGCCAAGCTAAAGGGTGCAAGGTTAGTGGGAGAATTGGAATTTTGTTTTCCATATTGCAAGGGTAGATGCATATCCGTCACAGGCACCAATGGCAAGACTACAACATGCGAAATGATTTATCACATTTTGCAAACTAGCGGAGTAAAATCACGTTTGCTTGGAAACGGTGGCGTTCCCTTTTGCTCACAGGTATTGGATATTGAAAAGAACGAAACAGTAGTGCTTGAAAGCTCCAGCTTTCAGCTTGCAGATTGCGCAAGCTTTGCACCTTACGTCAGCGTATTTACCAACCTGCAACCTGATCACTTAAACTATCACGCAAGCTTTGCCGACTACGCTAATGCAAAGGTTAACAATTTTGTTCATCAAAAGCAAGGGTACGCTTTGTTTAACCTTGATGACAAAGCTGTTGTGGAGTTGTCGGGAAAGTGTAGTTGCAACAAGTTGTTTTACTCCATAGACAATGCACACGCCAATTGCTATTACGACGGACACAGTGTAATTTTGCAGGATTCCGTGAAAAGGACACAGGTAGAAACGCACTATTTTTCTCAGTTGGCTAGGCACAACCTAAGCAATGCGTTGGGGGCTGTGCTGGCATGCTGCTCAGTGGGCGTATCTCCCAATGTTGCGGTGAAAGCGATGGAAAGCTATCAGTTCCTTCCGCACAGATTGCAAAAGGTAGCAACTGTAGGCGGAGTGACGTTTGTTGACGACAGCAAGGCAACAAATGTTGCAGCAACTGTCAGTGCATTGAAGTGCTTTTCGGACAATGTTGCAGTCATTCTCGGTGGGTCGGATAAAGGCGAAGATTTCGACGCGTTATTCGACGGCTTGCAGCCCAATGTCAAGCTGATAACGGCAACAGGGGAAACAGCATTGAAAATACACGAGTGTGGCGCAAGATACGGCAAGGATGTCAAGCAGTTTGAAGACATACGGCAAGCTACATATTTCTGTTACGAAACAATCAAGCAAGTGGGCGGAATAGTGCTGATGTCCAACGCTTGCGCTAGCTTTGATAAATTTAGCGGATACAAGGAACGTGGCGAATACTTTCAAAAGGTGGTTGCGGAGTTAAGTTGTGAAACGGCGGATTGATTACATATTGTTTGGCGCGGTAATATCTTTGGTGCTTATTGGCTTGCTGTTTGTGTACAGCGCCAGCTGTTACTCGGCGGAGATTAGCTACGGCAACAAATACTTTTTCGTAACGAAGCAGGCAATTGGTGCGGTCGTAGGTTTGATTGCTATGCTGATTGCCTCGCGCGTCAAGCTGGAATTTATCCGCAAGCTGTGGATTGTGGGCGTGGTGCTGTCCGTAGTGCTGTTGGCGCTGGTGTTTGTGCCAGGGATAAGCATTGAAAACTACGGTGCACGGCGTTGGATTGGCGTGGGTAGCTTTTCCATGCAACCGTCGGAAATTGCCAAGTTCGCCTACATACTGTTTTGCGCGGCAATAATGTCCAAGCTGGATATGTCCAAATTTCATAGTTTCTTGCCGCAAATTGCCGTGGGCGTCATCTTTTGCGCGCTGATAATTGCCGAGCCGAACATGTCGATAACCATGTGTGTGGCGATGCTCATGATTATCATGCTGTACCTTGGCGGAATGAAATGGAAATACTTTTTGCTAATGCTTATTCCCGTGGTGCTTGCTGTTCCCTTGCTAATAATCATGGAGCCGTACCGCTTGCAGCGCCTGTTGGCATTTATCGACCCATGGGCTTCACCTAAGGACGAGGGATATCAGCTCATTCAATCCTTGTACGCCCTGGGAAGTGGCGGTTGGTTTGGTGTGGGACTGTTCAACAGCAGGCAGAAGTATCGGTTTTTACCCTTTGCCGAAAGCGACTTTATCTTTTCCGTTATCGGCGAGGAATTTGGGCTGTTCGGTTGTTTGATTGTGTTTGCGCTGTACCTGGTGGTAATTCTGCGCGGAGTGCGCATTGCCGTCAACAGCAAGGATAAGTTCAGCTGTTACCTGGCAGGGGGAATATCCGCGGTAGTTGCAGTGCAATCGCTGTTAAATTTCGCGGTAGTAACAGGCAGCATACCGCCTACGGGGTTGCCGTTACCGTTCATAAGCTACGGCGGTACGTCGCTGGTGGTATTCATGACGGCAATGGGTGTGTTGCTCAATCTATCAAGTAAGGTTTACGAAAACGGGTTCGGAGTAAAGCTATGGATTACATAATTAACGGCGGAATGAGACTTCGCGGAGAAATTGCCGATTACGGCGCAAAGAACTGCGCTTTGGCGCTGTTGGGCGCAACGGTGCTGACGGACGAACAGATAGTGCTACGCAATTGTCCCAGCATTGTGGACGTGGAAAATATGCTACTGTTGCTGTCCGCCATGGGCAAACGGATAAACAGGCGTGGAAATACGGTATCGGTAAGCGGTGGATTAAATACCACATCTGCGCCACGGTCTCTTGCCAACTTGCTGCGCGGCTCTGCATTGATATTGGGAAGTACCGTTGCAAGATATCACAAGATTTGCCTGCCGCTTCCCGGTGGTTGCGCAATAGGTGCGCGACCAATGGATATCCACCTGAAAGGGCTTGAGGCTTTGGGCATAGCAGTAGACGAAAACACCGACGAGCTAGTTTGCCAGGGAAAGCCGATAGGTGCGCCTTACAATCTGCGTTTTGCAAGTGTGGGCGCAACGGAAAATCTTTTGTGCGCGTGCGCTTTGGCTAAAGGAGAAAGTGTGCTCACAAACTGCGCTACAGAGCCGGAGGTAACTGCGCTAGAGGAGCTGCTCGTGAAAATGGGCGCCAAGCTTTACGGCGTAGGTACGTCAACTGTGAGGCTTGTTGGCGTGGACAAACTTCACGGTGCTGAATTTGACGTCATTCCCGACAGGATAGTTGCCGCAACGTACATAGCGGCTACGGTCGCAACATTGGGCGACGTTACGGTAACCAATTGCAACCCGTTACATATGCAAGCATTTTTGGACGTGCTTTCGCCTCACGTTTACATAAAGCAGTATTCCGACGCCATACATGTAGTGGCAGACAAGTCGCCAAACGGCTACGGCAAGATTGTTACCGCGCCCTATCCGTTGTTCCCCACGGATATGCAGTCGCTTGTTCTAACTTTAGCCGCATGCAGTAGCGGTGATACGGAAATACGCGAAAAACTGTTTGAAAACCGCCTGCTACACAATGCGGAGCAGCTCAACAAAATGGGTGCGCACATTGCCGTTAACGATGACGTTGCAACAGTGGAGGGCAGCAAACTTCACGGCGAAAGCGTAGCTTCTAACGACCTGCGCGGTGGCGCCGGCTTGGTGATTGCCGCATTAAATGCTGAGGGTGTAAGCACTGTCAGCGGAATAGAACATATAAACCGCGGCTACGTTCGACTGGCGCAAAATCTTTGTTCGCTGGGGGCAGACATAACCGTCAGTCCGTGATATTTCAACTAAAATTACGCTCTGTTGCCATTTGTGTGGCAATGGAGCTTTTTTCATGCAAAGTTGCCTATTTTTCTTTGTAATTTTATCCGTATTTTTGACGGAAAAATTTCATTCAATAACTTAAATTTATTGACTAACTATGTGAATAGTAGTATAATCTTGATATAATAATTGGCGTAGTGTGTTTATCAACATTTCAGTCAGAGGAGTTACAAGTGAAAAACAAAAAACTTCTTGTATTATTGGCGATAGTTGCAGTCGTAGTAGTAGTCATAGTTGTGATGGCGTCTGTTTTTTCCGTCAGACACGTGTATCTCAGTTACCACATGTTTAACGGCGACCTTACCACAGCTCCCGACGGCGGTGTTCCTACGGAAGTAATCGAGAGTATCGCTAGGGGTAAAAGTGCAATATTCCTGTCCAAAGCTAATTTCTTGGCGCAGGTAAATGCAAAGCTACAGGCTAACTCTGATTATTCGCAGTGGCATGCCTTTGCCGTTGTCAGGAACTTCCCCAACAAATTGGAAGTTCACTTGGTAAAGCGTACTGCTATTGCAAAGTTTAGCCTTTCTACTACAGCAGAGACGATATATATCGATTCGTTCGGTTGCAGAGTGACCGAAATACCCGAAGACGGGCAGTGTATCGATATCACGTCTGCTTTTAACGCAACAGACCCGGCAGCAGAGCAACCTGCAGACGGCACGTTCAAATTCGTGTCCGCTGAAAGCAACACGCGTCTGAAATACGTTTTGGAAGCGATATTGGCAACATGGCAATGCTACGTTGAGATTGACGAAATGGACGATGTTTTGCGCCCGACTAACGCTTTCACGTTCGACGAGCACGGTTGCTTGCTTGTCAGACCAAGCCAGGGCGGTACAATCGAACTGCAGTCTCCCGAAACGGATCTGTCAGTGAGACTTCAAAAGGCTTACGGAGTTTACTTCAACTCGAGCGTAAATTTACAAAGCGACAAGTGGGTAATCACTGTGTACAAGAACGGTCGGATAAAGACAGCCGATCCTAACAAAAAGTAATATCAACTTACAGAGGAACATATGAAAAACAATTTTGTGGCGATTTTGGATTTCGGCTCAAGCAAGGTTACTTGCATGGCGGCGTCCAGACTGTCGGACAACGGTGAATTTATCATAAAAGCAGTGGGACAAGCCAATTACAGCGGCTTTGACGACAGTGGCTTTTTCGAACCTAATATGCTTGCAACTGCCATCGGACATGCTATCTCTCAGGTAGAAGTCAAGATGAAATGCGACGTAAAGGAGCTGTACATCGGCGTACCCGGAGCGTTTTGCGCATTGACTACAAGTGAGGCATCTTCAACCTATCACTCGCGAAAGAAGATTGAGCAGGATGACATTGACGAACTGGTCAAAAAGGCGGATATCTACAAGGGCGGCGACGACTTCGTTCCTCTTACAGGAAAGCCTGTGTACTTCATCTTGGACGGCGCAATCAAAACATACAATCCTGTTGGAGCTATTGCAAACAAGCTCACAGCGCTGGTGTCCTTCTCCTTTATGAAAAGGTCTTTCCGCAACGCAATTGCGCCAATCCTTATGGATAAGGGCATAAACAAGGTGTATTACCTCAATGCCTGTGAAGCGCAAGCGGGATATTTGTCCAATGCCAACTTGCGCGACGGATATTCGATTATTATCGATATCGGTTACATAACAACCAATGTGATGCTGTGCGGTGGCAAGGGCTTGCTGTTCCAAAAGACGTTTGCTTTAGGTAGTGGATATTTCGCAAGCGACCTAAGTCTTGTTATCGGTTGCGACTTCGACTTTGCTATGTCCACTTTGGATAAGATAAATCTCAATCTTGAAGTTAAAGCGGGCGATGCTTACCAAATCGGCGGACGTGTTATCGACGCCAGCCAGGCTAACGCCGTTGTAAAGGAGCGTATCGGTCAGATTGCCAATTACATAATCAAGAGCTTCCAGATGTGCGACAAGGAAATTCCCTCCAACACTCCGGTAATTGTGACAGGTGGCGGTTTGGCGTATCTGCGCGGTGGCGTTGATTGCTTGGCTCAACATCTTGGCAAGCGCGTGCAGCTACACGCAAGCGTTAACCCGCAAACAAACCGTAATGAATATACTTCAAGCTACGGTCTGATATATGAAGCAATATGTACAAATAAGAATAAGGGCGGTTTCTTCTCATTTTTGGGCAAAATCGGCAAAGGAGATAAATAATGGAATACGATTTAAACGGTAATGTAGCAAGAATTTTGATAGTAGGCGTAGGTGGCGGCGGCGGTAACGCTGTTAACAGCATGATGAAAGCAGGTATCCGCAGCGTTGAGTACCTTGCGCTTAATACCGACCAACAGGCGCTGTCAAAGCTCTCTGCCAAGAAGATGCCTATCGGCGAAAAGCTTACAAAAGGCCTTGGCGCAGGCGCAAACCCCGAAATCGGTAAAGCGGCAGCTCTTGAAAGCAAGGAGAAGATTCAAGCTGCTTTGCAAGGCGTAGATTTGTTGTTTATTGCCGCAGGTATGGGTGGCGGAACCGGAACAGGCGCTGCACCTATCGTTGCGCAAATTGCTAAGGAATTGGAAATTTTGACCATTGCAGTAGTTACCAAGCCCTTTAACTTTGAGGGTACTCGCCGTATGAAGAATGCCGAGCTTGGTATCGAAGCATTGAAGGGCAATGTTGACTCACTTGTAATCGTTCAAAACGAAAAGCTCAACCGCGACAAGAACTTCTCCATCATGGACGCGTTTGCCAAGGCAGACGAAATATTGTTGCAGGGTATCCGCGGTATCACGGATATCGTGGTTCAGGACGGCCGTATCAACCTTGACCTTGCTGACATCAAATGTGTTATGCGCAACAGCGGCATGGCTCACATGGGCGTTGGCGAAGGTAAAGGCAAAAACAAGACCATCGATGCTATCCGCAAGGCAGTGTACTCACCCTTGCTTGAAACTACAATTCAGGGCGCATCCAGCTTGATTGTCAACTTCCGCGGTGGCGAAGATATGTCGCTAGACGAAGTTACCACAGGCGTTGATCTTGTACGTCAGGTTATTTCTCCCGATGCTAACGTATTATTCGGCGTTGGTATTGACGAAAATATGAAAGACGAAGTTCAGGTAACGCTTATTGCTACAGGTTTTTCGGGCAAGGAAAACAGCGGTAAAGCAGCATTTTTCAGTAGCGAAGCGGCAACTCACGTTGCAGCAACCAATCTTCAGCGTAGCAATGCGGTTAACCAACCCAGCTTGCAAAGCCCTATTGGTGCAACACAGCCTGCTGTTGAACGTCCGCAACCCACTCCAACGTATGTTCCGCAACAGCCTGCTCAGCAAAGCAGCCATTTGAGTGGTAATGTTTCTATTGAAGAAGATCCCAAAATCCCACCCTTTCTTCGCAAAATGAGAGGCTAATTAAATGAAAAGAGTAGTAATCAAAGAACTGCTTGCCAATGGCAAGAAGTTTGACGGTAAGCTTGTAACAGTGTGCGGTTGGGCTAAAACCATAAGAGACTCCAAGGTTTTCGGCTTTATCGAGCTTAACGACGGCAGCTGTTTCAAAAGCTTACAAATAGTTTTTGAGCAAAGTAAGCTGGACAATTTCGACGAAATTGCACATCTCAACGTCGGCAGCGCGCTTGTAGTTACAGGTACTGTAGCGCTGACTCCTGAGAACAAGCAACCGCTTGAAATCAAGGCAACACATATAGAAATTGAGGGAAAGTCAACTCCCGACTATCCCTTGCAAAAGAAACGTCACACGGTGGAATTTTTGCGTGAAATCGCGCATTTGCGCCCGCGTACAAACCTTATTTCCGCAACTATGCGCGTAAGAAGTGAAGCGGCATTTGCGTTGCACAATTTTTTCCACGGTGAGGGCTTTGTTTACGTGCACACACCGATAATTACCGCCAGCGACTGCGAGGGCGCAGGCGAAATGTTCCGCGTAACAACGCTGGACCCTGCGGCTTTGCCTGTGGACGAACAAGGCAACGTCGATTACAGCAAGGACTTTTTCGGTAAGCCTGCCAACCTCACCGTTTCGGGGCAGTTGAATGTTGAAACATATGCTATGGCATTTGGCAAGGTGTACACCTTTGGACCAACATTCCGTGCAGAAAAATCCAACACTCAACGCCACGCTGCAGAGTTTTGGATGATAGAGCCGGAAATTGCTTTTGCCGATCTTACGGATGACATGAAGTTGGCGGAAAAAATGATTAAATCAGTTGTCAAACACATCTTGACAGTTTGTCCTGACGAGATTGAATTTTTCAATAACTTTGTAGATAACGGTTTAAAAGAAAGGCTTAACAAGCTTGTAAAATCCAAGTTTGAGCGTATGAGCTACTCCAAAGCAATAGAGTTGCTTGCACAGCACAACAGTGAGTTCGAATTTCCCGTATCGTGGGGCTGCGACATTGCAACCGAACACGAAAGATACTTGACGGAAAAGATAGTAGGCGGTCCTGTGTTTGTAACCGATTACCCCAAGGAAATCAAGGCTTTCTATATGCGCTTGAATGACGACGGCAAGACAGTTGCGGCAACGGATATGCTTGTTCCCGGTGTGGGCGAGCTTATCGGTGCAAGTCAAAGAGAAGAGCGTATGGATGTGCTGCTAAAGCGTATGGAAGAGCTGGGGCTTAAAGAGGAAGATTACTGGTGGTACATCGAACTCCGCAAGTACGGCGGTACAAAGCACGCAGGCTTCGGTCTTGGCTTTGAACGTCTGGTAATGTACCTTACAGGAGTATCAAATATCCGCGACGTACTTCCCTTCCCGCGTACAGTGGGCAACGCGCAGTTTTAATATGTATGTGTAAATCCTGCTTTTTTCAAGCAGGATTTTTTACAAGCATTAAGTAAATGTATTGAACGCAAGGGGTTATTATACGTTCATGCATTAAACATCTGTGGCAATGTCAAGGCTGTTTATTTACTTAATGTGATATTTGTAGATAAAATATGCGTAAAATATAATGTTTAATTATATTAAAATAATTTATGTTAATAAATATTAAACAAATATTAAATATTGTTGACATCTTATTAAATATAGCATACAATTTGAGCATATAAAGTATGAAAGACGAAAGCACAAACACAACTGAATCGATGAGCGTTGACAGTACGGATACAGTAAGCTCGCAAAATGTAACGGAAGTCGTGATTGTACGTGATACGGCTTCAGTTAGTAATGCTGAAAACACTTCGTCACAATTAAACGGTCAGGATAGCAATGGAGCTCAATCTTCGCGTAAAAAACGTATCGCGAAGATTTTGTTCACTGTGTTTTTCATTGTGGCGATAGTGGGTATCATTGTCTATACCGCATTTAACGACTTTTCGGGTGAAGACGTAAGCTTAGCTAGAGTAGTGGAAATGATAGGGGAGAACTGGTACTATTTGCTTGTTCTTTTGGGGTTGTTTTTTCTCACTATCCTTTTGGAAGCGTTCAAGGTATTTTTGATGATTCGCAAAACTACCCACACCTATCAATTCGGTACGGCATTCAATTGTGCATCTCTTGGTAAATTTTACGACTATGTAACTCCGCTCGGCTCAGGCGGTCAACCTTTCCAAATGTATTATTTGGCAAAGCACGGGGTACCGTCGGGACCTGCTAGCGCAATACCCATAGGGACGCTGTTTTTGACTCAGTTTTCCTTTTTTATATGCGCGATTGTGTCCTTTAGCTTCGGAGTAAGTGTGGAAATAGTACCGTTGTATATCCAAATAGTTGCGTACTTCGGCGCGGTATTTTACATTGCTGTTCCGCTGTTTTTGGTGATATTCTCTTTCTTCCCCAAGGCAGGGTACAAGGTAATTGCGTGGGGCGTAAAGGTTCTTACAAAATTGCGCCTTTGCAAAAAACCTGAAAAGTGGATAGCAAAGGGCAATCGAGCGATAGATAACAACAGGACGAATATGGCAATACTGTTCAAGTCGAAACGAGTGTTGATAGTGTGCACGTTGCTGTCCTTTGCGTATGTCATTGCACAGTGTTCGTTGCCGTACTTTTCACTGTTGCTGTTTTCAGACGCGCTAAAAGCTAAAAATTTGGTACCGTCTTGGGGCTTGTGGTTTGAAGTTACGCGCATCACGTTTTTTATTTACTGCGCAATAACCTTCGTACCTACTCCGGGCAATTCGGGCGCGGCAGACGGCACGTTCTACGGACTGTTCCGCAATGTATTGATAGCGGTAGCAGGCGCAAGCTTTACCTGCATGATGGTGTGGCGTATATTCAGTTTCTACATGTATCTGATATTGGGACTGATTGTGCTGATCATTTCAAAGGTATCCGACCACATAAAGAAAAAAAATACTTTGAAATCGTTATAAAAACGTAATCAAATGAAGATATTGCAGTGAGGTTTTATGTACGATTATTTAATTGTTGGCGCAGGTCTGTACGGCTGTGTGTTCGCGCATGAAGCGACTGCGCATGGCAAAAAATGTCTTGTAATTGACCGTCGTGACCACATAGGTGGAAATATTTACACACAAAGCGTGAACGGTATCAATGTTCACAAATACGGTGCGCACATTTTCCATACAAGCGATACAGGTGTTTGGAACTACATCAATCAGTTTTGCGAATTTAACAATTACATTAACTCACCCGTTGCCCGTTACCGTAACGAGTTGTACAACTTGCCCTTTAACATGAACACATTTACCAAGCTTTGGCAGGATGTAGTAACTCCCGACGACGCAAAAAAACGCATTGAAGAGCAGAAGAGTGAGCTACACGGAAAAATACCAAGCAACCTTGAAGAGCAAGCAATCAGCTTGGTGGGGCGTGATGTTTACGAAAAGCTTGTAAAGGGCTATACGGAAAAACAATGGGGTAGAAGCTGCGACAGCCTTCCTGCATTTATTATAAAGAGATTGCCATTGCGTTTTACCTTTGACAACAACTATTTCAATGACAGATATCAAGGTATCCCTGTGGGCGGTTATACCCAGATTGCCGAAAAAATGCTCGACGGTTGCGATGTCAGGCTGAATTTTGATTTCAATCAAATCAAAAACAGTTGGCAAACGCTGGCGAAACGGCTTGTTTACACGGGTGCAATAGATGAGTATTTTGACTTTTGTTTGGGACGTTTGGAGTACAGAACAGTACACTTTGAAACGGAAGTATTGAACTGTGAAAACTACCAGGGTAACGCCGTAGTAAACTACACCGAAAGAGAAATCCCATATACAAGGATAATCGAACACAAACACTTTGAGGGCGCTGTTAGCCCAGTTACGGTAATTTCGAAAGAGTATCCTGTTGAATGGACCCCTGATTTGGAGCCGTATTACCCAATCAATGACGACAAAAACGAAAAATTACTAGCCAAATACAAACAGCTGGCTGTTGAAAAAAACGTCTTGTTTGGGGGAAGACTGGGCGACTACAAGTATTACGACATGGACAAAGTCATTGCCAAAGCGCTAAACGACATCAAAAAGGAATTTGAATAAACTAAGTATTTGCACAGTGGAGATAATATGTCTAAAAAGAAGATTTTACTGAGTCTTGATAGTTGGTATCCGCAGGTTGCCGGTCCAAATGTAGTTGTTAGCAATTACTACAAGTATCTGACCGAAAGCGGAAACGAATGCAAAATTTTTGTGCCGACCTATGGCAAAAGTACAGACAAAAAGAATACAATTGCTAACGTCGAGGTAAGTCATATTCCGTCAGTATATATCCCGTTTGGTGGGTTCAGGAACGGTGTACCGAGATGGAGTCATGAGCTTACCAAGGAAGCAAAAAACGGTGCGGATATATTTCACGCGCACTCTCCGTTTGCATTGTGCAGCCGTTTTGCCGAACTGGGAAAAAAATACAGAGCCCCATCAATACTAACCTTTCATACCAAATTCAAAGATGAGTTTGAACGGATAACTAAATCGAGCACCTTGACGGAATTTATGATGAAGCGCATTATGAAAGCAATCAATTCCGTCGACTACGTGTTTACTGTATCCGAGGGCGCGGCTGATACCTTGCGCGAATACGGCTACGAAAAAGATATAACAATTATCCGCAACGGAACGGACATGCAAATGCCTTCTTCAGATGAAGCGGAAAAGCTAATCAAAGAAGTTAACGAAAAGTACGCATTGACGGACTGCGAAAATGTTTTTTTGTTTGTCGGACGTATTGTATCTGTCAAAAACTTACCCTTTGCATTTGATGCAATGCACATATTGAAAGAGCGTGGCGTCAATTTCAAGTTTATTGTGGTTGGAGACGGCGAAGATCTTGATGGCTACAAAACTTTGGTAAAGGAACTGGGGCTTGCCGACAACGTGTTGTTTACGGGCATGATAACGGACAGACACTTTTTGCAGGCATTCTACCTCAGGGCAGATGTTTTTCTGTTCCCATCGTCATTTGACACGGCGTCGCTGTGTCCGATAGAGGCAGCTACCTTTTCACTTCCGACCCTGTTGATGGAGGGCAGTCCAACTAGTGAAATTGTTGTTGACAACTACACAGGCTTTACAGAGACGTGTTCTGCTGTTAAGTGGGCGGACAAATTGCACAGTATCGTCAACGACAAGGACTTGCTCCGTGAAGTGAGCCAAAACGCTAAAAAACACGTTTACCGTAGCTGGAAAAACGTCGTTGAAGAAGTGGAAGATAAATACGACGAAATTTTGGAAACATTTAAGAAATAAATATATATTTATTGAAAATCGTAATGACTGCTTGCATATTTCCTGCTGTAATGGACAAACTTAGAGCAGGAGGTAGAAGAAATGAAATCTACAAAAAACAGTACAAGCACAAAGTCAGCTAAGAGCGCAAAGGGTTGCTGCAACTCCAGCGCAAAGAAAACAAGTAATTGCTCTTCCAAGAAGTCCGGCGGAGCAAGAAATTCCAAAAATTCGTCTCAAGAAGACGAAAGCGACCCATTTGGGAGCTACACAGGCAACCCCTTAGGTTGGGGTAAATACGCAGAACCCGTCCAAGACGCGGACGATCTGTAAAACTAAAGGCTGTTGCATGGGCAACAGCCTTTTTATTACCTTTTTTCGCATTTATCCTGTTCACAGCAGTGCTTGATATCCATGCATATTCCTGTAGAATGTTTGTCGCAACGCAGTGTCAACTTTCCGCACCTGCCGCAATAGGTATATTCCATATACGGTTCGTCCTGGCATTTGCAATCGCGTTTTTTGCGCGGTTTGCAGGGTTGACGTTGACAGCATACAGTTCGCAAATATGTCTGTTCGTTTAGAAACCTTCCGTTTGAGCAACACTTCATACTAAATTGTATGCCTAGTGTACAATTTTGGTTAAAATACTTGAAAGTTTAACAGTTGTGTAATATAATGTATCCATACAGGAGGAAATTACAATGATTTTTGAAAAAGTACAAAAACTTCTTGCAGAAGCACTTAATATTGACGATCCCGCTAAAATTACAATGCAGTCCAACATCGTTCAGGATCTTGGTGCAGACAGTCTTGACATGGTGGAATTGCTTATGTCCCTTGAAGACAATTTCGGCATCACAGTACCCGACGAAGTTGCAAATGAACTTGTGACTGTGGAAGCTATTGTGAAGTACATTGAAACTCAAGGTAAATAACATAAGACGGCAACGAAAACTTGCGTTCTCGTCAACAACTTACGTTGTTTTTTGCTAACGCAAAACGCCGTTTATGTTCTGCCAGCAAGCTCGAAAACCCTTGCAAGCAAGTTTTCTCGCTTTTGTTAAAATTTTAAAACGAGTGTTTCGAACACTCGTTTTTTTTGTCTTGACAATTCAGTGATTAAATAATTATAATTTATACATGAATTACGAATCACTTATTCAAACGCTAAAGGAAAACAGCAACAAACAGTTTGACGAATTCAACAACAAAATTATCAACAGCGGTGTGGCAACAATCGGCTGCAAAGTGCCATTTGTGCGTAAGCTGGCAAAGCAGTTCACGTTATCGGAAGTGGAGAACTTTCCCGTGCATCAATATTTTGAAGTGGATTTGTTGCGTGGAATAGTGGCGTCCACGAGCAAACTTAATTTTGAGCAAAAGTCTACGCATTTGCTTGAATTTGCGGAAACTATCGAGAATTGGGCTGTGTGCGACTGTGCTACTGTAAAGGTTCCCAAGGCGGAAAGTGATCTATACTTTGAGTTTTTCTGCAATTTGCTACCCAATGCTCAGCCCTTTGTATGCCGTTACGGGGTGGTAAACCTGATGTCCGGCTATCTTGATGATGTGCACATAGACAAAGTGTTTTCTGCGCTTGTAACCGTCACACAGTGGGGACATTACTACGTTGATATGGGCGTAGCTTGGCTAGTGGCAACGGCAATGGCGAAGTGTCGCGACAAGACGATAGCGTATATGCAAGGTGAAGGCAGACAAGTTCTCAACAAATTCGCTTACAACAAGGCGTTGCAAAAAATGCGCGAATCATTCCGTGTGTCCGCCGAAGATAAGCAGTGGACATACACAATGAAAATGGTTTAGATTTGGCGTTTATTGTCGGCATTAAATATTAGTACATCAAGTTGCATAAACTAGCACTATGTACGAAGCAACAGTAAGTGTAGAAAAAGTTAACGGACATCTGCTAGATTACGTAAAGGAACAGCTTACCCCTTGTATGGGTGAAGTTGACGGTATCGTTAGCGAACTGGACGAGCGTGACAGAAATTATTTTTCGTTGGCGTGTGCCGATACCTACCGTTTTCAGGTGCAACGGAAGCTGTCCGACGCTGTTTCGCAGGCGTTAACATTGGGATATAAGAATATTTTTGTTCGCAAGCTACTCAAAATTGACAAAAACAATTTTTATCAAAACGTACTTGTCAACACAATTTGTATCTTCGATAACGAATACGACAAGCAGATTGTTTCCCGAGTTGTCGACGTGGACAAAACTCTGTGCTTGGACGGCTACTACAATTTCCGCTTGGGCGCAATCAAGAAGAAATGGCAGGAAATAACAAAGCTTGTCAGCGACAATTTCTACGTACTGTCCGACAATACGCTAATTGTAGAATTTTTACAGTATCTGTTGGAGTCCACTCCCAGCAAGTGTAAGCAGCTTTCAATTAGCGTAGACGGCGACAGATTTGTGCTGTACGGCAGTGGAGACAAGGTTATTGAACCTACGCTCTCCATGGCGAAAATTTCTTCCTGCGAAGAGGAAATCATGCTCAATATACTGTGGTTAAAACCGCGCTCGGTAAAGGTCTATCACAGCCGTAGCCTGGGCAAAGATTTTTGTGATATGTTGGATGCGCTGTTCCAAGCGGAATATATTGAAGTGCAGTAATGTTGAAATTTTTTCGTAAAACCAGTTGACAAGTTGGCACAACGGGACTACAATTTGAGTATCAATACGCTATAGGTAAAGACACGTTTTACAAAGGTAGTTTCACAGAGAGTGACAGGCGCTGAGATTGTCGCAAATGAAATTGTAAAATACCACTTTGCTTGGCGCGCTTGCCCTTGCGACAGTAGGGTTAATGAGTGGGCGGGTTTTCCCGTCAAATAAGGTGGAACCACGGTTTATATCGTCCTTATGAGCAAATACGCTTGTAAGGTCTTTTTATTTTTAATTGAAAATTATTTAGGAGGCATATATGTCTATTAAAGTAAAGCTTCCCGACGGAAGTATAAAGGAATTTGATAAGCAAGTAACTTGCCTTGAGGTTGCTGAGAGCATATCAGCAGGTCTTGCCCGCAACGCTGTATGCGCAGAGGTTAACGGTGCACTGTGCGAAATGTCAAGAGTAATCGACGGCGACTGTGATTTCAAGGTGTTTACGCTTAAAAACGACGAAGGGCTGGAAGTGCTTCGTCACTCAACAGCGCACCTTATGGCTCAGGCAATTTCCCACATTTGGAAGGACGCTAAGTTTGCAATCGGTCCCGCAATCAAAAACGGTTTCTACTACGATATCGACTTCGAGGGTGCAGTGATTGCTCCCGAAGATTTGGAAAAAATCGAAGCAGAAATGAGCAAGATTGTTCAGCAAGATTTGCCAATTGTTCGCGAAGAGATGGACAGGTTAGCCGCAATCGAATTTTTCAAGCAACACGGCGACTTCTACAAGGTAGAGATACTCTCCGAGCTGGATGTGGAAACTGTGTCGCTGTACCGCCAAGGGGACTACGTTGATTTGTGTCGCGGACCGCACATGAGTTCGACAGGCAAGCTCAAGGTGTTTAAGCTTACAAGCATTGCAGGCGCATACTGGCGCGGTGATACAAAAAACAAGATGCTGACCCGTATTTACGGAACAGCATTTGAAAAGAAAGCAGAGCTTGACGAGTACCTGCTTCGATTGGAAGAGGCGAAACGCCGCGATCACAGAAAGCTGGGCAAGGAGCTTGATTTGTTCGACATTCTCGACGAAGGTCCAGGCTTCCCATTCTTCTTCCCCAAGGGAATGGTGCTTCGTAACCTGCTTGAAGAGTACTGGCGTGAAGAGCATGCCAAGGCAGGATACCAGGAAATCAAGACGCCCATTATCCTCAACCAAGATTTGTGGCACCGCAGCGGACACTGGGATCACTACAAGGATAACATGTACGTTGTAAAGATTGACGACGCCGACTTTGCAATCAAGCCCATGAACTGCCCCGGTGGAATGCTTGTATACAAGCGCAAGCCTCACAGCTACCGCGATTTGCCCGAGCGCATGGCGGAGCTTGGTCTTGTTCACCGTCATGAGCTTTCCGGTGCGTTACACGGACTTATGCGCGTACGCTGTTTCACACAGGACGATGCTCACATCTTCATGACTCCCGAACAGATTGAAGAGGAAATCGAAGGCGTAGTGCGCCTAATTGACAGCTTCTACAAGGTGTTTGGTTTCAAGTACAACCTTGAACTGTCCACCCGACCCGAAAACAGCATGGGAACCGACGAGCAGTGGGAAATGGCTACAAACGCTTTGAAAAATGCGCTTGACAAGCTTGGCAAGGCTTACGAAATAAACGAAGGCGACGGCGCGTTCTACGGACCGAAGATTGACTTCCACCTTGAGGATAGCATTGGTAGAACTTGGCAGTGCGGAACAATTCAGCTAGACTTCCAAATGCCCGAACGCTTTGACCTCACCTACGTCGGTCAAGACGGTGAAAAGCACCGTCCTGTAATGATTCACCGCGTTGTATTTGGCAGTATCGAGCGTTTCATTGCAATACTTACCGAGCACTACGCAGGTGCATTCCCCCTGTGGCTTGCTCCCGTACAGGTTAAGCTTGTTCCTATTTCGGAAAATCAATCGAAGTACGCTCATCAAGTGTGCAAAAAGCTAGTTGCAAAGGGTATCCGCGCAGAGGTGGATGACCGCAACGAAAAAATGGGCTACCGTATTCGTGAAGCACAATTGCAAAAGGTTCCTTACATGCTTGTGCTTGGTGAAAACGAAAAACAAGCCAAAACAGTTGCCGTGCGTAACAGAAAGAAGGGCGACCTGGGCGTAATGAGCCAAGGTGAGTTCATTAAGAAGCTGCTTACGGAAATTTCCAGTAAGTCGGATGAAATGTAAACAATTAAGTCAATATTAAATATAGGTGGTTGCGGGATAACCGCAATCACCTATGACTTTTTAATCAAGAAGACATTACATATGTGCTTTTAATTCATTGCAACTCGAAAATTGCAGCATATTTTTAATAAGTTTACAAAAAGTGTTGACAAAAATGCTTATAATGTGATACACTAACTCTCGTAATCAAGCAGAAATACCATTTCTCACCGCCAAATAATTGAGTTTGTCGGTCATCTAATAGAAAATAACGCGTAAAAGCGCGTAGACTATTGTGGTGTGGTATTATGTTTGATACCGCACTTTTTCATTTGTTTGGGAGGACACAATTATTAAAGAACTTCAAATCAACGGTCAAATAAGAGACAAAGAAATTCGTCTTATTGGAAGTGATGGACAACAGTACGGTATTGTATCAGCGTACGAGGGTCAACGTATCGCCGACGAGCAAGGTTTGGACATGGTAAAGATTGCGCCTACATCTCAGCCGCCCGTGTGTAAGTTGATGGACTACAGCAAGTACAAGTACGAACAAAACAAAAAAGAAAAGGAAATGAAGCGTAACCAAAAGGTTATCGAAATCAAGGAAGTGTGGCTTTCGATGACCATTGATATTGGCGACTTGAACACCAAGGCTAATATCGCGCGCAAGTTCTTGAAGGACGGCAACAAGGTCAAGGCAACAATACGTATGCGTGGCAGACAGCAGGCGTACGCAAACCAAGGCGTTGAAGTTATGAATAAGTTTGCCGAAATTCTTAGTGACGTGTCTAAAGTTGACAAACAGCCTGTAACGGAAGGTAGAAACATCAGTATGTTTCTTGCTCCGTTAAAATAAAGTAGTAAATAATTCATTGGAGGACAAATATATGCCTAAACAAAAATCACATAGCGCATCTAAGAAAAGATTTGTCGTATTGAAGAGCGGCAAAGTAAAGCGCGCGCAATGTAACAAAAACCACAAGCTTGGCAAAAAGACAACCAAGAGAACACGCAATCTGCGTAGTACCGCTTACGTAAACAAGACGCAAGAGGGAACTATCAAGAGCATGTTGCCGTACTAAGAGGGAGGTCGTGAATTATGAGAATTAAACGTGGTGTTAACGCAGTTAAAAAACGTAGAAAGATACTTAGAGCAGCCAAAGGTTACTTCGGTCTTAAATCCACCAACTACCGCATTGCACGTCAAGCGGTAATGAAGAGCGGTCAATACGCATATGTAGGTAGACGTCTTCGCAAACGCGATATGCGTAGCCTGTGGATTGCACGTATCAACGCAGCAGCTCATGCAAACGGTTTGTCTTACAGCAAGCTTATGCACGGTTTGAAGGTTGCTAATATCGACCTTAACAGAAAGTCTCTCGCTGAAATCGCAGTAAGCGATGCTGCAACTTTTGCTCAACTTGCAGAAACGGCAAAAGCCCACTTGAACTAATGCATTCTCGAGCCTAGTGTTGCTACACAAGGCTCGAATTTTTGCTTTTGAGGTAATTTGATGGTTATTAGTTCGCTTACCAACCCCAAAATTGTGGAAGTAACCAAGCTTTACGACAAAAAATATCGCAGGCTTACAAACCGCTATGTTATTGAGGGCGCAAGGCTTGTGACTGATGCAATTAAGCACGGGGCGAAGCTTGTTTCGTTATACGTCAGAGAAAGCAATGCGCAAGATTACGATTTCGCATTTCTTGACAGCGACATTCAAACGGTGGTGTCGGACAAGGTTTTTGCAAAGATGTGCGACACTGTCAACAGTCAAGGGGTACTTGCCGTCGTGGAAAGGAGCGAAAGCGAATTGACCAAGCCAACGGGCAACTGCCTGGTGTTGGACGGCTTGCAGGATCCCGGCAATGTCGGAACGCTCATACGTTGCGCAGTTGCGTGCGGTTTTACGGATATTTACGCTGTAAATACTGTAGATTTGTATTCCCCCAAGGTAATACGTTCCGCAATGTCGGCTCATTTTTGTGTGAAGCTACACGAGTTGGACAGCATAGAGCAAGCTTTTTCCCTGCTTGAAAATGTGCAGACCGTTTCGGCGCATATGGAGGGCGAAAACGTATTTTCCGCGCAGTTTAGCAAACGCGTTGCGTTGATACTGGGCAATGAGGGCAACGGCTTGTCAGATTTTTCGCTGAAGCACTCAACAAAGACAGTGGCGCTCCCTATGGAAAACGGCTTTGAGTCATTAAACGTCGCAGTGGCAGGTAGCGTGATAATGTATCAAATTTACTCACAAAACAGTAATATGCGGAGGTAAATATGTCCGGTCATAGTAAATGGAACAATATTAAGAACAAAAAGGCAAAGGGCGACGCAGCTCGCTCCAAGATTTTTACAAAAATCGGCCGTGAAATTGCAGTAGCAGTAAAGGCTGGCGGTGCAGATCCCAACTCCAACAGCAAGCTGTACGACATCATCCAAAAGGCTAAGGCTAACAACATGCCTAACGACAACATTCAACGCAGCATAAAAAAGGCTAGCGGTGAACTGTCGGCAGTTGACTACGTTGAAATCACCTACGAGGGTTACGGTATCGGCGGTAGCGCAGTTATTGTTGAATGTCTTACCGACAACAAAAACCGTACGGCAGGCGACGTGCGTCACGCATTTGACAAAAACGGCGGTAACCTTGGCGGTACCAACTGCGTGAGTTACATGTTTGACAGGCGCGGTGTTGTCGTTGCGGAAAATACTGTTGGACTTGACGACGACACTGCATTTGAACTGGCTATCGAAGCGGGCGCAGACGACGTATCCGTAGAAGACGGAATGGTAGAAATGACTTGCGACGTGTCAATGCTGGGTGCTGTTCGTGACGCAGTTGTTGCAAAGGGGCTTAACCTTGTATCGGCGGAAATGGAGTGGATACCCCAAAACATGATTACGCTTGACGGCGACAATCTTGTACGTTTCCAAAAGATGTTGGACTTACTTGAGGACAACGACGACGTTCAGGAGGTTTACCACAACGTAGTGTTGCCCGACGAGGATGAAGAATAATCTATTCAGTTTAATGAAATGAGTTCGCCATTACGGTGAACTCATTTTTTGTATTACTTGACTTTTGGGCTGTGTTGCATTATAGTATATGGTAGGAGATTATGTAAACATATGAAGAGAGTTATCGGCTTTGACCCAGGACTGGCAATAGTGGGCTACGGCGTGTTAGACTTTGATGATTTCAACCACAAAACGGTTGTAGACTACGGCGTAATCAACACCCCCAAGGAGGAGAGCTTTCCCGTACGTCTTGCGCTTATTTACAAGGCTGTTACGGAATTGATTGAAAAGTATCAACCGGACGAAATTGCCGCTGAGGAGTTGTTCTTCAACACAAATATTACAACGGGCATAAACGTGGCTCACGCAAGAGGCGTACTGTTGCTTGCTGCAATACATCATTGCGGGAGACTGTACGAGTACACGCCGCTACAGATAAAGCAAGCTATGACAGGCTACGGCAGGGCGGACAAAAAGCAAATTCAGGAAATGGTCAAGGTGTATTTGGGGCTTTCCAAGGTTCCCCGCCCCGACGACGCAGCGGACGCATTGGCGGTTGCGCTAACACATATTCAAACGGGTGGCTTTACGGATAAATTTTATATTAAGTAAGAAAAAGGCATGCTATGTTACGCATAGTAGTATCTAAAGAAAGAAAAACGATACTTATGAGGTATAAATGTTCAATTATATTTACGGCGAAATAGTGGAATTTGGAAATTCTGCCGTTGTTGTGGATGTTAACGGCGTTGGCTTTGAGCTGTCCGTATCGGGCTACACAATGGCAGACTGTGAGTTGGGTAAAAAGCAAAAACTGTACACTTATATGTCCGTCAAGGAAGACGACATATCTTTGTTTGGCTTTTCCACTTTGGAAGAGAAAAGCATGTTTATGCACCTGATTTCCGTGTCGGGAATAGGTTGCAAGGTTGCGTTGTCCATATTGTCGGGCATTGACAGCGACAGCTTGGCGATAGCAATTTTCAATGAGGATATTCGTCTGCTTACCAAGGTAAAGGGCTTGGGCAAAAAGACCGCCGAGCGCCTTGTGCTGGAGCTGAAAGAAAAGGTTGTGGTGGAAGCAAAGAACATGGTGCTGCCCATCACGCAAAACGTAGACAGCCCAATGAGCAAGGAAATGAGCAACGCCATAGCAGTGCTTTGTTCGCTTGGTAAAAGCCAGGCAGATGCGGAAAAACTGATTGAAGCGGCTGCTCAGCTGGGCGCTACAACAACCGAAGAGCTAATCAACATGGCGTTTAGAATTAACTAATTTGAAAGTACATTCATCGGCTGATACAGGCTACGTGTGTCAAGCTGCCTCAGTCGTGTACGTCTGTGTACACTCCTGTCGGTCAGTTGCCACCTGTTGCCCGTCTGAGCCGCGACTGTACTTCCAAATAATTTTCACAGCAAGGGATTATACTTTATAATTATGGATCAACAACTGTTTACAAGTACACTAACGGAAAAAGAACGGGATACGGAAAATATTCTTCGTCCAAAGAGCTTTGAGGACTACGTCGGGCAGGAGAAGGTAAAGCAAAACATGTCCGTTTACATCAAGGCGGCTTTGTCGCGCGGTGAAAGCTTGGATCATGTGCTGCTGTACGGTCCTCCGGGATTGGGCAAGACTACACTTGCGCATATCATTGCCAACGAAATGGGCGTGCCTATCACCGTTACAAGCGGTTCGGCAATTCCCGGTAAATTCGACCTGTCGGCAATACTGTCCAAGCTCAAGCCAAACGAAGTGCTGTTCATTGACGAAATTCACCGTCTAAACAGTAGCTTGGAGGAAATACTTTATCCCGCAATGGAAGATTACCGCCTGGACTTTGTCGTCGGTAAAGGTCCCAGCGCAACCAGTGTTAACATCAAGCTGGAAAAGTTTACTCTTATCGGAGCAACCACAAAGGCGGGGAATCTTGCAGCACCCTTGCGTGACAGATTTGGCGTGCAAATGCGCCTTGTATTGTACACGCCTGAACAGCTGACAGGGATTGTGTTGAAATCTGCTAAGAAGCTGGGCACAGTTATTGAAGAGAAAGCCGCATTCGAAATAGCTCGCAGAAGCCGTGGCACACCGCGTATTGCAAACAGGTTGTTGAAGCGTGTTCGCGACTTTGCCGAAGTTTTGGCGGACGGTAGGGTTACTTACGAAGTTACGCTCAATGCTATGAACGTAATGGAAGTGGACGAACTGGGCTTGGACGCTGTGGACAAAAATATTCTCACCACAATTATAGACAAATTCAGCGGTGGACCTGTTGGCTTAGATACGCTTGCATCAGCGACAGGCGAGGACACGGCAACAATCGAGGACGTTTACGAGCCGTATTTGTTACAGCTTGGCTTTATAGCGCGCACGCCGCGCGGACGTGTTTGTATGCCCAATGCGTACAAGCACCTAGGCAGAAAAATATCTAAAGAGCGCATGGAAATGCTGTCAATATATGTGGACAGCGACGAAAAAGATGAAGACGAGTGATTTTTACTACGATTTACCCGAGGGGTTAATCGCACAATATCCCGCAGAGCCGCGTGACAGTTCGCGATTGCTCATATACGACCGCAAGACGAAAAGCATTACTCACAAGCATTTTTACGACATTGTTGATTATTTGCAAAAGGGAGATGTACTTGTTGTCAACAACACAAAGGTGTTGCCTGCGCGTATTTACGGTGCAAAGGAGCATACAGGCGGTAGAATAGAATTTCTGCTACTCAAACGCCTTGACCTTACGCATTGGGAGGTTATACTAAAACCCGGACGTATTGCCAAGGTGGGTGCGGTGTTCTGTTTTGGCGACAAGCTCAAGGCGCGCGTTGAGAGTATCGGCGAAGACGGCAGCAGGATAGTGGAGTTTATCTACGACGGCGTATTTGAAACAATACTTGCCGAAGTGGGTGAAATGCCACTGCCCCCATACATAAAGCAAAAGCTACAGGACAAGACGCGATACAACACCGTGTACTCCAAGGTGGACGGTTCGGCAGCAGCCCCCACGGCTGGCTTGCACTTTACCAAGGAGCTTATCGACAAGGTCAAAGCAAAGGGCGTTGAGTTTGTTGAGGTGCTTTTACACGTTGGTTTGGGCACATTCCGTCCTGTCAAGGTGGACGACGTTACACAGCACCATATGCACTCGGAATATTACGCAGTAAGCAAAAACGCGGCAGAAGTTATCAACAAAGCCAAAGCAGACGGACGGCGCGTGATATGTGTGGGTACGACCAGTGTGCGCACATTGGAAAGCGCTGCGGACAAAAACGGACTGTTACACGAGTGCTCGGGCAATACGGAAATTTTCATTTATCCGCCTTACAAATTCAAAGTGGTGGATAACCTCATTACCAACTTTCACCTGCCGGAAAGCACGCTCATTATGCTTGTTTCCGCGCTGTGCAGTCGCGAAGAAATTTTGGAAATATACCGTACTGCTGTGAAAGAGAAATACCGTTTTTTCTCATTTGGCGATGCGATGTTTATAAAATAGTATGGCACAATTTAGTTACGAAATTTTACATATAGACAAACATACGGGTGCTCGCGCGGGTATTTTTCACACTCCGCACGGGGATATTGAAACGCCCATTTTTATGCCTGTTGGAACGGCTGCTACGGTGAAGTCGCTGTTGCCGTCCACTTTGAAGGAGTTGGGTACGCAAATATTGCTGTCCAACACATATCACCTGTATTTGCGCCCCGGTAGCGAGATTGTGGCGCAGGCAGGTGGGCTGCACAAGTTTATGAACTGGGACGGACCCATTCTCACAGATAGTGGAGGTTTTCAGGTATTTTCTTTGGGAGATTTGCGTAAAATCACTGACGAGGGTGTAACCTTTTCGTCTCACATTGACGGAAGCAAGCACATCTTCACGCCCGAAAGCGTAATGAAAACGGAACACGACCTCGGTGCGGATATTATCATGGCGTTTGACGAATGTTCGACGTACGGTTGTGATAAAAACTACGCCAAGCATGCCATGGAGCGCACTCACATGTGGCTTGACAGATGTGCACATGCGCACACAAACGGCAGCCAGATGCTGTTCCCCATTGTACAGGGCAATATGTTTAGCGATTTGCGAATTGAATCGGCTAAATTCGTGCGCGATTACGCCGAGTGCGGTATTGCCGTTGGCGGACTATCCGTAGGTGAGCCAAGCGAACTGATGTACAAAATGCTGGACGACATACGCTCATACCTGCCGGAAAATATGCCGCATTATCTTATGGGCGTTGGCACCCCCGATTACATCTTGGAGGGAATAGAGCGTGGCATTGACATGTGCGACTGCGTGTTGCCTACGCGCATTGCTCGCAACGGTACGGCAATGACCAGTCACGGCAAGGTAGTGGTTCGCAATGGCAAGTACAAGCAGGACTTCACTCCGCTTGACGACGAGTGCGACTGCTACTGTTGCAGAAATTTCACCAAAGCGTATCTGCGCCATTTAGTAAACTGCAAGGAGATTCTTGCTGCGGAATTACTGTCTATCCACAACATTTATTTTCTGTTGAAACTTGTTGAGGGTGCGCGAGAAGCAATCAAAAACGACAGTTTTGCCGACTACAAGCGTGAATTTTACGAAAAATACTACGGAAAATAGAAAAAGAGCATTTCGTTAAGCAGTTTTCTATTGCTTTTTTTCAGTTTTTTTTATATAATATTTAAAAAAGGCGTATTGCCCTAAGGAGATAATCATGTTAGAATTACTAAACTTTTTCGAAGCGGAAGATACCGGTGCAGCGGCTGGTAATGCCAATAACGGTTGGTTAATGTGGGTTATTCTCGGTGTACTGTTTGTTGGCTTTATTTTGCTGATGATTATTCCGCAAAGAAGACAAAAGAAACGCGCAGAGGAAATGATGTCCAAGCTTGCTATCGGTAGTGTTGTAACTACTATCGGCGGAATTGTAGGCGAAGTTGTCGAGATGGACGACACTCACATCTGGTTACTTACAGGTACTGAGGGTAACAAAACTACAATGCAATTTGTACGTCAGGCAATCCATTCTATCGCACCTGCTCCCGGCACTCCCGAAGCAGAGGCTGCAGCTAAGGCAAAGGAAAAAGCTGACGAAGTGGACGAAATTAAATAGTTTGACATAATAACCAAAATCTCCGAATAGAATTTAGTACTATTCGGAGGTTTTTTTATGGAAGCAAGCGTTACAAAATCAACAATATTGCAGTCGTTAAAGGCCGGTATTTTGTCATTGGTATTCTCCTGTATTGGAGTGCTTTTGTTGGCTTTGATTGCAAAGCTGTGCAATATGGGCAACGGCGCGCTGCCTATTATCAATCAAGTTCTCAAGGTTATTGCGGTAGCTTTAGGTACTATTATTTCCGTCAAGGACGAAAAGTTTTTGTTAAAGTCGCTTATCGGCGCTGTAATCTTCTGGTTGCTGTCCTTTGTTCTGTTTGCAATTTTGGGCGGGGCATTCAATTTCGGACAAATTGCGCTTGACCTTGCCATTGCTTTGGTAGTTGCTGCAGTGGTAGCCATCATTAAGAGCCGCAAAGCCGCATAAAACAAATATTTGTAGATTATATTCAAGGGGAAACGCAATTTTGTGTTTCCCTTTTACTTTAACTGTCGAAAAAAACTGAAAAATAATTGACTATTTTGTTAACTACTATTATAATAGAATGGTTAAGTTAGGCAAAAGTCAAGGAGGCTTACAATGACTAAAACTACAGCAATAGTGTTGTTATCTATTGTAACAGTGATTGTACTGTTTTTAGGCGTTTTCAGTTTTATTCCCGATTTCGAAGTCGGCGAGTACAATGAATATCATTCACCTGTTGGTTTGATACAAAAGAGCAATCTGCTAACCGATACGGTTACGGCAAATTATCTTGTTGAACTGGACGATGACGTTGAATGCTTTAATGCACAAAATATCATCAAGGCCCGTCTTAGAAAGGCTTACGGCTACTACGGTGTAAAGGTTGACTACGACGAAGAAAAGGGTACAGTAACAGTAGAAATTCCGCAAACCAATAACGAGGCGAAATCTTCCGCAAAGGACATCCTTTCCCACGTTATCGCAAACGGCAAGGTGGAGATACTAAGCGCTAGCTATACCAGCTCACCCTCTTACTCCGAGGACAGCGTAGTTCTTTCGCAAGAGCATTTCAAACGCGCAACTGTAAGAAGCTACATCAATGGCGAAACAACACTTTACATCTGCAGAGTTAAGCTCAACAGCGAAGGTGCCAAGATTGCTGCTGACGAGTTGTTAACCAGCACTCCGTACACATGCGCAGTTGACGGTGAAGTAAACACATGGGTATATTACACCGGTTCGGAACTTCAAATAACCTACGCTTACTCCGATGTAAATCAAAGCAAGGAAAACGCAAAGGTTATTGCAAGCTACATCAACACCGATACATTGGGCGCAACGCTGACAATTGACGGCAAGCTTGTAGAAAACACCAACAGCTTGGCATGGATATATCTGCTTGTGTTTGGAATTATCGTACTTGCTTCACTTGCATTCTTTGCAGTTCGCTACAAGGTTCTGGGCATTGTTCCCATGATTTGGCAACTGTGCGCAGTGGTAATATTTACAATATTTGCAGGTCTTGTTCATGTTGAAATATTTAACCTTGCAGCAGCTATCGGCGCAATTCTTGTTTACGCATTCATGACTTTCTTCACGGTATACGTATTTGAAAGAATGCGTTCCGCTATGCTTGAAAACAAAAGCTTCTCTTGGGCTAAGCACACAGCCTTCAAGGATACAATGCTTGTAACTCTCATTGCTCACGGTGCGTTGCTTGTACTTGGTATTATCCTTTGGGTAATTCCCAGTATCGTTACAACTCCGCTGGGATGCGTATTTGTTTACGGCGCAGTGCTGTCATTCCTTGTGACATTCTGTCTGAACAGACTGTTCACTTTGGTGATTGCTCCTTTCTATGAGACGAGCGGTAAAAAAGCAAAATCAAGAAAATAACATCTAAAACTACAAACAGCCTTCTAAGTTTAGAAGGCTGTTGTACTATCCGTATAAAATGAAGTGTAGATATGTAAAGCGTCCTTATCAAGACGTAAACAGTGTGGAATATCTAGTTGGTAAAGGGTTTTCGCGAGAAATCGCGCAAGCTCTTTCTGCACGCGGAATCAGCGAGGAAAACTACGGTGATATTGCGGGACAACTGACATTTCACTCGCCTTTCGAAATGGCAAATATGAGCCAAGCTGTCGAAACAATAAATTACGTTATTGAGTGTGGAGGCAGCGTTCTCATTTACGGCGATTACGACGCTGACGGTCTTACTGCAGCAAGTATACTTTCGTTATATTTCTCCGACAACGGTGTGGATAATGACGTTATTATACCTACAAGAGATGAGGGGTACGGCTTACATGCAGAAAATGTTATCCGCGCGTTTGAAAACAAATATTACGACTTGGTTATAACGGTGGACTGCGGTATATCTAACGCCACCGAGGTGGAAAGGATTGTCAATGAGCTTGGAGTAGAAGTGATTGTTACCGATCACCACGAGCTACCTGAAGTTTTGCCCGATTGCATTTGCGTAAACCCCAAGCTTGGCTATCCGTTCCCGTATCTTGCTGGCGCAGGGGTTGCATGGAAGCTAGTGGAAGCGTTAGCGGGCAGCGACACAGCTGCAAAGTACAGCGACTTGGCGTGTATAGGTACCATTGGCGACATCATGCCCATGCAGGACGAAAACCGTTCTATTGTCAGGCTGGGGTTAGCCAATTGGAAACACAAAAGCCTGATTAAACTTGCCGAACAGTCAAATTGCTCGGTAGAGCCAACATGTAATGACATATCAATGCGTATCGCTCCCAAAATCAACGCCGCAGGCAGGGTGGGCTCTCCGCAGGTTGCCTTGTCCGTGCTACTGTGTCGCGACAAAGCAGACATTACAAAAATAAACAAGCTGTTGGAGCTCAATGAACAGCGCAAGCAGATGCTGGACAGTATTACTGCTCAGTCGGACGGGATGTGCGATGTAAAAACCATCACCCGCGAGCGTATGGTGTTTTTGTACAGCGACAGCTGGCAACACGGTTTGCTTGGTATAGTTGCTGCGCGCTACAAGGAAAAATACAAGCTTCCTGCAATTGTCATGACCTTGGATGGCGACGAATATGTGGGCTCCGCACGCGGCATCGAAACCATTGATTTGTTTGAAATTTTTACCAAGTGTAAACAACATCTTTTGAGATACGGCGGACATAAAGCTTCTGTTGGGTTTAGCGTTCACAAGCAACAATTAAGCGATTTTCGCAAAGCAATGGCGGAAACTTTGTGTGCAATGGATAGTGCGCTATTTGACAAAGTTTTCTACTACGACGTACAGCTTGGCAAAGATTGCGACGCAATGGAAGTGATGGAAATCACTCAAAAATTGCAACCGTTGTTACCTCAGGACAAAATCATTTGCCGTGTAACGGACAATGTGAAATTTGCCAATTCTTTCGGCAAGGATGATGCGCACCTGTCGGCGACACTGTCCAGTGGACTGGAGGTAAAGGGCTTTTTCAAATACGGCGTATATGCTCCGTTTATTCGCAACGGTGCAAATGTGGATTTGCTTTGTTCGCTAGAGATTGACAGCTACTCCAAGAAAATCTGCGGAATAATTGAAGATTTTACCCTGTGTAATTCGGTATGTTTCGACGAGTTCTACCGTCTTAACCTGCTCAAAAATTTTGCCGCAACAGATGTTGTGTTCAGCGGTGAAAAGGACGTCAAGCAAATTTTGGCAGGTGAAAGCGTAGCTGTAGTGTTTGACGATTACGAAACATATCTGGCATATTGCGACAAGTACGATTTGTCCGACTACTACGTCGACATATTTTTTGACAACAGCGTAGCAAGTAAAACAGTGGTTATTTCTCCTGTGGAAAACTACTGTTTCGACAAATACCAAAACGTACTGAGCTTTTCGCGCAAAGGTATTGTGAGGAATTTACCAAACAACACTAAATATATCGAAGTTGCGCCTGCCAATACGGAATTGTACAGTCTTGAATTAACACGCGAAGATTGCTTGAAGGCATATCAAGCGTTGAAGCACAAGGACAAATTCGACAGCGTAAAGGGCGTTTACGACAAGTATCTGAGCAGTAAGATGTCTTATGCACAGTACGTTGTGGCGCTAAGAGTTTTTGAAGAATTGAACCTTGTCAAAATAATAGACAAATACAGCGTGGAATTTGACACGACGGTAAAGCAGGATCTAGGCAATTCTGCAATATTTCGCGCATTTCAAAAAATTTAGCGGTGAACAATGAATACTGAACAGGAAAAAGCAGAGATAACCATAAATAACTTTTTATCAAAGGTTAAGCATTACTACCATGCGTACGAAGTGGGGCAAATAGAAAATGCCTACGAGGTGGCAGCCAAGGCGCACCAGGGGCAATTTCGTGCAAGCGGACGCCCGTATATTACGCATCCGGTAATTGTAGCGGACATTCTCATTGACATGGGATTGGACGTTGCAACCGTATGTGCTGCGCTTCTGCACGATACCGTTGAGGATACCTATATCACCGACGGTGATTTGCGTGAAAAGTTCGGAAACGAAATTGCTGACTTGGTTGCAGGCGTTACGAAGCTGGATAAAATACAATTCCACAACAAGGAAGAGGAGCAGGCGGAAAACATGCGCAAAATGTTTTTTGCCATGGCGAAAGACGTTCGCGTTATGCTCATCAAGCTTGCCGACAGGCTTCACAACATGCGTTCCTTGATGTACTTATCTGAGGAAAAGCAGCAGGTAATTGCCAAGGAAACATTGGATATTTTTGCGCCAATCGCGGGACGACTGGGTATTTCATCCATCAAGAGCGAGCTGGAAGATTTGTGCTTAAAGTATTTGGACAACGCCGCTTATCAGGAAATTTCCGATGGCATTGCTCTCAAAAAAAATACCCGTCAAGAGATTGTTGACGCGTTCATTGCAGAGGTCAAAAAGGAACTGCGCGCCTCCAATATTGAGGACTTCGACATATACGGCAGAACCAAACACTTTTACTCAATTTACAAAAAAATGCGCAAGCAAAACAAAACGCTGGATCAGGTTTACGACCTTACTGCTGTGCGCGTGATTGTTGACACCATCAAGGACTGTTATGCCGTTTTGGGCGCAATTCACGCCCGCTGGAAGCCTATGCCAGGACGATTCAAAGACTACATAGCCGTTCCCAAGCCCAACATGTATCAGTCGTTGCACACAACGGTTATCATAGAGTCGGACAAACACACATACCCAATAGAGGTGCAAATTCGTACTCACGAAATGCATAAGATAGCCGAATACGGTATCGCTGCGCACTGGAAGTATAAGGAAGGTATCAAGGGCGCAACGCCGATGGACGACAATCTCAGCTGGGTTAAAGAGGTGCTTTCATATGACGACGATTTGAAGGACAGCACGGAGTTTTTGGATCTTATCCGCAGGGATATTTCCAACACTAACGAGGTGTATGTCTTTACACCAAACGGCGACGTAAAAAGCTTGCCTGCGGAGTCTACGGGGCTTGACTTTGCCTACCTTATCCACAGCCAGGTGGGTAACAAGTGCGTAGGTATCAAGATCAACAACAAGATAGTCCCGCTTGATACAGTTCTTACCACCGGCGACACGGTGGAAGTAATGACCAACCCCAACGCCAAGGGCCCGTCGCGCGACTGGCTAAAGATTGTAAAGACGGCGTCCGCTAAGTCCAAGATACGGCAATTTTTCAAGCGTGAGCTGAAGGACGAGTACATTCGCACAGGTCGCGCCATGATAGAGCGGGAAATCAAGCACCGCGGAATCAATCCTGCCGAGCTAATGACTGCGGAAGCGGTACAGGCTGCTTGTGACAGGTACATGTTGGCTAGCGTTGACGAAATGTACGCGGCAGTAGGATACGGCAGTCTTTCGTTAAATCAAGTTGTTGTCAAGCTGATTTCCAGTAATGAGGCAATATATGAGCGCCTTAGATCGCAACAAAGCGCTCGCAAAAAGCAACAGTCAGGGCGCAAGGAAAATTCGGTAATAATCAAGGGCGTAGACGACCTTTTGGTGCGTTTTTCGCGTTGTTGCTCACCTGTCCCAGGCGACGAAATTGTAGGCTTTATATCCCGCGGTAGAGGCGTAATCGTGCACAGAGCCGATTGCCCAACACTGAAAAATATGGAGCCTGAACGCATTGTAAAAGCGGAATGGGTAAACACGGGAGAAAAAACAACATTCCCTGTAACTATTGAAATTATTGCTGAGGACAAGGGCGGCGTATTTGCCGATATAACCAAGGTTATTGCTAACGAAGGGTTGTCATTTGTGGCAATCAACGCGCGTAGAGACCGCAAAGGTAATGCCGTTGCAACAATCACTGTGGAAATATCCAACCACGAACAAACAAACCAGCTTATGAACAGGCTGTTGACAATTCCCGCGGTTATTAACGTATACCGTACGCACGGTTAACACTTAAAGGAAGTAAATGAAAAAGCTGTACACAAATTTTCCATATCCGACAGAAATACACGACGTTGTCAAGCTGTTTTTTGATGACGTCGAGCTTTGTGACGACATTAGTGTTGCAAATATCTGCGTGGGGGAAAATGCTACACAGACGGTGTTTAAGTACGAAGCATCATTTAACGGTGCAACGGAAATGCAAAGCGTTGATGTCGTCGGTGTTGATGAACTGCAGGCAATTCGCTTGCGTAAGCGTTTTGCGAAAATTGCTACATATAATCTACTTGTAAGCGTTACGGGAAAAAGCATGCCGTGGGGCAGTCTTACGGGAATACGTCCTACGAAATTAGCCGACCAGCTTTCGCGTGAGGGCTTGGATTGGAAGCAAGCTTTTACAAAACTGTTGGGCGTGTCACAAAGCAAAACAAAACTTGTAGAAGACATACTTCGTACACAGGGAAGCTTGCGGCAACACTTAGACGGTTGCGCAGATTTGTACGTCGGGATACCGTTTTGTGTAACCCGTTGCAGTTACTGTTCCTTTACAAGCGGAGAACTGGAACGTCTAAAAAAATACGTTGAACCTTACGTTGCGGCTTTGTGCCAAGATATAACCCAGACGTTGAGTTTTGCTAAAGCCAATGGAATACGTATTAACAACGTGTACTTTGGCGGAGGAACGCCTACGTCACTAACTGCTAAACAGTTGGATGAAGTGATGTCATGTATAGACATTGCTCCCGTTGAATTTACTGTAGAGGCTGGCCGTCCCGACACAATTGACAAGGACAAGCTGGACGTATTGCGTAAACACGGCGTGCACCGTATTTCCATAAATCCACAAACATTTAACCAGTCTGTATTGGACGAAATAGGGCGCAGGCATACTGTGCAGGACATTTACGATAAATATGAATTGGCTAAGAGCTACGGCTTTACAATCAATATGGATTTGATTGCGGGCTTGCCCACCGAAACATACGAAATGTTTTGTCATAGTGTAGACCAAGCAATTGCGCTAGCCCCCCACAATATCACAGTGCATACACTGGCGTTAAAACATGGCAGTGTGCTTAAAGAACAGAATTACGCAGGTGCGTACGACGTTTCCCAAATGGTGGAATATTCGCACGATATGCTTTACAACGCAGGTTACGTGCCGTACTATATGTACCGACAAAAGTACATGGCGGAAAATCTTGAAAACGTGGGGTACTGCAAGCCGAACACGCCGTGTCTGTACAATATCGGTATCATGGAAGAAATATCCGATATTCTTGCTTGCGGAACAAATGCAATATCCAAGCGCATAATGTGCAGCGAAAACCGCATTGAACGCTCAGCTAACGCTAAGGATGTTATTACGTATATCGAACGTAATCAGGACTACCTCGACAGGAAATTTAAGCTTTTCAGTTGATGGAATATATACAAAAAGGTTTAAAGAAGTAATATAAAAAAAACGGAGATACGCGTTGAGTAACCCAAATAACACAACCAAAAATAAAAGTGCAAGGAGAACCAATATCAGGCGCTTGATAGAACTGGGCGCACTGGTTGTACTTTTCGTTGTGCTCATCTTGCTGAAAAATTCACAAAAAGTGTGTGAATTTTTTGCAAGGACCTTTTCGCGTGCTTGGATTTTTGCTTTCGGCAATGCACTTGGTTGGATTCCACTTAGCCTTTACGAGTTATTTTTGATTGTGGTAATTGTGGGCATAGTTGTGTTTATTGTGTTGGAAATTGTATTTCTTGCAAAACACAAGTGGCAGTCGATGCTTTCCGCAGTGCTTATTGTTGCCATTTCGGTATTTGCTTTTTTAAATATCTACACAGCATCCGCGTCCTTTGCTTACGGTAGAGATAGCTTGCCCGACGAAGTGTACAGTGAGTACAGTGGCGATGATCTCACCTTTGAGCAAGCCGTTGCTCTTGCCGAAGCAATTGTTAATCAAACTAACGAAGCCTACCGTGCAACCAACCACGACGCTGACGGCAACATTGTGTATCCGTACACGTTCAGGGAAATATCCGACTTGCTTTCGGCTGAGTACAAACGCCTTGAAAGCAGTTATTTTTCGCCCTATACGCCGCGCGGAAAGAAAATAATCAACAAGACAATAATGAGCGAAATGCACATAACGGGCGTATTTTTCGCTCCATTCGGCGAAGCCAACGTAAATGGATACGAAGTAAACAATTTTTATTTTCCACACACGTTGGCGCATGAGATGGCACACGGTAAGGGCGTTATGCGCGAATATGAGGCTAACCTATTGGCGTCGTATATATGCATTACAAGTGAAAATCCCTATTTGCGATACGGTGCGTTGACGCAGTGTTTGTATTCGGCAATAGGTATTGTTGGGCTATACCCAAATTCCAGTTCGGAGTATTCGCGGCTGTCTTCAATGATTGATGACGGTATCACAAAAGAAAGAATAAACTACAGTAAGTTTTACGGGCAGTTCGACACACTTGACAGAGTGGGCGAATGGTTCAATGACCTGTATTTGAAGCTTAACAAGCAGGAAGATGGCACAGGAAGCTACAATAAACCGGGTGAAAACGTCGGTACAGGCGAAAAGGACGACGACGGTTTCGAAATAGTACACATTATCAAATTTTCTGCCACGCAAAATCTGCTTATCAAGCTATTCAAGGAAAACAGACTGTAAATATTGTTCAATTTTGTTGTAAAAATTGATGTCAAACCGTTGACAGTTTACGCCTTGTACGCTATAATAAAGAGGCTGTTGAAGTGCGGGTGTAGTTCAATGGTAGAATCCCAGCCTTCCAAGCTGGTCGCGTGGGTCCGATTCCCATCACCCGCTCCATTACTGAAACGGGTATGGTGTGGCTGTCGATTCTTTTTTAGGGTATCAACTTCTTGGAATCGGACGGGTCCGTTCAGCCGAGCGTGGCGAGGGCGAAGCCCGAC
>JAFLVK010000029.1:293-547 GCA_022508345.1 Clostridiales bacterium | reverse complement strand
GAGCGTGCAGGACATATTCACTAAGCTCTATGAGCAGGGTGACATATACAAGGCGACGTACAAGGGCAAGTATTGCACTCCGTGCGAAGCGTTCTGGACGCCCACCCAGCTCGTGGACGGCAAGTGCCCCGACTGCGGCAGAGAGGTCATCGACGCCGAAGAGGAAAGCTACTTCTTCCGTCTCAGCAATTACAAGGACAGGCTCAAGAAGCTCCTCACCGAGACCGACTTCCTCGAGCCTAAGTCGCGCGTCA
>JAFLVK010000029.1:0-283 GCA_022508345.1 Clostridiales bacterium | reverse complement strand
GATGGTCAACAATTTCCTTAATGACCTTAACGACCTTGCGGTTTCGCGCACTTCGGTCAAGTGGGGTATACCCGTGCCCTTCGATCCCAAGCACTCCATTTACGTTTGGATAGATGCGCTCACCAACTATATCAACGCACTTGGCTACAACAACGGCGAGGAAAAAATGGATTACTGGCCTGCCGACCTTCACATGGTAGGCAAGGAAATCGTCAGATTCCACACTATAATCTGGCCGGCAATCCTTATGGCGCTCGGACTCGAAGTGCCCAAAAAGGTGTAC
>JAFLVK010000028.1 GCA_022508345.1 Clostridiales bacterium | reverse complement strand
TCTTTTTTTGTTTCTTTTTTGTTAAATTTGAATTCGTCGTTTAGTTAGAACCATAAAAATATGCCCAAAATGACGAAGAATCCCACGACCAGAATGAGGATAGGGGCAATAAATTTGGCGATAATTTTGTCTAACACGCCGCTTGCCTCGCTGTTTGCCTTTCTAATCATCGCCCCCGGGACAACCAGTATCAGCACGATGCCGATAATGCCGAGAATCGTTTGCACTCCGAACAAAAACACGTCCAGAAGCAATAGCCCGCCGGCAAGTAACACTGCGAAAACGCTATACAGAATTGATTTGATACTCACGTCTTTTACTCCTTAGCCACAGAGGCGTCAAAAATGAAAAAATATTTTGTTATTTATTTTTTGATGTGGAGGGTTGCGTTTTTTTTGACTATTGTGTTTATTCGTGATAGTATTTATCTGTATGTATATGTCTATAAGGGGGAATTTTGCGCTTTTTGCGGAAATTCTACCCAAAACAGCTGTTTTTAGCGAAAAATACTCCTAAAAATGCCTGTTTAACACCGTTTTGCGATTTAGGTGGCGCAAAC
>JAFLVK010000027.1 GCA_022508345.1 Clostridiales bacterium | reverse complement strand
CCGAATACTCAAATTCCGATGGACTTGGTGGAACAATTTATTATAGGGGCGATTATACAATTAAGTTAAATGCTGCAGGTAACTATAGTTTTTATACTAACGATGAAGCATTACTTAAAGCAATTAATTGTGATCGATACACAAATCAAACACAAAAGAATTTAGCAATCACAGCAGTATCTGGTACTGTAATTTTCGATATATAAAAATTCGTTTTAGGTTGTCTAATGCCCACCAGCAGCGCGGACTCGTCAAGAGTCGCAAAAGAAAGGAAGTGCAACAAGGCACTTCCTTTTCTTATGCTCCTAACCACTTCGTTCGCGTGCGTTATGTCTTGTGTGGATTGTCGAAACAATGTGGAGTTCCGTCGCACTGCGCTTACTCCGCGTTACGCTTGGAACAAGCACTGTCGTATTAAGACATTCTCACCCACCACAGTGCCAAGTTACTTTTTACAGTTGAAAAGATTGTATAAATTCGCTATAATTGATTGCAAGATAAACTGTAATTTAGTGGAGAAAAATTATGTGCTTTAAGATACGCAACGGTTGTGCAATTA
>JAFLVK010000026.1 GCA_022508345.1 Clostridiales bacterium | reverse complement strand
TAGTACGCGCAATCGCGTATCTAGGGGGAACACTGTCTTCTAACAAATATATCGACTCGTCAAAATACTTGGGTAATTCAAATTCTTTTGTAGGGCGGTAGGAAAGTACCATTATATTTTTTATTTGCGGATATTTCTCCTTCAATTCGCTGACAATCTGCGCACAGATTACGTCAAACCGCCCCCGCCAGCCGTTGTAAAACTCAGTTACACCCTTGTTTATCAAATATTCCACCACTTCCCGTATTTTGTCCTTATAAGGTCGGTAATCGTAACTTCTATGTCCAAAAAACGCGCAAGATAACATATTTTAGTCTCTCCAAATAAATTATATGAGGCATTTTGTCTCATGTCAAGTAATTAGGGACATTTTGTCTCATAATAATATTATGTTTGCAAAACGTTTACGAGAGTTAAGAATAGAGAAAGGACTTACTCAACAAAAGTTAGCCGATGAACTCAAAGTTGACCGCACAACTGTCATGAAATGGGAAAGAGGCGAACGAGAAACTAATTTCACAATGTTGGGGAAAATAGCCGATTTTTTTGATACAACTAGCGATTATCTTATA
>JAFLVK010000025.1 GCA_022508345.1 Clostridiales bacterium | reverse complement strand
CCTCGTCCTCATCCCTCGCGGTGAGAGCTACGGTGGCAACCACTCCGCTTCTCAATCTCATAAGCCTTACGCCCTTGGTATTTCTGCCGATATGCGAGATACCGTCGCAGTGCATTCTGATAATCGTTCCGTTATCGGAAATGAGCATTACGTCGTCCTGATCGGTGACCTGCTTCATATTTACGAGATATCCCGTAACTTCGTTGAACACGCCTGCCTTGATACCCTTTCCTGCTCTGCCCTGAACTCTGTAATCTTCGATATCGCTGCGCTTGCCGTAGCCGTTCGATGTAACAGTGAGCACGTCCTTACTCTCGTCGACGACGAGCATATCTACGAGGCAGTCGTTTTTATCAAGCCGCATTGCCTTTACGCCCGCCGTATCTCTGCCCATCGTGCGGATATGTCTCTCGTCGAAACGGATACATTTACCCGAACGGGAAGCAATCATAATCTCGTTGTGTCCCGTAGTGAGGACTACCGACATCAGATCGTCGCCGTCGTTGAGTCTGATTGCAATTTTACCGTTCTTGTTGATGTGCGAAAATTCGCTTAAGCGCGTCTTCTTGATA
>JAFLVK010000024.1 GCA_022508345.1 Clostridiales bacterium | reverse complement strand
CAGCTCAACTATCTGCAGACGGTTACCTCCATTCCGTGGGGCAAATATAGCGAAGACAACATCGACATACTCAAAGCCGAAAGCACTCTCAACAGTGATCACTACGGCATCGACAAAGTGAAGGAGCGCATACTCGAACACTTGGCCGTAATCAAGAAACGCGGCGACTTCAAGTCGCCTATCATCTGCCTCTACGGCCCTCCGGGCATCGGCAAGACCTCGTTGGGACGCAGCATAGCCAAAGCGATGGGCAGAAAGTATGTGCGCGTCTCCTTGGGCGGCGTTCACGACGAAGCCGAAATCCGCGGACATCGCCGCACCTACATCGGAGCTATGCCCGGGCGCATAATCAAGGGGCTTATCAAGTGCGGCACGGCCAACCCCGTATTCGTGCTCGATGAGATAGACAAAGTGACACAGCAGACCATTAACGGCGACCCCAGTTCCGCCCTTTTAGAGGTGCTCGACCCGGAGCAGAACAGCACATTCCACGATAACTTCGTAGACCTCGACTTCGATCTCTCCAAGGTGATGTTTATCGCCACGGCCAACAGCATCGGCACAATTCCCGCGCCGCTGAGAGACCGCA
>JAFLVK010000023.1 GCA_022508345.1 Clostridiales bacterium | reverse complement strand
CTTTTTTATTCATTGTTTCTCCTATTTTTTCCACTTACGCCGTGGAGGCGCACCTCGCCGGTGGGGCAAGTAGAGGGGTAATGCCTTGCGGTTCCCAGTCCGGGGATACCTGTTGGCAAATACCATCGACTACTCAAATTGACTATTTACATACAAACCAAACACCGCGGACTGAAACGGCGGAAGCGAGGGTGCTTCGACCAATTCAACTTTACACACCGAAACAAAGTCTTGCAGACCGTAATCGACCCCACAATTAACATTGAACACCGCGACAAAGTTTCGCAGACCGAAAAGGCAGGAGCGAGGGTGTTGGGTAGCAAAACAATCTGCAGCTAATCACATCCAAATAAAAACGAACACCGCAACAAAGTATTGCTGACCGAAACGGCGGGAGCGAGGGTGCTCCAATTGAAGACATCTCGTAGAGTCAGGCTTCAATTGGAGTGCACGAGCTACACGTGCCACTTCATCTTACCCCTGAGGTTAGTCGGAACAGGATCAAACCCGCCCTTACCCCAAGGCGCGCAGCGAATCAGCCGCTTGAACGTGAGCCAGCTACCCACCAAAAAGCCGTGACGCTCGTATGCCTCCATGGAATACACGGAGCAGC
>JAFLVK010000022.1 GCA_022508345.1 Clostridiales bacterium | reverse complement strand
CTCTCACCCAAAACAAGATGACCGTAGTAGACACCTACGGGAGCGACGTGACACTACTTGCAAAAGCTATGGCGCTGTGCAGTGACGCTTCCGTTACTGACGGCGAGGCTGTAGGCGAACCGACGGAATGTGCGCTTGTAAACTTTGCATTAAGTAAGGGATTGAACAAGAACCTGCTACAGGAAGAAACGCCGCGCATTGCCGAAGCGCCCTTCGACAGCTTGCGCAAGATGATGAGTACGTTACATCAAACTGCAAACGGAGTTGTACAGTACCCCAAGGGCGCGCCCGACGAAGTACTCAAACGCTGCACGCACGTGCTCATTGACGGCAAGACATTGCCGCTAACGGAAGAACTAAGAACACAAATTCTTGCTGAAAACAAACGAATGGCAGACAAGGCGTTGCGCGTACTTGCCGCGGCAACAAGAGTTTACACCGCTCTACCGGACGACGTAAACGCGGAAAAAATCGAAATGGGGTTGGAATTTGTAGGTTTGTGCGGTATGATTGACCCCGTACGCGATGAAGTAGCGGAAGCAATCAAACGCGCGCGTGAGGCGGGAATACGCCCAATAATGATAACGGGCGACCACATAGACACCGCCGTTGCAATCG
>JAFLVK010000021.1 GCA_022508345.1 Clostridiales bacterium | reverse complement strand
TAGTAAAAGTTGGTTCAACCTACAAACACGGTGACTACGTTGTAATTGACCATGGTGACAACGTCATAGCTACCTACGCGTCATTACAAAACGTTCAGGTACAAGCCGGACAAAAGTTGTCGCAAGGTGACGTAATCGGCGAAGCAAGTATTTCCGCCTCGGCAGAATACATCGACGGCGCGCACGTACATTTGCAAATAGCTGTCAACGGTGTAGATGTCGATCCCACGCCGTATGTAAGTGGCAAAATATTTAGAGAAGTCGAGGTTGACGCGTAAACTACATTTCAGTAGTCCCTAACGGAGCTCCCCTTACACAGGGGAGCCTTTTTTGTTGCAATTTCTACAAAACTTTGCAATATATCTCCATCTGCCACAAATACAATTTATCCATGAACGTCTACATTGAGTACGTCATCGCCGACAACCTGGTAATAGATACGCTGTTAATATGGATGGCTGCTTTAACGCTACGAATTCCTTTTAAAATTTACCGCATGTTTTTGGGTGGAGCAGTGGGGGCGGCGTGCGCGGTTGTTAGCGTCTATGTTACGGGCATTTGGACGTATCTGCTAAAAACAGTTTGCCTCGTGTTGATGTGTATTGTTGCGGTAGGATTTG
>JAFLVK010000020.1 GCA_022508345.1 Clostridiales bacterium | reverse complement strand
AAATAGCGACGTTGTGGAAAAGGTAAAGAAAGGGTCTAATGTTGAGGTAACGCTAAACGTAGGAGGTACGAAGTAATGAGAGAATTAATTTGTATCAACTGTCCGTTGGGATGTAGACTAACGGTTAACGACAGCAACCTAAACGACATAAAAGTAAAGGGAAACACCTGTTTTAGAGGTGTAAAATACGCAATAAGCGAGGTTTCCGAGCCCAAGCGCATGGTAACAAGCTCCGTACCCGTTACAGGTTCAACTGTAAGTAGAGTGTCTGTCAAAACCAACAATCCCGTACCCAAGGACAAGATATTCGAAGTGCTGAAACTCATCAAAACGGTAAAAGCTACCGCTCCTGTAAAAATAGGCGACGTTTTGTACAAAAACATCTGCGATGACGTACATTTGGTAGCTACGAGCAACGCGTTGTGAAAGCACATTCATCGCGTGATGCGGGCTACGTGTGTCAAGTCGCCTCGGTCACGTACGCCCTAGTACGCTCCCTTCGGTCGACTAGCCACCTGTTGCCCACCTAACGCGCGACTGCACTTTCACAATTGAATTGTAATGATAGGGAGACAATTGTAAAAAATGAAGTATATATTGGCGCTGGATCAAGGCACAACCAGCTCGCGAGCGATAGTTTT
>JAFLVK010000002.1:325648-414376 GCA_022508345.1 Clostridiales bacterium | reverse complement strand
GCTGGGTTCAGAACGTCGTGAGACAGTTCGGTCCCTATCCATCGTGGGCGTAAGATATTTGATGGGATCTGTCCCTAGTACGAGAGGACCGGGATGGACGTACCAATTGTGCACCAGTTGTTTCGCCAGAGGCATGGCTGGGTAGCGAAGTACGGACGGGATAAACGCTGAAAGCATCTAAGTGTGAAACCCACCCAAAGATAAGATATCTCCTCCAAGCTTGCTTGGAGATAAGGACCCTTGTAGACCACAAGGTTGATAGGTCGGAGGTGTAAGTGCAGTAATGTATTTAGCTGACCGATACTAATAGTCCGATCGCTTGTTCAAATAATACGAACAAGCCTTGAATACGAAATCAAATACTAAAACTCATACACTAAGCTTTGTTTTGTGCAGTTATCAATGTTCCTTTCGAAAAAACTTGATTACACAGCGGAAACGCTTGTAAATACCATTGCGGTGATTTAGCACTAGGGGATCCACCTGTTCTCATACCGAACACAGAAGTTAAGCCCTAATGCGCCTAGGGTACTTGGCTGGGCACGGCCCGGGAGAGTAAGGTTTTGCCGCATCCATTGAACTCAACGTGAATACGTTGGGTTCTTTTTTGTTATGTGACTAGCCAAGTACGTTTGCCCCTGGCTAAATATGACACGAACGAGGTGTATTTATATCATTTAATCAATTATTCAAGTTAGTAACAATGTGAACATATTTTACGGTCGTGGCATATTTAGTAATCAAACCTGCTGTTCTCGATGAGTTGGGCAAAATGAGGTTACTTGGCTGGGCACGGCCCGGGAGAGTAAGGTTTTGCCGCATCCATTGAACTCAACGTGAATACGTTGGGTTCTTTTTTTTGTAATTTTGATTGGTTTGCTTTTTATCAACTGTTATGCTACAATAATTCTACGATAATCAGTAGTTTTGCGGAGAAAGCCTGAAATGAAACAAGATAAATTCTTAACGGTATTCGCTGTATTTGATGATACAACCCAGCGTAAACTGAAAGCATTTCAAGACAGCGTGCTAAGCTTAGGTTATTCCGGTACACAAACTATGGATATTCCTTTTCATATTTCGCTTGGTAGTTTTAAGGTTGAATGTGAGCAGGAATTAAAATCAAAAATAAAACAGATTTGTTCGCAAAAATATGAATTTGAAATAAAGCTCAACAAAGTCAATCACTTTGGAAACAAAGTGTTATTTATTGAACCGGAATACAACATCAAGCTTGTAGAGTTACATAGTTTATTTGATGGCAATTTTGCTGACGGTTATCCTTGGCACGCACACACAACAATTTTTTGTGGCGAAGAAGAACAAGTAATAGAAGCAAAAGAATGCTTAAATAGCATTTTCAAGCCTTTAACAGCAAAGATAACCGGCATTTATATGGGAGAATTTTTCCCTACAAGAATGATAATTGCTGAAAAGCTTGGTCATTGTTAATCTCTTTGCAATAAGACAGATTTCATTGTAGTGGAGATTGCTTGATTAGTATCGCTTATTATGTTACAATGCATATATAAATAACAAATAACTGCCACCGGGTAGAGTAATGCTTGAGCATTCATTACGTATCGTTAGGTCTTTGAAGATGCGTATTGAGTGCTTGTTTTTTTGAGGTAAGACGGTGAAACTAAAATCATTAAAAGGCTATTTTACAAAATTTGAAATTGCTCTGTGGACTACTTCGGTATTGCTTATTGCAATTTCGTTTGCTGTATTTGACAGAAGCAATTACCTTGTGTTTGCCGCATCGCTTATCGGAGCAACTTCGCTCATTTTTAATGCAAAAGGCAATCCCGTCGGGCAAGTGCTTATAGTTGTGTTCAGTGCGCTGTACGGTATTGTGTCATACACTTTTGCTTACTACGGCGAAATGGTAACCTATCTTGGTATGACAGCACCTATGGCAATTGTCGCGCTTGTGGCATGGCTCAGAAATCCGTATAAAGGCAACAGGGCGGAAGTTAAAGTCAACAAACTGACGTGGAGAGAAATTGTATTTATGTCGGCGTTAACAGTCCTTGTTACAGTAGCTTTTTATTTCATATTGGAGTTTTTTGATACGGCTAACCTGTTGCCTAGTACCCTTTCCGTAACTACTAGCTTTGTTGCCGTGTATTTGACGTTTAGACGAAGCCCGTATTTTGCAATAGCGTATGCTGCTAACGATATTGTCTTGATAGCTTTGTGGGTACTGGCAACCATTTCAGATATTGCCTATCTATCGGTGACAATTTGCTTTGCCGTTTTTTTAGCTAACGATATTTACGGTTTTGTAAATTGGTTGAAAATGCGAAAATATCAAAATGATAGCGACGACATCAATTAACCTTGTTGAGTTTTTCTGTGTAATATTAGGTTTGCTTTTTGCAATCTGTTATGTTACAATACTTTCACGATAAACAGTAATTTAGTGGAGACAAAATCACTATGGATAAAATACAAATCTTTCAATTCATATCCGAGCAGAAAACGGCGTTTATTGCCTCTGTCAATGAGCATGGTTATCCCGTTGTTAGGGCTATGCTTGCACCCCGCAAGATAAACGGAAATGAAATCTACTTTTCTACTAACACTTCGTCTAATAAAATCAAGCAATATTTGGCAAACAATAAGGCTTGTGTGTATTTCTACAAGCGTGGCAAATTCAAATATCAGGGTGTGTCTATAGTAGGTGAAATGGAAGTTTGCACCGACCAAGCGACAAAAGACGAGATTTGGCGTTTCGGTGATAAACTTTTTTATAAACAGGGCGTAACCGACCCCGATTATTGTGTGCTGAAATTCAAAGGCAAGACGGCAGAATATTATTGCGACTTTAAGATTGAAACAATAGAACTATAAATATCAATTTAGATTATAAAGTGTTGTTTGTTTGGCGTTTTGGTGGTTATGTTTGGGAAATATACGCAAGAGCAGGTGAGCGACAATCAACAGTACACACAGGAGTGTGACAAAATTTATCATAGCTTTAGAATTGCAGAAGTTAAAGAGTCGAGGGTAAGGGAAGCGGCAATTCCCATATTTTTCAGTATATTCTTCGCTTTGATGATAATGGCTTTTGTAGTGTGTGTTGTGCGCATAAAAGTCTACGGTGATATGAATGGGGACACTTGGCTAATATTCGTATATCTTTACATCCTGATAGCGGCATTTGTGCTTTCTGCTGCGGTGTGGATAGGCTTTGCATTGAGTGTACGATTAAGTGGAAGAGACAAAGGTTTTCATCATTATCTATACCGTGATAAAAATGGACTTTTTTATATAAATGTGTGTGTGGACAACGGTCAACCTTTTATTACGCGCATTGTAAATTGTGATAAACTAATTGACTTTGACGGAGACAAGAAAGACAGTATGTCCTCGTGGTATCCTTACAAATTTGAAAGATATTCAGGCATAAAGCAGTTCGTTGTGTCGCCTAATGCTGTGTTTTCCGATACTGACCACAGCCTGATAGCGTACAAACACAAATTGAAGAAAAAGGTTACAAGGGGTAACACGGTAATTTACAAGTTTTATGGCGTGCAAGGGCTAATGGTAGGCGCGCGACACGCACACTGTTTGGTGGTAAAGGACGGTAAAATACAGTATGCCGTCGCCCACTATATGTACAAATATCCAATCGACGTCGGGTATTTTCACAGAAATTTCAAACACACATATACCCATGTGGACGATGACAGTATAAAAATTGTTTTTAGCCGTGAATTTGTAGAAAATGCCCAAAAGGCAAAATTCGATTTGCCTGAGCAGTCGGTAAATATTGTTTACGAAAGTGTTTTGTAAAAAGCGTCCCCTGTACAGGAGACGCTTTTTCATGTTTACATTTCGGTACTTGTTATGTTACAATAAGTGTACTATAAATAGCAAGCTACAGGAGTTAATCATGGATCAAACCATTATCAACGATGCCATTGATTTTGTCAGGAGCATTTTCAAGGACGACTTCAGCGGTCATGATTACTATCACACCTTGAGAGTGTACAAGCTGGCAACGAGAATCGCGGAACAGGAGCATGCGGAAGTGCTAACGGTGCAATTAGCGGCATTGCTGCATGATGTGGACGACATCAAGCTGTCGCCCCAAACACATGCAAATAAGGACAATGCAGTTGCCTTTTTAAAAAAGCACGGCGTAACAGATGCAATGATAAAAACGGTATGCGAAATAATTGGTGAAGTTTCGTTTAGAGGTACGGATTCCGTCGTGCCCCAAACCATTGAGGGCAAGTGCGTGCAAGATGCGGACAGACTGGATGCAATAGGTGCAATCGGCATTGCAAGGACTTTTGCATTCGGTGGCAACCACAATCAAGCTATACATGACCCTGAAATAAAACCGTTGTTAAATATGAGTGCAAGTCAATACCGCAATCACGTTTCTACTACGCTCAACCATTTTTACGAAAAGCTGTTTCTACTTGCAGACATGATGAACACAGCAACAGCCAAAGAGATAGCAAAGCAAAGACATGAATATATGCAAGGCTACGTTGCGGAATTTTTGGCTGAGTGGGACGGGGTTCGCTAAGTATCAATTTGTCAATAGATATGAAATTTAAAAATAAAAAAGCAAATACAGATAAGTTAATTAAATACGGTTTTCAAGCGGTGGACGGCAAGTACATATACCGAACGGATATTATGGATGGGCAGTTTAGGCTTGGTGTTACGGTGGACGGCAACGGCGAGATTGAAACGGAGCTGTACGATACGTCTGTAGAAGATATTTACACACTGCACCTTGCTATCGGCGCGGTGGGCGCGTTTGTCGGGCGTGTGCGCACCGAATATGACGGGGTTCTTAGCGAAATAGAGCAGAAATGCTTTGATACCGACGTTTTCAAGCAAGATTTCACCCGCGAAATACTGAGCTACGCCAGGGAAAAGTACGGCGACGAAGCGGAATACCTGTGGAATGACCTGCCTGACGCTGCAGTAATACGTCGTAAAGATACACAGAAGTGGTACGTGCTGCTAATGACCATATTGCCCAAAAGATTGGGGCTAGATGGCGACGAACCGATAGAAATAGTGGACTTGCGCTTTGACGTGGACGAATTGCCGAAGAAAGTCGACGGCAAACGGTACTTCGCAGGCTATCACATGAACAAAAAACACTGGATAACCATTATGCTGGACGGCAGTGTCCCATTGGCGGAAATACTTGAATATATTGATAAGAGTTATCAACTTGCTCACGGTAAGTAACTAAAAAGATATTTTTTACAACCCCTCCGTCACCCAACGGTGCCACCTCCCCTTACACAGGGGAGGCTTTTGTTTTATTTATGCTAATTTAATAAAATAGTCGCAGTAAAATCACTGCGACCAATTTTTTAGTTATCAGTTTTATACTTGCTTGACCGGCGAGGTCCAATAATGAAAAAATATTTTGTTATTTATTTTTTGATACTATGCGCGGCATAATTTTGACTATTGACCGCAAAAGTGGTAGTATATATTTCGTATATATATGCCCTAAGGGGGAATTTTGCGCTTTTTACGGAAATTTCCGCTAAACACAGGCGGTTTGTTAAGTTCAAAATATCACACTGCGGGCGACTTTGCAACAATTTATGGCAAATTTTTTAAAATAATTTTTTGAGGAGTTTTGTAATGCCACAAGACATCAAGATTGTAAAATACGGAAACCACGAAAGAAAGTCGTTTTCCAAGACAAAGGAAGTACTGCCTTTGCCTAATCTCATCGAGGTGCAAAAATCCAGCTACAAAATGTTCATCGACCAAGGCATTCAGGAAGTTTTTGAAGACTTCTCGCCTATCGAGGACTTTGCGGGACATTTCCGTCTGGAATTTTTGGATCACCGTATCGACGCTACTCCCAAGTACTCGGAGGCAGAGTGCCGCCTGCGTGACGCAACGTACGCAGCACCTTTGCGCCTGAACGTCCGCCTTATCAACAAGGGCACGGGCGAGTTCGTCGATCAGGAAGTGTTCATGGGCGATTTCCCGCTGATGACCAACACCGGTAGCTTCATCATCAACGGTGCAGAGCGCGTAATCGTTTCGCAGCTTGTCCGTTCGCCCGGTGTGTACTGCGACGTACAGCTGGACAAAAACGGCAAGCCTTTCTACAACACAACGGCTATGCCCAGCCGCGGTGCTTGGCTGGAGATTGAACACGACAGCAACAACAACGTGCTGAACGTACACATCGACCGCAACAGAAAGCTGCCCATCACCGTATTGCTTCGCGGAATACTGCACGACGGTATGAACAAGAGCGGTAGCGGCAACTACATAGCAAAGCTGCTGGAGTACGACCCCGTAATCGCACTTACATACGTTAAGGACGACACGGCAACAGACCAGGAATCGTTGGTGGAAATTTACCGCCGCCTAAGACCCGGTGAAATACCCACGGACGAATCGGTACAAAAGACGTTGAACGACTTGCTGTTCGACGCTCACCGTTACGACCTTGCTCGCGTTGGCCGTTACAAGTACAACAAAAAGCTTGCCCTTGCAACCCGTATCAAGGGCTTGACACTAGGCCGCGACGTAGAAGTATCTTTGTTGACCTTTGCTAAGTACACTTGCTTGACAAAGGAACAGGCTGAGCAAATCGCAAAGAGCGGTGTTGTACGTTCCATCAAAATTTTGAACGAAAACGGACAAACGGTTGACGTTGCCGTTTACGACAAAAAATCTTTCTACGACTCAGTTGTTGGCGCATACCTTGATGCAGCTGTTACCGTGCCCGCAAAGCGCGTAATTGCAGCAGGCACACGCCTTACGGCATCCGACGCTTACGACATTCAACACAGCGGTATCAACGAGATATACACCAACGAGCAAACTTATACGGAAATTTTCAACGCTAAGAAAGCCAAGACTGCCCACGACTACGAGCAGATATTGAGCAAGCACCTCGGCTCCGTTATCATGACGGAAAAGGGCGTGTTGGAAATGTTTGACGAAACAATCGACGCCAGCGGCCGTGTTTTGACCGAGTTGCCCAAGACAACCTATGAAGAAAAGAAGGGCGAAATACTTGTTTCGGAAGCTGCTCAAATTGCATTTGAAAACGGCTACAACCTGTACAAGTCCAACACGGCAGGCGTAATTGCATTTGCAACAGAATGCCCCTTGGTAAAGGTTATCGGTAACCGCACGGTTGACGCTCACGACTTCGCAATGGCGCACGACACACGCTTTGCCGAAATCGACTACAAGGCACTTGGACTGTACGAAGCAGTGGACAGCGAAGTGCTCCGTGAGATACTGTCTAGCGAGCTTAGCCTTGATGACACGGCAGCAGTAATCAAGTCGCGCCGTGACGAGCTGATTTCCAAGCACATCACCCGCGCCGACATCATTGCAACGGTCAACTACAACCTTGGAATGAAGTACGGTATCGGCGTTGCCGACGACATCGACCATTTGGGCAACCGTCGTGTACGCTCCATTGGCGAGCTTCTTCAAAACCAATTCCGTATCGGTATTTCCCGTCTTGAAAGAGTTATCCGCGAAAGAATGGCTATTCAGGAGCCCGGCAAGGCTACACCGCAAACGCTCATCAATGTTCGTCCTGTAAGTAGCGCAATCAAGGAGTTCTTCGGTTCTTCACAGTTGTCGCAGTTCATGGATCAATCCAACCCCATTGCAGAGTTGACACACAAGCGTAAGCTGTCCGCACTGGGCCCCGGCGGCTTGAACAGAGACCGTGCTACATTCGAAGTCCGCGACGTTCACTACACGCACTACGGCAGAATGTGCCCGATAGAAACCCCCGAAGGACAGAACATCGGTCTTATCACATCATTGGCAGGATACGCACGTATCAATGAGTACGGCTTTATCGAAGCGCCGTACCGCAGAGTAGACAAGATTCACAACAAGGTTACGGATACAGTTGAGTACCTTTCCGCTGACGAAGAGGACAAGTACATCATCGGTCAGGCAAACGAACCGTTGAACGACGACGGCTACTTTGCCCGCGAACGTATCACTTGCCGCAGACGCGAAGAAATATTGGAATTCCCGCGTGAAAAGGTGGACTACATCGACGTATCACCCAGACAGCTTATTTCCGTTGCAACAAGCCTCATTCCGTTCCTGGAAAACGACGACACCAACCGTGCGCTCATGGGCTCCAACATGCAACGTCAGGCTGTACCCCTTATCAGTCCCGAAGCTCCCATCGTTGCAACCGGTATCGAAGCACGCATTGCTTACGACAGCGGTGTAATGGTAATTGCCGAGGAAGCCGGTACAGTGCTGCGCGCAACGGACAACAAGATTGTTGTTCAGGGCGACAACGGTGCGCTTCAAGAGTACATCTTGAAGAAGTTTGTACGTTCTAACCAAGGTACATGCATCAACCAAAAGATTATCGTCAAGGTGGGCGAACACGTTGAAAAGGGACAAGTTCTTGCAGACGGTCCCAGCACCGACGGCGGTGAGCTTGCTCTCGGCCGCAACATGATGATTGGCTTCATGACCTGGGAAGGCTACAACTACGAAGACGCTGTACTTCTTTCTGAACGCCTTGTTAAGGAAGACGCATTCACGTCTATCCACATTGAAGAACACGAAATCGAAAGCCGCGAAACAAAGCTTGGACCTGAAGAGTTCACGCGCGACATTCCCAACGTCGGCGAAGACGCACTAAAGGACCTTGACGAAGACGGTATCATCCGCATTGGCGCAGAGGTTCACCCCGGTGATATCCTGGTAGGTAAGGTCACCCCCAAGGGAGAAACAGACCTGACACCCGAAGAGAGACTGCTACGTGCAATCTTCTCCGAAAAGGCAAGAGAAGTGCGTGACACGTCACTGCGCGTTCCCAACGGCGAGGGCGGTATTGTTGTAGACGTCAAGGTGTTCACTCGCGAAAACAAAGACGAGCTCGACCCCGGCGTTAGCAAGCTTGTTCGCGTATATATCGCACAAAAACGTAAAATCTCCGTCGGCGACAAGATGGCAGGCCGTCACGGTAACAAGGGTGTAGTATCCCGCATACTCCCCGAAGAAGATATGCCCTTCATGGAGGACGGAACTCCGCTTCAAATCGTATTGAACCCGCTTGGCGTTCCCTCCCGTATGAATATCGGTCAGGTGCTGGAAGTTCACTTGGGACTTATCTCCAAAATGCTTGGCTGGAACATCGCAACCCCCGTATTTGACGGAGCAAGCGAGGAAGAAATTCGCCGTTTGTTTGAAGAAAACGGCATGGTTAACCCTGTAACGGGCAAAGTTGACGGTAAAGTTCAGCTTTACGACGGACGTACAGGCGAACCGTTTGAAAACAGAGTAACCGTCGGTTACATGTACTACCTCAAGCTCGTCCACTTGGTAGACGACAAGATTCACGCACGCAGCACAGGTCCTTACAGCCTTGTTACGCAACAGCCCTTGGGCGGTAAAGCTCAATTCGGCGGACAGCGTTTCGGTGAAATGGAAGTGTGGGCGTTGGAAGCTTACGGGGCAGCAAACGTGTTGCAGGAAATCTTGACAGTCAAGTCCGACGACGTGGTGGGACGTGTAAAGACATACGAAGCAATTGTCAAGGGCGAAAACATCCCCGACCCCGGTATCCCCGAAAGCTTCAAGGTACTTATCAAAGAGTTGCAGTCACTTGCATTGGATGTTAAGGTGCTGTCCGCAGACAAGGAAGAAATCATTGTTCGCGACTCCACCGACGACGAAGCAGATTACAACGAAATCATGCAGGCAGAACGCGAAGACCGCAAGGCAGCAATGCACGACTTCAACGAAGAGGACGAAATTGCTCTTGAGGGTGTTGGCGAACAACACGGCTTCACGGACGATGACGACGACTTCAGCCTTGACAGTCTGTTTGACGACGAAGAAGATACTCTTGGCGATCTGTTCAGCGACGGCGAAAAGGAAGAAACCGACTTCGAAGATGAAGAAAATCTTGACGACGACGGTTTGGACAGTTTACTGGACGCATTAAACGGCGACAGTGATGACGACGAAGAAGACGACATTGACGACATTGACGACTTGTTCGGCGATGACGATGACAAGGAATAATAAGGGAGGTAACGTAAATGAGTAACGAAACATTAACCGGTCAATCTATATCAGCGTTGCGTTCCAACACTTTGGCTAGAACAGGGCTCATGAACGACTTTGATTCTATCCAAATCGGTATCGCATCTCCCGAAAAAATCCGCGAGTGGAGCTACGGCGAAGTTAAAAAGAGTGAAACCATCAACTACCGTACCCAAAAGCCCGAAAAAGACGGTCTGTTCTGCGAAAGAATTTTTGGACCTGTCAAGGACTGGGAATGCCACTGCGGTAAATACAAACGTATACGCTACAAGGGCGTAGTTTGCGAAAAGTGCGGCGTTAAGGTTACCAAATCCAAGGTACGTCGCGAGCGCATGGGACACATCGAGCTTGCAGCGCCCGTTTCGCACATTTGGTACTTCCGTGGAACACCGTCGAGAATGGGACTTATTCTCGACATGTCTCCCAAGTACTTGGAGCAGCTAATCAACTTCCAAAGCTATGTGGTTATCGACCCCATGCAAAGCGGCATGCAGTACAAGCAAATTCTTTCAATGAGCGAGTACCGCGAGGCGCAAGCAAAGGCTAAGGAAGATGCAATGTTCAATTTCCGTGCAGGTACAGGTGCCGAAGCAGTAAGAGAACTCCTCCAAAACATCGATTTGGAAGCAGAAGCTAAGGAACTGCGCGAAACACTCAACAAGACCAACCAAGGCGCAAAGAAAGTTCGCGCAATCAAGCGTTTGGACATTGTTGAAGCATTCCGCAAAAGCGGCAACCGCCCCGAGTGGATGATACTGACAGTACTGCCCGTGCTTCCCCCGGAACTGCGTGCAATGGTTCCCCTTGACGGTGGCAGATATGCAACAAGCGACCTTAACGACTTGTATCGCAGAGTTATCAACCGTAACAACCGTCTGAAAAGACTTATCGAAATCAATGCACCGGAAATTCTTATCAACAACGAAAAGAGAATGCTCCAGGACGCTGTTGACAGCTTGCTGGACAACAGCCGCAGCAAACGTCCGCAAACTGGCGCAGGCAACCGTGAGTTGAAATCTTTGTCGGGACTGCTTCGCGGTAAGCAAGGCCGTTTCCGTCAAAACCTGCTTGGTAAGCGTGTTGACTACTCGGGCCGTTCCGTTATCGTAGTCGGACCCGAACTCAAGCTTCACCAATGCGGTATCCCCAAGGAAATGGCATTGGAGCTGTTCAAGCCCTTTGTAATGAAAAAGCTTGTGGAAATGGGACAGTGCCACAATGTTAAATCTGCTAAAAAACGCGTAGAACGCGCTGACGACAAGGTGTGGGATATCCTTGAAGGTGTTATCAAGGACCACCCCGTAATGCTCAACCGCGCGCCCACGCTGCACAGACTGTCCATTCAAGCGTTCGAGCCCGTACTTATCGAGGGTAGAGCAATCAAGCTTCACCCGCTTGCATGTACCGCGTTCAACGCCGACTTCGACGGCGACCAAATGGCAGTGCACGTACCTCTCAGTATCGAGGCGCAAACGGAAGCAAGATACTTGATGCTTGCAGCAAACAACATCTTGAAGCTTTCCGACGGTAAGCCCGTTATCTCTCCCACGCAGGACATGGTTTTGGGTTGTTACTACCTCACAACCATCCGTTGCGATGTGGAGCAAACCAAGAAAATCATTGAGCTGTACGACGAAACAAGACATCAGCGCGCTTTGACGGAAGAGGAAGTGGAGCTGCTCAGAAAGGGCAAGTTCTATTCTAGCTTCGACGAGGCGTACGAAGCGTACGTCGCTCACGACATCACCTTGCACACCGTTGTAAACATTCAGCTTGAAGATGGATCTAAGATTTGGACAACAGTCGGCCGTTTGATTTTCTGCCAGGCAATCTACTACGACTTTGCAGATAGCAGTGCAGAAAGACTTGACGCCGAAACCATCCGTGACCCCGAAGTGCTTGCTCAAAAGACACTTGAACGCCGTACGCTTGGCATTCAAAAGCACTTAACAAAGGATATGATCGGTAACCCCAAGAGCTACTTGGTTGGCAAAAAGCAACTTAGTAAAATCGTTGAAAAGTGCTTCAAGCTGCGCGGAACAACCCCCACAGCTACAATGCTGGACAACGTAAAGGCGTTGGGTTACAAGTATTCCACAATATCCGGCCTCACAACCAGCGTGTTTGATATGAACATTCCCGAACAGAAAAAGGGAATTTTGTCCGCCGCTGAAAAGCAGGTTATCGCAATTGAAGATAGCTACAACGAAGGCTTCCTGACGGAAAACGAGCGTTACAAGTCCGTTATCGACGTTTGGAAGGACGCAGCTACCGAAGTTGAGTCGCTGGTTAAGGACGTAATGGAAGAGGACAACCCCATTTGGATGATGGCTGACTCCGGCGCCCGTGGTAGCATGAACCAGATTCGTCAGTTGTGCGGAATGCGCGGCTTGATGAGCGACCCCTCCGGTCGTACCATCGAATTGCCCGTTAAGGCATGCTTTAGAGAAGGTCTGTCAGTACTAGAGTACTTCATTTCTTCACACGGTGGACGTAAAGGTCTTGCAGATACCGCTCTTAAGACGGCAGACTCGGGTTACCTCACCCGTCGTCTTGTAGACGTTGCGCAAAACGTAATCGTTCGCGAAGAGGACTGCTCCGCAGGTAGCCGTCCGCAGGGTATGTGGATAGAAGCTTTCCGCGGTTCGGGAACAGACGAAATTATCGAAAAGTTCGAAGACCGTATCATTGGTAAATACGTTATCGACGACGTTGTTGACCCCACAACAGGCGAACTGATTTGCAAGGGCGATACAATGATTAACGACGACCTCGCTCGCGAAATCGTCAAGGCAGGCATCGACAAGCTGTACATGAGAACAGTACTTACCTGCCGCAGCGAACACGGCGTATGCTGCAAGTGCTACGGTAGTAACATGGCTACGGGCAAGCCCGTAAACCTTGGCGAAGCAGTAGGCGTAATTGCAGCGCAATCCATCGGTGAACCGGGAACTCAGCTTACCATGCGTACGTTCCACACCGGCGGTGTTGCTACAGCCGACGACATCACTCAAGGTTTGCCCCGTGTTGAGGAATTGTTCGAAGCACGCAAGCCCAAGGGATGCGCAATCATCTGCGAAGTAAACGGCAAGGTTACAATTCCTACCAACACGGACAGAAAGATTGTTCAAGTAACTGACACTAGCGGCAAGGTTACCGAATACGCAATTCCGTACACGTCCCGTATCAGAGTACACGACGGCGACACAGTAGAAAGCGGAACACCCTTGACCGAGGGCTCAATCTTCCCGCAAGACCTGTTGTCAACCAAGGGTCTTCGCGCAGTGGAAGAGTACCTTGTAAAGGAAGTTCAAGCAACCTACCGCAGCAACGGTGTTGAAATCAACGACAAACACGTTGAAGTTATCGTTCGTCAAATGCTCAGGAAGGTTCGTATTGAGGACGCAGGCACAACGGATATGTTGCCAGGTGAAGTTGTGGACATCTTCAAGTTCGAAGAAGAAAACGACAAAGCACTGGAAAACGACGGCGTACCCGCAACTGCTAAGCGCGTACTGCTTGGTATCACCAAGGCAAGCTTGGCAACGGATAGCTTCCTGTCGGCAGCATCCTTCCAAGAAACATCACGCGTTTTGACGGAAGCTGCAATCAAGAACAAGTGCGACCCGCTGTACGGCCTCAAGGAGAACGTAATTATCGGTAAGATGATTTCAGCAGGTACAGGACTCAACCAGTACCGCGAAATGGAACTTGTGCCGCGTATCGTCCCCGACGACGAATCCGACGAGTAGTTTGAGCTGGGATAAACTACCATCTCAAACATGCGAATTAGCTATACTAAACAAATTGCATTTACAGAAGTCAATAAAAAACAGCCAAGTGAACTTCACTTGGCTGTTTTACTATCTAATGCTATTCAATAAAAATACTTTTATCTTTAATCTGGTTTGTCGGTAAGTCCAAGAAGATAATCGGCGGATACGTCCAACGCGCGGCATAGCTTTTCAAAGGTGGCAAGGCTAGGCAACTTGTCGGTAGTGTAGTACTGCGTGACCATAGGATTTGACACGCCGATTTTATCAGCTAGTTCTTGGGTGGTCATTCCCGACAGTTTTATTTCCTCTTTTAACCGTTTTTTAAATTTATCATTCATGCTAGTATTATAACCATAGGTTAGTTTTGTAATAATCATATCTAACTTATGGTTAGAAAAAGATTGACAAATACCTGCTGGTTATTTATAATTAAACAATAAAGCTAGGTAAAAAAATACAAGATATTATTTGCCTTTTGAGTATATATACAAGTAGTGGTAATTTTATAGTTGAAAAAATACTTTAAATCTTGTATACTATAACTGTTGATATGATTTGTCATATATATAGATAAGGTGTATTTATGAAAAAAAGATTGATTTGCTTACTATTGATTTTAATTGTTGCATTTTCGTTGGTTGCTTGCAATGTGGTTGAAAACACTGAGCCCGAAACTGACCCCATCGGTGAAACATCTAAGGAGGAATACTCCGCGCCCAATTTCGACGAAAAAGGGTATGTTGACCATGTTTTCCACGGATTAGGTAACCTACCAAATGATACAACCTATTGTCAAAAAATTATTTCTTCGCTAGACGAGCTACAAGAGTTTCGCAGCTCCTCGCAGGTACCTGTAACTATCACAGAATACGTAAATAGCAGTACTGAAAGGACAAGTATGAACAAGACACTGGATATGTACGGCTCGAAGTATTTTGAGGAAGGAGCTCTTGTTGTTTTGCTGTGGAAGGCTCCAAGCGGGGAGTACAAATTTACCGTTAAGGATGTCAGCATCGAAGAAAACGCGTTGAACGTAACAATGCTACGCTGGGACTATTTGGTTGGACACCAAGCTGTTGTGCAGTGGGGTGCTATAATCGAGTTCAAAAAGAGTGAAGTTGACACGTTAAACGTCGTTGAAGAAACAATACAGCAGCAGTTGAGAATCAGCGGTGCAGGACTGTACGTGTGTTTAACGCATGAAGTATCACTGGAAACAATTTACCGCGATTTCACCGCGGAGGATTTTCCCGAGCTTGATTTCCTCTTTACCGTGGAAGATATGTTTACCAGTAGCAGAGAAAAAGCTCAAGATTTACTCATCAATGAACCCACGGGTTACTATGACCGAGAATATCTCAATAATTATACGCGTACTTTGGTGATTACGCTTACAGTAAAGAACAGAGAAGATGTGATACGCGCCGTAGAGCTACTCAGTCAAAAAGAGGGCGTAAAATGGGCGGAAGCCATTTATGAAGAATATTTTGAGATAGATTAAGTCAATTGTTATTTATATAATTTATATATTATATAGCAGTCAAGTGTTGGTAAAATGCTTGACTGCTTTGCGTTATTTTGGTAGAATATACGTTGGTATTTTATGGCTAACAGTATGCACAACGTAGTGATAGGCAGGAGGCAGATTCTGCGCGAGTTGAAGAAAGACAACATCGTGCAAATTCAAATCGCTACCGACGCCGAAACACAATACATCACATCGCTCATTGAAGTGGCAAAGGAGTACGGTGTTCCGTATAAGCTCAGTGGCACCATGGGCGACATCTCCGCCAAGTACGGCATTCAAGTGCCGTCGGGCGCAGTGGGCGTACTTAAAGCGTAAATACAAACTACAACGGTATATTTAGTTGGCAAGCAGTCGAAAATCTGTATTTGGGAAATCATCGTTTTTGATTGTTGCAAACACATCTCAACCGTTGCAAATACACTTGATATACTTTGTTTTGTGCAAGACCTGACATGTGCGCAAATTCGCAAATGAACAGTTGCGCGCAAAACGTGTATATATGAACTCCGAAAAATGAGTTCCGACAATTCACTATTGAAAGGAGGTAAACTAATGGCAACAATCAACCAGTTGATCAGACAAGGCAGAAAAAGTGAAGCTGAAAAGAGCAAGTCTCCGCTACTCGACAGCTGTCCGCAAAAGCGTGGCGTTTGCTTGAACGTAACTACAACTTCACCCAAAAAGCCCAACTCAGCTCTCCGTAAGATTGCGCGTGTACGCCGTACCAACGGTATGGAAGGTACTTGCTACATCCCCGGTGAAGGTCACAACCTTCAAGAGCACAGCGTTGTATTGATTCGTGGCGGCAGAGTTCGTGACTTGCCCGGTATCCGTTACCACATTATCCGCGGTACACTTGATACAGCAGGCGTTGCAAACCGCAAGCAAGCTCGTAGTAAATACGGCGCAAAGCGTCCTAAGAAATAAGCCTAGGACAACCATATTGTACAGTTCAATTGGTGAAATGTCGGAGTTTTTTAATTTTGACCTTTCGCCGAGTAAGCAGTATGTCGCAGGCAGTGTCCTGTGTTAGACAGAAGTTTCTCCGTAGCAATTCGCTACGTCGAGTTGGCTGTATTTGGTAAAAACAAAATTAAAAAACATCATTACAAGGAGGAAAAACACATGCCCAGAAGAAGTGGAGTTCCCAAGAGGGACGTTCTACCCGATCCTGTGTATGGTAGCAAGGTTGTAACCAAGGTTATCAACCAAGTTATGCAGGACGGCAAAAAGGGTACTGCCCAGGAAATCGTTTACGGAGCGTTTGACGAAATCGCTGCTAAAACCGGTCAGGACCCCATGGAAGTGTTCACAAAAGCAATCAACAATTTAATGCCCATGCTCGAATGTAAAGCAAGACGTGTCGGCGGCGCTAACTATCAAGTTCCTATGGAAGTTCGTCCTGAACGTCGTCAAACATTGGCAATCCGTTGGTTGGTTATGTTTGCTCGCAAGCGCAGCGAAAGATACATGTATCTGAGACTCGCCGGCGAACTCATGGACGCTTACAACGAAACAGGTAACGCATTCAAGCGTAAGGAAGAAATGCACCGTTCAGCTGAAGCAAACAAGGCTTTCGCGCATTTCAGATGGTAGTATAAAAATAACAATTAGTAGGTAACAAATGGCAAGAGTATATCCCCTGCAAAACGTGCGCAACATCGGAATCATGGCGCACATCGACGCAGGCAAAACTACAACAAGCGAAAGAATACTGTTTTTCAGCGGAAAGACCCGTAAGCTAGGCGAAGTTCACGAAGGTACGGCTGTTATGGATAGTATGGCTCAGGAGCAGGAGCGCGGCATAACCATTGCCAGCGCTGCAACAACAGTTCACTGGGTAAACAACTACGACAACGTAGACTACCGTATCAACCTTATCGACACGCCGGGACACGTTGACTTTACCGTCGAAGTTGAGCGCTCACTTCGCGTTCTCGACGGAGCGGTAGCAGTATTTTGCGCTAAGGGCGGCGTAGAACCGCAAAGTGAAACTGTGTGGCACCAAGCATCTAAGTACAATGTTCCGCGCATTGCGTTCGTCAACAAGATGGACATCAACGGCGCAAACTTCTACAATGTTGTAAAGATGATGCGTGAGCGTCTAAAAGCAAACGCTTTGCCCATACAGTTGCCCATCGGTAAGGAAGAAACCTTCCGCGGCATAGTAGACGTCATCACGAAAAAGGCGTACATCTACAACGACCCCACAGGAACAGTTATTGACGAAGAGCCTATCCCCGCCGACATGGTGGACGAAGTGGAAGCAGCGCGCGCTGAGCTTGTCGAGTTCATTGCAGGCACAGACGACGCACTGATGGAAAAGTTCTTTGCTGAGGGCGATTTGTCTATCGATGAAATCAAAAAGGGACTGCGCAAGGCAGTTATCGCAATGCAGATTAACCCCGTGCTTTGCGGTACAGCTTACAAAAACAAAGGTATTCAAAAGCTGCTTGATGCAGTGTGCGATTATCTTCCCAGCCCTGTGGACATCGACCACGTCGTAGGCTTTGACGTAGACGACGAGAGCAAGCAAATCGTTCGCAAAACGGACGACAACGAACCTTTCTGTGGCTTGGCTTTCAAGATTGTTGCTGACCCGTTCGTAGGAAAGCTAGCATATTGCAGAGTGTACTCAGGTACCCTGCAAGCCGGCAGTTACGTTTACAACTCAACCAAGGGCAAGCGCGAACGTATCACAAAGGTACTGCAAATGCACGCTGCTCAACGTGAGGAAATTGATGAAACCTACGCAGGCGAAATCGTAGCATTGGTTGGCTTGAAGGACACGACAACAGGTGACACGCTGTGCGTTGAAAAGCACCCGATAGTGCTGGACAGCATGGTGTTCCCCGAGCCCGTTATCAAGGTTGCAATCGAGCCCAAGACCAAGGCAGGTCAGGAAAAGATGACGTTAGCGCTCATCAAGCTTGCCGAAGAAGACCCCACGTTCAAGACCTACACCGACCAGGAAACCGGACAGACAATCATTGCAGGCATGGGCGAGCTGCACCTGGAAATTATCGTAGACAGATTGCTGCGTGAATTTAAGGTAGAAGCAAACGTCGGTCAACCGCAGGTATCCTACCGTGAAACTGTCAAGCGTAGTGTTGAAGCGGAAGGCAAATACGTTCGTCAATCGGGCGGTAAAGGTCAATACGGTCACTGCAAAATTCGTCTTGAACCGCAAGAGCCGGGCAAAGGCTACGAATTTGTGGACGCAACAGTTGGCGGAAGCATTCCCAAGGAGTACATTCAACCTATCAACAACGGTATCCAGGAAGCGGCGAAAACAGGTCCGCTTGCAGGATATGAGGTGGTGGACTTCAAGGTTACCGTTTACGACGGTAGCTTCCACGCAGTAGACAGCTCGGAAATGGCGTTTAAGATTGCAGGCTCTCTTGCTTTCAAAAATGCGGCAAGTATTGCCGACCCCGTACTGCTTGAACCCATGATGAAGGTGGAAATCACCATGCCCGAAGAGTATCTGGGCGACGTAATGGGTAACGTATCAAGCCGTCGTGGCAATATTTCCGGTATCGAACTACGCAACGGTGTTCAGGTTGTAAATGCGCTAATACCCCTGGCAGAAATGTTCGGTTACGCAACAGACTTGCGCAGCCGTACCCAGGGCAGAGGCAACTACACAATGCAATTTGACCACTTTGCAGAGGTTCCCAAGGCAATAAAAGAAAAAATTGCTAAGGGTGCACAGTAAAATCATTTTTAGGTTAAAAACTTTATCAAAAAGTATAGACCTAGACGAAATTTTATAGTATAATCTTCTATAGTAGCGTCGAAAATATGCGGCGCAACACCAAAAATAAAAATTAACAACTCATCAAAATGGAGGAAAAACAACAATGGCAAAAGCTAAATTTGACAGAAGCAAACCGCACGTAAACATTGGTACTATCGGACACGTAGACCACGGTAAGACAACTTTGACAGCTGCAATCACAATGGTTATGGCTATGCAAGGTAAAGCAGAAGTCATGAAATATGACGAAATCGACAAGGCTCCCGAAGAAAAGGCTCGTGGTATTACAATCAATACCGCTCACGTAGAATATCAAACAGACAAGCGTCACTACGCTCACGTTGACTGCCCCGGCCACGCTGACTATGTTAAAAACATGATCACCGGTGCTGCACAAATGGACGGCGCAATCCTCGTAGTTGCTGCTTCTGACGGCCCGATGCCTCAAACTCGCGAACACATCCTTCTTGCTCGTCAGGTAGGCGTTCCTTACATCGTAGTATTCATGAACAAGACAGACCTTGTTGACGACCCCGAGCTTCTTGAACTCGTAGAAATGGAAGTTAGAGAACTTCTTAGCCGTTACGAATTCCCCGGCGACGATATCCCCGTTATCAAGGGAAGCGCAAAGGTTGCTATGGACGCAGCAGTTGGCGGCAACACCAACCTTGCTGACCCCGTTTACAAGCCCATCCTTGAGCTCATGGACGCTGTAGACAGCTACATCCCCACTCCCGAACGTGACACAGACAAGCCCTTCTTGATGCCCGTAGAAGACGTATTCACCATCACAGGTCGTGGTACAGTTGCTACAGGTAGAGTAGAACGTGGTTCTGTTAAACCCTCTGACCCCGTAGAAATCGTTGGTTTGAAAGACGAAATCCGTAGCTCAGTTGTTACCGGCGTTGAAATGTTCAGAAAGCTTCTTGACGTAGCATACGCAGGCGACAACGTAGGTCTTCTTCTTCGTGGTGTAGACCGCAAAGAAATCGAAAGAGGACAAGTAGTTGCTAAACCCAAGAGCGTTACTCCCCACAAGGAATTCGAAGGTCAAGTATACGTTCTTACTAAGGAAGAAGGCGGCCGTCACAGCCCGTTCTTCAAGGGATACCGTCCTCAATTCTATTTCCGCACAACGGACGTTACAGGTTCTATCGAACTTGACCCCGGTGTAGAAATGGTTATGCCCGGTGACCACACTCACATCAAGGTAGCTTTGATCACTCCTATCGCTATGGAAGACGGTCTTCGTTTCGCTATCCGTGAAGGCGGCCACACTGTAGGATCAGGCGTTGTTTCCAAGATTCTCGCTTAATTGAACCGCTTCAATCCTTCGGAATATTGGATATATTATTTTTAACAACAATAAAAACTCCACTTGTTTTATGCAAGTGGAGTTTTTGTTGTATTTATTGACAAACCACAATAAAATTTTCTTGCCAAAACAGTTATTTTTTGTTACACTAATTATATAGATACGGAGAATTATTGCTTTGCTAAGAACACTGTTAAGTAAAATTAAAGAAGCGCTCATTTCAGTACTACCCGTCGTTGCGATAGTGCTGATTTTGTGCTGTACTCCCATTGTGAATTTGACGGGCGGTGAAATTGCAGTGTTCTGTGTGTCGGCAGTGCTACTAATTCTTGGCATTGGCTTGTTTAACCTGGGTGCAGACCTTGCAATGTCGCCTATGGGTGAGTACATCGGTAGCGGACTTACCAAGTCCAAGAAGCTTTCGGTGTTGCTTGTAGTTAGCTTTGTAATGGGCGTGCTCATTACCGTTGCCGAACCCGACTTGTCCGTATTGGCAAGCCAAATTGAAGAAAAAGTCAACCCGATTGTACTCATTGTGTCAGTGGGTGTGGGCGTAGGCGCATTCCTACTGCTGGGTACGCTCAAGATTCTGTTCAAGAAGTCGCTATCGGCAATGCTGATATTCTTTTACTTGGTCATATTTGCACTTGTGGCATTGTTGATAGTTACGGAAAACGGCGATTTCCTTGCGCTGTCCTTTGACTCGGGTGGTGTAACAACAGGACCTATCACCGCGCCCTTTATCATTGCAATGGGCGTAGGCGTTGCAGGAGTATTAGGCGGTAGAGACAGCGGGGAAAACAGCTTCGGCTTGCTTGCACTTTGCTCAATAGGCCCCATTCTTACAGTAATGATACTGGGACTATCTTCCAGCGGTAGTGTTGGCTACGAAATTGACCCCTCCACATACGCCGTTGCAGATAACGTGGTGCTTGCATTCTTCCTGGAAATGTGGGAGACTGTCAAGGACGTCGCACTTGCGCTGGGACTTATCTGTGTAGCGTTTACAATATTGCAGTTAACATGTCTAAAGCTGCCGGGCGCGCGTATCAAGCGTATAGCTGTGGGTATTGCGTACACTTTTGTTGGCTTGGTAATCTTTTTGACAGCTGTATCTGTCGGCTTTTTGCCCATCGGCTTCAAGCTCGGTTCTCAAATTGCCGAAACCCCCTGGGCGCTTGTGCTTATCGGGTTTGTACTTGGTATGCTGGTAGTTCTTGCCGAGCCTGCTGTACACGTCTTGAACAAGCAGGTTGAAGAAGTTACCAACCGTGCAATCACAAGGAAGTCGATGATGATAGCGCTGTCCATTGGTGTAGGTGTTTCTATCGGGCTGTCCATGTTGCGTATTTGGCTTGGTTTCTCGATACTTTACTATGTAATTCCAGGCTACATTCTGTCGCTTGGGCTCAGCTTCTTTGTGCCCAGCCTGTACACGGCAATAGCTTTCGACTCCGGTGGAGTTGCGTCCGGTCCGTTAACTTCAACCTTCATCTTGCCCTTTGCTATCGGCGCATGTATTACCGTTGCAAACGGCTCGTACGACACGGTTTTAACAGACGCTTTCGGCATTGTTGCAATGGTGGCAATGACGCCGCTCATCACAATTCAGCTGTTGGGCTTCCGCGCGATAGTGTCGCGTAATGTTCGCAACAGAATTGCTCAACGTCGTATTATTTCTGCTGAGGACGATCAGATTATTAACTTTTAACAGGATAAACAATGGCAACGGAAAAAAACAAAACTAAATCCAATACGAAAACATCCACAACCAAAAGCAAAGTGGCTAAGAAGGCGCAAAATGTCGCCCCGCACAAGCTGGTTATGCTTGTAACGGTGGTGCCACGTAGTAAGGCGGAATTCTATCTAGATTTACTGCAAAGTTACGAGGTAAATCTGCAAATGGAGGTGTCCGCATTCGGAACGGCACGCAAGTCGTTTGGCTATTTGGAAAGCGCGCTGGAAAAGCAAGCGTTGTTCAGCATCATTCGCGAGGACAACGTGCCCAAGGCACTTGCAACCTTGGAAGAGAAGTTCGAAAGTATACGCGGTGGCAAGGGCGTTGCGTTTACTGTGCCCTTTACCAGCATTGTGGGCGTAGCTACATATCAATTTTTAAGTAACAAGGTTTGAAAGCACATTCATCACGTGATGCGGGCTACGTGCGACGGCTGCCTTGGTCATGTACGCTTTAGTACACTCCCTTCGTCATCCGCCACCTGTTGCCCACCTAACGCGCGACTGCACTTTCAAACTGTTTTCGGACCAAGGAGGTTATGGTCAAAATTATGAATAAGCACGAAGTAGTATTTTGTATAGTAAATTCGGGATATGCCGAAGCGGTAATGGATTCCGCGCGCGAAGCAGGCGCAACAGGCGGAACAGTGCTGCACGCAAGCGGTACAGCCAATCCGCAAGCGGAGCGCTTTTTCGGCTTGTCCATCGAGCCCAGCAAGGACATGGTAATGATTCTTGTAGACACCACAATCAAGGAAAAGGTGTTGCACAACCTTTATAACGACGTAGGTCTGCAGACTGCGGGGCAGGGCATTGCATTCACCTTGCCTGTAAATGACGTGGTGGGCTTAACACCCGCGCCCGCAAAACCCAAGGAAGAGCCCAAGGAGAAACCCGCCGAAGAAAGCAAACAGGACGAATAGCCATATTGCAACGGTGTGGTGTACAACATATCAATTGTTCATTTGAGCAAGTGAAAATGTGTAATAATCAGGAGAAGTGTAGGACAACATTTCTCCTTTTTGTTTCCTCTTTTTGCGCCAAAGTAAGTATAGAAAATATTTAGCTTATCATAAAAATAAAATAATTGGTTGATATTGACTTTTTACGACAATTTAGTTAAAATTACAGTGTATGGAGTAATAAAATTAAATGGACGAAGTAAGAATAATCGAGATTAAAAAAAGTATATTTGAAGATAACGACAAGGATGCAGATGCGCTCCGCGCCGAACTGCGCAAAAAGGGCGTATTTTTGCTGAATTTGATGTCTTCGCCCGGTAGCGGAAAGACAACTACTCTTATCAAGACCATCAATGCGTTAAAGAACGAAATTAACATCGCAGTGATGGAAGCGGACATCGATTCGGACGTGGACGCAGTGAAAATCAAGGACGCTACGGGTGTGCAATCCATTCAGCTGCACACAGGCGGAATGTGCCACCTGGATGCGGAAATGACGCGTCAGGGGCTAAACGGGTTGGACCTTAGCAACACCGATTTGGTAATACTGGAAAACGTGGGTAACCTTGTGTGTCCTGCCGAGTTCGACACTGGTGCAAGCAAAAACTGTATGATCTTGTCCGTGCCCGAGGGACACGACAAGCCGTTGAAGTATCCTTTGATGTTTTCCATATGCGATTTGGTGCTTATCAACAAAATGGACGTCGCGCCGTACTTCGACTTCGACCTCATGAAGTGCAAGGAGTACATAAAAATGCGCAATCCCAATGCGGTTGTAATACCCATCTGTGCAAAGACGGGTGACGGAATAGATAAATTTGCCACATGGCTGAAAAATAATATCACACAACAGAAGGAAGGTAAATAACATGCCCGAAATGAGCAAAAAATTTGTGCCCGAGCACATGTTTGACAAGGAACCTAACCCCAAGCTGTTGAAGCTTGTCCGCAAAATTACGGACAGACTTCCCGGCAAGCTAAAGGGTATCAAAGCCTCTGACCCCGAGTACTGGGGCTTGGCTTGCATTTTTGAAGACGAAATGACCGCCGCACAGCGTGAGCTTTCGCTTGATTTGATGCTGAAAATGAAGGTCAGACAAAAGTATCCCTATAGCGAGCTGAAGACGTTATCAGGCTACGACGATGATACCTTCGATTCAATTGCGGAAATGCTGTCTATGTTTGGCTTGTTCGAATATGACTACGGCGACAAATACACCAAGGACGGACCCATCCCCGGCACAACCTATACCAAGGTTGACAGGCATTACTGGATACCGCTGTTCGTTCCCGGTTCGGCAGAGTACACCAACATGAACATCAAGCTCATGGACAGACACCCAGAGCTGGCAATGTTCTTTGAGCGCATGACATTTTTGCCCCTTCAACACGTCACACCCATGGTGCCCGCAGGCGGTTCCGGTATCGGCATGCACGTTATCCCCGTAGAAAAGGCAATTTCTATGGAAAACACCACAATGGACATTGAGCACATTTCCTACTGGCTCAAGAGATACGAAGGCCACATTGGTGCGTCCATATGCTCCTGCCGTTACGGAAGAAAGAAGCTGGACGAGGGATGTGCAGACGACTACGAGGGGTGGTGCATTGGCGTTGGCGACATGGCAGATTACTGTCGCGAAACGGGCAGAGGCTACGACGTTACCTACGAACAGGCAATGGAAATCTTGAAGCGCGCCGAGGACAACGGCTTTGTTCACCAGATTACCAACATCGACGGCGAAAACAAGATATTTGCTATCTGCAACTGCAACGTCAAGATTTGTAACGCGTTGCGCACGTCGCAGCTGTTCAACACACCCAATATGTCCGCATCCGCTTACCGCGCGCATGTTGACAGGCAAAAGTGCGTTGCATGCGGTGCTTGTGTAGAGTACTGCCCGGCCGGCGCATTGAAGCTTGGTCAAAAGCTGTGCAAAGTCGACGGCAGTGAAGTAAAGTATCCCAAGCAACCGTTGCCCGACAAGCTGGCATGGGGCAAGCACATGTGGGACGAAGATTACCGCGACAAAAACCGTATCAACTGTCACGACACGGGTACTGCTCCCTGCAAAACTGCATGTCCTGCGCACATTGCCGTACAGGGCTATCTCAAAAAGGCAGCAGAGGGCAACTACAGAGAGGCGCTTGCCATCATCAAAAAGGAAAACCCGTTCCCCGCTGTTTGCGGCAGAGTGTGCAACCGTCGCTGCGAGGACGCTTGTACGCGCGGCACAATAGATAAGGCAGTGTCCATCGACGCAGTAAAGAAGTTCATTGCCGAACAGGATCTACACGCTGAACACAGGTATGTGCCCGATATCGTGGTTGCATCTAACCGCGGACGTTGGCAGGAAAAGATTGCCATCATCGGTGGCGGCCCGGCAGGACTGAGCTGCGCATATTATCTTGCGCAAATGGGATACTACCCCACAGTATTTGAAAAGAACGAAAAAGCCGGCGGTATGCTGACGTACGGTATTCCCTCCTACAAGCTGGAAAAGGATGTTATCGACGCGGAAATTGACATCATGAAGGAAATGGGCGTTGACATTCGTTTAGGCGTAGAAGTGGGAAAGGACGTTACCATAGACGAACTGCGCGCGCAGGGCTACAAAGCATTTTACATAGCAATCGGTTGCCAAGGTGGCAGGTTGCCCACAATCGTTGGCGTAGATGCTGACGGTGTAACCACAGCAGTAGATTACTTAAAGGTTGCCAACACGGGCAAAACCAAGTTCGACGGCGAAGTAGTAGTGGTAGGTGGCGGTAACGTAGCTATTGACGCTGCACGCGTATCGGCACGCAGTGGAGCAAAGAAAGTTACCATGCTGTGCCTAGAGCAGGAAGAGGCTATGCCTGCAAGCAAGGAGGAAATTGCCGAAGCAAGAGCTGACGGAGTGGAAATCAACTGCGGTTGGGGACCCAAAGAAGTGCTTACCAAAAACGGCAAGGCAGTGAGCGTAGTGTTCCAAAAATGCCTAAGCGTTTACGACGAAAACGGCAAGTTCGACCCAATCTATGCCGACAACACAATTACCGTCCCCGCTGACAGAGTTATCTTTGCAATTGGCCAGGCTATTGTTTGGGGAGATTTGCTCAGCGGTAGCAAGGTGGAACTGGGCAGGGGTAACGGTCCTGTTGCAGATAGCCTTACTTACCAAACAGCGGAAGAGGATATCTTCGTGGGCGGTGACGTCTACACCGGACCGAAATTTGCAATTGACGCAATCGCTCAAGGACACGAAGCTGCAGAGTCGTTGCACCGTTACGTACAACACGGACACATGACCATCGGCAGAAACCGCAGAGAGTTTGTTCAGTTCAACACAGGCGACATAAGAGTGGAAAGCTATGACAATTCTTCACGTCAGGAAGCTGGCATGGACGAAAGCATTGGCGACAAGTCCTTTGCCGACGCTCACAAGACCTTGACGGAAGAACAAGTAAAGATTGAAACGGCACGCTGCCTTGGTTGCGGTACAACAGTAGTGGACGAAAACAGATGTATCGGTTGCGGTATTTGTACAACCAAGTGCAAGTTCGACGCCATCACATTGCATCGCGATCACCCCGAAGCAAGCAAAATGGTCGTTTCGGAAGACAAGTTCAAGCACATCTTGCCCTACATGGCTAAACGCGCTGTAAAAATTGCCTTCGCCAAGAAAGACAAAGCAGACAAGGAATTTGTAAAGGCTAGAAAGAAGGCTTTTAAGGAGAAAAAGGACTAATGCACGAGCTGGGTGTTGTATTTCACTGCATCAAGCAGATAAAGGATATCGCACAGGAAAACAACGTAACAAAAATCAACTCGGTGACCATTGAAATAGGCGAAGTGTCAACGGTAATTCCGTACTACTTCGAAGATTGCTGGAACTGGGCGATAAAAAAGGAAGATTTGCTTGCCGACAGCAAGTTGAATATCGAGGTTATCCCTGCAGTTACGCACTGCGAAGCGTGCCTGCAAGATTATCCGACAGTTGCGCACGGCAAGATTTGCCCGCACTGCGGCAGTGAAAATACCTATTTGCTCAAAGGCAACGAAATTTACATAAAGGAAATCGAAGCCATCGACAACCGGTAATATTGTGCGATAAACAAAAGTGGTAAATACAGAAAAAGGAAGCAACATTTGCTTCCTTTTTTGTTATGAACATTTGGTAAAAACAATTAAATAGTAGTAGTTGTGGCTTGCTGAACAAAATTGCAACGAATATGTCAAAAAAACTTTACTTCAAGGCAACTTTGTGTTAAAATAATCAAGCAAACAAAATAGTTGCTTGAACCGGAATTTGGAGAAATACCCAAGTGGCCGAAGGGGCGCCCCTGCTAAGGGTGTAGTACGTGGTTAGCGTAGCGAGGGTTCAAATCCCTCTTTCTCCGCCATAGTACGGCGACAGCGCTATTGGTCGCAACAGAAAAAGGAAGCAGACGGCTTCCTTTTTCTATTGCTTCTGTATGCTTGTCGCCTTTACGTTACAAAAGTGGGGGCAGTGAAATAATGTGACGGGATTGACTTCGTAGCAATCCCTATTCCGTCGCTACGCTCCTTGCAAATCCCTCTTTCTCCGCCAAATAAAACCTAAGTCGAAATGGACTTAGGCTTTATTTTTTTGCATTTTATAAATATATTTACTCCCAAAGCGTTTTCTTTAGGTGAATGCTGTCCGCTTCGGTGAGCTTGCGGATAACTCGGCAGGGGTTGCCTGCGGCAAAGCTGCCCGCGGGAATGTCGCGCGTAACAACCGAGCCTGCACCGATAACGCAACCGTCGCCAATGGTTACTCCGCCACACACAGTGACGTTGGAAGCTATCCAGCAGTTTGAGCCTATAACTATGGGCTTGGCGTATTCCTTGTCCGTTAGTACGCCCTTTTCATTTACATACATGTTGCGCTCGGCATAAAGTAGTGGGTGCACAGGAGTAACCAGGCTCACGCCCGTGCCCATAAACACATTGTCGCCAACTGTAACGGGGCAGCAGTCCAATACCGTCAGGTTGAAATTGGCGTAGCAATTGTTCCCAAAGGTGGTGAAGTGCCCGTAGTCGAAATAAATTGGACCTTGCAGATATGCGCCGTTGCCGTGCGGTAGAAGCTTAGCCAAAATTGCCTGACGTCGTTTAGAGTCTTCGTCCAGCTTGTTGTAGGCGTTGCACAGCTTGTGTGCTGATGTGCGCATATGTTGAAGTTCGGCATCGGAAGGATCGTAAATCATTCCTGCAAGCATTTTCTCTTTTTCAGTCATGTTGCTCTCCTTGGAAAAAATCTGCAAACGGATGTTTGCAGATTTATTGTTTTGTTATTTAATGTTTTTGATGGGCACCAGCTTTTCAATGCCACCCATGTACTTGCGCAGTACTTCGGGGATAGTAACAGAGCCGTCGGCATTTTGGTTTTGCTCAAGTAGTGCAGGGAATACGCGGCTTGTAGCCAGTCCGCTGGCGTTCAACGTGTGCATAAATTCCAACTTCTTGTCGGCGTCCTTGCGGTAACGCATGTTGCCCCTGCGTGCCTGGTAGTCGCGCGCGTTGGATGCAGAGCTTACTTCCTTGTAGATGTTCATTGAGGGAATGTATATCTCGATGTCGTAGGTGCGCGCCATGCTGTCCGAGCAGTCGCCTGCAGCAAGCTTGCTCAGTTGATAGTGCAGTCCCAAGCCCTCAACAAGCCCGCATGCCATATTTACCATTTCTTCAAATGCTTCGTCCGACTTGTCTGCCGTGGTGTACTGGAACAGCTCCACCTTGTTGAATTGGTGTCCGCGAATCATGCCGCGTTCCTCTGCGCGATAGCTGCCTGCTTCTCTGCGGAAGCATGCCGAGTAACCGAAGAACTTCTTGGGAAGTTCGCTTTCCGACAAAATCTCGTCGCGGTACAAATTGACAAGCGCCGTTTCCGCTGTGGGGAGCATGAACTTCTTGCCCTCGGCATTTGCCAGTTGATACACGTCGTCTTCGAACTTGGGGAACTGTCCTGCTGTCAGCCCGCATTCATACGTCAGCATGTAGGGAGGCAACATGAATGTGTAACCCTTTGCAATGTGGCTATCAATGAAGTAGTTCAATAGTGCCCATTCCAGGCGTGCGCCCATGCCTGTGTAAATCCAGCTGCCGTTGCCTGCCAGTTTAGCCCCACGCTCGTAGTCGATTAGACCAAGTGACTTAGCCAAATCAACGTGGTTTTTCGGTTCAAAGCTAAAGGACGGCTTTGTACCGAATGTTTTGATGGGCTTGTTGTTTTCCTTGCCTCCTGCGAGCAAATCTTCGTCGGGAAGGTTGGGTAATCTCAGCAAAAAGTCGCGTATTTTTTCGTTTACTGTATCTAGTTCAGCATCCTGTTCGGCAATTTTGTCGCCCAGCGCTTTCATTTCCGCAATGGTGGCAGATACGTCCTTGCCTGCCTTTTTGAGCTTGGGAATTTCCCCCGAAACCTTGTTGCGTTCCGCTTTCATTGCTTCAGTGCTTGCAATGAGGGCTTTGCGCTGTTCGTCCAGCGTTAAAAATTCGCTGAAATCAATATCCTTGCCGCGCTTCAAATATCTTTGACGTACAGCTTCGGCATCCTGTCTGATAAGATTAACGTCAATCATGTTTGTTACTCCTTTGTTGCGTTTATCCACAGCATATTGTAGCACACCGCCTTAATATTTGCAATTACATTTTTGTCAATAGTTGTGTATAATACAATAATAACTTGACTATTGTTTTACAAAGTAACCGTCTAACACTTGTTTGGTTGGTGCATTTGTGCTACAATAGTACATATTTGATATTACATGAGGTACATTCATGCAACTTAGAGTATATAACACTCTCACTCGCAAAAAGGAAGAGCTTGTCCCCATAAAGCCGGGACAGATATCAATGTATACATGCGGTCCCACCGTGTACAAGTACGCAACAATCGGCAACTTGCGCGCATATGTTTTCATGGACGAACTACGCCGCGTGCTGGAATACGACGGAATGAAGGTCAAGTCCGTCATGAACATCACCGACGTGGGGCACCTTGTATCCGACGGCGACGACGGCGAGGACAAGATGGAAAAGTCCGCCCACGAAACGGGCAAAACGCCCCTCGAAATTGCCGCTTTCTATACCGAGCAATTTATGAAGGACATTGACGCGTTGAACATCAAGCGTCCCACGGTTTGCCCCAAGGCTACGGACAACATCCCCGAAATGATTGAGATAGTGCAAAGCCTGCTGGACAAGGGCTACGCCTACGAAACGGAGGACGGCATATATTTTTCGGTGGAGAAGTTCCCCAGCTACGGCAAGCTTTCCGGTATCAATCTTGAAGAACAGCGCCACGGCGCGCGCGTCGAAGTTAACAGCTTCAAGCGTCACCCAATCGACTTTGCACTGTGGAAAAAGGCTCAACCCAATCACCTGCAACAGTGGGATAGCCCTTGGGGACGTAGCTTCCCCGGTTGGCACATAGAGTGTACCGCCATGGGCGTAAAGTATCTTGGCGAAAGGTTTGATATCCACACGGGCGGTATCGATCACATACCCATTCACCACGAAAACGAAATTGCGCAGGGCGAATGTTGGCTGGGACACCAAATTGTCAACTACTGGATGCACAACGAGTTTTTGCTTGTGGACGGCGGCAAAATGAGCAAGTCTTTAGGCAACACCTACATGGTAAGCGACCTTGTTGCAAAAGGGTTCGCGCCGGTGGTGTTCAGATATTTCTGCTTGAACGTGCAGTACCGTCAAAAGATAAACTTCACTTGGGAGGCGCTTGCTGCGGCAAAGACAGCGTACGAAAAGCTGTGTGCTCAGCTGGTAGCGCACAAAAACAGCAACGCCACAACTAGCAGTGAAGTGTTAGCCGACTTTAAACAAAAATTTGAGGAGGCTATCAACGACGACTTGAATATCCCCCTTGCAATAGGCGTGCTTTGGACAATGCTGAAGCAGCCCAAGTCCAAGGATATATACAAGCTTGCATTGCAGTTCGACAAGGTGTTTGCGCTGGATTTCGACAAGGTTAAGGAAGAAACCAAGCCTGCGCTGGACGTTCCTGCTGACATCCGCGAGCTTGCCGAGGCGCGCTTTGCAGCCCGCAAAGCCAAGAACTGGGCAGAAAGTGACCGCCTGCGCAACGAGCTTGCCGAACGCGGATACGCAGTCAAGGATACCGCGGACGGATATGAATTATCTTTAAAATAGTTGTAATATTAACTCCCCTTGCATATGTTAGTGCAAGGGGAATTTTATGCCAAACGAAAAGCAGTATTCATTTAATTTCGACAACAGTGTGCTCACCGTAAAGGGTGTTCAGCAGGTAATGGAAATCAGCGACAGGCAAGCAATATTTAAGCTTGATGGCAACACCTTGACAGTAAAGGGTAGCGGAATAAACGTAACAAAGCTGGACAAGGAACAGGGTGTAGTAGTGTTGGAGGTTGCGGCGCTATCAAGCCTGTCACTACGCCAAAGCGGTGTCAATCTGAAAGGACTGTTCCGTTAATGCTTGGTAAAGGGATAGAGCAGCTGTGCGTTTTTGCCGTTTTTTTCGTGCTTGGGGCGGGGTTTTCCGCCATATACATATTCGGCGTGGGGTTGACCAAGCCGAAAATTGCGGCAATCATATTCGACTCGATACTAGGCGCAGTAGCAACGTACGTCATTTGGAAGGTTAACCTTGAACTCAACAATGGGGAGTGTCGCGCGTTTCTGTTCGTTGCGCTTATTTTCGGATGCGTAATTACTTTTGTTACTTGCAAAAGTACGCTTGACAAACTGTCTGCAATGCTGTATAATCTGTTCACTACTAAATTGGTGGATAACGATGGAACGCATATTTTACAGGAAGTCAACAGCAGCAATATTCGTAGCGGCGATACTGATACTGGTATTGCTTCTTTGCATGCTACTGGTAACGCTGACGCAGATGTCGTCACTAAACGCTCGCGCAAAAGAAATGGCAGAACTCATTCAAGAAGCGCGCAACGACGAAACCAAACTGCAAGAGCTCCTAGAATACATGCAAACAAACGATTACGTAAGAAAATGGGCAGAAGCTCACGAACGCATCAGTGAAGATGACATCAGTTGGGTAGAGAAGAAATTATCGCAAAATTAAACAGGCAATCTCTCACGGCTTGTGTGGCTGGTGGGAGATTTTCTTTTTCCTTTTTGCGTTATTTGCAGCTAGGGTAGTGTACTGACGTCAAATGTAGTCAACAATCAGTTATACGGGAGATAATATGGCAAAAAAAGTTAAGCTCGCCAATAAATTTTTGATAGGAGCGGGAGTCAACCTCTACGGCAAAACCGCGTTTAAAAAACACGTCAAGCTGATAACCGACGGAACGCTCAAAAGGCTCAAGCCGCCATTTGTGGTTGTGGCAAACCATGCCAGCTTTGTGGACGTGGGGGGACTTATCATATCCATGTACCCCAACTGCGCAAACTTCGTTATATCCGTTACGCAGCTGGTGCAGTGGCCGTCGCTTATCAAGAGCATGGGCGTGTTGCCGAAAAAGCAATTTACCGTTGATACCTCCCTCATTCGCGACATCAAGTACGTGTTGTCCAAGAAACGCCCCGTAGTCATTTACCCCGAGGCGAAGCTGTCCGTGGTGGGCACGCCCAACATCATCAAGCCGGCAATTGCCAAGCTTGTCAAGATGCTAAAGGTGCCACTTGTAACGGTGTGCTTCAACGGGACGTATTTGCACAAGCCGCGTTGGACAAAGACCAAGCGCAAGGTGCCTGTGCGGCTGGACGTAAAGGTCGCGGTTACTCCTGAAGAAGTAGATACCATCACGCCGCAGGAAATTCACAACCGAATTGTACAAAACCTGGCGTACGACGATTACGCTTACCAGCTGGAAAATAACATCGAAATAGACGTCCCCGATTTGGTGGAAGGTCTGGAGAACATTCTTTACAAATGCCCCGAGTGCGGACAGGAATTTGCAATGACGGGTCACGGACACGAACTCACCTGCTCCAAGTGCGGACACACCGTCACGCAAAACAAGCTTGGACAGCTTGTCGGAGGAAAGTTTGACAAGGTTACAGATTGGTACCAATGGCAAACGGAATGTGTTCGCCAAGAAGTAGCCGATGACAATTACCGTTTCGAAGGCTTCTTCCGCGCGGAAAAGCTTGTCGGCAAAAAATACGTAGACATGGGCGACGCCGTGGTGGTGCACGACAAGGAGGGTATCACTGCAACCTTTGCCGACCAAAACATTCACTACAAGGCAGGTGTATTCTATACGCTGTCCTTCAACAACGAATACATCTACTTGCCCACAAATGAAGCGGTGTACCGTTTCAAGCGCTTAACTAACGTGGGGTGCACAACCAAACTTAATCTGGCAATAGAGCAGCAAACAATTTTACTTGAACAAAACAAATAATTACAGCAAAAATAAGGCGGGAATGTTCCCGCCTTATTTTTCTTATTGGAAATTTTTATTTTTACCTTAAAACAGTTTACAATTTTACCGAATAATGGTAAATTAGTTGCGCTAGTTGGATACAATACCTTAGCATATCATTTTACTAAACACATTCAAACTACAATCTAACGGTGATAACATGGGAAAATACAAGAAATGTCCGCGTTGCGAACTGAACTATATTTTGCAGGAAGAGGAAATGTGCGATATCTGCAAAGCCGAGCTTGGCTTGGACAGCCGTATTGTACTGTTGGACGACATCATTGACGACGACGAACCACTCAAGCTGTGTCCTGTTTGCAAAACGTCCTACATCGGCATGGACGAGGACATGTGCGAAAACTGTCTTGCTAACTACAAGCGCCAAGAAAGCGGCGAAATGGACGAGGACAACGAAGACTGGCGTACCTATCTTGACGACGAGGACACCAAAGATACCGAAGAAGAGGACGTTATTCCCCTTGAAGAAATGGAGGAAGATGCCGACTTCGATGACGATTTCGAGGACGAAGAAAACATGGATATCGAACTGGACGACTATCCTGACGACCTCACGGACGACTTCGACGATGTAGATTTCGACGACGACTTCGACGACGATGATGAAGAAGAGGACGAAGACGACGACTTTTAATTTAAACACTACAAGACTTGGCGTAACAAACCAAGTCTTTTTTGTTGCCGAATAAATCTCGTTTCAGTTGTCAATAATGTAAACGTAACGCGGAGTGTAAAATGAAAAAAACAATAGATGTGGACGGAGCAAAACAGTTTATATTTGATATGTTAGGGCGCAACGTGGACGTCAAGCTAAACCGCGGACGTAACAAAATCAAACACTACAAGGGTGTTATTTCCGAAGCGCATTCCAACGTATTTATAATAAAGCTTACCGACGATATTTTCGACAGAATAAGCTGCAGCTACATCGACCTTGTGTGCGGTGAAATATCATTGAAGGAGCACGCCTCACCGATAGTGTAAGGGGCGTGTTGCAAAAATTTTATCCCATATACTATATTTCCTGTTTTATTGACATATAATTTCAAAAGCTGTTATCAATTAAAAATAATTTGTTTGGTCTATCACGACACGAAAGCCCGTATATTACATTGAAATCAATTAAAAAACTAGTGGGGGTTTTTATGTCAAACGTACAATTTCAAAATTTGTCCTGTCTTTCCCGTAAATTTATAGGCAAAATTCAGACAGCGGAAAGCGTGCGCATTTCTGTTAAAACGGATATTGCGCAGGTGCTGTCGGTGGGAGTGGACTCCGTTGTCAACAGCTACGAAGCAAGTCACGGAGAAGTATCCTTCTACGGCAAAACAAACATCAAGTTCCTGTACTCCGACGGCACAACGGTACTAAGCTCCGGCTACAGTGCTGACTTCACTGCTAGCATGACAAGCGAATTGTTGGATACCGACAGCAAGCTTACCTTCGACGTGGTGACGGTAGACAGCAAGGTGGACACCAACGCCAACACCGCAACGCTGACCATTCTTTTGGAAGTAACAGCCTACGCTTACGTTTCCGAAGCTGTACCCTATATGTCCAGTGGCGAAGACGTATTTTGTAAAACCGACAGCATGGAAATTTTGCAGTCGTGCAACATTGTCAACTTGCCGCTTGTTATCGACGAGGAGTTGAATGCCACCCGCAACATCACAACTGTATTGATTGCGGAAAGCAATTTGTGCGTGGGCGACTACACAGTCATCAACGGCGTGCTGCGCATTGCGGGCGAAGCAACAGTGCGGCTTACATATGTGTCGGAGGGCAGCATTGTAACGGATACACTTCCCTTTAACTTTGAAAGAGAACTGGACGCAACGGGAATTGACGCCGACAGCCAGATAAAGCTGTCGCTTACACCCAAAAACACCAAGGTTCGCCTGGATATTTCGGAAAACGAAGTCAACACCGTGTTCACAGTGGAGATTGCGGCAAACGCGCGTGTTGAAGCTACAACAATAGGCGTTGTGGACGTGGTAAATGATGCTTACGGTTCAAGCTGTGATTTCTTGTTTGAACGCAAGAGCATCACAACAACCTTGCCATGCGGTAGCACAACAGAGCGCAAGCGTACAACGGCGAACTTGCCCTTGGAAGCAGGCAAAACAGTGCTCACAGCTGTTAATGTTGGCGCAGTGGTTACCAACTGTCAGTCGATGGAACGCAGGGCGCTTGTGGAGGGCGTGGTGTATGCAACGCTGCTGTATTCGACAGAAGCAGGCACGGAAAGCGCTCAGTTGGAATTGCCCTTCTCCGAGACAGTGGACGTCGATTACCTCATGCCGCAATGTCAGTCTTTTGCAAGTGTTACCGTTATGGATTTTGCAGTAAGAGACAACGGCGGCTTGCAAGCGGAAATGGAGCTGTGTATCTCCATCGAGAGCGAACGCGACGTGACGTTTGCAGTGATTGTATCAGCAACGGAACAACCGTTTGACAAAACACAGTTGCCGGCAATTGAAGTTTGCCTTGCTCACAAGGGCGAAACGCTGTGGCAGCTTGCCAAGGGGCTTCACATGTCGGAAGAGGACTTGCTGGCAATCAATCCGGAAATTTCCAACCCGTTGGAGCAGGATGCGCGCATTGTTGTCTTCAACAAGGTTTGAGACGTTATAAGCGTCGGTATGCTTTGTTAAGCTCCGCTTTCCTGCGGGTCATGTACGCTCAGTACACTCCCCTTGTAAATGCTCGCTTGCCTCGCCTACCTTGCTTCTGCCGTCTCAAACTGACGAATGAAATGTTAAATAAATGAAGATAAAATAAATGAAAAAAAAAGAATGGATAATGAAAGAGCTCCCCTGTGCTAGGGGGAGCTCTTTTCGCCGTAGGTGTAGTAGGGTAGGTTAAATGCACCCGAATAGTAATCGATTGTTACCGTGTCGCCTTCCGATAGTTTGTGGTATTCCGTGACGGGCAAGTTGAGCCATTTCTCGTTTGAATCAATTTCAATTTTGATTTTAAATTGAGTAACGCCGTGTGTGCCTCCCGTTTGAATATGCTTTTCCAATACGGTGCATTCGATTTTTTGGGGTTCGCCGTCGAATGAGCAATTTGCCACGCCTATTGCAGTAACGCAATACATATACACCAAGAAGAACAGTATCAGCACTGCACAAATGGCATTGCCAATGCGCCCAGCGGTAGTGTAATAAATGTCGGTCCAGATTTTTCCTACTAACAACACAGCTACCACACTAGCCACTACAAATAGTATTGCTGCAGGTATCAACGACCGTGCCCAAATTTCGTTGTTGACATATTCAACACCCAATTGTTGTACCATTGCAAACAGTAGCAGCATGACTACAGCCAGTATCCGCTTGACATCGGGTTCAAGCGTTGTATCTTTGCGCAGCAACAGCGCATATCTAATGGCTATCACCGCTGTCATAATTGCAGAAAATGCAAGTGCGACAAAGGTAAATATATTTGCGAAAATGTACATCAGTACACATGTAATCATGCCACCAACAAATACTGCGCCGTTGGTCAACACGTCGCAAGTAGCGCGTGACGCGAGCACCTCTTGTACAAATGCAGTTATATACAGCGCTGAGATAAACAGTATATAAAAGATATTTGCCCACAGGGTATTGAATGCTTCGTATGCAAAAAAGGACTTGCCGAAAAATCCAATCAGTGCCGCACCTAGAAATTCCACAACGTACAGGGCGGGGAAAATGTATTCTCTGAAGTTAAATTTGTACTTTCTTTTGACCTTTGCCATTGTATTTCCCTCCTGTATCTTTGTGTATTTATTATAGCATAATTATAACATATTGTCAAACATAGATATAAATGCTTTGGTTGTTTTTTTCTTATATTTGTGATACAATATTGATGTGAAAGTAAAGGTTTTTGCAAAACTTAATCTTACGTTGAGTGTCGGTGCTAAGCAAGGGGAATTTCACCCCATTGACAGCGCGGCAACGTCTGTGGATATTAGTGACGTTGTAGAGGTCGTCAAACGCGCCGATTCGCTTGTAAAGGTAAGCGGTGTTGACACAATCGAACAGGAGCGTAACACCGCCTACAAGGCAGCAGTGGCGTTTAGGCAGGCATTTGCAGGTAAATCAACAGCAATACCGGGGGTGGACATCTGTATACAGAAAGGCATTCCGTTCGGCGGTGGGCTGGGCGGTTCGTCTGCTGACGCGGCAGCGGTTGTGTACTGCATGTGCAAGCTTTTTAACGTGGATATTCACTCACCTAAAGTGCACGAGCTATGCGCGGCACTGGGTAGCGACATCAATTTTATGCTGTTTGGCGGACTGGGTAGACTAACGGGCAAGGGGGACGACGTAACCTACTGCAAGCAGTCCCAACCGTTGTATTTTGCATTGACAACCTTTGACATCAGCATGAACAGCGGTGTAATTTATTCCGCTTTCGACACCTTGAATGCGGTGCAGGTAAATAACACCGAGAGGGTGTTGAGCTTGCTACAGCAGGGCGCAAACGGTGAGGCAATCACCTTGTTGAACAATGATTTACAGCAAGCGACATTGAGCGTTAGCAGTTACGCCAATGACTACTTGGACTTTATTCAAGCTCACAATATGTGCTGTAACATGACGGGAAGTGGCAGTGCCTACTATGTAGCCTGTCAAACGGCTGAACAGGCGTGGCAGGTAGCGGAACTACTCAACGCCCACGGTTTTACAACTGATGTCTGCAAGTCCGTACCAAATGGAATAATAGAGATATAATAATAACTAAATTCATATTGTATCGCATATCGCATACCGCATCAGCAGAGGTGAGGGTGTTACGCTACAAAACAATCTGCAACGAGTACACGCATACAATTATATTTCGTTCAAGTTACTAAAAGTATGCGTGTGCGAAGCGAAGCCGTTTTGGGCGAAATACCCGAACCTCCTTTCGACAAAACAGCTTGAAAGTTGCGTAAATTCTGCCGAATTTGCGTGGCTTTTTCTTTTGTACTGTCGCAAAACCGTCAATAACAAAAGTGTAAACAGTATTTGCGAGGTGCGATATGAAAAAGATAGTTGTAGCAGTGGTAGCGCTTGTAGTATTGGTGGCAGTGATAGCTGCAGTCCCCAGCAAAACAAATGCAGATTTTTTGAGGATACATATCCGCGCGGACAGCAACGACACTGCCGATCAAAACGTAAAGTACGAGGTCAAGAGCGCAGTTGTAGATTATCTCACCCCATACCTAGCCAACGCAACTAGCAAACAAAAGGCAATGAGCATTGTTAAATCGCATTTGCGCGATATCGAAGCCGTGTGCGACAATGTGCTTCAACAAAACGGCTTTGCATACAAGAGCCATGCCAAGCTCACGGAGGAGCAGTTCCCTGACAGAAGCTACGGCGACGTTACGCTTGCTGCAGGCGTGTACGATGCGCTTATTATCGAACTGGGAAGCGGTGCCGGCAACAACTGGTGGTGTGTAGTGTATCCGCCGTTGTGCTTTGTCGGTGGTGAAAGCAACGGAACAAATCAGATAATTTACAAATCCAAGCTGATGGAAATCATAAACAAATGGAAGTCAGCACATTAACAGCACAGTCATTTTACGGGCCCTTACTTCAAGGGCCTTTTTTAATACAATTCACAAACAAGCATATCTTTGCATTTTACATCGATGTGTGTTATAATTAAGCAAACACAATTACGGAGCACAAATTTATGACCAAAAACAAATGGATTGTTTTAATTATCATTTTAGTGTGCGCGGCGATGTTTTTGACAATATTTGCCGTTACTTTCAAGGCTTATACAGGTGTTGACTTGCCTTGGTGGGCTTTTATTGCTGCACTTGTAATTTTCGCATTGATAGTTTACCTGGTAATTATACTTTCCCAACGCTCATCCAAGCGATTCGAATCCCTACTGCTCAGCGAAGGTATCGTAACGGACAGGCAGTACAAGTGGGGCAACTATCTGTTGTATGTGGACTTTGCAAGCAGTCGTCTTGCAAACAACTACCTGTCCACCAGGGAAATAATACAGTTCGCGGACGTGGCAGGCTTTCGCTTGGAAACCTATCGCACGGGTGAAGATGTTGAACTGAGTGACGAACAAAGCTTTGTAAGCCTTGTAATATCTTTCAGAAAGGAGGGCTTTGAATACGAGTATCAGTACCTGCCTGTATTTGAAGTAAAGGTGGAAAGCGCGGACATCGAGGACGTCAAGCAGATATCTCCACAATTGGTAGATAAATACCCTGAGTTGTCCGACATGCTTGCGCTACAGGACGACCTAAACAAGATACTGGAAATCAACGCTGCTAACGGTATTCGCTCCAACATTCAATACAACTAATAAATTCGTACGGTTATGAAAAAGAAATATTTGATATGGGTATTACTGTGCTGTATCGTAAGCATAGTGGCAGTTACAATAGGCTCCTTTGTCTACAAGGCAAATTCGGGCGAGCATTTAAGTTGGGTATTTTTTGTGTTTGTTCCACTGGGATTTACCGCGGCTGTATTTTGCCTTGCTTTGCTGGGTAACTACATGGAAACACACAAGGGTGAGACCATTGAAACCAAAATGTATCGCTCAGGCTTTAGCGGACAAAAATCTTACATTGGACATCACTTAACAGCGCAAAACAAGGTTGTTGTAATGATAGATTTCAAAACCAAGCAATTTGCCAGCAATCAGATTTACCGATACGTTGTGCCTTTCAGCAGGGTGGCAAGCGGACGTATAGAAGTGTTGCCGTACAATATGTCCAATGAGAAATGTATTGTTCAATACGTGATAGCAATAGCTCGCAATGACGGTGAGATGAGCTACGATTACATCGAACTGTTCGACACGGTGGTGGACAAATCCGAACTGGGTGAGAATGACAAGTTGACGGAGCAAATGTTTGACAAATATCCCTTGCTAAACGATATTCTTGCCTTGAATGAAGATATACAAAAGATAGTAAAGATAAATCAGGCTGACGGCGTTGCGCTTAGACAGGCAACGGATGAAGAATGGCAAGAACCGACTGCGGAAGACGAGCAAACGGCGGAAAACCACGAACCCAATTACACAAAACCGCCTTTTAACGACAAAAGGTGGTAGCAGGTGTAGTTATGCAATAATTGCGCATACGTACATATTTACAAGTCCGACATCAAGTCGGGCTTTTTTTTGAATATTTACGCGTCAAATTCTCATACTAAACAAAAAAATCAAGGAGGATATATTTTGACGCAAACAAAAACGGTCAAGATAGTTGCAATGGTGTTGGCGTTACTCACGCTTGTAACATTGCTGGTTGTGTTTACCGCACCGACGGCGGACGCAGCAGTTATCAAGCAGGGCTCAACAGGCGCAACAGTCAAGACAATTCAAACCAAACTGAAGCGTTGGGGTTACTACACGGGTAGTGTAGACGGCATCTTCGGTGCCAAAACAAAATCGGCAGTGCAGTACTTTCAACGTAAAAACGGACTAACCGCCGACGGCATTGTAGGTTCTGCCACGGCAAAGGCAATGGGAATCACGCTGTCAGGAACAGCAAGCTCAAGCGGAACCACAACAGCAGGTTCGCTAAGCAACAGCGACTTGTATTTGCTTTCCTGCTGTATCTACGGTGAAGCGCGCGGTGAAAGCTACACAGGTAAGGTTGCGGTAGCCGCTGTCATTCTCAACAGAGTGAAGAGCAGCGCTTTCCCCAACAGCATTTCCGGCGTAATTTACCAGGCAGGCGCATTCACCTGTGTTTCCGACGGACAAATCAACATGGGTACCAACGACGAGTGCACGCGTGCCGCTCAGGACGCCTTGAACGGCTGGGATCCCACCGGTGGCGCAATTTACTATTTCAATCCCGCAACGGCAACCAGCAAATGGATATGGTCTCGTCCGCAGCTTGTAACTATCGGCAAGCATATCTTCTGTTCGTGAGGTGAATGATGGTAAGACAAAACAAAGTAATCAAAAATTTCTGGATGATTTTCTTCGGTGTGCTTGCGGCTCTTGCAATTGCAACGGCGGTTATCATCGGAGTGGTGCTATCTAGCAAAATAAGTAACATGCGCATGTCGCAAATTACCGACGAAAACTACTACAAGCTTTCGCAGGAAAACGAATACAAGCGTTCGCTGTATCTTGCTTGCGACAGCATGAAAAACCTTGATGCCAACCTCGGCAAGCTGACAATCAGTAACGATGTGGCGCATCAAACGCAAATGCTAACCTACGTTATCATTCACGCTAACGCAGTCAACCAAAACTTGTCCCACCTGCCCATTGAAGACAGCAACAACCTCATGGCTGTTCAGACCTTCGTTAACCAAACGCAGGACTACGCAACGTATCTGCTGGGCAAGCTTAGCAAAGGGGAAAAGCTTACTGCTGACGAGCGCATTGCGCTAGACAACTTGGACAACGTAGCAACACGTCTGTACGACTTTTTACAGGAATACGCCGAAAGTGACAGTGGACTGTTCATCACCAACGGCAACGGCATGAACAATGTTGGTGCACTTTCCGAAAGCCTCAACAAGGTTGAACAAAACGCTTTCAGCTACGAAAAGCTAATTTACGACGGACCGTTCTCTGAGAGTGTTCAGGAAAAGGTGTTGAAATGCGACCACAAGATTTCTCACGACATGGGTGCAAAAATTGTGTCCGAATTGTTTGGTGAGGGCAAGTTTGTGGACGAAATCAACAGCAAGGGCGTAATGTATGTGTATGAACTGGAAAACGGCAGAGTTATGTTAACTGCCGGTGGCAAGGTAGTGCAGTACGAAACCTACAGCGAAGCACAAGGCGAAACCAAGGTGGATGCAGACGGATGCATCAAGACTGCGGAGGAATTCTGCCAAAAGCTTGGTTACAACGTCAAGGGCGTGTGGGTGTCAAAAACTCAAGACTTTTTGACCTACGTTAACTGCACAACGGTTGTGGACGATGTAATTGTGTACCCCGACCTTATCAAGGTAGCAATTGACAACACAACAGGTGAAGTGGTAGGCTTGGAGGCTAAGGCATACCTTATGAATCACCGCGATTGGGATGTTAGCTTCGGTGAAGTTTCGCAGGATGACGCACAGCAAACAATTAACGGTGCATTGAAGGTTACCAATGTTGCAAAGGCGTTAATTGAAAAGAACAACGAATACTACGCTTGCTACGAATTCCAATGCATGATGGGTGATCGTCAGTACTACGTGTACGTTGACAGTAAGACAGGACAAGAGGTGGAATTGTTCAAGGTTATTGAGAATACTGAAGGCTATACAGTAATGTAACCGACCACACGCGCGTGGGCTTGGTTGACTGCAACTGTGTTGCGCAACCTTGCACTTTGTGTGCTATGCACCCACGCGGTCGGACTAATAAGGAAGGATGCTCCCGCATCCTTCTTTTTTATACTTTTGCTGGGGAGTCGCATGCCCCAGCATCCCCCGCAAGGTGTAACTCTCGGTACACGCCCGAGAGTTACGCAAATTTTCGCTATCTCCGCTCAAGTCCTTGCTCCGCGTCATTTCGCTTGCTCAAATTCGCAAATGTTTCGTCATATTTCGTGTTGACGGGTTTACAAAAGTTTTATATAATGTATATAGGAAAATTTGCATAAAAAAAAGGAAAGTATATGAAAGTTAACAAAGCGGTAATACTGGCAGCGGGCAAGGGCACGCGGTTTTTGCCTTACACTAAGGCGCACCCCAAGGAAATGCTGGCAGTAATTGACAGACCTAGCCTGCAATTGATTGTTGAAGAGGTTGTTGCTTCGGGCATAACGGATATTCTCATTGTTATTTCCCCCGAAAAGCAAGACATCAAGCGTTACTTCGACAAGGACGTAGCATTGGCACAGGAGCTTGCTCACAAGGGCAAGACAAAGGAAGCCAGGGCAGTGGAGGAACTGAACAATCTTGCAAACATTACGTTTGTTTATCAGCCTGTGCCAAACGGAACGGGAAAGGCAGTGCAGCTTGCCAAAGAGTTTACACAAGGTGAACCGTTCGTGGTGCTAAACGGCGACGACGTAATGCTGGGAGATGAGCCTGTTACCCGTCAGCTTGTTGAAGCGTACTGCAAAACCGGCGGTTCCGTTGTGGGTGTGCAACCCGTTGACAGGCAGTCGATATCTTCATACGCATCATGCAAGGTGGAGCAAGTGGATAGCAGGCTGTACAGGCTGCAGGACATAATAGAAAAACCGCAAACGGATGCGGAGATTTACTCCTTGCTTGCGCCGCTGGGTAGGTACCTGTTTACGTCGGAAATTTTCGACGAGATTGACAAGGCACCAACGCGCAACGGCGAAGTTTACCTCACTGATGCAATACGCAGCCTCACTAAAACCCACAAAGTATATGCTTATGATTTCAAGGGTACGCGCTACGACTTCGGTGACAAGCTTGGGTACATCAAGGGCTTTACCGCGTACGCGTTGAACAGTGCCGAATACGGCGAGCAGTACAAACAATTTTTGCAAAACTTATTGAACAAATAAAGGAGAAACAGTATGACTTACACAAAACGCAGTGAAATCCCCGAAAAGTATAAATGGAACCTGGGTGACATATTTGCTACCCCCGAGGATTGGGAAAAGGCATTTGCTGAGATTTCCGAAGAGTACAAGGTGCTCACGGCATATCAAGGCAAGCTTGCAGACTCTGCTACATTGTTGGAATTTTTGAGAAAGTCCGACGAAATCGAAATGAAGTTGGAAAGACTGTACGGCTACGCGCACATGGACTACGACACTGACGTGCAGGATGCCGAACGTCAAGCGCGCTATGCAAGGATATACGGCTTGTTCACCAAATACAGCGAGGCTATGGCATTTGTATCGCCCGAGCTTTCCGCTTTGCCCGATGAACATCTCCAGTCCCTCATCAACAATCCCGATTTTTCCGACTACGACGTGATGCTTGCCAACCTGTTGAAGGGCAAGGCGCACATTCTGTCCGAAAGGGAGGAAAAGCTGCTTGCCGGTGTTGGCGGCTTCAGCGGACAGTTCCACGAAGTATTTAACCGTTTGGACAACGGCGACATCAAGTTCCCGAAAATCACCGTTGACGGCAAACGCGTTCAGCTTGGACACGGCACCTATTCCATGTGCTTGCAACACAAGGACCAAAAGGTGCGCAGAAAGGCTTTCAAAACCTACTACAAGTCCTACATCGAAAAAATCAACACCCTGGCAGGACTTTACGAGGGTAGTGTAAGGAGTGATTGCTTCTCCGCTAAAGCGCGCAACTTCAACAGTGCAATGGAAAGAGCGTTGTTCTACGAGCAGGTAGACAAGGCAGTTTACGACAACCTCATCAACTGCATGCACAACAGCTTTGAGCCACTGCACAGATACATTGCTTTGCGCAAAAAGCTGATGGGTGTCAAAACGCTCAACATGTACGACCTGTACGTTGCAATATTCGAAGACGCGGACATCTCCTGCGAATACGAAGACGCGTGCAAGCTTGTTTTAAAGGGTTTGGCTCCACTGGGAGAGGACTACCTCAAGGTTGTAAAGGAAGCCTTCGATAACCGTTGGATTGACGTACACGAAACTCCCACAAAACGCAGCGGTGCTTACTCCAGTGGCGTAACGGGCGTGCACCCCTATATGCTGTTGAACTATCAAAAGACAACCCACGACATCTTCACAATCGCGCACGAAATGGGTCACTCCATGCACACCTACTACAGCTGCAAGACGCAACCGTACTCCAAGGAGGGCTACAAGATTTTCGTTGCCGAGGTTGCTTCCACATGTAACGAAGTGCTGCTGTTAAAGTATCTGCTTGCTACGGAAAAGGACGTAAACGTAAAGAAATATCTGTTGCAATATTACTTGGATATGCTGCGCACAACCATGTACCGTCAGGCTATGTTTGCTGAGTTTGAGCAAATTTCCCACGCGCTTGTGGAAAGCGGACAACCATTGACAGCTGACGTGATGTGCGCTAAGTACCTTGAGCTCAACAAGATGTACTACGGACCCGCAGTTACTCACAACGACGAAATCAAGTACGAATGGGCACGTATTCCTCATTTCTATCGCGCATTCTACGTTTACAAGTACGCAACGGGTATCATATCCGCAGTGTGCATTGCCGAAAAGATACTCAAAGATGGCGCTACCGCAGTGGACAACTACAAGAAGTTCCTGTCTTTAGGCGGTTCGATGGATCCCGTATCCGAGCTTAAGGTTGCCGGTGTCGACCTCACCACACAAGAGCCGTTCGATATCGTAACCAAGTCTTTCCAAGACACTCTCTCCGAATTGGAAGAGCTGTGCAAATAATTTGCTTATTAAAACAACAAAGAAAGCCTCCCCTTGAACAAGGGAGGCTTTTATTTAAGTATTGCAACTTGGTGCTGTATGTGATAAAATAAACTTATCCGTATTGAGGAGTTATTTTTATGGCTGACTTAGTAGTAAAAAAATCCAACAAGCTGGGCGCAAAGATATGGCTGTCTATTGTAATATTCGGTCTTATGGGACAGCTTGCCTGGATGGTGGAAAACATGTATTTCTCCACCTATATTCAAAAGCAAATCACAACCAACGGCTGGGCTACAAGCGCAACGGTTGCAGCCAGCGCAGTGGTTGCGGCATTGGTAACAATCTTCGGCGGAGTGCTGTCGGACAGACTTGGCAAGCGCAAGGTGTTTATCTCATGGGGATACATCATTTGGGGGCTTGTAACTGCCAGCTTCGCATTTTTCGGAAACGAGCACTATGACGCCAGCGACGTAGTGTGGGTGGTGACTATTTTCGTTATCATGGACTGCGTAATGACGGTGTTCGGTTCGCTTTCCAACGACGCGGCATTCTCCTCATGGGTTACCGACGTCACCGACATCACCAACCGCGGCTTTGTGGATGTAATACTGTCCATCATGCCTGTTGCTGCGCTAATGATAATATTTGTTGGCTTTGGTTGGATGGTCGAGGGAGACAATCCGCAATGGAAGCTGTTTTTCATCATTTTGGGTGGTATGACGGCAATTGCGGGTGTGTTGGGCTTGTTCCTGCTAAAGGACAGCCCCAAGCTTCAACCCGACCGTTCGGGCAAATACATGCAGGAGGTTGTGTACGGCTTTACTCCCAAAAACATCAAAAAGCACAAGATGATTTACATCTGTCTTATCGGTATGATGCTGTCCGGCCTTGCAATGCAGCTGTGGCAACCCTACATGATAATGATACTTCAGTACACCCTTGGCTTCGGCGATGGCTTTGTATTGCCTCTTGCGGCGGTAATTTTGCTGTCGGCGGCAATGGCTGTGGTGGGTGGCAAGCTCATGGACAAGTTCGGCAAAGACAAGTTCTTCTACCCGGTAGCTGCATTTGGCGTGGTGGGCGGCATACTTGTTTACCTTATCAAGTTTGTCAACAACAATATGATTGCAACATATATCATGTTTATCGTTGGCGGAACGCTTGTTGAAAGTGCCTCCTTGCTTGCTGCGGGGCTGTTCAACGCAACGGCTCGCGACTACACCCCTGCGGAAAAAGCAGGCTGCTTCCAGGGCGTGAGGATAATCATTTACGTAACGCTACCCATGATAATTGCAAGCATATTCTGCCCGCTTATCATCAACGGCTTTGGACCGATTGTGGGCGAGTTTGTGGAAATCGAAGAGGGAATCTTTTCGGCGGCTGCACCTGCTGCGGGTTACTTCGCTATCCCGGGCGGCGTAGGATATGAAACAGGCAATCACGTGTACCCGTTTGAACTGTTCCTGTTTGCGGCAGTAGTGTCGCTGTTGATGTTTATCCCTACCTACTTCGTGCATCGCGAAAATTCCAAATTCCGTACTGCCAAGCTTGCGGAAATCAACGCAGACGTATTACCCATTGAGCAAGTGGAGGAGTAAAGTTCTAAATTGTTGGCTATGGTTTTCAACATAAGCCTATTTCGTTGACAATTTAGCGCTTTGTAGTAAAATATTTCTAGGTGACATTATGGATGTATTTTTGATATTTTTAACAGTATTTTTAACTTTGGTTTGTTCCCTGTGTACGGCATTGCTTGTGCCGTTGAGACAACGCAGGCTGCGCGTTGAGCCACGCTTTTTCAAGCGCGTAAAGGTTCCGTTTCCTGCCAGTGCGTTATTTGCAGGTATAGGCAACAAGTCCGACACGGATAACGTCCAAAATTTCGGCGTGATTATCCCGATGTTTGTGCTTCATATCGTGGGATATGTGTGTAGCTTGCTCATATGGGCAATTGTTCCTGTGTTGTATTACAGGGCAGGCATTGACACGGACATTTTGTTTGTTATCCCACTGGCTATTGCTGTTCTGTTTGTTGTGGCAGTGGTTGTGACGGAATATTTGTGTGTTTCGTTCAGCCGCAAAAAGCTACTTGAAGAACAGACGTCAGAAGAACACACTGAAGAAGAGAAAACAGAAGAAACAAGTGAAAATCAAGGTTAAAAACTTAACGTACAGCGAGGTTTTGGCATTACCCGGCGAAAAGCCTGTAAAGGTCAAGCGGCCTAGTAGGTTTTTCCGCGCGCTGATAAATGTTATCTGCGCAGGGGAGCTGAAAAGGCTGCATTTCCGCTTTACAAAGGTCAACATGGAGCGTTTCAACAAAAAACAGCCCTGCCTGTATTTGATGAATCACTCCAGCTTTTTGGACCTCAAGATTGCCGAAAGGATATTTCCGCAACGGTTCAATATCGTGTGTACCAGCGACGCATTTGTCGGTCAAAAGTGGCTACTGACGCAACTGGGATGTATCCCCACAACAAAGTTCGTAACCGACACAACGCTGGTGCGCCACATGAAGCACTGCTTTGACAAGCTGCACACCTCCGTATTGATGTTTCCCGAAGCAAGCTACTCGTTTGACGGCACTGCAACGACGTTGCCTTACGGGTTGGGCAAATTTATCAAAATGTTCAAGGTGCCCGTTGTCATGGTAACTACGTTTGGCGATTTTTTGTACGACCCATTGTACAACGGCTTGCAACAGCGCAAGGTTGAGGTTTCTGCAATAATGGAGTACATGCTCACACCCGAGCAAATTGTAGAAATGTCTGTTGAGCAGATAAATGAAGAAGTGCACAAGCGTTTCTCCTTTGACAATTTCCGCTATCAACAGGACAACGATATCGTAATTGACGAGGACTTTCGCGCCGATCACCTGCAGCGCGTACTGTACAAGTGTCCGCATTGTAACACGGAAGGGCAAATGGAAGGCAAGGGTATTCACGTTACCTGCCACAGCTGCAACAAAACTTACGAGCTTACCGAACACGGCTTTATGCGTGCGGTAAACGGTGAGACGGAAATAGCGCACATCCCCAGCTGGTACAATTGGCAAAGGCAGTGCGTACGCAAAGAAATTGAAGCAGGGCAATACAGGCTGGATACGGACGTAGACGTGATAGTGATGAAGGGCACCAAGGCTGTGTACAACATAGGTTCGGGGCATCTCACACACGATGTAACGGGCTTCCACTTAACGGCAGCGGAGGGTGAGCTAGATTACTTCCAGCCGGCAAGTGTATCCTACAGCTTGTATGCCGATTATCTGTGGTATGAGATTGGCGACGTGATTTGCATAGGTAACAACGCAATGCTTTACTATTGTTTCCCAAAGGACAGCTCCGTTTCCGTTGCGAAAGCACGCCTTGCAACAGAGGAAATATTCCGCCATATAAAGAAAAAGTAAAAAGATATTAAAATAAAAAAACACCCCAAGTGGGGTGTTTTTTGTTATCAAATATTACAGCTTCATTGTCAAAGATATTCTCTTTTTGTCCAAATCTACCGACAGCACCTTGACGTCTACAACGTCGCCCACCTTTACAACCTCAAGCGGGTGCTTTACAAACTTGGTGGAGGACAGCTGCGAAATGTGCACAAGTCCGTCCTGATGTACGCCAATGTCTACGAACACGCCGAAGTCTATTACGTTGCGTACGGTTCCCTTCAGTATCATGCCTTCTTTCAGGTCTTTCATTTCCAGGACGTCGTTTCTCAGTATTGGCTTGGGCATTTCGTCTCTTGGGTCGCGCGCGGGCTTTTCCAGTTCGGACACGATGTCGCGTAGTGTCAGTTCGCCGATGTCCAAGTCCTTGGATAGCTTGCCGTAGTTGATGCTGGTTTTGCTAAGTCCTGCTAGGTTGCCGATGTTTTCGGGGGCAATGTTCAATATGTGCATTAGCTTCAGTGTTGCTTCGTAGCTTTCCGGGTGTACGCTTGTTCCGTCTAGGAAGTTGTCGCCACCGCTGATACGCAAGAAGCCCGCACATTGCTGATATGCCTTTGCACCCAGCTTGTCAACATTTAACAGCTGTTCGCGGTTTTGGAAGCGTCCGTGCTTTTCGCGGTAGGCTACGATATTTTTAGCTATGGAGCTGGTTACGCCAGACACATATTGAAGCAGTGGGGCGCTTGCCGTGTTCAAATCTACGCCGACCTTGTTTACGCAATCTTCAACCACGCCGTTTAGCGTTTCGCCCAGCTTCTTTTGGTTCATGTCGTGTTGGTATTGACCTACGCCTATGGACTTGGGGTCGATTTTTACCAGTTCGCTCAATGGGTCCTGAAGCCTGCGGGCAATGCTTGCGGCGCTTCGTTGACCCACGTCAAATGTGGGAAATTCCTCTGTAGCTAGCTTGCTTGCCGAGTAAACGGATGCGCCCGCCTCGTTGACGATAACGTACTGTACGGGCAGTCCTGTTTCGTGCAGCAGTTCAACAATTATCTGTTCACTTTCGCGCGAAGCTGTGCCGTTACCCAAAGATATTAGCGTGATATTGTATTTCTTTATAAGCTGTTGAAGCGTTAGCTTTGCCTTGGCAATCTTTTCGGGAGTGGTGGGCGCTGTGGGGTAAATTACCGTTGTGTCCAGTACCTTGCCCGTTGCGTCAACTACTGCAAGCTTGCAGCCTGTACGGAATGCGGGGTCCCAGCCAAGCACAACCTGACCGACGATGGGCGGTTGCATGAGTAGCTGTTCGAGGTTTTTGCCAAATACGGCAATTGCGCCCTCTTCTGCCTTTTCCGTGAGCATGTTGCGTATTTCCGTTGCAATGCTGGGCTCAATCAGGCGAGTGTAGCTGTCGTTGATTGCGGTTTTCAGCAATTCCTCGGTGTGTACGTTGCTGCGTGTTACAACGTGACGTACTAAGTAATCGTTGATAATTTCCGTCGGAGCAACAATCTTTACCGTAAGCACCTTTTCCGCTTCGCCGCGGTTTACCGCAAGCACGCGGTGACCCTGTATCTTTGCAATGTCTTCCTCGTAGCTGTAGTAGTTGTCGTACACCGTCTTGATTTCCGGCTTCTTGGCAACGGAGGTTATCTTGCCCAAGCGGAATGTGAGGTCGCGAATAGCAGTGCGGTAGGTGGCGTCATCGGAAATGATTTCCGCAATGATGTCCAATGCGCCCTGTACAGCCTCTTCCGCCGTTTCCACGCCCTTTTCGGGGTTGACGTATTCCGCTGCTGTTTCAATAATAGGCTTGTCTGTTGTTTGCAGCAAAATTATGTTGGCAAGCGGCTCCAAGCCCTTTTCCTTTGCAATGATTGCGCGCGTTCTGCGCTTGGGGCGGTAAGGACGGTACAAGTCGTCAACTGCAACCTGTGTTTCGGCGGCAATTATTTGATCGCGCAGCTCGTCTGTGAGCATGCCTTGCTCTTCAATGCTCTTCAGCACCTGCGCCTTCTTTTCCTCAAGGTTGCGCAGATACGTCAAGCGTTCGAATAGCTTTCTCAGCTGTTCGTCGTTTAGCTGCCCCGTAGCTTCCTTGCGGTAACGGGAAATAAAGGGAATGGTGTTGCCCTCGTCAATCAAATTGACGGCAGCTTCTACCTGCCACTTTGACACTTCAAGTTCTTCGGTAATTTTTTGAATGATATCCATAGTTTTGCTCCTGTAGTTGCTGTTTTTTATTATACCTAATTTTTGATTTTTTTGCAATTACTAAATTAGGCAAATTAACCTTATTTTTGTTGCAAATAAACAAGCCACAAATATACCCAGGTTGAACGAAAAAAGCACCTGCGATTCTTGCCAGCTGGGTGTGGATAACTTTGCATAATAAATGAAAAAATTACGTCTCATTTTTTACTTTTATGCAAAACAATTGACAAGATAGGTGGGGGAGGGTATACTAGCAGATAGATAACATAAATAGTATATATAATATACATTTAATGTGGAAAACAAAAATAAAAAAGGAGACAAACATGAAAAGAGTATTGACGGTAGTGTTGTGCTTGGTGCTTGCGCTCAGCTGTGTGGGCATGCTTTCGGCTTGCAATAACGGGCACACTCACAAGTTCGCTGCTGAATGGAGCAGCGACGGAACCAACCACTGGCATGAGTGCACTTGTGGTGAAAAGAGCGACGTGGCAGCACACACTGAACAGGTTGTCCCTGCTGTGGGTGCAAGCTGTACTCAAACGGGGCTTACCGAGGGTAAAAAGTGCTCGGTTTGCGACAGGGTACTTAATGCACAAACAACCGTAGGCATGCTTGACCATGACTTCACAGGTGAATGGAAAAAGAATGAAAACGGACACTGGCGTGTGTGTCAAAACGAAGGCTGCGATGAAACATCGACGCCTGCTCAGCACGAGCTTAACAATGCAAATAGATGCACTGTGTGTGACTACCAAGGAAAGCTGGAGTTCAGCCAAGTAGACGAAGCAACCTGGGCAGCGGCATTTGGTGCGCTGGCAGATATCACCGATTTCACCGTCAGGAAAGAGAAGTTCAGTGACGGCGAAATGGAAGAGCTGTTATTTGCGGAAATCGTATCCAATCAAGCGCATGTTATATTGTATGATGAGTGGTACGACATGGAACAGTATGTCATTTACCATGAAGTGGGCGCAACTGTCTATCACAAGATGGGTGGTATATGGACATCATGGTTCAACGAGGAATTGGAAATACAGGCTATCATAGACAACAGTCTTGAGGATTGCTTAACGGTGATAGGTTCGCTACAGATTGCAGACAGCTTCAGCGAGTTTGCGTTTAACCAAGAAACGGGCGAATACACTTGGGAAATCAATCAAAACGGATGGGGTACGTTTACCGTACGTTTTGTGGGAAACAGCTTGTACTATGCTCACGTTACACTGGGCTCTGTCGAGGATGGCGACTACTACGAATACACCCTGGACAAGGTGGGCAACACATCATTTGAAATTGAACCCTTGCACAAACACAAGTTCTCAACGGAGTGGAGCTCCAACAATGTTTACCACTGGCACGAAGCAACCTGCCACGACGGTGAAATTGACGTAAAAGTAGCCCACACCTGGGGAACGGACAACAAGTGTACGGTATGCGGACACTCCAAGCCCGATACCTCCATCCCCACAGTGGACGAAGAAACCTTTGCCAAAGCACTTGAACTCAAAAATTTGTCCAATTGGTCCTTGACGTGCACAAGCGACAAGGGAATGGAAGCGTACAAGCGTGCTGGCAACGTGTTGCTCATCGTATCAGAATACGCAAGCCAACTAGTTGAGATTGATGAAGACGGCGCTATCTGGCTATATATTGAAATTTCCGACGGTGTTTGGGAGAAACTGGACGCAAGCGAATACGAAGAAATTGCCGAATATTTGAATTATGTTGACTTTTTCCTTTATGGATTTGACGTTTTGGCTGATTTCTGGGACGACTTTACATTAAATACAGACAAGTACGTTGCTGAAGGCTTGGAATTTAGGTTGGATAACTTCTTGATTGGTAAAGAATTTACCAATGCTACAGTCGAATTGGTCTTCAATTACGGAGAGGTTGTTTCAATTAAGATTACCGAAATAGATAACAACGAAGAGAAATTTACAGTAACTCTCAACAAACTTGGCTCAACGGTAATAGACGTACCGAATGCAACACCTCACGAGCACAGTTGGTCGTGGATAATATACGATGACGAACACGCGCGTGAATGTCCGGTTTGCTATATGTGGGAAAGTGGCGATCACGACTACGACAATGACGGCGTTTGTACCGTTTGCGGAGCTATGAATCACGAGCACAACTTTAACAAATGGATTCCCTCAAGGAACGACATTGAATGGCACAGCCTTGTGTGCGAGGAATGTGGCGTACAGAGCACCGGTAGCGACAGCAGCCGTCAGCATATTTACACAGAGGCGGACCCCGATCACTGTGTAGCTTGCGGAGCAGCAAGGCACACTCACCAGTGGACTGTTACCGTTTCTGGCGAACTCAACTATCACACACTGTATTGCTCCGATTGCGGTGAGAGACACGCGGTAGAGTGTGAATTTGACGGCGCGGACCCCGACCATTGTTCTGTATGTGGCAAGGAAAGGCATTATCACCAATATAATGTTGCATTTTGCGACGAAATTGAACATGACGTGTGGTGTCATATATGTAACAGTGGCACCGGCGGATACCACAAATGGAATGAAGAAAATAAATGTGAAATTTGCGGATATGACCGCCATTTCCATAGTATAGATAATAGCGACCAAGACGGCGAAAGTCACTTCGGTTACTGTGAGGAATGCGGTAATTTCATACAAAACGAAAAACACGTGTGGGACGAGAGCAACACCTATTGTATAGTTTGCGGTAGAGCATATCACACACACAGCTTCACAGTTGACCCCGAGAACAATTATTACTACTTCCACTACATTGTTTGCACTACCTGTGGCTACAGTGACACGGAAGAACACCGCTTTAACAGCGCCGGTATTTGCGTAGTTTGTAACGAGCCGGAGCACAAGCACGTGTACAATCAGTGGATTCCCAACGACTGGAATACCGAGTATCACGAAATGGGCTGCGAGTGTGGACAATTCGGTTACGTTAGAGCAAAGCACACCTTCAACGAGCACAATATTTGCGAGGTTTGCGGTTACGAGCGTCACGTTCACACTTGGGTAATTTGGTTTATCAGCGAGACACAGCACAGCATAAGTTGTACGTCTTGCGGTGATTCCATTTGGGATGAGCACAAATTTGTGGGAGACGTTTGTGACGTGTGTCATGCGCTCAATCACGATCACATCTATGACAGATGGGCTCCCTCCTCCAACCCCAATCGACACATCTGGTCATGCGAATGCGGTGTGATGCAGGGTGACAACATATACGATGCCCTGCTAGAGCCACATGATATTGACGAAGAAACCGGCCGTTGTAGAGACTGCAACGCCGAGGCTCACGAGCATCACATATACTGGTTTGATGGCGACGATTACACACATTACGGTCAATGCCACGAATGCGGAGAGGACATTTACGGGGAGCACGAATGGGGTGATGACGAAGTGACTTGCGACATGTGCGGATACATCAGGCACGTTCACGATTTCCAACTTTACAAGCAAGACGCTGAATGTCATTATTGGCGTTGCGACTGCGGTGAAGAAGAAAGTGATTACCATGATTTTGAAGAAACTGATGAACTGTGTTCCGTTTGTCAGGCGCAAAATCACGGGCACAGCGTGGATCACTACATTGACAACTCATATAACTACGCAACGCACTTTGCCGTTTGCGAATGCGGTGTGATGATTGAGGAAGAGCATTACTTCGGTGAGGATGACGATTTGGAAACGTGTGAGCGTTGTCATGCTGAGAGACATCATCACCATTGGGTATATACACACAGTTACGACCAATACGCTCACACGGTATATTGCCCGGGATGTGGAACGTACGACTGGCAAGATCACCAATTTGGCGAAGATCATTTTTGCACGATGTGTGAGTACGAAGAACACGAGCACAACTACGTTGTAGAAGACACGGATTTTTTCGGTCATATAAAGAGATGTACAGTATGTCAGTTTACCGAGTGGCAAGAGCATTCGTTTGACGAAGACCCTGACGTTTGTGACGATTGCGGGGCACCGCGTCACATTCACGAAGTGGAATCTTGGAATGAGTTTAACGATGATAGACATCAAGGCTTTTGCCAGACTGAGGAAGAATGGGTATACGAAGAGCACAGTTTCGGCGATGGCGATATCTGCGAGGATTGTGGCTACAGCCGAAACAACTAAATAACACAAAAATAAGGCTTGCGGTTTTGAACCGCAAGCCTTTTTCTACATTTTCCCTCCCCAAAAAACAAGCTCCCCTGTGTAAGGGGAGCTGTTGATGTTAAGTGACTGAGGTGTTGTTTTAATATATGAATATTCTCTTTTTCAAGTAGTCCTTTAACTCGGCAATTGCCACGCGTTCCTGTTGCATGGTGTCGCGGTCGCGAACGGTTACGCAGCCGTCTGTTTCCGTGTCGAAGTCAACGGTAATGCAGAATGGTGTTCCTATTTCGTCCTGACGGCGGTAGCGTTTACCAATGGAGCCTGCTTCGTCGTAGTCGCAGGTAAACTCCTTGAGCAAGTCGTTGTAAAGCGCCGTTGCAGGTTCCGCCAGCTTTTTGGACAGCGGCAACACGCAAGCCTTTACAGGTGCAAGCTCGGGGTGGAGGTGGAGCACAACGCGTGTGTCGCCCTCTCCAACAACTTCCTCGTCGTACGCGTTGGCAAGGAACGCAAGGAATGCTCTGTCCGCGCCAAGGCTGGGCTCGATTACATACGGGATAAAGCGTTCGTTTGTTTGCGGGTCGGTGTAGTCAAGTGTTTCGCCGCTTGTTTCCGAATGGCGCGTAAGGTCGTAGTCGGTGCGGTCGGCAATTCCCCACAGCTCACCCCAACCGAACGGGAACTTAACCTCGAAGTCGGTGGTTGCCTTGCTGTAGAAGCACAGCTCGTCCTTGTCGTGGTCGCGCAGGCGCAGATTTTCTTCCTTCATGCCCAAATCCAGCAGCCACTGCTTGCAAAAGTTCTTCCAGTAGTCGAACCATTGGAGGTCTTCGCCCGGCTTGCAGAAAAATTCCAATTCCATTTGTTCAAATTCGCGTATGCGGAAAATGAAGTTGCCCGGTGTAATCTCGTTGCGGAATGACTTACCTATCTGACCGATACCGAAGGGCAATTTCCTCCTGGTGGTGCGGCAAACATTTTTGAAATTGACGAAAATACCTTGCGCTGTTTCGGGGCGAAGATACACGGTAGACGTGGAGTTCTCCGTAACACCGATAAAGGTCTTGAACATAAGGTTGAACTTGCGTATAGGTGTAAAATCGCACTTTCCGCACACGGGGCAGTGTATTTCGTGCTCCTTGATGTAGTCGGACATCTGTTCGTCGGACATCGATGCGACGGTACTAGCCAGGTTGTGCTTTGCCTGGTACTCTTCAATAAGGTTGTCTGCGCGATATCTGGTTTTGCAGCCCTTGCAGTCCATCAGCGGGTCGCTAAAGCCGCCCAAGTGTCCGCTTGCTTCCCATGTTTTGGGGTTCATAAGTATTGCCGTGTCCAAGCCGACGTTTAGCGGGTTTTCCTTGACAAACTTTCTGTACCACACCTGCTTGATGTTGTTTTTCATTTCCACACCCAGCGGACCGTAGTCCCACGAGTTGGAAAGTCCGCCGTAAATTTCGCTTCCCGCGTAGATAAAGCCGCGGCCTTTGCACAAATTTACCAGCTTGTCCATTGTTAATTCAGCCATAATAATATCTCCTGTTGAAATATAGTTTCATTCTAAAATTTTGACGCGATTTTGTCAAGTAGTTGCCACATTCTTGCGTAAAATGCTTGTGTGTAGTTTATATATTATGTAGCTGTTAACAATATCATTGCACAAGCTTGCATTTTGTGCTACAATATTTACAATTGAAATCAAAGGAGGCGCATTATGTTCAGATACGGAAATCCGTCCGTCAGACGTTGGGTGAAAAAGTCCGAAACAGGGTCGCTAGCCATAGAAAACGCAGGCGCAACCTATCGCGGTGTAATTGGCAAAACCGTGCTGCTAATAGGGCTAACAATTCTGTCGGCTGTTGTTACAATGCTGGCTACGTGGTACGGTATGTTTCAGTTTGCAATGCAGGAAGCTACAATAAGCCAAGCTGCCGTCATGGGCTTTGCTATAGGCTTGGGTGTAGCGGTAATATTAATGTTGGTGTGCGCAATCGGTATTGCTGTCGCTCCTAAAACCGCCAAGGTTTTCGGCCCCATATATGCGTTGATTCAGGGTGCGTTTTTGGGCTTTGTTGCGGCATTTCTCAATATCATACTGCCGTTTGTTACCCTTGCTGCAATGCTGGGTACGGCGATAGTGTTTATTGTGTGCATACTGCTGTACAAAAAGATTGGCGTTCGTATAAAGAGCAACTTTGTGCGCGTATTGGCAATATCCTTGATGTGCTTTGTGCTGGTTGAGCTTATCGTTATTCCCATCATGCTGTTTGCGCCCACTGATGGTATGTACACGGCGCTCATTTGGATACAAACAATAGCAACATTTATTTGCATTGTTTTTGCCAGCATGACCATCATTTGGGACTTGCAAACCATCGATTACCTTGTTGAGAGCGGTGCAGACAGAAAATACGAGTGGCCTGTAGCGTTCAGCCTGGTAACAAGCTTGATTTACCTTTACATGCAAATTTTGGAGCTACTGCTTCGCATATTTGCGCTTTTCACAAACTCTAAGAGAAAATAACTTATGAACGAAATTACAAAAGCTCAACATCTACTGGACAAAAAGGGCAACCTTGCTGTGGCGGGATACGCCAGGCATATGAATTTTATTTACGACAAAAAGGCAGTGAAAAAGCAACTGCGTCTAAAGGAGTGGGACTTTTATCAAATACACTTCGACGACAGATATGTTGTGCAGCTGACACTGGGGCACGTTTCCTACGCAATGCAGGTTGCTGCAACAGTAATGGATTTAGCCACGGGCGAAAAACGCTCGACAGGCAAGCTTGCGTTGGTAGAGCCGTCGTTTAAAAAGAACATGCCCACTAACCCCGAAGTAGCGCACACGTTGCAGTATTTTTCCAAAGACCTGCACGTTGAGTTCCTGGTAACGGACAAATACCGTCGCCTTTCCTTTACGCAGACAGATATACACGGTGTCAAGGCGGAAATTAACCTGCTTCTAACAAACATCAGCAACGCCAAGGAAAAGATGGTCATTGCCACGCCCTTTTTCAAAAAGGGGCAGTTTTACCTGAATTACAAGGAAAACTGTTTTGTTGTAAACGGAACATGCCGTATTGAAGATATGTGCTATGACATAAAAGATGGCTTCGGGCTGCTTGATTGGGGCAGGGGCGTGTGGCCGTACCGTCATGTGTGGACGTGGGGTAACGGCGGCACAATGGTAAACGGCAAGCACTTCGGCTTCAATATCGGTTGGGGCTTTGGCAATACCGAGGCTGCTACGGAAAATATGTTTTTCTACGACAACAAGGCGTACAAGCTGGGAACAGTTACTGAAACGCGTGTTGGTAACAACTTCCATTACGAGGACAATGCAAAACGGTTTGTTTTCGACGTGGAGCTAATTTATGATAACTTCACCAAGACTCAAGCGCTGTGGGTAAACAACAAGTGTCATCAGGTGTTTGGTAAGTGGCGCGGTCACGTTGTGCTGGACGACGGAAAAAAAATCAAAATTCCGCCATTTGTGGCATTTTGTGAGCACGCGGATAACAAATGGTAGTTTGAGCCGTCTATAAGCGTCGCAATACTGTGTTACCTTTACGTTTGCCCTTGGTCACGTACGTCTAGTACGCTTCCGTCAGTCAATACGCAGGTGCCTTGTCTTGCTTGCTTCTAGCCACCTCAAACCTTCGAAATTTTTAACTGGTGTAAAAACATTAAGGGTAGCGAAAATTCGCTACCCTTTGTATTTCCGTTTGGTTGCTTCGCCACCGCGCAGGTATCTCACGTCCCAGTTGTTTGTCAAAACTTGTTCAATGTGGCTGTATCTTTGCTTGTCAATAACGGGCAGTCGCTCGCTCAAGTCCTTGTGTGCGGTGGACTTGCTCACGCAAAAGATGTGCGCAACCTCCCGTACGGTGCATTTGTGTTCAATCACGTAGTCGGCTATTTCCAATACCCGCTCGCAAATGTATGATTTCATCCTCTACTCCGACAGTATACTGTTATGTCGAAACAGCGCGAATTATGCCTAAAAAACTACTGCAAAAGCGAAGTTTTGACGTATGATTTTCTTTTACTTTCTTTACAAACCAACGGAAAAGTGTTATCATATGTTTAGCATCTGAAAACAGTAAAAGGAGAAACAATTATGAAAAAATGGGTTTGCAATGTATGCGGATATGTTCATGAAGGTGACGAAGCACCCGAAGTTTGCCCCCTTTGTGGCGTAGGCGCAGAAGATTTTTCCGAAACAGAGGAATAACAGTTATTAAAAATTAAAGGAGAATTATTATCATGAAATTTGTATGTTCAGTATGTGGATATGTTCACGAGGGGTCAGAAGCACCCGAAAAGTGCCCTCAATGCAAGGCTCCCAAGAGCAAGTTCGTTGCTCAAGCACAGGAAATGAGCTGGGCTGCAGAGCACGTTGTGGGTGTAGCTCAAGGCGTTCCTCAAGACATTATTGACGATCTCAGAATGAACTTCAACGGCGAATGCAGTGAAGTTGGCATGTATCTTGCTATGTCTCGCGTTGCTTTCCGCGAGGGCTATCCCGAAATCGGCTTGTATTGGGAAAAGGCTGCTTACGAAGAAGCAGAGCACGCAGCAAAGTTTGCTGAGTTGCTTGGCGAAGTTGTAACAGACAGCACCGCTAAGAACCTTCAAATGCGTATCGAAGCAGAAAACGGCGCAACCATGGGCAAGACTCAACTTGCTAAGCGCGCTAAGGAACTGGGCTTGGACGCTATTCACGACACCGTTCACGAAATGGCTCGCGACGAAGCCCGCCACGGCAAGGCTTTCCAAGGACTGTACAACCGTTACTTCAAAAAATAAGTCTGAGACGCTTCATTTTAAAAAAAATCAGCCTTTCCTTTCACAGGAGAGGCTTTTTATTAGCGCTGACGGCAAGCAATGGGCTTTTCTGCTTGTTCGAAAAGGTACTTGCAACACGCCGAGATATGTAGTATAATAATATATACTTATAATATATTACTATGAAAAAATCTCTTGTTTCTAACAAAAGTGAAAATGCACGCAAGCTGAGGTTCAAGCTGGGGCTTGCCCTGTCGGGTGGCGGAACGCGCGGTTTTGCGCACATTGGCGTACTGAAAGCGTTTGAGGAGGAGCGTATCAGGTTCGATTGCGTTGCAGGTACATCTGCCGGCAGTATTATCGGTGCGATGTACTGCGCAAACGTCAGCGTCGAGCAAATGATAGAGGAATCTAAGCGCGTAACACGCCGAGATGTTGTCAACCGCTTTTGGATCAATTCCAACTCGGCAAACATTGCCAATATCGCCAACAGATTGCTACAAAACAAGAGCTTTGATGAACTGTCAACGCCTTTTGCGGCGGTGGCGGTGGATTTGGTAGACGGGCATGAGGTGGTGTTAAGTAGCGGTAGCGTTGGGCAAGCCGTTTCCGCATCGTGCGCAGTGCCGGCGCTGTTCAAGCCTGTGGAATTGGACGGAATGGTGCTTGTAGACGGCGGGCTGCTCAACAACATGCCAGCTGATGTGTGTCGCACCATGGGTGCGGAGATTGTTATCGGTGTGGACCTCAATCACCACCGCGGAGAGGGCACAACATCGAAAAAGCTTCACAACACGCTGCTTGCCTGTTGGCAAATTGTGTCCAAATCCACCATGTACAAGGGTTTGCACAACAGCGACGTGGTTATTGAACCGGAGCTAAAGGAATTCGGTCGCGCAAGTCTTGCGTACATCGACGAGATGGTGGAAGAGGGCTACCGCGCAGCCAAGGAAAAAATGGAAGAAATAAAACAACTGTTACAGATAAAGTAGAAAACTAAGGAGATAACTATGAAACGTCAATGGAAATACACGCTGGCAATAATGTGCTGTTTTATCCTGCTTGCAACGATGCTGGCAGCATGCAGTGTAACGATGATGGTGAAGGTTACATTCGACCCCAATTACGACGGGGCACAGCTGCAAACGAAAACGGTTGCACAGGGCACGATTGTTGTGCCGCCCAGTCTCACACGCGAAGGTTTTACACTGGAAGGCTGGTACAAAGATGCCAACTGCACGCAACCTATTGCGGAATCGGGATACAAGGTGGTAAACAGCATTACCTTTTACGCCAAATGGACGGACAACACTCCCGCCCCCGACCCTGTTGTGTTGCAAGGCATTTCGGCAACCTACAACGGTGCAAAGCTATTGACCGGCGATACACTTGCAAAGGGCAACATTAGCGTTACTGCAACGTACTCCGACGGCAGCAGCAAAGCCGTTACGGCATTTACCGTTGGCGAGTGCGACACTTCAACTGTAGGCGACAAAACAGTAACAGTTAGCTACACCGAAGACGAAGTTACCAAAACCGACGACATTACGGTAACAGTAATTGCACGTCTTGAGCGTATTGAAGCGGTGTATACGGGCGGTGACGTTGTAGTTGGACTTTATCTTGACGACACGACAATTACCGTAACTGCATATTACAGCGATGGTAGCAACAAGAATGTTAACGGCTACACACTGTCTAACAAGGTGTTTAACGACGTCGGTCAACAAACTGTAACTGTTACCTACGTTGAAAACGGCGTAACAAAGACGGCAACATTCAGTGTAAACGTAATTGCCGCAACGCTGGAGCGCATTGAAGCAGTGTACAAAGGTGGCAAGGTTATGATCGGCACACAACCGGACAGAAACAAACTTGTTGTAACTGCTTACTACAACAACGGCACAAGCAAGACGGTGACCAACATCACGCTGCCTGCTACTATTGACACGTCTACTGAGGGGCAAAAGGACTGGGAAATTTCCTACACCGACAATGGTGTAACCAAATCTGTAATAATAAAAATCACTGTTGCCGAAATTAAAGAACCGCAGGAAGCGGACTACGATGTCAACATTATCAAAAATGAAAACCTCTCCATACATTTCTTGATGTTAGGCAACAGATATACGGGCGATAGCGTTTACATCAAGGCAGGCGACACGGATATTCTAATTGATGCAGGCTCGCGTAAGGACAGTGCAACAGCAATATCTAATTACATAGATCAGTACTGTACAGACGGAATATTGGAATATGTAATCGTAACACACGCTCACCAAGATCATATCGCGGGCTTTGTAGGGAACAGCAATAAAGGTATCTTTGACAGGTATAAGTGCGAAACAATAATTGATTTCGCTCAAACATCATACAAAGGTAGCAAGGAAACTCAGATATTAAAGGACTATTATACCAAGCGTAATAATGAGGTTAGTAGTGACAATGCCAATCACTACACTGCATTGGAGTGCATAAACAACAGTAACGGAGCGCAAAAAATTTACGAGTTGGCTGACGGTATTACAATGGAAATCCTTGAGCACAAGTATTACCACTCGGCATCCTCTAACGAAAATGACAACTCCGTTTGCTTGATGATATCTCAAGGCGACAACCATTATTTATTTACGGGTGACTTGGAGGAAGCAGGAGAAAAATCTTTGGTGGAATGTAATCCCGATTTGCCCGAAATGGAGCTGTACAAAGGCGGTCATCACGGTTCATATACTGCAGCAAGCACCGAATTAATGAGCAAGATACAACCCAAGTGCATTTGCATATGTACCTGTATTGGAAGCTCGGAGTATACTAATGATAATAAACATCAATTCCCTGCTCAAGAGTTTATTGACAGAATAGCACCCTATACAGACAAGGTTTACGTAACGACTAACGGAACTAATTACAGTTCGGGGAATTTTGAGCCGGCAAACGGTAACATTGTGTTCGCTTGCACAAATGGACAAATAACCATGTATTTCTCCAACAACAATATCAAGCTCAAGGATACCGACTGGTTCAAGGAATATCGCACGTGTCCCGCGGCATGGCAAGAATAGGGTAATTTATGGCACACAAAAAGCAAAAGACACTGTACACGGTGTTGCTTGTTGTACTAATTGTTGCAATTGTCGCCTCACTCATTTACGGCTACTTTCACGGCTGGTTCGACGCTTTGCTGCTTGAAAAAACCAACGCCAACTACGATGCTATCGCAATCAAAAATGAAACGCTGTCCATTCACTTTATTGAGCTGGGTAACGGTTCAAATGGCGACAGCATTTACATAAAGGCAGGCGACACTGACATCTTGATTGATGCCGGCTCGGCAAAGGGTAGTGCCAAGTCTATTGGCGACTACGTTGACCAATACTGCACCGACGGCAAGCTGGAATACGTCATTGCCACCCATGCCGACCAGGATCACATTGCAGGCTTTGTGGGAACATCTGCTGCAAAGGGAATATTTGACAGATACGAGTGCGAAACTATCATTCAGTTTGCTCGCACCAACAAAAATACGCAAATATACAAAGACTTTTGTGCAAAGCGCGACGCAGCAAAGGCTAGAGGTGCCAACGTCTACACGGCATTGGAGTGCTACAACAATGCAAACGGAGCACAGCGCGAGTACGAGCTTAGCTACGGTATCACAATGAAGATACTGTATCAAAAGTTCTACGAACAAAAAACCTCCAACGAAAACGATTACTCCGTTTGCTTGCTAATTACACAAGATTATCAAAAGGACGGCGAAACCAAAACCAACAATTACCTGTTGCTTGGCGATTTGGAAGAAGCAGGCGAGAAGTCGCTTGTTGAATGCAATCCCAACTTGCCCCAGGCTGTGTTGTACAAGGGCGGACACCACGGGTCGAAAACATCCGCTAACGAAGTGCTTCTAAGCAAAATCAAGCCGCAAATAGTGTGCATTTGCTGTGTTGCAGGTAGTGTAGAATATACTCAAAATCTGCCCAACACATTCCCAACGCAGGATTTCATCAACCGCATTGCACCCTACACCGACGAGGTGTACGCAACAGACGTGGCAACGGTACAGACACAAAACGGCAGCTACAAGGACATCGACGACGGACCGTTAAACGGCAATATTGTTTTCGCATGCACCGATGGCAAAATTACGATGTACTTTTCCAACAACGATACCAAGCTAAAGGACACCGACTGGTTCAAGAATAACAGAACTTGTCCTTCGGCGTGGGCTAACTGACAATATGATTACTTTTAAATTTCACGGCACTTCTCATGGCGAGGGATACAGCGGGGTGATTTCAGGACTACCTGACGGCTTCACATTCGACGTTGAGGAGGTCAACAAGGAGCTTTATGCGCGCAAGCACGGCTTGGGACGCAGCGCGCGGCAGGTGTACCCCGATACTGTTGTATTTGAGGGCTTTGACAAGCAAGTTACTGTTAACGGTGACTTGCGCTTTTTCGTTGCCAACCGTTCAGTTGAGGAGCGTCCCGAAATAACCGCCTTGCGAAGCGGGCACAGCGACGTGGTTGGACAAGCCCGACACCCCGAAATGTCGGTGCGCGAGATTGCCGAGATAACGTCAGCGCGCAACAGTGTGTGCTACGTTGTGTTGGGCGCCATTTGCAAGCAGTTTTTGGCTAGGCGCAACATTTTCACCTATCACTATGTGGAAAAGATTGGCGGTATTGCCTCACGCAACCGTTACCGCTTTGGTGTGTCGGAAAGGGAACCGCATTTTGAAGTGTTACACTGTCCGTGCCGCTACGCAACCAACCTCATGACACAGGCAATAGAACAGGCGCGGGTGGAGGGCAACAGTCTTGGCGGAACAGTTGCTGTTGGAGCAACGGGAGTACCCATGGGCTTGGGCGAAATCCTGCCTTACACCGAACGTCTGGATGCAGTAATCGCGGCAAACCTTGTTGGCATACCGTCGGTAAAGGGAATTACCTTTGGCATAGGCGACAAATACGCCAACATGAACGGTGTACAAGCTCATGACAAATTGACATTACAGGACGGACAAATAGTTTACGCAACCAACAACTGCGGTGGCATTGTAGCAGGCGTTTCAACAGGTGCAGACATACTGTGTCACCTGACAGTAAAGCCTGTACCCACTGTCAAAAACGTCCAAACTGTGGACAGCGTTACAAAGCAAGCTGCTGTTCAGCATTACGAACGCGCTGACGTGTGCGTTGTGCCCAACGTGGGTGTTATTGCGGACAATATCCTTGCCTACGTCCTTACAAACCAAATACTTAAGCAAGACAAATAGTTTATGAGTAATATAACATTTGAAAAATTCGTTTTATCTAAATATGCCAACTGTCCCATTGTTACGGACAGCAAGATTGCCTCGCTGTACAACATATCCGGCGACAACGTGTACCTGCTACCGCAGGGCGAGCAGGCAAAAAGCTTCGAGCATGTGCAGGCGCTTTGCAGTTGGTTTTTGAGCCGAGGGCTTGCCCCCAACGACAAAGTGGTGGCAGTGGGCGGCGGAAGCATTGGCGACACGGTGGGCTTTGCTACAAGTATTTACAAGCGCGGTGTAGACATATTACACGTGCCCACAACGCTTATTGCTCAAATAGACAGCAGCATCGGCGGAAAAACGGCAATTGACCTTGACGGTGTCAAGAATGCCGTTGGAACCTACCACTTTGGAGATACGCTAATCGACGTCGACTTTTTGACGACCCTTCCCGAACAGCAGTTGCTTAGCGGGCAGGGGGAGCTGTTGAAATATCGCATGCTTTGTCAATATGTTGAAGCAGCCTACAACGACGGCAAAGGGAGCTTAACGGACGTAATCAAGGCGTGCGTACATTACAAGCAATATGTGTGCGATACCGACCCGTTTTGCAGGGATATTCGCAGTATGCTCAATTTCGGGCACACAGTGGGGCACGCATTGGAGCTCAGCTACGGCATTCCGCACGGAGTGGCTGTGGCTAACGGCATTTACTACGAAACCATGCTAGCTGCTAAGCTGGACATATGTTCACATGAATATGCAAGCAAGTGGATGAGCGTTGTTTCCGGTAAATTCCACATATATCCGCTCAATGAACAGATACTGTCAGTAATGACAAACGACAAAAAGAACATGTACGGCAAGGTGTGCTTTGTACTGCCCGAAGTGTTTAATGAAGTGCATTTGACAATGGACGAAGTAAAGGAACTGCTACTCAATGATTAACTTGACGGGACAGTTTAATCTCAACACCAACGTGGTTTGTGGCGATAAATCAATTACTCACCGTGCATTGATACTGGGTGCGCTTGCAGCTGGCACTAGCGTAATTCGCAACGTAACGCTATCGGCGGATATATTGTCGACGATAGATTGTTTGCGCAGTTTAGGCGCGAAAATTGAGGTAAAAGGCACAACTGTAACAGTAGGTTGCATTCCGCAACACGAATACCCGAGACTCACCCTCAACTGTGGCAATAGCGGCACAACTGCGCGATTGCTTGCAGGAGTTGTTGCAGGACTGGGTGTAAATGCGAAATTTGTCGGTGACCATTCGCTCACAAAACGCCCCATGCAACGCGTTATTGAACCGTTAACGGCAATGGGTGCGAAATTTGTCTTGCGTAAAAATTGCCTATTCGAGCTGCGCGCGGCAAAGCTCCACGGTGCGACAATAAACGCCAATGTCAATTCCGCCCAGGTAAAGAGCGCTGTGCTACTTGCAGGACTGTTTGCAGAGGGCGAAACCCGCTACGTCGAGCAACTCCACACGCGCAACCATACGGAATTGATGCTGAAGTCCATCGGCGCCAATATTTCAGTTGACGGCAATGTTATCACTGTTAGCAAAAGCGTTCTGTCGCCATTTGAAGTGGACATTCCAAGCGACCCCTCCAGTGTGGCGTTTGGCGTTGCGTTGGCGGTTGCCAAGGGTGTAGAAGCCACATTTACCAATGTGTTGCTAAATGACACACGGCTAGGATTTTACCGTGTGTTGCAGCGTAGCGGGGCAAATATCACCTACTGCAACATCCGTGAAGTTTTCGGTGAGCGCGTTGGGGATATCGTGGTTAAAAAGAGCGTGTTGAAGCCCTTGTTTGCAACTGAGCAGGACGTTTGCGACGGCATCGACGAAGTACCGCTGCTTGCGACACTGGCGTTGACAGTAAAGGGAGAGCACAAATTTGGCAGTGTTGCCGAATTGCAGTACAAGGAGTGCAACCGCATACAGGCAATAGAGCATATTGCAAGTAAATGCAATCAAATCGCAAGCTTTGACGGCAAGGACCTTACAGTAATATCTAACGGAGTGCTTCCCAAGGGCAAACATTTCAGTAGCTTCAACGACCACCGTATTGCCATGTGCGAAACGGTTTTGTCGATAATTGTCGGTGGCGGTAGCGTGGACAATGCGCCCTTTGACATATCTTTCCCGCAGTTTTGCGGTATGCTGGGCATTGCGCCCTTGAAGCTTGGCTTGATTGGTGAAAGTGTGTCGGATAGCAAATCTCCCGAGCTCATGGCTCACCTAGCCGGCAAGGCGGGTGTTTGCTGTAGTTACGACACAATCAACCTGCCGAAAGACATTTCCGACGACGAATTGCTCATGGTAATAGGCAGCTTTGACGGCTTGAACGTAACCATGCCCTTCAAAAACAGGGTTGCAGCATTGCTACATGCCGATTGTCCGTCAGTCAATACCGTGGGGAAAAACATTTTACCTACGTCTACCGACGGCTACGGTGTAATTCAGTCGTTGCGTTCACACAATATTGATATTACAAATAAACCCCTGTGGATAGTGGGTGCAGGTGGCGCGGCGGAGGCATGTGTGAGGGAGCTTGTTCAACACGGATGTAAAATGCAGGTGTTGAACCGTACCAAATCTCATGCTAAGCGGCTGGTTGATAAATACAGTCTTCCCGTGGAGGTAACCAACCCTGTAGCAATATTGAGCTTTGTTCCGCAATGCTCCTTTGAGCAAAGCTTGCCTTTCCCCGACAGTGTTGAATTTGTTTTTGTCGCCGATTACAAGGGGCACAGCAACCTGCGCGAACAGGCAACAAAACGCGGCTTAACGGTAATTGACGGGCTGGAAATGCTGTATCACCAGGGGGCAAAAAGCTTCGCCCTGTGGACGAATACTGCGGTACAAAATTATTATCCACAATTTTTAAAAGAGATTAAATAAGGATACGGAAAAATGAAAATTCTACTTCTTAACGGAGTAAATCTCAATATGCTAGGCAAGCGCGACAGCCGTTTCTACGGCACGGACACGTTAGCACAGCTGGAAGAAAAGTTAACCAAGTACGCAGCCGAACTGGGCGTAACGCTTACATGCGCGCAAAGCAATATCGAAGGCGAACTGGTCAATATCCTGCAACAGACGGACTGCGACGCGGTGGTGTTCAATGCCGGCGCGTACAGTCATTACAGCTACGCCCTCTACGACTGTATCGAGTGTATATCGGTGCCTGTAGCGGAAGTGCACATGTCCAACATCTACGAAAGGGAACAATTTCGCCACAACGACGTGTTGGCGGACGTGTGTGTTGCCCGTTTCTACGGCAAGGGTATCGACAGTTATATTGAGGCAATAGATTACTTTGTGAAGAAAATATGAAAAAAATAGTTTTGATAGGATTTGCCGCCTGTTACAAGTCTACAGTGGGAAGGCTACTGGCAGATAGGCTCAGTTGCGCTTTTGTAGATACGGACGCGGAAATAGAACGCGCTTGTAACAAGACTGTGCAACAAATATTTGAAACGCATGGTGAAGCGTTCTTTCGTGAAGAGGAAAGCAAGCTGCTGCGCACACTAACGCAGGACAACGCGGTTGTTGCCTGTGGCGGTGGGGTTGTGCTGTCGCAGGGCTTTTCCCTTTTTGCGCAGGGCAGCATTGTAATATGCCTTACTGCATCTGCCGAAACGGTGCATTCGCGCCTTGGTGGAGTGGCGCGCCCGCTATTCGACGGGTTGACAGTGCGCCAATTGGACAGCTACATTCAAAGCCGTGCCCCGCTGTATGCCAAATACGCTGACGTTACCATTCCTACCGATAGGAAAACACCCGAACAGCTAGCACAGCAAATATACAATTGGTTAAACAGATAAGTTATTGCATTATTGGCAACAAAAAAACTTCGTAACATTTCGTTACGAAGTTTTTTATTAACTATGAACATTGTTTATTACGCAGCTTTGGGATGTCTGCTTTTATTTCTGTAAAGCTTAACTACAAATACTACAAGTAGTGCGGCAACCAGTGCAACGCTGGAAATTACCGAGAACAGCAAGCCAAGGTCAACTTTACTAGGTTCGGTAGTTGTGCCGGTATCTGTGTAGCCATCATCAGTTTCCTCTTCTTCGGGTATGATGGATCTTTCTTCAAGATCTTCAAGTCCAAGCGTGTTTACATCAATGCCCCAAGCTTCAAGCAAAGTTTTACCTTCTTCGGAACTTTCCTTTGTCAACAATTCGTTGAAGTTTTCACCGTACAGGTTTTTGGTTTCCGTCGTTGCGGTGATGTAGGGATGATTGCTCCATTTTACTTTGTAGTGAGTTTTGTAGTACTCAGCATTGTCATCATTGATGTCGTCATCTTCAGCCTCTACGAAGGAGTAGTTGCCCAGTGTGTGCATTTCTACCTTGTCGTAGTAAACTGTGCCTTGTTCCTTTACTTCGCCGTCGATGCTACCGTTAAACAGTGCCAAACGTACGCCGATGGAATCGTCACCTGTAACAACAATCATGCAGTAGCGTGCCCAACCGTTGCCAAACTCACCGTTGTTGTAGTCAAAGCCGAATATACTTGCTTTAATATCGGAGTCAAATTGTTTGTTGTCCGTAACAGATGCAAGAATTCTTTGCTCTCTTGCCGTAGCCTTGTCATTGTCTGTGTAAGCTGAAGCATCTGTATCTAACAGGTAGACGTAGGGGTGAGCGTTAGCGTTGTTTTCGCCCGGCTTAAACATTACGGAGATTACGTATGCTGTCCTTGCGGATAGTGTGAAATCTGACGAGTAGTAGCCAAAGCTTGTTGCTGCTTCGTTGTTTATCCTCAAAACATTCTTTTGAGCGTCGTCAAGCCTTGTTCCATCGTTATGCTTGATGTATTCTCCGAAGTTTTGAACTGTTCCGCTGTCTTTTACAAATTCAGCAAGTCTCTCTTCGTCTTTGAAATGGTCAGCCTTACCGTCTCTGAAAATGGAGTTGTCTCCACCGAAAGCGGGTGTCCAGCCTGACGGTTGACGTCCTGTGCTGTCGAGTGTTGAGAAGCTACCGTTTGTAATAGCAGTGGAATCGGATGTCCCCACAAGGTCAAGCTTCTTTACGTTGCTACCGCTTGATGCTGTGTTGTAATCGCTGTAAGAAATCTTTTCGTAAGCAGGGCTGGTAACATACATGTCTCCGTTAGGAATGAGACCAAGCTTTTGTTCGTCGGAGGTGTAGTCATCATTTTTACCCAGTACAAACAGAATGCTGATTTCCTCATCAGCAGTGGAGGGCTTGAGATAGATGTCGTATTTTACCCAACCGCAGTTAGCATCTTCTTCGATGTCCTGGCTGGTAGTAACGAGCGTCCAACTGCTACTGGTGCTCAAGTCTTTCCAGCTACCGTCAGATGCTTTCTTTTGAACGTAAACATTAGCATAAGCTACTTTGTTGCGTTGATTTACTCTCACCCAAAAGCTGATGTGGTGGTGGTCCTTGAGTATCAGGCTGGACTTGACATTGATATTTTTGTCGCCATCACTGTTAAGCGCACTGGCATTCAGTCTCAATGCAAGCGGTGTTCCAAGGTTCTTTGAACCGTCGTGCGAAAGCTTGTAGACAGTAAAGCCTGTTGGGTCTGAATGTTGCCCATCCTTGTTGTCTTTGTAAAAGTCGTCGCGGTTGGTGAAGGGAGAGAATGTTGAATCTTTATCAAATGCACTGTCACTACCGGAAGCTTCGGTAAAGGTCTTCAATGTGGTAGGACCGTTATCGGTTACTTCAGTGTTTTCTGTGTCCAAACCAAGATATACCGATTCGTCAACGATGTCTTCGTTTTCGATAATCTTGTACATTGTGCTTTTTGCTTCCAAGTCTGCGTCAACTACTTCACGGTAATCGTTTGCGGTAACAGTTTCGTAGGTGATGTCGTCAATGAAGAGTACACCTTCGCCTTGGATAGGTGTAGCTGCATCTGCAAGCTTCAAATCTTCTTCGCCGCTGTATACGTTACCGATACCAATGCTTACGCGGATGTACTTGGTGCTTGCGTCACGGTTGAAGATGTGGAACACAAGTGTTTGCCAGCCGTTATCGTCAACTTTGAAATCATCGTCGTTTACATCAAATGTGTAAGAGTACCAGTTCTTGGACAAAGCGGATACAGTAGACTTTTGTATCATTACTACTGCGCTGCCACTGGTAATTTGGCGAGTGTTGAGGCGAATGGTAATCTTTACAGATGCGCCACTTGATACAGACACGCTGTCGGACAAAATGCTGGCAGCGGTGGGTTCCTTGGTGGCAATCATGTAAACATTCTTGTTCGCGTCGTCGCCCTCTTCAATATCCTTGTGAAGCCCGGGGTTTTTTACATCCAAGCCCTCTGCTTCCAGGTCGGGCAAAACATTTTTCGCCCAGGTTACATCGTCATCTTCGTCTTCGGATACGTTAACAATACCCATTACGGCCTTGTCGTTACTTGTTATCGATTCAAATTCGTGCAAGGTACCCTCTGCCTTCTTGTAACCGTATCTCGTCCAGTTTTGAGCGGTCTTGGGGAAAGCAGTGTTTTCCGATGTGGTGTACTCGAAGTCGCCGTTTCTGATGGACAACGAACTGGATCCGCTGCTGGAGCTGGATTCGTCATCGGGTGACAGTGCTGTCGGTTTCAAAATCAGAGCCAACGATATTGACAGTATGATAACTGCAACCGCAACGATAGCGGCAATAATAATTGCCTTGCGCGTGTTCTCTGATAGTGGTTGTACTGTTTTGTTCTTGTTCATAGTTGTTTCAATACCTTTTCTATAGAGTTTCTAAAGTAGTATATATATAAATACATACGTACTACTATTTTAATACAAACTAAAATAAAGGTCAATCAAAATAATGCAATCAAAATAAATAAAGGAAAGAAAAATGAATCTTACGGCAAAAAACAAATGGATATTGGTTATTTTTTCCGCTTTGGCGGGGTTTATAAACGGATTTTTAGGCGGCGGTGGCGGAGTTTTGATTGTTGCGCTGTTGCTGGCAGTGGTCAAGCTGCATCAAAAGCACTCTCAGGCAACGGCACTTTTGATTATTTTGCCGTTAACCGTGGTTAGCGCGGCAGTGTACCTAATTAAGGGCAACGTCGATTGGACCCCCACACTGTGGGCAACGCTAGGGGTGGTTGTGGGCGGTATTGTAGGCGCACTTTTGCTGTCCAAGATAAAGGGAAACGTAGCAAAAATCATATTCGCCCTCGTTTTAATTGCCGGTGGCATTAAAATGCTTTTTTGAGGGGCTTGTAAGCTTACTTCTAAACCCCTCAAATAAAAACACAATACGTAAATAATTTAAGGAGTTTCTATGACGGTATTTCTTCTAATATTATTTGGCTTTCTTGCAGGGATAGTTGGCGGAATGGGAATGGGCGGCGGCACGGTGCTTGTTCCGTTGTTGTCATTTCTTGACATGTCGCAAAAGACGATACAGGCAATAAACCTTATCAGCTTTTTGCCCATGTGCTGTGTTGCGCTTGTGTTTCATGCCAAAAACAAGCTTGTACAAACCAAGCACGTGTGGTGGCTGATTGTTCCTGCCATTGTGTTTGCCGTTGTGGGTGCGCTAATTGCCGACAGGGCGGATAACAAGGTGCTCAGGCTTTGCTTTGCAATATTTTTGATAGCGGTGGGTATTTGGCAGTTGATTGTAGCCATCAAGTTTATTGTCAAGCAAAAGAAAAGCGTAAATCAATGCAACCCTGCCGATACAGGAGTGTTTGTCGAAGAGGAGTCTACTGACACGGAGCAGTAGGCTCCTCTTCACAATGAATTGACACTTTGCGTTAAATTTGGTACAGTATATTTGATGAAATATTTGGCTTTCGACATAGAGGCGGCAAACGGCTATTTACTAAGCAGCATATGCAGTATCGGTGTGGTCATTGCCGACGAACATTTCAACATTCTCAGCCGCGAAAACATCTGGATAAACCCCAAGACCAAGTACAACCTGAACGGCACCCGCGCAAACGTAGGCATTGATTTGCATTTGGACAAGAAGTTGTTGGACGCGTCGCCCGATTTCAGAGAGGTGTACGGCAAGGTTTCGGCTCTCTTAACCGACCCCCAGTACATTGTGTTGGGACACGCAGTGGACAGTGACGTTCGCATGCTCAACAAAGCATGTGAGCGGTATCATTTGCCATCTATCAACTTCGAATTTATATGTTCGCAGCTGTTATATAGGCTGTACAAGGGCGAAAAGGAAGTGAAGGGGCTCAACAAGATTGCAGACGAGCTGGGCGTGACATTTCACCAACACAATTCGGAAGAGGATGCGTACGTGTCGCTGTTGACGCTAAAGTATTTGGTTGAAGACAGCGGGCTGACGGTGGAAGAACTGCTTGCAAAGTATCACGTTCGCAAGGGCGTAAACAACAATTTCGAGTTGAACCGTCCCGTGTCGCTTGAAGGGCAGGTATCCAAGAAAAAACTCACCCAGGTTGCAATTGAACGCATAAAAGAATACGTGGGTGCGGTAAAAAAGACATCTTCCGAGTACCGCAACAAGGCGTTTTGCTTGGCGCGTTCGCTGGAGCTGTCCAACAGCGGTGAGCTGTACGACGTGCTCAAAACAATCGTTCAAAAGGGCGGACGGTACACGGCAAAGCTGTTCAAGGGCAACGTGTACGTAAAGGCGGACAACCCCACTGAACAGGACGTCATGCGCGAAAAGCGTGTGGAGGAACTAAGGGAGCAGGGGCTCCTGGAGGTCGTAACAATACAGGACATTTTGGAAGGTAAATTATGATAGCATTGGAATTTTTGAAACTTCACAACCAAAGCGCCGACAATGTTGATATTCAATCCTCACTAGATAACTTTTGGGGTCAAATGCAGTTGGGGCTGGACGGGAAAGGCGGCATGCCCATGATTCCCACGTATCTCATGAATGTCGACCGTTCAAAAATAAAGCATGGCAAGCGCATACTTATCGATGCCGGCGGAACCAATTTCCGTAGCGCGCTGGGGTACTTCGACGAACAGGGCAAGGTTGTCATTGACAATTTGAAAAAGACAACAATGCCCGCTTCCGACACCCAACTGAGCAAAGCCGAGTTTTACAACGCTATCGCAGCAAACATAAAAAGGCTGTTGCACGAAGGCAAGGATATCGGTTTTTGTTTTTCCTATCAGGTGGACATGGACAAGGATCTTGACGGCAAAGTGGTGATGTTCAGCAAGGAAGTCAAGGCGCCCGAGGTTATCGGTACGCGCGTAGGGCAGGAAACACTTGCCGCTTGCAAACAGTACAGTGACGAACAGCGTTCCATTGTTATTCTAAACGACACGGTGGCAACACTGCTTGGCGGATTGGCTTTAAACGACGAGCCGTTTTCGGCATATCTCGGCTACATTTACGGCACGGGTACAAATGTTTGCTATATTGAACACACGTCAAAGATAACCAAGGTTAAGGGCTTGCCCGCCGGTAAGATGTTGGTCAACACCGAGTGCGGCAACTTCGACGGTTTTGTACAGGGAGATTTCGACAAGGCAACTATTGCCCGCACGGCAGTACCCGACAAGCAGCTGTTTGAAAAGATGACCAGTGGCAAGTATCTTTCCGACGTAATTTACGAGGCGCTTTGTGTAGCTGAAAGGGATAAAGTTTTTGTTGGCAAAACACACATTGTTCCCTTCACGCTAAAGGACGTTTCCGTATTTTTGGCAGAGGACAAGTTCTGTTGCGAGTTCGAAGCGGAGCAGGACAGGGCATTTGCTTTTGAAGTGTGCGTTGGGTTGATTCGTCGCGCGGCAAAGATGGGCGCGCTAGTCAACGCTGCATTGGCAATAGCTTCCTGCAAGGACAAGACCCTGCCCGTAGCAATAGTAGCGGAAGGCACAACATTCAACAAGCTGCCTTACTACCGTGATTTCTTTGAAATGTATTTGAATGAGATTTTAGGCAAGCGCGGTATCAAATATAAAATTTTGCAAGGTGAAGATTTAAACTTGGTGGGAACGCTTATGGCAACCATGGCGTTGTGAGCGGCTATAAGCTTCGCAATACTTTGTTGCGCTGTGGCAACTCTCAGTCCTTAGCCGAGCGAAGCGAACGCCACGTAGTATGTACGCTTAGTACACTCCTTCGAGTTTTCCGCGCGCGCCTCGCCTACCTTGCTTTTACCCACTCACACCTACGGAACATTACACAAATTTCTTAATTGCAGACCGATTAACAATATAGGAGTTCAATTTGACTAAATTAACTGACAGCGTGCAAAAGCCTTACCGATACTTCGGTGGGGAATACAACACGCCCGATATGAACAAGCAGTGCGACGTACGCTTTTGCATGTGCGTTGCCGACAGCTACGAAGTGGGAATGTCCAACTTGGGCGTTCGCATTTTGTATTATCTGTTCAACTCAATAGACAAGGTGGTGTGCGAGCGTTGCTACACACCCTTCAAGGATTATGAAGATTACCTCAAGGCAAACAATCTTCTTCTAGCGAGCCTGGAAACGCAAACACCGCTCAAGGATTTCGACTTTGTGGGGTTCTCCTTGCAGTACGAGATGTGCTACAGTAATGTATTCCACATGCTGCATCTTGCAGGCATACCGGTAACAACTGCGGAACGTGGTGAGGACTACCCCTTTATTGTTGCAGGCGGACCGTGTACCGTCAATCCCGAGCCCATGTACAAGTACTTCGACTTCTTCTTCGTGGGTGAGGGCGAAACGCCCTGGAAACAGATAATTGAAGACTACAAATCCATGCCTGGGGTGAAAAAGAGCGACTTTTTGCGCTACGTGGACGAAAAATACAGTTGCATTTACGTCCCATGCTTGCACGAGGCTACGTACAGTGGAGATAGGCTACAAGCATTACCCAATACGACAGTTTGGCGGAATATCGAAGCGGATATGAACACAGTTTTTACGCCCACAACGCAGCTTGTGCCCAGCATGGAGATTGTTCACGACCGAGCAGTAGCGGAGCTGTTCCGCGGGTGCGCTAACGGTTGCCGTTTCTGCCAGGCAGGGTTTATCTACCGCCCCGTGCGCGAGCGTTCGGCGGATAATGCATTTGAGCTGTGCAAGGCGTTACTGGAAAGCACAGGCTACGACGAGCTGTCGCTAAACAGCCTGTCAACAAGCGATTACAGCGAGCTGTTGCCACTGCTTGAAAAATTGTACCCCTACGCCAAGGAACATCACGTTCAACTAAATTTGCCCAGCATGCGTTTGGATAGTTTCAAGGGGCAAATGGTAGAGGGCAATCGCAAAAGCTCACTGACATTTGCGCCCGAAGCAGGCACGCAAAGGCTACGCAACGTCATCAACAAAAACATCACGGAAGAAAATATTTTCGGCACACTTACCGAAGCTTTCCAAGAGGGATATTCTTCCGTCAAGCTGTATTTTATGCTGGGGCTTCCCACGGAAACAATGGAGGACGTGCAGGGCATTTACGAGCTTGCCTGCAAGGTCAAATCATTGTACAAACGCACGCGTACGTCAGGCAAGGGCTTGCGCCTGTCCGTTTCCTGCTCAACCTTTATCCCCAAGCCGTTTACGCCATTTCAGTGGTGTGCATTTGCAACCCGTGAAGACATCGACGCCAAGCAAAAATATTTAAGTGACGCATTCAAAAAGAGCGGTATCAGCTTCGCCTACAACGACTACGACAGCTCCGTTCTCGAAGCGGTGCTGGCGCGTGGCGGACGCAGCATTGCCGACAGCCTTTACCAAGCATATCTCAACGGCGCACGTTTCGACGCTTGGAGTGAGCACTACAATTTCGACTACTACCGCAAGGCATTTGAGCAGTGTGGCGTAGACGTTAGTGAGATTGTGAGAGCCTACGACCTTGACGAAACACTGCCGTGGGATTTCGTGGATATTGGCGTGACAAAGCAATACCTAAGGCATGAATACAACAAGGCAATGTCTGCGGATACAACACCGTCCTGCAACAAGCAGTGCAACGGTTGCGGACTTAAAAAACACGGATATTGCTCTACATATGAGGGAAACCGAAAGTTGGGGAAATAATATGGTTGTACTAAAATTTGAAAAAACGGGAACGGCAGCGTTGGTGTCCCACGTGGACAATCTACGGGCAGTTACATATATTTTTCGCAGGGCAAATTTACAAGCGGAGTATTCGCAGGGCTTCAACCCGCACATGGAGTTGGGCTTTTCTTCGCCGATAGCCCTCGGTGTGGAGAGTGTTGCGGAATACGTTTCTGTGAAAACTCCTTACAGCACGGATTTACTTGACAGGCTCAACGCAGTGTGCCCCAACGGCATACGATTTAGCAAACTTTTTAATGCGGAAGTTAACCTTGCATCAACGCTAAACAGGGCAACCTATCAAGTGACGGCGCAGGGCATTGGTGACGTAATATCGGAAATTTTGCACCCCATGTACACAATTTCCTATCAGGAAAAGGGCGAATGGGTGGAGAAAACGGTGTCTAGCCGCATCTTCACTGCTAAAAAGGTTGACAGCAACACCGCGCTTGTAACGCTTGCAATCGGCAACGACAACTTGCGCCCCGACCGCCTTGTAACACACCTCATGCGCGCACACAACCTCACGGGCGACTACCGCATAACAAAGCTTGAAGCTTTTGTAAACGACACCCCAGCCGACAAATATTTGTTGTCGCTATAAGCAGAATTGGCAGTATGTGTTGACAAATTGCAGAAAAATACTTATACTAACCATGTAAGAGACAGCCAGACGGTTGCGTGGATGGTAGCCAAGTTTGGCTAGGCCACGAGGAAAGTCCGAGCACCACAGAGCAAGAGTGCAGGCTAACGGCCTGTGAAGGCGACTTTAAGGAAAGTGCAACAGAAATATACCGCAGTGTCATGTCGTAAGACTGCACTGTAAGGGTGGAAATGCAGGGTAAGAGCCTACACACACGCTGGTGACATCGTGTGCATGTAAACCCCACTCGGTGCAAGAAATGAGATCAAATGCCTGCTCGGCATCTCGACATATTCGCTTGACGCTGTCGGTAACGGCAGTGCTAGACAGATAACCGTCCAATACAGAACTCGGCTTACAGACTGAACTCTTACATTAAATTGTGAAGCCCCTTGGGTAATTACCAAGGGGCTTGTGCTTTGCTTATATGTTTATTCGTCAAAGGTGTCTTTGTGGCTTGACCGCGCTAGATTTTGCTTTTGCGCAGAAACTTCTTGCATGTACTGCTCACTGACGTACGGCGACAATAGTCTACGCTGTATTCTGCCATCACCATCTTCGTAAATTATATCTCCCGTAGCATAGCTCAATATGTAGGCATTGTGAGACATATAATTTTCGCTTGGAATAGCGTGATATATTGTTGTGTCAAACGTATAAGGTGACAAGCTGTTTCTGTGTTCGCTATTTACAACAATATGAATTCCGCTTGCTTGCCACAAAATTTTGTTTGTTGTGTTGTCGAAGAATCTTCTTAGTATATCGTAATTCAATTCCGCATCTTCACATATAACCACAAGGTGAGGTATTTTTTCTGTGGCGTTTGCGTTATATGCGTCAATCGGTTTTTGTTGCGTTTTGGCAAGTCTGCGTACAGCTATTTGTTCGATTTTTTCAAATATGCTATATTCGCTTGGCTTTATTTCAAAAGCTAAATATGGCGAATTTTCCAGGAATTGGTAACACGTTTTGTCGCCGAATATGGCAAAATTTACTTCCTGCGGAGAGCGTACGGATATGATACTGTGTATCATGTTGTAAATAAAGTTTCGTTTCCCCGACCCTTCGCCTCCACAAACGGAAACAGTAGCGGTGTCGTGTAAATCTTTGCATACAACGCTTCCGTCGTAATCCATTCCTACGACAATGGGCAGTTGCATATCCTTTAACTCGGGCGTTTTGGCTAGCGCTTGTTGCATATCAAAACTGACAGTTTTGTCATGTGTAATTTCAAATACATATTTATAAACTAAATCGCCGAGTATACCGTTATTTTCGCGATACACACGTGCAGGAGTATTTAACTTGTAACGGGCATCTCTTTCCAACATCATCAGTTTGCGTTGTAGTATGCCTTGATGTATTTGCGTGTTGGTCAATTGAACCGTAACCGTGGTGTAGCATGGCGCATCTATTACGTCTGCGATTTCGAACTGGAAGCCTTGCTCAGTGAGTAGTTGAGATACAGCCATTACTACTTTTTGCTTGTTGTCAGACGGTTGGATAATTTCAGCTATTCGGCTGCACAAATCTTCCAGGTGGTTTGTTGTGGGAGCAGTAGCGTCCAGCCAGTGCGCTGTTTGAAGGTAATACTTCAGCTGTGTGGGCTTGCTGCCGGTGATTTTGTACGGAATGATGGTGGTTTCGTTGTCAAATGCCATGGCAATTTCCGACTTTACATGCTTGGACATATCCGAATTGTCGGAAAAAACCAAAACTAGCAGCTTTGCACGGTCAATTGCATCAATGAGGCGCATATCGTACGATTCGCCTGCTTTTATATCTCTGTGCGCGATAAAACAGCTAAAACCGCGCTCTTCAAGATAAGCCACGATTTCATCTGCGCATTGTTGATCCTTGCTGGAATAGGAAATAAAAATCTCTTGCATTTTTTCACCCTGTGTGCTTTCTTTGTTGTGAAATTGTGTTGTTGCGCTAAAATTATATGTTATATTTGTGATATTGTCAACGGATACTTTTTTGGTTAACCTAGTTGTACAATCTTGTTGCAAAATAGTTGTATTTTTGGTAAAATATTGTACATTGGAAAATATTGCTATGATAATCAAGTTAGACAACGTAAGTTATTACTACAAAGCGTACAACGACGACGGAACAGTCGGACAAGCCATGGGTGTAGAGGGCGTATCCCTTGAAATTGAGCAGGGCTCCTTTGTTGCGCTTGTTGGACACAACGGGTGTGGCAAATCTACTCTTGCAAAGCTACTCAACGGCTTGCTGATACCGCAAAACGGCGTGGTCAGCGTAAACGGGCTGGACACCGCCGTGAAAGAAAACATCTTTGAAATTCGCAAAACCGTCGGCATGGTGTTTCAAAACCCCGACAATCAGATGGTGGCAAGCATAGTGGAAGAGGACGTTGCTTTCGGACCGGAAAACTTGGGTGTTCCGCAAGCGGAAATTGTGGAGCGTGTGTACGGCGCATTGGAGCAGGTGGGCATGGCGGAATACGCCAAGCGTTCGCCGCACAGACTGTCCGGCGGACAAAAACAGCGAATTGCAATTGCCGGCGCGCTGGCGATACGTCCGCAGGTGCTGGTGCTGGACGAATCCACCGCAATGCTGGACCCGCTGGGTAGACGTGAAGTGCTGCAGGTTGCGCACAAGCTGAACAAGGCCGGCATGACTGTGATACTCATTACCCACTTCATGGAGGAAGTGCTGGACTGTGACAAGGTTGTTGTCATGAACGGCGGTCACGTTGTAAAGACAGGTACGCCAAACGAAATATTCGACGATGAACGGTTGCTGGAGGAAGTGGGGCTCAAGCCGCCCCGCGCAGTAGCCCTTGCCAAAAAGCTTGCAGGCGCAGGCTTTGCTGTTACTGCCAACTGTTCGGACGCGCACAAATTGGGAGGTGAAGTATGTCAACAACTGACCAAAAAGTAGCCTCGGCAATTTCTGCTCAAGGTCTCAACTTCACCTACAACGCCAAGTCGCCCTTTGCCAAGCATGCTTTGGTGGACGTCAACCTCAACATTGAACAGGGCGAATTTGTAGCGATAGTTGGTCACACGGGTTCGGGCAAAACAACCTTTGTACAGCACCTCAACGCACTTATCCGTTTGCAAAGCGGACAGCTGCGCATTTTGGGGCGTGACCTTGCCGTCAAAAAGCCCGACTTGAAAGCACTTCGGCAGGAAGTGGGCATGGTGTTCCAATATCCCGAATATCAGCTGTTTGCCGACACGGTGCTAGAGGACGTTTGCTTTGGGCTGAAAAACTTTGGCGTAGGCAAGGAGCAACGCGAGGAAATGGCGCGCGAAGCAATCGAGCTTGTGGGGCTTAACTTTGCCAAGATCAAGGACAAATCTCCGTTTGACCTTTCGGGCGGAGAAAAGCGTCGCGTGGCTCTTGCAGGCGTGCTTGCCATGAAGCCGAAAATCTTGGTAATGGACGAGCCCACTGCAGGGCTGGACCCGCGCGGTAAGCGTGAGATACTGTCGCTTGTTTCGGACATCAACAAAACGCAAGGTGTAACCGTCATAATGGTTTCCCACGACATGAACGAGGTGTACGAAAACGCCAACCGCGTTGTGGTGTTCCGTGACGGACAAATTGTTCACGACACAACCCCAAGGGAGCTGTTCCGCTTGGAGGAAGAGATTGTGGCAATGAACCTGGAAGTTCCCGCAATGGCACAGTTTACTAACGAGCTGGAACGTCAGGGCTACACACTCCCCGACAACTGCAAGACGGTAGAGGAAGTGTACGAAGCCGTACTGAAACTAAAGGAGGCGCGCCATGCTTAGAGACGTAACCTTCGGTCAGTACTACCCGTCCAATTCCTTTGTGCACAAGATGGATGCGCGCGTAAAGCTGGTGCTGGTGCTGCTGTACATGGTGGGCATATTTTTCATTGTCAGCTTTGTTGGGTTTGCCTTTATCACGGTGTTGTTGCTCACGGTGATACTGGTGTCACGCGTACCGCTGAAGTCGGTGCTGAAGTCCATTCGCGGGATAATCTTCCTGCTGTTTTTGACGGCATTGCTCAACGTCTTTTTCAACAAGGGCGACACATTGCTGTGGTCGTGGTGGAAGATAGAAATCTACCAAGAGGGCTTGATTTTCGCCGCCAAGATGTTATTGCGGTTAACATATTTGGTAATTGGGTCGAGTATTTTGACACTTACCACAACGCCCGTGGACTTGACCCACGCCGTGGAAAGCTTGTTGAAGCCGCTGCGGATAATCAAGTTCCCCGTACACGAATTTGCGCTGATAATGAGCCTCACGCTGTCATTCATTCCCAGCCTCATTGAGGAAACGGACCGTATCATCCGTGCGCAAAAAGCACGCGGTGCCGATTTCGACACAGGCGGACTGATCAAGCGTGCCAAGGCATTTGTACCCATCTTGATACCGTTGCTTGTGGGCGGTTTCCGCCGTGCGGAAGAGCTTGCAAACGCAATGAACAGCCGTTGCTACGAGGGCGCAACCAAACGCACACAAATGCGCGTGATGAAGCTTGGTTGGCGAGATGCGGTTGCCACAATATTTGTACTGCTGTTTTTTGCAACAATATTTGTTGTTTATGGCATGCAAGGCAATTGGGGCGCGATTTCTTGGCTAAATTGGCTATACTTTTAGAATAAAACGCAAAAATAAATGACTAAGATTAAGTTGACAATTGAATACGTCGGCACAAGCTTTTGCGGCTGGCAAAGCCAAACAAACGGCAACTCCGTACAGGATGCAGTGGAGCATGCACTGGGCAAATACTTCGACTGCGACTTCGTGCGTATATATGCTGCCGGACGAACGGACGTGGGCGTGCATGCCAAGGGGCAAGTTGCACACTTCACTACGGACAAAGCCGTCAACTGCTACAAGCTGTGCTTGGGCGTAAACCTCAACCTGCCCGATACCGTTGCGGTGACCAATGCGCAAGTGGTAGAGGACAGCTTCGATGCGCGGTTTAGCGCGGTATCCAAAACCTACTGTTACCGCGTGTACGTTTCCCCAACGAGGAAGCCCACACTGGACGTAAACCACACCCAGGTGTACAAACCGCTAGACATTGAAGCAATGCGCAACGCTGCCAAGCTACTTGTAGGCACGCATGACTTTGTTGCATTTCAAAAGACGGGTAGCAACCTGAAAGGTACCGTACGCACGGTGAACAGCTTTGACGTGAGTGAGGAAAACGGCACGGTAAAGTTCACTGTAAACGGCAACGCATTTTTGTACAATCAAGTGCGTATAATGTGCGGTCTGCTTGTGGAAGTGGGCAAGGGCAAATTCAACCTTGAAGACGTCCACAATATGCTCAACGGAACAAAACTGAAATTCCGCACATTGCCTGCCAAAGGACTGACTTTAGAAACTGTTTACTATTAAAAACATCACTTGAGATTGATTTTGGAAACAAATGGAGTAGATATGAACAGCAAATCTGCAATCAAATACCGCGCTGTATTTTACATATTTATGATATTGACAGTTGCAAGTCTTGTGACTGGCATATGCCTGCTTGGCAATTACGGCGACTTTGTCAGCTACGTTTTGTTTGGCGCGGCAGGGGCATTTGTGTTGGTACAGTTGCTTGTTGCAACAATTGCAACAACGTCAAAAGGCAACAACCATGTCAACGGCTTTGAGCAGTGGCTTGTATCGCTGGAGGTACTGACAGTAATATTGTTGGTAGTGGCACTGTCGCCAATACTGCTTATACTGTGGCTTGTGGATGCTATTCAACAGGCGCACATCGCGCGCAATTCAACAAAAGAAATTTAATAAACTAATTTAATAAAAAAGCACCCCAAGACAATAATCGGGGTGCAATATTTTACTCGTTATAAATTTTTTATTTAATGTCAACTTTCAAACCTAACAGATAATCAGTAGACACTTCAAAGTATTTTGCAAGTTTAATAATATTACTTGCAGTTGGTTCACTCAAGCCTGTCTCCCAAACTGAAATCATACTTTTACTTACGCCGATAGCTTCTGCTAACTGTGGTTGAGTTAATTTTTTATCTGTTCTTAATTCTCTTAATATTTCACCAAATTCTATCATAATCTTAGTATACCGAGACGGGTTAAAAATACTTGACGTCTCGAAATGTCGAGATTATAATAGTTGTAATGCGTCTCAGTATTTTGAGATATTTTAAAAGAATAATGGTGAATAAATGGAAAAAATTTTTTCAAAAGAGGAAATCTACAACAGTTTTATAGCTAGGGAAGTTTATTATAATCAAGATAATGTAGACGAAGTTTTAATGGCAATTGATAAGCTTAAATATATGGAAAACGGGCAAGATGCTTTGATGTGGTTGATAAGATTTTTAGTGCGAACTCACCCTGACCCTATATCGGTTTTTGAACATGTTGCTGAGATAATGGAAGCGTACAACAAAGAATGGGATATAATTTCCACTATATTTGAAATTGAGCTAGCTATAAAATATGTAGATATGATAAAAAATTAAGACCGCAATTAACTTGCGGTCTTTGTTAATTCATTATCGGTTTTAGTTTTGGTAGCTAATTCCCGAGCCTTAAATTACCCATTCTCCATCGCGGAACAGGGGAACGACGTTGCCGTCGTGGTCGATGCCGTCGATGTCTATGTCCTTGGTGCCCACCATGAAGTCAACGTGTTGAATGCTGCTGTTCATTCCGCGTTCGCTAAGCTCCTCCGCCGTCAAGTTGTTGCCGTTTTTCACAGTGGTGGGGTAGCTTGCGCCAAACGCCAGGTGGCAGCTTGCGTTTTCGTCAAACAGCGTGTTGTAGAAGAGTATGCCACTTTCCGCAATGGGGGAGTGCTTGCCTATCAGCGCAATTTCGCCAAGGGACAGTACGCCCTCGTCGGAGGTCAGTATGCCCTTCAATGCATCGTAGCCCACTTCTGCTGTGTAGTCCACAACCTTGCCGTCCTTAAATGTGATTGAAAAGTTGTCAATTACGTTGCCGTTGTTTACAAGGGGCAATGCGTTAACAACGGTACCGTTTATCTTGCGGTTGTGGGGTGCGGTAAATATTTCCTCAGTGGGCATGTTAGCCGTGAAGGGTATGCCGTCCTGACCTTCCTCCTCAGCTGCAATCCACTGGTGGTCGGTTGCAAGCCCAACCATTAGGTCGGTGCCGTGGCTGTTTTTCATGTGAATGTACTCGAAGTTGTGCGCGTTCAAGAAATCTGCCCTGCGGTGAAGCGTTGCAATATGCTTACGCCATGCAGCAGTTGGGTCGGGTGTGTCCAGGCGCATGATGTGCCCGATAGCGTCCCACATCTTGTCAACGGCAACTTGTGGGTCAACATCGGGGAACACCTGCTTCGCCCAAGCCGTAGTGGGGATAGACACTATTGTCCACCTGAGGTAGTTGGACATGGTTGCTTCCATACGCTTCTTTTCCACCTTTAGCCTTGCCAATTGCGCTGCAGCAATCTTGTCGGGGTCGCAGCCCTTGTATTTGTTGGGATCCTCAGCAGAAATTGCAATGAGGCACACCTTGTTTTTAATGAAATATTTGTTTTGTGAGGGTAATGCAATGTCGGGGGTTTTTACAAGCGAAGCCTTGCCGGCATGTAACATGTTGAGGCGGTCCAACACCTCGTCACGCCATTGAATGTGCACGCGCTTTGCACCGAACTTGTACGCCTTTTCGGCAATGAGGTGGGCGAAATCCTTGCATTGCACGTCCGTGCGGATAACAACCTCTTGATTTTTTTGCATATTTGCGCCCACAAGAACCGCCAACTCGGCGAATTTTTCCATTTGAGTGTTTGTTAACATTTACTATTTGCTCCTTTGCGATATTGTGTTACTATTATATTAAAAGGTGAATATATTGTCAAACGACAAATGGTGTGATATAATTTATTTATTCAATTATAAGGAGTATGAAAAATGCAAAATCCTGTCGCAACAATAAACATGAAAAACGGCAAACAAATAGTGTTGGAGCTGTTCCCCGAGGTTGCGCCCAACACAGTAAATAACTTTATCGCACTTGCCAACAGCGGCTTTTACGACGGACTGATATTCCACAGGGTTATCCGCGGCTTTATGATACAGGGCGGTTGTCCACAGGGCACAGGCACAGGCGGCCCCGGATACAGCATAAAGGGGGAATTTTCGGGCAATGGGGTTAAAAACGGACTGAAGCACGCCCGCGGTGTAATCAGCATGGCGCGCGCAATGGACCCCAACAGTGCAGGCAGTCAATTTTTCATAATGCACGCCGATGCCCCACACCTTGACGGAGCATATGCGGCATTCGGTATGGTTACAAGCGGCATGGATGTTGTGGACGAAATTGCAGACGAGTACACCGACTTCCGCGACAAGCCCTACGAGCCGCAGGTGATGGCAACGGTGCGCGTTGAAACTTTCGGGCAACAATTTCCCGCCCCGGAAAAGATGTAATTGCAGTATAAAAATTTGCAACAAAAAACTCTTCCAATATGGGGAGAGTTTTTTTTGTTTGACGTTGTGTGTAGCTTATTAGATCGGATAAATTTTCATTTGGGTATTGACTTTTTTTTTAAATAATGTATAATACATTACGCCGTAAAAAAGGTGGGCTTACTGCCCGTTTTAGGCAATAAAATAGTAGTAGTTATTACAACTTAGTACAAGGAGACAATAATGTTTACAATAAACATAGCCGGCAAAAGCCACAAGCTTAAGGAAAAAACTCCCATTTTGAAATTGATTGACAACTCCTCCAAGGAGTTTGTAGTTGCAAAGGTCAACAACCGCCTGCGCGAGCTTACTTACGAGCTAAGCTTCGACGCAGATGTAGAGCTGCTCGATTTGAAAACCAGCGACGGCGTAAAGGTGTACGAGACCAGCTTTAGGTATTTGTTGGCATTGGCTTTCCACAATCTGTACCCCGATTACCAAATAAAAATCAGTTACGCAATATCCCGTTCGCTACTTGTGTCGATAGTAGAGCCCAAGGTAGCAATGGACAAAAAGATGCTTGGCGCTGTGCTTGGCGAGCTTGACCGTCTTGTACAGGCGGACATTCCCTTTACGCGCACCGTCATGGAAAAGGAGGACGCGTACAAGTACTTTGTGGAGCACGGTCAGCAGGACAAGGCGGGCGCATTGAAGTATCGCCCCGAAAAGGTGTGCCATTTCTACCGTTGCAACGATTACCTCAACTACATGTACGGATACATGGTGCCCTCCACCGGGTATCTGAACAAATACAAGCTGTTCTGCTACGACGGACATTTCATTGCGCAATATCCCCGTTACGAAGCCAACGGCGAAATTCCCGAATTCAACGACGAGCCGACATTTAGCAGAGTGTTGAAGGGCGCGCACAAGTGGGCGAAAATATGCAACGCGGAAATCATTTCCAAAATGAACGACCACGTTGCCGAGGATACCTACGTTGACTTCATCAACATGAACGAAACCTTGCACAATGACATGCTGCACGAGTTGGGCACCAAGATTGCCGACGATATTGAAAATATCCGTCTCATATGCATTGCAGGTCCGTCCAGTTCGGGCAAGACTACATTCAGCAACCGCCTGCGTATCGAGCTGATGTCCAGGGGGATAAAGCCCTTGCGCATATCGCTGGACATGTACTACAAGGACAGGGATCAAATACCCTTGGACGAATTTGGACAAAAGGACTTCGAGCACATCAACGCGCTGGACGTAGAATTGTTCAACGAGCATATGTCTGCGCTAATCGACGGCGAAGAAGTGGAGCTGCCCAATTATCAATTTGAGCAGGGGCGCGCCGCAAAGGGCATCAAGACCAAGATAGGACCGGACACGCCCATCATTATCGAAGGCATACACGCGCTCAACGACCAGCTGTCCTACGCAATACCCAAGCACCAAAAGTTCAAGATTTTTATTGCGCCGCAATTCCAGCTTAACATCGACTACCACAACCCGATAAGCTACACGGATATCCGCCTGCTTCGCCGCATTGTTCGCGACAAGAAGTACCGCGGTGCCTCCGCCGAAAGAACCCTGGACATGTGGCCGTCGGTGAGACGTGGTGAATTCAAGTGGATATACCCCTACCAAGAGGGCTGTAACTACGTTTACAACTCGGCATTAACCTACGAGCTGTGCGTATTGAAGAAGTACGCGCTGCCCGCCTTGCAGGAAGTAAAACCGGAAAGCCCCCATTACATCACGGCAAACCGCCTAATCAAGTTCCTCAAGTACTTCAAGGAAATGGAAGACAGGTGGGTACCCTGCAACTCGCTCCTACGCGAATTTATCGGTGGTAGCTGCTTTGCCGAAGTGGAAGAGTAGATGCTCGGGTATTCGTCTTAGCTCCTAGCTCTTCGAGATGTGGCTAATTCGAACACCCTCGCCTCTGGTGTTTCGGAATGCAAAACGAAATAAGAAAAAAGTGCAAGCAATTCAAATTGCTTGCACTTTTTGTATTTAATTTTTTGTCCACTTAGCATATAGGGCAAATTCAACAAAGGAGTCGTCATTGTTGGATACTGTTGGAACATTGTCGAAGT
>JAFLVK010000002.1:0-325640 GCA_022508345.1 Clostridiales bacterium | reverse complement strand
ATTTTTTACTGTTTTGTTTTCTAAATTCCCTGCTATGTAGTAATAATCTTTTCCGTTTTCTGATTTTTCTGGAACAAACCAAAACTTCATACCATTATAAGTGGTTTGAGTATCGTAGCCATAATCTTTACAAGCAGATAAAGTAAATATAAGAATAAAAATAAGTAGTATACACAATATCGTAGATACTTTTTTCATATTAACTCCCTATTTTGCATTTTTTATATAATATCATTTATTGTAATTCTAACCTTTTTTAATCAGCATTGCTTATTATTGACAACGGTAGATGAACTACCTACCGCTTTTTTTGTTTATTTATTTTTTTGTCCACTTAGCATATAGGGCAAATTCAACAAAGGAGTCGTCATTGTTGGATACTGTTGGAACATTGTCGAAGTCCCATTTAATTGTACATTCTTTTTCTGTATACCAGCCACCGAATGTGTATCCAGCTCTTGTTGGTTCTGGTGGAATATTTTGTATTTTGCTACCCGATTCAATGTTATCTACGTAGTAGTACTCGCACATATCTTCACTGTTTAGTCTGTATGATATGTTTGCTTTGTATAAGCCACATGTGGTAGCTATGCCGTTATTAAATACTTTTTGAAAACTGCTGAGTTTATTCACGGGAACATAGTAGTTAACCACATAAGATTCCAAGTCAATCGGACACATTTTGTACAAATCTATCACTTCGCCACAGTAGTAAACTTGAAGATTGCAATTAAGATCGGAAAAATATTGGGACTGACTATAATGTTCTACGATTGTACCTGGCATGTACAACTTCTGTAAAGAGAAATGTTCGAGTTTTGTATGTGAACGTGAAGCAAACCCACCCCAACCAAATGCGCGAACAGGAAAGCCGTTTACTAGCATTGGTATGAAATAATTTTTTACTGTTTTATCTTCTAAATCCCCTGCTATATAGTAATAATCTTTTCCATTTTCCGTTTTTTGTGGAATTAATTCAAAGCACATGCTGTTGTAAGTAATATGCCAGTCATAACCGTCTTTTTTACAAGCTGATAGAGTAAATATTAAAACAAATAGTAGCAAAATACACAATGCCAACGATATCTTTTTCATAGTAACTCCTTATTTATATCCCATAACATATAATACCATTTAAATCCGTTATATGTCTACCCTATGTGTCAAAAAATATATTACCAAATTTTAATATTTGCGCTTAACAAAAAACAATAATCTGCGGTTTGTTTACTTACGAGGAGTTTGCAGAAATTTTGCCGGTTCCAGTTGAGATGTTTGAAGCAGTAAATGGACAATATCTCAAGGTATAAAGGTTTAATAAACAAAGTTTTATCTATGGTAGTATATAGAAAAAATTATAACATTTTTATAGCGTTGGGTATTGACAATGCGCGACAGCTAATATATAATGTAATTGTAAAATAAAAAAAGTTGGAGGTTAGTATGAAACTGGAAATTGTTGCAAAAAACTATCGTGTAACAGACCGACTTGAACAAATTCTCGTGGGAAAAACCAAGCGTTTGGACAAATATTTCCCCGATGCCAACACACCCTGCAAGGTTGTCATGACCGACCTTGGCAGGCAGTGCAAGATGGAAATATCCATCAATTATCACGGCACGCACATTCGCTCGGAGGTAGTTGGCGACACAATGTACTACAATATCGACGCGGCATTGCCCAAGCTGGAACGTCAGCTTGTCAAGCACCGCGAAAAGCTGAACAAATCGTACAAGCTGCCCGAACGTCCTGTGGAGTTCGAATTTGTATCCGACGTAGAGGTTACCCCGCTGAAAATTGCCAAAACCAAGCGTTTTGAGGTGGGTACGATGTCGGCAATAGAGGCAGCAGAAAATTTGGAGCTTGTCGATCACGACTTTTACCTGTTTGTAAACAGTGAAACGGGCAATGTTGAAGCAGTGTACCGCCGCAAGGACGGCACAATCGGTCTGCTTCAGCCATATGTTGAACAGTAGGCTAAAAAGGAGAAACAATGAACATATATACAATGCTACTTGAAGCAACCGCAGGCGACAGCTTTGTACGTCTGTTTACGGAAATGAACGCCTGGACGATTGCCGTGTTTGCTTTGGGCATTATCTTCTGCGCAATCGAGATGTTTGTGCCCGGTTTCGGCTTTTTCGGAATCAGCGGGACAATACTCATAGTAGCAGGCATAGTGCTGCGCATGATATTCGGTGGCGATTTGCTAATGCTGCTGTATATGGTGCTTATCGCTTTGGCGCTGTTTATACTGATGTTTTGGGTGTTTTCGCGAATTATCACCAAGGGGCGGCTGTCCAAAACCGCGCTTTTCCACGTGGAAAGCGCAGTACCGACGGGCGTTACCGAAGGCACGCATGACTTTACCTACCTGATTGGCGAAGTGGGCGTTGCGGAAACAATGCTGCACCCAATCGGTCGCGCCAGCTTCAGCAGCGGAACAGCGGACGTGGTAGCGCGTGACGGTTACATTGCTAAGGGCGCGCAAATCCAGGTTGTCCACGTTGAGGGGCAGCGCGTAGTAGTTGTTGAAAGCGACACAAATAAAAAACAATAATAAAACATATTAAAACAATAATAAAAACAATAAAAATTAAAAAATAAATACAAAATTATTTAATGTGAGGTGTTTATGAACATGATTTTGACACTTTTGGGGGCTGCAAGCTTCCCCGGATGGGCTATTGCGCTCATCGTAGTTGCAGTACTTGTACTGGTATTGCTGATGTTTTTGCCCATTGGCACATGGTTTATTGCGGCAATCAGTAGTGCGCACGTTTCCATGACCCGTCTTGTGGGTATGAAGATGCGCCGTATCCGTTACAGAATGCTTGTTGACGTGTACATTCGCGCACGCAAGGCAGGCTTGGAAATTGACATTGCCGAGCTGGAAAGCCACGTAATGGCAGGCGGTAACATCAGCAACGTCGTAAACGCGCTAATATCTGCACACAGTGCAAATATCGAGCTGTCCTTGCAATCGGCAAAGGCAATCGACCTTGCAGGCCGCGACGTGTTGAACGCCGTCAAGGTATCGGTTAACCCCAAGGTTATTGAAACTCCCGTAATCTCCGCAATAGCGAAAAACGGTATCGAGCTTCGCGTAAAGGCGCGTGTTACGGTTCGTGCAAATATTGCCCGTCTTATCGGCGGTGCAGGCGAGGAAACAATCATTGCCCGCGTAGGCGAGGGTATCGTCACAACCGTAGGTTCGTCCGAATTCCACAAGGAAGTGTTGGAAAACCCCGACCTTATTTCCAAAACCGTTTTGAAAAAGGGTCTTGACGCAGGCACAGCTTACGAAATATTGAGTATCGACATTGCAGACGTAGACGTTGGCAGAAACATCGGTGCGCAACTGCAAATGGACCAGGCAGAAGCCGACAAGCGCATAGCTCAGGCAAACGCCGAGGAACGCCGCGCAATGGCAATCGCAACCGAGCAGGAAATGAAGGCTCACACGCAGGAAATGCGCGCAAAGGTTGTGGAAGCAGAGGCGGAAGTACCCAAGGCAATGGCAGAAGCATTCCGCAGTGGCCGTCTTGGCATAATGGACTACTACCAAATGCAAAACATTCAAGCTGACACCTCTATGCGCAATGCAATCAGCGGTAACGGCGACGGATCGGACGGTAAACGCGGCAAGAAATAATGCGTAAACCCACTGGAGAGTAACAATGGAAGCAATATTTGGGATAATAGTGTTCGTGGTAATTTTTGTCGCTGCTTTTGTAACAGTCATTGTGAGATTTGTTGTAAAAGCAGTTAAGGGAGGCAAAAATTACCGTGAAACGCAAGCCAAAGCGGCGGAAAGCTATCGCGCGCACTCAAGTAGTACGGCTAGTGGCAAGTCCACCATGACGGACGAGCAAAGACGGCGCCTCGATTACCTGCGCGAACAGTATCGGCAGCGGCTTGCCGTCGAAGACGAGCAGGAAGACGAGCATGAAAAGCATCAAGCGGACGCGCACGAACACGGTCACGTTGGCGAGGAGGAGCACTACGAGGAAATTGTGGGCTCTCTTGGCGAAATCAACGACGAGGGCTGTGTGGATCTAAGCGGTGTACGCTTCATTGCCCACGACCTGGCGTACGACGGTGGCGAGGACGGTCAACACGACTACACCGAGCTTGCCAAGGCAATAGTGGTTGGAGAAGTTGTTAACAGCCCACGTTTTAAAACGCCGTACAGCAGAAAATAGTTTTTCTACAAAAAAATGCGACAGAATTTTCTCTGTCGCATTTTCTTATTTAATTTAGGTGTTAAACTTAGGCGTTATTTTTTCAAATAAACATTTACCAGCTTGATATATTCTTCCTCGGTTATTGCGCCCATTTCGTAAAGCATGTGCGCCTTGTTTATCTTGTCGATAGCAGTAGCGCTCAAGTGTTCGCCGTTGCCGTAGGTGCCCTTTGTAACGTCGTTTACGCTCATGGCGGAGGGCACGTATTCCGTCGTTTTGCTGCCAACGCTTGCCTGCTTCACACTGGCAGGCGCAACCGTCTCGTATGCCGATTTCCTTTCTTCCGCCGTTGTCACTGCGTGCGCCTCTTCTTCATGCGCTTCGGAAGTTACCTCTTTTTTGGGTTTTACGCCCAGCGCTGCGCCAACAAATATCACAAACAGTGCAAGCAAGCCTGCAAATATCAAGCGTACGATGGTGTCCGCAGACGTCCAGCTGAATGTGCTCACAAACCACACGTGGTTGTCGCCGTTGGTGCGCGACACTAAGTCAGCAGCAAACACAATTGTAAATATCGCAATTATCGCAATGCCCACCAGCGCAAGAATGTTGGCTGCAACGTACTTGCCTTGCTTGCCCTTGTTGGGCAACAACATCAGCACACCTGCAAGCAACAGCAGTGCGCCCGGCAAGCAGTACGCAAGCAGCGGCACAAGGAATGAAACGCTTGCTAAGCCAATGTAATTTGCTATTACGTCGAAGCCCACCTTGAACATTTCGTATATTTCCGAGGCAAACTGTGACATGTCGGGGAACAGCACCACAAGTGCAACGAACACAGCTGCCGCAAGCAAGCACAGTACGGTAAGTAGCGATAGCACACCTACAATTATCTGTAACGCTCTGCGAGTTTTCATAACAACATAACTCCTTTTTCCGCTAGTGCGCGGCAAACATATTAAAATATAGTATACTACGCATGCCGTTATTTTGCAAGTTTTTTATTCAGTACAAATGCAAGCACAATTGGTGCGGCAATTTACATTGCGCCTTGTGCAATGGGTTCCCTGTCCAGCAACCTATCCCAAAAGCTTGCCTTGTCGCTGATTGTTGCTACGGGGTTTTCAATTTCAACAACGGTGTAGTTGTCCTTGTCCGCACCTATTAGCGTAATGCTGTTGGTGGCAATCTTTTGTTCGCCTACGTTTGCGTCCTCAAATGTCACGTTGATGTTGCCAATAGCTACGCTGTCGCCCTCCACAACTCCGCTAAGCGTTCCCATTTTGTTTATTTCCGCCTTGGTTGTTCCGTCGTAAACCTTGTTCTTTACGGTAAGCCCCACAAGCTTTATTGCACGCGGGGTGATGCTTCCGCAAATGAAGTCGGGCAGCACGTAGTTGTGCGCATCCGCACCCTCAAGGCATACGTTGGCTAGCATTATCATTTTGTTGTTGCCTACGTTTTTGTTGTCGAAGTACAGCGTGTCGCAATTTGCACACACTTCGTCACCCTCTACAATGCCCTCCAGTTGGAACTGGGGCTTGTCAATGGTGTTTGTCGCGTCGTACAGCTTACTAAAGTGATTGGTAACACCAAGCTGCTTGGGCAATATTGTAAGCTTGCCGTACACGTATTCCGTTTCGTAGTCGCGGTAGCTACACTCCGAATCGAACTTCAATTCGTACACGCCAACGTCCATTTTGTCGCAGTCGTGTACGCACTTGCCGTCGTAGCAGAAGTCGCTTACGTCTTCACCCTCTACAAAGCCGTCCACAGTGTAGTTCAGCATGGGCAGCTCTTCACCGTACGTCAGCGTTACGTTGGGCGCGGTAATGGTAAGGCGCGGTTTAAGCACGTCAACAGTTGTTACCTGCTTGTATTTTCCTACCTTGGCAACTATTTCCAGCTTGCCCGTTTCCGTGGGGGTGTAGTTGAGCGTTACAGGCTCGCCCGATGTGTATGCACCCTCGTACACTCTTTCGCCGTTGACTGTCCAGTAAACCACAGCGCCGTCTATTATGTCCGTTTGCTGTGGGTCGTAGGTAAATGTCTGTTCGCTGCCTCTGCGCGTCTCCCCAATTGCGGAAATTTCACCTACATTGTTCATTGCGTTGTAGTTGCGGGCATTGCGTCCAATGCTTGCGCACAGCCACACAAATAGTGACAACACAATCAGTACTGTTATTATCCCAATGATAAGGTCCGTTCTTTCTTCTTTGTAATTACGTTCTTGTTGCATAGTTTCCTCCTGTGCTTAGTATGCAAAAGTATTTTGTATCTATTCAGCAAAGGCAACCCACGGTTATTTTTTGCAAATTTTGACGAAAATTTTACTTTTTGTATTGACATAATGTGGGTCATTGTTTATAATATGGTAGTAGGTAGCCTCAAAATATTTAACACGATTTAGGAGAGTAACTATTAATGACTTTCAAAATCTGTAATCACAATATTTTGGACTGTGAGAATGGGTACAATTGTAAACATACTCTCATTCTTGCGCACTTTTACGCTCATTTTAGCGCTGTAAACTAGCTGTTTGCGGCGCTTTTTTTATTGAGAAAATAAAATTTATATAAAAGGAGAACAACAATGACAAAAACGAAAAAGCTCGTAGCTCTTTTAGTAGTTGTGGCGCTGATGTTCACATTTGTTGCAACAATTGCAGCATGTAACAATCACAAGTGCAACCACGTTTGTGAAACCTGCGGCCTTTGCCAAGACGAATCTTGCGACAATGCAGCTTGCGAAGATAAGTGCCAAGGTCACCAAGGTGGTACAACCCACACCTGCGGACATGTTTGCCCCACCTGCCAAAAGTGCACAGACACAACCTGCACAAACGCAGCATGCGCATCAAAGTGCCCCGGTAATCACCAACAACAAGGTGGTACACACACTTGCGGACACGTTTGCACAACATGCGGTAAGTGCACAGACACAACCTGCACAGATTCCGTATGCGCTAACAACAGATGTCCCGGTCACCAAGGCGATGTAACCTGTGATCACACAGACATCGTGCTCAACGTATGCCAAGATTGCCAAAAGGTATTTACCGTTGACGAAATCTTAGCAGCTCTTGACGCTCTTGATACCAGTGGTGTTAACGCATTGCCCGGAACATACAAATTGTCCGGCGTTGTAACTGCAAAAACTGCTAGAGGCAACTACACTGACATTTGGTTTGACGTCGACGGCGCTACCACTCCCAAAAACTTGGAAGCTTACGGTATTGTAGATGGTGACGCTCTTGTTGCAGACATCGTTGTTGGTGCAAGAGTAACAGTTACAGGTACACTGAAGACTCACTACAAGACTCAGGAATTCGATGCTAACTGCAAAGTTGATGCTATAACAATCCTTGATTACGCTATCGAAGTCAATGTATCTAACGGTACAGTAAAAACAGCTGATGACGGAGATATGCCCCAAACTGCTAAGGCAGGCGCAAGCATCTCCTTCAAGGTTACTCCCGACAACAACTACAAACTTGAGTATGTAAAGGTTAACGGTTCAAATGCTCAAGCTAACGCGGGTGTTTACACATTAGTTGTTACAGGAAAAATGACCATTGACGTTTCTATCAAGCCGGCAGACGCTCCCGATCCTACCGTACTTGCAAAATTTGAGTTTGGTGCAAACGACTCTACTAAGACAAATGAAGGCAGCCAAGACGGTACCGCTTTAAAAGATGGAGAAGGCACTTATACAGAAACAAACGGTAATTACACACTTACAATCACTAACCCATCCAAGGTTTACACAGGTTCATATGACGCTCTAGGTAATGGATGTTTGAAGCTTGGTACTAGTAGTGCTCCCGGTTCATTTACATTTGCAGTTCCTGCTGAAATAACTAAGGTTGTTATTTACGTTGCAGGCTACAAAGCAAATACTGTTAGTGTTAAATACAACGACGGTTCAGCTATAACAGTTGAAGGACGTTCTGCTCAAGGTACGTATGATGCAATTGAAATTGATACAACAAATGTTAGATCAATTACATTTGCCGTTGCTTCTAACAACCGTTGTAAGATCAACGCGATTGAGTTCTGGGGTATTGCACCTGCAGCTTAATCATTCAACTAAACATAATCACAAAAAGGAGTTGGGAAACCAACTCCTTTTTTTCGATGTAAAAATTTTGGTTATTATGTAAAATATTTTTATTTAGTATTGACATGTGCGCTATATATAGTTATAATATATAAATAGAAGAGTAGCCACAAAATATTATACCTAGATTTAGGAGAGCAACGTCAATGTCTTTCGAAATCTGTAAGCAAAATATTTTGGACTGTGGTAGTGTGTTCACTTGTACGACATGCTGTGCACTTTTGCGCACTTTTTGCGCACAATTACGCTCAATTTAGCACTGTAAACTAGCCGTTTGCGGTGCTTTTTTATTTGAAATTTAAAAATTATAAGGAGACAACGCAATGAAAAAAACTATGCTGGTTTTGCTGTCTGTAGTGATGGTAGCTGCAATGGTGTTGACCTTTACAGCTTGTACCAACTGCGACAGAACTGGACACAAGTGGGACGAGGGCACAGAAACTAAGGCCCCCACCTGCGGAGCAACTGGTGAAAGGGTCTTCACCTGTGAAGTGTGCAATGCTACCAGGACCGAAGACGTCGCTGCAACAGGCGATCACTCTTGGGGCGCATGGGGCGCAAGCTCACAAGCAGGCAAGGAAGAACGCGCTTGTTCGGTATGCCTTAAAAAAGATTACCGCGACGAGCAAACACCTGCATGCGATCACGCTGATGCCTACAAGGTAGATGCCAAGGCAGCTAAGTGCGAAGAAGACGGTAACAGCGCGTACTGGGTATGCGACAACTGCGACAAGTTGTTTGCGGACAACAACGGCGTGCGCGGTGCAGAAATCTCTGCAATACCCACAATCGGTGCTATCGGACACGACCGCAGTGGCGCATGGGTGAATGACGAAACCAACAAGCAGCACTACAAGGTTTGCGCAAACAGTGGCTGTGAAGAGCACCTTGATGTTGCTTCTTGCGAAGACAGCTTCGAATGGGTAAATAGCGACGCTACATATCACTGGCAAAAGTGCGAAGTGTGCGAACACGAATACGAAAGCGAAAAGGCTGAGCACCAATACAACCAAGACGAAGTGTGCGAATGCGGCAAAATAAGCCCCAGCCATCAACATGCAATGCAACACGTTGACGGTGAAAGCGCTACATGTACTCAGGACGGAACACGCGAGCACTGGCATTGCACAAAATGCGGCAATGACTACGAAGACCAAGACGGTGAACGCCAAATTACCGACGGCGTTACTATCCCCGCGCAACACACTGTTGATTGGGACGACTTGAAACCCGCAGTACCCGGTGCAAACTGTCTAACAGCCGGCACGGTTGCTCACTATCAATGTTCGGCATGCGACCAATACTTTGACACAGAGCGCAACGAAATCGACAGCATTGCAGGCGGACCTGTTGGCAGCCACAATTGGGACGAGGAAGTAGGCGCAACGGCTCCCAGCTGCGGAACGGCTGGTGAAATTGCCCACAATCACTGCAGCGTTTGTGAAAAGTGGTACAACGAAGCAGGTGAAGAAATTGCCAACGGCGACTGGGTTGACCCTGCAACAGGACAACACACATTTACTGGCGCTTGGGAAAAGAAAGACGAAGAGTATCACCAAAGAAAGTGCGCTAACTGCGACGAATACGATCAAGAAGAGCACACTTGGGGCACGACAGTAGTATCCCACAACGCTGACGGTCACAGTGTTAAATGTGACAGCTGCGAAGCAACCAAGACTCTTGACCACGTATGGGAATACTCAAATAGCACTGTCGACCAACACACCAAGACGTGTAATGTCCAAGGTTGTAACGAAGCTGTAACCGAAGACCACGACTTCGGCACTGGCGACAAAGCAGACAGACACGACTGCGAATGCGGCGAACCCGTGTGCGGTGAAACAGAAACCAGTAGCGAAATAACTTATACACCTGTCAACGAAACAGTAGACGGCGAAGATTTAGTACAACAGGGTGGAGTTATCATTAGATTTGAAAAAGCAGTTGGTAACGATGCGCCTGCATTCAACAATAATGTTATTCGCTTCTACGGTGGCAATACGCTTACAATAACTGCACCCGGACAAGGTACAATCACCAAGATTGTAATTACCATAAACAACGAAAAAGGTAGCATCACTACCCTGTTTGATGTAAACGAAGTTGGTAGCTACAGCAATGGCACTTGGACTGGTAGCGCCCATCAAGTTGTATTGCAAAATGGTGCAAGCAGTAGTACTGCGCAAGTACGCATTACCAAGATAGAAATTACCTACACTAGCACGGTGACTAAAGGTAACCATGTATGGGAAGTAACAGGAACAACCTCTGCAACCTGCACCGAAGGCTCAACCACAACCGAGACCTGCAAGCGTTGCGGTGACGTTCGCACTGTAACAGGCGATCCCCTTGGACATGCTGAACAACTTGACCATCAACTTCGTCAAGAACCTACATGCACGGCAGAGGGTACGGTAGAATACTGGTTCTGCTCACAATGCGCGAAATACTTTGCTGAGGAAAGTTGTACAACGGAAATCCCCGAGGCTGAACTCACAATCGACAAGGTTGCTCACAACTACGCAGATCAACCGAGGCATCAAGGCGACGGCGAGCACGCAGGACAGCACTATCAAGATTGCGTTGTCTGCAATGAACAAGGTAGACGCTACGAAACTTGCGACAAGAATGATTGGGGCTTTGACGATAACAACCACTGGAGAATTTGCTCCGTTTGCGGTTATAACCATAACGAGCAAGAAGGTCGCGACACTCACAGTTACGACCCCGAAAACGACCAATGCGTATGCGGCAAAAGCAACCCCACACACAATCACGAATGGGCTGAGCCCGTAGAGTACAAGGCTCCCACCTGTACCGAGGCTGGTAATCCTGCTTACGTACAGTGCAACACATGTGGCAATTACTACACAAACGAAGAGGCTACACAGCAACTTGAAGCAAGTGACCTTGTAATCGCTGCTCTCGGACACAATGTAAATAATGTTCAATTTGTAGATGTTCCCGGAGCTGATGGAACTCTTCACGGCAAGTACTGCGACCGTTGTCAACAATATGTTGAGCAATCAGAGCACGAGTGGAAGAGCCCTGCTGTTAATAAGGACAGCAAGCTGCACACTGTAACCTGCAGTGTTTGCGACTTCAGCAAGGACGTAGCTCACGACTTTGGTACAGAAGGCAGCAGAAAGGATTGCGAATGTGGCGAACCTTGGTGCTACGTTGCGGAAAACGACAGCGTAAGTATTACGCGTAGCAACCTTACAAACACTAGCTATCCTACTGTGGGTGCTGAAAACAGCATGCAAAATATAGGTTTTGGTTTCAAATATACCGACATTTACAATAATAATAGCGCAATTCAAGGAAACACCAACAGTAGTAGAGCACCTAGAATTTGGAATACGACAGCATTTAGCGGCGCTATTACAAGTGTTACAGTAGATTGGACTTCTTCAAATTCAGGTAAGTCCTTAAAGGTAAAATTTGGTACAGCACTGGGAACGTATGGCGACGAGCAAATTATTTCATATGCTTCAAGCCCCGTTACAATAACAGTGGACGCAAGTATGGGTTACACGTTTATTGAAATTACGGAAAACTCAACTGGCGCAATATATATCAACTCAATCACAATTGGGTACGCAACAGTAACGGAAAACCACGCTTGGACAGAGGTCGGTAGAACTAGTGGCAGTTGCGTTGACGGAACACCGGACAGCGTAACCTACCGTTGCGACCGTTGTCAGAAAGAAAAGACGGAAACCGAAGCTGTATACCACGATATTATCCACGTTGACGAAGTGGGAGCAACCTGCACCTCAACAGGAACGGTAGCTCACTACAAATGTCAAGTTTGCGAAAAGACTTTCCGCGACGAAGATGGCAATGAGGAGTGGACTCCCGACACAATCGAAGCGTTGAACCACGACATTGCCTACAACAAGCAAGACGGACAGCACCAAGCATACTGCACACGCAATGACTACACCGGTAGTTGGGAAAATCACTCCGCAGAAGAATGGGTATCCGAAGAGGAAACTCACCATCAAATCTGTGAAGCTTGTGGCGAGACGTTCAATACAAGTAGCCACAGTTACACCGAGGACGACAAGTGCGTATGTGGCAAACCCAACCCCAGTACGCACAATCACGATTGGGATATGGACAATTGGACGTCTGACGTAACCGGTCACTGGCACGCATGCAAGAACGGTTGTGGTGAGAAGACACAAGACTTTGTTGCTCACGAATGGGAGTCAATAGAGGACTACAAGTCAGACGATACCAATCACTGGAAGTATTGCGAAGAGTGTAACTTTGAAAACAAAGCAGCCAAGGAATCTCACGATTACGATGACGACCAAAGTTGGTACGACTATAATGATCAAGATGGCTCTCACTCGACACTCTGTCAGGTTTGCGAGGAAGAATTAACTCACACTAAGTCATCGGTTCACTACGAAGACCAAGGCGAGTCCGGACACAAAATCGTTTGCGACGTTGACGGTTGCCACTTCGCTAAGGATGTTGATCACAATTTCACTGGTAACACTTGTGACGATTGTAAGTACGAGAAGCAAGTTGCTAATCCAACAGAAGTGTATACTATCGAGTTCAATTCCACAACAAACAGTGGTAGTATAGGATCGTATACGAATAATTGGTATGTAACATGCAAGGGTTTCAAATGGAATATCGTCAATTGCAACAATAACAACAATAACTGGAATTACATTAAAGCAGGTAGCAAAAGTGCCGCGTCTGTTGCATCTATTACTACAGACAAAGCAATGCCGGAAACAATTACTAAAGTTGGTTTGACCATTGATGCAATAACGGCAAGTTCGATTAACAGCATTAAATTGTACGTTTCGAGTAGCTCTGATTTCACGGGTGTAGTTGCAGAGGGTACATTTACTAAAGCAACGGGTACCCAAGAGATTACAATAAGTAATCCTCAGCCAAATCTGTACTATAAAATAGAGATAGATTGCGCTAAGGCATCTTCAAATGGAACTATCACAATTTCAGGTGTATCTTATTGGGGTTACTGAGATAAACTCATAGCAAAACAAATCAAAAGCAAGGGCAATACGCCCTTGCTTTTATTTTGCAATGCGGTGAAATTGGTATTTACGGCGAAATGTGAGAATAAAGCGCCACTTACAGCTTATTTCAAGCATTGTGCGCTATCCTATATTGACAAATGTTTTGTTTTGTGGTAACTTTTTAATACACGTAAGTTAAAAGAGTAATTATGCTTTACGCACCGATTATTGTTAGAGTTATAGTATGTATATTTGCGGGGTTGGGCGCAGGGCTCGGTACGGGCTTTGCAGGTATGTCCGCCGCAGCCGTTATTGTGCCAATGCTGACGGTCTTTTTGGGTACGGACGTTTACCCACTGGGTATCGACCACTTCACAGCGGTTGGTATCGCTTTGGCAAGCGATGTTTTGGCAAGCGCAGTATCTACAGTTACCTACGCCAAGCACAAAAACATCGACGTCAAGCACAGCTGGGTACTGTTTGTTACTGTAATTGCTGCAACCGTCGGTGGCACCTTTGTGGCTAGCTTCGCAACGCAAACAATAACCGGTAACAAAATTATGGAAGCGGTGTCCATGCTTGTTATGCTGTCGCTTGGGTTGCGGTTTTTGTTTTTCCCGCCCAAGCCCAACAACGAAAAGCTGCTTAGCCTCAGCCCAACAAGCAGGGTGGTGCGCTCAATTGTGTGCGGACTAATCATTGGCTTTATTTGCGGCTTTGTGGGCGCAGGCGGTGGCATAATGATGTTGCTGCTGCTGACCAGCGTACTTGGCTTCGACGTAAAGACGGCGGTGGGCACAAGCGTGTTTATCATGACATTTACGGCGCTGACAGGTTCCGTTGCGCACTTTGCCATCGACTTCACAGGGTTGGTGGATCACTGGGGCGTGCTGGTGGGCTGTGTCTTGGCAACGCTTGCTTTTGCACAGATTGCCGCATTGGTGGCTAACCGAGTAAAAACCAAAATTTTAAACATTGTTGTCGGCACGCTACTGACGGTACTTAGCCTTGTACTTATATGCTTTAACTATCTATAAGGCGCGCTTTTAAGCTTAGCAACAATACCCATTATAAAAACAGCTCCCCTTGTTTGTGTCAAGGGGAGCATTTTTGTTGTGTTGCAGTTTGATAAATATGCTTTATTAAGCGTTACTTGAATTGCTTGCTTCAACTGCCAGGTGAGTGGCGATGGCTTCAATGAGGTTGTTCTTTTCCATTTTGTAAGCCTGTTCGATGCAGTGGAATACGGCATCGTCGTTGCTGCTGCCGTGCCCCTTGACAACCGTCTTGGAAGCGCCAAGCAGTACTGCTCCGCCGTAGTTGTTGTAGTCCATAAGATCCTTGATTTCGTACATTTTCTTTTTGATAAGCAGTGCGCCAATCTTGGACTTGAAGCTACTCATCATGCCGCGCTTCAGCAAGCGCATAAGCTCCATACATGCGCCCTCGGTGGACTTCAACAGTACGTTGCCTGCAAAGCCGTCGCACACAACTAGGTCGAATTCGCCACTTAGTAAATCGCGGCTTTCCATGTTGCCTACGAAGTTCAAGGCGGGTGTGTTTTGCAACAGCTGATATGTTTCCTTGCGCAGTGCGTCGCCCTTTTCCTCTTCAACGCCGATATTCAACAGTGCAACGCGTGGGTTGTGTACGCCAAATGCCTTTTGTAAATACAGGCTACCCATCACGGCAAACTGCTGCAGATACTGTGGGTCGCAGTCGACGTTTGCGCCGCTGTCGCATATTGCAACAATTTGGTTTGGCACAACTGTGGGCAGTATCGGGCAGAAAGCAGGGCGCTTTACTCCACGGATACGTCCAACGCGCAGCACTGTGCCTGCCAGTAGTGCACCTGTCGAACCGATACTTACCAATGCGCGTGCTTCGGGGTCGGTGCGGAGCAGCTCAAATGCCTTGGACATGCTACTGTCTTTCTTGGTCTTGATTGCCTCCGTCGGCTTGTCGTTGCAGGATATAACGTCGGGCGCGTGCAGTATTTCCAGCCTGCTTGCGTCGTACTTTTCCGCCTGCAGTAGCGCCCGGAGCTGCGCTTCGTCGCCCACCAGCACGATGGATATATCCTTGATGCTGCCTAGTGCCTTGACTACGCCTTTTACGTTTACAAGTGGGCTGTTGTCGCCACCCATTGCGTCAACTACGATTTTTATCATATTTCACCTCTTTTATGTTCAACTACATTTTAGCAATATTTAAGTTTTTAGTCAATATTCCACAAACATTACCTTTAAAATTTCACCTTTGTTTACTTTGTTGACATTATCAAATAAAAATGGTAATATGGTAACGTATTTGAGGAGAAACACTTATGATTGAAATTCGCGAAGTAAAAACAAAAAAAGAACGTAAGCAGTTTGTTGAGTTTCCGCTCAATTTGTACAAAGACAACGAGTACTTCGTTCCGCCACTTTACGGCGACGAAATGAACATATTCAAGCCCGATTACGTGTACTACGAGCAGGCTGAGGCGGTGTACTTCAACGCATATCGCGATGGCGTTATCGTTGGACGTATCAGCGGCATTTTGCAAAAGGCTGCCAACGAAAAGTGGGGGCAGAAACAGGTGCGCTTTACCCGCTTCGACAGCATTGACGACCAAGAGGTTGCCAATGCCCTTCTTGGTGCGGTGGAGGACTGGGCCAAGAGTAAAGGAATGGAGGAAATAGTAGGACCGCTTGGTTTTTCCGACTTGGAGCGTGAAGGCTTGCTAATTGAGGGCTTCGACCAAATGAACACCTTTGAGGAGCAGTACAACTACCCGTATTACCAAAAATTGATTGAAAACTGCGGCTACGGCAAGGACGTGGACTGGGTAGAGCATCAGTTGCGCGCACCCGCGGGAGGGTTCGACCCCAAGTACAAGAGAATCAGCGACATGATGCTCCAAAAGTACAACTTGCATTTCGGTCAGGCTAGAAATACACGTCAATTCATTAACAAATATGCGGAAGATATATTCCATATTTGGGATGAAACGTACGACAAAATTTACGGTACCGTTCCCTTTACCGACAGGCTGAAAAAATCTATGATTGCGCAGTTTAAGCTGCTGATTGACAAGAGATTTTTGCGCGTGCTATTTGACGAGAACGGCAAAATTGTGGCGTTTGGCGTAGTGTTCCCCTCTATATCCGATGCCGTTCGTCCATCAGGCGGAAGACTGACCTTGCCTTGCATTTTCAGGGTGCTCAAGGCTATCAAACACCCCAAGGTTGTGGATTTGGCTGTTATCGGCGTTACCGACGAGTACAAAAACAAGGGCTTGAGTGCAGCAATGTTGGTGGAGCTGGGCGACATGCTTAAGGACAACGTAGAGCACGCCGAAACCAACCTCAATTTGGAACACAACATACCCATTCAAAACGCATGGAAGTACTTTGATGCGGTGCAAAATAAGCGTCGCCGCTGCTTCTTGAAGCGCTTATAAGCTTCGCAATACTTTGTTAAACTGCGCTTTTCTTCGGGTCGTGTACGCCTAGTACACTCCCCTCGAAAATGCTCGTTTGCCTCGTCTTGCTCGCTTCTAACCGCTTCAAGCTTGAGTGCAAGTAATTTCGATGAAAACAACTACAATAAAATAAAATTTAAGAAAAAAGGCTCCCCTTGTTTGTATCAAGGGGAGCTGTCTGTTTACATACTGAGGAGATAAAGATTATAAACTGTTTAGAATTTTGTTGACCACAAGTGCGACCACAGCACCCAGTGCGGCAAAAACTACCCTCCACACAGTGGTGTTGATTAGCTCTCGGCGGCGCTGTATCAGCTCGCGCTTGAACGCCTTGCCCTTTTGCTTGAGCGTGACCACGTTTACCGTTTCCCCATTTCTTTCCGACTTGGTACATTCAAAGTATCCGTCGTATTCCAGTTGGTTGAGTATCGTGTCCACCTTGGAGGCGGTTAGCTTGAACTTCTCCGGCGTGCTTTGTATGATAAAGTCGTCGGCTATTATCCCGCTGTCGTTATTTTTACTGCACAAGTCGTATATCACGCGCATTACTGCAATTTCTTTTCTGTTAAGCATACGTACTCCTTATATCAAAACAGCTTGCCTATTAGCATTGCCGCAAACGCTCCGAAAAACGCCGCAAGAAATACTCCCAGCATTAGCAGCCCTACCTGTCCGTTGGTAATTTTTGCCTTTTGTGTGATGTTTTTTTCCCCTTCCACGTAGCTTTCTGCCTTGACGGTGGTGGTTATGCAAATCTCTTCCTTATCCTGGTACTTGACGTCGACGTATTCGTTTTCCTTCAAAAACGTGATTATGCCAAGTAGCCCTTGCATATCTATGTTGAGCTTGTCTGGCAGCTCTTCCAGTAATTGCGTCTTGTTGAGAACCTTGTAGCTGTTGCCTACCTTTTTGGTTAGCAGCTCCAGTACTGTGTCGGTTTTTTTGTCTAGCATTTCAACCCTCCCAAAGATGTTTGGATATATTTACTGTGTCGTAATCGGTAAATTCCACGCCCTCATCGGCAAGCAAGTCGTGTTGGACGTTTTTGCCGCCAAATGCAAATGCACCCGATAGCTTCCCCTCTCGGTTAACCACGCGGTGGCACGGAATTACAAACGGCTCGGGATTGACGTGCAATGCCCATCCCACCTGACGCGACATCCGCTTGTTTCCGCACAGGCGCGCAATGGTGCCGTAGGTTGTAACTGAGCCACGCGGTATCTGCTTGACTATTTCATATACTTTATTGAAAAAATCGCTCATATTGAAAAATGTACACACCGCAAACAAGTGTAGCAGATTGCCATTGCAGGGGCGAGGGTGTTGGGTAGCAAAACAATCTGCAACAAGCACATGCACACAGTTATCTTTCGTCTAATAACTAAAAGTGTGCGTGTGCGAAGCGAAGCCGTTTTGCACACAATACCCGAGTCCATTATACTTTTTTTACTCCTGCTTGTCAATGACTTGAAAGATTGTAAAAATTGTGGTATGATATCTCTAAGTGTTTTACCAGCCACAGAGGCTTGAGCACAACAGGAGAAATTATGCGCAATTTTATTACCATTGAAGGCTGCGAAGGCGTCGGCAAAACGTATCAGACGAGAATGCTCAAACAGTATTGCGAAGAAAACGGTTTCAATAACGTGGTTTTCACCCGTGAGCCGGGCGGCAGCGACATTGCCGAGCAGATTCGCCGCATTCTACTTGATGCCAACAACAGTGCAATGGACGACATGTGCGAAGCATTTTTGTACGCGGCGTCCCGTATTCAGCACCTCAAAGACATTGTAAAGCCGCAACTTTCACAGGGCAAGGTGGTATTTTGCGACCGTTTTGTGCATTCCTCCTACGTTTACCAGGGTATAGCCCGCGGCTTGGGACTGGACAAGATTGTCAAACTCAACGAAATTGCCGTTGGCGAATACATGCCCGAGTTTACAATCTTTCTCGATTTGTCCCCCGAACAGGCTTTCAAGCGCAAGGGAGGCGCAGACAAAACCGACCGTATGGAGGCGGTGGACTACGCTTTCCACGTTAGCGTGTACGAGGGCTACAAAAAGCTCATCGCCGAGCACCCCGAACAGTTTGAGGTTATCGACGCGTCGGGCACGAAAGAGCAAACGCAAGAAAAACTCCGCGAGATACTTGTTCGCAGGGGAATTTTGAAATGATGACCGCTTTTGACAAAAACGTCGGATGGTATCTTTCAACGGCTTTTAAGGAAGGGCACGCCGTTCACGCGTACATTGTAGTGGGCGAAAGGCAGTACTTGCCAAGCTTGCTTACCGAGTGCGCAATTGTAACCATGTGCGCAAACCACGTTGGAGACGACTGCGAAGCCTGCAAAAAGGTGAAGGATAACAGCCACCAGGACGTTATTCGGCTGCCTCTTGATACGGCAAAAGCGCGTCTGAGTGTTGCGGATATGGCGTATCTTGTTGAAGAAAGCTACAAGCGCCCCGTAGACACAAGCAATCAACGCGTGTTTTTGGTGGACGCGTCCAACTCCACATCGGGTGTGGGCAGTGAGCTGTGGCAAAACAAGCTGTTAAAAACATTGGAGGAGCCTACCCCTAATGTTTACATTTTCGTAGGTGTTACCGATGCAGAGGCATTGTTGCCCACTGTGCGCAGTAGGTGTCAAATTCTCAAGCAAACCAAGCTTACGGTGGAGGAAGTTCGCCAGGCACTGCTTGAAAAAAGCTTCAACCTCACTTCCTGCGAAATGGCTGCGGCGATGTCCGGCGGTAGTGTGAATACCGGCGAGCGCATACTTGCCAACCCCGCAATATTTGAAGCGTACGACGCGGCTATTGACGTGGCTACGCAAATGACATCTACCAAAAACGCCCTAAAGTTCGCATCCGTTATCCTTTCCAACAAAGATTACGTTTACGACTGCTTGGGCTTTTTGACAACGCTACTTTACGAAAGCATCGTGTATAGGCTTCAGCCTAGCCTGTGCATGCTGCCTCACCTAAAAGATACTATTGACCAAATTTGCTCATACTACACGCTGGAAGCGTGTGAGATTTGTATAGAAAAAATAAACGCTGCTAAAAAGAGGCTGGACGACAACGGAAATGTTACCGTTGTAATCGACCAACTGTTAAATACGATATTGGAGATACGATACAGATGTCGGAAATAGTAGGAATTAAATTTAAAGAACCTGGCAAGCTGTACTACTTTGCGCCCAACGGACTTACCTTTGAAAAGGGCGAGGGCGTAATAGTGGAAACTGCTCGCGGTGCGGAATACGGCACAGTAGCCGTTGCCAACAAGGAAGTGCCTGACGAGGAAATCAAGGGCGAACTGAAGCCCGTTGTGAGGAAGGCAACCGAAGAGGATACACAAAGACACGAAGAAATTGTCAACAAACGCCACAGCTCAATCAGGACGGCGCAGGAAATGGCAAACAAGCGCAAGCTGGACATGAAGTTTGTAGATGCCGAGTTCACATTTGACAACAGCAAGGTGGTGTTCTATTTCACGTCGGACAACCGCATAGACTTCCGCGACCTTGTAAAGGATCTTGCGGCTAGCTTCCACATGCGCATTGAGCTCCGTCAGATAGGCATACGCGACGAATGCAAGATGAAGGGCGGCTTGGGTCCTTGCGGCAGAGTGTGCTGCTGTAACGACTACATGAAAGACTTCGAACGTGTTTCCATCAAGATGGCTAAGCACCAAGGATTGTCCCTTAACCCCGGCAAAATTTCCGGCTTGTGCGGTAGGCTCATGTGTTGCTTGAAGTTCGAGGACGACTACTACGCCGATACACTCAAGTTCATGCCCAAGATAGGTAGCGAAATAGATACGCCCAAGGGGCGCGGTGTTGTTGCAAGTATTGACGTATTGCGTCAAACAGTGGTGGTAAAAACGACGTTGGCGGACGAAAGCGTTGTTAACGACGAATACAACCTTGAACAGCTGGGTATCACCCCCGTGTACCCCGACAAATGCGCAACGTGCAATGGCTGTCAAGCTAACGACGGCGAAACGGATGAGGACGACACAGATATTTTGCCCGACACCGAAGAATAAGGGAGCGCAGATATGAAGCTTTTTATTGCAACGGACTTGCACGGCTCGGCATTTTACACCGAGCGCGTAATAGACAAGTTCAACAAATCAAATGCGGATATGCTGATACTGCTGGGCGACGTGTACAATCACGGGCCGCGCAATCCCTTACCCAAGGACTACGCGCCAATGAAGGTAGCGGAGATGCTCAACGCTATTTCCGCCAAGGTTATGTCGGTACAGGGCAATTGCGACAGCGACGTGGATCAAATGATAAGCAAGTTTCCAATTGTTCCGCACAATATCATTCCACTGGGCAAACGCAGGCTGTTTCTCACTCACGGACACATTTACAACAAGCATTCCTTGCCAATGGTAAGTCAAGGTGACGTTGTAGTTTACGGACATTTCCACGTGAACGATTGCACAGTAGTTGACGGCGTGTATTGCATTAACGTCAGCAGCGCAAGCCTCCCCAAGGATACGTCTGCCTACTGTATCATTGACGAACAGGGCGCAACTATTTACGACTTTGACGACAAGGTTATCTTAACACAACAATTCAACTAAGTTTATATTCACAACAAATGCGTAGAGGCAACCTTCTACGCATTTTATATTGTTTGTGTAGCAAGCGGTATCGGCTTGTAATATTTGCGGTTTTTATCAGCTTTAATTTACAAATAACACTGTGTTTCTACAAAATTTTGGGTATCATTGATGTTGACAAAGACTAAAATATATACTAAAATAAGTAAAAAGATTTTGCGACGTCTATTTAATGTTATCGTTTGTTTTTTGTTTTAGTAGGACGTCATTACCTTTTTATTTGTGTATTACTTTTAACATTTCGTAAGTTACCGTCAATACGGATTTTTTGCTTTTTTCAGGAGGATTACATGTCTATTAAATTTGCGACAGTAGAGGAGTTTTTGGCGAGCCTACCCGACCTCAACGTACATGATTTGCGCAAAATAGCGCGCAGTGTCGATTTGTTCCCCAAGAGCCGCAAGCGCGACGAGCTTATCAAGGTGATTGTGGGCAGACTTAAGGGGGAAATTGACGCCGAAATTCCCATCAGAAGCGGACGTCCGCCCAGAGACGTGGACAAGGTTTCAAGGCCGATGTTGGAATACGACGGCAAGGAAGAAGCAACATCATCCGACAACGTAGACCCCAGCCTGCCCCGTACGGGAATACTGGAAATCAACGCTGAGGGTGGCTACGGCTTTGTGCGCACCAACAACTACTCATCTACGCCCAACAAGGATTACTACGTTTCCGCAAACATGATAAGCCGAATGAAAGTGCAATCGGGCGACAAGCTTAAGGTGGCTATCCGCCAGTACCCCGACAGACAGGCCCCGACGGTAATTTTCATTGACGAAATCAACGATACCCCTTGCAACAACATTCAACGTGTTCCGTTTGAAGCGTTGGAGCCTTGCTTCCCCAACAAGCGTATCAACATGCGTACGGACAAGAGCGACTACTCTTTGCGCGTATTGGATTTGGTTGCGCCCATCGGCAAGGGACAGCGCGGGCTTATTGTTGCCCCGCCCAAGACGGGCAAAACCATTCTCCTCAAAAAGATTGCAATGGCGGTCAAAGCTAATCACCCTGAAGTTCACTTGACGGTGTTGCTCATTGACGAACGTCCCGAAGAGGTTACCGACTTCAAGGAAAGCGTAGATTGCGAGGTGGTGTATTCCACGTTCGACCAACAACCGCAAAATCACTGCCGTGTTGCCGAGCTGGTATTTGCAAACGCCAAACGCAGGGTGGAGCAAGGTCAGGACGTAATGATACTGATGGACAGCATTACACGCCTTGGCCGCGCTTACAACCAAATTGCCGAACAAACGGGCAGGACGCTCACCGGCGGACTGGACATTGCAGCACTTCAGGAACCCAAAAAGATGTTTGGCGCAGGCAGAAACACGCGTAACGGCGGTAGCCTTACAATACTTGCCACAGCCCTCATTGATACCGGTAGCAAGATGGACGACATCATTTACGAGGAGTTCAAGGGCACAGGCAACATGGAAATTCAGCTGGATCGCCGTATGAGCGAAAAGCGTATTTTCCCGGCGGTGGACCTCAACCGCAGCGGAACACGCCGTGAAGAGCTGTTGCTTAATCAAGCTCAGCTGGAGGGCATGTACCTTGTCAGACGTATGCTTTCGCGCGAAGACACCGTGCAGGCAACGGAAGAGCTGCTTGAAGTTGTAATGACCACCGAAAACAACGACGATACAATCGACACATTGAAACGTCTTGTGCGGTCGGCAGAGCAACGGCGCGCAATGAAAAAATCTTGAAAAACGAATTAACTTAACTAACATATGAAAACAGTAGTGTTGGGAATGAGCGGCGGCGTAGACAGTGCAGTGTCGGCGTACCTGCTCAAAAACCAGGGATACAACGTAATAGCGCTATTTATGCACAACTGGGAAGAAACAGACGACGGATGTTGCACTGCCGAGCAGGACTACGAGGACGTCAAGCGTGTTTCGGACAAGTTGGGCATTGCGTACTATTCCGTAAATTTCGCCAAAGCCTATCAGGAGCGTGTGTTCAGCTACTTTTTGGAAGAATATGCCAAGGGGCGCACCCCCAATCCCGATGTACTGTGTAATCGCGAAATAAAGTTCGGGCCTTTTTTGGAATACGCCAAGGCGCTGGGAGCAGATTACATCGCAACGGGTCACTACTGTGGCATCGCCCATGACAACGGCGTTCATTATCTGCTAAAAGCTAAGGACCAATCTAAGGACCAAACGTATTTTCTCAATCAGCTGTCGCAAGCCCAGCTAAAGGACGTAATCTTCCCTCTTGCCAATGTTGAAAAGAGCGAAGTGCGCCGTATTGCCGAGGAGCTTTCGCTAGTCAATGCCAAGAAAAAGGACAGCACTGGTATTTGCTTTATCGGCGAGCGCAATTTCAGGAACTTCCTGCAAAATTATCTGCCCAGCCAACCCGGTGAGATAGTGGACGTTGACGGTAAGCACGTTGGCGAACATATAGGACTGATGTACTACACGCTTGGACAACGCCGCGGCTTAGGTCTTGGCGGAACGGTTGACGGGCAGGGCAGATGGTTTGTTGTGGACAAGGATATGCAACACAACCGTCTTGTTGTTAGCCATGGCGACGAAAGCGTGTTGATGTCCAAGAGCCTGATTGCTTCCGGCGTTAACTGGATACCAAGCGCACCGTGTACAAAGTTCAGCTGCACGGCGAAATTTAGATACAGGCAAAGCGAACAGGGCGTAGACGTGGAGTTGCTACCCGACGGCAAAGTAAAGGTAATTTTCCACGAGCCGCAACGCGCAGTAACCCCGGGGCAATTTGTGGTGTTTTACGACAGCGACAAGTGTCTTGGCGGTGGCACAATCGACATTGTCTACAAATAGAATTTTACAAAAATATGAGAAAAAAGAACAAAGAACAAAAGAATAATGTTATATCCGAGCAACCTACTCCGGAACAGGTAGAAGCGGAAATAAACGAGCTTGCAGCTACTCCCAAGCGTGAACGCATATGGGAAGTGGACTTTGTGCGCGGCTTGATGATACTGTTTGTGGTGTGGGACCACTTCATGTGGGACGTGTACTACGGGTTTAGATCGGATTACAACACGGCACTGTTTCAGTGGCTGTATAAATTGGGCAGTGCTTACTACAGCGGTGCGTTAAGAAACGTAACGCATGACGTTTTCGTTACCATGTTTGTACTGACAAGCGGTGTGTCTTGCAGTTTTTCCCGCAGTAACGGCAAGCGTGCAATCAAGATGTGCGCCTTTGCAATTCTTTTTTCTGTTGTAACCTACGTCATCTCTGCAGTGATAAAGGAAGAATTGACAATCTACTTCAACGTCATTCACGTCGTTGCACTGTCGGTGCTGCTGTACACGGTTATCGAGTGGATATGGAGTAAGCTTACTAAAAACTGGCAAAAAAATATATTCGGCGTGATTTTCTTCGCCATTACCATGACAGCGTTGGTGCTGGGACACTGCGCTAAATACATGCACGTCAATTGGCTCAATCTGATTTTCGGCGAAAGCGAATGGCGCAACGCCGTTATCCGCAAGTTTATGTACGGTGGCGATTACCTCAGTTTCCTGCCCGATTTCGGTTGGTTTTTGGTGGGTGTAGTGCTGGGCAAAGCAATTTACCGCGAACGCAAAAGTATCTTCCCATCTGTCAATCCGAAGTACGTTTCGCCTGTTACATTTTGCGGAAGACGCTCTCTGTGGGTGTACTTCATTAGCCAGGTTGTGATGTACGGGCTAATCTACTTGTTGCACGATATGTTTAATATACTGTAAATAATTGCCACGGTTTTCCGTGGTTTTTATGTAATTGTCAAACTATAGTTCGCAAAGTTCGGGCGTGTACCGAATCTTTGCGTCCTTGTGGGGGATGCTGGGGCGGGACACTCCCCAGCGAAGGCTTTCATCGTTCGCGCCGTGGCAGGCGCAACCTTGAAAGTCCGACCGAGGTGGAAATAGATTTTCAGAACGGAGGAGCTTGCGACAGAGTGGGGAAAATCCCACCTCGCGTTTGGTCGGAGAATTATTATGACGGACGAAATGCGCGCTCAAATAAATATTTTTATTGTGCAAATTTCCCAAGGCAACACTTACGCCTTGGAGGGTTTGTCGCGCCTTGTGTCCGCCCGCATGCTGTCCATTGCGCTGTCCGTTGTGAAAAACAGGGCCACAGCCGAGGACGTTGTGCAGGACAGCTTTTTGAGAATTGTCCGTAGCGCGCACCTGTTCAAGCCGCAAACAAACGGCTACGCTTGGATATGCAAAATCACACAAAACGTCGCGTTGAATGCTCTCCGTGCGGAAAGCCGACGGCGTTCGGAAAATATAGACGACTACTTCAACTTGTCCAGTGATGACGACGTGGCGGAGCAATCTTCAACACAAGCTATGCTCAAACAGGCAATGCAGTGCTTGACGGAATTTGAAAAGCGCGTCATTTACCAAAAATACTTCATGGATTTCACAGTGAGGGACAGCGCAAAGAGCCTTGGCAAATCCAAATCGGCGGTTCAAAGAGCCATTGTCTCCGCCGAAGAAAAAATAAAAATCTACTTGACGGGCGGGACAAAATCGCCAAATAACGGGTTGTAATAATGATGAACAAACACGACGAAACAATACAAAATCTGTTTGATACTTACGCTGAGGAACTTACACCGCGCGTGGATTTGGCAGAAAAAGCAAAGATGGAGATGGTAGCCGAGAAACAGGCTAAGCCATCTGTTTCCGCGCGCAAAAACTCGTCATTTTGGCTTCATTTCGCTTGGATAACGCCGGTAGCAGCGGTGTTTGTCGCCGTGATTGTTGTTATATTCACCTTGCCCACATTTATTGGCGGGCTGGGTAGCTTGTTCGGCGATGATGAATCGCCGTCAAGTAAACCTGCTACTGTTGCATATTACAGCCTTGCAGACGTCAAGGGCAGGAGCGTAAGCATAGACGACTACGACAACATGTTGCAAGTGAGCAGGATTAAAGAAAATGATTATCAAATAGTGGGACAGCGGTGTTACGCTTTCTTCACCGAACAAGGGGAGCTACGTTACATCAAGGCGTATTTGGGTGTACGTTCACCTGACGGTACCTTTACCGAGGTTGAGCTTGTCGCCGAAGTGGACGGGTACGTGCGCGAGGACCTGAAGGATATATACGACTTGTGCAGTAATCTCCACAGAATGGGCGTGGACAGTCGCTATGACAACAGCGGTGAGTACGTTACCCAAGCCTACTTTGCCGCAAGAGATTTGCATTTCTACGTTGTGGCGCGTAACGGAATGCCTAATCATGTTGCTACAGACATTTTGGAAATTATTTCCGCTTAGCAGCAAACCCTCCAGTCAGTGTGGATACTGACGAAAAAAATTTGAAAATACAAACAAAACGGGACAAAATTACACTTGGCATTGTTGTATAAGTGAAACACCTATATAACAGGAGCGACACTATGAAGAAAGCTACAGTAATCATACTATCAATAATAATGGCATTGTGTGCTACGCTGTTTGCAGCATGTAGTGGGGCAGATGATTTTTACCAAAGATTCCCCAGCTATGCTGAAATGCAAGGTGACAATTACCAATACGAGGAGATAGTGGAACAGCCTTTTGTTTCCACCGATGAGGAAACCTCCTCCTACTTTTCGCTGGACCGAAACACGGCGTCCTATTCGCTCATGCGCAGACAGATTGAAAACGGACAGAAAATTTCGGCAGGTTCGGTGCGCCTTGAAGAATACGTAAATTACTTCAACTACAACTACGCACGTCCTACAGGGGAGGACGCTCTTGCCCTGGGCGGTGCAGTGTTCGATTGCCCGTGGAATGCGCAACACAAGCTGCTGTCCATATCCGTTGCAGCAGAGGAACTGAAGCTGGACGACACACAACGCAACAATATCGTATTTTTGATTGACACCAGCGGTTCCATGTACGGTGATGATAGGCTGGGACTTATCCAACAGGCGTTTACAATGCTGTTGGATAGCCTTGCTAGCGATGATATAATCAGCATTGTAACCTATGCAGGGGACAGCCGTGTGGCATTGGACGGAGAGCTTGCCGCAAACAAACTGAAGATTGCCAAGGTAATAGAGGACCTGGAAGCAAGCGGTTCAACTAACGGCGCAGGCGGCTTGGAGAACGCCTACCGTATCGCACAAAAACACTTTGTCGAAGAGGGCAACAACCGCGTTATACTTGCTACCGACGGCGACTTCAACGTGGGCGTAAGCAGCAAAGCAGGATTGCAGGAGCTGATTAGCGAAAAGAGAGATAGCGGAATATACCTGTCTGTACTGGGCGTAGGCATGACCAACACCAACGACACCACAATGGAAACACTGGCACGCAACGGTAACGGAAATTACGCATATCTTGACAGCATATTCGAAGCGAAGAAAGTGCTTGTACAGGAATTAAACGGTACGCTTGTAACTGTGGCAAAGGACGCAAAAATCGGCGTGGAATTTAATAAGGAAGTCGTTTCCAAATACCGCCTGTTGGGATATGACACAAAGCTACTCACACAGGAGCAGTTTGAAGACGAAAACACCGACGCAGGTGAAATAGGTGCAGGACACACTGTAACGGCAGTTTACGAAATAGAACTGAAGACAGGCGCTGACGGAGCAGTGCAAGGTAACATTGCACAGGTGGAACTGAAATACAAGAAGCCTGCAACCTCGCAAACAGGCGGTACGGAGGATAACAAGAGCGTATCAATCACTTTCACAACGGAAGATTACACCGCAACGCCAAATAACGATTGCGTGTTCATCGGTTGCGTGCTGGAATACGGGCTGATATTGAGGCAATCTAAATACAAGGGTGAAGCGACATTCAACGCAGTGCTTGCCCGCCTGGAAACGCTGGAGGACTACCTTGCAACGGACGAATTCAAGCAGGACTTTGCAAGCATAGTGCAAAAAGCAAGTCGGCTGGGGTATTGGTCGTAAAACGGGCAAGGGCGATTAGCTGTGCCAATGACATGGTGATATATGAAACGTAAAACAACATTACTTGTACTTTGTGTGGTGGCGCTGGTGGCGGTGTTAGTGTTTGCTCAGCCTCAATCGGCAAGCGCAGACATGGGACCCAAGCCGTCAATAAACATAACCTTTAAAAACTTAGGCGACGGTGAATGCTACGGTACAATACTGTCTAAAAATATCAGCACAGGACCGCATAGCGCATACGCACCCGACGAAGGGTGGGACTACAAAAATTTGGGCACGTTTGACAGCAATTATTACTACGACGACGAATACCACAACGAGGAAGTGGAGCGTATTTGGCAAACATTTGTAGACTACAAAGATGCGGACGGCTACTACTTTTTGCAACTGTGGTGGAAGCTGGATAGCGAAAGCAATGTAATAAACTGGAACTACTATCCGCCGTATAGCTTCAAGCTGCTGCTGTACTATCCCGAAAGCAACAGTTTTGTTACAAGCGGAGTTTACGAGCGTTACGCATTTGACAGCTACTACACGGTAGATATGTCCAATGTAAATGATGTACTGCTCAATCCTGATACATCTGTCGGTGGCTCACAAACCAATCCGAATTTTAGTGATGCTGTACAGCTTGAACTTCACAACAGCTACGATTACCTAAGTGAAATAGTGGGGCTGCTTTTGCGCATTGCACTGACAATTCTCGTTGAGCTGCTCATTGCGTTGCTGTTCCGTATCAAGGGGCGCAAGGCATTTGTTACAATTCTCATTACCAATGCCGTAACGCAAATAGCGCTCAATGTTGCGCTCAACCTGTTGTGCTACTTTGACGGCTTTTTGATGTTGATATTTTTGTATCTGCCGTTGGAGATGGGCGTTATATTTGTTGAGGCGGTAACCTACGGTATCGCGCTATACAAGTGCGGTTTTCCCATTTGGAAAGCGCTCTTGTACGCCCTGGTTGCTAACGTAGTATCGGGCGGATTGGGGTTTGTGCTGGCGTGGTTCATACCGGGACTATTTTGAGACGGTATAAGCTTCGATATGCTTTGTTGCCTTTGCGTTTGCCCTCGGTCACGTACGCCTAGTACGCTCCCATCGGTCAATCCGCAGTCGCCTCGCCTATCTCGCTTCTCCCGTCTCAAACATTAAAAAATGTAATTATTTTTGTAACAAAAAAGAGGCTCCTCTTTTATTTGACAATAATTTATAGTAGTAGTACAATATCCTTGCTGGGGGTGCCGAGCGGTATGGTTCGGCTGAGAGAGTCCCTTTGAACTTGTCAAGTTAGCACTTGCGTAAGGAAGCACGGTTAGTTACTACTAATAATGTAGTTAAGTGTACTTTAGCAAGTCTTTCTCATGCAGGAAAGACTTTTTCTTTTTCTCGGCGAATACACGCAAAAGGAGATTTTTATGAAAGAACTGTGGGAAATTCTCAACGGTTTTGCAGGTAACGAAAACATCAACAAAGCTACCTTCAAAACAATTAGAACATTGCTTGGCAGCTTTGCTCTGTACGCAACCATTATCGTTGCTGCTGCGCTGATTATCTACGCAATTGTCGTACGCAACCGCGACGAAGAGCAGCTTGCAAGATCACGCCGTACTATTGTAGGTGTAATCATTGGTTACTCTGTGGGAGTGATTGCAATACTGGGCTTTTTGGAAGTGTCATACCAAATATGGTCGGGCGACATCAACAGCTACTACTGGATGTTTGTTGGCTTGATTGCACTTGTTGTCGTTAGTATTGTTGTTACACTTGTACTAAAGAAAAAACAGATAAAATGGTACAAGTGGTGCGCGTTGGCTTTCGCTGTTGCGTTTGTGATATATGCAATTGTCATTGCATGCGTTGTTCCTGCTGTTGAAGAGTACTACGAACCGCTAGACGGTCAAAATTGGCAAATGACGGTTGTGACCATTGTACTTGTAGGTGTAATTGTCGCGCTTGCCGTTCTCGGTGGCAAAAAGGATGATGGGTACGACGCGCGTGCATTAACCTACGGCGCAATATGCGTGGCGCTTGCCTATGCATTGTCGTACATCAAGTTCTTCTCACTGCCTCAGGGCGGTTCCGTGACGTTTGCAAGCATGCTGCCCATTATACTGTATTCGTATATGTTTGGCACTCGCAAGGGCTTGGTTGTGGGCGTTGTTTACGGCATGCTGCAGTTTATCCAATCACCGCAATTTTACCAACCGATGCAGGTTCTGCTGGACTATCCCATCGCGTTTGGGGCACTGGGTGTAGCAGGTATTGCAAGAAAAATTCCGTTTGTTAAGGGCAAAATGCTGGCAGAATTTGCTGTTGGTGCAAGCATTGCAATAGTGCTACGGTATTTCTCACACGTTGTAAGCGGATATTACGTGTTCAGCTCCTGGGCAATGGAAGGATACACGGCTGTTTCATGGGCATTTGTGTACAATATGTTCGTTTTCGCAGACCTTGCAATCGTACTTGTTATCGGAGTGCTTGCATTGTCCACAAAAACACTTCGTCGCACAATCATAGAGGTACAAAACTAACACAATCCTGTTATTTTTGCAAAATTTTCGGCGTCAAAGTTATTTGGCGCCTTTTTTTATGCTAATTTTTTGAAGAATTTTCAATTTTTTTGAAACTTTTTTTCAAAACCATCTATACAAAGCAATTTTTGTGTGCTATACTATGACTGCTAATTATGGATTTTTGTAATTTATCGAAAATTCGCCCCATGTATCTATGTATATAGGACGGTAACAAAAATGGAAAAAATTGCTTTAATTGACCTTGGATCAAATACCGCAAGATTGGTTATCTACGACGTTTTGAACGGCGGTTTCTTCACCGTGTCCGAAGAACGTCGCGAGCCTGTTCGCCTTGGCGAGACGGAGCCGGACGGTAGCCTCAAGCAAACGCGTATTATGCAAGCTATTGCAACGCTCAAGCACTTCAAGGAGATGTGCGCTATCAAAAAGGTAGACCGTATCCTTGCAGTTGCAACGGCGGCAGTGCGCAGAGCCAGCAACCAAAAGACTTTCCTCAGTGACGTGTACAACGCTACGGGCATAAGGATAACAGTTGTGTCCCCCGACGAAGAGGCTAATTACGTTTACCAAGGCGTGGTTAACTCCATGGATATTCCGCGCGGGCTGATACTGGAAATCGGCGGCGGTTCGACCAAGTTTGTGTACTACAACCGCAGGACCATTCTCCACACCAAGATATTGCCTTTCGGTGCGGTAACACTCACCAATATGTTTGTGTCAGCCGACAAAACGCCGGAGCAGTGCACAGACGACATGGTAGCTTACGTTCGCGAAGAGCTTGCGCAGGTGGAGTGGTTCAAGGAAATCGATCCCGACACACAGCTCATCGGCGTTGGCGGAAGCTGCAGAAACTTGGCGCGCATTATCCGCAAGGTAAAGAAGTATCCGTTGGATATGGTGCACAATTTCAACATGGACGTTGCCGACTTCGACTACGTTTTCAACATGGTGCGCACATTGGATCTGGACAAGAAGCGCCGCATAAAGGGGCTCAGCTCTGCACGTGCAGATGTGTTCCCCTCCGCGCTTGCCGTAATCAAGGCATTTGTTGACTACATGGGCTTTACCAAGATTGTTGCAAGCGGTTCGGGCTTGCGCGAAGGCGTCATGTTCAACTACGTTGTTCCTCAAACTCTGGAAAAACCCATCTCCGACACATTGGGCTACAGCCTGCAAACGCTTGCCCGTCATATGGGCGTAAACGTAACGCACGCCGAGCAAACATTCAATCTGTGCGTGCAGCTGTTCAAGCAACTGAGGGTACTGCACAAGTTCCCGCGCGCTTACGTCAAGGTGCTGAGGGTTTGCGCAATGCTGCACGATATCGGCAAGTCATTCAAGTTCTACAACCATGCAAAGCACACGTCCTACATGATACTCAACAGCAACTTGTACGGCATATCTCACAAGGACATTGTGTTTGCCGCAATGGTAACGGACGTCTACAACAAGGAAGAGGTTAACTACACCGAATGGGCCAAGTACAACGGTATACTTGCTGCCGAGGATGTGGAAGCAGTAAAGAAGCTGGCAGTAATACTTAAGCTTGCAATCGCGCTGGACTTCGGTATGCGCAGTGCAGTTACCGAGGTTACCTGCGACGTACTGGGCGACTCGGTAATCATGAAGACGGAGTTGAACGGTGAAGCTAACCTTGAACTCAACGCGGCAAACAACATTGCCATGGATTTCAAGAAAATTTACAAAAAGAACCTTGAAATACTGTAGTAGGCTCGTGTGTTGCGGTTTTAGTATCGAAATTCGGTTTGTATATTTTGAGGCTCCCCTTGATACAAACAAGGGGAGCCTTGTTTGTTTTATCAAAAGCTTTTTGTATAAACTTGACTTTGCTGTTTCGCTGTTCTAAAATAAAATAACCACATTATTATCTTTATATTTTTTCAAACATCACACATAATCTCTTGGTAGATTTATGTGCCCTTTGTGAATGTGTAATGTTTTGAAAGGTATTAGTGTGGTAACTATCAAGGCGCATATTCTACAGTGTCGTCTCGGTAGGGGCGACACTTTTTTGTTGAAAATCATCTATGTAAGTCGGAGGAAATCAAATGTTTAAATTTTTGCGGAAAACACTGATAACTGTCACAGTTGCATTGTCTATTTTGGCGTTATGTTTACTGTCAGCTTGCAGCTTGCCCCATGCGCATACCTATTCGGACAAGTGGTCATCTAACGCCACATATCACTGGCATAAAGCTACTTGTGGACATACGGATGAAACATGCGACAAGGCAGAGCACAACTTTGTCAATGGATCTTGTGATGTTTGTGGATACACAGCATCGAATAATGGTGATAACACCGGTACTGGTGGCAATACAGGTGCAGGTAACGGTGGTAATACGGGAGGCAATACCGGTAATAGCGGTGATAACACGGGCACAGGCGGAACCGGTAACTCGGGAGACAGCACAGGTGGAAGTCAAGGCGGAAACTCCGGCGATAACACTGGGGATAATACCGGTGGCAACACAGGTGGCGATACTCCTGTAGTTCCGCAAACATACAGCGTAACATTCATTGCAGATGGTGTAACGATAGCGACGGTAAGCTACAATGAAGGCGATACAAGCGTAACAGAGCCGCAAATACCTGCAAAGGTTGGTTACACAGGCTCATGGGAGGACTATACCCTCAGTGACAGCAACATAACTGTTTACGCAATATATACGGCAAAAACATACACGGTTACTCTCGACTACAACGGTGCCGACGGTAACCTTGGCGTTACGCAAATTACAGTAACATTTAATCAACCCATAGGTGAATTGCCCACTCCTACTAAGACTGGCGGAGAATTTGACGGTTGGTACTTTGGCGAAACACTTGTTACTTCTGCAGATATTTGGTCGACAGATAGCGACAGTCAATTGACATTTGTGGCTAAATGGACTGCTACAGGTACGGTCGGTTTGGAATTTACGCTGAATAGTGACGGAGTGTCTTATTCGGTTAGCGGAATCGGTACTGCAAGTGATAAAGACTTAATTATTCCTTCTACGCACAATAGCTATCCCGTTACTGCCATTCTTGCAGAGGTTTTTTACGAATGCGATAGTATCGAAAGTGTATTCATTCCAAACAGTGTTACATCAATAGGTAGTCGGGCATTTTACAAATGTACAAGTCTTAAAGAAGTAATACTCGGAGACGGTAGCCAGTTAGCGTCAATAGGCAGTTATGCGTTTTATTATTGCAGCAGTATTGAAAGTATTATCGTTCCTTCAAGTGTTACGTCGATCAATACGTCTGCGTTTGCCGGCTGTAGTGGGCTCAAAGCAGTGTATATCTCGGATTTAGTTGCATGGTGTAAGGTATACTTTCCCAATTCTACTGCAAATCCGCTGTATTATGCTCACAATTTGTACATAAACAATCAGTTACTAATCAATCTTGAAATACCGTCGGAAATAACAAATATTAAGAGTTACACGTTCTATGGTTGTAGCAGTATTGAAAGCGTCACAATCCACGAAGGTGTGACACTCGTAGCTACTTCTCCATTCTATAATTGCACAGGTTTGGTAACTGTCTATCTAAATGCTATTAGTTGTAATTTTTTGGAAAATTCGACAACACAAGCGTTTGACGGTTGCACAAATCTAACAACTGTGGTAATTGGCGAAGACGTTGAGTCTATAAAGGGAAAACCATTTGCCGACTGTAGTAGCCTCAATGCGGTGCATATTTCCAATCTTTTGGCATGGCTCAATATCGATTTTTCCAGTGCTTATTACAATCCATTGTGTTATGGTCACAACTTGTATCTCAACAATCAACTTGTAACAAATCTTGAGATACCGGCTGAGGTTTCAACTGTTAAAAATTACACTTTCTACGGTTGCGAAAGTATCACAAATGTTACAATCCCTTCAACTGTAACTTCATTAGGATCGTCTGCGTTTGGTAATTGTACAGGTGTGGTAACTGTAAATTTTGCAGGAAACACTCAACTAACGTCTATAGGATCAAATGCATTTAGCGGTTGCATTAGTTTGAAAAACTTTGCTATCCCTTCAAGCGTAACATCAATTGGCAACTATGCTTTACGTAATTGCGCTAGCTTAACAACCATAACCATCCCTGAAGGCGTAACGTCATTGGGTAGCTATGCATTCTACGGGTGCACAAGTCTGGCAAAGGTAATTTTCGAAGATAACAGTAAATTAGCATCAATAAAAGAGTCGACATTCTATGGTTGTAGCAGTTTGACAAGCATTGATATTCCTTCACAAGTGGTATCGATAGAACAAGAAGCTTTCTATGGATGCACCGCCTTGGTAAGTGTCACTATTCCGGAAAGTTTAAGTTCCGTAGGTAGTTCTGCATTTACTTCTTGCAAAAAATTGGTTGAAATATGGAACTATTCTTCTTTGCAGCTGGAGAAAGGTTCAAGGTCCTATGGTTTTATTGCGTACTATGCTATTTATATATACAATGTAGACGAGGCAAGCAAATTAGTGGAAATTGACGGATTTGTATTCGACTGCACGGATAGCGGGGACTATCTGGTATACTATTCGGGTAGCGAAACGGAATTGATTTTGCCAAGTAAAGGTCCAACGAGTGATGAATACAGCATTTATGACAATGCGTTTTACTGTTGTAGCAATCTAATAAGCGTAACAATACCTGCAAGCGTAACGTCAATAGGCGACTCTGCGTTTAACAATTGCACCAGCTTGGTAACAGTAAACTTTGATGGGGACAGTCGCCTAGTATCAATTGATAGCTCAGCATTTGCCAATTGCAGTAGTCTTAGTGCTATAACAATACCTGCAAGTGTAACGTCGATAGGTAGTTCGGCTTTTTACGAGTGTACCGATTTGGCAACGGTTACGTTTGAGAGCAACATTCAATTAACTACAATTGAGCTATGGATATTTACCGAGTGCAGTAGTTTAACGAGCATAGTAATCCCTGCAAGTGTAACACAAATAAGATCGTTTGCATTTTATAAGTGCACAAGCCTAGTAACAGTAACTTTCGAAAATGGTAGTCAGCTAGTTTCGTTTGACGAAAATGCTTTTTCGTATTGTAATAGTTTAACAAGCATTACCGTACCATCAACCGTAATTTCAATAGGGGGTAATGCATTCCAGTGCTGCTACAGACTGTTAGAAGTATGGAACTATTCATCTTTAGACATAACAAAAGGCGCAACTACTAATGGCGAAGTGGCCTACTATGCACTTTATGTTTATGGAGTAGGCGAACAAAGTAGGCTTGTAGAAAAAGACGGATTTGTATTTGATTGTACTGATGATGGAGATTATTTGGTTTATTACCGTGGCAGTGAAGTACAACTGACTTTGCCTAGCACTAGTCCGAATGGTAATAAGTACAGCATTTATAAATATGCATTTTACGATTGTGGCAACTTGACACACATTACAATTTCTTCGGGTGTAACATCAATAGGAAGTGCTGCATTCTATGGTTGCAGTAGTCTAACGAGTATTACCATTCCTCAAGGCGTAACAGCATTAGGCGGCTCTACATTCTATGGTTGCGGTAGTCTAACTCGTATAGTTATTCCTGTAAGTCTAACAACAATAGGTAATTTGGCATTCGGTCAATGTGACAATCTTGTCGTTGTCTTCTACTACGGAACTGCAGACCAATGGAACAACATTACAATTGGTAGTTCCAATACGTCTCTCACTAATGCTACCCGTTACTATTACAGCGCTTTGGAGCCTAGTCTAAATTCTGAAGAAACAGCGTATGACGGTAATTACTGGCATTGGGCGGATGACGGCGTAACTCCGGAAATTTGGGTATACAACAAAGAAGATTAAGGTTCATTATTTTCGTTAGGGCGGGGTTTTCTCCGTCCTTTTCTTTTTCTTGCTTTTGTGCCAATATACGCACTTTTTAGTTGTTGAAAGATTTGTCGAAGATGTAATCAGATTGAAAAATGGTGCTACAATGTTGCTTGCCGAAAGGAGGAGTAACGAATGGCGCGTAAAATTGTTGTAACAAGCGGCAAAGGCGGAGTGGGCAAAACCACGGTGTGCGCAAACCTGGGCTTGGCACTTGCCAAAAAATCTTTGAGGGTGCTGCTGATGGATTTGGATATTGGGTTAAACAACCTGGACGTAGTAATGCAGGTGGAGGACAAGGTGGTGTTCGACTTTGTTGACGTGGTGGAAAACCGTTGCCGTCCTAGCCAGGCACTAATTCAGGACGCTAACGAACCAACGCTGTACGTCATGCCCAACTGTCACCTAGCCAAGCGTCAGATAACCGCCGACGCAGTAAAAAAGGTGGTGGACAGGCTGAGCGATAACTTCGACTTTCTTCTCATCGACTGCCCCGCAGGTATTGAAAGTGGCTTTCGCAGGGCAGTGGCGTGCGCAGACGAGGCGATTGTGGTTGTTACTCCGCACCTCAGCAGCGTGCGCGATGCCGACAAAACAATAGCGGAGCTGGGCAACAGCCTGCCAATCAACGTAGTTGTCAACCGCGTAAGGGGCGACCTTGTGGCAAGCGGGGAAATGCTGTCCGCCTTTGAAATATTCAGCCTGCTTGGTCACAATGCCCTTGGGGTGTTGCCGGAAAATGACGACGTCAACTGTTGCCTGAGATTGCACGAAAACCGCGCCTTTGACGTGCTTGCCAACAATCTGCAAACGGGTGTTACGGAAATATACGACTGTGTTACGCAGTACAAGGGCGTTTTCGGCAGGCTTAAACGTAAAATGAAGCGTAACGCGTGAGGAAATATGAAACAATCTGTGGTTTACGAGAGAGCGCAGGCAATGGTACTGCATGACAAATTCAACTACCGACAAACGGAGTTCTTCAGCGAGCTTAGTAAGCTTGTTGCGCGCTATATGGACTGCGACGGGATGACCGTGGAGGTTGGAAAGGGCGCACATGCAAATATGGTGATAACAATATCGGTAAAAAAAATCAAGCCAACTTTGCCGCCACTGGCATAAACAGCTAATTCGCCTCATAGTCTATGGTGAACTAACGGAGGTGTAACTATGGATTTCGACGGTGTAAACAGTATCGTATGTGATGCGGAAGAAAGCGATTGGCTGGACGTTTCCTATTCGGAGCGCAAGTATGTTGAAGAGCCCGAGCGCGCTAAGAGAAAAATTAAATTCAAAAAAATAAACTTCAAGCTTACAAGAACAATGAAGATTGTTGCGGTAGCTGTGCTGTGCGTAGCGATACTTACTGCAATGCTGTTTATCGACGGCGAATTTGCAAGTGATGTGTTCCAAACGGCAAAAGCAGCAATTTCCACAACCATTTTCCACAAGGCAGAACAGGATGTAACTGCGCAAACGGTGGCTATCCCTGCTAATGTAAATCTTGTAGATGTTGTAGACGGCGTGGCTACATTTGACGGTGGTAGGGTAACAACTTCCTTTACCGCAGGCACAGTTACGGAAGTTACCGATTCGTCGGTGAAGGTTGCAATCGACGAAACTACAAGTATCACCTACGACAATCTTGTAAGTGTGTACGTAGCAGTGGGCGACACTGTTGCCATCAACTCGCTGATTGGCAAGTACGACGGTACATTTACTGCAACGCTAACCGTTGCAGGTGAAACTGTCAAGGACGTTATCGGCAGTGAAACGCAACTTACATGGAACGTGTGAGCCGCATGGGATTGGAACACTGCAAGCCGACAAGCGCGTATCTTGCGCGTCCTTGCCGCATTCCCTTGCTCCCACGTACGGGTCTAGTACGCTGTCTCAATGCAATGATGTCAATTCCACACAAGCTACACCCTTACAGGTTCAAATCACATGCGGCTTAAAATTGTAATAAAACCGAGCTTTTGGATATTTCTAGTGGTAGCGATAGTGTTCAAACAAGGATACTTCGCTACCATGTATTCTTTTGCGGTGTTGTTGCACGAAATATCCCATTATATTGTTGCAAGCAAGCTGTTTTACCGTTGCAAGGAAATACAGCTGGGAATTTTCGGCGCGGTGCTGTACGGAGACTTCCAGGACGTCAACGGCACCGATCGGGTAAAGATTGCATTGGCAGGCCCGCTGTGCAACCTTGCGCTGTGCCTGGTGTGCCTGTCGGTGTGGTGGATTGCCCCTGTAACCTACTACTATACCGAAAGCTTCTTTACAGCCAACTTGACCATGGCATGCGTAAATATGCTGCCCTGTTACCCATTGGACGGCGGTCGCGTGCTTACAGGGCTGTTTGAAAAAAAGCTGGGCAGCAAGGCACTGACGTTGACAAAAAGGTTCACGGTGGCGTTTTCGTTAACGCTGTTTGGCGTGTTTGTTTTTTCGCTGTTTGTCGGCTTAAATTTGTTCAGCTTGGGGCTGTTTGCAATAGGCTTGTTTTCCGGTGTGTTCGCACGCGGTCGGGAAACATATGAAAGGACCGTCTTTGCAATGAATACAAGACGGTTTATGAAAAGAGGTATGGAAAAGAAAACGCTGGTATTTTACCAAAACAACACCCTGTCCGACGTGGCAAAGCGTATGCAGGGTAATTTTTTGTACTGTTTGGAAGTGGTGAACTCCGACATGCGCACCTTGCGTAGCTTTAGCGTTGCCGAGCTGGAGGAGCTCATTATCGACAACCCGTTGGATACGCCGCTGAGCAATTTCGTCGCTGCTAATCCAAAGTGATATTTGTGGGCGGTGTGTTGTATCGCGTGTTGAGCAGGCAGTACAAGGCAACAGCAAAAAACACTGTTGCCCAGCAAAGCGTGTACCACGGGAAATATGCGATAACAGACACCGCAAGCATAAACAAGGCGCTTACAAAGTACCAACCGAAACGCCGTCTGTTAAATGCGTAGCTTGCAACAATTGAAGATTTTTTTTGAGATTTTTTGGGTAGAGTGGGCAATTTGTCGCAGTTTTCCAATAGGGCGTATGTGTTGGCAATATCCACCGATACGGTATGTAGATATTTGTCCGCAAGCCTCACAAGTGCGCCGTCCACCTTGTTGGCAAACAAATACAGTTTAGTGCACTTTTTGCGTTTGGCGGATACAACCGTTTTACTCAGTTCCTCGCGACTGAGGCTGTCCTGGCTGAAAAGCAAAGCAACGTAGCTGGTTAGGTTGTTTTTTGTTACAATCAGGTTGTCGTAGTCGACAGCTTCAACGTCGAAGCGGTAGTAGCGCAGCATGTCGGCAAATAGCTCGGCGTTGTTTTCGTTAAAACGCAGGTACTCGCTTAAGCTTGCAATATTGCTTTTCTTTGCCTGCTTCAGTTTTCTTCCATTTTCCAACTTGGATAGCGACCTAAATATGAGATAACAGCTAGCAAGCGCAACAATAGCCGACAACGCAAATGCCAGTGTTACGTCGCGTAGGCAGTAGATTATCCACACCAAACACAACAAAAAAATTATTACCGTACACAACAAACAGTTCAATATTTTACTCATATGCATATTGTTGACCTTTTTTTGCGTTTTTAATTGAAAAGTTTGCAAAAATATTGTAGAATAGATTTATGAAAATAGGCGTTTTCGGCGGAACATTCAATCCGCCGCACAACACACATTTAAGCATTGCGCTGGCAGCACGCGAACAGCTTTCGCTAGAGAAGCTGATAGTGGTACCCTGCGGAGACCCACCACACAAAACGGTGGACGTCGACAAACAAACGCGCATGACACTAACCCGCATTGCCTTTGACGGAATTGCCGATGTGAGCGACTACGAACTGAACAAAGAGGGCAAGAGCTACACGGTGGAAACACTGCGCCATCTCAAAGAGCTGTACCCTGATAGCGAACTGTACCTGATAATTGGCGGCGACAGCTTGGTGAACTTTGGCAAATGGTACTGCCCCAAGGAAATTGCAAAGCTTGCAACCCTTGTTGTTGCCGACCGCACGCGGAAAACCTCGTCGGCTACGGTAAGGCGCATTGAACGCGATTACGCGGCTACTGTGTTGCGGTTGAATCTCAAAGCTAACGCCGTAAGCTCGACGGAAATTCGGCTTCGCTACGACTTCGGGCTGAGCAATGCCGACAGCGTACCCGACAGTGTTGACAAATACATTGTGCAACACAAGCTGTACGCCCAACACCGTAAAACTGTGGACAAGCTTCGTGACTACCTCAAGCCCGAGCGGTTTACACACACATTTTACGTTGTAAAGCGCGGGCTGGAACTGGCAACGGAAGATGAAAAGGAAAAGGTATTTACCGCCTGCTTACTGCATGACTGCGCCAAATACATTTCGCCTGCCGACTACGGCAAATACGGCTTTACAAAGCCAAGCGACATGCCCAATTCGGTGGTGCATTCATTCCTGGGCGCAGAGGTTGCAAAGCGCGACTTCAATGTGACGGACAGGGAAGTTCTCGATGCAATAGCGTACCACACAACGGGCAGACCCAACATGTCACGGCTGGAAAAGATTGTGTACGTTGCCGACAAAACGGAAGATACACGCCCCTATCCGCTATCCCACCTGAAGAGGGGAAGCCTTGACGATATGTTCGTAGCTTGCCTGGTGGAGGCGTACGGTGTGTGCCTGGAGCGACATTCAGACAGTGTGTGTCCGTTGTCCGAACAGACAATTGACTATTACTGTAACGTAGAGGAAAGCATAAAATACAGTAGAAACAACACAATACAAATGGAGAAAGATATGGTAAAAAATACATCATCTAGTGAAACTGTAAAGACAATTTGCCAGCTGCTTGCGGATAAACAGGCAACGGACATAAAGATTGTTGAAATAAGCGGCATAAGCGACATTGCCGACTACTTTGTAATATGCTCGGGACGAAGCATGCCACAGGTAAAGGCAATATTCGAGCATCTCGAGGAGCATCTGGAAAAACAGGGACGTTTCGCTATCCGCAAGGAAGGCTACACAGAGGGCAGGTGGATAGCCGTGGACTACGGCGACGTTATCGTGCATATATTCCACAAGGACACGCGCGAAATTTATTCGCTAGACACACTGTGGAACAACGGCTCAAACGTAACTACCTTCAATGCAGACTAACCTGCTATTTGACTAATCGAAAATTGGGATATATAATATAAGAAAAACAAGGAGAAATCACCATGAAATACACAACCAGCGGAGTATGCTCTCGCGAGATAGAATTTGAAGTAGTGGACGGCAAACTTCACGGCGTGCGTTACCTTGGAGGTTGCAACGGTAATTTGCAAGGCGTTGGCGCGCTAGTTGAGGGAATGGAAATTCACGAAGCAATTACCAGACTTAAGGGTATCAAATGCGGCATGAAGGGTACATCCTGCCCCGACCAGCTTGCAACTGCGCTTGAACAGTATCTTGCTTCCCAAAACGCGTAATTTACGGAATAGCGCAAAAAGGCAGAGGGTAAACTTCTGCCTATTTTTGTAAATACTCAATGCGCAAGGATAGTTCATTTGTATATTTGGAACAAGGAGTTTTTATGAAATCCAAAAAAAGGTTGCTCATTTTGATTGCTTGCATGTTGACGCTTGCGTTGATACTTTCGGCGTGTAACCTCAACCCTGCGTTAGTGCCTGACAACGATGGCGGCTTCGTAAACCCGGGTGACAAGCTTGGCGGCGGTGGCACAGGTGAAGTACCCGATGCAGTGGACAGCTCAAATAGCGATGCCGTCAAGAGGGAAATACAGGCTAAATCCGACCTTAGCGATTTACAGGAAAACACGTCAAGCGACGGCGCAGAGGTTGTGCAAGCTTCAAGCGGTATTGTAAATATTTCCAAAAGCGGAACCTATTTGTTCAAGGGCGAATACGGCGGAATTTATATCGCGGATAAAAAGCTTGATTTACACTTCATTTTCGACGGTGTGACCATCACGCGCGAAAACGGTGTTGCAATCGACGGTACCGATTACAAAAATACCGTTCTTGTAATTACATTAAAGCAGGGCAGTTTAAACACTGTTACAAATAGCGGCACAAATACCAAGGGCGAAGCTATCAACGCCATTCACATCAAAGGCTCACTGTCATTCAACGGCACGGGAACACTGAATGTAATTTCCGAAAGTAAGAGCGCGTTGAAAGCGTCCAAGGAAATAAAAATTGTTGACTGCACGCTCAACCTTACTGCGGAAAACCATGCCCTAACAGGCGCTTCGGTAATTGCAGCTAACTGCACAGTCAATGTTGTTGCAGGCAAGGACGGTATCAATGCCGAGTGCGACGAAGCTACTGAGTTCAGGACAAGTGACGGTTTCGTATCACTGACGGAAGTGAACTACACCTGTAGCGTATATGGCGACGGCATACAGGCTGACACGGTAGTGTACATTAACGGCGGTAGCTACAGTATCAAAACAACAGGTAGCTTCGTGGTCAAGAGCGCTGCAAATATGCAAAACTACGGCATGACTGCGGACGATTTCCGTTACAAAAAGAGCGGTGACAATTACTACAAGGTTGCCAGCGACGAGGCGAGCGGTACACTGTACGGACTGACGCAGGGTTGCAAGGGTATCAAGGTGGGCGAGATAGAGTACACCGACGACGACGGCAACGACGTGGTAGTGACGGAGGGCGATTACCTTATCGTAATAGTCGGCGGTACATTCAATATCGATAGCACAGACGATGCAATTCACACCAACAGCGGTGACGTCATGATTGAGGGCGGTAGCTTTACAATATCCACCAATGACGACGGTATAACAGCTGGCGTGTTGACCAAAATTACGGGTGGCGACATTACCATCACTACATGCTACGAAGGCATTGAAGGTGGCTACGTTGAAATAAGCGGTGGAACAATCAATCTTGTGTCAACCGACGACGGTATCAACGCTTCAAGCGACAACAAGAATGTAACCCCGCATATTATTATCAGTGGTGGCAACATTACCGTAAATGCCAGTGGCGACGGTATAGACAGTAACGGCAGTATTCTCATCAGTGGCGGCACGGTAACCGTACACGGTCCTACGTCAGGAAGAGATGCAGGCTTGGATGCCGACAAAGGCATAGTTGTTACAGGCGGAACGCTGTTCGTGGCTTCCACACTTCAAATGGTGGAAACTCCGTCCACTAACTCCACACAGTACGTTGTGTCCTACGCGCACCAATCAACAATCACGGCAGGCTCAACGGTGTCGCTGTGCGATGCAAGCGGAAAGGCGCTTGTGTCCGTACAAGTGCTGAAAAACTGTCAGTCCATCATCATCAGCTGCTCGGCGATGAAGAAGGGCGAAACCTACTACATTTACGGTGGCGAAACGCAGATGGCAAGCTTTACAATTTCATCAATCATCACAAATGTGGGGTCGTCAGGAAGCACATTCCCAGGTGGTGGCGGTCCAGGCGGTCCAGGTGGTAGACCCGGTAACGGTCCAGGCGGACGGTAAAAAGTGTATTAAAATTGGCATGGCAAATTGCTGTGCCATTTTTTATTGGTTTTTTTGATTATAATAATAAAAATTAAATAATATATATACTACCCTTTCTGTGTTTACAAATAGCGTGAGTTATGGTACAATAACTTATAATGCATATAATGCGGTTATGCCGTCGTAAGTAAATTATGGAAACAAAGTATTTACAATTTAACAGCGCCGATTTGAGCCTAGCAGGCGAGCTTATTCGCCAAGGGGAGTTGGTGGCATTTCCAACCGAAACGGTGTACGGCTTGGGCGCAAACGCACTGGATGTTAGGGCTGTTAGCAGTACTTATGTTGCCAAAGGCAGGCCCAGTGACAATCCGCTAATCGTGCACGTTTGGGACAAAAGTCAGATTTACGAAATTGCGCGCGAGGTAAGCGCCGATGCGGAAAAGATTGTCGACCAAGTTATGCCTGCAAGCCTGACGGTAGTGTTGCCCAAGCGGGATACGATTTCCGACGTAATTACAGCGGGGCTTGACACTGTGGCGATACGCATGCCAAGCTCAGTTCAGGCAAGGGAATTTTTGCGTTATGCCCAGGTTCCCGTAACCGCGCCAAGTGCCAACCTGAGCGGACGTCCCAGCCCCACAAGCTGGCAACGCGTACGAGACGACATGGACGGCAGGGTAGCCGCAATTCTATGCGGAGAGGACTGCAACGTGGGCATTGAGTCCACCGTGTTGGACCTGAGTGGAGCACACCCTTTGATACTTCGCCCAGGTGTTGTAACGGCGCAGCAGATTGAACAGGTGTTGGGCAAAAGCGTAGAAGTGGTAACCAACCCGAAATCGAAGGTCAATTCCCCCGGAGTGCGTTACCGTCATTACGCCCCCAAGGTGCCCATGGCGCTGGATTTGAGCGGAGACGTTGCAAAGCTCACAGCGTATTACGACGGCTTGGTGAAGCAGGGCTTTACCCCCGTGCTGCTTGTGGAGCAACCGCAAAGCTACGGCAATCGCAATGTTTACCCAATTGGCAGCACTGACGAACAGGTCGCGCAAGCCCTATTTGAAAACTTGCGCATTTTGGAAGAAAAATACGATTACATCGTTGCAAGCTTTACGTCTAATACGGCATTTGGACAAAGTATCTTGAACCGCCTTGTTAGAGCTGCAGGCAACAATATTATATAACGGAGAGTTTCGATGAAAATATCATTGGCAAGCGATCATGGCGGCCTTGAGCTGAAAAATAAAGTTGCAAACTATCTTGAAGAGCTGGGACACAGCGTCACCGACTACGGAACCTTCAGTGTGGACAGGTGCGACTATCCCGACTTCGCCCGCCCTGCGGCATTGGCTGTTGCAAATGGCGAATGCGAGCGCGGCATACTTGTGTGCACAACGGGTATCGGCGTATCGATGGTGGCGAACAAAATCAAGGGTGTGAGGTGTGCACTGTGTGTCAATGCCGACATGGCAAAGATGACGCGCGCTCACAACAACGCCAACGTCATTGCTATGGGGCAAAAGTACGTCGACTTTGACACTGCCAAACAAATTGTAGACAACTTTTTGAACACTCCCTTTGACGGCGGAGTGCACGAAGTGAGAGTAAGTAAAATAGAGTTGGACTAGGGTGAAAATATGATTGAAGAAGTTGTAAATTCCATATTGGAAGCGGAAGACGTGGCAAAACGCCGCATAGCGGAAGCCGAAGCAAAGGCTAGCGAGATTGTCGCTCAGGCGGAAATTCAGGCGGAAACGCTCAGAAAGCAAGCGTCTGCTAGCAACAAAGAGCGCCAGGCAAAAAGTTTAACCGAAGCGGACGCCGAGGCAGAACGCCAAGCGAGCGAACTGCTTGAACGCCTCAATGCCAAGACGGACAGCGAGTTGACACAGCTGGAAAAACGCATTCAAGGTGCTGTAAAGGTTATTTTGGAGTCATTGTAATGGCAATTGTAAAAATGAAAAGGCTAACCTTGTTGGCAAGCCTTGCCTACAAGGACAATATATACGACGCGTTGATACGTACAGGTTCGGTACAGCTCAAGCGTAGTGCCGATATCGACAGCTGCACAAGCGTTGACGTTTCGTCCGAGAGGGAACAGGTGCGCACAAATATCGCCCGCGTAGAGGAGGCAATTCGCTACGTCGGTGAAGCTGTGCAAAGCTTCAATATTGCGCACAAGCGGGACAAGAACGCACAGGTAGCAGTTGAAAAAGGCAGTTTTGCCCGTCCAAGAAAGGAAATTGACTTCGATTACTTCCTTAATTTCGGACAAAACGTCGCGGATATCGAGCAAACGCTACATCAGCTTCGCACCTTGCAGGACAGAGCATCCGAGCTTAATGCGCTTAGGGCAGCTAAGCTTGCCGAGCACGACAAGCTGTCCCTGTACGAGAATTTGCCACATGCCACAACCTGGTATCACGACACATCAAGCGCAACAGTAAGGCTTTGCCAGCTACCCAACAGCGAACTTGCCAATTTGAGCAAGCTTGTTGACGGCTACGAAGCTGTGGAACTGGAAATTGTCGACTCCAGCAAGCCAACCGCGCTTGTAGTTGTGGTTGCTCACAACAGCTCCGCTGACGTTTTCGAAAAGGCGGCAGCGTACGGGCTTGTAAAGTGCAGCCTTGTTACCGACGTTCTTCCACAGGTCATGATGGAAGACATCGAGCGCCAGCTAAACGGCATAAGCGAAGAAATTGCAAACGTCACGCACGACATTGCGCAGTTTGCTCAGCATATCCCCACATGGAAGATATATGTTGACTACCTGGAGCTTTCGGAAAAGAAACTCATTGCCGACGGCGACCTGCAGCAAACGGCAAGCACATTTGTGTTGGAGGGCTTTTACCCTGCCGAGTCGGAGCAGCAAGTGGAGCAGGCAATTCGCTCTGTTACCAACAACATTGTGCTGGCTTTTGACGAAATAGCGGAGGACGAATTTGCCCCCACGCTTACCAGGAACAACAATATTACCAAGCAGTTCGAATTTGTAACCAATTCCTATTCCGTTCCCGATTACCACGAGGTAGACCCCAACCCTGTAATGTCGGTGTTCTATTTCATCATTTTCGGGCTTATGGTTGCGGACGTAGGTTACGGCTTGTTGCTGTTGATACTGGGCGCATTTGCAGCCCTTGTAATCAAGCAATCAACGGGTATCAAAACCATGTTGCAGCTGTTTGGCATTTGCGGAATATCTGCAATAGTTGTCGGGTTTATGTTCGGTAGCTTCTTCTCGTATCCGATGTACGGAGAGGGTGCAATAATACCGCTGTACGGCGACAATGCGCTTATTCCCGACCCGGGCGAATATCCCATGGTAATGATGATAATCAGCCTGCTGTTCGGCGTGGTTCACATCATGGCAGGTATTGGTTGTAGCATGGCTGTAAAGATCAAGCACAAGCAACATCTTGCGGCGTGGCTGTGCGATTTCCCTTGGATAATCGTTTTCGTAGGCTTTGTGCTTGCAATCTTCAACTCCGCGTTGGACATGGCTGCGTACGAGCCCTACGAGGTGCTGAGATTACCGGCAATAGTCAGCCAAATCAGCCTGTATGTATGCTTGGGTGCGCTTGCGGTAGCGTTGATATTTGCAGGACTGGGCTCAAAGGGAATACTGGGCAAGGTAATTAAGAGTTTTAGTAGTGCGTACGGAATTATCAACTACTTCTCCGACATCATGAGCTACATTCGCGTATTCGGGCTTATGCTAAGCTCGGCAATCATGGGGCAGGTTATTAACACATTGTCCGAAATGATAATGGGTGGCGGTGGAATAGGCTACGTGTTTGCCGCTGTAGTGCTGATATTTGCACACCTGTTCAACCTTGTGATGGGGCTGCTGAGCGTGTACATTCACAACGGCAGGTTGCAATACGTCGAGTTCTTCGGCAAGTTCTACACGGGCGACGGACAGCTGTTTGTGCCCTTCGGTAGCGACACACGGTACTCTCTGGTGAAGTAGCAACATATTGACTAAAAATTCAAGAACAAAATTCTTGAACAAATACACAAAATTCAAAATTAAACCTAAACGGAGGAAAATATTATGACAGGTTTAACAATAGGTATCATCGGTCTTGTTTTGACTGTACTGCTGTGCGGTATCGGTTCGGGACTGGGACTCAAAGCTACAGGTAAGGCATCTGCAGGCGTTCTTGCAGAAGACCCCTCTAAGTTCAGCAAGGTTATCGTGCTTTCGCTGTTGCCCGCAACACAAGGTATTTACGGTTTCCTTATTGCAATTCTTGGCGCAAGCAATTTGCCCACACCTGCTAATGCAGCTGGCGCAACCTACGCTCAGATTACAGCGCAAGGTTGGAACGTATTTTGGGCTTGTCTGCCCATGATGTTGGGTGGCGCAGCTTCCGCTTATTTGCAAGGACGTACTGCTGCCAGCACAATTATCGCTGTAGGCAAAAAGGGTGAAATCGCATCACGTTCCATCATCTTCCCTGCAATGATCGAGTTCTACGCATTGCTTGGCTTGGTCGTATCCATCATGATGTTCGGCAACATTCCCGTTGAAGACATTTCCAAGACGGTTACGGCGCCCGAAGCTCCTCAAGCATTGACAGGTGCATTGCATGCATTGACCGCTTTCTTTGGAGCGTAAACAATTAACAAAACCTAAACGAGGTTACAATGAACGGCAAAGAAAATATCATCAACAAAATTCTTTCCGATGCAGACGCCAGATGTGCCGACATTTTGTCCGTAGCTGAAGCTCAGGCGCAGGCAGTAATTGCAAATGCCGAGCAAGCAATCGCAACTGACAGCGTATCCTTGGAGCAACGCTTGCAAAGTGTCGCTGCCGAACGCATACGCAACAGAAAAGCTACAGCCGAACTGGACGCTAAAAAGTACACGCTTAACCGCAAACAACAGCTTATTTCGCGCTGTTACGAGTTAGCTTACGAAAAGCTAATCAAGATGTCCGATGCGGATAGGCTTGACCTCATTGGCTCATTGATTGAAACGCACGCGGAAACGGGCGAAACGGTGTACATCACGCAATCAGATGCGAAGTCGGTTACGCAAGTGTGGCTCAATGGGTTTGACAAAAATCTCAAGCTGGGCAAAAAGTACATCAAAGCAGACGGCGGTATCATTCTTGAGGGCGATGGCTACGAAAAGGATTTGACGCTAACAAGCGTAATAAAATATCTGCGTGAGCAAACGGAAGGCAAGGTTGCCGAATTGCTGTTAGGTGGACACAATGAATAGCGATCAACTTTACGCAAACGGTCGCATTGCCGTTATGTCCACAAGGCTGCTTGGCGCGGACAAGTTTCAACGGCTTGTCGAGTGCAAAACTCTTATCGAGGCGTTACGCGTCTTGCAGGAAAGCGGCTACGGCAGTGGCGTGACACTGGACAATCCCAATGACTACGAGCAGCTGCTCAAAACAGAACTGGACAGCGCAATGGCATCTGTTAAAGAACTGTGCTACGACTTGAACGCTGTCAAGTTCCTGCTGTGCAAATACGATTACACTAACGCAAAGCTGCTAATGAAGGGCAAGTATTTAAGAGAGGACTTCTCTGCATATTGCTTTGACGAGGCTTTGTATGCTAAGGAAAAGATGCAGGAAGCATTCCTAAACGACAGCTACCTTGAGTTCGGCACAATCATGGCAAAGGCGTGCGACAAGATTGATACCGAGTACGCCAACGGCAATCGCAGCCCGCAAGTAGTGGACAAGATACTGGACCAGGCTAGCTTTGACGAAATGAAGAAATACGCCAAGCACAGCAGCAGTCGCGTTGTTTACAAGCTGTACGATTGGCTAGTGAACACGTCTAATCTCATGCTCATCTACCGCCTGAAAAAGGCAGGTTACCCAAGAGATGAATACGAGCAGTGGATTGTTGACGGTGCAAGCTTGAAGCGCCAAACGCTACTTAACCTGTGGGATAACGAGGGTGCGGCAATTGACTTGCCCGAGCTGTACCGAAGCTTTTACGCGCTGTGCAACACAGCAAACACATCGTTGAGATTAGCCGAGCAGGAGCAAATATCCTACCGCAACAAGCTAATTGCGGAGTATCAAGATTTTCTCACGGTTCAACCTGCGTTGCAGTACTTTTTCAGCAAGGTGGACGAAACGGAGAAAGTGCGCCGTGTGCTTATTGACGTCAAAAACGGTGTAGACAAAGATAAAATTAAGGACAGATTGAAGTAATGCCAAGTAAAATTGCAGTTATCGGAGATAAAGACAGCGTGCTTGCATTCAAGGCTGTGGGCGTGGAGGTTTTCGACGCCACAACCGCCGAACAGGCGCAAGGTCTAATAAAAAAGCTTTCGCAACAGGGGCAGTATGCCGTGCTGTTAATTGCGGAAAGCCTTGCCGAACTTATTCCCGAAACGCTTGCAAAAGCCAAGCTACAAACTTATCCAGCGGTGGTGCCCATTCCTACAACGGAGCACCCAAGTGGGTTTGGGCTTTCCGGCATCAAGAGCGACGTGGAAAAAGCAATCGGGGTGGATATCATATTTAACAAAGAGGACAAACAATGATTGGAAAAATAGTAAAAGTCAGCGGACCGCTTATCATTGCTGAGGGGTTAGGCGACGTCGAAATGTACGACGTTGTAAAGGTTTCGGACAAAAAGCTTATCGGCGAAGTAATCGAACTGCGCGGTGACAAAGCCAGTATCCAGGTATACGAAGAAACCAGCGGACTGACGGTTGGCGACGAAGTTGTTTCAACAGGCGCGCCGCTTTCAGTGGAGCTTGGACCGGGACTTATCGAGAGTATTTTCGACGGTATTCAACGCCCCTTGAACATGCTGATGGAGGCATCGGGAAGCCGTATCGGCCGCGGTATCGAGGTTAATTCGCTCGACCGCAGCAGGAAATGGCATTTTGTTCCTGCCGTAAAGGTAGGCGATTACGTTACCGCAGGCGACACCCTTGGTACCGTGCAGGAAACCAAGGTAGTGCTGCACAAGATTCTTGTACCGTTCGGCGTTGAAGGAAAGGTAACTTCAATTGCCAACGAGGATAACTACACCGTGGCAGAGGTCATTGCAAAGGTGGGCGATAAACAGCTTACCATGATGCAGAAGTGGCCCGTTCGTAAGGGACGTCCGTACAAGTCCAAGATGGCGCCCGATTTGCCAATGGTTACAGGTCAACGCGTTATTGACACGTTGTTCCCCATTGCCAAGGGCGGTGTGGCGGCAGTTCCGGGACCGTTTGGAAGCGGCAAAACAGTTGTTCAGCACCAGCTTGCAAAGTGGGCGGATGCCGACATTATCGTATACGTTGGCTGTGGCGAACGCGGTAACGAAATGACGGACGTTTTGAGGGAGTTCCCCGAGTTGAACGACCCAAGAACAAACGAGCCGCTGATGAAGCGTACTGTGCTTATCGCAAACACCAGTGACATGCCCGTTGCTGCGCGTGAAGCCAGCATTTACACAGGCATAACCATTGCCGAGTACTTCCGCGACATGGGCTATACCGTAGCTATCATGGCGGACAGCACGTCGCGTTGGGCGGAAGCTTTGCGTGAAATGAGCGGCCGCTTAGAGGAAATGCCCGGTGAAGAAGGTTACCCAGCGTATTTGGCTAGCCGCTTGGCAGAGTTCTACGAGCGTGCAGGTATTGTCAAGGTGTTGGGTAGTTCCGACACAGTGGGCGCAGTTTCAGCAATAGGCGCTGTATCTCCTCCGGGTGGCGACCTATCCGAACCTGTTTCCCAAGCAACGCTGCGCATTGTCAAGGTTTTCTGGGGGTTGTCCGCAAGCCTTGCATACAAACGTCACTTCCCCGCAATCGACTGGCTAACAAGCTATTCTCTGTACGACGACAAGCTGGCAGATTGGTATGCCGACAACGTCGCCGAAGACTTCAGCGCATTGAAGAACGAACTGAGCTTCGTTTTGCAGGAAGAAAACCAACTCAACGAAATTGTACGTCTGGTGGGTATGGATGCACTGGGCGCGCGCGACAGACTTACCATGGAAACAGCCAAGTCTATCCGCGAGGACTACCTGCACCAAAACGCTTTCCACGACGTAGATACTTATAGCTCGCTTACTAAGCAGTACAAGATGATGAAGTTGATACTGGGCTTCTATCACGAGGCACTGGACGCACTGGATAAGGGCGTAGAACTCAACGATTTGTTGACATTGACGGTGCGCGAGCAAATTGGACGTAGTAAATATATCGAAGAAGCGGCTTTGTCCCGTTTCGACGAAATTCAACGCAACATCAAGAAAGAAATAACAGCTCTAATAAGCAAAGGAGAAACCAATGCTTAAAGAATACAAAACCATTCGTGAAGTAGTAGGCCCGTTGATGCTTGTGGACCATGTTTCCGGCGTAAGCTACAACGAGCTTGTGGAAATAAGGCAGGAAAACGGCGAAATCCGCAAGGGTAAGGTGCTGGAGGTCAACGGCGACAAGGCGCTGGTGCAGTTGTTTGAGGGAACGCAGGGATTGAAAATCTCCACATCTCGCGCTCGTTTCCTGGGCAGAAGCCTGGAGCTTGCCGTGTCCGAAGATATGCTGGGCAGGGTGTTCAACGGTATGGGCGAACCCATCGACGGCGGCGCGCCTGTGCTGCCCGAAATGCGCCTTGACATCAACGGACAACCCATCAACCCCTACGCACGCGATTACCCCAACGAATTTATTCAAACGGGCGTATCCGCAATAGACGGACTGAACACGCTTGTTCGCGGACAGAAATTGCCCGTGTTTTCCGCAAGCGGTTTGCCTCACGCTCAGCTGGCAGCACAGATTGCACGTCAGGCAAGAGTTTTAGGCAATGACGAAAAGTTTGCAGTCGTGTTCGGCGCAATAGGTATCACATACGAGGAAGCCGATTACTTTATCAAGGACTTCAACAAGACGGGCGCAATCGAGCGTACTGTCATGTTCATGAACCTTGCAAACGACCCTGCAATCGAGCGTATATCCACGCCGCGTATGGCGCTTACAGCAGCGGAGTACCTTGCTTTTGAAAAGGGTATGCAGGTGTTGGTAATTTTAACAGACATTACCAACTACGCTGAGGCTCTGCGCGAAACGTCTGCAGCACGCAAGGAAGTGCCCGGACGTCGCGGTTACCCCGGATATATGTACACCGACCTTGCACAAATGTACGAGCGTGCAGGTCGTATCCACGGGTGCAAAGGAAGTATCACACAGATACCCATTCTTTCCATGCCCGAAGACGACAAAACTCACCCCATACCCGACCTTACAGGCTACATCACCGAGGGGCAAATTATCCTGTCGCGTGAGCTGTACAAGCGCGGCTACAATCCGCCGATAGACGTACTGCCCAGCCTGTCCCGTTTGAAGGACAAGGGTATCGGCAAAGGCAAAACTCGTGAGGACCACGCAAGCACAATGAACCAATTGTTCAGTGCATATGCGCAAGGTAAGGAAGCTAAGGAGCTTTCCGCAATCTTGGGCGAAGCTGCGCTTTCCGACGTTGACAAGCTGTATGCAAAGTTTGCGCAAGAATTTGAAAAGCGCTACATAGCACAGGGCTTTACCACCAACCGCACAATTGAGGAAACATTGGACCTTGGTTGGGAGTTGCTCACGATACTGCCCCGTAGCGAACTGAAGCGTATTTCCGAAGAAATGCTTGACAAATATTATAAACCCGTAACGGAGTGAAAAAATGGCTGTAATGAATGTCAACCCCACGCGTATGGAAATGAAACGTCTGCAAGCACGTCTCAAGACCGCAACGCGTGGACACAAACTGTTAAAGGACAAAACGGACGAGATGATTCGCCGTTTCATAACCCTTGCTGAAGAAAACAAGCGATTGCGCCTTGATGCGGAAAGGGAACTTTGCCGCGCGCTTTCGGCGTTTTCCGAAGCAAAGGCGACAACGGACGCCCGCGTGGTGGAGGAGGCTATCCTTATGCCCGCGAGGAAGGTAACGCTAACCTGCTCCAAGCGCAAGATTATGGGAATAGATGTGCCTGAAATTCAAATTTCCGAAACGTCAAGCGGAGACATTTACCCGTACAGCTTTTTGTCCGTTACCGAGCAACTGGACGACTCCGTAAGGGGGCTGTCCGCTGTGCTTGTAAAGCTGGTGAAGCTAGCCGAAACGGAAAAAACATGCAATATGCTAGCAGAAGAAATCGAAAAGAACAAGCGCCGCGTAAACGCACTTGAGAACATCATGATTCCGCAACTGAGCGAAACCATCAAGTACATCAAGATGAAGCTGGACGAAAGCGAACGCGCAGCGACGGTGCGGCTAATGAAGGTGAAAACAATCTTAAATAGTTAATCCGACCACACGCGCGTGGACTAGGTTGACTGCGGCTAAGCCTTGCAACCTTGCACTTTGTGAGCTGACGCTTCACGCGATTGGCTTCGCAACAATCGCTGTAGGTCAAGCTTCCACGCGGTCGGACTAGTAAGGAAGGATGCTACCGCGTCCTTCGTTTTTTTGACTGCAGGGGCGATGACCGCCGCTCTCCCCCGCACCCCCTCACGCAAGGAAAAAACCTCGGTACACGCCCGAGGTTTTTAACATATTTTTGCTTGCTCCGTTCAAGTCCTGCTCCGCGTACTTTCACTAGCAAAAATATGTTTTTAATATTTATAATTATATTTATATTATATAGGGGAATTTTGCATTTTTGGTGGTATTTTAATGTAGGTAAGTGTGTTGATTTTGGCGAAATTAGCACTTTTTACACTGTTTTACTTAACTTACAAGCACTTTTTAAGGTAAATAGTATCAAATAAGGATATGCTATGGCAGATTTGACGGATTTCATACAACAGGTCAAGCGCGCTAACGACATCGTTGACGTAATTGGCTCACATCTGGAACTTCGACACAGCGGGGCTAACTTCATGGCTCGCTGTCCTTTCCATGGCGAAAAAACTCCCAGCTTCAACGTCAACCGCAACTTGCAAATTTACAAATGCTTCGGTTGCGGCGAAAGTGGAGACGTAATCAAGTTTGTCGAAAAGTACGAGTCATGCACCTTTATGGAAGCGTTGGAAATTCTTGCCAAACGCGCTAACCTCAAGATGCCCGAAACGGTAGGTGAGCGCAAGGACAAGGAATTTAACGAACGTAAAAAGAAAAAAGACGTCTATTTGCAGATTTGTCGCGATACGGCTATCTTCTATTACAAGTGTTACTACGGTCCGTCGGGCGCAAAAGCTCGCGCCTATATCGAACAGCGTGGCTTTGACGCCGACACCGTCAAAAAGTTCGGCATTGGCTACTCTCCCGACAACGATTCGTTGGTGAAATTTTTGCAAAGCAAGAAGTACGACCTTGAGGACTGTGTAAAGTGCGGAGTTATTCAAAACGGTAAATACGGCTACACCGACGCGTTGTACGGCAGGTTAATTATCCCCATATTCAACATGCAGGGGCAGGTTATTGCCTTTGGCGGTAGGGGACTGGACCAGCGCACAATCGAGCGTGGCAAGTACAAAAACACATCGGAAACGCCGCTGTTTGTGAAAAATCAAAACCTGTTTGCCATCAACATTGCCAAGGAGCAAAAGCAGCAGACGGCTCTCAACAACCTTGTGGTTGTGGAGGGCTACATGGACGTAATTGCCATGTACCAAGCAGGCTTCAAAAGTGCGGTGGCAAGCATGGGAACGTCGCTGACGGAAAACCAAGCTAAGTGGTTATCCCGACTGACGGACACTGTTTACATATGCTACGACGGCGATGCAGCAGGGCAAAAGGCAACCGTTCGCGGGCTGGATATACTGGACCGCGCAGGGCTGGAAGTGCGTGTCATGACCGTCCCCGAAAAGCTGGATCCCGACGAATACATCAAGAAATACGGGAAAGAGGCTTTCGAGCAATTGATAACGGAAGCGTTACCCTTGCCCGACTACAAATTGAAGCTGTTGGATGCCTCATTTGACATTGCCAGCCCCGACCAAGCTACGCGCAACAACGCATTGCCCAAGTACGTACAGGGGGCGCTTGTCATGTTGAAGGCCTTGGACGACGTGCGCCAGGCGCGTTACATCACGGCAGTGTCGCTAAAGACAGGTTATTCCGAAGATTACTTCCGCCGTAAGCTTTCCGAAGAGACGGTAGACGAGCCATTACCGGAACTTACAGTAACGGAACTCTCACCCGAAGACAAGGCGAAATACTTTGTTGCGGCGTGTCTGTTGCGTTGTGAAAGCTACGCCACAATAGAGGAAAAACCAATATGCAACTCGGCATTTTTATCCGATTTGTACGACTATCTGCTCACATGCAAGGAGCGAGACGAAGCCCCAACAACGGATATGCTGTACACGGTGTGCCCCAACGGTACACCCGAACAGTACGGGCAGATTCTCGACTTGGATTTTTCCAAGCAGCGTTTGGAAAAGAACGAACGGTATTTCAAGGAATGCAAGCGAATAATAACGGTGGAAAAGCTCAAGCGCAAGCGTGAAGAGCTCATGGCAAAAATCAAAAACAACCCGGCTGACAGCTCTTTACTTACCGAGCTGTCCGAGCTTAGTAAAAAGATAACTGACATCAAGTAACCATACGTGCGACTAAAAACGGAGGATTTATGGAAATTACACAACAATATTTGCAAAACCTGCTCGAAGACGTAAAGAGTGGCGGCGTAACGAAGATTTCTTACGAGGACTTGGAATCCCGTTTGGAAAAAACCGACCTCACCCCCGAGCAAAATGCTGAAATCTACAGATATCTTGAACAAAACGGTATCAAGATTGTGGACACCTTCGAAAAGGATAATTCTGCACTGTATCGCAACATTGGCGACGTAGCGGTGGACGATCCCGTCAAGATGTACTTGAAGGATATCGGCAAGGTTCCCCTGCTTACAAGTGACGAGGAGGCGGAGCTTGCCAAGCGCATGCTGGAAGGGGACGAAGACGCCAAGCAAAAGCTGTCGGAGGCTAACTTGCGCCTTGTTGTATCCATTGCAAAGCGTTACGTAGGCCGCGGAATGCTTTTCCTTGATTTGATTCAGGAAGGCAACCTGGGACTTATGAAAGCGGTGGAAAAGTTCGACTACACCAAGGGCTTTAAGTTCAGTACATATGCAACCTGGTGGATAAGGCAGGCTATAACCCGTGCAATTGCCGACCAGGCGCGCACAATTCGTATCCCCGTACACATGGTGGAAACAATCAACCGCCAGGTACGCGCGCAACGTACACTCCTACAGGAGCTGGGACGTGAACCCACGCCGGAGGAAATTGCCGAATACATGGGTATCTCTCCCGAAAAGGTAGTGGAGATACAAAAGATTGCGCAAGACCCCGTAAGCCTTGAAACGCCCATCGGTGAGGAAGAGGACAGCCACCTTGTGGACTTTATCGAAGACACCAAGGCAGCTCCCCCAAGCGATGTGGCTGCCCAGGCAATGCTACGCGAACAGCTCATTCAAGCACTGCACAAGCTTACTCCGCGTGAGGAAAAGGTTATTCGCTTGCGTTACGGCTTGGACGACGGCAAGCAACGCACACTGGAAGAAGTGGGCAAGGAATTTAACGTAACGCGTGAACGTATCCGTCAGATTGAAGCAAAGGCACTTCGCAAGCTTCGCAACCCCACCAAGTCGAAAAAACTGCGCGACTACCTCGACTGATGTTTAGTGTAAGATTAAATAAACTTGTATCACTGTTACCTACGTGCGACCTGCTTGCAGACGTGGGGTGCGACCACGGCTATGTGGGCATTGAGGCACTCCGTTTGGGGAAAGCACAACGCGTTGCTTTTACAGATATTTCGCAACCAAGCCTCGACAAGGCGCGTGATAATTGCCCGCAGGAATTCAACAGCGTTGTCAGCTTTTACTGTCAGGACGGTCTGGGTGCAATTGAAGCCGATTGCGTTATTATTGCTGGCATGGGCGGGCTGGAAATAATTTCCATCTTGAGCAATGCGCAACACCTGCCCCCGCAGCTTGTGCTGCAACCAATGCGCAATCAAAGGGACGTGCGAAAATATCTCACGCAAAAGTACGAGATAGTAACAGATGTGAAATTCCACGACGGCAAGTTCTACGACGTGATAGTAGCGAAGCAGTGCGACAAGCCGTCTACCCTAACAGAGTTGGAACTGGAATTTGGCAAAAGCAATCTCCAAGCGCCATCGGACGATTTCGTGAACTTTTTACAGCTGGAACTGAAAAAGCTGAACAAAATACTCGAAGGCACAAGTGACGCCGAGGTCACTGCAAAGCGCGATGTGGTACAGCAAACACTCAACATCATTCTGAAAAAGATTAAATAGACTTTTACCGTCTGAAATTGGTTTAGATGGCAAACATACATAAGGAGCAAAACACCATGATTCAACAGGAAATGATTCAATATCAATCGCTGGATAGCGAGCTTAACCGTATAGAAAAAGATTTGCGCAAAAACGACAGCTACATCAAGCGCAAGCAATTTAAGGCATTGAGCCAGGAGTGCGAAGAAAACCTTGCCAAGCTGGACATCAGAGCACAGGAACTGAAAAATCAGCTTGCCGCTGCACGTCAAACTATGGAAAAGATTACCGAGGTAATTGAAGAGCACAGCAAGGAAATAGGCGCCCTTGAGGACGTTGACGAGCTCAACTACATGAACAGGCAGCTCAACGCTCAGCTTACGGAGCTAACCAACGTAGACAAGGAAATCAAGCGCATTATTCGCGAGGGTGAGGAAATTGCCAAATCCTTTGACGAAATCAATGCAAAGCTCCCCAAGCTTGTTGTCGCTTACAAAAAGGCAAACGACGACTTCAACAAGGCAACGGAAGAGGTGAAGCCCAGGGTTACCGAGCTTAAGGCAAAGCAGGCAGAGCTGAAAAAGGTTATTGATGGCTCACTGTTTGACATCTACAAAAAGGTGTCCGAGGGTGGCCTGAGGCCTGTATTTGTGCCGCTTCGCGATGGTAGCCGTTGCGGCGGTTGCCAGATGGAAATGCCCAAAGCAGTTGTTGACGCGCAAATGGCAGGCAAGTCCTACATGCGTTGCGAGTCCTGCGGACGCATTATCTACAAGGAAGATTAGTCAATATGTCAACAAAACGCAAGAGAAGAATAATAGCATGGTCGATAATTGGCGGTATACTTGCAGTAATACTGATATTTGTTGCTGTGTGCGGTATACGTTGGTCAATTCACAAGAAGTCGCCAGACAACTTCGGTAGTTACCAATTCGACGGGGGCAACACGCAGTTCGACCTGGATTTGTTCCCGTCACTGGTAGTGGACAAGGACGCTGATGAGCTGAAAATCATGCAGATTGCCGACCCGCAGATAAAGTTTGGTAGCTTTACGCGCGACACAAAGACAATGGACTTGCTGGATAGGGCAATAAAAGCCGAGCAACCTGACATTTGCGTTGTCACGGGCGACCTTACATTATCCGTATTTACATACGATGCGTTTAGGTACTTTGCCAACTTCATGGAAGAGCGTGAGCAGTACTGGACATTTACTTTCGGCAACCACGACAGTCAGTTCGATTGCAGCAAGTACACAATTTGCACAATTTTGCAAGAATTCGATTACTGTCTGTTTGATTGCGGACCCAGCGACGTGTACGGGGCAAGTAACTTCCTTGTAAACATCTTCAAGGGGGAAAAACGGGCAGAAAACTTAATTTATAGCCTGGTTCTACTGGATAGCGGAATGTATCCCGAGGCGGAAAACGTGCCGCTTAGTGATTGGGTTTACGACTGGATAAAGCAAAGTCAAATGAACTGGTACGAGTGGGCAGTACAGGGGCTACGCGAATGCAAGGCGGACATACAAACGAGCATGTTCTTCCACATTCCCTTGAAAGAATTTGCCAATATGTACTATCTCAACGAGTATGAAAACAAGGGTAACAACAATGTGCCCGACTTTGTGAAAAACGTGTTGCACGGCACTGTAAAAATCAGTGATGTCAAAGGCGTAGTGCGCGAAAGCGACAAAAAGGAAAGTGAATGCGTGTACGGCGACGACGGTTACACGGTGGGTATATTCTACCAAGGCAATGCCGAGGGCGTAACGGACCATCCCGACGTATTCAAATACATCAAGGAATTGGGTTGTACCAAGGCGTTGTTTGTAGGACACGACCACGTGAACAACCTCAAGGGTTACTACGACGGCATATATCTAGGTTACGGGCTGTGTTGCGGTTACCACACTTATCCGTTCTTCAACAATCCCAAGATCTTCACAGGCAAGGTGCTGTACAACTCCAACCTGTGGACGGACGACGAAGGCAACAAGATGGAAAAGGGCGTAACTGTGATACAAATAGCCCTTGACGACAGCGGTTACGGCGCGCTTATCGTTAACGACCGCGGCAGTAGCTTTTACAAATAGTAGTTTTTTAGATATGTAATAACCACCGCGCAAAAACGGTGGTTTTTTATTGTGTTTTTAGCCGTTTGATAGTAAAATATTGTTAATTCAACTAGCGGTTGAGCGAAAACTAGACATTTGGTTGAGTTTTGAGCCTAAAACTCGCCAACTAGTCGCTGTTTTAATTGCCAAAAGTGGAGTAAACTGGTATTGTACAAAATACGGTTACAGACGCGCGCAAAACCGTCGTTTCGTACAATACCAAAAATTAGGAGAACGCATAAATGCAAGAAACATTCGGTCAAAGATTTCAAAGACTACGCAAAAATGCCGGTCTTACGCAGGAGGACGTGGCAACTAAATTGAATATCACTGCTCAGGCAATTTCCAAGTGGGAAAACGACGTATCTGCGCCGGACATATCCGTATTGGTGGAGCTGTCGGAAATTTTATCTGTAAGCATTGACGAGTTGCTAGGCAAAACGCCAACAACAACACTTGTTCCACAAGAACAACGCAAGGACATAGACAAAATGTTCTTTAGGGTTAATATTCACTCAAAAAATGGCGACAAAGTAAAAGTTAATTTACCGCTTGCACTTGTGAAAGCAATTTTGGATAGTGGAATGGTGTTACCGCAAATCAACGGCAAAGATGTATTAAATAATATCGATTTCAGGCAAATTTTCGCGCTTATCGAACAGGGTGTGGTGGGTAAGCTTGTGGAAATAGAAAGCGCCGACGGCGACATTGTGGAAGTTTGGGTAGAGTAATGAAACTGCGAATAAAAGCCCGAGGACACAACATATACCTGTGGTTTCCGACGAGTCTGCTAAAAAGCCGCATTGCTTACAGCATTGTTAAACACGCAGTGTCCAAAGAAGTTGAAAAGCGTGCAAATACTGATGAGAAACAGCCCATTCACATTACTCGCTTACAGCACCTAAAGCTGTACAGGGCGCTCAAGCAGTGCATAAAAGACAACGGACACTTCAACATTATCGAAGTGAAAACCCACGACGGCGAAAAAGTAATAATTCGCGTATAACAAAAGGACAACCAATTTGGTTGTCCTTTATTCTATTTAGTGGTACCCAAGCTTTACTCTTTATTTGCGAGTTTTTGGTATTTAGCAACACGTTCCTTTGCGTCCTTTTCGGATTTAGCAAACAGTTGTTCCGCAATTTCCGGACGGGTCTTTGCAAGTGATGAGTAACGTGTTTCGCTCTTGATAAATTCTTGATAGTCAGCCGTGGGCTCCTTGCTGTCAAGAATGAACGGGTTTTGTCCCTGTTCAATCAAATCGGGGTTGTAGCGGTACAGTTGCCAGTAACCGCAGTCAACAGCGCGCTTGATTTCTTCTTGAGATTTGCCCATGTTCATACCGTGGTTGATACAGGGAGCGTATGCAATGATAAGTGACGGTCCGTGGTAAGCTTCTGCTTCGGCAAGCGCCTTTACAAGCTGAGCCTGGCTTGCGCCCATACCAACTTGTGCAACGTATACATAGCCGTAGCTCATTGCCATCATACCAAGGTCCTTTTTCTTTACGCGCTTACCGGCTGCTGCAAACTTAGCAACTGCGCCAGTGGGGGAGGACTTAGAAGCCTGTCCGCCGGTGTTGGAGTAAACTTCCGTATCCAGTACAAGTACGTTTACGTCTTCACCGCTTGCAAGCACGTGGTCAAGTCCGCCGTAGCCGATGTCGTATGCCCAGCCGTCGCCACCGAAGATCCAAACGGACTTCTTGACAAGGCAATCTTTTTCGGAAAGAATTTCCGCAACAAGCTTGTCACAGTTGCAACCACAACCGTTGCATTCATTGAGACATTTTACCAAAGCTGCAGATGCGCTCTTGCTGCCTTCAGCGTCGTCCTTATTCTCAAGCCATGCCTTGCATGCCTCGATACCTTCGTCGTAGCCTTTCCACTTCTTGATGAGTGCGGTAACCTTTTCTACAAGGCGGTTTCTACGTTGCGTGTAAGCAAGGTTGATACCGTAACCGAATTCAGCGTTGTCCTCGAACAAGCTGTTAGCCCAAGCGGGACCGTGACCTTCGTTGTTTACTGTGTAGGGGCAGGTGGGAGCTGATCCGCCGTAAATGGAGGAGCAACCTGTTGCGTTAGCGATAACCATTCTGTCGCCGAACAGCTGTGTTACAAGCTTGACATATGGAGTTTCGCCGCAGCCTGCGCATGCGCCCGAGAACTCGAACAGGGGTTGCTTGAATTGGCTACCCTTTACTGTGTCTGCCTTGAACGGGCTGTCAACACGCTTAACCTTTTCGGAAAATTCGTAGTTAGCTTCCTCGTGAACTTGCTCTGCGGGGGTCATAACTAGTGCCTTTTCCTTAGCGGGGCAAACATTTGCGCAGCTTCCGCAACCTGTGCAGTCCAAGGGGCTAACCTGCATGCGGTACTTAGCGCCCTTTACGCCAATAGCGGGCTTAGTTACAAAGCCATCGGGAGTTTCCGTGTTTTCGTCGATAAGTACGGGGCGGATACAAGCGTGCGGGCAAACAAATGAACATTGGTTACATTGAATGCACTTGTCAACCTGCCATGCGGGTACATTAACGGCAATTCCGCGCTTTTCGTACTTGGTGGTGCCTGTGGGTACAACGCCGCTTTCGTTGAATGCAGATACGGGCAATGTGTTACCCTTTTGTTCAACGATGGGACGTACAAATTCTTCGTAGTATGCGCTGTCTGTCTTTGCGGGAAGCGGTGCGCCTTCGGTTGTGGTTGCCCAGTGAGCGGGCACCTTTACTTCGTGTAGCCCTGCAATTGCGCCGTCGATAGCTGCAAAGTTAGCGTCGATGACCTTTTGTCCTTTCTTGCCGTAGGATTTAACAACAGCTTGCTTCATGTATTCTTCTGCCTGAGCGTAGGGGATGATGTCTGCCAGCTTGAAGAATGCAGCCTGCATTACCATGTTGGTGGACTTAGCAGAACCGGCCTTTATTGCAATGTGAAGACCGTCAATGGTGTAGAACTTCAAGTGCTTTTTAGCAATTTGATTTTTCATGAAAGCGGGAAGTTCCTTTTCAAGATCTTGGTCGCTCCATATGCAATTGAGCAGGAATGTTGCGCCGTCCTTAGCGTCGGCAAGCACGTCGTAGCGTGTTACGTAGCTTTGGTTGTGGCAAGCAATGAATTCTGCTTGGTCAATCAGGTAACTGGACTTGATGGGGGAAGTGCCGAAGCGCAAGTGAGATATTGTCAGTCCGCCACTCTTCTTGCTGTCGTATTCGAAGTAGCCCTGAGCATACAAATCAGTGTGGTCACCGATAATCTTGATGCTGTTTTTGTTTGCGCCGACCGTTCCGTCGCTGCCCAATCCGTAGAACTTGCAGCGTGTTGTGCCAGCGGGAGCAACGTCAATCATTTCGCTAACGGGCAAGCTTGTGCCTGTTACGTCGTCGTTGATACCGATGGTGAAGTGGTTTTTAAGTTCGCCGTCCAAGTTGCGGTAAATGGAAAGGATCATGGAGGGGGTAAATTCCTTGCTGCCCAGGCCGTATCTGCCGCCAACAACGGTTGCCTTTCTCTTCATTTCAGCAAGTGCTGCAACTACGTCGAGGTATAACGGTTCGCCAAGAGCTCCCGGTTCCTTGGTTCTGTCGAGAACGGCAATCTTCTTTACCGATCTGGGCAGTGCCTTTACAAAGTGAGCAGCCGAGAAAGGTCTGTACAGACGAACCTTGAGTACGCCCACCTTTTCGCCGCGAGCAACAAGCCATTCAACAGTTTCTTCAACTGCCTCTGCGCCGCTACCCATGATTACGATAACCTTGTCTGCGTCTTTAGCGCCAACGTAGTCGAACAGGTGATAATTTCTGCCTGTAAGACGGCTAACCTTCTTCATGTATTTTTCAACAATAGCGGGGGTTGCAAGATAGTATTTGTTTGCAGCTTCTCTGTTTTGGAAGTAGATGTCTGCGTTTTGAGCCGTGCCTTGAAGTTGGGGGTGCTCCGGGTTCAAAGCGCGTGCACGGAATTCGTCCACAAAGCGTCTGTCAAGCAACTTGTCCATTGCTTCGTAGGGGATTTCGTCAATCTTAGATACTTCGTGACTTGTGCGGAAGCCGTCGAAGAAGTGCAGGAAGGGAACCTTTGCTTCCAATGTGGAAAGGTGTGCAACAAGTGCCAGGTCCATAGCTTCCTGTACGCTGTTACTTGCTAGCATTGCAAAGCCCGTTTGACGGCATGCCATTACGTCTTGGTGATCGCCGAAAATGTTGAGCGCATGTGCAGCCAATGCTCTTGCCGATACGTGGAATACGCAGGGGAGCAATTCGCCGGAAATTTTGTACATGTTGGGAATCATCAGCAGCAAGCCTTGGCTGGCTGTGAATGTGCTTGTGAGCGCGCCTGCTACAAGACTTCCGTGTACTGCGCCTGCAGCGCCTGCTTCCGATTGCATTTCCGCAATTCTCACCGTCTGCCCAAACAGATTTTTACGTCCTGCTGCCGACCATTCGTCTGCAACCTCTGCCATAGGGCTTGAAGGAGTGATGGGGTAAATAGCTGCAACGTCGCTAAATGCATACGCAACGTGCGAAGCAGCGGTATTACCGTCAATAGTTCTCTTTGCCATATTTTTTCCTCCAAAAAAATTATTATCAATTTAGTTTGAGATGTCCGTATTTCGCGTAGACACCATGCAAAAACAATTATAAACTTTTACCGCCTCAAAGTCAAGAAATAATAATGAATTAGATAATATAATATATATTATTAGTAAAATACGGCGGCACTGAAGCTTCTGTGCCGCCGTTAATATTTGTGATGTTTCTTACAACCTATTCCCAATGGGAGATATGCTTGCTTCTGCCGTAAAGGACGTTGTCGTTTTTTGTTATATACGACGCTTTGCGGCAAGTCAGTATTAGTTTGCGCCCCTTTTCTGTACGCGTGTAGACAGTTTCGATTTTGCCCATGGAATGCTTTAGCTTTGAAGCCAAGCATTCGGCGTATTCGTTTTTTGAGCCGAGTATTTCGGGGCAGGCAAGCGCGTAGCGATAGCGCAGCTTCCCAAACCTGTTGACGGGAATTAGCAAATAGCGCGGGTTTTCAATGGGGGACAGTAAATCTTTAATTGCATTGTGAAATAGATTTTGTTCGTGAGTAGTTGCATTCAACAACTCCGTTAGAATGAATATTCCTTGGTTGTCCGCCGCTACTTTTACGCGCGCGCTTTTGGATACTATTCCCAGTTCCTGCATGGCATCCAGTACGCATTGTGTAAGTGTACGAATGGAACGCACAGGGCTCAGATGGGTGAGGATTTTTGCAGATATCAGGTCGTACAGCACAACTGAGGTAACAATGCACACTAGCATTGCCACTACAGCAATCAATGTTTTGTACGCACTTTCGGAAACGAAAGAATTTGTAAATGCAGAAACAAAGGCAGCTACTCCTGCAACAAACAGTGAAAGCATAAAACATGCTGTTGCAATGTTGACAAACAGAAATGGCGGTGTTTTGCCTTTTTGGGGTATGTTGCTTACTTCATTTAGACGTGCCGATTCTTTTACTGCCGACTGCCACACAGATTTCAGTTTTTGGCTTTGTTGTGAGCGTTTCACCATCTCATTGTTGATACGCTCGATACCTTTTTCGTTAAAAGGCGGCTTGATTACTGTAACTCGGGAAATTCCGCTTTCTATTTCACCCGTGTCGTAGTTGGGCGCAACAAAGCAGTCAAATCTACGCTCAACAGTCTCCAGGTCGTAGGACGTTAGTTCGTTTATGTTTTCGTTTGCCAGTAGTGACAGCTTTTCTTTGACATCCGTGGCGTAAAGGTAGGGACGTTCCACTGTAACAAGATGCCATATGTTTGCCGTTTTGTCCGGTTGATTTTTGTCCATGCGAATAGCGCGCCCGCGCATTTGGTTGGACAGCATGAAACTACCCACAAAGCTTGCCAAAATCAGCGAATTGACACAAGGCGCATCCCAACCTTCACCAAGCAGGGATTTTGTCCCAACAAGGACGTTTATTGCACCCATGTCAAATAATTTGCTGACAAGGTGTACCTTTTCACGATTGTTCGACTTGAACTCGTACGAGGAGTAGTGCGTGTCGCCAAGTGGCGTAGTGCTAAAGCTTGCCCCGTATTCTTGCAGTATTTCGGCGCAGCTATCGGGCAAAATTACCAGCCCGCCGGACAATGCCCCTACAGTAAGCCCTGTGCGACGTACTGTTTCAAAAACACTAACAATGCTAACCGTATCAGGGTTTTTGTCTGTGCCGATAACGGACAGGCTTTCTTTGCGGATGTAATCGGTGAGTACGAGCATACGCAAATCGGCGCCTCGGTGTTCGTTTTCGCTCTTGGCAATCTCCGCAATGCTTTTTAGTTTGCCTACAGACGACACAAGGCGTTTCTTTAGTTTTTCGTTTAGTTCCAGCGTTATTTCACCACGTTCGTACACACTGTGATGCTTGAATATTTCTATTATTGACGAACGCTCGTCCTCTGTCAAAAGGTTGCTTTGCAACAAAAAGTTTATTGCGACAACCATTCGCTGCGTGTTGCAAGCGGGCAGCTTTTTGCCAAATGTAATGGTGTGGACAAGCTTTTTGCTTACGGCAATGCCTGCTCGGGTGTACAGTGAAAGCAGCGCAACAATTTCCTTCGTGTTGGAGTACAAAAAGTCGTAATCGGTAGAATGGGTTAGTAATTTTTTGTACGAATGCTCTACAAGCGACGATGACAAAAACTCGGAAATTGCTGCATTTGCACGTTCTCTGTATGCTTTGAACTCGCTTGTTTCATCGTCCGTTGGATAGTTGAAATACAGATAGTCCTGATGCGGACACAGCGTCTGTTGCTTGACAAGCTCGGGCACGAATATCTCTTCGTCTATTTCCCCGCATACGTTCACGTAGCGGTTCCACTCACTTGGCTTGGCGTCGTAAGGAGGAGTGGCTGTAAGCGCAACTATTCGTACCTCGCCTGCAATTGAGGAAAGGAAGTTTTCCAAAGCCTTTTGCCATTCGTTTTGTAGGTGGTGCGCCTCGTCAAGACATATTGTTCCAATGCCGTAGCGTTTGACTTCCGCAATCAAATCCAGCGTTGTGTAGTCCTCTCCGTCCTCGATGTCCTTGGTGCGTTTCATGGCAGCGTGTAGCGCTTGGTAGGTGACGGAAGTGATGGGTGCAAGATTGTTCAAATCGTAGGACAGGTATATGTCTGCCTGCTCACCGTGTACAAAGTGCTCGGCAAAACGCTCTCCCCACTGATTGCGAATTGTAGTTGTGGGGGAGAGTATTATACAGGGCGAATTGAGCCTGCGTATTAGCTCCAGTCCGAGTATTGTTTTTCCGCTACCGGGGGCGGCAACTACGTGCACACGCCCGTCTTTCAGATACTCGTCAGCTCGGTCAAGAACACTCTGTTGATAGGAGCGAAACTGTCCGTCGAAATAAACCTTTTCAAACATAACTCGATTGTAGCATAAACCATTTTCGCTGTCAATAAACACATATTTTGATGTTTTCCAAAATAAAAATAGTGACTCCTATGGGACTCGTCTCCCACGCAGTGGGAGTAAGCGGAACGAAGTGGAGCGCTACGTTATTTCGACTTCACATAGGTAAAACGATAAGGCGACGAGCATAAAGGAACAATAGAAAAGAGGGTACCCTTGCGGTACCCTCTTTCTGTTGCGACTAATACGCGAAGTCGCTACCAATGGTGACTCCTATGGGACTCGAACTAACAAATGTTAGTGGGTTCTCGTCCCATATGCAATTAAAAAAGGAACACACTTTCGTGTATTCCTTTTATATGGTGACTCCTATGGGACTCGAACCCATGTTATCGGCGTGAGAGGCCAACGTCCTAGGCCACTAGACTAAGGAGCCATATCTAATGCTTATACAGTGTAACACATTTTTACATTTTACGCAACTGTTTGAATGTAACATTTTAGTTGTCGGTGTTTATTTTACCACTTAGTTATAGATTAAATCAATGTTGCAGTCCTCAGTGACAAAGGACATTGCATATGATGTATTTTGCAGGTAGGCATCTTTGTTTGTTTCGTCTACCATCACGGGTATGCGGTGGTGGAACTGGGCAACGGGCGGTGTGGCGCTCTTGGTGAGAATTGCAAAGCTATTTATTCCTGCCGAAGCTTTGCAAAAGCCGCAAAGGTACAGCAGCTTGCCGTCGGCACGGGTAAAATAAAATTTGTTCTTTGCACTGTCCCATTCGTAAAAGCCGTTACACGGTACAACACAGCGCTGTTCGGCAAAGTGCTTTTTGAATATCGGTTTGTCCGTTACTGTTTCTGCCCGTACATTTATGAGAAGTTTTTTGTCGAAGCTGTTAAATCCCCATTTGCAAAAAACAGGCAACAGCGAATCGGACGTAAATATCGGCGCTTGATTTGACGGATAAATATCCCCGACAAAGTACGGATCGGCATCGTCTGTGAGAATCTGATAAATGTCGTTCATATCACGGTAATTAGTATCAATTCGGTATCTTCCACACATACCGATAGTATATGGAAACAGCGTCATGATATGTAAAATTTTATTTTTAACAATAACATTAACTTTTGTAATATAGAAGAAGTATATATAAAATATACATTTTTACAAAATCGACAAAAAAGACTTTTTTTGTACAATAAACGACGATTTTAACCAATTTCTTGCATATTTATGTTGAAAGTGAAGCCTAAATATGGTAAAATTACAGCAGTAGTTGTGAATGGAAACACTGTGCAGGCAAAATCCGTATCATTGTCTGTCACGGTATCCGTTTACTATCTTGGGCGACTGTTTTGTGCGAAAATTAACCTGATGTGAGTTGAGCAGCTGGTTGTAACATTTACTGCTATTATGTTTGCAAATTACACAATTGTGTGATACTCTGTAATAGAACCCTGCTTAGCCCTTCAAGTTTTACAAAATGCGTCAACTACAGTTCGTAAAAGGGGATTGCGTCCAAACGCTGATGTCAGGTTACTACGGCTTCCGTGTGAAGTCAAAGAACGTCAGTTCCGGTAAAGATTGATAGCATTTGGTAGATCACCCACCTATTTATATAGGTTGAACCATAGTAAAACACGGCTATAGTGGGGTTTTTTGCAATGAGAGCACGGTTTTTTACAACCGTTATTTTATTATTTACCCTTTGCTCGCTACTTTGCTGCTGTGGCAATCCCTTTGAAGCGCCGTTAGATAAATTTGAAGTTCCAATTCATGTAAATGTGGAAACTATCCGTATCTATATTTGCGGAGCAGTGGAACATGAAGGCTACTACGATGTGGAAATGGGTACTGACTACGTACAGGTGCTGCGTCTTGCCGGAATTTTGCCCGAAAGTGTGATGCCGACACTTAGTTCGTCATATGTGGACGGAAAATTAACAATGATAATTGTTGGATACTACGACGGCGAAGCTACCCACGACAGCATCAATGCAAACAACCCGATGATTGCTGCGCGTATGCCTGTTGACGGGCTGTCCGCCGATGTTATCGACAAGCTTGCAGATTATATTGAAGTGCACGGCAAGATTACAAATAAAAACCAACTGCTAGAAGCACTTGGTGACGACTATGCAGATAATTTCTACAAGTTGTTCATTGCAGAGAAAGATTATGAAGAAACTGATTAACATTCGCGTACCGCTATTTTTAGCGGTTGCTTTTATTTTGGGAATATTTTCATGCTACGAGTGGTATTTAGGCAATTTCTACTTCGGTTTGATTTCGGTGTTACTGCTTGTAGCTTTAGCTGTATTTTTCGCAATAAAAAGATATGGGGTGTGGAAAATCACCGTTATCATGCTTGCTTTTGTCATACTGGGGTTCGGAATTGCACGTTTGTTCCTGTTTCGAAAGGAACAGCGCGAAGTGTGCCAAGAGAGTGTAACACTTACTGCAAGGGTGTGCGACTTAAACAGAAACAAAGATGATTTCAACGGTATCTACTACTTGGAAGACTGCACACTTTCCAGCGGTGAGAAGCTGGATGGGCGCGTGCATATACGTGTGTACAGCACGGAGTTAATGGTTGGCGACGTTGTTAATGTCAGTGGTGAGCTGTCCTCTACTTATCCAGTCAATTCGGATATCAATTCCTACTATATACGCAACAACATCAATTACGAGTTGACAAATATCACAGTAATTTCACAACAGTCGGGTGCGCTCAAGTTGGACGAAAAGGTTCGTAAATACATTTACGACGTGTCTTGCGACTTCATGCTTCAAAACAGCGACATAATGTATGCGTTGCTTACGGGAGACAGAACGCCCATTTCCAATCAGATAAATTACGTTTTCTCTCGGGCAGGTATTTTGCATTTGCTGGCTGTTAGCGGTTTGCACGTCGGTTTTGTTGTAGCTATCATTTGCTTGGCGCTAAAGCGGCTTCGTCTTCCAACGCTAGTAGAATGTGCGATACTTCTTGTGCCATTGCTGCTGTACGCATACATTTGCGCATTTACTCCGTCGGTTATGAGAGCAATTGTAATGGTGGTGTGTAGCTACGTTGCTAGGGCATGCTTTGGCAGGTACGATATGCTTTCCGCCATTTCCTGGTCGGCATTGCTGATTTTGCTGGTACACCCATTTTATCTTTTCGACGTTGGATTTCAGTTGTCCTTTCTGTCCGTTTACGGAATAGCCACAATGTACACGCCAATTAACAGGTGGCTACGCAAACGTAGGATAAACAGGGTGCTGCGTTACATGGTAAATGCTTTTGTTCTTTCGTTGTCCTGTGGGGTTGCAACCGTATTTACGGTGGCGATAAATTTCGGCGAAGTTCCCGTGTTTGCTGCACTGTTAAATATTGTTGTTATTCCCCTTATTTCCGTTGCCTTTACGTTGGGCATTTGTGGGCTTATTCCCTCCGTATTTCATTACTTGCTACTTGCAGCAGATTACGTGTTGCGAGTTGTAGTGTCACTTGCGCATGCCGTTTCGCTAGTAAGCTTTGCAACGGTTGTGATAGCTGCTGTTTCAATTAGTACGGTTATTGTAGCAGTTGTGTTATTTGTGTTTGGCGGCTTTGTAAATATTAACAAGCTGGGCAAGCGAATTTTTTACCCCATATGCGCAATTTTACTGATATGTAGTATGTTTTTCTCATTTATTCCAATATCTGCACGCAATCAAATATTTGTTTCAGTACAAGAGCATAGTGCAGTTGTCGCAGCTGTGTCCAATAGCGGTGAAGCGGCACTTGTGTTGGATTTTAATGAATATTACACCCTTTATTACGCAACTGAATATTTGCATAAGTTTAACTTGAAAAGCTGCACAGTGTATATTTCCGACTGTTCGTCGGCAACGTCCATTTCGCTTGCAATGCTTGACCGCCTGCCGATAGACGAAGTGTACATTCTTGGCGCGGACGACAGCGAAACGGTTGAGGCGAAATTTGCAAGCCGTGGTGTAAAGGTGATACATCAGTTTCCCAATTCCACAACGGGCAATTACGTTAAGGTCCAATCCCATTTCGGCGCGGGACTAATGGGCGTAAGTGTATCCGTGAACAAAATGAAAATTTGCATAGCCTGCGGCAACATCAATACCGTAACAGACCTGATTGAAAGCGGGATTGTGGCAGATTTGTATGTGCTGCCCGAAGCAAACCAAGAATACTCAGACAGGTATGCGCTGACTGTCACACCCTATCAAAGTAATCTTCGTTTTAATTACGGTGCAAATAAGTATGGAAACTTTACAATAAATCAAAAAGGTGATAAAATAGTTTTAACATTTAGGTGAGGTGGACTTTGTTAAAATTTCTCGAGCTAAGGGAAAAACTTAAAACGAGCGAATTTAACGCGTTGTGTCTGTACGGTAACGATGCTTGGCTCAAACGTAAGTCTGTAGCTAACGTGTGCGAAGCGTACGGCATTGTGGACGATGGCTTCAGCGTGGATAAGCTTGTTGCACCCACAGTTGAGGACATTCGACTTGCCTGTTTTACGCCGTCGATGTTTTCTGCAAAAAAGCTTGTGGTGTGTGAGGATTTTCTTTGGCCTGAGGGTAACGCAAAGGTCGCCGAAATCAAGCGCCATTTATCGGAGACGGTGGCGCAGTGCGACGGTAGTTTTTGCTTGCTGTTTGTGTCCGATTCGGACAAGAATTTTACCGACATTTCGGGCATGGAAACAGTCAACTGCAACAGGTTGGACAAGGCAAGCATTGTTAAATGGATAACTAGCTACTGCAAAAGAAACGGTGTGACAGTGGACGCTTTGTGCGCCGACAGGATAGCTACCTACTGCTTGCTGGACATGTCGCGCGTGGAGGTGGAAACACAAAAGCTAATAGACTACGGCGATATCAGTGTTGAGTCCATCGACATGCTGGTGCACAAGGATACCGAGTACGCGGTGTACGACCTATCCGGTGCAATTGCCGACAAAAACGCAAATCGTGCTACGGAAATCTACCGTGGATTGATTGCCCGTGGCGAAGAGGCGCGCGCGTTATTTGCACTCATCTACAACTTTTACCGACGTGTCTACTACGTCAAAACATCAACCTTTACCAATGAAGAAATGGCAAATTACCTCGGTGTAAAGGCGGGCGCAATCAGCTTCGCCAAGGATACCGCCAATCGCTACAAGCCCATGCAGCTCAAGCGCGCGTTGGATTATCTGTCGTTGGCGGACGAACGAATAAAGGCGTTTGTAGACGAAAACGAGGTAATGCAGATACTAATCATGCAACTTATTTCTCTGTAATGTGAGGTGGTACCCAATTGTTTAGCAAACTGAGAAGCAATTTCCGACTGTCCAATGTGTTGGTGCGCATAGCATTTGTGCTGGCGTATGTTTTGTACAGTTGGCAAAATATCCTTGCCACTGCACAGATGGTGCAATCGATGTACGGCACCATGCTAAATGCGTCCGACGCCTACGTGTTGTTGATTGCATTTTTCGCCGCATTACTGATTGGCGTGGTGTTGGTGTTCATTGTGCCATTGGTTGCAAATGTGTTTTTGAACATTTCGCGCTTTTACAATGTTCCGCGAGCTGAGTACGGACTTATAACGCTGATGTTTTTTGCGTTGTTTTACTTTGTGTGCGGGCTGCTAAGTCTTGTAAATTTGGTTACGCCGCTATTGCTCACCTGGGGTGAAAAAATGTTCCCCTTTATTGTGGCAACGGGGTGCGTAATTTGGTTTTATGCAGTAACAAAGAAGCTGTATTTCAACGACGCTACAGCGCAGTATTACTTCCGCAATATGGCAATAGTGTACTTCGTGTTTGCATTTGTATTCGGGGTGCTGCTATGAAGAAAATACTGATTTTTGTTTTGATAGTGCTGCTTGCGGTGTTGTCGGTAATTTCCTGTGTGGCTTTTGCCGAGGAGCAAGCTTCGCCGACAGCGAACGCACCGACAGTTGTTGAAGAAAATGCCGAAGTAAAAGAGTTTGTCAAAGAGCTGTGTGAGCTTAATGCGCAGGGCAACAAGGCGGATAAGGTAGATTACCTTGTAACTAAATTCCGTGAAGCGTTGGACAGTTCCGCATTGGACAGCGAAGTGACAACCGCCCCCTTCATTGACGGTGACGGAAATTACTGCAACATTGTTGCGCGTTTGAAAAAAGATAACTCACTCAAGCAAATAATTGTTGGCGCTCACTACGACGCAATAGGCGGTGAAGGCGCAGGCGACAATGCCGTGGGTGTTGCAGCGTTGTACTACACAATGAAGCTTCTTGCAAGTGCCAATGACATCCCGTACAATGTAACATTTGTGGCATTTGACGGCGAGGAGAACGGGCTGCTTGGTTCGCGGCACTTTGTTGACAGGTTATCGGCAGAGCAAGCTGTCAACACACTTGTGATGTTCAATATCGACAGCATAGCTTTGGGCGAGGACGTGTACCTGATGTGCGAAAACAAGCATACAAGGCTTGCCGATGCCATATTGAAAAACAGCAAAGACATTGTCGAAAAACCTTACGCAAAGGGTATCTACGGTTCATATATGGAAGACATATACGGATACGGCTATTACGAGTTTGTTCAGGGTAGCGACCACACCCCATTCCGTCTTGCAGGCATACCAATAGCATTCTTTTTCTCGGGTGATTATTCAAATGAGATTTGGAATTTCAATGCCGGTAACGTCATCAACACTGCAAGCGACACATACGAAAATTTGGTAAATAGCGGTGTTGCATGGGCTGTGCGCATACAAAACGTAGGTGAAGCAATAGCAAATACAGTACTGTCAAACGGCTTTGCGGAAATTGCCGAAAATGCGCGCAGTCAGCTTGTAAATTTAGGCTTTTGGTACAACAAGTGGTGGGCTTCGCTGGTTATCCTTGCTGTACTTGTAGTGCTGGCAATCTTCACATGGCTGTACAGCCGCAAGCTACAAAAGAGAGCAATTCTAGGTAGGGCTGAGATCAATTCGCAAAAGGTATTCGACAAGCCTGACGCGTCGGAAATATTTACTTTCGACGATATATTCACTTTCAAGGAATAAAATAATGTCAAAAACAAAACAAAGAAAAACACTAACGATACCCGTATTTCTTGCCGTATACATTTCGGTCATTGTCGCATGCATTGCGCTGGATCAACTGACGAAATACTTTATCGGTATTGCCTGCGAAAAACACGGCACAATTAAAATACTGGGTAATTGGCTCACCCTGTACTGGACAACAAACCCCGGCGCAACGGGTGGCATGTTTTCCAATCTGGCTTGGAACAATTGGCTGTTTTTCTTTATGACACTTATCGGCATACCTGTATTTATGTGGCTGCTGTGGCGTAGCCGTACGCGCAGTGTTGCGGGGCAGGTTGCATTTGCGTTTATTATTGGCGGAACAATCGGCAATGCAATAGACCGCATTGTATTTGCCAAGGACGGTTTTTTCACAGGACAGGTTCGCGATTTTGTGCGCGTGGAGGGATTTTTCGGCATATTCAACATTGCCGATAGCTTCCTTGTGGTGGGCGTGATACTGGCACTTGTGGCAATTGTGTTTGTTGACCACGATTCGCTAATGTGGTCACTTATCAACGAACGCAATGAAAAGCTCAAACAGAAACAGGAGCAAACAGATGAGAACGATCAAGCTGATCTGTGAAAACGAATGTAGGCGACTTGACGTCTTTTTGTCGGAAAGTAGCGGGCTTACGCGTAACCACGTTCAAAAGCTGATTGCTCAACAGTTAGTTACTGTGGACGGAAAGGTAATTACCAAGCCGTCAACGCCTGTTAAAGCCGACAGTGCGGTGGAGGCATCTATACCGCCGGACATTCCCTTGGACGTTGTGGCGCAGGATATTCCACTTGATATAGTGTACGAGGACAGTGACCTAGCTGTTATCAACAAGCCGCAGGGCATGACAGTACACCCTGCAAACAATGTTTACGAGGGCACGCTTGTCAACGCGTTGCTGTATCACATCAAGGATTTGTCCGGTATCAACGGAGTGCTTCGACCGGGCATTGTACATCGCCTTGACAAGGACACAAGTGGCTTGCTGGTCATTGCAAAAAACGACAATGCGCATGTGGAGCTGCAACGTCAAATACAGCAAAAGGAGTGCAGACGTATTTACGTCGCGCTGCTGGAAGGAGTGCTCAAAACCGACAGCGGCTCAGTGGACAAGCCGATAGGGCGTTCTGTCGCGGACAGAAAAAAGATGGACATTGTCCTCTACGGAAGAAACGCTTTGACCTATTACACGGTGTTGGAGCGGTTCAAGGACTACACCTTGGTGCAGTTCGAACTGAAAACAGGGCGCACGCACCAGATTAGGGTTCACGCCAAGTTTTTGGGGCACCCCGTAGTGGGTGACAAAACTTACGGATATCAAAAGTGTCGCTTTGCATTGGACGGTCAGCTGCTGCATGCACACACGCTCATGTTCACCCATCCCACAACAGGCAAGCAAATGAGCTTTTCCGCACCCATTCCCCCATACTTTGAAAAAGTACTAAATACACTTCGCAATAAACACACTTGAGGTATATATGAAAAATCTGCTAACACTTACAGACCTTACCAAAAAGGAAATAAGTAACATTCTCGAAGTAGCAACACAAATGCGCAGGATTGTCACCGCCAACTACAAAAAGGGACCGCAGCTTATCGGTCACGTTGTAGCCGGCGTATGGAACAAACCCAGCGTATCCAGTACAGCGTTTCAGTTGGCAACGCTGTATCTGTCTGGCACGATATGCCCCGTGTTTGGCGCGGATGATGTGCTGGAGCAATGCCGCACGTTCGACAGCATGGGTGTAAATACCATGGTAATTGCTTGCGACAACGGTAACATTGCCAAGAGCTTCGGTAGCCTTTCCCGCGCGGGTGTTATCAACGGAGGCTCAAGCCAGTACGACCCCATTGGCGTGCTTGCAGACCTTATGGCACTGAATATGAAGCTGGACGGACTGTCAAACCTCAACGTGCTGTTCGTGGGTAACCGCGACGTCAACAAGATAAATGAGCTCAATCACTGCTTGCAGCTATTTGGCTCCAACGCTGTGTGGTATCTTCCTCCCGATGACTTTGTTACTACCCGCAAGGGCATAATTATCGACAGGGCCGCCGCAGCGTTCTCGGGCGTGGATGCGGTAATAGACTTGGGACTTGCACCCTTTTCCGACCCCGAAAAGTACTACGGCACAAGTGGCGGTATATCCGAGGAGCTCATGGATATGGCGCGTATCAACTGTCCTCTTTTGGGCAACCGTTTCATTGTAGATAACGTCGGCATCAAGGAGTACGCTCACAACATCGTAAGCACCCGCGAAAGCTGTTACGTATCCGTTGCAATGGCGGTGCTGTATCTACTGCAAAAAAACTAGTGTAAAAGTGGGACAACTGCTACATTTAAATTGTTGTATAGGTAGAAACATCTAGCTCATACCACGCCAGCGTATAAATTGGCGAAAATTGTTGTGTTAGCAGATGTTTTGTGATAATATATCTATAAGGAGAAAGGATGATGAAATACTGTACACACTGTGGCGCGGAGATAATGGATGATGCTGTGCTTTGCACTAAATGCGGCTGCTGGACTAATAATGCGCCAGCACCGATAGGTCAGCAAAAGACTAAACTAAATAATTGCGCGCTGGTAGGGTTTATTTTGTCCTTGGTGGGCGTGATAACATTCTTTGTTGATTTTATGGGCTTGCTTGCCTTGGCAGGAACTATACTGTCTATCATTGGTTTGGTGCAGATAGTAAAAAGCGGAGAACAAAGAGGCAAAGGCCTTGCAGTTGCAGGAATACCTGTAGGTGCATGCATGTTCCTATTCGACATTCTGTACTGGATTGTAATTTTGCTACCGTAAAATAATCTTAAGATAAAGGAGAAAAACTATGAAATATTGTGCTCACTGTGGAGCGGAAATTTATGATGAAGCAGCAATCTGCACTAAATGCGGATGCGCTGTTGACGGAATTAGAAGCCCGTACGTCAATTCCCCGTCCAACAACTACAACACGCTGGCTATTGTCGGTTTTGTACTGTCATTTTTCAGTGCAGTTATCGGACTTGTGTTGTCCATCATTGCTTACAAGCAGGTGAAAAATTCCGGCGAAAGAGGCAGGGAGCTTGCCATTGCAGGTATCATTATCGGCGCAATTGAAACGGCGATTATAGTGCTGTATGTAGTCATTATTGTGGGAATTTATTTAACTGTTTTGTTTTCCGTTGTCGCCTAGTGCGATTACAACACAATCAACACTAAACTAATTCAATAACTTAAAAAATTCGCCCCATATTGCGGTTTTTGCAACATGGGGCGTTTTTTTTTACTATTGTTTTAACTGAAGCACGTGCCTGTCGGGGTTGACAAGTACTGTTTGGTAGACGTTGTATACGGCAAAGCCCAGTGGAGCCTTGTTGGGCTTTTTCACATTGCAACGCTGGGTGTAGTCAACGGGAATTTTGCTTCCTCCGCTTGCCTGTGAGTAGTAGGCGCATATTTCCGCCGCAGCTACAATTACGTCGTCGGGAATGTCGCCGCCCTTGTCGTTTACTATTACTACGTGGGAAGAGTGAATCTTTTGCGTGTGCAACCACAGGTCAGCTGACCTTGCAAGCTTGAAGGTGACAAAGTTGTTTTGTGCGTTGTTTTTGCCAACGTACACCAGGTAGCCGCCGATGTCGTAGCACAGCGGTTTGACGGGCGCATCCACCTTCTTTTTCGATGTTTGTTTTTCGCGTATGAGCCCCAGCTCAACAAGCTCGTCCCGTATCTGCTGCAAATCCTCCGTCTCGGTGGAGTGCTTCAGGCTTTGCTTGATGGTAAGTAGATATTCAAGCAATGCCGTGTTCTCTTCCACAAGCCTGCCGTTATGCTCGGCGGAGGACTTCAGCTTGCGGTATTTTTTGTAGTACGCTTGCGCGTTCTGTTGCGGGGTGAGCGTCTTGTCCAGGGGAATTTTCACCTCGGTATTGTCGTAGTAGTTGAAGCACACAAGTGTATCCGTCTTGCCCACCTGCCACAAATTGGACAGTATCAAATCTCCGTATTGCTTGTACGTTTCGCGGCTTTCCGCCTCCAGCACACTTTGACGTTGAATTGCCAGCTTCTTTTCCGTTCGCGAAATGGCGTTCTTGACAATTGTTGACACCGACTTCGCCTTTGAGTTGAAGCGTTGTGCCTTGTCCAACAGATAGTAGTAGTTGTCGTGCGCGGCATTCAATGTACTGTAAAAAATCTTTTCGCCCTTTTTCGACTGGTAGTTGAATGGACACACCTCAACGGGTGTTCCGTCCTGCAGTACAACATTGGGTTTTTTGTTTGCAAGGTTTGCCTGATACATTGCAAGCCTGTCCACAACAAGACTGTGATTGACGATAGAGTGGTCGTTTTCGTCAATGCCGTACAAAATTTCGTTTACTGTCGCTTGCGACACTCCAAGCAAAACTTCCGGTAACGTCTTGCGCAGTGGTGTGTTGCAGTGGGACAAAAATTCCCTCACCTTGGGGTAGTCAAATGGGTAAATCTTGTCCTGTGGTGGGAAAAAGCTGTATTTCGCCCCTGCCATAATGATACGCTTGCTGTCAAGGTCCTGCGGCAGGTGCTTTATGCTGTCGTACACCGTGTAGTTACCGTCAGTTAAAATGATGTTGGAGGTTTTGCCTGTCAGCTCAAAAATTAGCTTCATGTCCTTGCGGTAACCAAGCTCGTCATTTACCTGCAAAGCCAATTCCAGTACCCGTTCGTAGGGCATTTGCGTAATATCGGTAATGGTGGCGTTGGTTACGTGCTTTCGAAGCAGCATGCAAAAGGACGGCGCAGTCTTGGGATTGTCCGTCGGTCTGTCAGTGAGGTGTATTCGGTTGACGTTGGCGTTGGCGGAAATAAGTAGCTTGTACGTTTGCTTGTTGAATACAAACAGTACAATCTCATCTCTTTCGGGTTGGTAAATTTTGCTGATTTTCCCACCCGTAAGGGCCTCTTTTAACTCGTCCTTCAACACCGACAATGTCAGCGCATCGTAAGCCATGGCTTTCTCCGTTAGTTTTTCTGTCTTAAAGTTTTACCAATTTTTATTAAATTGTCAAGTGATTACTCTGTAATTTGATTGCTAAATTTTATTTTCTATGTTACAATTATAAGCCGTTGGAGCAATCACCAAAACAGATAATTAAGTCGGAGGACTATCATGAAATACACGCAAAACAAAGACAAAAATACCTTGACAATCACGTTTAAGGCTACGGCTGAAGAATGGGCAGACTTTGAAAAACGCGCCTACGATCAAAACAAGGGCAAGTACAACGTACCCGGTTTCCGCAAGGGACATGCCCCCAAGCACGTTTTGGAGCAGCGCTACGGCAAAGGTTTATTCTTAGAAGACGCGCTTTATCTGTGCGCACAAGAATATTACACCGAATTTTTGGATAAAAATAAAGGTGTAGAACCTGTTGCCCGTCCCAGCCTTGACGAAAAAGCATTCAATATCGACGATAAGGGCGTAACATTTGCAGTGGTTGTAACCGTTCGTCCCGAAATCACCCTTGGACAGTACAAGGGCTTGACAATCAAGAAGACGGAACCGCAAAAGGTAAAGGCTGCCGACGTTGACGCAGAAATATCCAAGGTTCGCGAACGTAACGCACGCTATATCGAGGTTACGGACAGACCCGTACAGGACGGTGACCAAGTAAATCTCGATTACAGCGGAAAAACGGACGGAGTAGCATTTGACGGTGGCACAGCCGAGGGTCAAACGCTTACAATCGGTTCACACACCTTTATCGAGGGCTTTGAAGAGCAGCTTGTTGGCATGAACATCGGCGAAACCCGCGATATCAACGTAACCTTCCCCGAAGAGTATCACGCAGAAGAGCTCAAGGGTAAGCCCGCAGTGTTTACCGTTAAAATCAACGGCATCACAGTAAAAGAACTGCCCGAACTGGACGACGAATTTGCCAAGGACGTAAGCGAATTCGACACTTTGAAAGATTACAAGGCAGACATCAAAAAGAATATCACCGAGCGTTACAACAAGGACGCTGAGCGCGAGGACGAAAGCAAGCTAATTGAAACGGTAGTGGGCAACACCAAGTTCGACATTCCCGACGAAATGATAGAAGAACAAATCGACCAATTTGTCGAAGACTTCAAATATCAACTGAGCTACCAGGGCTTGAACATCGAAAGCTACTTCAAGTACACCGACAAGACAATGGCGGACTTGCGTAACGAATACCGTGACCGCGCTGAGAAATCTGTACGTACGCGCCTTGTATTTGAAGAAATCGTCAAAGCGGAAAAAATCAAGGCAAACAAAAAGGATGTTGAGGCAAAAATCAAAGAGTATGCAGAGCGCATTGGCTCTACCTACGAAGATTTCAGCAAACAGCTTCAAGAATCCGACAGATATTACTTCGAAAATCAAGTTATTACTGATAGCTTGCTAGCGCTACTCAAAAAGGAAAACACAATAGCTTAGTACACAACAGATGACGTCGGGTGAAAAATTTAGCCCGACGTAATGTTTAAGGAGAGAATACAATGACACTTATTCCAATGGTTGTAGACCGCACCGATAGCGGCGAAAGAAGCTTCGACATTTACTCACGTCTGTTGGAGGACAGAGTAGTATTTTTGTCTGGTCCTGTAACCAACGAGCTTGCCAATCTTGTGGTGGCTCAGCTGATTTATTTGGAATCGAAAGATCCCACCAAGGATATTTCACTTTATATCAACAGCCCCGGCGGCGAAGTTACCGCAGGCATGGCAATTTACGACACAATGAAATACATTCGTTGCGACGTGTCCACAATCTGTATCGGCATGGCTGCAAGCATGGGTGCATTTTTGCTGTCCAGCGGAACCAAGGGCAAACGCTTTGCATTGCCCAACAGCGAAATAATGATTCACCAAGTGCTTGGCGGTTCACAAGGTCAGGCAAGCGATGTGGAAATTCAAACCAAGCAGCTGTTGAAGATAAAGCACAAGCTAAACAAGCTGCTTGCCGAAAACGTAGGCAAGCCTGTTGAAGAGGTGGAGCGCGACACCGACCGCGACAACTATCTGACGGCAGAAGAAGCCAAAAAATACGGAATTGTAGACCAGGTGTTCTACACTCGTAAATAGTGAAAATAACCACTTGGGGCGGGAAAATCATTGTTTTTTGTGTCCCATGTGTGAAAATTTGACGTAATTAGGAGACAAAATGCAATATTGTTCATTTTGCGGAAAAGACGAAGACCATGTAAGAAAAATGCTTTCCGGACCTAGCGGCGTGTGTATCTGCGACGAGTGTGTAGATGCATGCATTTCCATCATCGAAAGCGAAACAATAGGTAGCGCCAGCGATGTTGAATCCATCAAGCTGCCCAAGCCCGAAGAAATCAAGGCGGAGCTGGACAAGTACGTTGTGGGGCAGGACGACGCGAAAAAGACATTGGCAGTTGCTGTGTACAACCACTACAAGCGCGTGCTGTACACGGAAAAAAATGGTGGTGACGACGACATCGAACTGGAAAAAAGCAACATCCTTATGCTAGGCCCCACGGGCTGTGGCAAGACGTTGCTTGCAAAAACACTGGCAAAAATACTGGACGTTCCCTTTGCCGTTGCCGACGCTACAACGCTTACCGAAGCAGGTTACGTGGGCGAGGACGTGGAAAACATCCTGCTCAAGCTTATTCAGGCTGCCGACTACGACATTGAAAAAGCTCAGCGCGGCATTATTTACATTGACGAAATAGACAAGATTGCCAAGAAGACGGAAAACGTGTCCATTACGCGTGATGTCTCAGGCGAGGGCGTGCAACAGGCATTGCTGAAAATTATCGAAAGCACAATTGCCAACGTACCTCCTCAGGGCGGTCGCAAGCACCCACAGGCGGAGAGCATTGCAATAGACACAACCAACATCCTGTTTATCTGCGGCGGTGCATTTGTAGGACTTGAAAAAATCGCCGAAAAACGTCAGCAGGGCGCAGGGCTTGGCTTTGGCAATCAGATAAAGAGCACCGAAGAAATCGACCATGCCGAGCTTGTCAAGAGCTTGCAACCTCAGGACTTCATCAAGTTCGGTCTTATTCCCGAATTCGTCGGCAGGCTTCCCATAACCGTAGGGTTGTCACCGCTAAACGAAAACGCACTTGTCAAGATACTGACCGAACCCAAAAATTGCCTTGTCAAGCAATACAAAAAGCTATTCAAGCTGGACGGTATCGAGCTGGAATTTGACGACGAGGCTATCGTTGCCATCGCCGAGAAATCCATTCGCCTAAAGACGGGCGCACGCGGGCTGAGGTCTGTACTGGAAAATCTCATGCTCAACTGCATGTATGACGCTCCCTCCCGTGGCGACGTGGAGCGCGTACGTATCACGCGCCAAAGCGTAGAGGGCGGCGACCCACTTATCGTCCGCCGCGCAGGTTAGTTTGAGCCGCTATTAGTGTCGGTATGCTTAGTTCCGCATCGCCTATCTCACTTCTACCGTATCAAACACTTATATTAGTAAACTAATTGACTTCTCGTACATAGAGAAGTCTTTTTTAGTTGCGTTAAATTGAAAATTATTTTATAATTATAAGAAATTCACACAAACTAACGTAAAAAGTGAGAGAGGTACACATTTTGACAGAATACAACAATTTACCTGTACTGGCTATGCGCGGAAATTTCTTTTTCCCAAACATTCGCGCAAAAGTGGAAGTTGCGCGTGAAATTTCGAGAAATGCCTTGAAGTTTGCGTTGGAAAACGGCGGAAAGTTCTTGATGGTCAGTCAAATTGACGGCTCCAAAGCTAATCCTACCGTTACAACCGATTTCTACACAGTGGGCGTCATTGCAGAAATTGCATCCGTTGAAAGCGCAACAGTGGAAGCGACTACCGTCATGGCTCGCACCTATGAGGCGGCTAGAATAACGCACTGGTCCTTCGGTGAAAAAATAATTTTCGCAAATGTTGAAACGCTGGATTTTACCTACCAAAACGACAGTGAAACGCGCGCCTTGTTTGAGCAAACATTGCGCTACATTGGTAAGCTTGCGGAGGTTAACAAGAGCGTTGCCAAGCTGGAGCTAAAAAGCTTCTACACAGAAAAGATTGATTACCTTGCTTTCACCAACGTGGTTGCTAACGAAATTGTTACCAGGCTTCAGGAACGTCAGGCAATTTTGGAAGAGACAAGCATCGAACAGCGCCTGGAGCGCATATGCGCCTACATCATTGCAGAGATTGACTTTGCCAACGCCGAAAAGCGTATTGCCAACCGTGTGAAGCAACAGGTGCAGTCCGGTCAAAAGGAATATTACCTCAGGGAGCAAATGAAGGCTATCTCCGCCGAGCTTGGTGAAGATGCCAACGAAAAGCAAGATTACCTGGACAAAATAAAGGCGTGCGGAATGCCCGAAGACGTTGCAAAGAAAGCGACGAAAGAGCTCAACCGTCTTTCCAAGATGTCGCCGACATCTCCCGATGCTGCCGTTATACGCAACTATCTCGATTGGCTGTGCGACGTGCCCTGGAGCAAGGAATCGACGGACAACAAGGACTTGACACTTGCCCGCAAGATTCTCGACGAAGATCACTACGGGTTGGAAAAAATCAAGGACAGAATTGTCGAATACCTTGCCGTCATGCAGCTAACAGGCAAGCTCAACGGTCCCATACTTTGCTTTGTTGGTCCTCCCGGAGTGGGAAAAACGTCCATTGTTCGCAGTATTGCAAGGGCTCTCGACAGGAAGTATCTGCGCGTAAGCCTTGGCGGTGTAAGAGACGAAGCGGAAATCCGCGGACATCGCCGCACCTATGTCGGTGCAATCCCCGGCAAAATCATTTACATGATGAAGCAAGCGGAGTGTATCAACCCCGTGTTGCTGCTTGACGAAATCGACAAGATGGGTAAGGACAACAGGGGCGACCCTGCAAGCGCAATGCTTGAGGTGCTTGACCCCGAACAAAACTTCAGCTTTACCGACCATTATCTTGAAGTGCCGTACGACCTATCCAAGGTGCTGTTTGTTTGCACGGCTAACGCAACGGACGACATCCCCGAGCCGCTGCTTGACCGTATGGAAATAATAGAGCTGTCGGGCTACACCGAGCTGGAAAAGATTGCCATTGCCAACAGATACCTGCTGAAAAAGAACATGGTGCTGCACGGCATTCCCGACGGAGCAATAGAAATATCCGACGAAACCTACAGCAAAATTATCGAACGCTACACAAGCGAATCGGGCGTAAGAAGCCTGGAAAGAGAAATTGCTGCAATATGCCGTAAGGTAGCGTTGAAGCTGGTAGAAAACCCCGACGTAAAGGTTACCGTCACGCCCGACAATCTTAGAGAATATCTCGGTGTGGAAAAGCACAAGGACGAAATGGGCTTGATAGACGACACCGTAGGCAGTGCGCGCGGTCTTGCTTGGACAAGAGTGGGCGGCGTAACATTGAATGTAGACGCAACGCTGTTCCAGGGCAAGGGCGAAGTTCAGCTGACGGGTAATCTGGGCGACGTCATGAAGGAATCGGCACGCACGGCAATCTCACTGGTGAAGAGCCTTGCCGACGAATACGGAATTGACAAATCTGCCTTTGAAAAGACGGACATTCACATTCACGTCCCCGAGGGCGCAATACCCAAGGACGGACCGAGCGCAGGTGTCACCATGGCAACGGTTGTGATGTCGGCATTTAGCGGCATACCCGTATCAGGCAAAGTGGCAATGACGGGCGAAATTACCCTGCGCGGTAAGGTGTTGCCGATAGGTGGTCTGCGTGAAAAAACGCTTGCCGCTTACCGTCTGGGTGTAAAAAAGGTTATCATCCCCAAGGACAACGCCAAGGACATGGATGAAATACCACAGGAAGTAAAGGACAGCATAGAGTTCGTCCTCGCCGACAACATCAAAACTGTCTATGAAAATGCACTATGCAAATAAAAAGAGCATCTTATGTTAAGGGCGCGGCAACGTACGCACAGTGTATCGTTTCCGATCTGCCCCAAATAGCGGTAGCAGGCAAATCCAATGTTGGCAAGAGTAGCTTCATCAACTACCTTGTCAACGACGGCAAGCTTGCCCGCACGTCAAAGCTTCCCGGAAGAACTCGGCTTATCAACTACTTTTTGATAAACGAGGGCGCGGAGGAATTTCTGCTTGCGGATTTACCCGGGTACGGCTTTGCAAAGGTATCTGACGCCGAAAAGCTCAAATGGGCGGATTTGCTAGAGAAGTACCTTGCCAATGAAAGCAAACTTTCACATGTTTTCTTTTTGGTGGATATTCGCCATGAACCCACACGGGATGACGCAACAATGTACAACTACATGTTTGCTAGCAATGTGCCATTTACCATTGTTGCAACCAAGGCGGACAAGATTTCCAAGAGCCAGGTGAAAAACAGGTGTAGGGCAATAGCAAACTTCTTCAAGGTGGGCGCGGACAACGTGCTTCCCGTATCCTCCACCGACAAAACAGGCAAGGAAGCAGTGCTTGCCAAGATAGAACAGATACTCACAAACACTCAATTGGATAAATAGTATATAATTGTATTTTTACCGTCGATATGGTAAAATAACTTCAGGTCGTATTGGGTAACCAAACGACACTTCAAATTTCAGCATTTACCAAAAATGTGTATTCGTACCCACAAGGCTTGCGGGGCTTGGGACGAAATTGGAGGTTTTATGGTAAACAATAGTAGAGCATTTAAGGTGGCAAAGTATGCAATCATGTTTGCAACGATATTTGTTGCAATGATGATTGACCGCGGTATAAGCGCGGCTTTGCCTATTTCTATGGCAATTTGCGTGTTGCTGGTAACCTTCAGCTTTTGCTTTATACAAAACAGCTGGGCGGACGGGGTACTGGCATTTACCTTTTTCGGGATAGCGTCATTTATTAAAGCATTTATATTTCCCGATGCGATAGAGTGGTATTTCAAACCCCTGGTGTACATTATTCCTAGGGTTTTGGCAGGCGTTGTAACCTTTAGCGTGTACCGCATTCTGCTTGTGGCATTGGCTAAAGTGCCAAAGCGCAGGCTTGCTCAGGTTGCGGCAATGACGGTGGCGATTGCGGTAGGGCTTGTGTCCAACACGGCGTTTTTCCTGCTTCCCTTTTCTTACCTATCCCAGGGGGGAGAGGGCTTTATCGCAGCTGTTAAAGGGCTGGTATTTATAAACATTTTGCCCGAGTATCTTGTGTCCCTTATTGTTGCTCCCTATGTAGTGTTGGGGGTACGTCGCGGGCTCAAGCTGGGCATTGACGGCAACAACTGGCGCCTAGCCGGTAAGGGAAAGGACTGAGAGTTTGTACATTGTTGAGATAAAGGAAAAATAACTTATGATAATTGCAGTAGATATAGGTAACACTAATATAAAAATCGGCTTGTTTGGCGACAACGGCAAGCTTACAAATTCATTCAAAATGTCCACGGATGTCAAGCGCACGTCCGACGAATACGTTGCATTGCTGTTGCAGCTTCTTTCTCACAACAAGATTGACGAACACTCCGTAACAGGCGCAATCGTTTCTTCCGTTATTCCGCAACTGGACTACACCTTTACAAACGTCATTCAATACGTTTTCGGTGTAAAGCCGTTGATTGTTGGCGTTGGCGTAAAGACGGGAATTGCAATTCGCTACGAAAACCCGCGTGAGCTTGGCAGCGACAGAATTATCACCTGTGTTGCGGCGGAAAAACAATACGGCGCGCCCTTTGTCCTTGTCGATTTCGGAACAGCTACCACATTTAACGTGGTAAACGATAAGAAAGAATTTATCGGTGGAGCAATTACTTTGGGATTGAAATCCACAATGGAGAGCCTTGCACGCTGTACGGCAAAGCTACCCAGCGTGGAACTGGAAACGCCAAGTAAAGCTTGTGCTAATTCCACGCGCAAGGCAATACAAAGCGGTGTAGTTTACGGCGCGGTGGGGCAGGTAAAGTATCTTATCGAGCGAATAAAAGCGGAAACGGGATTGTCCTGCGCTAAAGTTATTGCAACGGGCGGACTGTCCACGTTGCTGACCGAGGTTGAACCGCTATTCGACCACATCGACCGCGAACTATCCCTCAAAGGACTTTACGAAATTTACTGTTTGAACGGCTTATAAGCGTCTGTCAAGCCTACGAAATATTTACTCATCAAGTTATAAAGTCAAAGTGTTGTTTAATAATTGACAACCACTTACAATTTTAATATAATTATTTTACGAACAAATGTTCGTAAAAGCAAATAGAATTTGGAGAAAAATGGAATTCAAACTTCACTCAAAATATAAGCCTTGTGGCGACCAACCGCAGGCAATAGCCCAGCTTACACAGGGCATACGCGACGGACTGGCAACACAGGTGCTCCGTGGCGTTACGGGCAGCGGTAAAACCTTTACGATGGCGAACATTATCGCCAACGTCAACCGTCCTGCGCTTGTTATATGCCACAACAAGACGCTTGCCGCACAGCTTTGCAATGAATTCCGCGAATTTTTCCCCGAAAACAGAGTAGAGTTTTTCGTTTCCTACTACGATTACTACATGCCCGAAAGCTACATTCCGTCACGCGATTTGTACATCGAAAAGGAAATTGACATCAACGACGAAATCGACCGTTTGCGCCACTCGGCAACGTGCAGTCTGTTTGAAAGGCGCGATACAATTGTTGTCGCAAGCGTCAGTTGCATTTACGGCTTGGGCGCGCCCGGCGAATATTACAAAATGAGCCTGTCTCTTCGCCCGGGAGATGAAGTATCCCGCGAGGACGTAATAAAAAAGCTCATTTCCATCCAGTACACGCGTAACGATATGGACTTCCACCGCGGTACATTCCGCGTGCGTGGCGACATATTGGAAATTTACCCTGCGTCCTACTCCGAACACGCCATCCGTGTGCAATTTTGGGGAGATGAGGTGGAAAAAGTGCAGGAAATAGACGCGCTGACGGGTAATATCGTGGCTAACTTGCTGCATACCATTATCTTCCCTGCAAGCCAGTACGTCGTTGAGGGCGTGACAATGGAAAAGGCGCTTCAGGAAATCAAGCAGGACATGGAAACGGAAGTTGCCGACTTCAATGACATCAACAAGATAGTGGAAGCGCAACGCTTGAAGCAGCGTGTGTCCTACGACATCGAAATGATGCAGGAAATGGGCTACTGTAGCGGTATCGAAAACTACTCGCGCTATTTCGACGGGCGCAGCGCAGGAGAGCCGCCATTTACATTGCTCGATTACTTCCCCGACGACTTCATCACCTTTATTGACGAAAGTCACATGACGATACCGCAAATACGCGGTATGTACAACGGTGACAGAGCGCGCAAGGTGAATCTTGTAGGCTACGGCTTCCGTCTGAAAAGTGCCTACGACAACCGTCCGTTAATGTTTGACGAATTTGATGCCCGTCTAGGTCAGCTTGTGTGCGTATCGGCAACACCTGCCGAGTACGAGCTTAAGCGCGCCGACAACGTGGTGGAACAGCTGATACGTCCCACGGGGTTGCTGGACCCCGAAGTGGAAGTGCGCCCAGTTGAAGGGCAAATTGACGACTTGCTGGGCGAAATACACAAGGTGGTAACGGGTGGCGGACGCGTGCTTGTTACAACCTTGACAAAACGCATGGCGGAGAGCTTGACAGACTTCCTTGCCAAGCAGGACATTCGCGTAAAGTACATGCACTCGGAAATTGACACGCTTGAACGTGTGGAAATTGTAACCGGGCTCAAGAAAGGTGAGTTCGACGTGCTTGTGGGTATCAATTTGCTACGCGAGGGCTTGGACATGCCACAGGTAAAGCTTGTTGCTATCCTTGATGCCGACAAGGAGGGTTTTTTGCGAAGCGACACGTCACTTATTCAGATAATCGGGCGTGCTGCGCGTAACGCCGACGGCAGGGTTATCATGTACGCCGACGTCATGACGGACAGCATGAAGCGCGCAATTGGCGAAACCAACCGCAGGAGAAAGGTTCAGCACGAGTACAACGTAGCAAATAACATCACACCCAAAACAATCGAGCACGAAGTGGAAAACACCCTTGAAATTACGCAAAAGGGCGACGACACAATGAGCGTCAAGGACCTAGAAAGAGAAATTGACAATGTTACGGCGCGTATGAAAACTGCTGCCAATCAGCTGGACTTTGAAAAGGCAATTCAACTGCGCGAGCAGGTGGTTCAGCTAACAAAACGACTGGAAAAAGAAAAACGCAAAAAGCGGTGAGGCATCTGCAGAATTTGTGTAGGAAAACAATATGTTTAAATTATATACAACAGGTCAAGAGTTTCTTGACGAAAATTTAGATATTATCAGAAACGACCCACTCGGCACAACTTTTTTTGAAGTGAACGCCAAAGCAATTACCCATTGCAATACTATGGACTATGCAATTCGCATAGAAACTGACGGTCAGTTGCTGTTGGCAATTCACGTTGGCGATTATCCTCTTGTTTTGTATGGCAGCGAATGTTGCTCGGAAGAACTGGCTGACATTGTGGCAAATCACAAACTGACTTTTAGCAAAACCATAGGACCGTATGGGTTATCAAATGCTTTTTTGACAGCGTATGAACTACGCGTAGGCGGTAGCCACAAAGTAGATTTGTTTATGGACGTAATGTACTGTGAAAAAGTCAACTCTTGTGATACTTCAGGCGTTGAGCATGCAACGGAAAAAAACATTGGCGAAATTGCGCAGTTGGTAGTGGACTTCACGTTTGAAGCGCTGGGCGAAAAGTCTGAATTGGATAAAGTAACGGATAGTATATCGCAGAGAATTCATTCGTACGCGATACTATGTGATGACGGCAAAATCGTTTCCGTGGCATCGGGCTATTATGAAGATAACGGACTGTGCAGACTGGCAAACGTATACACAAAGCCCGAATATCGAAACAAAGGATATTCGCGTAAAGTTGTAACTTACTTGACGGAGCAAGCAATAACAAGCGGTAATCTGCCCTATTTACACGTCGATCAAAACAATCCCGTGTCCAACCACCTGTATTTGAAGATTGGCTACGTTTACGGAAAATCTCGCTACGAAATAGCTTACATACCGCAAAACAACTGAAATATCACGCATACTAACAGTATGCTTACGGAAAACAAAATGAAAGACATAGTAATTAAAAATGCAAAAGAAAACAACTTGAAAAGCGTGAGCCTTACAATTCCGCGCGACAAGCTTGTAGTGTTTACGGGTTTGTCGGGTAGCGGTAAGTCGTCGCTTGCTTTTGACACGATATTTGCCGAGGGGCAACGTCGTTACGTTGAGAGCCTGTCAAGCTACGCCCGTCAATTCCTGGGGCAGATGGACAAGCCGGATGTGGAGAGCATTGACGGACTGTCGCCTGCAATTTCCATCGACCAAAAGACAACCTCGTCCAACCCCCGTTCAACGGTGGGCACGGTCACGGAAATTTACGACTACTTGCGTTTGCTGTTCGCCCGTATTGGTGTGCCGTACTGTCCGCATTGCGGTTTGCCTATTGCCAAAACCACGGTGGACCAAATATGCGACAGAGTAATGGCGCTGGGCGAGGGAACCAAGCTGCTTATCCTTGCGCCTGTTGTTCGCGGACGTAAGGGCGAATACACAAAGCTGTTCGACCAACTGAAACGTCAAGGATATGTGCGCGTGTCCGTTGACGGCAACACCTACACGTTGGACGAAGAAATCAAGCTGGAAAAAAACATCAAGCACAACATCAGTGTTGTTATCGACCGTTTGACGGTAAAGCCGGAAATGAACACCCGTCTGTCCGACAGTATCGAAACGGCGTTGAAGCTTGCCGAGGGGTTGGTGGTAGTGTCGGCTAACGGCACGGAAACAACCTATTCGGACAAGTTTGCCTGCCCCGAATGCGGCTTTACCATTGAGGAATTGGAACCCCGTTCCTTTTCATTCAACAGCCCATTTGGCGCCTGCCCCGAATGTCTTGGCTTGGGGTTCAAGCAGGAGTTTGACGAAAATTTAATTTTGCCCGACGACAGCAAGTCGTTACACGAGGGCGCGGTGAAATTGCTGGGCTTTAACCTTGGCGCTGCTAGCTGGATGCGAATGCTGTTCGACGCCATTGCGGAAAAATACGGTTTTAGTTGCGACGTGCCTGTAAGGGACTTGCCCAAGTCTGCCTACAACGTAATAATGTACGGCAACGGCAATGAGCCAATCGTGTGTCACCTCAAGGATGGGCGCTCATTCAACGCAACATGGGAGGGAATTATCCCCATGATGACGCGCCGTCACAACGAGTGCAAGAGCGACTGGACGCGTCAGGAATATGAAAAATATATGGTGGACAAGCCCTGTTCACATTGCCACGGCAAACGTCTCAAAAATGAAATACTGTCCGTCAAAGTTGGAGGACTTAATATCTGGGAAGTGGGCGAGTTATCCATTGTCAAGGCTTTGGAATTTTTCACAAATTTGGAGCTGGACGAAACGCGAGCAAAAATTGCGTACATGGTGTTAAAGGAAGTCAACGCCCGTCTTAAATTTCTTGTGGACGTGGGCTTGGGATATTTAACGCTCAACCGTAGCGCAGGAACACTGTCGGGCGGTGAGGCGCAACGCATACGTCTTGCTACGCAAATAGGTAGCGGGCTAACAGGCGTACTGTATATACTGGACGAACCCAGTATCGGACTTCACCAACGCGACAACAGCAAGCTCATTGCAACGCTTTCGCGACTGCGCGACATAGGCAATACGCTGATTGTTGTTGAGCACGACGAGGACACAATCCGCGCGGCAGATTACGTTGTGGACGTAGGACCGGGAGCAGGTGTTCACGGCGGTGAAATTGTATTTGCAGGCCCTGTAAGTGAAATAATGGGGTGCGAAAAATCCATAACAGGTAAATACCTGTCCGGAGAAATGTCCATCCCAGTGCCGACGGAACGTCGCAAGGGTAACGGACACAACCTAGTTGTTAGGGGCGCATACAAAAACAACCTCAAGAATATCGACGTAAGCTTTCCGCTGGGTTGCCTTACTGTTGTAACGGGCGTATCGGGTAGCGGCAAGAGCAGCCTTGTAAACGAAGTGCTGCTGCCGTACCTTGAACAACACCTCAACCGTGCGCGCAGGGCTGATTCGGCTTGCAAGGAAATCGAGGGTATCGAGTACCTTGACAAAGTTATTTCCATCGACCAAAGTGCAATCGGGCGTACGCCGCGATCTAACCCTGCAACGTACACGGGCGTGTTCACCATGATACGCGACCTTTTTGCCGCAACCCCCGATGCAAAGGAGCGTGGCTACCAATCGGGACGTTTCAGCTTCAACGTCAAGGGCGGCCGTTGCGACCACTGTGACGGCGACGGAATATTGCGCATTGCAATGAACTTCCTACCTGACGTGTACGTTCCATGTGAGGTGTGCCACGGTGCACGCTACAACCGCGAAACGCTAGCCGTCAAATACAAGGGTAAATCTATTGCCGACGTACTGGACATGACCATTGAAGAGGCGGTGGGCTTTTTCGAAAATATCACGTCAATTAAAAATAAAATTCAAACCCTGTACGACGTGGGGTTGGGATATATGAAGCTGGGACAGCCCGCAACAACGCTTAGTGGCGGTGAAGCGCAACGTGTCAAGCTTGCAACGGAGCTGTCCAAGCGCTCCACAGGCAAAACACTTTATATACTGGACGAGCCAACTACAGGACTGCACAGCCACGACGTAGCAAAGCTAATTTCCATAATTCAGCGCCTTGTGGCAGGTGGTAACACGGTAATAGTCATCGAACACAACCTTGACGTAATCAAGGTGGCTGACAACATTGTGGACCTTGGACCGGAAGGCGGCGACGAGGGTGGAACGGTTATCGCAACAGGTACTCCCGAGCAAATTGCGCAAGTGAAAAATAGCTACACAGGTGAGTTTTTGAAACCCATTCTCGAAAAGGCAAAACACGAATAAAGGTGTATTATGGCAAGACAAAAATTGTTGCTTATTGACGGAAACAGCATACTCAATCGCGCGTACTTTGCAATCAAGCCCTTGAACGATCAGCAGGGGCGCAACATCAACGCGGTATACGGCTTTACAAATATACTGCTCAAGGCTATCGCCGACTACACCCCCGACAAGCTGGTGGTGGCGTTCGATATGCGCGGACACAATTTCCGCAAGGACATTTATCCCGAGTACAAGGCTAACCGTCACGGAATGCCCGACGACTTGGCAGCGCAAATGCCCATTTTGCATGAGCTACTTGCTGCAATGAAGGTTACGGTAGTGGAAAAGGCAGGCGTAGAGGCGGACGACATCATAGGTACAATTTCGGCAAGCAACAACTACGACAGTTACATCGTATCAGGTGACAGGGATATGTTGCAGCTGGTCAGCGACAAGGTAACCGTGTTGCTCACCAAAAAAGGCATAACGGACGTTGAGGTTGTAAACCCCGAAACGCTCAAGACGATATACAATCTCACCCCACATCAAGTAATTGAATACAAGGCATTGCGCGGTGACACTTCGGATAATATCCCAGGTGTGCGCGGTGTGGGTGAAAAAACTGCCTTGGCACTGCTGGAAAAGTACGGCAATATCGATGCGCTTTTTGAACACGTAGACGACGAAAAAGGTGCATTGCACGACAAGCTTGTTGAGGGCAAGGAGATGGCATACATTAGCCGTCAGCTTGCTACCATTGTTACCAATGCCGACATTGAGTACGATTTGGACAATGCTACATTGCCCACCTACGATGCTAATGTAAAACAGCTGATGGAGCAGTTGCAATTCCGCACAATAATATCCCGTATTAACTTCGGGGAAAATGCAGAGCAGATTGCGGAAGTTGAAGTGACGGTGGAAAACGTGACATCAATGTCGCAGTTGACTGAAGTAGTTGACAATATGTCTCATGCCAAGTACTTTGCTTTTCACGTGGATAACGGGGAAATATACTTGGCTAACAGTGCGACGGCTCAGTACCGAATTGCGCCCTCCGACAGCTTCCTTGATGAGTTGACGGCAACAGCAGTATGGGAAAAACTTAAGCCGTTGCTTGCATCAAATACCGCAAAAGCCGTTTACGACGTAAAGGCGCTTAGACACACATTGGATAGTTACGGCGTTGAGATAAACGCGGTAAAGTTCGACGTTTGCCTCATGCAATATCTGGTTGAATACCGTGCCTACAAGGACCTGGCTAGCCTCACTCAGGCTTACGGTTACAAGCAGCTAACTGCGGGTATCTACGCCTTGGCGGACAAGCTAAACAGGGAGTTGGAGGAACACGGAGTGGAAAAGCTGTACTACGACGTAGAGCTGCCACTGTCGGACCTGTTGTACCGCATGGAAAAAGAGGGCGTAAAGGTGGACGAGCAGCTCCTGGACAAGATGTCGCAGGATTTCCGCGCGCAGTTGGAATGTATAACAGCGGAAATATACGAGCTTGCGGAGGAAAACTTTAACGTCAACAGCCCCATGCAGTTATCACGGATACTGTTCGAGAAGCTGGGACTTCCTCACGGCAAAAAAACACAAAAGGGCTATTCCACCAACAATGACGTGTTGGAAGGACTGCTTGACAAGCACCCGATAATACAAAAAATATTGGACTATCGCAAGCTTTCCAAGCTACTGGGAACCTACGTTGACGGCTTGAAGCCGCTTGTAAAGCGCGGGTTGGTGCACACAACATTTAACCAAACATTGACATCGACAGGCAGACTGTCCAGTAGTGACCCAAACCTGCAAAATATTCCCATTCGTAACGAAATGGGAAAAGAAATTCGCAAGCTGTTCTGTTCAAAGTACGGCGTATTTGTGGGTGCGGACTATTCGCAAATAGAGCTGAGATTGCTTGCCGCTTTCTCCAAGGACGCCAATTTGTTGGATAGCTTCAAGAGCGGACAGGACATTCACACACGCGTTGCTTCCGAGCTGATGGGCATACCTGCCGAGCTGGTAAACAGCGATATGCGCCGCATGGCAAAGGCGGTAAACTTCGGTATCATTTACGGTATTTCCAGCTTCGGACTGTCGCAAAATGTCAACCTCAGTGTGAAGAAAGCGGACGAATATATCAAGCTGTATTTTGAGCGATTCCCAACAATCAAAACTTATCTTGACAGTTGCGTGGAACAGGCAAGGCGAGACGGATACGTTACTACCTTGACGGGCAGACGTAGGCAAATTCCCGAAATCAAATCCAGCAACTTTAATTTGCGTGCTTTCGGTGAACGTGCCGCAATGAACATGCCATTGCAGGGGAGTGCCGCTGACATAATGAAAATAGCCATGCTCAAGGTGGACGAAGCCATGAGAAAATTGCAACTCAAGAGTAAAATTGTGTTGCAAATCCACGACGAATTGATAGTGGACTGCTATCTGCACGAGGCGGAACAGGTGAAGCAGATAATCAAGGAGCAAATGGAAAATGCCGTTCAGCTTGCTTGCCCGCTAACCGTTGAAACGGAAGAAGGAGCAACCCTTTATGAAGCGTAAGGTGATAGCGCTAACAGGCAAAATCGGCAGTGGAAAAAGTGCTGTTTCGCGCATTTTACGCAACCTGGGGTATGAAACTGTCGATTGCGACGAGTTGGCAAAGCAGGTTGCAAAGAAACCTGAGGTGGTGAAACGCGTTGAGCAGCTGCTTGGTAGCGAGTGCGTTGTAGACGGAGAGTTAAACCGCAAAGCCATTCGCGAAACAGTGTTTAGCGACGCTAACTTACTCAAGCAATATGAACAGATTTTCTTTGACGGTGTAAAAGCGCTGTTGACTGAAAAACTTGCAACACTGAAAGATGCCAAAGCAGTGTTTGTGGAAATTCCCGTTTTAGATGCATTTTTCTTCAACTGGGATGAGATTTGGCGAGTGGAGAGCAGTGAGCAGGCTTGCATTTCACGCGTTGTAAAGCGCGACAATGTATCGGCGGAAAACGCTTGCGCAACGCTCAACAGTCAAAAGGTGTACAGCTGTACATATGTCATCGAAAACAACGGCAGCATGGAACAGTTGGAAGAGGCCGTTCATATTATTTTAAGTAAAACATTTGACATTAAATGACAATGATACTAAAATATGTGAAGTCTACAAAATATACATACATCAAAGAGGAAGATAATGGTTAACAGTTTACTCGGAATAGCAATTGCATTAATTCTTGGTTTGTTAGTAACACGTCTGATGAAACTCATTGGACTTCCCAATGTTACAGGTTACTTGATTGTCGGTCTTATCATTGGACCGTACGGACTTGGAAAGTTGGTTGGCATAAATCTATTCGACGGACTGAAAATTATCAGCACCGTTGCACTTGGATTTATCGGTTTTTCCATCGGTGTGGAATTCAAACTTTCGCACATAAAGGAAATCGGTAAGAGTGCAATCACAATCACCTTCTGTCAGGCGCTTGCCGCAACTCTTTGTGTAGACATTGCGCTCCTTGTAATACATTGGATAGCGCCTAGCGTTATGAGTGCGTCCGAAGCTATCATCATGGGCGCAATCGCAACGGCAACAGCACCTGCTGCAACACTTATGGTAGTGCGTCAGTACAAGGCAAAGGGTGTTGTTACGGGTACGCTACTTCCCGTTGTTGCATTGGACGACGCAGTAGGTCTCATCGTGTTTGCAATATCAAGCTCTATTGCTTTCTCTATGGCAAGCGGTGCCAAGCTAGATGCGCTTAGTATCGTAGTGTGGCCTTTGCTTGAAATCATTTGTTCTTTGGTAATAGGCGCTGCTATCGGCGCATTGCTGTCCGTTGTTCCACGTTTCTTCAAGTCACGTGACAACCGCACGATAGCAACAATCATTGCCGTAGCTCTTTCTCTCGGGGTATGTCAGCTGTTTGAGTACATGCAAGACGAGGGGATACTGCCGTTTGCTTTGTCCGATTTGCTCGTATGCATGATGGCGGGTGCGACATTTGTCAATCTCCGCAAGGAAGCGCCTCAAATGATGGAAGGTACAGACCGTTGGACGCCTGTTGTACTCATGCTGTTCTTCATTCTTTCCGGCGCAGAGCTAGACGTAATGATGTTCTTCGAAAAACCAATCATCATTGTTTGCATATTGGTTTACATTGTATTCCGTTGTGTCGGTAAGTACTTCGGTACAATGCTTGGCGCAACCGTTACCAAGAGCGACAAAAATGTTCGTAATTATCTTGGTATAACGCTATTCCCACAAGCTGGCGTTGCTATCGGTATGGCAACCATGTGTGCTAAAAAGTTTACGGGCGATTTGCAGGAAGTCGGACAAAGTATTGTTACCATTACCATGTGTGCCGTTCTTATCTACGAATTGGTAGGTCCTGTTCTCACCAAATGGGCGTTGGGCAGAGCTGGCGAAATTGCCCCCGAAAACCTTGGTGGCAAACGTAGAAAAAAGGCAGTGGCAGAGGGCGTTTCCGCTGAAACAGTTGAAGCACTGCCCGAAACAACAACAGAAGAAATATCAGAAGTTAATGTTGAAGCTAGCGACACTTCAAGCGAAAACAAAGAATAATAGAAATGAAGAAATCTACTGTGTATGAGCTTATGCGTAAATCCGAACTGATGGACGACGACGGCATGGACCTGGACGAAGCTGAACGCCGAGACGACAGAACCGATGCCGAGCGTTTCAAGGAGCAGTACAAGGAATTTTACACAGATATCAAAATAAGCATAAAAGAAGATTGGTGAACAACTAGCGTAGCGTATATGCTGCTGATTGTTTTGAGTGGAACACAAAATCTAAAATAAGGATACATTGTTTAAAGCAGTGTGTCCTTTTTTTATTTACATTTGTTTTGTGTTGTGATATACTAAATCAGTATGGCGTCACATAGCGCCACAGCAAAAACCTTAACAAAAGGAGCAAAAGCATTTATGAAAACTTTCAAAGGTGGTTTCCATGTGCCGGACAACAAAGCGTTGACCGAGAACGTGAGCGTTGAACAGATGCCTCTCGTTCCCGATTACTACGTTTCGCTGTCGCAACACATCGGTAAACCCGCAGAGCCAGTTGTTGCCGCAGGGGACGAGGTTGTTGAAGGACAACTTATCGCAAAGGCGTCCTCTTTCGTTTCGGCAAACATTCACTCGCCTGTATGCGGACAAGTGATTGGTATCGAAAAGCGTCGTAATGCCCAAGGCGCAACCGTCGATTACCTGCACATCAAGTCCAACGGCAAGCAGGACAAGTTCACCTTGCCCGCATTGTCCGACCCCACGGCAGAACAAATTGTTCAGCGCGTTGCGGATGCAGGTATTGTAGGTATGGGTGGAGCAGGCTTCCCCACGGCAGTTAAGCTTCAACCGAAAGATCCCGTTGATACGCTCATTATCAACGCGGCAGAGTGCGAGCCCTATCTCAACTGCGACAACCGCTTGATGATTGAGCGCGCATCTGAATTTATTGCAGGTGTTCGTCTTATCGCCAAAGCAATCAATGTTTCAAATGTTTACATCGGCATTGAAGCCAACAAGCAGGAAGCGTACAACACGTTGACGGCTATCGACGGCGTTATCGCCGACACCAAGGAAGCACTTGCAAACAAAAAGGACGGCGATATCGTGGTGGTGCTTCTCAAAAAGAAGTATCCGCAGGGCGCAGAAAAAACACTTATCAAAGCTTGCGTCAATCGCGAAGTACCCGTTGGAGCACTTCCCGCTGCAGTTGGTTGCATTGTCAACAACGTCGGTACAGCTTACGCAGTGTATGATGCTGTGGTAAACGGCAAAACCCTGTACAAGCGCTTGATGACTGTAACAGGCAGAGGTGTACACACCCCCAAGAACCTTGAAGTTGCAATCGGCACGCCGCTATCAACTATTGTGGAATTTTGCGACGGTCTAATTGACGAAACGGCAAAGCTTGTATCGGGCGGCCCCATGATGGGCTTTAGCCTGGCTAACCTTGACGTGTGCACAACCAAGACGGACAGCGGACTGTTGGCACTTACAGACAAGGAAGCAAGCACAGTGCTGCCCACCCCCTGTATTAACTGCGGACGTTGCGCTAGCGTTTGCCCCATGAAGCTGATGCCCATGTATATCGACTTCTACACAACGGTAGGCGACACGGAAAACGCTGTAAAATACGGCGCGGCTAACTGTTTCGAATGCGGAACATGCGCTTACGTTTGCCCCGCTAAACGCCCAATAGTACAAAGCGTACGTCTTACAAAAATGAGAATGAAGGAGAAGAAGTAATATGGCTAAATACGTATATTCCAGTTCTCCGCATATTAAATCACCGAGAACGACACGTCGCATAATGATCGACGTATGTATCGCTCTTTTGCCCGCTTGCATTGCAGGCTGCATCTTGATGGGCATTGCCAACCCTGCTTATCCACAGCTTGGTTTGCTGTCCTTTGTGCAACTGCTTATCTGCTGTGTAAGCTCGGTAGCTAGCGAATTTGTTTATTTACTTTGTTGCAAAAAGTCGTTCAAGACAATATTGAAAGAGTTCGACTTCACGTCGCTTGTTACAGGCTTGCTCATCGGCATGAACCTGTATCCCACTTCAAAGTGGTATGTTGGAATTCTCGCAAGCGGATTTGCAATTGTGGTTGTAAAGATGCTGTTTGGCGGTACGGGCAAAAACATAGTTAACCCCGCAATCGCCGGTAGAATTTTCGCGTTTATCGCATTTGGCGCAGCTTTCGGTGGCGCAATGGGCTTTGTAAACCCCAAAAGCGGCGACACTATAACAGTTAACTCCCCCATCAGCAAGGGTAGTGTTACAGCAGGCGCAACACCCCTGCAAACGCTGTTCAGTGACACTGCTACAAGTTCTCTGACCAACCTTGATTTGTTCCTTGGTACGGGCGTAGCAGGCTGTATCGGTGAAGTGTGCAAGCTGGCGCTGATTATCGGCGGTATCTATCTTGTTGTTCGCGGCGTGCTTAACTTCCGTTGGCCGCTTGTGTACATTGTTAGTACAGGCGTTGTAGCAGTGCTTATCGCTTGGATAGACGCTTGCACGGTAGACGGTAAATTTGTTTCCGCACTTATGGGTAGCAAGTTTGTTCCCGCACTTGGAGCATTCCTGCCGTCCATACTCAGTGGCGGTCTCATCCTCGGTGCAATATTCATGGCAACCGACTACGTAACAACCCCGAACACGAAACTTGGCAATTACATCTACTTTGTATTGTTGGGTGTTCTCACGGCAGTGCTGAGAAAGGCAGTAAAGGGCGAAGCAGTATCATTTGCAATTCTTCTTATGAACCTGCTTGTTCCCCTGTTTGATCTGTACATTCGCCGTAAACCGTTCGGTTACGTAAAGCCTGTAAGAGAAAAGAAAGCTAGAAAAAACGAGCAAAAGGAGGGTGCATAATATGGCAGAAGGTAACAAGAAAACCATGAACCCCGCTCTTAAACAGTCAATCATTGCAGTTGCCGTGCTGGTAGTTATCTGCCTTGTGTGCGGCTTACTGTTGGCACTGTGTAATGACCTTTTGTACGTTAGCGACGAAGTGAAGCTTGCTCGCGCAATGCAAAAGATTTACAAGGACTACGGCAATGGCGACAAAGAGTTTAACGAAGCCAACAAAAACTTTGCTCCTGTTAATATTCCCAATTACGGAACGATAACGGAAGTTAAAAAAGCCGAGGACGGTGCATATGTTATTTCCGCTAAGGGCGGCGGCGGTTACAAGGGAACGATAACCCTTTACGTTGTTGTAAAGCAAGAAACCGTTGGCGGAAAAGCTGATGCCATCGTTAAGGCGTGGACAATCAAAGAACACGACGGCGAAACATTCCTTGGTAACATCACAAGTAAGCAACAGTCGTCTTGGTACGTTGGCAAGAGCATTACTGGTTACGACACAGATAGCTTTGCTCTATCCAACAACAAGGTTGCAGGTACAACCCTTTCCAGTACGGCTATAAATAACGCTGTTAAATCGGCTTGTGTGTATTGCATTGAAGTATTGAAGCTTGTGTCCACTCCGGAAAGTGAAGCCAAGGACGCAATCATCGCATTGCTTGGAGAAGATGGCAACGGTTACACCTTCAACAGCGTTACGGACGATGAAGTATATGCACAGTTTGCTGTTGACGAACAAGATTTGTCATTCTACTTCGAAGGAACAAAGGACGGCGCTGACAGCCTTGAAGCTTACGTGTACGGCGAAGGCGACGACAGGCAAATTGTTGTTGTCAAGGCAGGTCTCACTCACGCAGAAAGACTTGAAGCTGACGCAGTTGTTAAAACAAGCGAAAACGCAACCCAAGATGTTATTGACAAGGTACAGAGCTTGAGCTACTTCGAAGCGCTTGTTCGCAAATCGCATGCTGATTTCACTTACGTCGGTATGGCAGAGATTGACAGTAGCTTTACTGCAACAAACGGAACAGTCAACAAGGTATATACATCAACAGACGGCTCCGTAGTAATCGAAGCAACCGGAACGGGCGGATTTAGCGGCGGTACGGTAAGCATCAACGTAGTTATTGCCGATGGCGTAATCAAAGGCTGGTGGATAGCCTACTATGATGCAAGTCAAACCTACATGCCCACCAAGATTATTCCCGCTTGGAACACAGTTAAAAATTGGTACGTTGGTTCATCCATCAACGCCGATATAGTTCTTGGTGACAACATGATAACAGATGCAACGATGTCCAGTACGGCAATCAACAACGCTGTTAACACTGCTTGCAAGTACGCAAGAGAAGTGCTTTCGGATAAGGAGGGCGCATAATGAAACTACAGAGATTTAAAGAAATTGCTCTTGACGGAACGGTCAGACAAAACCCAACCTTCAGGCTTGTGTTGGGTACCTGCCCGACGCTGGCGCTGACAGTGGCAGCAATGAGCTGTCTCGGCATGGGTGCAGCAGTAACGATAGTTCTCATTTGCAGTAACGTAATTATTTCGCTACTTCGCAACATTATCCCCGATAAGGTTCGTATACCTTGCTTCATAGTAATCATTGCAACATTTGTTACACTAATTCGTATGCTGATGGAAGCATTTATCCCCAGCTTGTACGACAGCTTGGGAATATTCCTTCCGTTGATAGTTGTAAACTGCATCATTCTTGGACGTGCGGAAAGCTTTGCTTCCCACAACCCCGTAGGCGAAAGCGCTCTTGACGGTTTGTTCATGGGGCTTGGCTTTACAGCTGCAATCACGCTTATGGGTATTGTCCGCGAAGTTCTCGGTAGCGGCAAGCTGTTCGGCTTGGAGCTTTGGAACTTCAAAATCGGATTCTTTAGCAATGCTGCCGGTGCGTTCTTGACATATGGTCTGTTTATTGCAATCTTCAATGTTTGCTACAACGCAGTAGAGCGCAAATTGAAGCACAAGGCTGCTCAAAAAGCTACAACAGTAGCGGAAGAAGTCAGTGAGGACGCTCCCGCTCTTGAAGCTGCAGCAAAGGAGGCTGAATAATGGATATTTTTGCAATCGTAATTGCGGCGTTGTTTGCCGATAACTTTGTACTTGCTCGTTTCTTGGGTATATGCCCATTCCTTGGCGTTTCCAAGAAGACAAGCTCCGCTCTCGGTATGGGACTTGCGGTAACAGCTGTTATGATTATCACCTGCGCAGTAACGTACCCAATCTATGTATATCTCCTTGTCCCTCTTGGACTGGAATATCTGGAAATTTTGGTATTTATCCTTGTAATTGCATCACTGGTGCAAATACTGGAAATGGCATTGAAAAAGTTTAGCCCCGGTTTGTATTCCGCTTTGGGAATTTACCTCCCCTTGGTTACAACCAACTGTGCAATCCTCGGTGTTGCCGAGCTTGTTATCGCGCAGGTTGCAGCGGATACCGCAGGTGCATTCAATTTGAGGGGTATGATACTCGGCAACTGGGTGGACAAGTGGTTTGCTATGTCCTACGGCGGAGCGGTAGTGTCAGGTATCTTCTACGGCTTGGGCTTCACACTTGCAATCGTTATCCTTGCAGGACTTCGCAGTAAGGTTGACAAGCTCAATGTTGCAAAGAGTCTCAAGGGCTTCCCCATGACAATGCTTGCGGCTTGCTTTATGGCAATGGCATTCTACGTATTCACGTTGATTTAAGGAGGAAATATGTTAAACAATTTACTCTTTGCTGAAATCGGACGTCAAATTCAATGGATGAGCTTCGCTATTGCAATCGCAATCGTTGTGGGCGTGTCCCTTGTACTGGGCGTACTGATACTGCTTATTTCTAAATTCTGCCAGGTAAAGGAAGACCCCCGCATAAAGGAAATTGAGGGCTGCCTTGCCGGTGCAAACTGTGGCGCATGCGGTTACCCCGGTTGCGCAGGCTTTGCAAAAGCATTGGTGGACGGTACCGCTAAGCTTGACGCTTGCGGACAAACCCCCACCGAAGCTCGCATTGAAATCTCCAACATTTTGGGTGTTGCAGTGGAAGGTAACACCGAGCCTACGGTTGCGGTGGTTGCTTGCTGTGGCGGTAGCAAATGCCAGGACAAGTACGCTTACCAAGGCTACGGTGACTGTATCAGTCAAAACCTACTTGCAGGCGGACGCAAGGCATGTGAAGTTGGTTGCATGGGTAGCGGAAGCTGTGTTGATGCTTGCCCGTACAACTCCATCGAGTGCCGCGAGGGCTACGCTCACATCGACCCCGATTTGTGCCGTAGCTGCGGAATTTGTATTCAAACCTGTCCCAAGCGCCTTATAAAGCGTGTTCCTGCATCTGCCAAGGTGTACGTTGCTTGCTCAACTCAGTGCAGAGGTAAGGACGTAATGACAAAGTGTCAGGCAGGCTGCATTGCTTGCGGCAAGTGCGAACGTAACTGCCCGACAGGAGCAATAGTGCTTGTAAACAACGTGCCTATCATTGATTACGGCAAGTGCATTAACTGCGGTAAGTGCCTGGAGGGTTGTCCGCGTCAGTGCATCAAGTATCTCCACCCCGAGGCGGTTAAAGGCTCCAGCGAAACTGCAGAGCAGGCAAAGTAGTCGCGCTGGAACTTAATTGTAAAAAGAATTGTAGCCATTATTTACGGTGGCTACTTTTCTTTTTGCGAAATTTGTGGTAAAATGTAATGAACGCGGCGAAAGGAGTATAATATGTACAAGTTTTTTGCTTATCTCAACCGAATGAAGTACATCAACCGTTGGGGACTTATGCACTCGAACATGACGGAAAATATCATGGAGCACAGCCAGCAGGTGGCAGTTGTTGCCCACGCATTGGCAACCATTTCAAATGTGTATTTCGGCGGCAAGCTTGATGCCAACAGCATTGCTGTCAAGGCACTTTTCCACGAGACCAGCGAGGTGTTGACAGGAGACTTGCCAACGCCCATCAAGTATTTCAATCCCGAAATTCGCGACGCTTACAAAAAGCTTGAGAAATACTCCAATGAGCGGTTACTTACACATCTTCCAAGAGAGCTTGCAGCCGAGTACGCTAAGATAATCGACGACAACGACAGTGTAGAGCACAGGTTTGTAAAGTACGCGGACAAAATATGCGCTTACATCAAGTGCCTGGACGAGGTAAAGATGAGCAACTCCGAATTCTCCAAGGCGGAAAAGACGATAATGGAGGAAATTCGCGCTTACAACAGTCCCGAAGTGGACTACTTTGTAGAGCATTTCATCGATGCGTACAAGCTGACGTTAGACGAGCTGGAAGAATGATAGTATTTGACAACGTAACGCTGAGATATCATTACGACGAATATGACCTGCTAAAGGGTGCAAGCTTTACTTTGCTTGACGGCGTAAATACCGTTGTTGCGGACGTGCAAAGTGGCAAAAGCTCCATATGCAGGCTGCTACTGAAAGATGTTGTACCCACAAGCGGACAAATTTTAGTGGACGGACAGGAAATTTCAAGTATCACAAACGCCAACTTGGACATACTTTATTTACCGAGAAATCCCGCTTTTTTTGAGCGTAGAAGCGTACAATACAACATGGAGTATCCGCTGAAAATTCGCAAGGTGGCTCATTCACAGCGAAAGGAGCGTGTACGTGAAATTGCGGAACAGTTCGGCATGAAGCTGGACGTAAAGGTGCGCACACTAAATGCAGAGCAAAGACGAATGCTTGCCCTTGCACGCGGACTGACGGTTAAACGCAAAACCGTACTGCTGGACGACTTTTTCGACGGTGGTACAGATGATTTCCAATTTGTAAACAGCATTTTGCAGCATTTCGACAGGTGCGTGATGTTCACTTCCGACGCACGCATTGCTACGGGGCACACGGTGGTACTGGACGGCGGAGTTGCCGTATTTGAAGGGAATGCCGAACAAGCCAAGCAGGCGGTAAGCGAGCTGTACTGGCTGTCGCACGAGCAAAACGCAAGAAAGGAGTAATAAATGGCAAAAGATTTTTTCGATGAGGAATACGAAAAAAAGACTCAACAAGAGGAGCAACAAAAGCATGACTTGGACAGCTGGTACAGTCGTCCTGCTCCCGTAGAGGAAAGTGCAAAAAGATCCAAACCGCTGTACATTACGCTGTTGTGCATTGCGCTGGTGCTTTGCATTGCTTTCGGTTGGGTGCTGGGTTACGTATTTCAGGGAATACGAGGCACGTCAGCTGCAGAAGAAGGCGGCGAAATCCTCAACACGGTAATTGACTATCTTCAAAACAATTACTACAAGGATATACCCGAAGAGCAGTGGACAAGGGCAATCGAGCTGTCCGGTACTGCGCTAATGCAATATGCCGGCGACCGTTTTTCTCAACTGATGTCGCCGCAAACATATTACAACTTCAACTACCCCACAAGCAGTGCGGTATCCAACGACGAAGTGTTTGGCTTGTCCATGTCGATAAACGAGGGCATAGGGCTGTACGTATCCTCCGTTACTGCCAACAGTAGCGCCTACGGCAAGTTTTTCCCCGGGGATATAATACTGAGATTGTCCGACATTGTGGGTTATGACGGTTTGCCCTTTATTGAGGGTAGCGACGGCGTAAAAGTGGAATTTGAACAATTGAACCTTGGAGAGTGGGCAAGCACAACAATTCAAACGGTGTTGAGCCAGGTCAAAAAGGCAACATTTCACGTTTTACGCATTGTCGGTGACGGCAACGACGCTCACTACAGCATAGAGGAAATTGAGCTTGAGCGCAGTGTGATAACCCCTGTAAATCCACAGTACAATTACACGTTTATCGAGTTTTATTTCGACGACGAGCACCGCAATATTTCCGTACCGTCCAATAAGGACGGCGAAGGTAACTATGTGATTACCGACGGCGAATACACAACCTATCAGGAGCGCAGCATTGACAAGCTGCTCGAACTTGACAAAACGGGCTACGTCAGGATAGATCAATTTATGGACTACGTGGAATACAGCCCGACAGGCAAAACGACCACCGTTTCAGCCAGTCAGGAGTTCAAGACGGTAATGGAACTGTTCAAAAGTCTCGGCTTGAAGCACCTTGTGCTGGACCTCAAGGGCAACCCCGGTGGCAATGTCAGCTACGTTACGGAAATTGCCGGCATGCTTGTTACAGATGCTAAGCTGACAGCAGAGCAACGCAGCAAGTTAACAAACAGCAACAGCGAGCTACTTATTACCTATCTTGAAATTCCCAAGCCTGCAACAATACGTCAAAACTATTACCAGGCGTCCAGCTATTACAGTTACTTTGATCCCATAGAGGACAAATGCGACATAGTAGTGTGGACGGACGGCAACAGTGCAAGTGCAAGTGAGCTGCTTACGGGCACACTGCGCGACTACGGCACAGCTGTGCAAATGGGTACTACCACCTACGGCAAGGGTATAGCGCAAACTTGGCAAGAGCTGCCCTTTACAGGCAAGGTTACTACATTGAACAAAGAGGTAATCGATTACCCATGGGCAGTGTATTACACCTGCGCAAGCTACTACTCGCCGCTTGGAACAAACATTCACGGCGTGGGTTACGTTCCCTCTAGCAGCTACAACAATTTGAGTAGCTACGCACAGCTTTGGAATGCAGCAATAAATTACTGGAACTAAAATAAGGACGCATGAAGCGTCCTTTTTTTTGTAATTATTTAACGTACCAATTGTCGTAAAACCAGTACAGCTTGTGCTTGATTTCCGTATCTGCAATGTTGTCTATCGGACGGAAAAATTCCTGTGAAGCTGTGCTGGGCGTTTCGAAGCGATAGCCCTCGGAATTGACGTGTTCATCCGCTGCGGGAGAGTCCGTATGTATTGATGTGTCAGCTTCTGCCGTGTTTTCGGCGTTGGGCATATTGCCACCGAACAAGCTGCTTGCCAGGTTCATAATGGCGGGATTGGACATCATCTGTAATATCGCGCCTGTCTTGTCCTCCTGCGAGCATTGTGTTGACGATAGCTTGTTTACGCAATTAAGCATATTCTTGGTGTCGTCGTTGAGGAAGTCCGCAAGCCCTATTCGCGGGGGCGGCGCACTTTGATGTGTATTTGACGAATTGCCAAGCAACTGCCATGCAAGCAATATCAATGCTATCGTTGATAAATTCACACGCCGTCCCCTTTTTTAGTAATCATTACATTATATGCCGACATATAATTTATAGTAACAATCATTTTTCAAAGGAGCAAAAAAATATGTCATACGAACAGGATCCGCGCAATATTTTTGTAAATCAACGGCAGGGATATTCCGAAAAACAGCCCACGCAAAATGCTCAATCGCACAACGATACACAGTCCGCACAACAGGGCAATACAACAAAAACCACGCAACAGGAAGAATACGAAAAGCGTGTTGAAGAAATGAAACGCCTTGCTGCCAAATACGAACGCGAAGGCGAAGGGCAGCTTGTCAAGGACATCGTTAACAACGTGATAGAGCAAAAGGCACGCGGTCAGCTTAGTAACGAACAGCTGATAACCTTTGCCAAGCGCGTATCCCCGTTACTTAATGCCGAACAACGCTCCCGTCTTGAGGGACTGCTTGAACAGTTGCTCAAGCTGTAACCTTTAGCACGAAGCACTTGAGGTAGTGCGTTTCGTCGGCGGAGGGCAGTGTGGGGTGGTCGGGTGATTGCGAACGTACCTCCACACATTGAACGCGCCTGCCCGAACGGCGTGAAGCATCCGCAAGCATCTTTTCAAACATGGGCTGCGTAACAAAGTGCGAACAGGAGCACGTAACAAGGTAACCGCCGTTCTTTACAAGCTTCAGTCCAAGCGTATTGATGTCAAGGTAACCCTTCAGTGCGTCCTGTGCTTGGCTTGCCGTCTTGGTGAATGCAGGCGGATCAAGTATTACACAGTCGAACTGCTTGCCTTGCTTGCGGTAGTCGCGGAGCAGTTCAAATACGTCCGCGCATACCGTTTGAATGTTGGTAAAGCCGTTGAGCTCGGCATTTCTTGTGACGTTACTGAGCGCCAGCTCCGACGCGTCCACGGCAATTACGCTGTCAGCCTTTGTTGCGGCGTTAAGCGAAAAGCCGCCACTGTTACAAAAGCAATCCAGCACCTCACCGCGCGCGTAACGTCGAATTACAAATCGGTTTTCCTTTTGATCAAGGAAGTATCCCGTCTTTTGCCCCTCGCGCACATTGACTGCCATGTGCAAACCGTTTTCCTCAATCGGTATCCAATCGGGAACTTCACCGTACAGCACACCTGTGACTTCGGGCAGTCCTTCCTTTTTGCGAACGGCAACGTCCGAACGCTCGTATATTCCTTTGGGAGCAAATTCCTTTACAAGAGAAGCAACAATTTCCTTTTTGCGTAGGTGCATGCCAAGTGACAGTATCTGTACGCTTAGATAGTCGCCGTATTTGTCCACAATCAGTGCGGGCAGATTGTCCGCCTCGGCGTAAACAGCGCGATAACAGTTGTCGTAGCCCAATTCGCGGCGCATGGCGTTAGCGGTGTGGATACGCTCGGCGATGATGTTTTCTACGTCTTCACGCTCGTCGCGGATAAATATCCGTACAAGTATTTTCGATGCGTGATTGATAAAACCCTTGCCAATGTAGCCGCCGTTACAGTCGTAGACGGTGGCTAATGCGCCGTTTTTATCCTTGCCGACAATCCGTGCTACTTCGTTGGCGTACACCCAGCTGTGTCCGTAAATTATTCGGCGTTCTTCACCTTTTTTTAAATAAATTTCGTAAGCCATATTGAAATTATACTACAATTTTTCGCAAAACCATTGTTTTTTCTGTAAAAAAGATATATAATTTTGATATTATCCATTGAAACAGGAGATGAATACTATGGCAAAAGAAATTATCAAGGAAGAACAACACGAAGCTGCTCCCGATTCCGTTAGAAAGGGCAAGCTGCTTATCCGTTACGACAAGAGCTTTACGGCACGTGTTATTCAAGGTGAAAGCGAACTGAGAGCATACTACGACAGCCTTAAAAACGAACTTCTTTCCTACAAGGGAGTGAAGTCGCGTATATCATGGAAGCATGAAAGCTTCCGTATAGGTAAAGTCCTTGTTGCATTGCTTAAAATTCGCGGTAAGCACATTAGTATTTATTTGCCCCTTAACGCAAACGACTACGTTGACACCAAATACAAGGTGGACGACGTGAGCAACGTAAAGGCTAACGCTGAAACGCCATGCGCTTACGCTATCAAAAACGACCGTCGTTCCCTTTACGCGAAGGATCTCATTGCTACGGTAATGAGCGCTCAACAAGCAGTAAAGCAGGACAAAAAGCCTGTTAAGTTCAGCGACGAATATCCGTACGACACCACAGAAAACCTGATTGCTCGCGAGCTCATCAAGCTTGTGTACAGCAGGATTGGTGCAAAAGGTAAAGAGGAACCCATAAAGGAAATTACGGAAGAGGAAATTCAAGCTTTGATGGCAGAGGAACCCGAAGAGGTTATCGAAGAACCTGTAGAGGAACCGGCAGAAGAGCCTGTTGAAGAACCCGTAGAGGAACCCGTTGAGGAAAAAGTAGAAGAACCTGTTGAAAAGGTGGAAGAAAAGGTAGAAGAAAAACCTGTTGTGAAGCCTGTTGTAAAACCTGCAAAGCCTGTTGTAGTAAAGGTGGTTGAAGAAGTTGAGGACGACTCTCCCCGTTACGTTGATAAAACCAGAACGGGCATTATCAACCTTGACACACTGTCGCGCCACTTCAATGCAGGCGAAAAGGTAACCCTTGCCAGAATTAAAAATCGCGTTCCGTGCTTCGACCAAAGAGTTACATACATCAAGGTACTTGCCCGTGGTGTACTTCAAATGCCCTTGACAGTGGAAGCAGACGACTTCTCGGAAGAAGCAGTACAGAAAATTGAACTTGTGGGCGGAACGGTTGTTCGTACATTGAGGAAGTAATTTACCGTTGCCTAAAACAAAACGGCTACATATTTAAAATGTAAACAAAAGCACTCTTTCAATTGAGAGAGTGCTTTTTATTTTGCAAATGTGCTTTTGTCAGTTTGTGGTTTTGGCGATAAGCTCCACGGCGTTGAGCAGTGAGTAGCATTCCTGTTTTGTTGTGATGCACGATACCGACGCGCGCACAACACCCTGTTCCAGCGTGCCCAGATACTTGTGCATCAATGGTGCGCATTGAAGCCCACCGCGTACTGCAATGTCGTAGCGCTCTGACAGAATGTCGCTCACCTCCGTGCTGTCTCGGTTGCCAATGTTAAATGCAACTATTCCGCTTTTGTTTTCGTGCGAGTAGACCTTGACATTCTTGATTGTTTTCAGCCCGTTGAGTATTGTCGACTGCATTTCCACAACATTGTCGCGGTTTGGTTGCCAGTTCTTCAGCCACCAGTCCACACCAGCGTTCATTGCCAGTATTGCAGGGCAGGGAAGGGTGCCCGATTCAAGGCTGTCGGGAATGGTGCTGGGTTGGTAGTACAAATGACTTTCGCTGCCTGTTCCGCCGTAGTTGATGGGGCGCGGAATGGCGCGTTCGGAAAATATCAACGCCCCTGCGCCTTGCATTGCGTGCAACCCCTTGTGCGCGGCGATAGCTACCATGTCTACGTTGCATTTGAGCATATCCAACGGGAAGTAGCCTATGCTTTGCGCACAGTCCACCAGTAGCTTGATGTCCTTGCGCCGTGCCAGGGCACCAATATCCGCAACTTTTTGTGCCGTGCCGGTAACATTACTTGCGTGCGACACACAAATAAGGTACGTGTCGGGTCGTATCAACCGCTCAATTTCCTGCGCGGAAATTTGCCCGTTTTCGTCCGGTTGTACCAACGACACATCAACGTAGCCTTTCTTTTTGAGCTGCATAACGGGGCGCAGTACCGAGTTGTGTTCCGTTGCGGTAATTATTATGTGCCCCTTGGACGCCGTGCCGAGAATTGCCAAATTCAGCGCAGCGGTGCAACCGCCTGTAAAGGCAACGTGCATTTCGCTGTCGTTACTCAAAAGCAGGTGCAGCTTCCTCCGCGCGTCGTACAGCTTTTGCTGTAGTTGCAAGGATAGCTTGTTGCCGCTACGGTTGGGGTTATAGGGATACTTTGTCAAACATTCCGTAACAGTATCAATTACTTCCTGCGGCTTGTAATTGGTGGTTGCGGCGTTGTCGAGATAAATCATTCTGCTTCTCCATACACTTTTTTAATCATAAGATAATAGTATATTTTATGGGGATAATTCAATGGTATGCTACTACATAGCATAGATTGTATCGCTTTTACATAGGAGAATATTATGGAATATATAATTGCTGTTTACAGGTCAAGGAGCGTTTCAATCAGGGCGTACAATTTTTTGCTTGGTAACGGCGTAACGTGCGCGCTTGTGTCCACACCGAGAAGCGCAAACGTCGGCTGCGGGCTGTCTGTGAAATTCGACAAAAGTGTTTTCCCACACGTCCGTCAGGCGCTTGCAAGCGGCGAAACATTTGTTGGATTTTTCGTTGTGAGAAACACCGGGTACGGTACAACGGTGGCGCGTATTTAGTTGCAAACTGTTGATAAAAACTGTCAAATATGATATAGTTTAAATACTATATATGCAGGAGCGAGGGTGTTCGGATTGCAGACATCGCTTGCGCTAGGCTCCAAGACGAATACCCGAGTGACATATGGCAGATACAAAAGCTATTTTAGAAATACTATCACAAGATTTCCCCAACGCTAAGAGCGAGTTGGTTTTCAACTCGCCCTTTGAGTTGCTTACAGCAGTGATACTTTCCGCGCAATGCACAGACAAGCGCGTAAATCAGGTTACGCCAGCGCTGTTTGCAGTTGCGCCCACTCCACAAGCCATGTCGGCATTGCCACTGGAAACAATAGAGGAGCTTATCCGCTCTTGCGGTTTTTACCACAGCAAGGCAACCTACTTGAAGCAAATGTCAACGGATATAGTAACGCGCTATGGCGGTGTTGTACCATCGACGCTGGAGGAGCTGCGGACGCTTGCAGGCGTAGGCAGAAAAACCGCTAACGTCGTGTACGCGGTTGCATTCGGTGGACAAGCTATTGCAGTGGATACGCACGTTTTCCGCGTGTCCAACCGACTGGGCATTGCAAACGCCACAAACGTACTGGACACGGAAAAACAGCTTATGCAAGCAATACCGTCAGATCAGTGGGCGGACAGTCATCACTACATTTTGCTTCACGGCAGATACGTTTGCAAGTCGCAACGTCCAATGTGCGGTGAGTGTCACGTGAGCCATTTATGCAAATACTATAAGGAGAATCACGTTGAGTAACGGTGTAACTCACAACTTAGATATCGAATGTAAGCGCTGCCTTGGGTGCAGGGTCCCGCACTGCAAGGACGCTTGCCCTGTTGGTTGCGACATTCCCACCTTTTTGCGGCATGTTGCAGACGGAGAGTACGGCACTGCGGTAAATGTCATAGGGCACCCATTCGGCGAAATATGCGGCTACGTTTGCCCGCACGACAAGCATTGTCAGGGCAGCTGCGTGCTGAGTAAAAACGGGCAGTCTGTCAAAATGGGCGAAGTGGAGCGCGCAGTATTTGCAGCGTATCCCTACAAGGTGGAACGTAAAGTTCGCCCGGGTAGCAAAAGCGACGGACTTAAGGTTGCAGTTGTGGGCGGCGGTGTCAGCGGTATTACGCTTGCCGTCAAGCTGTACGAGCAGGGCGCCGACGTGACGATATTCGAGCGTGATGAACTGCTGTCAACATTGAAGCTAATTCCCGATTTCCGTTTGCCGCGGGAGGCAATAGAAAGAGTACTGAAAGCTATTGACGGCAAATTCACCGTGGTAAAAAAGGACGTAAACTTTGAAGACATATTTGTGCGCAAGATATACCCCTGGCAAACAAATCAACAGCGCGCAAAGCACAAGGATGCGTTACAGCTTACCGATAGCTACGACGCCGTGTACGTTGCAACAGGCGCAAGCGTGTTGTACGGGCTGGGAATAGAGGGCAGTGAGCTTGCAATGCCATATGACGAATTTTTGAAAAGCAAAAGTATCAGTGGCGACGTGGTAGTTATCGGCGGTGGAAACACTGCAATGGACTGTGCACGGCTTGCAAAACGCAGTGGCGGTAACGCTACCGTTGCATACCGTCGCACCCGACTGGATATGCCTGCCTTTTCCAAAGAGATTGACGACTCTTACAGCGAAGGTGTGGAATTTGTCTACAATGTTGCACCTGTAAGGCTACAAAAAATTGACGGCAAGCTGCAGCTTACGCTTGCCAAAACTGTAAGCGAGGGCAGAGGTAAGCTGACGGTAACAGACGAAACATCCGTTGTGGAGTGTGACACAGTTGTTGCCGCATTGGGCAGCAAATTCGATGTGGACAACATTTACGGTGCTTTTTATGCATCGCTTATTGACGGTCACAACCCCACTAACCCCAGGCTTAACCTGTACGTCGGCGGCGACGCTCTAGGCGCAAGCACTGTGGCTAATGCTGTGGCAGACGGACTAAAAGCTGCCCACGCAATTGTAAAACAATACACCAAATCCCGCTAACAACAATTGTTTAAGGAAAATTACACAATGTTTATCGACAAAGTAAAAATTTACATCAAGGCAGGCGACGGCGGAAACGGCTCGGCAAGTCTGCACACGGAAAAATACGTTCCCAATGGTGGACCCGACGGTGGCGACGGCGGTAAAGGTGGCGACGTTGTATTTGTTGCAACCACATCGGAAAACACCTTGAATGCCTTTCATTACCAAAAGCATTTCCGCGCGGGCAACGGCGAAAACGGCGGTAGACAACGCTCCTTCGGCAAGCAGGGCGCAGACATCATTGTCAAGGTGCCTGTGGGTACCGTTGTCAAAAATGCCGACGGAGATATTGTTGCGGATATGTTCGAGGACGGACAGCGCGAAGTGATACTCACCGGCGGTAAGGGCGGAAGAGGCAACTGGCACTTCAAAACATCCAGGAGGCAATCCCCTGCGTTTGCCGAGCATGGCGTGAAGACCGAGCAGTACGAAGTTACGTTGGAACTGAAAACCATCGCAGACGTCGGCTTGGTGGGCTTCCCCAATGTTGGCAAAAGCACGCTGCTGTCCGTTGTGTCCGACGCCAAGCCCAAGATTGCCAATTACCACTTTACAACGCTTTCACCCAATCTCGGTGTGGTAAAGTACTACGACACAACATTTGTCATGGCGGATATCCCCGGGCTTATTGAGGGCGCAAGTGAGGGAGCAGGCTTGGGACACAGCTTTTTGCGCCACATTGAGCGCACGCGTTTGCTGGTGCATGTGCTGGATATCAGCGGTAGTGAAGATCGCGACCCATTAGCTGACTTTGAACTTATCAACAACGAAATTTACAGCTACGACGATAGCCTCAAGGAGCTGCCCATGATTGTTGTCGCCAACAAAATGGACATGCCCTCTTCAGAGGAAAATTTGCAGCGTTTCAAGAAAAAATACGGCAAGAAGTATCAGGTCATTCCCATGACGACAATCATTCACGAGGGTGTGGACGAGCTTATTGTAGCGGTTGCGAAACTGCTTGAAACATTGCCACCTCTTGAACCGTTGCAGTTTACCCCCGTCAAGCTACAAAAAGAGGAAACGGACGACTTTGCAATTGATATGCTTGAAGAAGACGTATTCGAGGTTACGGGCGGATTGGTAACGATGCTTGCCCGCAAGGTAAACATAGACGACTACGACAGCTTCCGTTACTTCCAACGCGTGTTGAAGGAGCGCGGTGTAATTGCCGAGCTTCGCAAACGTGGCGCGCACGACGGCAGCACTGTAATTGTCGGTGATATAGAATTTGAATTTGTAGATTGACCCGACCAAACGCGCGTGGACTTGGTCGACTATGCGACCTTGCACTAGCGTGTGCTACGCACCCACGCGGTCGGACTACTGTGGAAGGATGCTCCCGCATCCTTGTCTGATTTGACTTAGCTGGGGAGTCGCATGCCCCAGCATCCCCCGCAAGGTGAAAAACCTCGGCGCAGGTCCGTGGTTTTTCGGAACATATTTGAAAGCAAAGGAAACATTTATGATAACGACAAAACAAAGAAGTAAATTAAAGGCATTGGCTAATACCTTGAAGCCCGCAGTGATAGTGGGCAAAGGTGAGCTTACGGAAAATATTGTAAAGGAAATTGAAGTTGCGCTTTACCACCACGAGTTGGTAAAGGTGGCTGCGCTCAAAAGCTGCGATTTAACTGCTAAGACAATGTGCGCTGAGGTGTGCGAATTGCTGAAGTGCGAGCCTGTGCTGGCAATAGGCAACCGCTTTGTAGTGTACAAGCGTAGCGACAAAGAGGGCATTGAACACATTCAACTGTGAGGCTCATGTATTGAAAATTCTTGTATTTGCTGACTTTCATGGCAATGTAAATAGCTTGCAACAGGCGATAGATATATCCCGTCGCGAACACCCCGACAAAACGGTGGTGTGCGGTGATTTGTTTGGGTGGAGCAGTCCCCAGCAGGTTGCCGAACTTGTGGCAGAGCTTGACGGCGTGCTGTACCTAGTAAAGGGGAACAACGACTACGCAACTGCAGAGAGCTTTCTCCCTTGCGGAATGGAAGATAGTGCGATTATGTATCACTTTGGAAGAACCCTATTTTTCACTCATGGCGACCGTTACAACAGTATGCGTATCCCGCCAATGCTACACACGGGTGACGTACTGGTGCACGGACACACCCACGTTGGACGCTTGCAGCTTTACAACGGCTTGTACATTGCTAACGTCGGGTCCTTATCCCGTCCGCGCGACAGTGCCCCCAGCTACATGACAATTGACGAACAGGGCATAACGCTAAAACTTGTGAACGGTGAAATTTTAAAACAATTGGACTGGCAATAATATTGATATTAAAAAAGCTGACAGATTTTCTGTCGGCTTTTTGTTTAGGTAGAACATAAAGTAGTGTATTGCCAATTTGCAGTTTAGATGTTACAATTTAAATATGTCAAGTGTAGATAGACTGTTTGCGGCGCGAAAGCCGTACAAAATTGAAAAGAATGAGCAGCTGTTTGTAAAGGCAATGCGAGACAATTGTCGTTTTCACTACAAACACTGCACAGAGTACCGAGAAATACTGGACAAGGCGGGCTTTTCGCCCGACGACATCAAGACGGCTAAAGATTTGGAGCGGCTGCCCTTTTTGCCCACGTTGTACCTCAAACGGCACCGCATATTGTCCATGTCGACGCGTCGCATGCCCATCAAGGTTACGTCCAGCGGCACAGGCGGTGTGAAATCATTTGTTGGCTTCAACTGGCGCTCGATGTGGAACGCGTTTAAAATGGTGGTAAATGTTGCCAAGTACCACAAGCTGTGGTCGGCGCGGCTCACCCGTTACGTCATTTTCGGTTACCGTCCAAAGAAAAGTAACAGCCTGGGCGCATCCAAGTCGGCGTGGGGATTTACCTTTTTTGCACCTGCGGCATCAAGAGTGTATGCGCTGGATTGGAAGAACGGCAAATATCAACTGGACCTGGACAATATCAAAAACAAGCTTGTCAAGTATTCCAAGGGACATATGCCTGTACGCACGATGGGTTTCCCCGCGTACACGTATTTCCTGCTTAGACAGATGAAAGAAGAAGGGCTGTCCGTAAAGCTCCCCAAAGGCTCATTGATATGCCTTGGCGGCGGTTGGAAACAGTTTTACGCCGAACAGGTGAGCAAGCAGGACTTCTACAAGCTTGCCTACGAAGTGTTGGGCGTGGACGACAAGCACGTCATTGAGTTTTTCGGAGCGGTGGAGCACCCGATACTGTACACCGACTGTCGCGAGCATCATTTTCACGTACCTGTGTACAGCAGGGTAATAATACGAGATGTTGACACGTTCGAGCCTGTGCCAAACGGGCAACCTGGGCTTGTAAACTTGTTGACTCCCATATTTGACAGCGCGCCAATGCTTAGCATACTTACCGACGACATAGGCGTACTTCACGACACTCCTTGTGCGTGTGGGGAAAAATCGCCGTATTTGGAAATACTCGGTCGCGTAGGCGTGAAAGACGTTGTAACCTGCGCTCAGGGCGCTGAAGAAATGCTAAAAGATTTGATAAAGTGAAGCTCGGATGTGCTGTATTTAAGGTAAATTGCATGTTTTGAGAGGATTGTAATCTTATGATTTTATATAAAGGACATATATATCCGGACAGTAAACAGGACGAGTTGATAACAAGCCTTGAAAGTGACATTGTTGACACATTGTCCAAACCGCAACGGCTCACAACCGAAGCGGTGATTGCCGCAAGCGAAAAGATGTACCAAAAGGCTGCAAACGGCTACTACGACAGTATCGCCGTCCCCCTTTTGAACCAATTTGGCGTAAGTTACGAGCGCTATCAGGCGATGGCGAAAGCATTTTCGGCGGAAGTGCTGCGCTACAAGTGCGAAATTGAACTGGGTAGCAACTGGGATAATCTGCCTCCGCTTTCAAGCGGTACAGTGCGCAAAATTGCGCCTTTGGGCGTACTATTTCACGTTGCGGCAGGTAACGTGGACGGCCTGCCTGCGTACAGCGTTGCCGAGGGGCTGCTGAGCGGTAATATCAACATTTTGAAGCTGCCGTCGGGCGATTCGGGCTTGTCGGTAAAGCTGCTGTCCGACCTCATTGCGGAAGAACCGAGCCTGGCGGATTATATCTACGTTTTCGACGTGCCGTCAACGGAATTCGAAACGCTGAAACGCCTTGCAAAACTTGCCGACGGCGTAGTAGTGTGGGGTGGAGACATGGCTCAACGTGCAGCGCGTGACATGTGCGACGTAACTACGAAAATCATCCCGTGGGGGCACAAGTTGTCTTTTGCCTACGCTACACAAAAGGCAACGGATGAACAGCTAGGCGAACTTGCCCGCCACATATGCGCAACGGAACAGGTGTTGTGTTCATCCTGTCAAGGAATATTTTACGACACCGACAGCAAAGAAGAATTGCAAGGCTTTGCCAGGCGCTTTTTTGAAATATTCAAGCAGGAAAACAAGCGTTTCGGCAAAGCTGACATGGCAATGCGCGGACGAAACAGCGTTCAGTTATACAACGACAGATTGGAAAACAAATATCCGCTAATATTGAGTGAGGATGGCGTGTCGGTTGTGGTGAAGGAGGATTCCGAACTGGAATTGTCTTATACCTTCCGTAACGTGTGGGTCAAAGCGTTGCCGCGTAACGAAATTGTAAAGGCGCTCAAAAAGCAAAAAGGATATTTGCAAACTTGCGGACTGCTATCGGACATTACCGAACGGCAAGAACTTGCCGAGCGGCTAATTTGTGCGGGAGTGGTGCGCGTGACCAACGGCGACTTGTCGCGAACATTTTTCGGTGAGGCTCACGACGGAACGTACCCGCTAAGGGAATACACGCGACTTGTTGAGATTGATTAGTGTGTTTAAGTAGTAGATTATTAAAACTAATGAACATATTTGAGCGCGTGAAAGGACGCGGAGCAGGACTGAACGCATAAATGCGAAAATATGTTAAAAACCTCGGGCGTGTACCGAGGTTTTTTCCTTGCGTGAGGGGGTGCAGAGGGGAGAGCGGCGGTCATCTCCCCCTGCAGTGTAAAATGAAAAGGACACAGAGTGTCCTTCCTAAGTAGTCCGACCGCGTGGGTGCGTAGCACACAATGTGCAAGGTTGCAAGGCGTGAGCCGCTGTCAACCGAGCCCACGCGCGCTTGGTCGGGTTATTTTTTGTTGTTGCGTGCCCATATGCGCATGCGTTCGGAGTGGTCGAGTATTTGCTTGCGCAACCTGATGGACGTCGGGGTGACTTCGACAAGCTCGTCATCGCCGATAAATTCCAGACATTGTTCCAGGCTCAAGGTGGTGGGGGTGGTGAGCTTCAATGCCTCTTCCGATCCGCTTGCACGGTTGTTTGTTAGATGCTTGGTTTTGCATACGTTTACCGTTATGTCGTCCTCGCGGCTGTTTTCACCCACAATCATGCCTGCATATACCGGCAAGCCCACTCCAACAAACAGACGGCAACGCTCTTGCGCGTTGAACAGTCCATAGGAAGTGGTGACGCCGTCTTCCCAACAAACAAGACTTCCGCGTGTGCGTTCGGTAACTTCGCCCTTGTACGGCTCGTAGCTATCCAATACGCTACTCATTACGCCAAAGCCCTTGGTGTCCGTCAACAGTTCACTGCGGTAACCGAACAGTGCGCGTGACGGTATCTTGAACTCCAGCTTTGTACCGCCCTGGTTATCGGGGGACATGTTGATAAGCTCCGCCTTTCTTGCGCCCAGCTTGTTCATTACGCTACCGACGTAGTTGTCGGGAACTTCCACAACCAGGTACTCGATAGGCTCGCATGTTACGCCTTTTATTTCCTTGAATATAACGTGCGGACGGGACACCTGAAATTCGTAGCCCTCGCGGCGCATGTTTTCAATGAGAATGGACAGGTGCAGTTCGCCTCTGCCAAACACCTTGAAGCAGTCGGCACTGTCTGTTTCCTCTACGCGCATGGACACGTTTGTTTCCACTTCGCGGAAGAGGCGCGCACGCAGATGTCTGCTTGTAACGTACTTGCCCTCCTTGCCTGCAAAGGGGCTGTCGTTTACCTTGAACAGCATTGATACCGTCGGTTCGTCTATGCTGACAAAGGGCAACGGTTCTACATGCTCGATTGAGCAAATTGTTTCGCCAATGTTCATATCGGCAATACCGTTTACCGCAACGATGTCGCCCATTGAGCCGCTTTCACACTCTACGCGCTTCAAGCCCTCGTATTGGTACAGGCGCGTGACCTTTGCCGTGTTGAAGGTGCCGTCGCGGTGGCACAGCATTACCTGTTGTCCAACTGTAACTGTGCCGCGGTTAACCTTGCCTATGCCGATACGTCCGACGTACTCGTCGTAGTCGATGTTGCATATAAGTAGCTGCAAGCCGGCATCCATAACGCCAACGGGCGCGGGAATTTCCGCTAGTATTGCATCTAATAGCGGCTGCATGTTGGTGGAGGGGGTGTTGAGATTCTCGCTTGCCCAGCCCTGCTTTGCCGAGGCGAATATCACCTTGAAGTCGAATTGATCGTCGTTTGCGCCCAGCTCCATGAACAGTTCCATTATCTGTTCGCGCAGATCGTGCTCGTTAAATTCGCCCTTGTCCACCTTGTTGATAACAACAAGCGCCTTTTTGCCTAAGCCGAGCGCCTTTTTCAATACGTATCTGGTTTGGGGCATACAGCCCTCGATTGCGTCAACAAGCAACAGTACGCCGTCTACCATGGAGAGAATACGTTCAACCTCACCGCCGAAGTCGGCGTGTCCCGGGGTGTCGACAATGTTGATTTTTACGCCCTTGTAGTGTACGGCGGTGTTTTTGGCAAGTATCGTTATGCCACGTTCGCGCTCGATGTCGTTGCTGTCCATTACGCGTTCCATCACCGTTTCATTAGCACGAAATACGCCGTTTTGTTTCAGCAACTGATCCACAAGCGTCGTCTTGCCGTGGTCTACGTGGGCTATTATCGCTATATTTCTTACGTCAAGTCTTTCCATATGTGCTCCTCTGTCAATAATTTTGACAGTTTTTACCTAAAATCAACCTTTAGATTATACAACTATAATTTATTGTAGTCAAACAAAAACACTCCAAACTAACTAACATATTGATGTAATACGGTTGCCTCACAGTCGCGGTGTGCACGTTTGGTCGGACTTTTTCATATATTAACACCGTAACAAAGGAGAGAAATAATGTGCGGAATTTTTGGCATGATTGGCGCAAACGCTGTCGGCAACACGTTGCAGGCGTTGAAGTACTTGGAATATCGCGGGTACGACTCGGCAGGCGTTGCGGCAAGGGTGGGCGACGAAATACATATATACAAATCGGCAGGACGTATACAAAACCTCGAAAGACTGCTGCCCAAGGGAGTGGAAAGCAACATAGCAATAGGGCACACGCGTTGGGCTACACACGGAGCCGTGTCTACGGAAAACGCGCATCCGTTTTACTCGCCGAATAAGCATTTTGCAGTGGTGCACAACGGAATTATCGAAAACTACTTGACGTTGAAGTCGCAACTTAGTGCGCGCGGGGCGAAGTTCAGCTCGCAAACGGACAGCGAAACGGTGGCGCACTTGTTGCAAAGCAACTACTCGGGCAATGTGCTGGGCACAGTGCTGGCAACGGCTAACAGCCTTGTCGGTTCCTTTGCCATTGCGGTTACCTCTACATATGACAGCAATCTGTACGCAATCAAAAACAAAAGTCCGCTTGTAGTGGGCGTTTCGGGGAAATGCGTGTATCTGTGCTCGGACATACGTTGCGTATCACACTGGGCGGAAAAGGTGGCTGTCACACCTGACGAAACGGTGGTGGTTGTGGGCGACAAGGGTGTGTACTTTTTCGACTTTGAAGGCAAGATGAAAGAGGTGTCATTTTTCACCACGGACGCGGCGGAGGAAATGGAGCAGGTGGACGGCGACTTCATGCTGAAGGAAATATACGAAGTGCCAACCAAAATTCGCCTTGCCAAGGAAGGCTACTTTAAAGATGGCGGCTTGAACATAGACAGCGAAACCGTAAGGCGGTTTACGCGGATATATCTTATCGGTTGCGGTACTGCCTACAACAGCGGTTTGCAAATTGCCGCAGTTGCACGGAAGCTAATAGACATCGACATCTTGCCCGTCATTGCAAGTGAGTTCATTTACGACAGCTATCCGTGCGGAACCGACACGCTGGCGCTGTTTATCAGTCAAAGCGGGGAAACGGCAGATACTATCCGCGCGGCAGAAAAGGTGCGTAAGCTTGGCGGTTACACATACGCAGTAACAAATACCAAAACGTCACAGCTGTCCTTTGTGTGCAACAAGGTGGCAAACATTTACGCAGGCGGAGAGTTTGCCGTGGCAAGCACCAAGGCGTACAACTGTCAGCTTGTGACACTCCTGCTGTTGATGCTGGATATTGCGCGCATTCGCCAAACGCTAGACGACAAAGTGTACGCGGAAATAGTGGATGGGCTTGATGCGTTGCCCATGGCTATTGAACAAATATTGAGTAACAGCTACGAAATTGCAACCATTGCCGAAAAGGTCAAGGATAGCTCGGCGGTATTTTACATCGGAAGAACCTGCGACTATCCCACGGCATGCGAGGGCAGCTTGAAGCTAAAGGAAATAAGCTACATTCACTCCGAAGCGTACCCGGCAGGGGAACTGAAGCACGGCACGCTTGCACTTATGGAAAAGGGTGTAACTGTGGTTGCAATATCCACCGACGGCGAGCTTAAGGAGAAAATGTCCTCCTCTATGAACGAGGTTGCAACGCGCGGCGCTGATGTTGTTAGCGTTAGCCCGTACACTTTCCAGGACGCCTTGTGCATAACCTTGCCAAAGGTGCACACTGCGCTTTACGGCATAGTGTCGGTAGTGCCATTGCAGTTACTTGCCTATTACGTTGCAAAGCGTTTGGGGCGTGACGTGGACAAACCGCGCAACCTTGCTAAATCGGTCACAGTAGAATAACATATATATAAACTATAGTCATTATTCGACAAAGACAGTCAAATTGTTTGACAATTGAACGCAAATATATTACCATAAAAAACGGTGAGCAAATGTCCAATCAATCAAACATAACTAACCAAAACTATCTCACGTTTTTGCCGTCTACACAGACGTGCTTTTGCGTGTACATTTTATAAACTACTAACTAAACAAGCGCATTTTAACGGCGCTTGTTTTTTGTTAACGGAATAATTTTAAAAAGGGTATTGCAATTTTCAAGTGCAAGTGATATACTTATCCTAGCAGAAGTATGCCCATTTAACCAACAGAAACAGTGAGGATCGCATGATATACGACATTCAAAAAGCCAGTTTATTAAAAAGATTTTCTGCGTTTTTGTTGGATTTTATTTTACTGTGCGTTTTGACGAGCGGTTTTGCGTTCCTTTTGGCTTGGATAACGGGAATTGACAACTACACCAAAACAATCCAGTCGTACTACGAAGAATACGGCGAAAAGTACGGCGTAGATTTCAATATCTCTGTTGAAGATTACGACAATCTCACTCAAGAAGAAAAGGATTTATACCAAGAGGCGTATTCCGCTATATTTAATGAAAATCCCGACGCTGTGAAAGCGTACAACATGTCCATTGCGTTGCCCATGCTTATCACCACAATCAGCGTGCTGCTGTCGTACGTGGTGTTCGAGTTTATCATTCCTCTGTGCCTGAAAAACGGTCAAACCGTGGGCAAAAAGGTTTTCGGCTTGGGCGTGGTGTTCACCAACAGCGTTCGTATTTCCAATTTCGCATTGTTTGTGCGCGCTATACTGGGTAAATATACCATCGAAACAATGTTTCCCGTGTTGCTGATAATGTTGGTTTTGTATCAGCAAATGGGCATTTTGGCATTTATTTTGGTTGCGGCACTGTTTATTTTGCAGGTTGTGTTGCTGATTGTAACCAAAACAAATTCTTTTGTGCACGATACATTGGCAAACACCGTAGTAGTGGATATGCAAAGTCAAATGATTTTCGATTCGACTGCATCGCTCATCTCCTACAAGGAAGAAATGAGCAAGCTCGAAGCGGAAAAGAAAGAATACTAGAAGGAAGTAATACTAATATTGGGGGTTAGTAATGGAAGAAGTAAAACAAGTAGAAGAAGTGCAAGTCACGGAAGAAGCTCAAAAGCCCAAAAAAGAAAAGAAAAAAGCAGTGACGGGAAAAGTCTTTTTCAAAAAGGTCACCATAACAGTCAAGGATAAGGATAAATCCTTGGATATTCAGTGTATCCGCTTGAAGGGTGACGAGAAATTGGAAATGGGCGAGGAAATCACTGTTCGTGGCGAATTGAGAAATCGCGCTGGCGTGTTGGAATTTGGTAACGGTTGTACCTTTATCAAAGTTGCCGAGCACAAAGAAGTAGACCCGGAAGTTGTTTCCGCTTTACAAAATTTGCCGGAAGGCGAGGCTTATGCCAACGGTTTTTGCGCAATGACGGGCGTTGTCACAGATATTGTGAAAATGCCTAACGAAACACCGCAAAAGCTCACCCTGTTTATTGGTGCATTGACTATGTTTGTTGCTGCAGTGTTCTACTTGTTGATGGCAGATTTGGCTTTCAACAACACTGCAAGCAGGTTAATTGTTTCGGTGCTGTTATCCTTTGGCAGCGCGATACTGTTTTTCCTGTCGGCAAATTTCAATGAAAAGCCCGCAATAATGTATCTTTTCAAGGCGCTTGGTATTGCATTGGGCATAGGCTTTGTTGTATACATACACCTGTTCCAAACGATGGATACATACTATCTGGGCAAGTTGGATGAATTTAGAAAAGCAGGCGTTGCCAAGGCTAAAGAACTGGCTATGTCAGAGGCAACAATGATTGTAACACTCGTTTTAAGCTACGTTTCCGTTGTCGCTCAAGTCGCCAACACTGTGCTCGTGGCAGTTATTAAAGAGGATTAAATTAGTTAAGTAAATTTATTAAGTATATTAACAAAATAAAACAAGGACGGAAAAATTTTTATGAAAGTTGTGTTGCAGGAACTGACAAAAATCTTCCCTAGCAGAAACAAAAAGGGGCAAGAAGTAGTCGCAGTTAACAAATTCGATTTCGAAATTCCTGATGGCAAACTTATCGGTTTGCTTGGACCTTCGGGTTGTGGCAAAAGTACTACATTGTACATGATTTGCGGATTGCAAAAACCGTCAAGCGGTAAAATTTTCTTTGGCGAGGACGACGTTACCGAGCTTTCACCGGAAAATCGCGGTGTAGGATTGGTTTTCCAAAACTACGCGCTGTATCCGCACATGACGGTAAAGCAAAACATTTTGTTCCCACTGCAAAACTTCAAGGGTGCCGACAAGCTTACAAAGTCGGAAATGCTTGAACGCGCATATCACGTAGCAAAGCTGGTGCAGATTGACGAACTTATGGAGCGTAAACCCAGCGAGCTTTCCGGCGGTCAACAACAGCGTGTTGCAATTGCCCGTGCTCTTGTCAAGATGCCCAGAGTGTTGCTTCTGGACGAACCCTTGTCCAACTTGGACGCACGTTTGAGACTTCAAACTCGTGAGGAAATCAAGCGTATTCAACGCGAAACGGGCATTACAACAGTGTTCGTAACGCACGACCAAGAAGAAGCAATGTCCATTTCCGACATGATTGTCGTTATGAAGCTGGGTATTGTACAGCAAATTGGCAAACCGCAGGACGTGTACGACGATCCTATCAATTTGTTTGTTGCTAAGTTCCTTGGTACACCGCCCATCAACGTATTCGAAGGTAAGGTGAAGAAAGGCAAGCTGATTATCGGTAAGGACACCGTGCTAAATATCACAGGCGTTGAAGATCAAGACGTTTACATCGGTATCCGTCCTGAAGGCTTCATTTATGACGAAGAAGGTCCAATGCACTGTGCTCTACGTAACCTGGAGGTTATGGGACGTGACGTTTCCATTGTTTCCACTAACGAAGCGTCTGTCAACCCCATTATCCGTTCGATAGTGGATGCCGATAACAAGATAAATACAGCATCGGAAACAGTTTCATTCTCATTGAAGCCTCACAAGGTGTTCATTTTCAACAAGGAAACGGAAGAAAGACTTCGTTTCGAGGTTGTGGCTGAGGAAAACTCAAAAGCAACTAAGTCGACAAAGGCTACACCAGCTAAGAAGTCAACAGCAGCGAAATCAACCAAGAAATCGACTGCGGCAACAACGGCGAAAAAATCAGCTTCGAAGACGGCAGCAGCTCCGAAAAAGACCACCAAAAAGGCGACTAGCAAGGAGTAATAACAATGGTAGATAGCAAAAAACAATGGAAGGCGTGGTTGTACCTGTCACCCGTCATCATATTAACATTGGTGTTTACCGTTTATCCTATTGTAAACACCCTCATGATGGCGTTTTCCAACGACTACATATTGGCGATTGGTAGCCGACAGGGTCTTTTTTACAAGGGCTTTGGTATAGATAACTTCAAGATGGTTCTTGGGTATCAGGGCTTCATGACGGGCTTGAAGAACACGTTACTCTTGACGGTAATTACCGTTCCCATATCAACATTTTTAGCGTTGCTAATTGCAGTGTGTTTGAACTCAATCAAGGCATTTAATAGATTGCTTCAAACAATCTATTTCCTGCCTTACGTTACCAACACAATCGCAATTGGACTTGTATTCTCCACAATGTTCAGTATGGTCGGCGTTGGTCTTACTACGGAAAACCCGATTATTACAACGTCAGGTATTATCAACAATGTTATCGAGTTATTCGGCGGAAAAGCAATCAACTGGGTAAACGAAGGCTCTAGCTGGAGCGCAAACATGTTCGTCATGGTAGTGTACATAGTGTGGAATGCGTTGCCATTCAAGATACTGATACTGCTTGGAGGACTGCAAAGCGTCAACAAGCAGTACTACGACGCAGCCAAGGTAGACGGAACAAGCCGTACACGTACCTTCTTCCGCATTACAGTTCCAATGCTCAGCCCTATGCTTGCATACGTTGTAATCACCGGTTTTATCGGCGGCTTCAAGGAATACAGCAGTATCGTAGGTGTATTTGGCGACAAAATGGGACCTGCCGACAACTGGTATCAAATGGACACTATGGTTGGTTTTATCAACCGTAACATCATGGACTCAAATGCGCATGAAGGCAAGGCAAGCGCCGCGGCGCTAATCTTGTTTGCAATTATATTTGCTGTAACAATGCTGAATATGTACGTCAGCAAAAAGAAAGTTCACTACTAAGAGGAGGGCGAAAACAATGGCTAAGAAAAAAATTGAAAACGCAACTCCGGTTGTAGACGTACTTGAAAATCTCGAACAAACACTTGCCGAAACGGCATCCGTTGTCAATAATACGGAATCTACGCCTATGGACGAAATGGCTACGGAAATGGTGTCGGAGCCTGCACTTACCACAGTGTCATTGGGTGATGCTGAGGCTCTTGGCAAGGGCGTAATGAAGGAACGCAACATTGAACGTGTAAAAAAGGTTCAAAAGGTCGTCAAGATTTGTGTGAAAATTTTGACATACGTATTTCTTGTTGCTATTGCAATAAGCGTACTGTTCCCATTCTACTGGATGATTATTTCGTCGTTGAAGAGTTGGAGCGAATATCAACAAAATCCGCCAACATTCTTCCCTCACGAAATTTTGTGGAGCAACTACGCACAAGCGTTTGACACGGCAAATCTCGGCACGTTGTTTGTAAATACAGTGTTCGTAGGTATTGTTTCAACGATATTGTCGCTCATTATCACAGTGCTTGCTGCATTCGCTTTCGCAAGGTTGGAGTTCCGCGGTAAAAACGCACTGTTTGCAGGCTTACTTGCAACAATGATGATCCCGGGCGAATTGTTCACAATTACCAACTACGGAACCGTTACACAATATTTGAAGTGGGGTGGAACTTACACTGCGCTTATCGTACCGTTTTTGGTTAGCGTGTTTTATGTTTACCTGCTTCGTCAAAACTTCAAACAAATTCCCGACGAGCTGTACTACGCTGCAAAGGTAGACGGAACAAGCGACTTGAAATATTTGTGGAAGGTTATGATTCCCCTGGCATTGCCCACAATCATTTCCATTACGATACTCAAAATGATGGGTTCGTGGAACAGCTACATTTGGCCGCGCTTGGTTGCCAACGACGACGCACACAAGCTTATCACAAACGGTCTGAGAGGAGCGACGTTCTACGTTTACGATGCCAACGGTACTCCGTTGACCGACCAAGTCAACTATCCCGTGCAGATGGCGGCGGTTGCGATGGTGTCTTTCCCGCTGTTCCTTGTGTTCATATTCCTGCGCAAGTACATCATGAAGGGTGTCAGCCGCAGTGGATTGAAGGGTTAACACTGAATGACAAACACTTGTAAATCGTTACAAATTGCCGAGGCAACAATTAAATGTTGTCTTGGCGTGTAAAATAGCTAATTTTTAGCAAAAATATTGGAGGAAAACTATGAAGAAACTAATTGCGCTTATACTTGCGCTTGCTTTGGCTACGTCTTTGATTGTAGTATTTGCGGGTTGCAACAATAATCTTGGCGATTTCGAAATTCCCGAAGGCGGATATGACGGAAGCAAAGTCACAGTCAAGTTCTACCACATCATGGGTCAGGAATACAGAACGACTTTGGACTACTACGTAGCAGAGTTCAACAAGCTGTATCCCAACATCACCATTGAGCACAGCGCCGAAGGTAAATACGACGATGTTCGTAACAAAATCAAAACCGAATTGACCGGTAGCGATTACCCAAATATGGCGTATTGCTATCCCGACCACGTTGCTTTATACAATCAATTTGGTAAGGTTGTTACTCTTGACAGCTTGATTGACAGCGACATCGAGATTACAAGAGCTGACGGCAGCAAGGAAAGACTGGGCTTTACGGCAGAACAAAAGGCAGACTTCTACGAGACATTCTGGAACGAAGGTAAGCAATTTGAAGACGGCAAGATGTACACCCTTCCCTTTGCTAAGTCCACTGAAGTGCTGTTCTACAACAAAGACAAGTTCAGCGAATGGGGTCTTGAACTTCCCGATCACTGGTTCCCAACTAACGGTCAGACAGGATTGGATGCAGAGCACACCAGTATGGAATATGTTTGCGCAAGACTTAAGCAATTGGATCCCACCTGCACACCTTTCGGATATGACAGTGAATCCAACTGGTTCATTACCCTTATGGAACAAGCAGGATATCCCTATACTTCACTAGACGGTAATCACTACCAATTTAACACTCCCGAAGCGCAAAATCTGATGAAGAAGCTTCGTGAATGGTATCAAGCAGGTTACTTCACAACAGGCACGCTGTACAATACAGGCTCTGACAGCGGATACACAAGCGCTTTGTTCACGGGCAAAAATGCTAAAACCAGAAGTTACATGACAATTGGTTCGTCGGCAGGTGCGGGTAACCAGCGCCCCGACAAGGACTCAAATACAGGTAAGTACCCATTTGACGTTGGTATTACAACCATTCCGCAAATGGATCCCAACAATGCCGTAGCAATTTCGCAAGGTCCCAACGTATGTCTGTTTAACAGAGAAAATCCGCAAGAAGTTGTGGCAAGCTGGCTGTTCTTGAAGTTCTTGCTTACCAACCACGGATTCCAATATGAATTTACCAACATCGGCGGATACGTACCTCCTATCAAGTCTTTGTCTGACGAAAAGCTTATAGATACTATTCCTGCTGTAAAGCTGTACATTCAAAATATGAAAAACGCAAACGGTGGCGACAGAATTTCCTATCTGTCTCAAAAGGTTTGCTTGGGCATGGCTGAAGACGGTCGCAATTACAAGAGCTTCTTCACTTCCCCCGCATTCCCCGGTTCTTCTACCGCTCGTGACCAAGTAGGACGTTTGTTAGTTGCTTGTATCAGTAACAAGGGCACCGATGTTGACGCAATTATCAGAACAGCATTTGTTAATGCCATCAACGAGTGCGAATACGGTAATGCAGCTGCTTAATAATTTGTAAACAACAATATCGCCACGGCAGTTAACTGCCGTGGCAAAACACAAATAATAATAAGGATGGTAAATTATGAAAAAAACCATTAAAGTTTTATGCTTGATGCTGGTTCTTGTCATGATTTTTGCAGTGTCTTACAGCTGCTTGATTGCATGCAACAAGGAATGTGAGCATGAGTTTGATAAAGACGGCGTATGCAAGCTTTGCAATGAAAAAAAGTGCGACATAACCGGTAGTCACACTTGGCACAATGGCGTTTGTATCTACGACGAAACTGCCAATGCCGACTTCGTGGACTATGTTTCCGAACTGACATTTAACGAAAACTCCGGCAGAAACTGGACAAAGGCAACCGTCAAGAATTACATTGACGGCGATACAACTCACTTTACCGTTCCCAGTTCAGTTGTTGACGTAGGTTTGTTGAAAGCAAGATATCTTGCTGTAAACACTCCCGAATCAACCGGTCAGGTTGAGCCCTACGGCAAGGTTGCATCCAACTTTACCAAGGAAAAGCTTTCCAGTGCTTCAGAAATAATTTTGGAATCAGACAACGACAATTGGAACAAGGACTCCACAAGTACTCGTTACACAGTTTGGGTTTGGTACAAGCCTGCTAGTGGTGGTGAGTACCGCAACCTCAACCTGGAGCTGTTGCAGGAAGGCTTGGGTAGAGCATCCAATTCCGAAGGTAACTGCTACGGTGAAATTTGCGGTAAAGCACTAAGACAAGCGCAAGCGCTTAACTACCGTGTTCACGATGACAGCGTGCCTGACGAAACCTTTTATTACGGTGATGCTATCCCACTCACACTCAAGGAGTTGCGCAGTAACATTGAGGACTACAACGGCAAAAAGGTTGCATTTGAAGGCTATGTAGTGTTGGATAACAACAACGGTGTTTACGTTGAGGAATACGACGAAATAAGTGGAATCAGCTTTGGTATGTATTGTTACTACGGCTTTACCAAAAACGGCGCGTTGAGAGACGCCCTGTTGGTTGGTAACCATGTTCGTGTAGTAGGTAACGTAACTCTGTTTAGCGGATCTTATCAAGTGTCCGGTCTCGCTTATCGTGAACTGCATCCCGACGATCCCAACAACACCAAAATAGTGGATAACGAAACTCGTGACCCACGTTGGGAAGAAGTATCAGTGGACGATTTCTACAAACAAATACAGGTAACTATCATTGGCGATGACCAGCATGAGGACCAGGTAGTTACCAAGGATTACGCTGCATTTGCACAAGCGACATCTATTTACATGACCAACTTGAAGGTTAAGTCCATTTTTACAACAACCAATCCGGCTAGTTCATCCCGTGGTGCAATGTCTATCACTTGCACACAGGAAGGCTCCGGCAGGGAAATTGTTATCCGTACAGGCGTCTTGACGGATCCTAACGGCATTGTTCCCTCTCAGTTCATTTCGGACGGTTCCGATTTGCCCTCAGGCGTTGTTTTGAAAGGATTCTTTGAAGGCAAGACCTTTAACGTAAAGGGTGTAGTAGGCTATTACAGCACAGATGACGACGATAAGTACGGCAACAGCCCCTATCAAATCAATGTATTCAGCCTTGCAAATTTCACATTTGTCGGCTAATGTGATATGTAATGACTGTAAACAGCGTTTTGCGTTGTTTTGCGAGTGGCAAACCATTCGCGTATAAGTGATACTTATAAAATAATTTAAAAGGAGACAAAAATGAAAAAGAAAATTGCATTAATATGCTGTCTTGTGCTAGTGGCAATCAGTATGCTTACTGTGTTTGCTGCGTGCAATGGTAATGGCGCTCTCTCCGACAATGAACTCAAAATATTGCGCTCCAACTTGTTCAACCAGTACAGAGAGGATGCAGCTGAGAAAGCCGAGAGCTATAAAGTACTTGGCGAAATTACCGGTATCAATGCTGACAAAGAGCCTATCAAGTGCGCTATTAAATGGACAATCGAAGGTACAGACAAAGTTACAGTAAGCGCTGACAAGGATTCTAACGGCAACTACACAGTTAACGTACCCGATCCTGCAACTTTGACTGATAGTATTTCCTACACACTTAAGGGAACATTGGTAGACGACAAGGGTGAAGCATACAAGGGTTACAACGGCGACGAAAACGCAACCTACACAGTAAGCTTCAACCGCACGGTTACCCGTCTTGGTGGCGACAACGAATTGCTTCAACATTATTTGCCCGCAACAATTGCCAGCCCTGCTATGGGCACGGAATACAACCTTAGTGTGTACTTTGGTGACGTAAACTACGTGTATTATTTCACGGGTAAAATGAGCGGTAACTATTTTGGACTGAATAAAGAGCGTTCTGCATCTGTTAAAGTTAAGTTGGAAGCAGCTGAGGGTGGTTTCTACATCTCCTTCATGGACGGCGCAACAAAGAAGTATTTGACATTCACAGGTAGAGCAGGAACAAGCTCCACCGGTAAGGCAACTCCTTACGGCGACTGCAGTATCACGGAAGAACCCACAACCGTATTTTCTGTTGATACATCTATGAACAACTCACTGAAAGCAACCATCGTTTGCGGTGACCTTGGCGAAAATGATTTCTATCTTGGTTCTCGTCCCGGATATACGACAATTTCTGCAACAAGCTCGTATTATCTCACAGGCTCTAACTCTGCTAACATCGACAGCACGCAATTTGTTGCAAGACTTGTTGGCGACGAAGACTTCAACCAATACGGCGGAATAGTAGTAGATAGTGACGAACTTGCTAAGATCAGAGGCCAATTCGAGGCTAATCCCGTTGAAGGCACAGCTTACAAACTTGCAGTTTACAAGGGATCTGAAACTCTGTACTTCAACGGCGCTACGCAATCGCAAGAGTATTATCTAAACACGGTTAAGGTTAAAGACAACGGTGTTGATTGCTTTATCGAGAAGTCTGGCGACGGTTTCTATATTTATTTCATGAACAGCTCCGGCACCAAGACTTACGTTACAATCATTTTGAGCGGTACGTACGTAAATGCAAAGCTTACGACTGAAACTCCTGCAAATGGTGTGTTTAAGATGGATACGACGTTGAGAATTCCTTATATGGAAATTAATGAAAACAAGTACTACTTGAACTCACAAGGTACGTACACCAGTATCGGTGGCGCTACTTGGTCCAAGATGAATCAAGACAACCTTGACGTTTCCGGTGAGTGGGCTATGCGTCTTATGCCCTCCGCTGACTAAGATTTTGTAAGTCACAAATAAATAACTAAACTGTTAAAAGTTTAATTTAACAACAAAGAACCAAGTCATTTCGACTTGGTTCTTTTGTTATGACTGTAAATAAGCTACTCAGTGTAAGGGGAGGTGTATGCGTGGCAGACTGATGGACTGTCCATTAAAATCTTGTCTTTTATGAAATAATGTGGTATTATAATACCAGTTTTTTCACAACAAGGTAAGTTATGCGAAAGTTTAGCAATGCAACAGAGATTTTACCTTATCTCGACAGTTTGTACGGACGGAAGAACGTAAAGGAACTGGATCGCTACAAGGCACTTTTAACTCAATTCAAACAGCTGTATTCATGTACATCAGCCTATCTGTGTTCCGCAAGCGGACGGGTGGAATTTGTGGGTAATCACACCGACCACAACGGTGGGCGTGTACTGGCGTGTACCATCAGTCTTGATATCGTTGCAGCATTCCTCCCCAATGGCACGGATATTATCAACATTCAAGGCAAGGACCGTCGTCCTGTCCGCTTCAGTATTCACGACCTGGAGAAAACCAGCGGTAGCGCTAGCCTGTGCAAGGGGGTTGTCGCTTATCTCAAGGGGCAGGGGTACAAAGTGGGCGGCTTTGACGCCTACACCGACTCAACCATACCTGCAGGTGCGGGGGTGTCCAGTAGTGCGGCTTTTGAGACGGTAATTGCCACAATATTGAACGAACTTTTCAATAACGGGCAGATACCTGCAGAACAAATTGCCAAAGCGGGGCAATTCGCCGAAAACGAGTACTTCGACAAGCCATGTGGACTGCTTGATCAAAGCGTGGTAGTTGTTGGAGGTGCGGTGGCGTTGGACTTTGCCGACGAGCTGCATTACACTCGCTTGCAGGCAGATTTCAGCAAAATTCAGCTTGTACTTATCAACACGGGAACAAGTCACGGTAACCTTTCGCCACTTTATGCGACAATTCCTGCCGAAATGAAAGCAGTAGCAGCATTCTTCCACAAGCAACGGCTTGTCGAAGTGGACGAAGAACTGTTTTACAGCAAATACGACGAGGTTGTACATGCACTGGGGCTACGTCCTGCATTGCGCGCCAAGCATTTCTTTGAAGAAAATCACCGTGTGGACGAGGTTCAGTTGGCGTTGAGCAGGGGAGACACTGCCAAGGTAGTGGAGCTAGTCAACAGCTCCGGCGACAGTAGCCTTACGCAGCTGCAAAATTGCGCTGTGGACGAATACGACACTGCAATAGCCGACATTGTAAAAACTGCGCGTAAACTTTGCCCCTGTGGCGTGAGAGTTCACGGCGGTGGCTTTGCAGGGACGGTACTTTGCGTTGTTCCAACCGAGTACGCAAATGATTTCGTTGCTAAAGTAACGGAAATCTACGGCAACCGCGTGTATCCGCTTCGCATGCGCAGCGTAGGCGCCCTTGTACTGTAGCAGTGAGGGTGTTCGGGTTGGTACCCAAGCGATTGAACAAAAAGTTTAGTAAAAATAAAAAAAGTTTAGTAAAAGTAATTAAATCGTTTGACATTACTTAATATATATTCTATACTTGTACCGTTGCCCAAGGCAAACAAATTCTTTATTGTATAAAAAATGTGTTTGTCGTTGGGCTATTTTTTTGTGAAAAACTCGAATTTTGTCTAAGGGGGAAATATGGTAGAAATAGGCAGAAAAATAAAGCAATACCGATTGCAGCTGGATCTTACGCAGGAGGAGCTTGCTCAGCGTACAGAGTTAACCAAGGGTTACATCTCTCAATTGGAGAACGACCTGTGTTCCCCATCCATTGCAACGCTACAGGACATATTGAATATTCTTGGTGTAAGCTTGCAGGAATTTTTTACCGAGCCGAAGTTCGAGCAGGTAGTGTACACGCAAGCCGATTATTTCACGTCGAAAAACGGCAGTGGCAGTAGCACTTGGCTAATACCCAATTCGCAAATAAAGGAAATGGAACCGATCATTCTCACGTTGCCAAAGGGGGCAAGCTCGGAGGAGCGCTACCCGTTTGAGGGGGAAGAGTTCGGCTACGTGCTAACGGGCGAAGTGGAGATTGTAGCAGGTGCCGACCGTTACAAGCTTAAGGCAGGCGAATCGTTTTCCATCAACGGCACGCGTCAGCACACAATCAAAAATACTAACAAAGGCGAAAGTACGGTTTTGTGGGTAACTACCCCATCAAACTTTTAGGAGGCAACCATGGACGACAGAATTATTGAAATTAAAAACGTAAATAAATCTTACGGCGACAAGCCCGTTGTAAAAAATGTGTCGCTCACCATCAAACGTGGCGAGTTTGTTACACTTTTGGGACCGTCCGGCTGCGGAAAAACTACAACGCTAAGGATGATTGCAGGCTTTGAACAGCCCACAAGCGGAACCATTCTCTTCAACGGTGAAGACATCACAACCTTGCCTCCGCACAAGCGCAACATCAACACAGTTTTCCAAAAGTACGCGCTGTTTCCGCATTTGAATGTGTTTGGAAACATCGCATTTGGACTTAAAATGAAAACAGTACCCGACGGGGAGCCTACCGTGGACAAAAAGGGCAACACAGTGCAAAAAATGCGCCATCTGACCAAGGCGGAAATTGCCGAAAAGGTGAACAACGCCCTCAAAATGGTGGACCTTGAGGACTACGGTCACCGCGCTGTCAACTCCCTTTCCGGCGGACAGCAACAACGCGTTGCCATTGCGCGCGCACTTGTTAACGAACCGCAGGTGTTGTTACTGGACGAGCCGCTGGGCGCATTGGACCTCAAGATGCGCAAGGACATGCAGCTGGAGCTCATGCAAATGCACAAGCAGCTTGGCATTACTTTCGTGTACGTTACTCACGACCAGGAAGAGGCGCTAACCATGTCCGATACTATTGTGGTAATGAAAAACGGCGAAATTCAGCAAATCGGCACACCTACCAAGGTGTACGACGAGCCGGCAAACGCCTTTGTAGCCGACTTTATCGGGGAATCGAACATTCTGTCAGGTACCATGGTGAAGGACTTTTGCGTGGATATTTCCGGACACAAATTCGAGTGTGTGGACAGTGGCTTTAAGTACGACGAGCCTATCGACGTAATTATCCGCCCCGAAGATATACATATCGTTGACGTAAAGGACAAAAATTGCCTAATTGAGGCGGACGTGTTGACCTGCGTGTTCAAAGGCGATCACTACCAGGTGACGGCGTTGACGTATGGCGACGAGCGTAACGAAATTATCATTCACGACAATGTAGAGGTAAAGGCAGGGGACAAAATCGGGCTGTACATCAAGCCCTTTGACTTCCACATCATGCACAAGAGCCGTCTTATCAACGAAATTGATGGCGAAATTTACGAAGAAAATGTTGTTGAGTTCTGCGATGGACGTTTTGAATGCAACACATCGCTACCCGAGGGCACCAAGGTGCATATTCAGGTGGACTTCGACGACGTGGAGCTTACCGACGACGAGGACGACGGTACAATCGGCGCAACGATAATCTCATCCATTTACAAGGGAAGCTATTGGCAATACATTGTGCGTACCGACAGCTACTACGACTTTTTTGTAGATAACGACTACGAGTGGTCCATCGGCGACCGCGTAGGCATCAAGATTGCCCCCGACAAGATAATTATCGACGAGGTGAAAGATGTTGAAAAAGATTAACTTTCGCTTTAACCGCAGGGCATTTGCTTACCCGTACATGATTTTTTTGCTACTGTTCGTGGTGGTGCCGTTGGTGATTATCCTTGTAAACGCCTTTTTAACCGACGACGGACAAAGCCTGACATTTGAGCACTTTGTAGAGTTCTTCAGCGATGCAGGCGGTGGCTTGACGGTGCTTGGTAATTCGTTAATAATCGGCGCAGTTACAACGCTTATTTGCCTTGTGATAGGCTATCCGTGTGCGTACCTGCTTGCCAAGTATCACGCGAGCAGCCGTGTGCTTGTGTTGCTGTTCATACTGCCCATGTGGGTTAACTTCCTTATCCGTACGCTTTCCACCAAGGCTATATTTATGGCGTTGAACGTAAAGCTGGGCATGGGAACGGTGCTGTTCGGCATGGTGTACAACTACCTGCCCTATATGATACTGCCTCTGCACACAACGCTTGTGTCCATCGACCACAGCTACATAGAGGCTGCAGAGGACCTTGGCGCAGACAAACTTACGGTGTTTTTGAAGACTGTTTTGCCGCTGTCGCTTTCCGGAATTATCAGCGGTATCACAATGACGTTTATTCCCGCAATATCAACCTTTGCAATTTCGGAAATTTTGTCAAGTAGCAAAATTTTCCTGTTCGGCGACGCAATCAACATGCACTTTAGCAAAACTACCAACAGCTTCGGCGTGGGTAGTGTGATGAGCCTTGTTATGCTGGTGCTGGTTGTAGTTGCTAACGTCGTTGTCAACCTAACAAGTAAGGACGAGGAGGTAAGTAGTGTACTATGAAAAAGAAAAATCTTATCTCCCGCATTTGCGCCGACGGGTATCTTGGGTTGGTGCTGGCGCTGTTGTATTTGCCCATTTTGCTAATTATCATTTTCAGTTTTTCGGGCAACAGCTATTTTAGCTTCAAGGGCGGCTTCAATTTCCATTCGTACGCTGCGCTGTTTGACAGCGAACAGTCGGCAGGGCTTTTGAACGCCTTGAAATATACAGCAATCCTAGCGCTGTCCGCAAGTGTAATTTCCACAGTACTGGGGGCTTTCTCCACAATCGGTATCTATGCCCTGGGTAAACGCTGGAAGAAAATTACGCTTACCGTCAATCAACTGCCCATGATTAACAGCGAAATTGTCATGGCGGTGTCGCTGATGGTGTTCTTTGCGGCGTTTAGCTTCATTTTCCCGCAGGGTATGACGCGCCTGATAATTTCCCACGTTGCATTTTGTACACCTTATGTTGTGCTGTCAATTTTGCCGAGACTTCAGCGTATGGACCCCAACATGTACGAAGCGGCGCTGGACCTTGGTGCAAACCCCGTGACGGCAATGTTCAAGGTGGTGTTCCCCTACATCATGCCGGGGATTGTGTCCGGCTTTGCAATGGCGTTTACGCTGTCGCTGGACGACTTCATCATCACGCAATTTAACAAGGGCGACACCGGTATCGAAACGCTGTCCACCTACATCTACGAGGACGCGCGTGTAAAGAGCTTGGAGCCTTTCTGGTTTGCTGTGTTTTCTATCTTTTTCGTGGTTATGTTTACGCTATTGTTGCTTGTCAACATCAAGCGTAACGGCGCTACCGCAAAGGAGGCAAAAAGATGAAAAGAGTAGTATCAATCCTTTCATGCGTTGTGCTTCTGTTGACGGTTATATTTACCGTTGCTGCGTGTGGAAAAAACGGCGAAACAGACCAGCTTGTAATATACAACTGGGCGGACTACATCTACGACACCAAGCTTACCGATTTTAAAAGTTACTACAAAGATTTAACCGGTAAAGATATTGAAATTACCTACGTCACCTTCGACACCAACGAAACCATGCTGACGCGCCTTATGCAGGGCGACAGCAACGTCGACGTGGTGTGCCCGAGCGAGTACGCAATACAAAAGCTTATCGAAAGCAATATGCTTGTGCCGTTGAACTATTTCAAAAAGTCGGAGTACCGCAAGGGGCTGAGCATGTCCGACGAGCAATTCGAGGAGTTTTTCAACGGCGGCGATTGCGACGACAACGGTGTGGTAGTGGACAGCGGCAACATCGAATGGGGCATCATCGAAAAGGTGTCCGACGAGGATACGTTTGGCAAGCTGGTTATAGAAGAAACGGGCGAAACAGTAAGCATGATTGATTACTTTGTGCCCTATATGTACGGCACGCTGGGTATTTTGTACAACAAGTACGCTTTCATGGACTTGGATATCTACGACAAGGAAATCATGAACAAAGCCAACTGGGGCATTTTGTTTAACGACAACGGCGAAGACGATATCCTGTCCCCCGGGCTTACCGGCAACATACTGATGAAAGACAGTATCCGCGACAGCTACGCGGCAACAATATTCTACTTGAAGGAAAGCGGCCGTCTTGATGGGTTGCGAAACGAAAACGGAGATTTGTACACAAGCTTGCCCATAGGACAACTTATAAATGCTGTGGACGACCAACTGCTGGAGCTGTGCAGAAAGGTGCTCACCGAGCAGAAAAGTCAGCTTTTCGGTTACGAAGTGGACTTCGGCAAGGATGACCTTTTGCAGGGTAACGCCATTGTCGACCTTGCTTGGAGTGGTGACGCGCTGTACGCCGTGGAGGAAAGCTGGAGCGACGAACTGGACGATTACGAGCTTGCGTACTACGTTCCTAACGGCGCAGGTAACATCTGGTTTGACGGTTGGGTTGTGCCCAAAACATACAACCCCGACCATATGGAAGCTATAAAAATCTTCATTAACTTCCTCAATAAAGCTGAGATTGCAGCGGAAAACATGCTGGAAATCGGCTACACATCGGCGGTTGACCGCGACCTGGTTCGCACTGACAGTGACGCGCGCGCGGTGCTTGCGGAAGGCTACACTGTAAATTGCGACTACTGGGAGCGCCTGGACAAGGACGGTAAGGCCGTTACCGAATTCGACTTCGACAGCTGGGAAGAATTTGAACATTACTTTTTCGGCGGCGACGATGATGACTTTGACGAAATGGACGACAGTAACTGGCGTTATCCGTTTGTAATCAAAGAGGGTAGCGTCAACCGCGATCTCAATTCGTTTGGTATCATGCAGGACTTTGGCGCGAACAACAAAAAGGTTGTAACCATGTGGAACTACGCGCGCTCGGCAGGTGTATCCGCATTGCCCTTGCTAGGCTGGACGGCGCTTGCTGTTGCTGTGGCATTAGGAGTGCTGTTCGCAGTGATAGGCTTGAAGCGGTGGAGAAGCCACACTGTCACTTCCCCCGCAAAACAACTAACTGAGTGAAGTTGACTTGCTGTGTGTATGTCCAAAATGGAATAAAATTACAAGAGGCTCCTCGTACAAAGGGGCCTTTTTTGTGCGGTACAATACAAAAACAGTTCATAAACTTGTATTTATATAAACATTGTGTTAAAATAATAATATATAATGCTAATTGCGCCGTTTTGGGCGGAATACCCGAGTGACGATATGAATATTTTACCAAACCCTTACAAAACCGAAAAACTGTCGGGCAGCTTCAGTATAGCGGAAAACTCCAAGATTTTTTGCGACAGCGCATTTTTAACGCAGGCGGAACGTCTTGCAGATTTGGTGTACGAAAGCTGCGGCAAATTTTTACAGTTTACCGATGTAATAGAAGAAGCGCAAATAATATTTGCCAACAGCGACAAGACGGACCCCGAGGGATATATACTAATGATTTCCCAAGGTGTAGTAACAGTAAATGCGTCCACTGTAGAGGGCTGTTTTTACGCCGTGGAAACGCTGAGACAGGTGTTCAACCTGGATACAAAGCAGGAAGAAATTACCTGCGCAAACTGCTACATCGAGGATAAGCCGAGGTTTTATCACCGCGGACTAATGGTGGACATTTGTCGCCATTTTTACGGTGTGGACACTTTGAAACAAATTGTCGAGCTTATGTCGCAGGTGAAGCTCAACAAGCTGCATTTGCACCTGACGGACGATCAAGGCTTCCGCGTTCAGATAGACAAATATCCCCTTTTAACGGAGATAGGAAGCGTACGCCAAGGCTCGGAAGTGGTAAAGGACGGCAAACGCTACGTTGACGACGAGCCACACGGAGGTTTCCTCACTAAAAACGACATTGCCGAGCTTGTAAGCTACGCTGCTGAGCGCAATATCGAGATTATCCCCGAGGTGGATTTGCCGGGACACTTTGTAGCTGCATTGGCGGCTTACCCCGAATACAGCTGTACACACCAGGTATCCGAGGTTAGAAAGAGCTGGGGCATTTCCAAAGACATTTTGTGCGCGGGCAATGACGAAAGCTACGAGTTTGTAAAAAACATTTTGGACGAAATAGCGGAGATGTTCCCGTCCGAGTACATTCACTTGGGTGGCGACGAGGTTCCCAAGGATAGATGGTGCAACTGCAAGCTGTGCCGAGAGCGTATGGCGGAGTTGAAGCTGAACAGCTACGATGAGCTGCAAGCGCACATGGTGGAGGTGTTCCGCAAGCACCTTGAAGCCAAGGGCAAAAAGGTTATCTGCTGGAACGACGGCGTAAAGCAAGCCACCGATTTAGATATCGTTAGCCAGGTTTGGACGCCGTTTAAGCGCAAAAAGGCAATCAAGCAAACCAAGCGCGGCAGAAAGGTTATTCTTTCCCCCTGCTTTAGATTGTATTTCGATTACCCATACGCGCTGACTCCGTTAAGAAAAACGCTCAAGTTCAACCCGTACAGGGGTGTGGCTAAACATGCCCGCAAAAATGTTTTGGGCGTGGAGGGTACGCTTTGGACGGAATACGTTTCCTGCCCTGACAGGTTGTTTTTCCAATTGCTACCCCGACTGGACGCGCTTTCCGAAGTGGCATGGGGATCGCGCAAAAAGGGCTTTTTCAAGCGTGTTACTCGCCGCCTTGAGCTTTATGACAAGCTTGGTCTTACCTACAACAAGCGTCTGCGCAAGCCCGTGGGGAGAGCAACAACGGTACGCAAGTTTTTCCGTCGCGATTCCGACGTGGAATTTAGCAAAAACAAGCAATATGAAAATTAGGAGAATTACTTTATGAAAAGAATCGGTGTTTTGACAAGCGGTGGCGACTCTCAAGGCATGAATGCCGCAATTTACGCTACAGTCAGATACGGTTTACAACATGGCTTTGAGGTTTACGGCATACGTAACGGCTACAAAGGCCTTATGAATGATGACATCATCAAGCTCACGGCAAAGAGCGTGGAAGGCATTGCTCACCGTGGCGGTACAGTGCTTGGCACTGCCCGTTGCTTGGAAATGAAAACGGTGGAAGGGCAACAACGTGCCGTTGCAACACTAAACAAGCACGGCATTGAGGGGCTTGTAGTAATTGGTGGCGACGGTAGCTTTGCAGGTGCAAAAACCTTGTCCACGCAGTACGGAATAAAGACGATAGGTATCCCCGGAACCATCGACAACGACCTTGCATACACAGATTACACCCTTGGCTTCGACACAGCGGTAACAATTGTTGCAAATGCTGTAAAGGATTTGAGGGATACAATGAGCTGTAACGACCGCACTTGCGTTGTGGAAGTTATGGGTAACCGTTGCGGAGATATTGCAGTGTACGCAGGGCTTGTGTGCGGTGCAGAGGCTGTGTTAACGCCTGAAGTCAGCTACGATGCCGAAGCTCTTGTTGCTCGTCTAAAGGCCAACGCCAAGAAGGGCAAGCTGGACAATATCATTCTTGTTGCGGAGGGTATTCGCAGCCGTGGCGAGCTTGTAAAGGGCAAGGAAGCCGACTATATCATGGAGGATATCCTGACTCGCATGCCGAAAATTAACATCCGTTCGATGGTGCTTGGACACCTGCAACGTAGCGGAGACGCAACCGTGCAGGACAGATTGCTAGGCATACGCATGGGTGCGCACGCTGTACAGTGCCTTGCGAATGGGCTTACCAATCGCGCAATCGGTGTCCACAACGACGCCATCTTCGACGAAGACATAGTGGAAGCCCTTGCTAAAACCAAGGGGCTAAACGTAGCTTTGTACGAACTAGCAAATAATCTTTCCAAATATTGATACAAAACAGTTGCAAGTATCACAAAGCAGTAGTATAATTAAATCACAAATAAATAAATTCTTTGGGGCGTGGTGCAAATCCACACCGATAGTTAAAGCCTATGAACGCAACATAAAAACTTGTTGCGCCGATCGGGTGAAATTCCCGAGCCGACGGTATAGTCCGGATGAGAAAAGAATTGAAGTATCTTAATTTCAGGATATTTTACGCCCTTGGGTCATGCCCAGGGGCTTTTCGTTTCAAAGAACATTTGTTTAAATAAACGGAGGTAAAATATTATGTTAAATCTGATGGCACTGAGCACAATTGCTATTGAATGGATTGTTTCTGCTGCGGTTGTATTGGCTGCAATAGGAATTGGTGTAGCAATCTACTTTATCGTTGGCAAAAAGCGTAGTAAGTTTAGTGTAAAGGGCGAAAATGCGCAAGAGGTTACATTCAAGTCTCTTACATATCTTACAAAAGTTAGCATGTTGACAGCACTTGCAGTGGTATTGCTGTACATTGAGTTCCCCCTGTTGCCGGCTGTACCGCATTTGAAACTTAACATATCAGATGTGCCCACATTACTTGGCTCATTTATGTTTGGACCGATAACAGGCATTGTTATAAATGCAGCAAAAATCGGTGTTTGCCTGCTTTTGAGAGGCACTAGCACGGGCTTTGTAGGCGACCTGTCAAACTTTATCAGCGGTACTCTTTACGCCGGTATTGCAGGCTTGATTTACCTTATCCGTCGCGGTAGACTTGGTGCGGTAATATCTTTGATTGTAAGCAGTGTAGCATTTTGTATCGCAATGTGGTTCTGTAACCAGTACATGCTGTTGCCAATGTTCGGTATTAAGGATATTGAAGCAATGATGCCAATGCTGTGGTGGACACTTCTGTTCAACGTAATTAAGACCGTGCTGACATGTCTACTGACATACTTTATCTACAAGCCACTGTCCCGCATTATGCACTGGGAATTTGGCGCCCGCAAAAAATCATCGGTAGCCGTTGCAAGTACGTCAGAGGAAGAACCGCAGGATGAATAGCAAGTAGATACCGTTGATAAACAGGAAAAAATAACAATAAAGTAAATAGAAACACCTTACCGAAACTGCGGTAAGGTGTTTTTCGTGATTGCTAGTGTGATTGCTAGATTGAATGAGCAATACACTAAATATTTGCAACAAAGCTTTAATGCTACACACTTGATTATCTTTATATTTTGGTGTACAATATTGTCGTATGGAACAGCGTGAATTTATTTCCAATAGTGTGGCGGAGACGGAAAGTTACGCCGAGCAGCTTGCTGCAAGCTTTAGCGGCGGGGAAGTGCTTTTGCTGCACGGTGATCTTGGCGCAGGCAAGACGCATTTTGTCAAGGGGCTTGCAAGGGGGCTCAACGTAGACGATGTTGTCACCAGCCCGACCTTTGCGCTACACAACAGTTACGACGGACGTCTCACACTCAATCACTTTGACTTTTACCGCATTGAGGACAGTGAAGAAGTGGCGATACTTGGGCTGGACGAATTTTTCTACGACTTGCACGCCGTTTCTGCAATAGAGTGGAGTGAGAATATCAAGCCTTTGCTCCCGAGAAACTGCATTTCCGTTACCATCGATAAGCTGGACGAAAACAGGCGAAAAATAACTGTTAAATGACAAAAATGAAAATACTGTACATTGATACCACTACGCCCGATTTGGTAGTTGCAGTAGTGGAGGACAATAAAATAACTGACGTAACAGCAAAGGCTGTCGGTGTGCATCACAGCGAGATGTTGTGTGACAAAGTGACGGAAGCGTTACACAAGGCAAACGTAAAATTTGCTGATTTGTCTGCATACGCATGTGCGATAGGTCCAGGTAGTTTTACGGGCATTCGCATAGGCGTGTCAACGGTCAAGGGCTACTGTACGGCCGTAGAATTGCCTGTGATCGGCGTAAACTGCTTGGAGGCTATCTCTGTATCCAGCAAATGTGGCGCGCGCAGAAGCGCAATTGTCGACGCGGGTAACGGCTACTACTTCGCCGATTACGCTAACGGAGTTGCCCCTTGCCTCGTCAGTTACGATGACGAGCGGGTCTCTCATGCAGGGCGGGCGGATAGCGCCGTGGACTACTTCGACGGGGCAGTAGAGTTAATACGCAAGCGTTTTAGTAGCGGTCAGTTCGACGGTAGTCTTACGCCGTTGTACATACGGCGCTCACAAGCGGAGGAGAAGTTTGAAAGCACAGCCATCGTGTAATGCGGGCTACGTGCGTCAGATTGCCTTAGTCACGTACGCTTAAGTACGTTCCCTTCGGACAACTGCCACCAGTTGCCCACCTACCACGCATCTGCACTTTCAAACAATTTGTTATAGGAGGAAGTTGGTTCAATTGATTAAAAAGCTAGAGTTTAGTATGCCTATTGTATTTCAGTTGCACAACATCGAAAAGGTATGTTTCGGCAAGGATGCCTGGACGATAAATAATATTGTCGGAGAGTTTCACAATGACTACTCCCACATTTTTGGTGAAGTAGTGGACGGCAAAATTGTTGGATATGCTTGCGTGCGTACGATGTATGAAGAAGCGCAGATATGCAATATTGCAGTGTTGCCCGACTATCGCAGGCAGGGCATTGCTACAAGGCTGCTTGAAGCTGTTGCCGAGCTTGCAAAAAACAGTGATTGCGAACGCTGCGAGCTGGAGGTAAACGTCGCCAACACGCCTGCTATTGAAATGTACAAAAAGAACGGTTACGAAATTGAAGGTACACGCGTTAACTTTTACCGACGCACTAGGTACTCGTCACGCGATGCCTACACGATGGTGAAAACGCTTCTGTCAAACGAGTAAATGTCAAATTAGTCACAAATATACTGTATAATCGATTACTATTACAGACATAATATTCATTTTTCATGTAAAAACGCTCTAAAATAGAGCGTTTTCTTTATTTTTTTGTTTGGTCACATTTTTTTACTGTATGCGTAAAGTGCAATCTTCAAATAAATTATTTGTAAATTATTGTCGAAGAACATCACAATTGCGCGTTTCTGTTCATACAATATCAAGTGCAAGAGGTTTGGGCGATTTATGTATTTCGAGCAATTTGGAGAGGGCGAGCCCGTAGTGTATTTGCACGGATGGGGATGTGACGGAAGTATCTTTTTACCTGTAGTTAAGCAGCTTCCCAATTACTCCAATTACATGGTGGACTTTGCAGGCTTTGGTAAAAGTGAGCAGCCACCCGCAGCAGGCTTTACGGTGGAGGATTACGCAGCAAAGCTAAGAGAATTTTTATTGGAGCACAATTTGACACGGGTAACCCTTGTGGGGCACAGCTTCGGAGGTCGTGTTGCATTGGTGCTTGCCGCAGAGCACCCCGAGATGGTATCCCGAATGCTGTTAGTTTCGCCTGCCGGACTTAGAAAATTTTCTCTTTCGCGGTGGTGGAAGGTGAGATTGTACAAGATGTCAAAGCTGCTTGCCAAGCTGAGAAAAACCGAGCCCGTCGCCAAGTACGCAAGCGTTGATTACGCCAGCTGTTCTGCCTCGATGCGTGCCACATTTGTCAAGGTGATAAATGCCGATTTGTCATGCTACGCCAAGCGTGTTAGGTGCCCTGTACTTATCGTCAACGGGCGAGAGGACACGGCAACGCCACTGACACATGCAAAGCGGCTAAACAAGCTCATTAAAAACAGTAGCCTTGTTCCAATTGATGGGGATCACTTCGCGTTTTTCCGTGCGCCTGTTGCCTTTGCCAATACTGTAAAAAATTTCGTGGAGTAGCATTTTGCAAATAGCAGTTGATGTTATTTCTGCGCTGTGCCTGACAGTGATGTCCGTCGAGTGTTTCAGGGTGTTGCAATCGGCAAGCTACCGTCCTCAGCGCGGATATTTCAAAATATACAAGTCCGTGTACTTTCTGTTGCTTGTAGCGGTACAGTTGGCTGCAACACTGTTGTATGTTTATGTGGATTGTTACTACTACATAAACCTTGCGCTGTATGCTGTGTTGGCAGTAGCTGTTTGCGTGGTAAAGCGCAAGTGTCCGCTCAAGCTTACCAAGCGCATTTGGCGAATGTTGGCTGTGGAAGCGGTCGTCCTGATTGCGCTGTGCGTGTTGCTGGACAGTAGCTTTTTCGTGTGGTTGATACCCATGTTTACGCTTGTGTCCTGGGTGATATGTTTGCCGATTGATGCCGCAGTTGCTCGACATTACCTGAAGCTTGCATGCGACAAGCTGTGTAAAAGCGGTGTAACAGTTGTTGCTATCACGGGTAGCTACGGCAAAACCTCCGTCAAGGATATGCTGTCAGCTTTGCTAATGGACAGCATTACGCCTACAGGCAGTTGCAACACTCCGCTTGGGATAGCCGCCTATATCAACAGGACGGACTTGACAACAGCTAAATATCTAATACTGGAATTTGGAGCGCGTAGGCGCGGTGACATTGCTCAACTGTGCAAGCTGTACAAACCTCAATACGGAATTGTTACAGGCGTGTGCGCGCAGCATCTGTCCACATTCAAAAGCTTGGATATCATTGTCGCGACAAAACGCGAGCTGGTGGAGCATATTCCTGCCGATGGCTTTTGTGTGCTTAACGGCGCGGACGAAATTGTGTCAAAGTATGTCGCTGCGGGCAGTTGCGCTAAATATCTGTCCTATGACGGCTTGCAGATTGCTGTATCAAGTGTCGATTTGCAGGGAACGCACCTTGAAGTAAAAATTGAAAACGAAATAGCAGATGTCACGCTGCCCCAGATATCCGATTACGTAAGGGACACATTTGCAATGTGCTTGCAAACGGTGTTGCGGCTTAATCAAAGCCTGAAAGATACCCTGGCATGTGTGTCGCGCGTCAAGCAAACGCCACACCGCATGGAGCTTGTAAAGGGCGCAAACTGTTACATACTGGACGACAGCTATAACGGCAGTATCGTGGGCGTAACAAGCTGCACCAAAACGCTTGCGCAATTTAGCTGCTGCAAGGTGGTCATTACGCAAGGCTTGGTAGAGTGCGGCAAAGAGCGCCAAGCAATGAACGTGCAGTGTGGCAAGCTGCTGGGCAGTGTGTGCAGTGTTGCCGTGGTGTTGGGGCGCAACGCCAAGAGCTTAGCAGAGGGGCTGAAACACACCTCGTGCACGGTGATTTACGCAAAGGACCTCAAACAGGCGGTGTCGCTTGCAACACAACATGTTAACGGTGGAATACTGCTATTCCAAAACGACCTGCCTGATACTGTGAACATATAAGGAGTGAATAAATGAATATTTTGATTGTCTACGGTGGCAGAAGCTGTGAGCATGACATTTCCATCATTACCGCATGTCTTGCCAAGGGATACTTCAAGGGCAACATTTACAGCGTTTACCTTGACAAAAACAACTGCGCATACCTTGCAGGCAACGACTGGACACCACGCGACCATATCACGAAAAAGCTGACAAAGAAAGTTACTTTTTTGTTGGGCGAAGGGAAAATTGCCATCCGCAAAGGCAGGTTCTCGGTGGAGCAAGTTGCTATCGACGTTGCCGTCAACTGTTGCCACGGCATGAGCGGTGAGGACGGCTGCATAGCTGCGTTATGCCAAATGGCGTGTATTCCGCTTGTGGGCTCGGACATTACCTCCAGCGCAATTGCAATGGACAAGGTGCTGACCAAGAGGGTGCTCAAGGATATCAACATGCCTGTCGTATACGGCGTAGAGGTGACCAAGGACTCCGTGTCGGAATTTATGAAGGATTGCGGTGGTATTGGTTTTCCCATTATCGTCAAGCCCTCAATGTTGGGCTCGAGCATTGGCGTTGAAGTTGCGCACGATGTGAACGAACTGCAGCAAGCGTTACAACACGCATTGCGCTACGACAGCAAGGTGCTGTGTGAAGAGGCGCTGACGGACTTTTTCGAACTTAACTGTGCAGCATTCAAGACCCAAGGCGGTGTTCACACAAGCATAGTTGATTGCCCCGTAACTATACACGACGTGTTGACCTTTGCCGACAAATACATAGCAAACGAAGCGTACGAACGGGAGAAAATAACGGTAGAGGACAAGATCATTCAGGAAGTGAAGCGGTTGACTTCGGAAATTTACACAAAGCTCAATTTCGGTGGGGTGATACGCGTGGACTATCTGTACGACAAAACTACGGGCAAGCTGTACGTAAATGAAATAAACACAACCCCCGGCTCGTTAGCTTACGGGCTGTGGGAAGCAAGCTACTCGCGCACTCAATACGGCGAAGCGCTTGTGGAACAGGCAATTGCCGATTACCGTGAACTTCAACAGCGTGTATATACCTTCGAATCGGGGGTGCTGAATGGGGGCAACGGAATTAAGAAAAAATAATTTGAGGCGGTGATAAGCTTCGCAATACGGAATATTTCCTTATATATTTAAATATTATCCTTGTTTAAAAATGCGTACCCCCTCGTGTAAAGGGGGTTTTCTGCTGTCTACCGAATGGAGAAATGTTTAATTTGTGGTTTGCTTGCGCTTGAGCATGGCAAGCTCCATTTGTTCTTGAAATTGTTCAAAGGTAACGGGAGCAAAGAAATTGCTTGCTTTTACCATTTGCGGAGCTGTGGAGCTTGTCAGCTTGCGATATATCTCTTTCAAATCAAATTCCTTTTCGCAGTTGTATTTCACGGTTCTTTACTCCTTTTCTTGTTTTTGTGATTATATTGTAGCACACTAAATATGCCAACTATATGTCAGTTATTATAACTTTTTTCGATATTTTTTAGCATTAACTTGACAATATTATGTCAGTGTTTTACAATAAATTTACCAAAATATATTGGAAGGTGTAGTAAATGCAAATTCCCATTCTTGTAGGTATGTTGTCCACGTTGCTTTCTGCCGACAATCTTGTCCGCGCCGAAGAGCTTGCGCAAAAATACGAAATTTCCGTTCGCTCCGTGTACAGGTACATGGCGATGCTGTCGGAGGGCGGTGTGCCAATCGAAAGCTGCCTTGGTCGCGGTGGCGGTTGGCGGATAGTGGAAAACTACAAGCTAAAAGCTACCTACTTCACGCAGGAGGAGTACGAGCGCCTTGTGTTTAGCCTGCAAAGTAATTCAATACAGGACGACGTCACGCGCCAAGCCACACAAAAGCTGAAAGGGCTGTACCGTTCGCACAGCAATGCAACAGTGTTGAAAAGCGAGCAGTTCATTGTGGACGGCGGCGATACGGCAGTGGGAGACATGGTCAGCCTTATTTCCGACTGCATAGCGCAAAAAAAGCTGTGCCACATTGAGTACCACTCCAAGGACGGCGCCGATAGCGTACGTGTCATTGAGCCGTACTGCCTCATTTTGAAGGATGGCGCTTGGTACGTGTACAGCTTTTGCCGGCTTAGAAAGGGCTTCAGATATTTCAAGGTGTCCCGCATTGTCAAGCTGGATATAGGTGAACGCTTTAGCGGTAGACAGTTCCAGGCGGACAGTAGTGTAATCAAAACGGACGTACTGAAGGGCAAGGAAATGTGCGAGGTGATACTCACGGTGGAAAACAGTGCGCTTTCCGCCTGTGAAGAGTGGTTGGGTATCAACTCCGTTGTCAAGATGGGGGAAAACTACCTTGCGCGCGCAACCCTACCGTATGACGAAATTCTTGTCAACCGCATTCTCTCCCTTGGCGACGGCGTTCGCGTGGAAAAGCCCCAGCGTTTGCGCCTTGCCGTTATTGAACGCTGCAAAAGCATACAAAGCGTAAACAGAGAAGAGTAGTTTATTTGTATTTCAAAATTTCCGCTACTGTTTTGTCTGTGCCGTAAAGCGCTTTTTGCGCGCGCTGTTTGGTTTGGATAGCAGTGCGGTTGTCGTATGCGGTGTTGATTGCCTTTGGCAATTTTTCGGCAAGGTTTTCTTCCGATAGCTTCAAGCCGCAACCTCTTTCTGCAAACCATTGCGCATTCTTGACCTGTTCCCCGCGCGATTGCTTTGTGAGGGGTACTGTTACAAAGGGAACCTCCGCTAACGTCAGCTCCGCAAGCGTATTGGAGCCTGCCCGCGTAAGACATACGTCCGTTGCCGCGTACAAATCGTTCATGTTGGTAACAAATTCCGTCTGTTTTACAAATTCGCAGTCTATGCGTTTGTTTTTGCCTGTGATGACGAAAATATCAAAGCGGTCGGCTAACTGTGGGCAATTGCAGATGGCGTCGTTTAGCGCCTTTGCGCCCAGGCTTCCCCCTGTAACAAGCAGAACGGGCTTGCTTCCGTCAAACCCCATTGTGTGCAGTCCTTTTTGCTTGTCGCCGTGCAGTATCTCGTCGCGGATTATCAGCCCCACAACATTTGCGCGTTTGTCGCAAGGAAATGCTGCCAAAAAGTCGTTGGCAAAGTGTGCACATATCTTGTTTGCCAAGCCAAGCGACATGTCGCTTTCGTGAATGACAGTGGGAATCTTGAGTTGTTTGCCTGCAATAATTACGGGCAGCCCAACGTAACCGCCCTTGCTGAAAATTACGTCGGGGCGAATTTCACGAAGCTGCTTTTTTGCTTCGCGTACGCTCCTTACCAGCCTGAAGGGTAGCGCAAGATTGCTGAGCGTAAGCTTGCGTTGCAGCTTGTGCGCGGATATCTCGCGATACTCTTTTATCTTTCCCTTTTCCACATAAGATGCGGTCAGTTCCTTTTCCATTCCGTTGGTGCCGATGTAGTAGATTTCTTCCGTTGAAAGTTGCTCGATGAGCGCTAAATTGGGCGTGACGTGACCTGCCGTGCCGCCTCCGCTAAATACTATCTTCATAGACATATTGTATGTAGTTTGGCTACATAATATTATGGCGAATAACATTCGCGCTTGCCAATATCGGCTCTTGACTTTTGGACGCTTATATCGTACAATTAAACTAACTTTATACAAGGTGGTGCAACTATGAATTTATCCCGTTTCACGTCTCACGATGGCAGAGAAGTACAGCTTTACGTTTGGGACAACGTCACCAAGCCCAAGGCAGTTGTAAAGATTGCTCACGGCATGGCAGAGCACTCCGCTAGATATGACGACTTTGCGCAGTATCTCAATTCGCGCGGCTACATTGTAGTAATGAACGATCACCGCGGACACGGCCTCACCGCTGCCAAGGACAGCCTTGGCTACGAAGAAGGAGACATGTGGACGAACAACGTCAAGGACCAGCTTGCAATACTGGACTACTGCCGTGAGAAGTGGCATTTGCCCCTGTTCATGATGGGGCACAGCTACGGTAGCTTCATCACCCAGGCGGTGATAGAGGAGCATCCTGATGTTGCCGGCTTTATCGTATGCGGTTCCAACTTCATGAAGGGCGCAAGCTTCAGCCTGTGCCGCGTGATTGCCAGCAGTATGTGCAGGCACAAGGGTGGCAGATACCCCGCACAGCTAATTGTAAACCTGTCCTTCAAGATGTACGAAAAGAAGTTCCCCGGTGAAAATGCTTGGCTCAACCGTGAAGAGGCGGAAGTGAAAAAGTACAACGACGACGAAATGTCCGGCTTTGTTTGCTCGGCTAACTTTTACCGCAGCTTCATGAACGGAATCAGGAACCTGTACAGAAACGAATTTTACTCACAGATAGATACGGACAAGCCATTGCTGCTTATTGCAGGCGGCGACGACCCTGTAGGCAGCTACGGAAAGGGCGTAAAGAAGCTGCACAAGTTCTATTGCGACAAGGTGGGTTCAAAGGACGTCACGCTGCATTTGTACGACGGCGCACGTCACGAAATACTCAACGAGCGTTGCAAGCAGCAGGTTTACGACGACGTGGTGGAATGGTTAGATAGATACTTAGGATAATTTCGGGAGAAATATATGTTAATTTACGACATATTTATTGCGCTTTGTTTTGCCTTGCTTACCGCGGAGGTTGTTTTCGTCGCGGTAAGTCTTGTTGTTAAAGGCAGGGCGGAGCGTATCGCATACATACGCAGCTTCAAAAAGGGAAAATGTATCGTAATATTTATATCGGCGTTGCCGTTGTACTTCATGGGATATTTGTACAGTGGGGCAAATGTTGTCAATGCTGCAATGAGTACGTTTGGGCAGGTTGTAAACCTTGTTGTGCTCAAGTATTCCGTTGAAACGATAGATGCCTTGATGCAGGCGAACGTCTTTTACAAAATTACCATTTACTACTGCTTTGTGCTAGTTGCGGTAAATGCGTTTATGTTTACTGTATCGCTTATTGGGCAGCGTTTTTGGCAGTGGAGGCAAACTGTCAAGGCACGCTTTTCCAAGAAAGATAAGCTGTACATATTTGGCTACAACGCCAACAGCGTTAACATCTACCAAAGTGACAGCCAGTGCAGCAAGTTGATTGCCGATAACATTACGGATGCCGATTGCTATGCAATGTATGTGCGCAAGATCTACTACAACTGTTGCAGAAACTTCAATGCGCTAATCGTGCAAATACTTGCAAGTGTCAGCAAAAAGGCTGTCGTGCATACGGTGATTGTCAACACCGAGAACGACGACAAAAACATATCCTTGTGCAATGCGTTTATCGACCAAATTAAGTCCATTGAGGACGGGCAGCGCAGAGATTTGTACAACCGCTTGCGTATTTGCGTATTCGGCAATCCGCAATATGCCGATATCTACAACGATATTGTCGAGCGAAGCAACGGCTGTATCCGCTACATAAACAGATATCAAAAGGTAGCAATAGGCTTTATCGACCGCTACCCATTTACGAAATTTATGGACGAGCGCCACATCGATTACAGCACGGCGTGCGTAAAGGCAGGCGTGGACATCAACGTGTGTATGATTGGCTTCGGCAAGACTAACCAACAGATTTTCTTAACGTCCGTTGCCAACAATCAATTTATTACCGAGGGCGGTAACGGCGCCCAGCTCAAGCCCGTTAGGTACCACATCTTTGACAGAGTTTCCGCCGAAAACAACAAGAATTTAAATCACAGCTACTACCGTTTGCGCAACGAGTGCGGCGACGTCAATGCAAAAGATTACTTGCCCATGCCCGAGCTGCCCGCAAGCGAGCAGTACTATCACCTGGATATAAACGATACGCAATTTTACAACAATATTCGCAGTGTGGTCAGCAGAAGTGAGGCGGACGTCAATTTCGCAATTATTGCCTTTGGGTCGGACTTGGAAAATATCGACATGGCACAGAAGCTGATTGCCAAACGTCGCGAGTGGGGTATTACCAACCTTGTGATATTTGTTCGCGTAAAGGACTGGAAAAAGGACGAGCATTTACTCAATGATGAAAACTGCTTTGTTTTCGGCGACGAGAAAACGGACGTATACAACATCGACGAAATTGTGCGCGACAAGATATTCCGCATGGCTCACATGCGCAACGAAATTTACGCACTGGAATATCAGATAACAAGCGGCAAAGCGTTAGATTTAGATTTGTATCTCACCACAAAATATCAGGCAAATAGAGATTGGTTCCAACAGAAAAACCAAATCGAGCGCGAATCAAACCTGTACGGCTGTTTGAGCCTGCGCTCCAAGCTAAACATGATAGGCTTAGAGTACTGCGAAGTGAATGACGAACGCAAAGCGCTTAGCGAAGAGGAGTATCTCAAGCGCTATGCTACAAACGACGCTGTGGAGTACATGACAAGTAGCGACATCTTGGACAAAAAGGTAGTCAAATACACCCTGCATTTCCCCGAGTCGCTACGCAAAAACCTAGCAATACTTGAGCATTACCGTTGGAATTCCTTTATGATAAGCAAGGGCATGATACCGGCAACGATAGCGCAAATAGTGGGCGAAACAACGGTTGTTGACGGCGAGCAAAAGTACACCAACGGCAAAAGCTACCAATTGCGCAGGCACGGCAATCTGACCACATTTGACGGGCTGGTGGAATTTCGCAAGCTTGTGTCCAAGCGCGACAACGCAAGCGAATTGGACAAGGACGTAATCAAGTACGACTATCAACTTATGGACGATGCCTACTGGTTACTCACCCACAACGGGTACAAAATTGTACCGCGCACTTAGCCTCTACACAAGTTAACAAAGCCTTCCCTTTTACTGGGGAGGCTTCTTTGTTGCAAATTACCTGTGCGATACATATGCATATGTGAATAAATATGCATACAGTGTGTATATTTATGCGTAAAAAATGATATTTATGCAAATAATTCTGTATAATCATTTTTAACACAAAAAAAGGCTTAAATTCAGTGTATAAATATAAAAATTTTGCTTGCAAATGCAAACGGTTTATGATATAGTATATATGTATATAATTAAATATCATTATACATTATACTAGTTGCCTCATCGGCGGTGTACGCGGCGAGGTATGGAGGAAAAACAAGTGAGCAAATCTTACGAAGCAAAAGATATCCAGGTGTTGGAGGGGCTGGACGCGGTGCGTATGCGTCCCGGTATGTACATCGGTACAACGGGCAGAAACGGACTTCATCACCTGTTGTGGGAGATAGTAGACAACGCTGTTGACGAAGCTACAAACGGCTTCGCCGATCGCGTTGAGATAACCTTGCACCGCGACGGTAGCGTAACGGTATCAGACAACGGGCGCGGTATCCCTGTTGACGAGCATCCGCAGTTGAAAATTTCCGGTGTGGAAGTTGTATTTACGCAACTTCACGCAGGCGGCAAATTCAACAACGACAACTACGCGTATTCCGGCGGACTGCACGGCGTAGGCGCAAGCGTTACCAACGCGCTTTCCGCTTGGCTGACCGTAACGGTAAAGAAGGGTGGTTTTGAATATGTGCAGCATTTCCACAGCCCGCAGGACCCCGAAACCAAAAAGGTGCTTAGCGGTGTACCCATGGACAAGCTTACACAGGTTGGACCCACCAAGGAGCATGGCTCTACTATCACGTTCCTTGCCGACAGCCGTGTGTTCAAAAATATCCAAATGGACTACGAAGTGATACACAAGCGTATCAAGGAGCTTGCTTTCCTCAACAAGGGCATCACGTTTATTCTCACAGACGAACGCGGTCAGGATGACGACGGCAACGTCAAGACCGAAACTTTCTGCTACGAGGGCGGACTTGTCGACTTCGTGCAGTATCTCAACGAAAACAAAACGCCGCTACACTTGAAGACAATGTACTGGAGTGGCAAAAACGATGTTTTGCAGCTGGAGTTTGCCTTCCAATACACATCAAGCTACACGGAAAATCTCATTTCCTACGTCAACAACATCCCGACGGGTGAGGGCGGTATGCACGAAACGGGCTTAAAGACCGCCATGACCAAGGTTATGAACGACTACGCCCGTAGCAAAAACTTCCTGAAAGCCAAAGAGGAGAACCTTATCGGTGAAGACTTCCGCGAGGGTATTACCCTTGTTATGTCCGTCAAGATGGCAAATGTTCAGTTCGAGGGACAGACCAAGACAAAGCTGGGTAACGTCGAAGCGCGTATTGCCTGCGAGGCGTTGGCAACGGAAGCATTTAACGAGCTGCTAAACAACAACATTGACGTAGCAGAGGCTATTATCAAAAAATCGATACAATCTGCTAAGGTGCGTGAGGCTGCCCGCAAGGCAAAGGAAGTCACCCGCCAAAAGAACAGCATTTTCAACTCAACTCTTGTCGGTAAGCTGGCAAGCAGTACGGGCAAGGACCCCTCCAAAAACGAGCTGTTTATCGTAGAGGGCGACTCGGCAGGTGGCTCCGCAAAGCAGGCGCGCAATCGCCGTTTCCAGGCAATTTTGCCCCTTCGCGGAAAACCCTTGAACGCCGAACGTAAACGGATAGACCAGGTGCTTGCAAATGAGGAAATACGTTCGCTCATTTCCGCACTTGATACGGGTATCGGCGAAGAGGACTTCAACATTAACGACCTCAAATACGACAAGATAATCATACTGTCCGATGCCGACCAAGACGGCGCACACATCAGGGCAATACTGCTCACATTCTTCTTCCGCTATATGCGCGAGCTAATCACTGAGGGGCACGTTTATATCGGCATGCCGCCGCTGTACAAGATTTCCAAAAAGGACAAGGTGCGCTATGCTTACGACGACGCTGAGCTTCAGGAAGTAGTGCAGGAATTTGGCAGAGGATATGACCTTCAGCGTTACAAGGGTTTGGGCGAAATGAACGCCGAACAGCTGTGGGAAACAACAATGAATCCCGAAACTCGTACCCTCATGCGTGTTACAATCGAAAACTTCTCCGAAGCGGAACGTATGGTAACCACGCTCATGGGCGACCAGATTGACGCGCGCAAGGCGTACATCACGGAAAACGCCGACTTCAACAAAGATAGCGACGCTCTCTTTGACAAACTTGTTTAACGCGGGGGAAAAGGCAAATGAAGCACGATAATCAAGAAGATTTATTCAATTATATGGCGCGTAGCGAAATAGAAAAAATGGAGGACGGCTCCAATCTGCTTACCAGACCTATGGAAGTAGTCATGCACGAATCCATGATGCCTTACGCAGAGCACGTTATACTGGACCGTGCCCTTCCGCGCGTAGAGGACGGCTTGAAGCCTGTACAGCGCCGTATACTGTACTCCATGTACGAGCAGGGCAACACTCCCGAAAAGCCCACACGCAAATCTGCGCGTATTGTGGGTGACTGCATGGGACGTTACCACCCGCACGGCGACAGCTCCATTTACGATGCAATGGTGCGCATGGCTCAGCCATTTTCTATGAATGTGCCCTTGATTGTAGGTCAAGGTAACTTCGGTAACATCGACGGCGATTCCGCTGCGGCAATGCGTTACACCGAGGCTAAGCTGTCACCCGTAGCGATAGAGCTGCTGCGTGACATCGAAAAGGACACCGTACGTTGGTCGCGCAACTTCGACGACACAACCAAGGAACCGGATATGCTGCCGGGGCGCTTCCCCAATCTGTTGGTAAACGGCGCAACGGGTATTGCGGTAGGGCTTGCTACCAACATTCCGCCTCACAATTTCGCCGAGGTTATCGACGGAACAATAGCATTTATCGACAACAACCGTATTAGCTTGAACGCCATGATGAAGATCATCAAGGGGCCCGATTTCCCCACCGGCGGACACGTTATCCCCGGTGAAGGGCTGCTACAGGCGTACGAAACGGGCAAAGGCAAGATTACAATCCGCGCCAAGATGCACGTTGAAGTGGGCAATGCCGACAGACGTAACATTGTCATTACGGAAATTCCCTACGGCGTGAACAAAGCGGATATGCTGATAAAGATTGCCGCACTCAAGGACGAAAAGAAGGAGATGTTCCAGGGCATTTCCGAAATAGTGGACGAAAGCGACAAGGAAGGATTGCGCGCCGTAATCAAGCTGCGCAAGGACTGTGACGTAAACATCATGATAAAAAATCTGCTCAAATACTCGCAGCTGGAGATGACCTACGGTATCAACATGGTGGCAATTGCGGACGGCAAACCGCAGCTTATGGGGCTACTGGACATCATTGCCTACTACGTTTCCTATCAACGTGACGTAATTCTTCGCCGCAGCAAGTTCGAGCTGGAAGAAGCCAAGGAACGCGCTCATATCGTTCAAGGCTTGGTTATCGCCGTACAAAACATCGACGAAGTGGTACAAATCATCAAAAACGCGTCCTCAACGTCGGATGCAAGGGCTAAGCTTCGTGCGCGCTTCGAGCTAAGTGAACGTCAGGCGCAGGCAATACTGGATTTACGTCTTGCACGTATCACCAAGCTGGAAGTAAACAAGCTTGTCAACGAACTGCAGGAACTGGAAAGGACAATTGCACGCTTGAATGTTATCATTAACAGCAAGCACGAACAAATGGAGCTTATCAAGTCGGAGCTGTCCACCCTCAAGCGCAACTACAAAACTCCGCGCCAAACGGAAATATGCAAATCTGTTGAGGACGTTGTTGTTCCCAGCGAAACGGACGAGAAACCCGTTGAAACGGTTGTGGTGGGTATTGCTGCAGATTACACAATCAAGCGTATCCCGTTGAAAAACTTCAACCTGTCGCAAAAGGATGCTATCGGTTCCACCACGGCAGACCTGCTCACGCGTGCAGTGGAGGCTCAAACGGACGCCAAAGTTATGTTCTTCAGTAACTTGGGTAACTGCTTCCGTATCACTGTTGGGGAGCTGCCGGAAATTAGATACCGCGATGCAGGACTTAGCCTGTCGCAGGTGTTCCCCGAGGCGCAAAAGGGTGAAATTCCCGTTTCCGCATTTGTATTGGGCAAGGACGAAGAACCAAGAGGCGAACTGCTCATCTACACACGCCAGGGCTACATCAAGCGCTCGGAGTGGAGCGAATACCAACTGCTGAAGTCGGTGTTCCAAGGCTACAAGGGCAAGGACGGCGACGAAGTGTTCAAGGTAGAAGTAATCAAGCCCAATACTGAAATTTTCTACGTTACCAACCGCGGTGGCTGCACACGCTTTGACGTGAGCGAAATTCCGCTTCAGGGCAGGGTTGCAGGCGGTGTACGCTGTATCAATCTTGGCGATGCCGAATATATCGTGTTTGGTGGACAGGTTGTCAAGGACAAGGGCGAAGCGCTGATGGTGACCAACAAGGGCTTTATGAAACGCCTTCCCGTCACGGAAATCACCAAGCACGCCCGCAACTGTAAGGGTGCAAAGGGTATCGAGTTCGGCAACAACGGCTCGGACATTGCCTTTGCAAGCTACATGAACGGCACACCGTTTAAGATTGCAATCTACGACAAAGCGTCTACCCTTGTAGTGGACAGCGGTGACGTAAGTGTTGAGGGCAAAAACCACAAGGGCAAGCTTCCGCAAGGCAAACGCGGTGGTATAGCCGTAGCAAAGGTATTACGGTATTGCACTTCCTCCGACAAAGAATAGTTTGAGACGGTGATAAGCTACGCAATACTATGTTAAGCTCCGCTTTCCTGCGGGTCCTCAGCCGAGCGAAGCGAACGCCACGGAACGAAGTGGAGTATGTACGCTAAATACAGTTCCCCGCTGCGAGCATAGCTCTTGCGCGCTTGCCTCGTCTTGCTTGCTTCTGACAGCCTCAAACCTACGAAAAATTTTATATAATTTTTGTCGGAAATTTTATACTGAATTATTTAACTTGCCTCACCGGCGAGGTGCCATCGACTTTAATGTCGGTGGCTTTTTATTTCTTTGTCGTCTGTGTGTCCTGCGAGATAATCTAGGGATATATTAAAATAGTTTGCAACTAGAAAAGCTATACGAATTCGCGTTAATTTTCCATAGCTGTAAATTTTATTAAAAGTGGTGTAGGATATTCCAATTTGTCTGGCACATTCAGTTTTTGTTAATTCCGTACTATCTACCAGCTCTCTAAATCTCTCTTTTGTTTTCTCATTCATCTGCTAATAAAACCTCCTAAAATGAAAATTATGTTGTATACAGTCTAATATATTGGACTAATAATACAATAGTCCAAATTGTTGGACTTGTCAAGAGTTTAGTCCAACTTTTTAGTATAATAGTTGCAGAAGGTGTTATATGTTTGCAGAAAGATTAAAAAATGAGTTGAAACAAAACAATATTACAATGTATCGACTAGCCAAGGAATTGAAGCTAAGCAAACAAACGGTTGTAAACTGGTGCAGTGGTGCGAACGAACCCAAGGCATCGCAGATTGCTGAGTTATGCAAATATTTCGATTGCTCAGCCGACTATCTGTTGGGTTTATCGGATATTTAGTTTATGGACAAGTTATTGCTAGTTGACGGAAGCAATTTGCTATTTCAAATGTTTTACGGCATGCCCGCGCGGATAATGGACAGCAACGGCAAGCCTGTGCATGGCGTAATGGGCTTTGTGGGGGCGCTACTGAAAATCATACGAATGGTGGCCCCGACTCATGTTGCTGTGCTGTTCGACGGTGAGTGTGCAAATGAGCGCAGTGCACTCCTAGATGAGTACAAGGCTAACCGTCCCGATTACAGCCAGGTGGAGGAGGGCGACAATCCCTTTTCCCAGCTTGACGGAATTTACATGGCGTTGGACTATCTTGGGATAAAGCACGCCGAAACAACCTGCTGCGAAACAGACGACTGGATAGCAGCCTACGCTTTAACGCGTGGTGCAGGACAACAAGAAAATAAAGAAGAAATTGAAATTGTAATTTCTTCATTTGACAGTGACTTTTTCCAGCTTATTAACGACAAGGTTTCGGTACTTCGTTACCGCGGTAAGAACAGTTATATTTGTACTCCCGATTTTGTTCGCAACAGGTTCGGTATCGAGCCGCAACAGTATGCCGACTTCAAGGCAATGGTGGGCGACGTTGCGGACAACATAAAGGGCGCGCCAAAGGTTGGCCCCAAAACTGCAGCAAGCTTGCTCCGTCAGTATGGTTCGTTGGACGGTATTTTGGCAAATGCCAACAGTATTTCAAAGCCGTCTGTTCGCGCTTCAATTGTGGACAATGCGGAGCGGCTTCGTGTAAATTACCGCTTAATCAAGCTAACCGATGGTAGTGTTCTTCCCTTTACAATGCATCAGTTGCGCTACTCACTGCCTGACGGTGTTACAACACGGAACGTCCTTCAGGAGATAGGGCTGTTTTAACATAAAACTGAAAAAACACCCAATTACTTGAAAATTTAACTAAAAATAGCATACTATTACAGGCATAATATTGAAATTATGATATAAAAACATTATATTTTGCGTATTTTGGCAAAAAAAGCACTGCAAAACATTTTGCAGTGCTTAATCTTTTATTGAGTAAAGTGTTGTTATTTTTTTACTTTGGCATTCAATGAATAGATGGGTTTTCCGATAGAGCGGAACTTTGCTTCGTATTCCGTTACGATATTTCCGCAGGCATCAGCGGGTAGGTCGTAGCAGACGTTGTACACCTCGTAGCCGTTTTCCTTTAGGCTTTCAACAGACCATTCAAAGAAATTCAAGTCGTCGGTTTTTTGACAGATTACGCCCTCTTCTTTCAACAGCCGTTTGTACAGGCTCAGGAAGTTCCTGCTTGTCAGCCGTCTGTTGGCGTACGTCTTTTTGGGGAAAGGGCAGGAGAAGTTGAGCGCGATTGTATCTACCGAATGCGGTGGCAAGTAGTAACCTAGATTTTCTGCGCGAACATTCAAAAATTTCAAGTTCGGTAAATTTAGTTCCTGAGCATTTTCGCATGCAACGACAATCACGTTGCTGAGCTTTTCCACGCCTATGTAGTTGATGTCGGGGTGCAGCCTAGCCGACTGTATTGCCCATACCCCCTTGCCACAACCTATTTCAAGCGTCAATGGAAGCTTGCTTCGTTCTCCGTCAAAAACGGTGTGCAGCTGTTGCATAAACTGTTGCTTTTCACTTTCACTCAGCTTGTAGAATTCGTCGCCTTCTCGTGCCAGCAAGATGGTGGAGCAATCGGCAATTCGTTCGTCCAAGTGTTTCTTCAATCTCATTCGCATGTCGCTTCACCTCCTGTATTTCGGTCTGCAATACATTGTTGCGGTTGTTTTTTTACTATCTTTCTATTCTAAATTGTCTAATTCGGATAACCACACTTCATAGCTTGCATCACTGGGAATGCGCAGTCCCATCTTGGAGATGTCCACCGAGCCAAGGCGCACGCTGTCGGGCGCGCAGCTGCGTTTGAACTGTTGTGTGAAGAACCGACGTGTAAAGAACTTCAACCATTTCAAGATTGTTTCGCTGTCGTACTTGCCTTGAAATGACAGCTTAGCCAATTGGTAAACCTTGGCAGGAGTGAAGCCCTTGCGTACCATCATGAACAGGAAGTAATCGTGCAGTTCGTACGGACCTACCACGTCCTCCGTTATTTGTGCAATCTCGCCATCGGTACTAAGCGGTAGCAGTTCGGGGGAGACGGGTGTGTCCAGTATGTCCGTTATGACGTCGTGTACTGCCTTGCCGTTGGTGTCGGCAACGTAGCGCAATATTGCTTTCACCAATGTTTTGGGGACAGCAGCGTTTGCGGCGTACATTGACATCTGATCGCCGTTAAAGGTTGCCCAGCCCAGGGCTGCTTCCGACATGTCGCCCGTTCCCACAACAAGCCCGTTTACGTCGTTGGCAATGTCCATCAATACCTGTGTGCGTTCACGTGCTTGCGCATTTTCGTAGGTGGTGTTGGGCGTAAAGTCGTGGTTGATGTCCTTTAGGTGTTGTGTGACCGACTGGGTTATATCAATTTGCTTGAGCGTTGCGCCAAAAGCGTTTGCAAGGGCGATACTGTTGTTTAATGTTCGCTTGCTGGTGCCAAAGCAGGGCATTGTGATTGCAAGGATATCACTTGCAGGGCGGCCCAGTAGCTTCAAGGCTTTTGCACAGATTACAAGCGCCAATGTGCTGTCGCTTCCGCCGGATATTCCCAGCACAAGCTTGTTGGCTTTGACGTGTTCAACGCGTTTTTTCAGCCCGTAGGCAAGTATTGTAAGCGCCTTTTCACATACGGCGTTGCGCTCTTCAAGGTTTGTAGGAACAAATGGCGTACTTTTGTACACACGAGCGCAGCCGTTTAGCGGCAGTGCAAATTCAACTGTGGTGTAGCCTTGCGGAAATTCGGAGTGATCTAGCCGCGCCCTTTCATTTTCGATAAAGCCAAAGTCAACAGCTGCCTCGGCGTATCCTGTGGTAAAGGGCACAGCCTCCGCAAGACACTCGCCATTTTCGCAGATTATGTTGTGCGCGGAAAAAACAGTTTGCGACGTGGATTCCGACGGAGCAGATGAGCAATATGCGTAAATTACGCTGCATTTAGCAGATTGCATTTCTATCATTTTTTTGCGGAAATCGCTTTTTACAATTGTTTCGTTGCTTGCGGACAGGTTAAACACAGCGTTTGCCCCCGCAAAGGAGTGCAGCACTGACGGCGAATCGGCAACCCACACGTCCTCGCATATTTCCAATGCAAAGCGCACGTCGAGGTGCAAAGTGTTTACGAACAGGAGCCTGTTTCCAAACGGAACTTCGCGCCCTCCGATGTTAATGGTGGTGTTGTCGCCGTTGTAAGCGCAAAACAGGCGCTTTTCCATAAATTCGTTGTAGTTGGGCAGATTTTTCTTGGGTACAACACCCAGTACTTGCCCGTGGTATATTACAGCTGCAGCATTGTACATCTTGCCCAAGCTGCAAATGGGCAAGCCAATTAAGGCCACCATATCCATATCGGCAAGCTCTGCGCAAATCCTTTCAAGTGATTGAATTGCTGCGTTGCGCAGTGTTTGCTGGAAAAACAAATCTCCGCAGGTGTAACCCGTCAAGCACAGCTCGGGGAAAATTGCAATTTTAACGCCTTCGCTGTATGCTGTTTTCGCGCGAGAAATTATATCGTTTGCATTAAAGGCGCAATCGCCAACGCGCACTTCGGGGGAAATACATGCAATCTTGACAATTCCCATGTATCCGCTTTTTACGTTTGCGGTAGCGGTGTTCCCACTGCCGTTCAGCAGATATTCCGTAGAAACGTCAAGCGCCAAAGCAAGCTTATTGAGCTTGTCCGGTTTTATTTTTTGCAATTCTCCGCTCATTATTTTGTTTACGGTGCCCAGCGTTAACCCGCTTTGCTCCGACAACTGCTTTAACGTGTAGCCTTTGCGTTTTTTTGCTTCATTCAAACGTCTTACAACCTGTTGCATGTTTTTTACCTCTTTGTTACCGTAAAAAAGATTGTTTATTGTTTATTTTACCATATATTTACGTTTTTTACCAATTATTTGAACGTAATTTATAAAAAAATAATAATTTTGCTAGTTTATTATAATATTTTAGCAAACAATTTTGTTACATATTCAATTATCAATTTATAAAATTGCAAATTAACTCAAACAGGCAGTTATTGTAAACGCTGTGATGCCGGGTTATAATAATATCAGTGCTAGCGCAAAAAATAATAGTGAGGTGCATTATGATAGATACAAAAAGTGTAGGCAACGTGATTGCCGAACTACGCAAGGCAAAGGGGCTTACGCAAAACGAGCTTGGGGAACGCCTGTCCGTAACATTTCAAGCCGTGAGTAAATGGGAACGTGGCGAAACACTGCCTGATACTGCAATTTTGCTTGACCTAGCAGATGTATTGGAAACAACAGTGGACAGTATTTTGTCAGGTGGCAAGGCTTCGATAAACTACAAGGGTAAAATCGCCATGTCCGACATGATACAAGGAATAAATTGCTTGAAAAAGATGGGCGAATTGCTTGGAAAGGACAATTTGCTTTATCGCTCGGCAATTAGTGGAATAAACGAGAAAATGAATACCGAAATAGAGGGCGCATTTACCGACGACTATATATTTGAAGTGTTTGTTGCTGAGGTGACAATTCAAAACATCATGAATGGTGCATATGTGGACCTGACGGACGTAAAAAACAGCTTCAAGCACGAAAAATTCAGAAACATTGTCTGCGACTATGCCGCCAAATATGGAATTAAATGAACCGCACATAACAATGAATAAGGGAAGCTATCAATAAAGCTTCCTTTTTTTGGCTCCGCGTGTTGGGCGCGACGCGTAAGACAAGCCACAGTGTGGCTTGGATAGCCAAAGCGCGCGAGAGCTATGCTCGAAGCGTGGGCAAGAACTCGTTCAAACACAACACGGTATAAAAAAAGCGCCTACATACTGTAGACGCTGTGGCTCCCCGTGTTGGGTTTGAACCAACGACCCTCCGGTTAACAGCCGGATGCTCTGCCGCTGAGCTAACGAGGAATATTCAATTGCCTTTGTATATTACCACCTACGCACAAGTTTGTCAATTATTTTACAGCAAGTTTTCACGAATAATTAAGGCAAGCGTTTTTCTATTGACTGTTTTTGCGCTTATATGATAAACTTAAATATTATTACAACTAGGAGAAGCTATGAAAAAGTTTTTGCAGGTTCTCATAAAGTTATTTTCTAATTTTTGGGTGCAGCTTATCGGGCTTTTGTTGGTAATTGCCGGCATCCTTGCTTTGGCTGGAGGTTTTTCTTCATTTGAAGCATTTTGGGCTATTGTCAAAGATTTTGTTACCAGCGGCGATACAATCTCCATTGTGGTGGTAGCCATTGCTACGTTACTGGTTGCCAGCATTGCCATCAGGACACGTCACAAGCTGGAGGAATCTTTGAAAATCGAAGACGATCATCACAAGATTACGTGTAAATATTCGGGGCACGACAAAACGGAACCGCAGCAAAACGCCAACTTTTTCACACCTAACGGTGCGTTCATGTATTTGGACAAGGTTCCTGCAAAAAGGCGCAGACCTGCTAACCCCGAAAAAGATGAGCATTCAGGCGCATACAAAACACGCAAAAATGACATTGACGCATACATGAACGGCAAGCTGTATCTTCCCAGTGTAAACGTGTACGCCAATATCCTGGGCGACACCAAGGTTGCAATAGCGGACAGTGCCGAAAAGTATGACTTGCCACGTTTCGTGCGTGACAACGCCCTGGCACTGATGGAAGCGCACAAGGGCAGTAGTGTTAGCAACGGTGTAACAATCCGCCTAAACGACATTGATTTTGCGGACAACAAGCTGACGCTCAAGACAGGGCGAAGCCAGTACTTCGATATGCTTGTGACCAACCGTTGCATGGATTACAAGCTTAACGACCTTGTGTCCGTTCGTGACGTGTTCGAAAGTGGGGCGACGGTTTCGCCTCTCTACGAGTCGCAGCTTGGTAATCAAATTGGTATCAACGGAATAATACTCACCAGCGACGGTTATTTGCTTGTTGAAAAAAGGGGTTACCGCAAAACCACCTGGAAGAACAAGTTTGCCCAGCCCATATCCCTTGCTATGAAAAAGACGGACATAAAATGTTTCAACGAGGACGGTACCATTGCCGACGACGCCGAAGATGTGTTCAAGAAAATAATTCTCGGCACGATAAAAAGCAACTTTGGGCTGACGGAAAGAGACATTGTGGGATTTAATCTGTCGCAAAACCTGTTTGGCATTGCCCGCGACCTGCTTGAGGGTGGCAAGCCGAACATGTATTTCTATGTAACCGTTAATATGACTGCACAGCAGCTGGACAAGTTTTTGGAAGAAAAGGCAAAACTTGCATCAAGCACTGACGAAATGATAGACCGCCGTGACCTACCCAAGCTGCCCGTTGACAAGCTGGACAGCGATTACTACCTCATCAAATACAGTGACATAGCCATCAATTACCACTACGAGTTGAGCGTAAGGGCGCGTGACGTTATCTTTGTAAAAAGGCTGTATTATCCGCGCGTAAGTCGCTTCAGTTCGGCAATGGACGGCAACGTGTACCGCATGAAATGCCGCTTCAACGGCAGCATAAAGCGTGAGTGCGGTGAGGCGCTGTTGGCATGTCTGTACTACGCAAACGTATGTAAGGATAGGTTACCATTATGAAAAAGATTTTGGCATTTGGGGAAATCATGATGCGGCTTCACGCGTCAAGTGGCAGAATTTGCGACAGTACGGTTTTCGACGCATGTTACGGCGGTACTGAAGCAAACGTGCTTGCATGTATGTCCGGCTTGGGACATTCTTGTAAGTACCTTACAGGCTTGCCCGATACGGAACTAGGGCAGGCGGTGGTGAGACACCTGCATCGCTTCAATATAGATACAAGCGATGTGCTTACGCGTGGTGATGTGCTGGGCATGTACTTTGTGGAGGACGGCACGGCATCGCGTGGATCAAACGTATTGTATCTGAGGAAGTATTCGGAGTTTACAAGGCTCAGTGAAAAGGACTTTGACTTCGACAAGATTTTTAAAGACGTGGAGCTGTTCCACGTCAGCGGTATTTCCTTTGCGTTGTCCGACAGCTCGCGCGCCCTTGCACACAGGCTGTGTAAAGAGGCCCGTTTGCGCGGAGTAAAGGTAAGCTTCGACTTCAACTATCGCGTAAAGCTGTGGAGCGTAGAAGAGGCACGCAAGCACCTGGTGGAAGCGGCAAGCTACGCCGATATCTTGCTAGCAAGTACGCTGGACCTTGACACCTTTTTACAGATGAGCGACAGTGAGGTTTTTGACAGGCTACCCTGCAAGTACCTTATTCTTCGCGACCGCAAGGTGCTTAGCGCAACGGAGCACAGTGTACAGGTAAAGGCACTTGCCAAAACCGCAAACGGATTGGAAAATTATGTTTTCAAGCAAACCCCATTCCCTGTGTCGGAAAAGATAGGTGGAGGCGACGCTTTCGACGGTTGCATGCTGCACGCGTTGCTTGCTGGGTACGATTTGCGCAAGGCAACTTTGTTTGGCGTTGCGGGTTTTATGCTGAAGCACCGGCAAGCAGGGGATACATTTACCGCAAGCGAACGTGAAATACACAAGCTTGCAAATTTACTGGGAGAACAACAATGAACATTCTTTTAAGTGTTGACAAGCTGGACGACTCCTTTCAAAAGCTAGCCAGTTCGCTAAACGAAGTTGCTAACGTCACGGTGGTGGGGCTTGACGGATACGACCTTACGGACGTTGACATATTTATCGGCAAAAAGCTGGGTGAAGCGGAGTTGAAATGGGCAAATAAACTCAAAGCAGTGTTTACCTACAAAACGGGTGTTGACGAATTTGCGTTGAACACATTGCGCGACATGGGGGTAATCTTGTGCAATTCGCATGCCAATTCCACATACATTGCGCAGTATGCTTTTGCATTGGCACTGGCATTGACGGCGCGCGTGGTGGAGTTTGACAAAAATCTCCGTCAAGGCAATTGGTCGCCGCAGCTAAACTGGAAGAGCCTGTTCAACATGAAGGTGGGCTTGGTCGGTTACGGCGGTATCGGCAAGGAAATACACAAACTACTGAAGGCTAACGGAATACAGACCTACACATTGAGCCGTGGCAAAACGTATGAGGACATAAACACCGTTGACACGCTGATAGAGCTGTGCGAGGCGACAGATTTGCTAATTTTGTCCCTGCCCAAAACACCCGAAACAAACGATATGTTCAATGCGGAAATATTTGCCCACCTCAAGGGCAAATACATAGTCAACGTGGGACGAGGCAACTGTATCGACGAGGAGGCACTTTATCAATCCCTCGAAAAGGGAGAGCTTTCCGGTGCGGCAATTGATACCTGGCGATTGAAGAGTAAAAGCGAAACCAAGCTGTTCCCGTCGAAAAAGCATTTTGAGAAGCTAAACAACGTGCTACTTTCACCGCACAAAGCCATGCAGGTTGCCGACGGGCACGACAAATACGTCATGGACGTACTGGACAACGTACTTGGTTACATTAACGGACAACCGCCGCGCAACGTCGTTGACCTTTCAAAAGGCTATTGATTTGAGACGGGATATGCGACGGTATGCTTTGTTGCGCTTGCGTTTTTGCTCGGTCATGTACTCTTAGTACACTCCCTCGCAAAAGCCACGCGCGCCTCGCCTGCCTCGCATCTGCCGCCTAAAATCTTCATATTTTTTTTATTTTTTCAATTAACAAAGGCTCGCCCTAATATAAGGGCGAGCCTCTTTACTTATCGTTTGTTATTGTAATTCATTCAAAATTTTTTGGACAGTTTCAATTTCATTTTCACTTAACATATCACTGTATTCTTTCAATATTTGCGATAGTAGCGGAAGCCGTTTTGGACGGAATACACGAGCCTTTGTTCTATTTCAACAATTTGTGAATATAATTGTAAAAAACTGAGTTTTAAAGCTAATTTTCGACAGAGTAGTGTGTGGTAAAATGAAACAGACATTGATTGCAGTATCAGTAACGCTAATATGCGTGTTGCTTGTGTGTGGCATGGGCGGATATGCCGCTGCATTTGCAAACAAGCGCGAAGTACCCATTTACAGCGTGGACCGACAGGACAACTACGTTTCCATCAGCTTCGATGCCGCTTGGGGCGCAGACAAAACGCGTGAGATAATGAACGTGTGCGACGAGTACGGCGTGAAAGCGACCTTCTTTTTGGTGGGCTTTTGGATAGACAAATATCCCGAGATGGTTGCGGAAATTTCCTCACGCGGCTTTGAGATAGGCACACACAGCGCAACGCACCCTCAAATGAGCAAGCTAAGCGAAGCCCAGGTTCGCGAAGAGCTGACAAGTAGCAGCAAAAAAATATTCGAAATCACCGGCAAGCCTGTTACGCTTTTCCGTCCGCCGTTTGGCGACTACAACAATCAGCTACTAAGCGTTGCCAAGGGGCTGGGGCTGTACACAATACAGTGGAGCGTTGACAGCTTGGACTGGAAAGGACTGTCCGCCCGCGAAATTGCCGAGCGCGTTCAAAAGTCCGGTAGTGGGGATATAATACTTTGCCACAACAACAGCGATCACATTGTCGAGGCGTTGCCGCTAATATTTGAGGCGCTAAAGCTAAAGGGGCTTACGTTTTGCCCCATTGGCGAGCTGATATACAAGGACAACTACTACATCGACAACACCGGCAAACAAATACTGGATAAAACTGCGGCAAACGTAATTTAACCGCATCAAAGTATAGAAATAAATTAAAGCACAAGAGAGGTTTTAGCTATGAGCGAAAATTTACACAACAACAGTGTTACGCTTTCCGGCACGGTTTTGGGCGAGCCTGTTTACTCACACGAAATCTACGGCGAAAAGTTTTACGAAGTAACGCTGTCCGTCAAGCGGCTTTCCGGTATGGACGACTTTCTGCCCATATCCGTTTCCGAGCATCTGATGTCCGACACTTTCCACGACGGCAACATGGTAACTGTATCGGGACAGTTTCGCAGCTACAACAAGACGGTAGGGGAAAAGAGCAAGCTGATGCTGACGGTGTTTGTTCGCGACGTGTTGCCTTACGACGAAACGATAAACCCCAACACGCTGGAGCTGACGGGTTACATATGCAAGCCACCAATTTACCGTACAACGCCCTTCAACCGCGAGATTTGCGACGTACTGATTGCTGTCAACCGCCAGTACAACAAGAGCGATTACATCCCCTGCATTGTGTGGGGACGCAATGCGCGCTTTGCCGGGTCGCTGTCCGTTGGCGAGCACATAAACGTGGTGGGGCGTGTGCAATCGCGCAACTACCAAAAGAAGCTTGACGACGAAACGGTAGTAACGCGCACGGCATATGAGGTGTCGGTAAGCAAGATAACAGTGCTGGCAGACGACGAACCCAAGTTAGTGAATGAATTGAAATAAATTGAAATAAACAGAAAAAGACTCACCGTTTACAGGAGAGTCTTTTTTGTTGTTCAAATAAAATTAGTTTTCCTTGCTGGCAGTGGTGCCTTTGTTGCGACGTCTGCGCCTGAGGAGTACAACCGTGAGCGCTACGCCTAGCGCTGCGGCAATGGAAAGCAGCGTTATACCAACTGCGGCATTGGTGGTGATTTGGTGTTCGCCAATCAAGCGGTCGGCATAAACGTATCCGTAAGCGACGTTACCGTTGTTGTACTGTATCTGGATAAATGCAACGCCGTCTTGTTCCCTGATGAGTGTTACGCGTGTACCCGATGTCAGTGGTTTGATTTGATTTCCGTCGGAATCGTAAGCGCTGTCCGTCATCGTTTCGTCGTACACCTTTACGGTGGAGAATAGAGTGGAGTTAACCTTGCGTTGTCCTACAACCCTAACGCCCTCTAAGCTGCCCGAGATGTTAAATTGACCAAGTGCGTCTTGGGGAACAAAGCCGCTGTGTGGTTCGCCGTTCACTTCGAAGGAAACGTAGTACCAAACCTTGTCGCCCTCGCTAAATTTTTGCAATACTACAACATCTATTCTGTTGCTTGACGACTGAGTGAATGTCTTGCGGTAATTTTCATTGTCGTAGAAGAATTGTCTTGGTAGCGGTGATACATACACTGCATGTAGGGAAACAAACTTCGCCCTGGTAGTAAAGTTGTCGTCGCTTACATTTGTATTTAAAACCTGTAGCTTGTCGTCTTTTTCTACGGAGCTGGCATTTTCGCTCTTTTTAACCCAGCCGAACTTGTCGCCCAACAAAACGTAGTAGAAGTTGCTGTTCTCATCTCCGTCATATCCGATTACAATGTATTCGGTTGCGTCGGTGATTATATCAACAATACTGTTGTCGCCCGTTGTTTTGAATACGATATTGGTGGGGTAGCCCTGGCTTTTTACCAATGTAAATGATGTGTATTCAGTAGGAACATCTTGATTGAGTGTATCACTGCCGATAGTGATGTCAAGATCCGTTAGGTTGTTGTTTTCGCCTATACCGTATATCTTAACCTGATTATTACGTGTTAGTACGTACAACCTGTTGTTTGCCATGTCCGCATCCCTGATAACGAAATCGTCAAATGTTACCAGTTGGTCCAAATTGTACTGAGAACCTGCATTTACTGAGTAGTAAATAGTGTGCTCGCCAAATATAGCAACTTCATTGTTATCCCAAGCAAACATACCTATTGCAGCAAACCCTGAACTCCATTGGAGATTGTCATTGAAACGATCATTGGCCTCTGCTGTAAGTCCGCCGGAAGATTGTTTGCGGCGTTGCGCGCTGTTGGAATTTTGTCCGTACAGATAATATACGTATTCGCCTGAAGCAACGCAAGCAATAGCGTTTTTCGTGGCTTGGTCAGCATATCCTGCGCCATTTATATACAATCCTGTTTCTGCAAATAAAATGAGACTGTTCTTGTAAACAGCAACGTCAACTATTGAACCTAATGACTTTTCTAATTCCAATTCTGTAATTTTATTGGTTGCGACTGTTATTTCAAAAACTCTGCTACCCGCCATCGCATACAAAACGCCTTCTGAAATGGAAATATTGGAAATATTTGTATTCAGTTCCATGGTGTTAACGTAGCGAGGGGTGTTTGCGGATAAATCAAAAATATGTATTACGCCTTTTCCGTCTTCAATGTTATCAGCAACATAAAGAGAGTCACCCTCAACTGTCAAAGCAGTGGGGCTCATAAAATGAATTATATCATCCGTCGTATATGTTTCTGCAAAAACAACCGTCGGGACAATTGCTGCGCAAATTAACAGTATACATATGCAAATACCAAGTAATTTTTTCATGTGTTCCTCGTTGGATTGTAATGAGCTTGTGTACAGTGGTGTTGCGATTAACATCACATAAATAGGTATTATACATTATACCAAAACAAAGACTAATTTTCAACAGTTTACATCAAAATATAACAATATATTTAATTATTATCTATATTTTCCTATATTTGTAAATTTTATATACCTATTTTCCGTTCGAAAAGTTAAGCAAAATTTTAAAAAATATTTATAAAAATAACAGTAAAATTTCCGAAAAACTGACAAACTGTTGTCATATTTAATGTGATATCATATTCGCAAATAGAACAAATGTTCGACATATCCAAAAAGGGGGTGAGCAAAATGAATTACGAATTACTAATGTTAAAAAACGCTGTTCGCATGAAAAAAACAGCCAATATTCTTTCAAAACAGTTGACGCTTGTTGCAATGAAATCCTACGACACATTTAATTGGCGTAACGGTACGATGGGGCAGGTGGAAGCGATATCAAATATATCCGCGCAGATTGACGAGTGCCTTGCATTTTACAACGCGGTGGAAAAAGCATTGCTCATGCTCCCCAAGGGATACAGCGCATTGCTTGCAACGGTTTATTTCAAAAATACATCCAAAGAGGAACTGGCGAAAAAGTACCATATTTCCCGTTCGACGGTGTACCGCAAACTGTTCAGGGCGCGAGAGATGTTTTTGCGAGCGCTAATCTCACTTGGGTTCACTGAGGAGTGGTTTACGACAAATTACGAACATTACGACTTCATTGTCCGTTTGCCGTACCACCAAAGCAAGCGTAAATAGTTTTACTTACGTTTAATTAGATTAAATATCCTGTTCAAATACGGTTTTCTTTTTAAAGTTTCCCGGCAAGAACAGTGCAAGCGTTAGCCCCACAGCCAGTACAACTACAAACACGATAAGCAGTATTTCCGACGCGGGTGAATTGCTTTCCAAGGGCAAATCGGGTGTCGGATCTACCGACGGAGTTGTCGGAACGGTGTTTGCAGGCGCTTGCGGCAGTGGAGTTGGGTGAAGTTCAATCTTGGGTTCACTTACCAAGCCTGCTTCTACGTAGCCGAATCGTGCTGCGTAACGAACGCAGTACCAGGTTTTGCCGTAGCTTTCGATTTTCCCGTAGTAGCACATATCTTGCGAATTGAATATCGCGCAGGACACCGCCGCGGAGGGCAAGGGCAACTGTTTTAAATCTACCGAGTCGCCGTTGACCGTCAGTTTTACGGTGGGGTAGCAGGGCGCAATGGGGGCGGAACACTTGGAAACGTCATTTTTTCGTACCCATCCAATTGCCTGAACAAAATCGGACATGTTTTCGGGCATGACGGCAACCTGATACATGTTGTCTGTTTCGCCGATTATGTTGACGTAGTAGGACTTTTCCAGCTGAAACAGCTCCTGCTTTTGGTCCTCATTGGCGTACAACATTATGCCGTCAATTAGCACGCGCGCCCAGTCTTCTGTGTCGGCGTAAGCGATTTCTGCGTAAGCAATTTTATTACAGGTAATTACCAGCGACAGCAGTATAGCCAAAATCAAAATAATCTTTTTAAACATTGATAGCGCTCCGTAGCCCACAGTTTGAGCAGGGTAAAGTATAACGCCCACTTAAACAGAAATTTTGCCGAGTTGTGTCTGTTTCAGACAACAATTGGCTTGTACAAAAAACAACAAAAATTACACATCAAAACTTAGAAATCTACTTCGCGTACGGTTGGAGATTATGCAAGAAATACTACAAAAAATAAAACAAATCGAGCAGGAGGAACGCAGACGGAAAGAAAGCCCGCTTGCTCGCTACAATAAATCGAAAATACATCTCAAGCAGATGGCTTTTCACAAATGTCTGAAGCGCAACCGATGGGTATTTGGCGGTAACCGCAGCGGCAAGACGGAGTGCGGAGCGGTGGAAACGGTGTGGCTTTCACGCGGTATTCACCCCTTTCGCCAAAACCGCGACAATGTAAGCTGCTGGGTGGTGTCGTTGTCTCAGCAGGTGCAACGCGATGTCGCGCAACAAAAGGTGCTGTACTACTTGGACAAAAGCTGGATACGGGAAATTGTGATGGCTAACGGTTCAAAGGCTAGCCCCGAGTACGGCGTGATAGACTACATTGTCATCGACAACGTACTGGGCGGAACTTCGAAGATTGCATTTAAAAGCTGTGAGGCGGGCAGGGACAAGTTTCAGGGAACAAGCCTTGACTTCGTGTGGTTTGACGAAGAGCCGCCGCGGGATATTTACGAAGAATGTCGCATGCGCGTACTGGACAGGCAGGGGCATGTGTTCGGCACAATGACGCCACTCAAGGGCCTCAGCTGGGTGTACGACGAGATATATCTCAACAGCCACAACAGCAAGGAAGTGTGGTACGAATTCATGGAGTGGAGCGACAATCCCTATCTCAATCCAAGCGAAGTGGAATTCATGACGGAAAGCCTGTCCGGCGAGATGCTGGAAAGCAGACGGTACGGCCGCTTTACCGCAAGCTTCGGGCTTGTTTATCCCGAGTTTTCCGAGCTTAACGTAATCGAGCCACGGGATATCCCCAGCGATTGGCAGGACGGCATATCCATCGACCCCGGGCTGAACAATCCCCTGTCCTGCCACTGGTACGCGCAAGACTACGACGGCAACGTGTACGTTGTGGCGGAGCACTACGAAGCAGGACGTGACGTAGCCTATCACGCGCAAAGGATCAAGGAAATATCCGACAGATTGAACTGGAAAAAGGACAAGTTCGGTAGGCTATCCGCGCTTATGGACAGCGCGGCAAACCAGCGAACACTCAACGGAACAAAGAGCGTTGCCGAGCTGTTCAACGAGCAGGGCATAACGGTAAACACGCGTGTAAACAAAAGCCTGTTTGCCGGTATCAACAAGGTAAAGGCAATGTTAAAGCCGTTAAACGGTGTGCCCAAGCTTTATATTTTCAGCAGCTGTGTAAACATGCTGCGCGAGATAAAAGGCTACTTTTGGGGCAACGGCGACGCCCCGATAAAAAGAGACGATCACGCCATGGACGAGTTGCGTTACTACATATGCTCACTTACGGAAAAGCAAACGGAAAAGCAGGAAAAAACGTGGGTGCAAAAAGACATGGAACGGCTGTCCCGACAACTGCGTAGGGGTGGGTTATGACAAGTAAGGAGCTACTAACCAAGATACTGCTCAAGAAAGCAAAAGGGTACACCTACCGCGAAAAGACAGACGAGTACGTAGTGGTGGACGGTAAAAAGCAGCTTGTCAAAAGCAAGGTGGTAACAAAGCGAGTGCAACCTGATGTTAACGCAATCAAAGCGCTGATTACGTTAACGGACGACCTTGACGTTACCAAGATGACGGACGAACAGCTGCAGGTGGAGAAGCTGCGACTTATACGTTTGCTGAATATGTACGACGAAAGCAAGCAGCCGCCTGACAGTCCGTCCGCGGAAGATTGACGTAAAAAAGCATGCTTCAACTTGCAACAAAAACGTAACTAAATTTACAAGGAGATAAATGATGTTAACACCGATAACCAACAAAACAAAGTGCGACGTGAGAGATTGCAAAAACGACGCAGAGTACTTTTACCCAACCAAGGGCAGAACGGGCAAATGCTTTTTGTGCTCCAAATGCCTGGCAGAGCTGAGTACTCAGGGACGGACGGTAACAGTCCCCAAGAGCCCCAAAAACACAATCAAGAAAAAAATGGAAATGGCACAGGAGCAAAACTATGACGAAAAGTAAAAATCTCAACCCATATCACGAAAAAGTAGAAAAAAACGCGTCCATGTGTGCAAAAAAGGAGCCCGACAACAGCGCAAAAATCACACAGGAATTTGCCGACGACGTTGTTGCAAGCGTGAAAGCGGATTTCGCCGAACGACAAAAAATGCGCCGTCCGTATGAACTTAACTGGCAGCTCAACATGAACTTCACCATGGGCAACCAGTACTGCGGAATATCTCCGCGCGGAAGTATCGAGCAGGAGGACAAGTACTATTTCTGGCAAGAAAAGCAGGTGTTCAATCACATTGCAACGATAGTGGAGACGCGCATGTCGCGCTTAAACCGCGTGCGCCCTAAGGCAATCGCGCGCCCATTTTCCTCCAGTGACAGCGACGTAAATAGTGCCAAGCTATCCACCAAGATACTTAACAGCGCGCGTGAAAACATTCACCTTGACGAGATTGTCACCCGCGCTACAGCATGGAGCGAAGTGTGCGGTACTGCCTTTTACAAGGTGAGCTGGAACCCCGACCAACAGGAAGCGACGGTAACAGTGTGCTCACCCTTTGAGATATATCCCGACAGCAACGTGACCGCAAGCATTGACGACTGCACGTCCCTCATTCACGCCAAGGTGTACTCAAGCAGTGAGGTAAAGGACGCATGGGGTGTGGACATTGCCGGCGACACAATCAAGGTGTTTGCAATAGACGGCGCGGCAAGCGTTGGCGGACTGGGATACAACACCGTTGTTCCCTCCATCGTGCAGGAGGCAAAAAACGACCAAGTGCTTGTAATCGAGCGGTACACCAAGCCGACGTCAGCATACCCATGCGGCAAGCTGGAAATTGTAGCGGGTAATCAACTGCTGTACTACGGCGAGCTACCCTACAGGCTGGGTGACAACGACAGCTACGTTTACCCCTTTGTGAAGCAGGTGTCCGTTGAGCAGGCAGGCTGCTTTTGGGGTACGAGCATGGTAGAGCGAGTGATACCCATACAGCGCGCATACAACGCCGTAAAAAATCGCAAGCACGAATTTTTAAACCGCCTTGCAATGGGCGTACTAACTGTTGAGGACGGCTCCGTGGACACGGACAATCTGGAAGAGGAGGGGCTGTCCCCGGGGAAAATTCTTGTCTACCGTCAGGGCGCAGTCAAGCCGTCGTTGATGGACAGTGGCGACGTTCCAAGCGACTTCACCTACGAAGAGGAACAGCTACTCAAGGAGTTCAACGACATTTCCGGTGTGTCGGAATTTGCGCGTAAAAGTACCACGCCTTCGCAGGTTACAAGCGGCGTAGCATTGCAGCTCATTGCCGAGCAGGACGACATTCGCCTTGCAGGGTCGGTGGACAGCATCAAGAGATGTATCAAGCGCATTTCGCAGTACATCTTGCGCATGTACAAGCAGTTTGTGTCCAATGCCAAGCTCATGCGTTACGCCGACGGACAAAACAGTGCTGAGCTGTTCTACTTTACCGCAAGCGACGTGGGTAGCGACGACATTGTGTTCGAAACGGAAAACGAACTGTCCGACAGCCCTGCAACGCGCAGAACCATGCTGTTCGACTTGCTCAACGCGGGAATACTGTCCGACAGTGAGGGTAAGCTATCCGCCAGTGCAAAGGCAAAGGTGCTGTCCGCCATGGGCTTTGCCAACTGGGAGAGCGCTCAGGACATCACGCAAATGCACATAGCGCGTGCTCAGCGTGAAAACGTGGATATCGACCACGCCGAAGTGCTGCCTGTGGATGATCACGCGCTGCACATCGAGGAGCACACCAGGCAGGTAATTGCCGGCGACATCGACGAAGTTGACAAGACCTACAGGGCAAAAATTTTGGCTCATATCGAAGAGCACAAGCAAGTAATGAAGGAGAACGTGTAAATGGAATACGGTAAATTCAATTCCGCCGAGGAGCTACTCAAGGGTTACACCGAGCTGGAAAAGAGCTTTACGCAAAAGTGTCAGGAGCTTTCGGCATTGAAGCAAAATATGCAACAAAATGAAACTAACGACAGCGGTACAAGTGGGCAACCATCACCGCAAGAAAACAGTGCGCAGTCAACCGCGGAAAAGACACAGGCAACAGTCCCCACTCAACAGGACGCCGACAGTGCTGTTGAGAGCCAATGCGCACAACAACAACCAGCAATTCCGCCTCGCGTCATGACAGGCGGCGGAAACGTGTCTATGGCGTTGCCAAACCGCCCCAAGACACTGAAGGAAGCGTCGGAATTGGCAAAAAAATATTTCAATTAAAGGAGAAAAAAATCAATGGTAACACTTACAAGCGCTGACAATGCGCTAAAAACACTGTATCTCGGCGTTGTGGCAGATCAGCTCAACACAGCGGTAAACCCCTTGCTCGCCCGTTTTCAACAAACGTCAAGCGACGTGTGGGGTAAGGAAATTCGCAAACTTGCGCCCTTCGGCATCAACGGCGGTATCGGTGCAGGCACGGAAGAGGGAGAGCTTCCCTCAGCGGCCGGCAACAACTACGCGCAATTCGTGCTGACCCTCAAAAACCTTTACGGTACAATTGAAATTTCCGACAAGGCAATCCGCGCAAGCGAAAACAACAGCGGTGCTTTTGTAAATCTTCTTGAAGCGGAAATGGAAGGACTTGTTAAAGCTTCCAAATTCAACTTCGGCAGAATGCTGTTCGGCGACGGTAGCGGAGCACTTTGCAAGGTTACTGCAGTTAGCGGCAACGTACTCACTGTCGACGCAGTCCACAACGTAATCGAAGGCATGGTAGTGGACGTAATAGGCAACTCCGGCAAAACTCCCGTTGTGTACGCACGCCGTATTGTAGACGTGGATCGCGCAGGCAAAAAGATTACGCTTAGCGGCGCATCCATCGGCACGGGAACGGTAACGGAGGGCGACTTCCTCACTGTTCAAGGCAGCTACAACAAGGAGCTGACAGGTCTTGGTGCAATATTTGGCGAAAGCGAAACACTGTACGGGCTGACACGTGCATCCAACAAGTGGCTCACACCCTACAAAACAACGGCATCAACACTTACCGACGTAACTATCCAAAAGGCAATTGACACCTTGGAAGAAGTTGCAGGCTCCGTTGCCGACTTCATCGTTTGCTCGGGCGGTGTAAAGCGCGCTTATCAGGACTACCTCATCACCAACCGTACCAACATCGACGTGATGAACCTGCAAGGCGGTTACAAGGCAATTTCCTACAACGGTATCCCCGTTGTATCCGATCGCTTTGCTCCCGCAGGAACAATGTACATCCTGAACAGCGGCGACTTCAAGCTTCACCAGCTGTGCGACTGGAGATGGCTTGAGGGTGACGACGGCCGTATCATCAAGCAGGTGGCAAACAAGCCTGTGTACACGGCAACCCTTGTTAAATACGCCGACCTCATTTGCGACAGACCTATCGGTCAAGCTATGATTAGCGGAATCACCGAAGCATAGCTTGAGGCGGTATATGCATCGCAATACTGCGTTAAACTGTGCTTTTCTTCGGGGCACGTACGCCTAGTACGCTCCCCTTGAAAATGCTCGTTTGCCTTGTCTTGCTCGCATCTACCGCTTCAAACCCGCGAAGGGAATGTAAAAAAATATCTTGTAGCAGTCAGTTAACATCTATCGTCCGTAGGGACAAATATATCAAGAATTGTGGAGATTGTTACTGACGCAACGAGATATGTCCTCTATGGGAGACGTAAATATTTGGAGATATAAAGTGATTTTGATAACAAACGACTTGTTCGATATTGCCTCACGCTTGCGTTCTGTCAACGACAGCTATCGGCTGTACTACAACACGCAAAAACATCGTTACGAAGTGCACAATGCAGCTACAGATGCGTTGGAATTTGTGCTTCCGTACGATGAGCTGGATGCGCGCTCGGTGGAGTACGCGCGATACACAAGCGTCACTAACGCCGAAGCTCTGTTTGAAGAAATAGAGCGTAACAACGCCAAGGTAGAAAAGCAGATGTTGGCAGATATTGCCGAAAACGCGGCGTGCAGTATCGAAAAAGGAGAAAGACATGACAGTAAATGAAATAGTAAAAATGAGCAGCGAAATACTCAATCTCGGCTTGTCGGAGGAGTGCTTTGAGGGCGATTTGCCCGACAACAACGTCGTCAAGATACTGTTGAACAGCTGCAACTTCGTCTATGAGGAGCTGTTTCGCGAGTATGCAACGTCGCTACGCAAAACGGTAGTGGAAATAAAGGACGGTTTTGCCGACACGTCGCTGTACCGCATGTGCAGGGTAATTTCCCTTGTGGACGCCGAGGGCAACGACGTAAAATTTCGCTACGGAGACGGTGGCTTGTACGTGGATGCCGACGGCAAGTACAACCTGTGCTACGCCAGGCTCCCCGACGTGTTGAGTTGGGGTGACGAAGTGCGCATGCCGTCGCCGCGTATTACCGAGCGCATGTTTGTGTACGGGGTGGTGCGCGAGTACTACTCGGTTACAGGCGATTGGGCGCTGGCAAAGCAATGGGATACGCGTTTTAAAGACGCACTGCAGGTTGCGGGAGTGAAAACCTCCTCTATGCGAATGCCTGTTGGGAGGTGGTTGTAGTGTTCTTTCGCAAAAAGATAGGTAGCACGTCAGTGCGCAAACACAAGGTGTCGCTCAACCTGGATTTCGACAAAAAAAGGGGAGACTTTTTGAAGCAAAAAAATGTGGCGAGGGTGGGCAACAGCCTGCTCTCAACCGTCGGTTTCAGAAAATCTCCTTATAATGTCGGCATTAGCAGAACGGTTGCCCGTATAGGAGATTACCTTGTAGCCATGACGGCTGCCAAAGGTATCTACACCTTTAACGCAACGGAACCTGCAGTCAGCTTGATAGAGGTGAAGGACGACATCATCAGCCACGTTAAATACCAGGACAAGCTGGTCCTCTCCTGTGTGAAAGGCACTTATTCCACAACAAACGGTATGTTCGTTGAGCAAATGACAACGGCGTACTTCCCATCGCTTGCAGTGTGCTACGACCGAATATTCGGCGTAAACGGGTACGATTTGAGCATGACGGCTGCCGGGGATATAACTCAATGGGACGACACCCTGAAGATAACGGCGCACACAAAGCTTGATGCGGTGGTTGCGCTGGACAAGCTGTATGTTCTGGGCGACACGTGCTATACACTTACGCCCGATGCCGAGGAAATCGATATGAAATTTGTTCCCTTTGGCTACGGTATTGGAGACGTGCAAACGGAAAGCGTCGTAACCTTTGGCAAGCGGGCGATTTTTGCTTCGTCTAACGGGTTGTACGAATTGAAAAGCACTGCAATCACGCCCATTTTCACCTATCTCAACGACTACGTTAGCTTTGACGGCTGCGTGGCATGCGCTTACAATGGCAAGTACTACGTTACCTGCAAGCGCAAGGACGGTGAGTTGACGTGTAACGACGTAATGCTGGTGTTGGACGTTAACAGCGAGCAAATATGCTCCGTGATGAATGTTCAAATGCAACACATCAACGCAGCAGAGGGCAGCTTCTATGCTGTGAGCGACAGTGTGTTGTACTATATGTCGGAAGAGGAGCAGGTGGAGAGCACCTACTGCCAAACGGTAGACTTTAAAAGCACTGATGTGAAATATCTGGACAAACTCACCCTCCGTTCATACACAGACGTGGACGTGTGGGTAAACGGCAACGGTGAAAAGCGCCGATACAGTGTCCAGGGCAAATGCGGCATTCAAAGCATTCCGCTTGCAGGTTCGGGGCGGCAGTTCGACGTAGTGGTGCATGCGCCAAACGGCTTGCAGCTGGATATGCTTGAGCTATCTGCGCGCACTTATGAGGTGTAATTATGGCTATATCAAGTGAGAGATTACAAGAGCTTTTGGAAATTTACAACGCGCTAAAGGCTCGAATAATACTTGTTGACGAGAAATACTCCTTGGATTTCGTCGAGCCCAAGCTGGACATGCCGGATAGCCTCAACCTTACGAAGTTGACATACACCCCCAAGTCGGAAGATGAACTGAGAGACATTGCCGAACAAAAAGCCGTGCCGGCTTTATTTTCCAAGCAGGCAGCCATTGACCAAGCTTACAACACAAAAGACAAAAATCTTTACATTAAAATAGATAAGCTAAAGCTGACTAAGGACAAAAAGCTTGCGGCTTTACAGGAGGCGCTGGACGAAAGCCTGGCGGATATACACAACCGTCTGGTGAACAACGGCTTGATTTTTTCCACCATATCCACCAAGTACGAGGGGCAGGCAAGGCAGGATTACAACAACAAATCGGCTCAGCTCAACCAAGATACCGAACAGGAAATTGCGCTTATCAAAAAAGAGCAGGACGAATTGGAAAAAATCTACATCGAAAGATGCCTCAATGTCAGAGAGGAACTGGCATTGCGTATTGAGCAAAATTATCAAAAGCTGTTGGAAGAAGAGGAGAAACTTGCTCGCAGTATCGAAAAATACAACACCGGCCTGGACGAAAAGGAACAAAAGTACCAAGCGTCGCGCGCCAGAGCTTACGAAAATGCGCGTAGGGCGGCATATGCTCGCGCCTACAACAACAGCAAGCTGTACATGGAAATGGGCGAAGTAGGCTACAGACGCATGATTGAAAAGGAAAAGTACGCCGTAAGCCAAGACGCGTTTTTCCCGCTACGTCGGGACGAAGCGAACGCGATACTGGCAATGGATTCCTTTCTTGTGGCGCACCTCGGAACATACTACAGTGCGTTTGAGGCGTGGGTCAACACAACATTGCTACCGTAATGCTCCAACAACACGCCCGAACTTTTCGGACATTAGTTTAAAATTGCGACTACACGTTGGAGGTAATAGTATTTGTATAAACGCCTGAGCTTGCTCGGGCGTTTTATTTATTTCAAACAGTTGAAAAAATGTAATAGATACTGTATAATTATATAAAGTTTTATTTTAGGTAACAAAATGAGATTTCAAAGAAAATCTACAGTTGCATATATGTTCCGCAATTTTGGGCAGTTAGTTTACGTTACATTGCCTGTGTCGGTGCTGATAGCGTTTTTCTACAATCCCTCGTCAGAAATTTCGCTGTTTAGTTCACTCGTCAAGGGCGAAATCGTAATGGAAAACTATCTCGATTTGCTGACAAAAAGTTTGACGGTACTTAGGTTCGGCAAGCATTGGTGGGTGGTGCTGTGCGCAATTGTTCTGCTGGCTGTCACCATGAGTTTGATGGTGGTCAAGCTGGACAGGCACATGCGTATGGGCAAGATGCCCGCTTTGCCGGTAAGGCGTGCATTGGGCATTTTCCACTTCATGCTGATGTACATTGTCGGTTGGCTTGCTGTTACCGAGCTGTGTATCCTGGTGATAGTTGGTATCTGCTACATGGTACGGTTTATCGGAAACGCCACTGCAATTGTGTCCATTGCGCTGGGGCTGACGTTTGGGGTGAGGGTGTTCCTTACCTACATGTTTGGCTTGCTGGTTATTGCGTTTCCGCTCAAGTACAGCGAAAACTACCGTTTCAACATTGCAATGTCCTATTCGGCGCGTACAATGTCCTCCAAGCGTTTGCAGCTTGTGGGGCTTGCCTTTCTGTATCCGACGGCGCGCATTGCAGTAATGGCAATTGCGTACCTGCTTGAGCCTGTGATGCTGGATGTGTTGGTGTACGCCGTAATGCTGACATTGTGTCTCATGTTCGTCCCGTGCTTTGCTTTCAAAAAGTTCTACGACGACGTTGGTGGCGAACGCCGAGATCTTGTTCAGATAATGTTCGACTAGGGAGGTAACTATGCTCAAACCGTTAAAGCTCGCCTCCCACAACTGGAAGGTACTGTTGAAGTCGTTGATGTACCAAGCATTGCTGTTGGCGCTGGTCATTGCTCTTGGAAGCATGATTTTCGGCAATCTGTTTGACGAGCTATTCCGTCTGATAAGGGAAAACGACATCAGGGACTTTTTGTACAACACAGTAAACAGCATTTTCTCGGCAGAATTTAACAGCGAGCAGTTTGCTGCAGAGCTGGGCGAAATGATTGCAAATATGCAACAATCCATATCCTCCGTGCGCGTACCGTGGGGCGGAGTAACTGTGGCGTATGTGCTGTTTATCGTCATTTTGGTAATTTACAGGCTTTTGGTGTCGCTGACGGACGTTGCTTGCGACTGCCAGCTTGAGGAATTTATGACCGCCAACGCTGAGCGCCCCTTTACTTGGTTTTTCATCAAGAAGCAGGGCAGGACGTGGGAGTTCGTACTGCTTCAAACCGCGCTTGTGTTGCCGCTTGACATTCTTATCGTTTCCGGTAGCGTCGGGTTCTATCTGATGTTTTTGATAGCGTTCAACTGGTGGACGATTATTCCCGTGGCACTGATTGCGTTGGTGTTTTACGTCATTCGCCAAAGTCTGTTTGCATTTTGTCTACCTGCGGTTGTGTGTGAAGATTTGCCCACGCGCAAGGCCTACACAACAGGGCTGTCCAAGATTATGACGCGCTTTTGGCAGGTGTTTTGGAAGACTCTTGTCGTGATGTGCATCATGGTTGCAATAGCAGTTGTGTCTTTGATGTTTATCGAAAACGCGATAGTGTCAACAATAGTACTGACAGTGCCCAACTTTATACTGTTTTTCTACTTGAAATGCGTTTACATTGTCGAGTACTTCAAAGCGGACAACCGACCTTTCTTTTACAAGCGCGTGTATATCGAAGGCACGGACAGGCACAACCGAAAGCTTGCACGTCAAGCCAAGCGCGCCAATCGCAAAAAATAAAACTATCAATTTTACAAACTAAAGAAGGCGACGGGGGATGTTCTTTTACCTTGTCGCTTTTCTACGATTTATATAGGTGAAACAATGAAAAATAAACAAAATATGCAGGCGACACCTGCTAAAAAACATCAACAAAACAACAAACCAAAGCAACCTAGCCAACACACAGATAACAGGCAAGGTCGCAATCCGAAATCCAACCAAAGACCGCAAACGGCAGGTGCCCACAAGCAAAAACAGGGCAACCGTCCTGTAAATGCCAAGCAACGCGGCAAGCTCAAGGTTATGTTCCTTGGCGGAGTAGGTGAAATAGGCAAAAACATGACGTTGTTTGAGTACGGCGACAGCATCGTCGTGCTGGACGTGGGCATGGCGTTCCCCAGCTCCGATATGCCCGGCGTTGACATTGTCATTCCCGACGTGACGTACCTGACGGAAAACCGCAACCGTGTAAAGGGCATTTTGCTCACTCACGGACACGAGGATCACATTGGCGCGCTTCCGTTTGTAGTGGAAATGCTGGGCGGCAAGGTGGACGTGTACGGTACACGTCTAACCCTTGCCTTGGTGGAAAACAAGCTAATGGAGCACGGTGTTTTCGACAAGGTTAACCTTGTGCCCGTATCCGACCGCAGTGTTGTGAGCCTTGGCGAAATGAGTGCCGAGTTTATTCACGTATCGCACTCGGTGGCAGGTAGTGTGGCGGTGTGCTTGCGTACGCCCGTTGGGACGGTGCTACACACAGGCGACTTCAAGATAGACTACACGCCGCTTGGCAATGAAATAATGAACCTCAACCGCATTGCGGAAATTGGCAAGCAGGGTGTGCTGCTGCTTATGAGCGAATCCACCAACGTGGAAAAGCCCGGTTACACCATGAGTGAAACGGTGGTGCGCGAAACCATCAACAGCGTGTTCCAGGAGGCCAAGGGGCGGCGTATCATCATTGCTACGTTTGCCTCTAACGTGGACAGGCTAAGCATGATTATCGAGCTTGCCAAGATTTACCGCCGAAAGATTGTGCTGACTGGCAAGAGCATGAGCAAGTACATCGAAACTGCCGCTCGCGTGGGTATCATCAGTATCGACAACGGAATGTTTGTGGATATTGACAAGATCGGTAGCATTGAAGACGGCAGGCTTCTGATACTGTCCACAGGCAGTCAGGGCGAACCCATGTCTGCGCTAACGCGTATGGCAAGCGGAGAATTCAACAAGGTGCAAATAGGCAGCAACGATACGATAGTCATCTCCGCCAACCCAATACCGGGCAATGAGCGCGACGTGTACAATGTTGTAAACAAGCTGTACCGCCTGGGCGCAAACGTAGTGTATTCGGCTCTTTCCGCCGTGCACGTATCGGGGCACGCCTGCCAGGAGGACTTGAAGCTTATTTACACACTTGTAAAGCCCAAGTATTTTATCCCCGTTCACGGCGAATACCGCCACTTAAAGCAGCATGCAACGCTTGTGGAAAACCTTAAACACAAAAAGGGCAACGTCATTATCCCCGATATAGGCGACTGCGTTGAAATTGACCGCAACACCTTTAAGGTAGCAGGGCAAATTGCAAGCGGCAGTGTGATGGTGGACGGCTTGGGCGTTGGCGACGTAGGTAACGCCGTGTTGCGTGACAGACTTACGCTATCCGAAGACGGAATACTTGTGTGCGTTGTGGGGCTTAACAAGCGCACAGGAAAAATTGCCACCGACATCGAAATTGTAAGTCGCGGCTGTTTCTTCCAAGGTGACGGCGCTAACCCCATTGACGAATTGAAGCAGGAAGTAAAGCAGGAAATTGCCAAGCTATCCAACCAAGGCGTTGGCAGTATCAGCGGCATAAAGACGTCCATTCAAAAGGTTATCCGTCATTACTTCCGTGTTAACTGGAAGCGCAATCCCGTGGTGTTGCCCATTATATTAGAAGTATAAATTATGGAACTGGCACAATTAGAAAAATTTGCACGGGAGCATTACATTCCCGTAATGCTGGACGATACCAAGGAATTGCTGTTTGCAACCGTCAAGGAAAAGCAGCCCCGTAGAATACTGGAAATAGGTACGGCGATAGGGTACAGCGGAATTGTCATGCTGTCGGCTAGCGAATTGGCTACACTCAACACAATCGAACTGGACGAGCGTACAGCAGAGCTTGCGCGCGCTAACTTCAAGGAGTTTGGCTTTGACAAGCGGGTAAACATCTTTGTCGGTGACGCTCGGGAAATTATCCCCGTTCTCACGGGCAGTTACGACTTCATATTTCTGGACGGACCCAAGGGGCAGTACGAAAATTTCTTCCCTTATCTAACCGACCTGCTTGATGTGGGCGGCACACTTGTGTGCGACAACGTCCTGTACAAGGGACTGGTGGAGCACGTACCCGACAACAAGCGCCACAAGCATATAACCGTTGCCCGTAACATGCGTACGTTTCTCCTAGACATCACAACCAACGAACGGTACAGCACAACATTGCACAGAATTGGCGACGGTGTTACAATATCTAAAAAAATACGCTGAAGAATGCGCGAAAATAAGCGATTATATAGTACTATGACAGACATAATACCGAAAAACACAGGAAAAATGGCAAAAAACATCAAAAAAATCGAACTTTTGGCTCCTGCCGGCAATATGGAGAAGCTGATTACTGCTTTTCACTTTGGTGCTGACGCGGTGTATTTAGCGGGCAAACGCTACGGTCTAAGGGCATTTGCGGATAACTTTACCGATGAGGAAATTGCCGAGGCGGTGAAGTACGCACACAGCCTAAACAAGAAGGTTTACGTTACCTTGAACATATTTGCAAGCAACTACGACTTCGACGATTTGGCAGATTACCTTGCCGTGTTGGAGCAAGCGCAAGTGGATGCGGTGCTAGTCTCCGACGTTGGTGTATTCGACTTCGTACGCACACACAGCAAGCTTGCGATACACATTTCCACCCAGGCAAATACAACCAACAAATATGCGGTTGACTTTTGGCAGCGTATGGGTGCGGAGCGTGTGGTGCTTGCGCGCGAAGTGCCGTTAAAGCAAATTGCCGAGATTTCCGCTCACTGTCCCAAGGTGCAGCTGGAGGCATTTGTTCACGGCGCAATGTGCGTTAGCTACTCCGGCAGATGTCTCATGTCCAACTATCTTACCAACCGCAACAGCAACCGCGGTGAGTGCGTACAGGCTTGCCGTTGGCAATGGGAGGTAAGGGAAGTAAGCCGAGAGGACAGTATGCCCGTCATGGAGGACGAGCGTGGTACTTACATATTCAATTCCAAGGATATGAACATGCTTGCTCACTTGCCCGAGCTGATTGATGCGGGGATTGTGAGCTTAAAGATTGAGGGGCGCATGAAGTCAGCTTTTTACGTTGCAACTGTTACGGCAGCGTATCGCCGAGCTTTGGATGCCATTGCAAGCGGTAGCTTTACGTCTGAATTAATTGAACAACTAAATGCCGAACTCAACAAGGCCTCCCACCGCGAATACACAACGGGCTTTTACTTCGACGAGCAGGAAAGCCGTCAGTATTATCCCTCCAGCAAGGCGGTGGAAGAGTACAAGTTTGTAGCAGTGGTAAAGGAAGTGAAAGGCGGGCAAGCGGTAATTGAACAGCGCAACAAGTTCGTTGTGGGCGAAACGCTGGAGGTGCTATCTGCAACATCAGACAGCGGCAAGACCTTTACTGTTGAGTACGCCAAGGACGACAAGGGAAATTCTGTTGACATCTGCAACAAGGTCAAGCAAATACTAACAATCAACTGTCCGTTCCGGCTTACAGCGGGCGACATTTTCCGTAAGAAGCAGTAAAGATTAAAACTCACCCGAAGTAGGGTGAGTTTTTTATTGTATTAGTTTTTCTGCTTCAAGCACTGCGCCCAGTGCAAATATTTCCACGTTTTCCGCTTGGTGGGTGAACGTAAGGCTTTCGCCGTTTGTGGCAAATACAACCTCGTGACGTCCGAAGTTACTTCCTAAGCGCATAGCGTGTGTGGTAACAGGCTTGAAGCTGTGTTGCTTTGCAACGGTGGCAGCCAGGCTCTTTGCCGTTCCGCTGGGAGCGTCCAGCTTGCCTTTGCGGTGAATTTCCACAATCTCGCAATCCCAATCGCGTAGCTCTTTTGCTACAATTTCGCAAATGCGGTGGAGCATTTCCACCCCAACGGAAAAATTCGATTTGCACACAACGGGCAACTCTTGTGCCAGTTGCTCGACCAACTTTTCCTGCCTGTCGTTTCTGCCTGTAACGCCGCTCACAAGTGCACAGTGGTGCTGCTTGCAGAAGTCACACACGTCCTGCGTTGCAGTAGCTGTGGAAAAATCAATTACTATATCAACTTTATTTATTTTGCTTTCTTCCTCTTTTATGTCAATGGGTATGACTGTATGTCCGCGCTGTTGGGCAATTTCAACAACCTTGCTCCCCACGCGCCCCTTTGCGCCAAATACGGCTATATTTATGCTTTGCTTATTCAATGTAATCTTTCCATATCTTGTTTATTTTTCGCTGAGTTTCCTCGCTTGCGCGGGTAAGCGGTAGTCGCATGTTGAAGCTAGTGAATATTCCCTTTTTGTACAGCATGTATTTGATAGCGATGGGGCTAACCTCCAACATGGACAGCTCTGCAAGCTTGTAAAACAATGCCAGGTCCTGTTCGTTGGCGTACAGCCGACATTTCGCGCGCCCGTTATTGGTGGTAAGCGCCGGCTCCGCACCGTTAAGCACACGCTTTGTCAAAAGTGGCGCAACATTGGACACAACTGAGACTACGCCTTTTGCGCCGTTTTTGAGCATTTCGGGTAGTAGCTGATCGTTGCCGCACAGCACCTTTAATTTTGTTGAGAGCGCCGCGGTGTAGTTGAGGTCTTTCCCTGCATCCTTGAGATAACGTACCCGTTTGCTGAGCTCCGCAACTACGTTTTTTTCCAGAGTGTAGTTACACCTGCTTGGCGCGTTGTACAGCATGACGGGCACGGTAGCAACCCTCAATATGTCTTCGATATGCAACAGATATCCTTCGGGAGTGCATTTGACAAATGCGGGTGGGGCAACAAGCAAGCCGTCTGCGCCAAGATTTTGAGCAAATGTAGCCTCCTTTATTGCATCTACAGTGGAGCTACCGCCTATCCCAACCCACACAGGGGTGCGCTTTGCCAGGCTTTTTGTCCTCTTCACCAATTCCCTTTTTTCGCTTTTTTCCAACAGCTGCGCTTCGGCAGTCGTGCCCACGGCGAGCAACGCGTTAACGCCGTTTTTTAACTGGTAATTTACCAATCTTTCATAGCTGGCGTAATCAATCTTGCCATTTTTGTAAGGTGTCGCTAACGCCGTTATCAGTGTGTTCATGGTTTGCCTCTACATTACGGGTTGTATTTTCGTATCGGTTAGTTAGTCTCACGCGCGTTTGGTTGGAGACAGTATTCCAGTATTTCGTAAGCATTGTATGCGGCTCCGCGCAACAGATTGTCCGCCACAACGAAGAAATTTATAGCGTTTGCTGTCGGATCTTTTGAAATCCTGCCAACACCCACGTACTTGGTGTTGCGTAGCATCATTGGCATGGGGTATAGCCCGTTTGCGGCGTCATCCAGCAGTAGCACATTCGGTGCGTTTCGCAGTAGGTGGCGAACCTTGTCCAAATCTATCTTTTCCTTCAAGTGTAGGTTTACAAATACGCTGTGCCCAACTGTAATGGGGATTCTCGCGCAAAAAGAGTTTACTTTTAGTTGGGGTAAGTCCAATATTTTTCTGCTTTCGTCCGTTAGCTTTCTTTCCTCCGTGGTGAAGCCGTCCTCGCGCAAATCGCCAATCATGGGGATTACGTTGTCGTAAATGGGATGGCGAAAACTGCGCAGCTTTCCGTAGCTGTGCTCTTCAGTCAGGTCGGTTAGCGCGGCTTTTCCCGCTCCGCTCACCGCTTGGTAGGTTACGGCAGTCATTTTTGTCGGTTGCAATTGCTTCAGCGCGTTTACGGCAACAACTACCTGGATGGTGGAGCAATTGGGGTTTGCAATAAGCTTGTTGCCTGCAATTTTGTCCCCGTTGATGCAGGGAACAACTAGCGGAACATTGCGTTTGAGGCGAAATTGTGAGCTGTTGTCTATGCAGGTAACGCCCTGTGCGGTAAGCTTGGGAATATATTGCTTGGACACTTCATTTGTTGCCATAAACATGGCGTAGTCTATATGCCCCGCAAGCAGATTTTCGCAGTCTTCGATAACAGTCTCTCTACCCCTGTAATTGACCTTGTTGCCCACCGACGAATTGCCAAAAAGTCTTACGTTTGCGCGCGGTAGCTTGCTGGACAAAATTTCCGTCAGTTTTTCGCCTACAAGTCCTGTTGCGCCTACGATTGCAATATTTATCATACTACTCCTTTGCATATATAATATGTCGAAATTTAGTGAAAATTGCCTGTTGCTAAAACGAAGCGGATAATTGTGAAAAAAGACACCTATATACTTGAAATTTCTACTATTTTTTGTTATACTGTATATGTATTTTTATATAAAAAAGGAAAACAGTATGGATTTCAGCAAAATTAAACTGGCAAACGAGCGCAATTCGCACGTTACCAAACGTCTAAACAGACTTAACACCTGGCAGTTTTTCAAGGTTATTTACCGCGAAAATATCTGGAGAATGTTCGGTTTCAACTTCCTGATGGTAGTGTGCCTGCTTCCCATCTTCGTTGTGTTGATGCTGGGTAGTATGCACACCACGGAAATAGAGCAAACATTGCCCGTTCTCAACAGCTTGGGCTTTTCCACCGGCGCATGGCTAAACCTTGAAGAACACTTCGAGGCTCAAATTCAGCAAAGCAACATTTTCTTTGGCTTGATGACGGTTGTGTCGTCGCTACTTGTCACGTTTATGCTGTCCGGCGGGTTTGCGGTTATTCGCGACGCCTTTTGGACAGGTAAGCTTTCCGCTGTAGGTGTGTTCAAGAGCATGGGCATGGGCATAAAAGCCAACGTCCTGTATGCGTTTGTTTCAACTGTTGTCACTGCGCTTTCAGTGTTTGGAATATACAGCCTGTACACTTGGCTCAGAACTGAAATTTTGTGGCTTGCAATAGTGTTGACGGTGCTACTGAGCATTGTTGCGCTGTTGCTGGTGCTGTATTTGATGATACTTTGCTCTGTATCCGTCACTTACAAGCAATCGGTGTTGCAAAATCTGGACGACAGCTGGCGTTTGATGTGGCTCAACATTTTCCCCAACCTCATACACCTGCTTTTGGCACTTATACCAATTGCGCTGTACTTTGTTTTCATTGGCGGGCTACTGCAACAAATCTTTTTGATAGTGGTGCTGATGTTCGGCGGACTGTACTTCCCCTTGGTGTGGCAAACTCACATGATGAAGACATTTGCGCTGTTCCACCCCGTAGAGGTGAAAAAGAAGAAGCAAGCAAAGGCTCAACAGCCCGAAGCTTTGCAGGAAGAAGCTACCCCTGCAGAGGAGCAACCTCAGCCTGCCAAGTCTAAGAAAAAGGGCAAGAAAACAGAAAACGTCATTGCCGACAGCGAAGCAGACGCTTATGCACTGGACGATGACGCATACGCTACCGACGAAGATAATAAAGACTAATGAATTTAAACTACTCGATATTAGCAAAATATTACGACAAGTTTACACACAAAGATTGCGACTACATACGTTGGTCGCAATATTTGTATAATGTTGCAGCTTCGTGTAACGCCCGCGAATTGGTGGACATAGCCTGCGGAACGGGCAAAATGACCGAGCTACTGTGCCAGCGCGGACTGAAGCTTATAGGCATTGATCAAAGCGTTGAAATGCTTGCAGAAGCGCGAAGAAAGTGCAAAGCCAACTTTGTCGAGCAGGACATGAGGAAACTGCAGCTTGCACATCAAGCGGATATGGCAATATGTGTAAACGACGGTGTAAATTATCTGCCCGCGCGCGAGTTGGAGTTGTTTTTTCAACGCGTAGCGGCAAACATCAAAAGTAAAGCGCCATTTGTATTTGACGTGTCAAGCGAGTACAAGCTTACGCAGGTAGTGGGCAACAACGTCTTTTACTGGGATGACGACAAGGAAACGCTGCTGTGGAGCAACAGCTTGAAGGGCGGCTCGGTTGAAATGAACTTGACGTTATTTGCCGACGACGGAAGCGGTCGCTACGAGCGTTTTGACGAACGTCACGTTCAGTACATACACACGCAAGCGGACATTGTAAATGCTCTATTAAATTCCGGCTTTGACGTGGTGGAGGTCAATTCCGACTACGGCTTGGCACTTTGCGACAACGCTTTACGGATAACATTTTTTGCAAGAAAAAAGTGAAGCAGAGGGGCGAGGTGAAACGCTGCTCACAAAATAGAAAGGACGCATAAATTATGTCAATACTTACAAAAGCGATAATTGAAAACGCAGTGATTGTTTCCGCTGTGGAAAGCAAGGATATAGTAAACAAAGCAATCAAAATACACAAGCTTTCGCCTGTGGCGGCAGCGGCATTGGGTAGAGCACTTACAATGGCGGCGCTCATGGGCAAGGAATTTAAAAACAAAGATGACTACCTCACCGTCACAATCGACGGTGGCGGACCGCTTGGCAAAATCACCGTTTGCGCTGACGGCGACGGACACGTCAAGGGTGACATCGAAAACCCAATAGCGGACACAATTGTTAAGGAGGACGGACACCTGGACGTGGGGACGGCAGTGGGCAGAGACGGGCAACTTACCGTCATCAAGGACATTGGACTCAAGCAGCCGTATGTTGGCACCTCCAAGCTGATTAGTGGCGAGATTGCCGCCGACTTCGCTTACTACTACGCAACAAGCGAGCAACAGCCCTGCGGTGTAACGCTAGGCGTTGGCTTGAACCAAAAGCGTTGCAAGTCGGCAGGCGGCGTATTTGTGCAGGTGATGCCCAATTGTCCAGAGGATTTGCTTTTCCGCTTGGAAACAGTAATGTACGCCATGGACGAGATGAGCTATCAATTTGACGGTAGCACGGCGGAGGATGTTATCAAGCGTTTCTTCGGCGAGTTTAACCCTGTAATTACGGAAAGCTGTGAAGTCAGCTACAAATGTAACTGCAGCAAACGCAAAATCAACCGTGTTGTAAAAAGCCTTGGCAAAAGTGAGGCGCAAGATATAATCAATGAAATGGGGCAGATAGAGGTCTGCTGTCATTTCTGCGGAAAAAAATACGTTTACGATCAGCAGGCTTGCGACAAACTGTTTAGCAAATGAAAATAAATGTGTGCGACAACGTAATATTTTCGTCGGCGAAAGCGAAGGTGGAAGAAGGGGAGTATTTCGATGCTCTGTGCCTGTTTGCGCGCGTAAACAGCTACGAAAGCATGCTCAATCAAATTGGCTGCCTGTGCGTGCTTCGCGACGTCGGCTACGCCATTGAGCTGTACCGCAATCTGCTAGCTAAGTACTACTTTACTCACAACTGTAATGCGGATGTCGCTAAGCTTGGCGACGCAACGGAAATCATGTCCGCCTATTTCGGCAACGACAGGGCAAGGTCAAACCCCGACCCCAACAAGATTTCCGCAGAGGAAAGTTTACTTGCATTTTACCCCATGGAATTTGACGACTTCGCAGATGCGGACGACATCAACAGCCTTTCGGAAGTCTTGGAATACACAGTTGGCGAAACGTCCAAAAGAAGCGTATTCTACGACGTCAAAACACCGGATTTCTATTTGAATTTGTGCCAGCGAATGGAGCGCGCCTACTTCGAGGGCAATCTTGCAAAGGGACGGGAGCTTCAGCGCCAATTTTTGTCTATCGATACAGACGATGCACCCACGCTGGAGATGCAGCTGTTTTTGTGCTTTACACAGCAGCAGTGGGAGCGCGGCGTTCAATACGCATTGCGCTATGCCGCCCTGCCCAACGCCACCGCACGGGGCATGGGAGTGTGCGTGCAAATACTGTCTCGCTCGGGAGAGGAGCACACAAGCACCATTGAGCAGCTACTTCAAGCGCTTTCCAAGCAAGGTGAGGAAATCACCGACCTAGCAATGATGGATTACGTTCAGATAGCTTCGTCCGTGTTAGGCTACGGTGAAATTACGCACAAGCTTACCTGCATTTTGTACGGGCATTACAAGGATGCCGGTTGCTCGGCATTGAGCCTGTGCGCGCGTACATTTTTCAATTGCGGCGATTTCACATCCGCGCGAGATGCCATACTGTTACTGTTGCGGGCTGTGCCATGGGATGGTGTAGCATCGGTGTATTTGACCTACTTCAACAAGCATGTGAGCGTTGCATTGGACGGCGTTGCAACCAGCAACAGCCTGGCGCGACACTTCGACGTACCCACACAGTTGTCCGTTATAGCGCAGTACACGCTCCTAAAAGACATGGAGCAGAACAATTTGGTTTTGGACAGTGCAAGCTTTCCGCTTGTAAAGTGCATGTTTAGGCTGTGTCTTGGGTGCATTGTCAAGGGTGATGCGGACAGGTTTTTTGCCGAAGCACAAGCGCTCAGTACAGTGGTGTGCAACTTGATTCCGCAGGATAATGAGGCGTTTTTCGCTTTTGCCAAGGAATGCCTGGCAGGCGTACTTCCCGAGCCGTCATTGAACAAAGATTTTGTGAGCAAGCTGATAGAGCTGGGCTACAGAAGCAACCTACTCATTGCAACCGGTCGCGGTTACTACACGTTGGATTTGTCCCGTTTGACCGTTACGGACAAGGCGTTTGTTACAGCACTGGGAATTTGCGCAACATTGCGCAAGGTGGATGCACGCAGGCTGGAAAGGGCGTACAAACAGCTTACAAAAGCGCTAAACATGCAATTTGAAAGTGATGTTGATACAGTAAGACAGCTTGCTTACGCCATGCTTGCACTAAGCTACAAGCGATTTGCCGAAAGTGACGAAAGCACATATTTTTCCGACGAAGAGCACGCGCTTTACCAGCAGTACTTGCAATGTAAGTAAATATAGCGTAGATGTAAAAAGGCTTACCCGTTAGAGTGGGGCGAGCCTTTTTTTTGCACTTTGTTGAACTGATTTTTCAACAGCTTGAATATGGACAGCACAACAATCACCGCGCCAAATGCGCTTACAAGCATATAACCGAACTTGACGGCAAAGTCAAATCCAAACATGCTAAACGCCAGCGCCGAGCCGAACGTCAACGCATTGCAGACCGTGTTGTCGGGTACAACCTGTTTAAGCTCGTGTACGATAGGGTAGGCGTTGGCAACAATGCCCGTTACAGCGGCAAGCAGCAGAGTGATTAGCGCGTACGCAAGCAGTAAAGGGCTTGTTATGTTGCACAGTGTCGGCAGGTCGGCGTTTAGTTGGCACAACGGTAGCACGGCAGCCATCAGCAGGGCAGTTAGTACGCTTGCTATCACGCTTGCAATCAGGTTGTGCTTTTGGGTGCTTTCGGTAGCCAACCGTGTCAATACACCCAGTGACATCGTTACGGAAAACAGCGCGTATGTCACTGGCTTGTATATCGGTGTTTGCAAATCTTCTGCATGTTCGCAACTGTTAGTAAACAGCAAAATAATTATCAAAATTACTGCCATAACGATGGATACAAAGTTAGCGTATTTCAACGCCTTCATATCACGCTGTAGCAGTAGCGCAGCAATCAGCGCGGCAGCAAATGCGTATAGCGGAAGATTACTTATGTAAAACAATTTAGCTAAGCATTCCTCCACGCCAGCAAGCACCGTTACAATACATACAAAGCTGCACAGCGCAATTCCCATATTGAGTAACTTTGACGCTTTACCGAACAGGCTAAGCGACAATCTTTCTACGGAAGAGCAGCAGTGTACACGGCAGTATTCTCTTGTGGCAAAGCTTACGGCAAAGAATACAACAGCAAATATAATGACATTGAAAACATTTCCGAAAAATACTTGCGCTTCCTTTCCGCTTAGGAACCCAACGCCTATACAGCAACCAACTGCGACCGCCACGTCACCTGCAATGGCAATAAATTTTTTCATACTTTTTTGTATTTACATATTGCTGTAAATATGCCTTGCTAACATATATTGTCGGATAAGTCACCCGCGCCTAATTTCCCATTTTCTTTTTGATATTTGTCCATTTTTAGGTCGATTACTCGCAAAATTGCCTATTTTTGATATACTATTACACACATAATATGGAAATTCCGTTAAAAAAACACTAAAAGAGGCTCCGTTTTTGCATAGGAGCCTCATATTATGCTTATTTGTAAAAACCGGTCGCCTGACCGTCGAGGTCTAAAAGTGCTTTACAACAATCTTTTCAAGTATCGACACTATTGCGTACATCACGCCTGCAAGCATGCACAGTACGATAGTGCATGTCATCACAAGGTCCAGCCTGAACACCTGCGAGCCGTAAACAATGAGGTAACCAAGTCCTTCTTTGGAAACAAGGTATTCACCCATTATCGAGCCAATCCACGCCATGCCCACGTTTATTTTCAGTGTTGCCATGAGCGTAGGCACGTTGGCAGGTGCCACAAGCTTAGTAAATATTTGCAGCTTGTTTGCACCCATAGACCGCAGTAGCAGTGCTTTCTCTTTGTCTGTTGCGATAAAGCCGTTTAGTATCGTGATGGTGGTAATTACCACGCTTATTAACACAGCCATGGTGATTATCGATGCTTTGCCTGTGCCTGCCCAAATTATAATTATGGGTCCAAGTGCAATCTTGGGCAAGCTGTTGAGTACCACAACGTACGGTTCAAATACGTCCTTTAAAAATGTGTTCCACCACAGTATCACAGCTACAAAGTACCCCAGCGCCGTACCTATTGCAAAGCCGGCTAGCGTCTCAAGTAGCGACACGCCCATGTGCTTCCACAACGTGCCCGCTACAATCAGTTCCTTCAATGTATTCCATATGCGTGACGGACTGCTCATAATGAAGCTGTCAATCCAGCCTACTGCCGCCGCAAGCTCCCACAGCCCCAGTAGCAGTATCAGTACGCCAACCTGCGTTACGTGTATAAGTATCTTTTTTCGCTTTTGTATTTTCAGAAACAGCAAGTGTTCCCTCGTAAAGGTGTTTTTCATGGGTTTTCTCCGTGTAGATATTTGTGCAACAACTCAAATTGCTTGGAAAACTTCGGGCTTTGTCGCCGCTTGAGCGGTGAGTCTATGTTGCTGAGCCCCGTAACGTGAATCGTAAGCACGGTGGCGGGGCGCGATGTCAGCACGACGATTCTGTCGGCAAGTGAAATTGCCTCCGATATATCGTGCGTTACAAGCAGTGCAGTTTTGTTTTCCTTTTTGATTATCGAATACACGTCGTCGCACACTTCCAGCCGCGTTTGGAAATCCAGCGCCGAAAAGGGTTCGTCTAGCAGTAGCAGATCGGGGTCGGTAGCCAGCGTGCGTATGAGCGCTGCCCTTTGACGCATACCGCCACTAAGCTGCTGCGGGTAGTGCTTTCGAAATTCCCACAACCCGTACTTTTTGAGTAGCTCGCAGGCTTTGTTGCGATTTTCTGCGTTGTTCTTGCGCATTACTTCCAGCCCGAGGGTGACGTTTTTTTCGATGGTGCGCCATTCGAACAGCTGGTCGCGCTGAAGCATGTATCCTATTGCGTTGTCGTTTTTGGTGACAATCCTGCCGGATGTAGGCGCAATCAATCTGCATATCAGCGACAAAATGGTGGTCTTGCCGCAGCCTGACGGACCGATGAGCGCCACAAATTCCCCTTCATTAACTTCAAACGATAGGTGCGATACTGCCGTTGTCTGTTGTGTTTTAGTGTAGAAAATTTTGCTTACGTCTTGTAATTCTAGTATTTTCATCTTTTTGGTATAACTCCAATTATTAGTTGCACATACGCGAAAAGTGCAGCGTGCGTTTAACCTTTCTCCATTCTAGAGTGCGGTTAGATTTTGTTAGCAAATGTGTTATCTACGATGTCATCGTAGCTTACGCGTCTTGCCAATTCCCCTGCGTTTTCCATGATGTCCTGAATGCGGCTAAATGCATTTTTGTCGGTAACGGGGGTGGTCATCCACACGTCGAAATCCTGATAGTTTTTGATTGCGGAAACAAGCAAGTCCATGGTTGTTCCGTCGAAGTACTTGGATACGAGGTTTGCGCAATCCTCTGCCGAGTGAGACAACGCGTACTCCGTGCCACGCCACACAGCGCGCAGGAATTTCTCCACCTTGTCGGGGTATTTTTCCGCAAACTTAGCCGATACCGAGTAGCAGGTGTAGGGGATTTCGCCGCTGTCCATACCTATTGCCGACACGATATATCCCTTGCCCTCCTTTACTACCTGGCTTGCTGCCGGCTCAAAGAGGGGAACAAAGTCGCCCGTTCCGCCTGTGAACGCAGGACCAAGCGCACCAAATTCAATGGAGTAGTCCATTGTAATGTTTGTTCCGTTGATGTAGCCCTTGTTGTTAAGTACATACTGAAGTATCATTGCGGGCATTCCGCCGGTTCTACCCATCAAAACGGTGGTGTTCTCAATGCCCGAGTAGTCGAAGTTGGGCATGCTTGTTCTTGCAACCAAGAAGCTTCCGTCGCGCTTTGTCAGCTGTCCGATAACTTTCGGGTAATCCTTTTTGCCTTCTAAAAATACGTATATATTTGCTTCGCAGCCCATAAGGCCTATGTCAGCTTCGTTGGTCAGTAGCGCAGTCATTACGTTGTTTGCGCCGGCTCCGTTGGTAACCTCTACGGAAATGCCTTCCTCTTCGAAATATCCCAGTGCCATTGCCAGATACTGCGGTGTGTAGAACAGGCTGTGCGTAACCTCGTTCAAACGGATGACGTCGCTGTTATCTCCGCATGCCGCAAAGCTGCAAACTGCCGTTGCAACCAATAGTAATACCAAAGTGATAGTTAATATTTTTTTCAATTTAATCCTCCATTTGTATATTTCATACTACTCAATATTGGAAAAAAGTGTTAAATAGTTGCTAAAACTTTATCATTGTGTTAAGATTGAATTACAAAAACGATTGCAGACGAAAGGTTTGACACAATCTGTCTTTACAGAGAGCGGACTACGGTGCAAATTCCGCAAGATAGACTGTCAGATGTAGTTCGTCAAGTTGACAATGCGAAAGGTTACAGTAGTGTTGTTCGGCTAGCCCCGTTATCGGCTGAATGAGGAAGTTGCATTTTGCAATTTCAAACAAAGGTGGTACCGCGACAATTCGCCCTTTACTTGTGTGTCAAGTAGAGGGCTATTTTTTTTGAGACGGTTATAACCTGCGCAATACATTGTTAAGCTAACACCTGCGCAATACAATACGAAAATTATTTTAATGGAGATATAAAATGTTAGACAAAACTTACACCCCGTCAAGCTTCGAAAGCGACCTGTATCAATTTTGGATGGACAAGGGCTACTTTACGCCCAAAGCCGAAGTGGGCAAAAAGTATTTTTCCATGGTTACGCCCCCGCCCAACATCACAGGACAGCTTCACATCGGGCACGGCTTGGACAACGCCATTCAGGACACGATTATTCGCTTTAAGCGCATGCAGGGCTACAACACGCTGTGGCTGCCCGGTACCGATCACGCAAGCATCGCTACGGAAGTGAAAATTGTGGAAGCGCTGAAAAAGGAAGGCATCGACAAGCGTGACCTTGGCAGAGAAAAATTCCTTGAACGCGCATGGCAGTGGAAGGAGCAGTACGGTGGCAGAATAGTGGAACAGCTCAAAAAGCTGGGCAGCAGCTGCGACTGGAGCCGCCTTGCATTCACCATGGACGAGAAGTTGAGCAAGGCTGTACGCAAGCAGTTTGTTTCCTTGTACAAAAAGGGGCTTATCTACCGCGGTAGTCGCATTACCAACTGGTGCCCCGTGTGTCAAACAGCGCTAAGTGACGCCGAGGTTGAATATGCCGAGCAGGACGGCTTCTTTTGGCATTACGGCTACACAACGCCCGACGGTAAAACGACGGTAACCTTTGCAACTACCCGTCCGGAAACAATGCTGGGCGACACGGCTGTGGCGGTAAACCCGAATGATGAGCGCTACAAGCACCTTGTGGGTAAAACGGTGGTGGTACCATTTGTTAACCGCGAAATTCCCGTCATTGCCGACGAGTACGTCGATATGGAATTTGGTACCGGTGTTGTAAAGATTACTCCCGCGCACGACCCTAACGACTTCGAAGTGGGCGTACGCCACAACCTGCCCGTTATCCGTGTGATGAACGACGACGGCACCATGAACGAAAATGCAGGCGAATTTGCCGGCCTTGACCGCTACGAAGCGCGCAAACGCATTGTAGCCAAGCTCAAGGAGATGGGCATTCTGCAAAAGATAGAGCCGCACAGGCACAATGTCGGCAGCTGTTACCGTTGCCACACAACGGTAGAGCCGATAGTGTCCAAGCAATGGTTTGTAAAGATGCAACCGTTAGCTGAACCTGCAATCAAGGCGGTAAAGGAGGGTGACGTAAGCTTCCATCCCGACCGTTTCGAAAAGACCTACTTCAACTGGATGGAAAACATCCGCGACTGGTGTATTTCCCGTCAGCTGTGGTGGGGACACCGTATCCCTGTGTGGTACTGCGACAAATGCGGCGCCGAAATATGCGAAGAGACCGACCCGAAAGCTTGTCCGCACTGTGGAAGCAAGCATCTGCACCAAGACGAAGACGTGCTTGACACATGGTTCAGCAGTGCGCTGTGGCCGTTCTCCACGTTGGGCTATTTCGAGGGCTCCGAAGACTTCAATGCATTCTTCCCCACAACGGTACTGTCCTGCGGTTACGACATCATTTTCTTCTGGGTTGCGCGCATGATATTCAGTTCACTGTACGCAACGGGCAAGGCACCCTTTAAGCACGTGCTCATGCACGGTATCGTACGCGACGAGCTGGGACGCAAAATGAGTAAATCGCTGGGCAACGGTGTCGACCCTGTGGAATTTATCGACCAATACGGCGCAGATACATTGCGTTTCGCGCTACTAAACGGCGTAGCAAACGGTTCGGATATCCGCTTTGCGCCTGACAAAATCGAAGGCACGCGCAACTTCATGAACAAGATATGGAACGCCAGCCGTTTCGTACTGATGAACACTGAGGGCAAAAAGCTACACGACATTTCCAAGTGCAAGCTTAGCTTGGCCGACAAATGGATACTTACAAAACTTAACGACACAATTAAGCAGGTTACCGACTTGCAGGAAAAATACGAGCTTGGTATGGCAGCGCAAACCCTGTACGACTTTGTTTGGAGCGAATTTTGCGACTGGTACATCGAGCTTACCAAGCCTGTGCTGTACGGAACAGACGAAACGGCGCGCCTAGACACGCTGTCGGTGCTGGTGTACGTACTGGACAAGATATTGAAGCTGCTGCATCCGTTTGTTCCTTTCATTACCGAGCAAATATATCAAAGCTTGCCAACGCATGGCGAAAGCATAATGGTGCAGTCCTATCCCGAATTTAGCAAAAAGCTGAACTTTGCAGACGAACACAAGCTTGTTGAAGAGCTGAAAGAGCTCATCAGCAAGGTGCGCAACATCCGTTCAGAATACGGCGTGGTTCCCTCCAAGCGCATACGTCTGTACGTAGTGGCGCAGGACGAGCGTATCAAGGAATGCAGCGTGTACCTCAGCAAGCTTTGCGGTTTGGAGGAAGTGGTGTTCGGTAACGCTCCCGGTACGGAAAAGACAGTAAAAGCTGTTACCACTGCTGCAACCTGCGAAGTGCCCCTTGGAGACCTTGTGGACAAGGACAAGGAGATTGAGCGCCTCACCAAAGAGCTGGAAAACGTAACCGGCGAAATTGTCCGTGCAGAGGGCAAGCTCAACAATCAAGGCTTCCTTGCAAAGGCACCTGCACAGCTTGTAGAAAGTGAAAAAGCCAAGCTTGCCAAATATTGCGAATTGAAAAAGCAGCTGGAAAGCCGCTTGAACGAGTTGCAATAAACAAGTATAAATAAGTGAAAATCAGTGCACAATTCGAATATCGGATTGCGCACTTTTTTTGCGATATTTACATAGTCTACAAACGGAGCATGTTGATGTCTGTTGTGTCAATGCTCGGGTAGAAGTGGCGCGCCGTAGGGTGTTGCAGTGTGCGATACCTCAATTTACACAAGGAGCGCGAAAAGTGATCAAGCGAGGAGAAATATATTACGCTGACCTCAACCCGGTTGTGGGAAGCGAACAGGGCGGTATCCGTCCAATAATAGTTTTGCAAAATGACGTAGGAAACAAGTACAGTCCAACCGTGATTGCTGCGGCAACTACGTCCCGCCTTACAAAAGCAAAGCTGCCAACGCACATTGAATTGACAAGAGAGCAAACGCCTCTCCCCAAGGATTCGGTGGTGCTGTTAGAGCAAATTCGTACAATAGACAAAAGCAGAATTAAAGAAAAAATCGGCGAGCTTCCTCCCGACATTATGCAACGGATAAATGATGCGTTGCTCTTGAGCCTTGGCTTTTACGGCTGAGGCTTTTTTGATGCGGTATATGTGGCGGTTCCCGTCGGTTAAGTCACAGGCGCTTTGCCTACCTATCATTATCGCCTCAAAAACACCTTATTGCTAAGATTATAGTCGTTTTGCATAGTACTATTTCAGACATAATATGCAAAATATCCCCAAAAATCGAACCTTTTTGTGTATTTTGGGTTTTCTGTGATTATTTTTTTAGAAGTACAGTTTTAAAAAACTATCGACAATATCGTTCAAATTACGTTTGAGCTGTGCGCGGAAACAATTGACACGGCTTGATAAAAATAATATAATACTAGTTAATAATTAACATAAGAAGGTGCATTGGATTGACAAATTTACTTTCGGCAATAGTGTGGGGAAGTGAAAATTTCGGGTTTGGATACGAGGGTGTTCGGCCGGCTTTGTACATTTTCTCTTTGCCCATTTATGTTTACGCTATGTGCATAATTACGGGTATGTGCGTGGCAATTTTCGTTGCTGCGTTTTACTTCAGGAAGCGCGGTTACGATCCCTTTGACGTAACTATATACGCACTTGTGCTCATTCCCTTTGGCATACTGGGCGCACGCGCCTACGTTTACATATTCCCGTGGGAGGGGCAGGCGGCAGATTGGTCTACCTACTTCGAGTTGCGCAGTGGAGGACTGGGAATATACGGCGGAGTAATTGTCGGTTATATTTCGGCATTTGTACTTGCCAAGATCAAAAAGCAGGACTTCAGGATAGTTACAGATAGCATACTGCCCGGCGTTATGATTGCGCAAAGTATCGGTCGTTGGGGTAACTTCGCCAACCAGGAAGCGTACGGTAACCTTATTACACGCGTGTACGACGAACTGGCGCATGCAAGTAGCGGTATGTTTGCCCGTTTCAACGGCTACGCTGTTTGGATTGGCAGTCTGGGCGACAGTCCGTCAGGCGGCTGGTATCAGGCAACCTTCTTTTACGAAAGTGCATGTACATTCCTTGGTTTCCTTGTGTGTGTGCTACTGCTTACGCGTAGCAAGCATTACAAGCTGGGTTGGTGCACGGCGTTTTACGGAATTTACTACGGTATCGTTCGCTTGATTATCGAGGGGCTGCGTACCGACAGCTTGTTTTTGTGGATCGGAACACAGCAAACGGACATCAAGATATCACAGCTTGTATCTATCTTTGCAATAGTGCTGGGTATTTGGACGTTAACAAAGGTTTACCGCAAGGAGCTTCACGGTCTGTACAAAAAGCTGTTCAAAAACGACCTTGACGAAATATCGAAATCGCGTTGGATATTGCTGGCAATTTCGGTAGTGTTGCTGGGTGCGGGCGTCATGCTGTTTGTGTTTAGCGCGCTTGCCGAATTCGGTCAGTCCATGTTCATTGCAGGCTTCTGTTTGACAGCATTGTCAGTATATTCGGCACTTGGTGTGTGGTCGCTGTTCGACAGAATGAAGCTGTACTGCAAGGATTGCTCGGAGTGTCATGCGCCCGTGGAAAGCTGGCAAACGGACAAATCCAAGCATTTTGTTGCCGTTATCTGCTATGAAGTTGTGGTAGCATTGCTCATCGGCTTTGGGCTGTTCAGCCTTATCAAGTGGGGTATCTTTGACGGCATTCCCAACGGCGTTGTGCTGACGGTGGCGTGTGTTGCCACTGCGGTTGCAATTGTTGCGTGGAAATTGTTGCCCGAGTACCGCGCACTAACAAAATCTGCTACAGACAGCACAAAAGGCGTAACTACCGTTAACTGTGATTGTGGCAAGACGTACGACGTGAAACTCAACAAGTTTTTGCTGTTCCTTTTCCCGCCTAAGGTTTACGCAAACTACGGCGTGGAGCATTTAAAGCCCTGGGTTGACCCCAACCCGAAAAAGGACAAAAAGGACAAAAAGAAAGAAAATGTAGAGGAAAAAAATGCGTAATCTCACATTATTGACCGATTTTTACGAACTAACCATGATGTATGGCTACTTTTGTCAGGGCAAAACGGACGAAATTGCTACTTTCGACCTGTTTTTCCGTCCTTTTGACGAAAGCAACTTTTGCATTGCCGCAGGCTTGGAACAGGCAATCGAATACATCGAAAATATACATTTTAGCGCAGACGACATCGACTACTTGCGTTCAACCAAGGCGTTTGATGAGCAATTTTTGAATTATCTCAAAGATTTCAAGTTTACAGGGGACGTTCGCGCCGTACCCGAGGGCACGGTGGTGTTCCCGTATGAGCCGCTGTTGATAGTTACAGCGCCCATTTGCCAAGCTCAGCTTGTGGAAGCGGCGCTATTGAATATTGTGAACCACCAAACGCTAATTGCAACCAAGGCGCGTAGGGTGTGTCATGCGGCGGAGCCCAGTAGCGTGCTGGAATTTGGTCTGCGCAGAGCGCAAGCACCTGACGCGGCAATTTACGGAGCGCGCGCAGCGGTAATAGGGGGCTGTTCGTCCACTAGCAACGTGCTTTGCGCACAGATGTTCGGTCTTCCCCCCAAGGGAACGCACGCTCACAGCTGGGTTATGTCATTCCCAACGGAGCTGGACGCATTTATTGCGTATGCCGACACCTATCCTGATAACTGTCTGCTGCTGGTAGACACCTACGACACGCTAGGTAGCGGTGTGCCCAACGCGATAAAAACATTTGACTATCTCAAGGCAAAGGGTTATGCGCCACTAGGCATACGTCTGGACAGTGGCGACCTTGCGTATCTGTCCAAGCAGGCACGCAAGATGCTTGACGATGCAGGACACAGCGATTGCAAAATTTTTGCCAGTTCGGATATTGACGAGTACGTGTTGGAATCGTTAAAGCAACAGGGTGCGCGTATCGACATATACGGGGTGGGCACTCGCTTAATTACAAGCAACAACACGCCAAGTCTTGGCGGTGTGTACAAGCTTAGTAATGTTCGCTCAGCCGGAAAGGACCATCCCAAAATGAAGATTAGCGACAACCCGATAAAGATGACCAACCCCGGCGAAAAGACGGTGTACCGCCTGTTTGGCAGGGATACGAACAAGGCGATTGCCGACCTTATAGCACTTAAAGGCGAGGTAATCGACGACAGCAAATCGCTCACAATCACACACCCGCTGGAGCGCTGGAAGAGCAAAGAGGTGTACAATTTCTACGCCAAGGAGCTGTATGTGGACGTGATAAAGGGCGGCAAGCGGGTACTCCCGCAAAAGACCGTTTACCAGCTGCAACAGGATTGCAAGGAGAGCCTTGACGGCTTTTGGGAGGAGTACAAGCGGCTAACGAACCCGCACGAGTACAAGGTTGACTTGTCCGACAAGTTGTACGAGCTAAAGGACAAAATTATCAGAGAAGAACGCAAAACGGTGGCAAAATGAACTTCAAAAGGAAATTTAACGGATACGATACGGCAGAAGTAGACAAATATATAGAAGAATCGGAAGCGCGCGACAAACAGATACGCGCTGCTCAAAAGGAACGCATTGACGAGCTAACGGAGGAAAACTACACCCTCCGTCAGCAGCTACATCAGTACCAAACGGACGAACAGGCGATATCCAAGTCGCTGATAGTGTCGCAACGCCTTGCCGAGGATTTGAAATTCGACGCGGAAAAGTACTCCGATTTAGTGCTTAGCCGCGCAAAGATATTTTACGCAACCTGGCGTTCCTACGCTCAGACGCTCATATCTTCGCTGTCGCCGCAAGAAATTGCGGAGTTCAACAAGCTTCAACGCAAAATTGAAGACGTTATCAACGCATACGAGGGCAAAGACGTAGCCAAGGAAATCAAAGAACGCGAGGAAAAGAAAACTGCATCTGCAAGTGCGGCAACGGAACATGCTAGCAGAAGCTTGGATAAAAAACAGCAACAGCAGGCTCGCGCGACAATCGACGTTACCCCCACCAAAACAACGATGGGAACACTTGCCAACCCGATATCCAAGATAGAGCAAGCGGCAGACCAGGTAATAGACCTCAGAGAGCTTACCCGCACCGACTTGTCCCTTGAGGAGCTGTGCGCCGAGCTAGGGTTAACTGTACGCAAGGACAAATAACATGATTGGCGGTATACTATAAGCTAAACAAACAAGATTAACAATTGGAGACAGTTCATGTGGGACGTAGTGCTTGATGCGCTAATCGACAGCTCAATAGCCGCGCCCTTTTTGCTCGCAATATACTTGTTGATAGAGTTTTTGGAGCGAAATGAAAGGGCGAAGCAAACAACGGTAAAGCTCTTGAACGGCAAGCTTGCGCCAATGGTGGCAGGAGGCGTGGGGCTTGTTCCGCAATGCGGTTTTTCCGTCATGGCAACGGACTTGTACTGTCAGAACTATCTCAAGATGGGCACGCTTGTAGCCTTTTTTGTTGCCACAAGCGACGAGGCGTTGCCGATACTGTTGACCAATGTCAAAACAGTTGGCGTGGTGTGGATAGTGCTGCTGGTAAAGATAGTGTACGCTGTCTTGCTGGGCTACTTGATAAATCTTATTGACAGGCGCACGCTTGCCACCGATTACCAATTGAGCGCGGAGGAGGGCTGTTGCCATCACGACGTTAACGAGATACACGACAGCGACGACGGCGAACACACAAAGCACAGATTTTGGAACTTTGTCAAGCATCCGCTACTGCATACGCTCAAGATATTTGTTTATATTTTTGTGGTAAATGCGGTGTTCGGTCTTTTCCTGTATTACTTTGAACAGCCGATAACCAATTTCACATCAACACTTGGCTTTGCTCAAAGCTTCTTCACGGCACTCATAGGGCTTGTACCCAATTGTGCAAGCAGTGTCATTATCACGGGGATGTACGCCGACGGAATTGTCGACCTTTCGGCAATGCTAGCCGGGCTTGTATCCAACAGCGGCATTGCGCTGGCAATTTTGTTCAAGGACCGCAAGCACTGGCGAAGAAATCTTGTGATACTTGCCATTATGTACGGCGCAGGCGTTGTCCTGGGTGTCAGCTCGTATTTTATTTGCGGTGCAATTGCCGCATAGTATAATTAGGTATTGACTGTTACATTTAATTTTGTTACAATAACAACAACATCAACAAAAAGGCGGTGAAAAGATGTTAAACATTTCTTGCAAATAAATTTCATATGCAGTTATCTCTTTTAGAGGGATAGTCTGCCCTTTTGCAAGATAGTTTCGCATCTTTTTAACCAATATTCACAATTTACTAACATTACTATGCCCGTATAGTAGTGTTGGATATTTTGCAGTATTAGTACGCATTGTGCAAGTCGCAAGGAACTTTCTTGCGGCTATTTTTATTGTAAAGGAGTAATATATGTCAATAATCAAAGTAGACAATCTCACATTTGCCTATCCGGGCAGTTATGTTAATGTTTTTGAAAATGTAAGCTTCTCCATCGATACAGATTGGAAGCTGGGCTTTGTAGGTAGAAACGGTAAGGGTAAAACAACATTTCTAAATCTGCTAATGGGCAAATTCCGTTTTGACGGAAAAATTGTCAGCTCCGTGCAGTTTGATTACTTCCCCTACGCTGTACGTGACGAAAGCCTGTTGACGCTTGAAGTGCTAAATGAAATCAGCCCAAATGCGCAGGATTGGCAGTTTGTAAAGGAGTGCAACAGGCTGGATATAGACGCTACAGACGTGCTGTACAGGCCTTTTGCAACCTTATCCAAGGGCGAGCAAACAAAGGTGTTGCTTGCAAGTATGTTTTTAAACGAGGGGCGATTTTTGTTGATAGACGAACCGACCAACCATCTTGATTACGAGGCACGGCAGACGGTATCGCGCTATCTCAACGGCAAAAAAGGTTTTATACTTGTATCGCACGACAGATATTTTTTGGACGGTTGCATAGATCACGTGCTGTCGTTAAACAGGTCGAGTATAGAGGTGCAAAAGGGTAACTTTGCCAGTTTTATGACCAATTTCGAAAATCAACAAAAGTTTGAAACAACGCAAAATGCGCGTTTGCAGCAGGAAATTGCCGAACTCAAACAGGCGGCGCGCCGAACAGCAGGCTGGGCTGACAAAATAGAAAAGGAGAAAAAGGGTGCGGGTGACAGCGGCTACGTTGGGCACCGTTCAGCCATAATGATGCAACGTGCCAAAGCGATAGAGCAACGCAGGCAAAAAGCCATAGAGGAGAAATCAAAGCTGCTCAAGGATGTTGAAACTACGGAACCGTTAAAGATATTTCCTCAAGTTTACCGATCCGAAACATTGGTGATTTTTGACAGTGTTTCGATATGCTACAACGACAAAACTGTGTGCAACAACGTGTCCTTTGAAGTAAAGCGCGGTGAGCGTGTTGCGCTCTCCGGCAAAAACGGTTGCGGAAAAAGCAGCCTTATCAAGCTGTTGCTTGGTGAGAACATTCCGCACAGCGGTAAGGTTGTTGTAGGTAGCGGACTTGTATTTTCCTACGTTTCTCAGGATACAAGTCAACTGCGTGGCAGGCTGAAAGAATTTGCCGCAAGCAACGGCATAGATGAAACTCTTTTTCTTGCAATACTGCGAAAGCTGGACTTTTCACGCGAGCAATTTGACAAGGATATTGCTGACTTTTCGGGCGGACAAAAGAAGAAAGTGCTCATTGCCAAAAGTCTTTGTGAGCGCGCACATATCTATGTGTGGGACGAGCCGCTCAACTTTATCGACGTTTACTCTCGCATGCAAATAGAAAATTTACTTTGTCAGTTTCAGCCTACTATGCTTTTTGTAGAGCACGACAGCGCATTTCGCAATTTGATAGCAACAAAAGTTGTGGAGCTGTAAAAATAACAAAAAGGACGCTGTAAAAATGCGTCCTTTTTCATTGTAATTATTTACAATATTTCGCTTAATACATGTCGCCGCCGCCGTTAGGCACAACAGGTGCGGGAGGTTCGGGTATATCTACCACAATGGATTCCGTTGTGAGCAGTGTACCCGAAACGCTTGCTGCATTTTGCAACGCCGAACGTGTAACCTTTGTGGGGTCCAGTATGCCCTTTGCAATCATGTCGCCGTAGGTGCCGGTAAGCGCGTCGTAGCCGTAGTTTTGGCTGCGTTTAGCCAGTACGTTTTCCACAATAACGCCACCGTTTACCCCTGCGTTTTCAGCAATCTGCTTGATGGGTGCTTCCAGCGCCTTTCTCACTATTTGCGCGCCCGTCTTTTCGTCGCCACTAAGTGTAGCAATCAGCTTTTCAACTTCGGGGATAGCGGACAGTAGTGCAACGCCGCCACCTGCAACGATGCCTTCTTCAACTGCAGCGCGAGTAGCGTTCAGTGCGTCCTCAATGCGCATCTTGCGTTCCTTCATTTCCACTTCGGTAGCAGCGCCAACATTGATTTGTGCAACGCCACCGGCAAGCTTAGCCAGCCTTTCCTGATATTTTTCTCTGTCGTAGTCGCTTGTGGATTCCGCCATCAACGCCTTGATTTGCCCAATGCGTTGTGCAATAGCTTCGGCAGAACCTGCGCCCTCAACAATGATGGTGTTGTCCTTGTCCACCTTTACCTGGCGCGCTCTTCCCAGCATATCCAGTGTTGCGCTCTTGATGTCAAGCCCAAGCTCTTCGGTGATGACTGTTCCGCCTGTAAGCACGGCAATGTCGGTGAGCATTTCCTTACGTCTGTCACCAAAGCCGGGCGCCTTTACCGCAACGCACACAAAGCTTCCGCGCAGCTTGTTGAGGATAAGTGTTGTCAACGCTTCACCCTCAACGTCCTCGGCAATAATCAGCAGCTTTGAGCCTGTTTTTACAACCTGCTCAAGTACAGGCAACAGCTCCTGAATGGAGGAAATCTTTTTGTCGGTAATGAGGATAAACGGGTTGTCCAGCTCGGCAATCATCTTGTCCAAATCAGTTGCCATGTAGGGGCTGGCGTATCCGCGGTCGAATTGCATACCCTCCACAACATTGAGCTCGGTACGCATGGTTTTGCTTTCCTCAACGGTGATGACGCCGTCGTTGCCCACCTTTTCCATAGCGTCGGAAATGAGTGTGCCAATTGTTTCGTCCGCTGCGGAAATGCTTGCAACCTGCGCAATTGCCTGCTTACCTTGAACAGCAGTGGATATCTTTTTGAGCTTTGCCACGCACACCTCAACAGCCTTGTCAATGCCCTTGCGCAAAATGATGGGGTTTGCGCCCGCTGCAACATTCTTGTTGCCCTCGCGGATGATGGATTGAGCAAGTACTGCAGCGGTGGTAGTGCCGTCGCCCACAACGTCGTTTGTTTTGGTGGAAGCTTCCTTGATTACCTGCGCGCCCATGTTTTCAAACGGGTCCTTGAGCTCAATTTCCTTGGCGATGGTTACGCCGTCGTTGATAACGATAGGGCTGCCGTATTTCTTTTCAAGGATGACGTTTCTGCCCTTAGGTCCAAGTGTAATTTTCACTGTATCGGCAAGTTGGTTTACGCCGTTTTCAAGCGCCTTTCTTGCCTCTTCACCGTATTTGATTTGTTTTGCCATGTAATTTTACCTCACTCTTCTACAATTGCTAAAATATCGCTTTGCTTGATGACGGTTACCTCTTCACCGTCCAGCTTGAACGTGCTTCCTGCGTATTTGCTGTACAGCACCTTGTCGCCAACGGAAACAACCATTTTCACGTCTTTTCCGTCGATTACGCCGCCCTCGCCAACAGCGATTACAACGGCTATTTCCTGTTTTTCTTTCGCTGCTGTGGGCAGAAAAATTCCGCCTACAGTTTGTTCTTTTGCTTCGGTCTGTTTGACAACAACCTTGTCAAAAAGCGGTTTAAGTTTCATATATATTTGCCTCCGTAACTATTATTAACATACTTTTAGCAGTCCAACATCTCGACTGCTAAAAATATTATACTACATATTTGCGAAAAGTCAATAAAATTACTTGCTATATCATTACTTTTTTTGTCAAAACCAGACCGCCTCAATCACAAAAAACCTTTTAAGTAAGATATGTCAAAAATAAATTGTACAAAAACTATTGTTATTTTTGTCGTATAATGGTATAATATGTTAGAAATATATTATTAAGGAGAATATTATGCCTGATTTTAACTTACCATTGTTTTCAGTTGGCAGTTTTGAAGTGTATCTGTGGCACATACTTGCAGTTGTCGCACTTATTTTGGTAATTGTAGTGGTTTGCCTTATTGCTGCACTCAGTCGCAAAAAGTCGCGCTCAGCCGTTGACAGTCAACCGCAAAATGTTGCAGACAGCCAAGCGGAAGAACCTGCTCCCGTTGTGGAAGAAGCTCAACCCGAAGAGGAGGCTGCTCACGAAGAGGCTAAAGAAGAAGCGCCTGCAAGTATCAACGATGAAGTACGCGCATTGAATGACAAGGTAGCTAAGCTGGAAGAGGAAGAATCTGCACAGGAAAAGCCTGCAAAGAAAGCTGAACCTGCAAAGAAATCTACTTCTACCGCTAAAAAGTCTACATCAACTAAGACCGCAACAACAGCGTCCAAGCCTGCAGCAACCAAAGCAACAGCAACAAAGGCTACAGCTAGTGAACCTGCTAAGAAAGCGGAAACAACCAAGAAGGCAGAACCTGCAAAAGCAGAGCCTGCTAAAAAGACAACAACTGCTAAGTCAACAACCGCAAAGACAGCGACACCTGCCAAGAAAGCAGAAAACGCAAAGGTTGAAACCAAGGCACCGGCAGCTGCTGAGCAAGAAGACAAGGATAGTCCCAAGATTTACCATATTTCTTCCCGTCATGAAGATGGCAAGTGGCAGGTAAAGCTTGGCAAGGGCGCAAAGGCATTGAAGCTTTTCGACACCCAAGCAGAAGCTATCGACTTTGCTAAGGAAAAGGCTAAAAATCAAGAGGGTAGCATCGTTATTCACAAGAAAGACGGAACAATCCGCAAGCAGAAGTATTAAGATAGGTTACAAACATGAACAAGTGGGATAAACGATTTATGGAGCTTACCGAGCAGGTAGCACATTGGTCTAGCTGTTTCAAGGAAGACCGTCAGGTTGGCGCTGTGATAGTAAGAGACAAGCGCATCCTTTCTACAGGCTACAATGGCGCTCCCGAGGGCGTAAGGAGCTGCAAGGAAAAGGGCGAATGTATGCGCCTCAAGATGGGTATCACAAGCGGTACGCACCTTGAAAAGTGCTATTCGGTTCACGCCGAGCAAAACGCTATCGTAAACGCTGCCCGTTTGGGAGTAAATCTTGACGGCGGCACATTGTACTGCACACATCAACCCTGTGTTATTTGCGCAAAGCTTATCGTCAACGCGGGGATAAAACGCGTGGTGTACAAGGAAGGCTATCCCGACGAGTTCGCAGTGGAGCTGCTTCACGAAGCGCATGTTCAGGTGGATAGGTACGGCGACCTGTAGTTTTTAGTCGGTTATAAACATCGGTATGCTATGTAAAAATAGGACTTGGTTTTGCCAAGTCCTTTTTGTTGTTTAGATAAGTTTGCTATCCGCCAAGTATCGCAAGGGAATGTCGTAAACGTCCATTGCGCCACGGTAGCCGTCTGCAATCAAGCGGGGAATGGCAGCAGCGAAGTCCAGCATGATTTTTGCCGTGTAGTCGGTGTTGCAGTCCAGCTTGACGTCTGTTTTTGTGCTAAAGCCATCGCCAACACTGATAACCTGTCCACGGTGAGCAGTGCGCATTTTCAGTTCGCGCACTTCCTGCGGCGAAGTAAATATCACCTTGGTGTCGTAGTCCTTGAAGTAGTTGGGCATGTTTACTATTTCCTGTGCTATGCGTTCGTTATCCGAGCTAACGCAGGCAACGTAGCAAATGCGGTCGTGCAGCTTTCCGCTGTGTCGTTCGCCGTTCAGTACGCTCTCTTCGGCGTTGGGCTTGGGGCAAGTAAATTGCACGGCATCAATAACTCCGCGAATTTGTCTTATAGCGTTGGAGTGCCCCTGCGACACACCCTCGCCCCACAGCGTTACGCATTCTGCCCCGCCCACACTGAACACTCCGCGCGCAAGGCTCAGCAGCCCCGGGTCCCAGCCCGTCGAAATGATTGCCAAGCTGTCCTTTTTCGTTGCGTTTAGCGATGATTTGTATTCGGCAATTTTTGCGTGCGTGTCGAAGCTGTCCACCGTGTTCAAGTGTGTAAACAGCGGCGCGTATTCCGTAATATCGCTGTAGCTTCCCAATGCAAGTAGTGCAACATCGAACTGGCACTCTCCTGCAATATCCTTTAGCGGACGGTACTTTTCGTGATCGAGGTTCCTGCGCGAATATATTGCAGTGAGCGCCATGTCTTGTCTTTTTTCTATTTCTTTTTCCAGGCTTTTTCCCAGGTTTCCGTAACCGACAATTGCTAGCCTAAGTGTCATATTTACCTCCGGACTACATTGTATGCACAATTTTGCAAATGTATCATATGTTGGCGTTTTGTTGGCGAAGCGCTGCATTATTTTGGGTAAAAATTTAAGTTTCTGTTGAAAATGTTTTGTAATATACTTTATTTTTTTTATAAGATATAGTAATATATTATTGACATAGTAAATTGCCTTTGTTTGTGTTTGTACATTCAAGGCTTTGATAGGTGCCGATATGCTGGATTTCTTAAGAGAAGAGTTTATTCCAAAATTTGTAAAAACAACGGACGCAACTACAGACGTCAATGTAGGGGCGATAGTTAGCTACGCAGTATTCGCTGTGGTGGCAACGCTCGTGTTCTTCATGTTTTTCTACTATGCAAAAAAGCGCAATCTGCAACTGTTTACAGTGGTAACTGTATGCGCTGTTTTTGTGCTGTTTGGCTTGACATTTTTGATTCCCGCAAACGAACTGGCATTCTACGTTTATTTCGTGTTGATAATTATGAGCTTTACTAGCGTGATTCTGTTCATACAGGATCTCAGCCGCAACATCTTCCGTTTGTCGGTAAGGCGCAAGCTAACCAAGGACAGCCTGCCCGCTCACTATGGCAGTGAAGATTTGTCCAAGTCGGCAAACGAAGTTATCAAGGCTTGCCTGCGCATGAGCAAGACGGATACGGGTGCGCTCATTGTATTTGCCAACCACATTTCCGATGAGATACTGGACAGCGGTGTTCGCGTAAATTCCGAAATTACCGCGGAGCTACTGGAAACAGTGTTCTTTCCGAAAACACCGCTTCACGACGGAGCAGTGATTGTCACGGGTAACAAAGTGGTGGCAGCAGGATGTTATTTGCCGCTTACCCAAGCGCAAAATTTACCCCGCGAGTTTGGCACACGTCACCGCGCAGCGATAGGTGTTTCTGCAGCTTTCCCCGATGCAACAGCAATAGTGGTAAGCGAAGAGACGGGCATTATCTCCGCCGTGCACGACAACAACGTCAAACGCTATCTTGATGCAAAGCAGTTGCAGGAAATACTGGAATGCGCAATGGGCTTGGCGGACGACAGCGCTGAAGAAAGAATTTGGGGAGAGGAAAGAAAATGAAAAAGAAAAGAGGAATGACACTATCTCAAAGAATAGGATACTTTTTCAGGCATTATTTTGTGCTGTTGCTTCTTGCCTTTGTTTGCGCTGTGCTGACGGTTCTGCTTGTCGCATTCTGCGCTTAGGTTGAGCGGTTATCTGCATCGCAATACTGTTAACCACCCACCCTTATATATTTAGTTTATTGGACACACTGATTTAAACAGTGTGTCTTTTTTTCTATTTGTCGTATTTGTTTCATACACTAAAACCATGATTACGGCGAAATTTGGCGGAACAGCGGTTACTCCGCGAAACTTGGTGCATCTCAAGGAAATTGTCACACCCTATCACAAGTGCGTAGTGGTGAGTGCCATTGGCAAGGAATATCTAAACGATACCAAAACTACCGATTTACTCATTGAATACTACAACAATCCCTGTGACGCTGTGTGGGGTAAAATAGAGGATAAATACCGCCGTCTGGTGGAGGTAAACGCAATAGACGTCGACGTGAACGCGCTTTTGCTTGATGCCCGTAGCAGGGCAACGCGCTACAGCCTGCAGTACTGTATGTCGCTTGGAGAGGAGCTGTCGGCACGGGTCGTGGCGGTATTCTTGAAAGCGCAGTATCTGGAAGCGGAAGAGGTGATTTGTTTTGACGATAGTGGCAACCTCGACGAGGAAAACACCTACCGTAACGTAAATGAGCGCGTTAAAGGCGCACAATTGGTCGTGGTGGGCGGTTTTTACGGAGGCAGTAAACAAGGTAGGCGCACGTTTTCGCGCGGTGGAAGCGATGTGAGCGGGGCAATTTTCGCAGCAGCAACAAACAGCTCTCTGTACGAAAACTGGACAGACGTATCCGGCGTGTGCGTTGCCAATCCCACAAGCGTTGCCGACGTTGAAACTGTTGCTAGCATGAGCTACGGTGAAATGTATCTGCTGTCATTAGCGGGAGCAGAGGTGCTGCACCCCGATGCTGTTGCCCCTGTCGAACAAAAGGGCATACCAATAAAAATAGGCAATTTCTTCAAGCCTTACGGCAAAAGCACGTTGGTGTCCGCCTGCCCGTCCTTTAACAAATTGCTGTCGATAGCGCAAAAGTCGCAGGACGGCAAAATTGTTACAACCGTGTTGCACAGCTATCCCCAGTGGCGCATAGTCAAGCTCATTTCACGCTTTTTGCGTAAAAACACATCCAAGCTCGAGTTCTTTGGCAAGTCTCGTGAAGTGAGTTCACTCAAGCTTTACAACTTACAGTTTAGCGACAATATTGTCCGTCTGACAACGGATATTTCCATATTGCCAAGTTTGTATAAAAGCTTAATTGAATAAAAAAGTATCCCTGTGTAGAAATCAACAAAAAGGCTCCCCTTGTTTGTTTCAAGGGATAAAGACTGTTGCAATTTATTGACTAATTTACTGTCATAAGTTACAATATACACCAGTGAGGTAAAGATGAAAATCTTAGTTATTGGCGGCGGCATGGCAGGGTTAACCTATGCGATAGTCGCCTGTAAAAACGGTCTGGACGTAACTGTTGCCGAGCGCAACGCACGCGTTGGCAAAAAGATTGCCGCAACTGGCAACGGAAAGTGTAACATAGGCAACGCCAATGTTTCCTCTTCCTGCTACAACGGTAGCCCTGTTGTCAGAAGAGTTCTCGACGAAATAAGCGTTAACGAGTACAAGAGATTTCTGCTTAGCTGCGGTATCTACACTTATACCGACGCTGAAGGCAGGATGTACCCAATGAGCGACAGTGCCGCAAACGTGGTGGACTGCTTGCGCCATCAGCTTAGAAAGTTCGGCGCAACGCTGTGGCCTGATACGGAAATTACCGCCTGCGACAAGGTGGGCGACAAATACCGCGTAACTGTTGGAACGGTGGAGTACGAATTCGACAAGGTGGTGCTTTGTTGCGGTAGTGGCAGCCAGGCGGAAAAACCGAACATATCCAACATTATCCCCAACGATGTTTTTACTCCCGTTGTTCCGTCGCTTGTGCCTGTCAAGGTGCGCAATATGGACGGAACACTGAACGGACTGAGGGTGCGCGCAAACGTAACACTTTACGACGGCGACCTTTACCTTGGCAAGGAAAGCGGCGAAGTCCAGTTCAAGGACTACGGGCTTAGCGGAATATGTATATTGAATCTGTCCGCACTGATAGCAAGGAGATTGGTGCAACGCAAGTCGGGCGATTACATGTTTAGCGTGGACGTTGTTCCGCACATAAGTCAATGGGACTTGCAGGAGATTTTGCACGCCCGTATCAAATGCGGCGAACGAAGCAAGCTATTCTACGGCATACTGCACAACAGGCTGGCAGAGCACATCGTCAAGCGCGCAGATGCAAATGCCGACGCGGCAACCTTAGCCCGCACGGCAAAGGATTTGCAATTCACCTTTGACCGACTTCTTGACTGGTCCAAGAGCCAGGTTACAGCCGGTGGCGTAGACGACGGTTATCTTGATATCGATACGCTGGCTTTGCAAAGCGGCGTGGTGGTGTTGGGCGAGCTACTCAATGTTGACGGCATTTGCGGAGGCAACAACCTGTACTTCGCGGCTGCGTCTGCGCTGTACACCTTTTCCAAGCCGCAACGCGAAAAAGCATACTCAATTTGCTAGTATTTTAATATACTATTTCAGACATAATATCATAAAAACCGAAAAAACATGGCATTTTTTCTTACAAAACCGCTAAATATACCGCTAGGTCACAGTGTAAATGATGTTCGACAAAAGTTACTCAAGCTGCTTTGTCTCAAGGACAGGGAGCTTGAGTCTTTCCGTTTACACAGGCAAAGCGTTGATGCGCGCAACAAAAGCGACGTTCATTTTGTATGTTCGTACGTGGTGGAAACAAATGCCAACCCTGCTAACGCTACAGCGTATGAAGTGCCGCAGGACGTTTTGCTAAACGTAACTAAAACGGGCGAAAAGCTGAATTGCATTGTTGTAGGTGCAGGGCCCGCAGGACTGTTTGCAGCACTGTATCTAGCAAAAAGCGGCTGCGCGGTTACGGTTGTCGAGCGCGGTTCGGACGTAGAGAAACGCCAAGCAAAGGTAAACGAATTTTTCAACGGTGGTGAGCTGGACGAACACACCAATGTTCAGTTTGGCTTGGGTGGTGCAGGTACATTTTCCGACGGAAAACTGACTACGGGCATTTCTTCGCCATTGACATATACGGTGTTTCAACAGCTTGTACGGAGTGGCGCGCCGCAGGATATTCTCACTTCCGCATTGCCTCACGTCGGTACGGACAAGCTTGTAAATGTAGTTGCAAATTTGCGCGATGAGATAGTAAGCTGTGGCGGTAAATTTTTGTTCGACACATCGGTTACCGATTTTATTGTTGAAAACAACGCAGTCAAGGGCGTGGTGCTTGACTGCGGTGAAAACCTGTTAGCCGATTGTGTACTACTTGCTTGCGGTAACGGCGCAAGGGATATATACACCTGTCTTAACCGTTACGATGCACTAACATTCAAGCCCTTTGCCGTGGGGTTGCGTATAGAGCACACAAGGGAGTTCATCAACACGGCACAGTACGGACGAGTGTTTGCAACACATCGCGATTTACCCACTGCAAGCTACAAGCTGGTGGGGAACTTCGACACTCACAGCTGTTACAGCTTTTGTATGTGTCCTGGTGGAGTGGTGGTCGCTGCCAGCTCTGAGCGCGATTCGGTCGTTGTCAACGGCATGAGCAACTACCTGCGTGACGGCGACAACAGCAACAGTGCGCTTGTAGTAAATGTTACCGCCGACGACGTCAATCGTTACGGCTACGGCAGTGACGCGCTTGCGGGCATGCGTTTCCAGCAGGATATGGAACGCCGTGCCTACGCGAAAGCAGGCGGCAACTATCTTGCGCCCTGCCAAAACGTAACGGACTTCATTGCGGGCACACTCAGCACACAGTTTGACGTTGCACCCAGTTATCCACGCGGTGTCACGTCCGTCAATTTGCGTGAGCTTCTTCCCAAGGATATTGGTGACACCTTGGCACAGGCGCTCACCTACTTCGACAGAAAGATTGTCGGCTTTGGAAGTAGCGGAGTGCTTACAGGCGTAGAAACGCGCACCTCTTCGCCCGTTCGAATTACACGCAACGAAGCTTATCAAAGCAAGCTTGCACGCCTGTATCCCGTTGGAGAGGGCGCAGGTTACGCAGGTGGAATAGTTTCGTCTGCTGTGGACGGTTTACGCGTTGCTAAAGCGGTACTTCTTTCTCTAAATAGCTAACAAATGTTCACTATACTACGAAACAATTAGTTTATCTGATAAAAAAGAAAACAAGCAACCTAGATGTTTCAGGTTGCTTGTTTTTTTAGTTAAGTTTTGCCGTTAGGCAGTTTCTGTTGACGATGAGCCTGAAGGAATTGCGTTGAGCAGTGCGCCTATAAATTCTCCCAGCTTCAGTGTTCTCCAATCTTGATCCTTAAAGATTTTATCCAACTTTTTTTCGTTTTCTTCGCTTAATGTCATCATTTCACTGTCAATCAAGTCGCTGATTGTGAGTGACTGAGAAATCTTCGTCAAGTTGTTGCCCGACAGCTCGTCAATACGCAGGTTGGCGATTTTGGCGTTTAGTCCCCTTGCCTTGTCGCAGGCTGTGCTGTGTACGTGATCGGTTTTGGTTCCATCTACATCGATATCTTTGTTGCATGCAAGCCACAGATATCCGAAGCAGGTAAAGGTATGATCATCGTCTTCATGGTTTTCCGCACATATAACAGCCGCTACGTAGTACTTGTCACGCAACGCGTCGTAGAAGTAGTAGTTCGCATTGCTGCCGTCAGTGTACATCAATATTTTGTTGCCGTCGGTGTGTGTGGGGTTGGTATCTGAAATCTCCTTTTTAAACGTACCCTTAAATTCGTCGGGTGTTAGTTGTATTCTGCCGTATCCCATGGCTACGCCGACATACAGCGCGTCCAGTTCCTTGCTGAGGTTGCCGATTTTCACGTCAGCCAATTCTCTAAGTAAGCCGTTAGCCTTTTCCAAATCCAACACATCACCAATCGGTGTTTCGTTTACCGTTTGCTTGATACGGTCTCCGCTAAGCTCGTTCATCTTCAGGCGGGATAGTCTTCCAATCAAGCCGTCAACAGCGGTGTAGCAACCGTTACTGTGGTCACAGTCGGTGTCAGGATTTACACACTTGAACTTGTACCATACGTAGTCGTAGCAGTCGTAGCTGTGCGTGTGCTCCTGCTCTATCCTAGCGCAGTTGAACACTGCCTCGTACCAAATGTCGCCGTCCTTTTTGATAATAATTCCGTCTTTTTCCATTACGTCAGTAATGCCATCAATAGCGGTAAAGCCGGTTGAGTCCACGGGTCTTTTGTCGTATTGCAAAAACTCACCGAGGTACATATTGTCGATTGCAGTACCAAGCTGTCCGACAGGCGTGTTTTCGATAGACTTCAGTGATGGAGGTACATCCGCGCCCATAACGTCTTTCAACGTAAAGGTTTTGATAGTGTTGCCAAGATTGCTCAAATCTCGCACCTTTTCACTGGACAGCTTGCTCATCATGCCCTCAACCTCTTTCAGGTTGTCGCCGTAGCAATCAAGGGTATGTTCGTGGTCATCTGATTCGCCTGGACATTTGTCCGGATCGATGTATGATCCGCTGGTAAACCAAGTAAAGTCGTAGCAATCTGCATCGTGATTGTCGCCGTGCGTTATATCCTTGCAGTTAAGGTGCGCAGGGTACCATTTTTCGTCGTCCAGCTTGACAATATCCCCGTTGGAATTTCTTTTTACCAAAGCGAAGCCATTTTGTTCCACCAAAATGCGGCGGTAGTCGTCTCCGTTGGCTTCTATACGTTGATATCCAAGGAATTCACCCAGATACATTTGGTCAAGTGCGGAATTCAGCTCGCTGATTTTCGTATTCTGTATTGACTTCAAGTATTTGGGGACATCATCGCCCAAAACGTCGCGTAAAGTTAATTTTTTAACAGTTTCGTGCAGATTGTTAAGGTTTTTAACCTTTTCGCTTGCCAACTTTTCCATCATGCCGTCAACTTCGTTGTCCTCAACGTAGCAGTCTTCGGTATGCTCGTGCTCCTCCGTTTCGAAGGACAAGTTGTACCAAACAAAGTCAATGCAATCCAAGTCGTGCGCGTGGTAATCTATGCCGCAGATGGTATCCTCGATGTAGCACTCTTCGGTGTGGAAATGTTCGTCATTTTCTTCCATGCCGCAGATTGGGTCAGCGTCATTGCTGTAGCAGTCGCTGGTGTGTATGTGTTCGTTTTGCCCGCAAGTAACTTTTGCCAGATACGCAACGTCATCCACCTCAAGAGCGTAAGTGGTGTCGCCCTCTTCCGTTTTGTACAGTATCTTAATGTTTTCGTCGGTTTCTATTTCCAGCTCTTGGTAGCCGTCGGACACATCAATCACCTTGCGCTCATACCCCAGCAGCCCGCCAAGATACATATTGTTCATCAAGTCGTCAATGATTAGGTTACCGCTGTCGTCAATCAAGTCGGCAAACACTTTGTCGCCAAACATTGCATTCAAATAGCTGCTAGTGTTACCCATTAGTTGCATTATAGTGAGCGTACCCATGGTTTCAAACGCGCCATCGGGCTTGAATTGCAGCAAAACGCTACCTTCGAAGCCGCCCATAAGTCTGCCTGTGCTGGATTGTCCAAACGCCCACATTATGATGTCGTCGTCAGTCATTTCGGCAGGGAAAAAGCTCGGCATGATGTCGGATAGCAACACCTCGTCAAAAACGTACTTTGCGCCCTTTTCCGGGTCCAAAAGCTCCGCCATGGTGTGCAGGTACAGCTTGGTAATTGCCGATTCGCCAAAGTATCCGCCAACGACGTTGCCCTCTTCGTCTACCGTCTGTGTGAAAAAGTTGACAAATGAGAACATAACGCTGGCTTTCATTTGCTTCATAGCTTCATCTGTCGAGCCACCCAAAAATTCAAATATGGGCATATCCAAAATGTCCTGTGGAAGCGGTTTACCAAACGCCGCAACGGGGTCGATATGGTACCGTTCCATAAACTCGCCCAGGGTGAAGTATAGCCCGTTTTCCCCCGTTATGCCCAGCTTTTCCTTGTACAATTTGCTTATTTCATTGTAGATGTCGTATAGCGTCATATTGGCGAGATCGCCCAAAAATTTGTCGCTATCGGGGTAAATTTTGTCAGGCGTAACCGTTGTTGCGGTGATATAAACTGCTGCAACAACAGAGCCAAGCAAAAATACTATTCCAACCAGCATTCCCAAAAAGAATGCTAATACTCTTCTTCCCATAATTACCTCACTTTCGGCGTAAACGAATCGAAAATCATGTTGTCGAAGCAGTCGTGCAGCTCGTCGTATTGCTGCTCACTCTTTATCGTCCAACAAATGATTGGTATTTTTCTTCCGAAGCGCTTTACCGCCTTGTTTGTGCGTATTGTTGCGGCGTCATATGCGATAAACTGACTTCCGTTCCATTTGCACAGCTTTAGCTCACGCAGTAGCCATTTTTTAAACCTTGAAAAGGGCGCCTCTTCGTACGAGCAGGACAGCGTTCCGCGGATAACTTCGGGTGCGTGCACCTTGAACCATCTGATAATCAACGGGTTAAACGATTCAACGCAGTAGTGCCCCTTGTAGTTTTTCAACGCGTCGTAGGTTTTTTGTTCAACTTCGCCGATATCAGCGTGCGTTTTTATCTCAACGACAAGGTTTACGCCATTTGTCACTTCCAAAAATTCTTGAAAGGTGGGTATTTGAAACTCCGTGTCCAGCAAACGCAGCTTGCGCAGCTCGTCGAAGGTGTAGTCGGCAAGCTTCCCCTCTGCGCCAGTCATTCTTTTCAGTGTGTCGTCGTGGAAAACAACCAAAATGCCGTCCTTGGTCATTTGGACGTCCGTTTCAATGCCAAAGCCCATTTCACTTGCCTTTGCAAATGCGGGGACGGAATTTTCGGGAATACCGCCGCCGTTGTCGAACAAGCCTCTGTGCGCAACGAATGTATCCGTTAACCATTTGTAATCCTGTCTTATCACCGTCGAATACTCCTGTAAAAAACTTTTTATACAGTCCTATCTGTAGACTATACCATTATATCAATATATTATATAACAGAAATACTTAATTTGCAAGACAATATAGGTAAAATGGCGAATACATCCTAGACAAATGCGGCAATTTCGGGTATAATAAAAAATACTATGGCACAACAAAACACACGAAATTTCTGCATAATAGCGCATATCGACCACGGCAAAAGCACGCTGGCGGATAGACTTATGGAATACACAGGGCAGGTTGCCAAGCGCGATTTGTCAGCGCAAATGCTGGACTCCATGGATATTGAGCGTGAGCGCGGCATAACCATCAAGCTTACGCCCGTACGCATGAAGTACGTCAAGGATGGCGTAGAGTACACACTGAACTTGATTGACACTCCCGGTCACGTGGACTTCAACTACGAGGTTTCCCGTTCGCTTGCCGCATGCGAGGGCGCGCTGCTTGTTGTGGATGCGTCGCAGGGTGTGGAGGCACAAACACTGGCGAACTGCTATCTTGCTATCGAAAACGATTTGGAAATCATTCCAGTCATTAACAAAATCGACCTTCCCTCCGCCGATATCGACGGTGCAAAGCGGGAAATTGAAGATGCCATTGGGCTTGATGCAAGTGCGGCGCCTCTTGTTTCCGCTAAGGAAGGTATCAACATCAAGGATGTTTTGGATGCAGTTGTGGATATAGTTCCACAGCCACAAGGGGATGAAAATGCTCCGCTAAAGGCGCTCATTTTCGACTGCGAATACGACAACTACAAGGGCGTAATCATCTTCACGCGCATTGTGGACGGGGCAGTAAAAGTAGGCACAACAATCAAGATGTTTGAAACCAAGGGCAAGACCTTCGACGTTACGGAGGTGGGAATTTTTGCCCCCGCAATGCAAAGCGTTGAATGCCTAAAGGCAGGCGACGTCGGATACATCTGCGCAAGTATCAAGACGGTATCGGACACCAAGGTGGGCGACACGATAACGGATGCGAAAGCTCCCTGTAACGAGCCACTCAAGGGCTACAAGGAAGTAAAGCCCATGGTATTTTGCGGAATATTCCCCGCCGACGGCAGCAAGTACAACGATTTGAAGGACGCATTGGAAAAGCTCAAGCTCAACGACGCATCATTGACGTACGAACCGGATACATCTGTGGCTTTAGGCTTCGGCTTCAGATGCGGATTTTTGGGTTTACTGCATATGGAAATTATTCAGGAGCGGTTGGAGCGCGAGTTCGACCTCGATCTGGTAACAACTGCGCCCAGTGTAATTTACAAGGTGTTCACAACACAGGGCGAGGTGCTTATGATAGACAACCCCACTAAGCTCCCCCCTGTCACTGCGATAGAGCACATCGAGGAGCCGATAGTCAAGGCGGAAATCTTTTCCCCGCCCGAGTACGTCGGCGACGTAATGGGGCTGTGCCAAGACAAGCGTGGTGTATTTGTGGACATGACGTATCTTGATACGCGCAGGGTAAAGCTAACCTACGATATCCCACTAAATGAGATAATTTACAACTTCTTCGACACGTTGAAATCGCGTACGCGCGGCTACGCCAGCCTCGACTACGAGCTGAAAGGGTTTACACTTGGCAAGCTTGTCAGGATGGATATGCTGTTAAACGGCGAAGTGTGCGACGCGCTGTCCATCATTGTCAACGAGGAGCGCGCCTACGCTCGCGGACGTCAAATGGCGGAAAAGCTGAAGGAAGCTATCCCCCGTCAGATGTTTGAAATACCCATTCAGGCGGCAATCGGCAACAAAATCATTGCCCGCGAAACAGTCAAGGCACTGCGCAAGGACGTCCTTGCCAAGTGCTACGGCGGTGATATAACGCGTAAAAAGAAGCTACTTGAAAAGCAAAAAGAGGGTAAAAAGCGTATGCGTCAGGTGGGCTCGGTATCGGTGCCGTCTGAGGCGTTTATGTCCATCCTCAAAATAGACGATTAAGTCGCTTGTTGGAAACGCAATGGAAGGGACTGTAAATGGATAAGTATTCAATATACATTCATATACCCTTTTGTAAAGCGCGGTGCGGTTACTGCGCTTTTTCTTCATGTACCGATTACTCGCTTGTGGACAGTTATTTCAACAAGCTGTTTGAGGAAATTGATTACTGTGCGGATATGGCGAAAGATATATCCATACAAACTGTGTACGTAGGTGGTGGCACACCGTCGTCTGTGGATATAAGTTTGCTGAACGACTTATTTGCAAAATTACGTTCCGCCTTCGACATGTCGCAGGTACAAGAGATTAGTGTAGAATGCAACCCCGAAAGCGTAACGGAACAGCTGTTGCGTTGCCTGCAAGCCAACGGAGTTAACAGGCTTAGCTTCGGCTTGCAAAGTGTAAATGACGCCACGCTTAAGCGTATTGGGCGTGTACACAATTACGCAAGCTTTGTCAAGGCGTTACAGCTAGCTGAACAGTTGGGCTTTGCCAATATCAATGTCGACTTGATAGTGGGGCTACCGGAAAGCGTTGATGATTTCTACCGTTCCGTAGATACAGCTGCAGCACTTCCCTTGCAACACGTTAGCGTTTACGCGCTGGAGCTACACGAGGGTACGGCGCTGTACAACATGTGCAAGGCGCGTTATCCGTTTAGCGACGACGAGCTGGCGGACATGTACGACTACGCTGTACGCAAGTTGGAGGAAAGTGGATACGCTAGGTATGAAATTTCCAACTTTGCTAAAAAGGGGCTTGAGTGCAAGCACAACCTTAACTACTGGCAGGAGGGGCGCTATATCGCCTTTGGTGCAAGTGCAAGCGGCTTTGTAGGAGATATCCGTTACACCAACCCGTACGATGTGCAGGATTACCTTGTCACACCCACACAGTTATTGCACAGCGATTACCAGCGTATCTCCCCAAGCGATCAGGCAAACGAATTTGTTATGCTTGGTCTGCGCCTAAGTAGCGGTGTGGAGTTGCAGGAATTTCAAACTAAATACGGCAAGGACTTTTTCGTCTTCTTTTCCAATGCAGGCAGGTTAGTTGCTCAGGGCTTTTTAGCAGTGGACAACGGTCATGTCCGCGTTCCTGCAAACAAGCTGTACGTTGTCAATTCCATATTGTGCGAACTGCTTGACTTTGACGAAAAATAAGCACATTTTGAGCCAAGAACTGCTAAAAATGCCCTTTTCTGTCATACTATTACACGCATAGTATCGATTTTTCACATTTTTTCGCCTAAAAATGGCTTTTTTACACGGCGTATAAAGTTGCAAAATATTTCATGCTTTGATATAATACATAAGTAAAATTTGTGAAAAACAATTTGTGGCAAAATTTTGCTTATAAGGTGTAACGATGAAGTTATTGCAAATGAGGTATTTCCAAACGGTCTGCCGATACGGCAGTATAACCAAGGCGGCGGAGGAGCTGTTTGTCAGCCAGCCTACAATTTCCTTTTGTTTGAAGGAGCTGGAAGACGAATTTGGTGTGAAGCTTTTTCACCGCAGGCACAACCGTTTGCAGTTGACGGTAGAGGGGCAATTCTTCCTTGACAAGGTCAACTATATCCTGCAATCCGTCGACAGCCTTTCCACGCAAATGAAAGACATGGGCAGCAACCACAACCATGTAAAGATTGCCGTACCTGCCATGATTTCCACCTTCTTGTTTCCCAAGATGTTCAACACTTACACAATGCTTTATCCCGATGTGGAGCTGGAGATGTTGGAAACGGGAAGCTTGCAGGCGCGTAAGCTGGTGGACGCCAATTCCGTAGATTTGGGCATAACGATACTGGACAACGTGGTAAGCGACAGCTACAATGTTTTGCCCCTTGTATCCACCGAGCTGGTATTTTGTGTAAGCAAGACGCACCCTTTGTCCGGGTGCAAGCGCATTTCATTCAAGGAGCTGGCGGACGAACACATCATCTTGTTCAAGGCGGACAGCTACCAAAACATATTTATCAAGCGCGCTTTTTCCGAGGTGGGGGTAGAGCCGAAGATATTGCTTTATTCGTCGCAGCTTTACACAGTCAAGCAGTTCCTATCCTACGGCAATGCAGGTGCGTTCCTGTACCGTCAGGTGGCGGAAATGGACAAGGACCTTGTGTGTATTCCCATTGACCAGCCAATAATACAGGACATCGTTCTCATTTGGTCCAAGAGTAGCAGTCTGTATTCCGATTCGGAAAACTTTATTCAATTTGCAAAACAATTCCATTACGAATAAACAGGAGACAATTATGAACATTTGGCACGATATATCTCGCGACAGAATCAACGCTGACGACTTCTACGCAGTGGTAGAGATTACCAAGGGCAGCAAAATGAAATACGAGCTGGACAAGGAAACCGGCTTGCTTGTGTTGGACAGAATTTTGTACACGTCCACTCACTATCCCGCAAACTACGGCTTTATCCCCCGTACGCTTGCCGAGGACGGCGACCCGATGGATGTACTTGTGCTGTGCTCCGAGCCACTGTTGGCAAGCAGCCTGGTAAGATGCTATCCCATTGGCGTAATTATCATGAATGACAACGGTTCAATGGACGAAAAGGTGATAGCAATTCCCTTTACCGACCCCAACTACAACACCTACAAGTCGATAAACGACCTTCCCAAGCACATTTTTGAGGAAATGCAGCATTTCTTTTCCGTCTACAAGGAATTGGAAGGCAAGTCTACGTCTGTATCCGAAGTGCACGATGTGACTATGGCGAAAAAGGTAGTGCACAAGTCTATTGATAGCTACATCAAGAACATATTGTCTAAGCGGTAATAAACTTCGCAATACTGTGTTCCGCTGTGGCAACCCTCAGTCGTGTACGCTTAGTACACTCCTTTAGGTTTTCCGCGCGCGCCTTGTCTTGCTCGTTTCTTACCACTTAGATCCGCGGTTAAATGTTTTTAAAAGTCGCAATATGCTTTTTGCTTTCATCTGACCGCTTGGCTATAAACTACAAAAACCCTTTTCGTGTAAAGGGGAAATAAATCAACTTCAGGGCAAATGTACCCTGGAGTTTTTTTATTATCCTGTTACACCCCGTTATAATATTATTTTATATTTTATATATCTCATAACCTTGCTTTGTGCGTAAAAATTTGCTACAATAGTACCATGGCACAATATGAACAAAATTCCATTTTCGAATCTGAAAAAATGAGTAATATTCCGCTTGCCGAGCGTATGCGCCCGCGAGTGCTTGGCGAATTTATCGGGCAAACTCACATAATTTACGACGGGTCACTGCTTTGCCGTGCTATCAAGGCGGATAAGCTGGGTAGCTGTATCTTTTGGGGCGCACCTGGAACGGGTAAAACATCACTGGCAAATGTGATAGCAAATACCACAGGCAGCCATTTCGAAAAGTTAAATGCCGTAAGCAGCGGTGTTGCCGATGCAAAGAAAATCATTGACGAAGCAACCAAACGCTTTAATGCATATGGGCAAAAGACCTATCTGCTACTGGACGAATGCCACCGTTGGAACAAGGCGCAAAGCGACTGCATGCTGCCCGCCATCGAAAAGGGTTACATTACGCTTATCGGCTCTACGACGGAAAATCCGTATGTTTCCATGACGCGCGCAATAGTGTCTCGCTGTCGCGTATTTGAGTTTTTGCCTCTAACAAAGGAGGACATCAAGCAGGGGCTTCAAGATGCATTGAAGCGGGACAAGGTGCTTGCCCGTCGCAAAATAGTGCTTGACGACGACGCCTTGGAATACATCGCCGAGACTGCATCGGGGGACCTCAGAAGCGCATTTAACGCGTTGGAGCTTGCCGTTATCACCACGGATATGGATGCTGACGGCTCCGTACACGTCACAAGGCTCATTGCCTCCCAATCCATGCAAAAAAAGACGCTGTCTGTGGACACAGGCATGTACTACGACATGATAAGCGCCTTTATCAAAAGCATGCGCGGAAGCGACCCAAATGCCGCAATGTTTTGGTTCGAGCGCTTGCTTGAAGCAGGCACAGATCCGTTGCTGCTTGCCCGTCGAATAGTCATTCACGCTGCTGAGGACGTGGGGCTTGCTGACCCAATGGCGCTGGTGGTTGCAACGTCGGCACTCACAGCTTTTCAAAATATCGGTCTACCCGAGGGCAGAATACCGCTTACCGAAGCGATATTGTACATATGCAACTGTCCCAAGTCCAATACAGTGGTCAACACGCTGTACGCTGCGGAAAGCGCTGCTAAGGACCACCCGACGGCGCGAGTACCCAGATACCTAATGGACGAAAACTTTCCGCGCGGCACCGAAGAGATAGACCAGGTTGCCTACAAATATCCGCACAACTACGGCGGTTGGGTAGAGCAACAGTATTTGCCCGACGAGCTCAAGGGCGAGGTGTTCTTTGTTCCCAGCGGTAACGGGCAGGACACGGGCTGTCGCCAAAGCAAAAAGGACAAGGATTACGCCAAACAACCTGTCCCCAACAAATGGTTCGACAAAGATTAACAACGACATTTGCGTAACGACGACTTTATAAACTAGGTAAACTATGATAAGACTATACAACGTATCCAAAACCTACGCTAAATCAAAGACCAAGGCAGTAGAAGACCTTTCTTTGGAAATAGGGGCAGGGGAGATTTTCGGTTTTCTCGGACCCAACGGCGCAGGTAAATCCACAACAATCAAGATGATAACGGGCATTCTCACGCCCGACTCCGGCACAATCGAAATTGACGGCATAAACATTGCCGACAATCCCATTGCTGCGAAATCTATTGTTGGGTTTGTGCCCGATAACCACGAAACCTACGAAACCTTGAAGGGCATAGAGTATCTCAACTTTATAGGCACGATGTACGGCGTGAGCACAGCCGATCTCAGGGCAAAAATTGACGAATACGCAACGCTATTCGATTTGACTGACGCTTTGCCAAAGATGATATCAACCTACTCACATGGCATGAAGCAAAAGCTGTCTGTAATTGCCGCGCTTATTCACGAGCCCAAGGTGTGGATACTGGATGAACCGCTAACGGGCTTGGACCCACAGTCTGCATTTCAGCTGAAGCAGCTTATGAGAAAGTTTGCCAAAAAGGGCAACACTGTATTTTTCAGTTCGCACGTCATCGACGTAGTGGAAAAGCTGTGCGATAGAATTGGAATAATCAATCACGGTAAGCTTGTGGCTGTTGACACGCTCAAGGGGCTGCGCGCTAACAAGAGGATTTCACTTGAAAAGCTGTTTTTGACGCTAACGAAAAACGGAGAGGGTCAATGAAGAAGTATCTTTCGTTAGTAAAGCTGTTGTTTATCCAGCAGTTCAAGTCGCGCGCATCCGTTAGTGGCAGTTCAAGTAAAAAGCGCGCAGGCGGCCTGGTAGCAATCATTGTAATACTTGCGCTGTGCTTTGCGCCGATGCTTATATCTATGGCTGTGGCGATGTACTACATGGGCAAGGCATCAAACGGCAATGTCTACATAGGCACTTTCTTGACGCTTAGCTGTCAGGGCTTGGTATTGATGTTCGGCTTGCACGCAATTATTTCAAACGTGTTTACCGTAAGGGATGCGGACAAGCTTCTGTATTTGCCGGTACGTTCGCCTACAATCTTTTTTGCCAAGCTCACTGTGGCATATATCAACGAAGTGATTACAACTGCGGTTACTGTGCTTTTCGTGCTGTTGCCCTTCGGTATAGGCTCCGGCGCTACAGTAGCGTACTACTTCATGCTGGTGTTGTCCATTGCGCTAATACCAATGCTACCTATGCTGGTGGCGTGTATTGTGTCAATGCCATTTTCCGCGTTGATAGCCCGCATTGGTAAAAATAGCACAGTAAAGACAGTACTGCGAATTGTGGTGTACCTGCTTATTATGGGTGCGTATATGTATGCCATGTATAGCTTTGGCTTTTTTGCAGGCTCGGAAAGCGGCAATATATTGGATAACCCCGAGCAGTACATGCAGGATATGGTAAGTGGGTTTATTGACAGGCTTTCATCTGTTATGCCGTATTTCCATCCAAACTACATGCTTATGTCGGCAATGATGGCTACATCCTTTACGGGCTGGCTTGTAGGGTTTGGCATAACGCTGGGCGAGCACATCCTGTTGCTTGGCGTGGTATTCTTGGTGTCGTTGCCCTTTTACAGAAAGATGCTCACTTTCTCTGTTGAATATGGCAGTGGCGGTGTGAGAAAATTAGGTAAAGGACAATACAAGCTGGGCAAAAACGGTATAGTAAAGGAATTGATGCTGACAGACCTCAAGCGCACTGTGCGAGACGGTCAAATGGGATTTCAGTCCTTTGCGGGAGTAATCATGATGCCAATAATCGTGGTGCTGCTGTATTTCTTTATGGGAATAGCAGACGAAGGGGACACGTCCTTTTTGCAGCTGATGGAAGTGTCAAAGCTGTATCAAGTGATTACACCCCTTGTGGTACTGATATATATGACATTTATAGGTTTGGGCACCAACGTAATGGGGCTGTATCCAATATCCAGGGAAAACATGTCTGTATACGTACTGAAAAGCCTGCCTGTGTCATTTAGCAAAATACTGCTTTCCAAAGTGCTTGTTGCAACTGCGGTCATGCTAATAAGCGATTTCGTTACATGCTTACTTATCGTGCTGCTACTGGGTGTAAAGTGGTACTTTGGTCTGGCAATGCTTGCTACAATGTCGCTGATGGGCTTTGGCTCAATGTGTATCACCACCCTGCTGGACTTGAAAGACCCGCGCTTCGGTTGGGCAAACTTTCAACAGAATCTTAAAAACTCCAAAAACAGTTGGATTGCCATGCTGATAGGCTTTCTGTTAGGGCTGGCTACGGCTTTGATTTCCGTAATGTTCATAGTGTGGTACAGCTTTACTTCCGTTTGGTATGCAATCCTCTTGATGTGGCTAGTGATATTTGGCGCGATGTTTGCCTTTGCAGTAGTGTCCTACAAGATAATGACAGGGAAAGCTACCAAATATTTTGAAAAACTTGAAGTTTAAGTAAGGAGAAAATATATGAAAAACGTACTGGACGTGCTTAGAGAGCGCGGATTTGTAAAACAAACGGTATTTGAAGATGAGCTGTACGAGCTGCTGGGCAAAGAGAGTGTAACCTTTTACACAGGATACGATCCCACGGCGGACAGCTTGACCGCGGGACACTTTGTTACGCTCATGGCAATGGCGCACATGCAACGCGCAGGACACCGCCCGATAATCTTGATAGGCGGCGGTACGGGAATGGTGGGCGATCCCAGCGGACGTACCGATATGCGCACAATGATGACCAAGGAAACGGTAGAGCACAACGTCGAGTGTTTCAAAAAGCAAATGGCGCGCTTTATCGATGTTTCCGACGGAAAAGCAATATTCGTAAACAACGGCGATTGGCTGTGCAACCTCAATTACATCGACTTTCTGCGTGAGATAGGAACGTGCTTCTCAGTAAATCAAATGTTGACCGCGGAGTGCTTCAAGCAACGTCTTGAAAAGGGGCTCAGCTTCCTCGAATTCAACTATATGCTCATGCAAGGGTACGACTTCCTGGTGCTAAACCGCAAGTACAACTGCGTGCTTGAAACAGGCGGTGACGATCAGTGGAGCAACATGCTAGCAGGAGCAGACCTTATCCGTAGAAAGGAAGGAAAAAAGGCATACGCATTAACGTACACCTTGCTAACTACTTCCGACGGCAAAAAGATGGGCAAGACTGCCAAGGGCGCAGTGTGGCTTGACCCCAACAAGACAAGCCCATTTGAGTTCTTCCAATACTGGCGCAACGTCGAGGACGACCGCGTAGCAACGTGCTTAAAGCTGTTGACATTTGTTGAGCTTGACGAAATTGCCCAGCTGACAAAGTACAGAGACGAACGCATGAATGCCGCTAAGGAACGTCTGGCCTACGAAGTAACGGCAATTGTTCACGGCAAGGACGTAGCGGACGAAGTGTTGAAACAGGTGCGTGCTTCATTCTCACAGGACGTTGACAATATGCCAGTGGTGGAAATCAGCGAACCGTCCAACATCATTGATATCTTGGTAAAGTGCGGACAGTGCAAGTCCAACGGCGAAGCAAGAAGACTTGTTGAAGGTGGCGGTGTATCTGTCAACGACGAAAAGATAACTGCACCCGCGTGGACGTTGCCCAAGCAAATACTGTCTAAAGGCGAATTTGTCCTTCACAAGGGTAAGAAAGTTCACTTGCGCATTGTTGTAAAGTAATGAAGGAATATACAACAATATCTTCCATAGAAACAGTTGCAGAAGTTGTGATTGAAAAGTCGAGATTTATCGCATCGGCAATTCACGTTGACAACGCCGACCAAGCGGTGGAGTACATCAACGCCAAGCGCAAGAAATACTTTGACGCTACGCACAACTGTTACGCATATATTGCCGGCGACAAGGCGAAGTTCAGTGACGATGGTGAACCGCAGGGGACTGCAGGCTTGCCAATGTATGAGTGTATCAAGAACAACGGCTTGGACTATGTATGCGTTGTTGTCACTCGGTATTTCGGCGGGGTGAAGCTTGGTGCAGGCGGTCTTGTACGCGCATATAGCGGAAGCTGTGCGGAGGTACTGAAGCAGTGTGACAAGCTTCAAATGACGGACTGCACGCGCGTGGAAGTGGCGATAGACTACAGTTTACTCAAGCCTTTACGTAAAGCCATGGAACTGCACGCCATTGAAGAAAACGTCTTTTTTGAGGACAAAGTTAGGCTTGTATACCTGTTTCCCAGTGTTTTATCGAATACTATTACAGACATAGTAACACAAATTACCCTGGGAAAGGGCATTTTAACGGTAAAAGAGCAGTTGCTCGCTCACTTTAGTAAAGTATAGGAAATTATTATGGCAAAGGTACAACTTAAGGGTGCAAACTTACTTGCGCCGTTGCCCGTCGTGATGGTGTCGGTGGGCGATATGGAAAACAGTAATATAATAACGGTTGCTTGGACGGGTACGGTTTGCTCCGTTCCGCCACGCGTGTACGTTTCTATCCGTCATGACAGGTATTCGTACGACATGCTAAAAAAGGGCGGCGAGTTTGTAATAAACTTCACCACGGACAAGTTGTTGCCTGCATGCGATTGGTGCGGTATCCGTAGCGGCAGGGAAGTGGACAAGTTCGCCGAAATGAAGTTCACTCGTGGCAAGGCAAACTGTGTTTCTGCTCCGATAATTTGTGAAAGCCCAATCAACATTGAATGCAAGGTGTTTGACGTAATCAATCTCGGTTCGCACGATATGTTTTTGGCAGACGTATTGGCGGTGGACGTGGACGAGGAATTTTTGGACGAGAACGGCGCAATAGATTACTCGAAAGCGCATTTAGTGTGTTATCAGCACGGCAATTACTACGCAAGCGGGCGCCACCTCGGTCGCTTCGGCTTTGCCGCGCAAAAGAAATACATCACTAAATACGGCAAAGGCAAGGATGCAACGGCGGTAGGCGTGCCGTTGGCTAAACGTAAGCCCGCTCGCCGCGGAGGCAAGTAGTAAACGGAGTGAATTTTGAATTTGCAAAATTTGAATGAAGCACAACTCAAAGCTGTTACTGCCCCCTTAGCGCCCACATTGGTGCTTGCAGGCGCAGGAAGCGGCAAAACGCGTGTGCTAACCAACAGAATACTTTACCTGGTGCAGGAGCAGGGTGTACATCCGTCAGAGATTCTTGCAATCACGTTTACCAACAAGGCAGCTAACGAAATGAAGCGTAGGCTGTTCGAATTCGACTGCGATGCGCAGTACATGCACATATCTACAATTCACTCATTTTGCGCGACGGTGTTGCGTGTGGAGTCTAAGGCGCTTGGCAGAGGTAGCAATTTCTCCATATACGACGAGGGAGAGAAGAAGAGCGTGCTGAAGCAAATTGTAAAAAGCATGTTTGACGACGGAAACGCATCAATGGTGGACGGCTTTGCCGACAGCATTTCCGACATCAAGAACAATGCGCCCGACCTTTTGGATGGCAACATTGCAGAGCACGCCAACAGTGACGAATACTTCAAGGAGCAGCTTGACAAGCTTGCCAACGTAACAGAATGCGCATCTAACGAGGAGCTAATTAAGGTAATAGAGGAGTACTCCGCCAAGATGCGCGAAAACAATGCAATGGACTTCGACGATTTGCTGTATTACGTGCACAAGCTGTTTAGTAGCTTCCCCGATATTTTGGACAAGTACCGCGAACGCTTCAAGTACATTTTGATTGACGAATTTCAGGATACCAACAAGGTGCAGTATCAGATATTCAAAATGCTGGGCGAAAAGTACCGCAATCTGTTTGTTGTTGGCGACGACGACCAATCCATTTACAGTTGGCGCGGAGCGGACGCGTATAACCTCAAGAAATTTCAAAAAGATTTTCCCGACAGCAACGTGTACATGCTGGAACAAAATTACCGTTCCACCAAACGCATTTTGGATGTTGCAAACGAGTTGATTTCAAAAAATATCAACCGCTTTGAAAAGGTGCTTTGGACGGAAAACGAAGAGGGGCTAAAGGTTCAGCTGTTTTCCGCGTACAACGAGCAGGACGAAGCGTATTTCGTATGCGAGCAGATAAAAAATATCGTTTATCTCAACCCGCAGTACAAGTTGAGAGATTTTGCCATTTTGATGCGTGTCAACGCCCTTTCGCGTAGCTTTGAGCAGCAGCTTCAACGCGACCGCATTCCCTACAAGGTATTTGGGGGCTTCAAGTTCTTCGAGCGTAAGGAAATCAAGGATGTTTTGGCGTATATGCGCCTTATACACAACCCGTACGACTCCGAAGCGTTTATCCGAGCATTGAACGTACCCAAAAAACGCGGCATTGGCGACACTTCAATTGCCAAGCTCAACGGGCTGTCGCAGGAATTTGGTTTGCCGCTGCTCGATGTAATATCCGACGAGCGAAATTTGGAAATTTTCAATTCCACAACGCGCGCCAAGCTGCTTGACTTTTACACGTTGATAATGGATTTGTATGAGCTTTCGCGCAAAAGTAACGTCCTCACATTCGTGCGTCAAATGCTGGATATTTTGGAATTTAGAAAGGTGTGGGTGGACTTGGGTGAAGAGGACAGGGCGTTGAACATCGACGAATTTGAGCAGTCGGTGATGGACTTTCAGGAAAGCGACCCAACAGCGTCGCTGGCTGATTACCTGCAAACTGTCAGCCTATCCCAAGACATCGACGATGCAAACACAACCGACTACGTTACCATTGCTACAATTCACGCTGTAAAGGGCTTGGAATTCAAGGTGGTGTTTGTGGTTGGCTTGGAGGACGGTTTGTTCCCAACGTCGCGTTCAAGCTACGTTTCGGAAAGCATGCAGGAAGAACGCCGTTTGATGTATGTTGCGGCAACCCGTGCCGAACAGCGGTTGTATCTGACGCGGGCGCAGTCACGTTTTATGTGGGGGCAGCGCAAGGCAACCCTAGCAAGCAGGTATTTCAACGAAGTGCAAAAGTTCTACACGCCGGCGCGAACAACTGCCAGCGAAAGAGATTTATCGGATGACAAGTTTTTGGATAGACTTATAGAGAAAGAACCTGCCCGTCCCGCAACTAGCCAAGGCAAAACGGATAAGGAACTGAAAGAGTACCGTGTGGGGCAGATTGTGGAGCATGCCTCCTATGGACAGGGAATTATACTAGCAATCAAGGGAGATACTGCCGATATCGTTTTCGATACCGTGGGCAAAAAATCTCTCATCTTGAAATTTACACCAATCAAAATAATTAAATGAGCCCCGCATAAAGCGGTGTGTGATACATTATTTGGTCTGCAAGTAATGATAGGAGAATAGCGTACTATGACAATGCAGGAAATGGTTGCGCAACTGAATAAATGGGCGTACGAGTATTACGTGCTGGACAATCCGTCTGTGCCCGATACTCAGTACGATGCGCTGTACGATCAGCTAGTTCTACTGGAAAAGCAAACAGGAGTGGTACTGCCCGACAGCCCAACTAAGCGCGTGGGTGGCGAGCCACTTAAAAATTTCGTGCAGCACACTCACCTAAAGCGCCTGTACAGCCTTGACAAGGTGCAAAGCTTTGGCGAACTTAAGGAGTGGGTGGATAAGGTAAACAAAGCGCTTGGCGACGTGGAATTTACCGTCGAACTGAAATATGACGGCTTGACAATAAACGTAACCTACAGGGACGGTAACTTTGTGGGCGCATCGACGCGTGGCAACGGCGTAGTGGGCGAGGACGTGACGGAGCAGGTCAAGACAATCCGTACCGTGCCCCTTAAGATACCCTTTAAGGGCGTGTGCGAGCTGCAGGGCGAGGGCATAATGCGCCTGTCTGTACTGGACAAGTACAACAGAAGCCACGAGGGCGACACCTTGAAAAACGCACGCAATGCCGCAGCAGGTGCGATACGAAATCTCAACCCAAAGACAACCGCCGAGAGAAACTTGGACGTTGTATTTTACAGTAACGGTTACGAGGAAGGGCTAAATGCAACATCGCAAACACAGCTTGTGGACTTTTTGAAATCTTGCGGAATGCTCACCAACTTTGTGTTTGAAAAGGCTCATTCCTTTGAAGAAATAAAGGCAATCATTGAAAAAATCGGTGAGCAGCGCAGCAAATACAACTTTTTGATTGACGGGGTAGTCATCAAGGTAAATGACTTTGCTCTCCGTGAAGAGCTTGGCTACACCGACAAATTCCCCAAATGGGCGGTTGCCTACAAGTTCGATGCCGAGCAGGTTACAACGGAACTTATGGACGTAGAGTGGCAGGTGGGCCGTACAGGCAAGCTCACGCCAATTGGCAGGTTGCAAGCAGTGGAGCTGTGCGGGGCGACAATTCAGCGCGCAACGCTCAACAATTTCGGCGACATCACGCGCAAGCAACTCAAAAAGCACGCATTGGTGTTCGTCCGTCGCAGTAACGACGTTATACCCGAGGTGCTGGGCGCAGCAGAAGAGGGGGGAGAAGAAATTGCAAAACCCACGCACTGCCCTGCATGCGGTTCACAGCTGCACGAGGTGGGCGCGCACCTGTACTGTGTCAACGCCGAGCATTGCCGTCCGCAGATTGTTGCACGTATCACGCATTACTGCAGTAAAAACGCCTGCGACATCGAAGGTATCAGCGACAAAACGGTGGAATTGCTTGTGGACAAGCTTGATGTCAGGTCCGTTGCAGATTTGTACTCTTTGACAGTGGACGACCTGTTGCATCTTGAGGGCTTCAAGCTCAAAAAGGCGCAAAACGTAGTAACAGCTGTTGAAAACAGTAAAAAAGTTCAGCTTGCACAATTTATCTTTGCTTTGGGCTTGGACAACGTCGGCACCGTTACGGCACGCGATCTTGCTTCGCGTTTTGGCAGTGTCGACAATCTATCCAAAGCAACTGCCGAACAGCTTACCGCAATCAACGGCGTTGGCGATGTTGTTGCCGACGGAATTGTGCAATTTTTTAACGAAGCGCAAAACATGGACATCATCATTCGCCTAAAAGAAATAGGCATTGCCCCCACCTATCAAAGCAAAACTAGTGTGGGCGTGTTTAGCGGTAAAAAGGTGGTGCTGACGGGAAGCTTGACAAACTATACGCGCGGACAGGCATCCAAGCTTATCGAGGAGCGTGGCGGTGAAATTGCCGGCTCAGTAAGTAAATCGGTCAATCTGGTAATTGCAGGCGAGGAAGCGGGCAGCAAGCTGGACAAGGCGCGCGCGCTGGGTATTGAGGTCATTGACGAAGTGGCATTTGTTGAACTGCTGTCAAAATAAAAAAATCAGCAAAACAGCGCTAAATTAGGCTTGAAAAATTACGTTTATCGATTGAAAAAAACAAATCAATGTGTTAATATATAATATTGGAATAATTATTAAATATTTAACGGTGGCTGTATGAAGAGTATGACCGGGTACGGTAAAGCGACTGTAACGCGCGACAACCGTGAATTGACAATTGAATTAAAGAGTGTAAATCACAGATTTTTGGACATCTCAACCAAGATTCCGAGAGCGTTTATAGCGCATGAGGACGTGATAAGAAACGGCTTGTCCAAGCAACTTTCGCGCGGGCATATTGACGTATTTTTGAACTACACGCTTGTAGGTGACACGGACAAAACCGTGCAAGTTGATATGGCGCTTGCCAAGGGTTACTACGATGCCGCTAGGCAGTTAAAGGAAGCTTTTCCCGAAATGCACTTGGACTTCAACATCAATGCGCTCATGCGTTCTAACGAAGTGCTTACGCTTAAGCAAACGGAAGAGGACAGTGAAATACTGCGCGAAATGGTTGCGGAAGCGGTGGACAAGGCTGTTGAAAGCCTCAACGCAATGCGCGAAATTGAAGGCAACGCACTGAGAACAGACTTGCTTGCCAAGATTGACATCGTGGAAAAGCTGCTTTCACAAGTAAAAAAATGCGCTCCCGAAGTTTCCGAGCAGTATCGCGAAAAATTGCGCTCCCGTGTAAGTGAAGCGCTAGCAGGCGTTGATATTGACGAAAGTAAGCTGGCAAACGAAGTGTGTTTCTTTGCGGACAAGTCCTGTATCGACGAGGAAATTACGCGGTTGACAAGCCACATTCAACGCGCAAGGGAAATACTGTCAGGTGAGCAACCCGTGGGCAGAAAGCTGGACTTTTTGGTGCAGGAATTTAACCGCGAAACTAACACGATTTGCAGTAAATCAAGTTTTCTGGAGCTGACAAATGTTGCGCTCGAAATGAAGAACGAGATAGAAAAAATAAGAGAACAAGTACAAAACTTAGAGTAAAACTCAGGAGACTATATAAAACTATGGAAGAAAAAAAGATGGGTAAGCTAATCATTATTTCCGGTCCCAGTGGCGCAGGCAAGGGAACAATCTGCGCCGAGCTGATGCGTCTGATGCCCGACTTGGTGTTGTCCTGTTCGGTAACGACGCGCGCTCCCCGTGCTAACGAAAGAAAAGACCGTAGCTATTTCTTCGTGTCGGAGGATACATTCCTTGAAATGGTGCGCAAAAACGAGCTACTGGAGTACGATCAACACTTCGAAAACTACTACGGCACACCCAAAAAGTTTGTTGTAGATATGTTGAACTTCGGCAAGGACGTTATCCTTGAAATTGACGTAAAGGGCGCCTTGCAGGTAAAGCAAAACTACGAAGACAGCATTTTGTTCTTTATCGAAGCACCGAGCGAACAGGCACTGTACGAACGCCTGAAAAAGCGCGGTTCGGAAAGTGAGGAAAAAATACAAATCCGTATGGCTCGCAACAAGCTGGAGCTGGCTCAACGCTACAAGTATGATTACTGCATCATGAACGACGATTTGGACAGGGCAGTTGCAGAAATTATCGATATTTTGAAAGAAAGGAGAAAGTAACATGATTACAAAACCGCCGATTGACGAACTGACTGAAAAAGCAGGAGACAAATATTCCCTGTGCTGTGTTGTGGCAAAGCGCGCAAAGGAGCTTAACAACAGCCCCGAGCTTCCGCAAAACTTCAAGCCCATTACATACGCAGCAGGCGAATTTGACGACGGTATTACCGAAATCAGCAAGAAATAATTATGCTTAAGCTTCAAGGGAAAAACATAGTAGTGGGCGTTACGGGTGGCATAGCAGTGTACAAGGTGTGCCAGGTCGTGCGCGGTTTCAAAAAGTTGGGCGCTAACGTCGACGTTATCATGACAAAAAACGCGACGGAATTTGTCACGCCCTTAACATTTGAAACGCTATCCAACCGCCCCGTGGTAACGGATATGTTCAAGCGCTCCGGTCATTGGGATGTGGAGCATATTTCCCTTGCAAAGAAAGCAGACTTGTTTGTTATGTGTCCCGCAACGGCAAATATAATAGGTAAATACGCAAACGGTATTGCCGACGATATGCTGTCCACAACGCTGATGGCAACAACAGCACCTGTGGTTATTTGCCCCGCAATGAACACCAATATGTACCGTAGCAAGTCCTTTAACAAAAATCTTGAAACGGTAATTTCCCGCGGTGTACACGTAGTGCGCGCGGAAAGCGGCTTTTTGGCTTGCGGAGACACGGGTGACGGTCGCATGGCAGAACCCGATACGATAGTGGAACGCTGTGTTGAACTGTTGTGCCCGGTGTGTGACCTTGCCGGTAAGCGCGTTTTGATAACGTGCGGTGCAACCATCGAAAAGCTGGACGACGCGCGTTTTATTACCAACTTTTCCAGTGGAAAGATGGGCGCAGCACTGGTGGATGCTGCACTGAACAGGGGCGCAGACGTAACTGTGATTTTGGGTAAGCACACAGTTCCAATTGACAGTAGAGCAACAATTGTTGACGTCACAACAACACATCAAATGTACGACGAAACGGTAGCACGGGTAAATGAGCACGACATAATTGTTATGGCAGGCGCACCCTGCGACTACCGTCCCGAAAGCTTCTCCGACAGCAAAATCAAGTCGGACAACCTTACGGTAAAATTTGTTAAAAACCCCGATATTGCCGCCAAGGTTGGCGAAATCAAAGGGGACAGATTTTTGTGCGTATTTTCCGCCGAAACGGACAACGGCGTCGAAAACGCGCGCATGAAACTCCGCAAAAAACACGCCGATTTGGCGGTGATGAACGACGTAAAGCACAATGACGTTTTCGGTAGCGACACCAATGTTGTAACGCTTGTTACAAGCGATGCAACGGTGGACTATCCCGAAATGAGCAAGCTTGAAGTTGCAAATATTATTTTAGACAGGGCGGCTTGTAAATGATTTACTCGGTAATTGTAGATTTGTCCGCAAGCGAAGTTGACCGCATATTTGACTACAAGGGCGAGGGCTACACCGTTGGTACTCGCGTGCTTGTGAACTTTGCTAACCGTGCTACAGAGGGCTTCATTGTTGCCGAAAAGGAACAGTCCAGCTACGACCCCGACAAAATCAAGGAAATCATACGTCCTTTGGACGATTTCCCCGCAATAAGCGCTGATCTGTTGGAACTGGGCGAATTTATGCGCAAGGAGTACCATCTCCGCTCGGCGGACGTGCTACGACTTTTTATCCCGGCGGAAATGCGCAAGAGTAGGGTAAAGGTGCTGTCTAAAAAGCAGGTTTGTCTGGCAACTGCCGGCAGCTTGGACGTTATCTTGAGTTCACTGAAACCCAACGCAACCATGCAACGGGATTTGGTGACTTTTTTGTATCTTAATGGCGCTACATTGGCGGAAACAATCAATGCAGAATTCGGCAATTCCGCACTGAGAGCGCTTATCGACAAGGGAATAGTAGAAACACACGATATAGTTGTTCGCCGCACTCCCTACAAAGATTTGAAAGTTAAACCTGCCGAAAAACGGCAGCTGTTGCCCGCCCAGCAATACGCGGTAGACACTGTGTTAAGCGACAGACAGGGCAAGTTCCTTTTGCACGGCGTTACAGGCAGTGGCAAGACGGAAGTGTACCTAACGATAATTGAGCGCATTGTTGCAGAAGGCAAAAATTGCATAATGCTAGTGCCGGAAATTTCCTTAACGCCGGCAATGCTTAGCCAGCTTCGTGAACGGTTTGGCGATACGGTGGCGCTGTTGCACAGTGGGCTATCCAGTGGCGAACGCTATGACGAGTGGCTTCGTATCAAAAACGGCGAAGCACGAATTGCCGTAGGTGCGCGTAGTGCAGTATTTGCGCCTATGCAAAATATCGGCGCAATAATAATCGACGAAGAGCACGATTCAAGCTACATATCCGATTTCAATCCCCGTTACAACACGCAGGAGGTTGCAAACTTCCGTGCCGAACAAAATGGAGCGCTGTTGCTGTTGGGTTCCGCAACGCCGTCGCTAGGCAGCTACTACGCGGCGCGACACGGCAAGCTTAAGCTTATTGAAATGTCCGAGCGTATCAACAAAAAGCCACTTCCAAAGGTGGAAATAGTGGACATGACGCTGGAAACGCGTAGCGGAAACAAGGGCATTTTCTCTAGGCTTTTGAAACAGCAGCTTAACGAAACGCTAAACAAGGGTAACCAGGCAATGCTCTTTTTGAACCGCAGAGGCTACTCATCCTTTATGATGTGTACAAAGTGCGGATACGTTGCCAAGTGTACCGACTGCGATGTAAGCCTTACCGTTCACCGCGACGACAATATGCTCAAATGCCATTACTGCGGCAAGCACTTTTACATACTGGACAAATGTCCGAATTGCCACGAAAGCAGCTTCCGCCAGGGCAAAATAGGCACACAGCAAATTGTGCAGCTGCTCAATGAGATGTATCCGGGCGTAAAGGTGCTTCGCATGGACGCCGACACAACGCAAACAAAGGAAAGCCACGGCAAGATTTTGGAAGCGTTTGCCAAGGGCGAAGCGCAAATACTTGTGGGTACGCAGATGATTGCCAAGGGGCACGATTTCCCCAAGGTTACACTTGTTGGAATACTGGACGGCGATCAAAGCTTGCATTACTCCGACTACCTGTCCACCGAACGCACATTCCAGCTTATCACACAGGTGGCAGGGCGTAGTGGCCGCGACAAGGATTCAGGAACGGTTGTCCTCCAAACCTACACGCCAACGCATTACTGCTTGCAAATGGCTGCCAAGCAAGATTACTTCAGCTTTTACAAGCGCGAAATAAATTTGCGTGAAGCGTCGGCTTTTCCGCCCTTTGCCGAGATTATACGCATTTTATACACGGGCGAAAAGGAAAAGGACTGCATCGACCAGCTAACGGAGCAGTACGCCGAGCTAGTAAATCTCAAGGCGAAATATCCTCACGACTTTTACTACATGGACAAGATGCGCTGTCCCTTAAAACGCGCCGAAAAGAAGTACCGTTTTCAAATACTAATTAAGTTGTCCAAGGACAGCCTGAAGGAAATAATACCGCAAATATACTCCGTATGCGACGGCAAAAAGCGTGCAAGCGTTACAATATCCGTCGAACGCAATCCGCAAAATTTATCCTAGCCGACTTATTCGGCAAGAGGTGTGCTATGGCAAAGAGAAATATTCTAAAAATGGGAGATCCGCTCCTCCGCAAGAAGAGTAGGGTTGTCGAAAACTACGACTCAAAGCTTCATCAACTAATAGACGACATGGTGGAAACGCTTCACCACGTGGGCGGGCTTGGACTTGCCGCTCCGCAGGTGGGCGTGCTCAAGCGTGTGTGTATTGTGGAATACGACAACAAACTTTTCGAATTGGTAAACCCGGTGTTGGTAAAAAGTAGCGGAAAGTGCGTTGACAACGAGGGTTGCCTGTCGGTAGTGGGTTTTCGCGGACTTGTGGAACGCCCCGAAAAGATTGTTGTAGAGTACTTCGACCGCAACGGTGTAAAACACAAGCAAAGCGCCGAGGGATATTTTGCGCGCGTATTTTTGCACGAAATGGACCATTTGGACGGCATACTGTTTGCCGACAAGATGATTAAAAAATTAGCAGACGAGGACTAAATGCGAGTAGTGTTTTTGGGTACGCCTGATTTCGGCGTGCCGGCATTGGAAAAAATAATGGAGCACCACACAGTTGTCGGTTGCGTGTGTCAACCGGACAAGGTTGGTGCGCGCGGAAAAATTGAATTTTGCGCGGTAAAAAAGTTTGCATTATCCCACGGCTTGCCGCTTTATCAATTTGAAAAAATCTCCCGCGACGGCGTTGAAACACTAAGGAGTCTATCTCCCGACATCATGGTAACGGCAGCGTACGGACAAATACTGTCACAGGAAGTGATAGACATTGCTCCGCACGGAATTATCAACATTCACGGCTCCTTGCTCCCCAAGCTTCGTGGCGCAGCACCCATTCAGTATGCTGTGCTGTTGGGATTGCGCCAAACAGGCATATCAATTCTCAACACTGTCCGCAAGGTGGACGCTGGCGAAATTATCTTGCAAAAAACGCTGGACATCTTGCCATACGAAACAAACGGTGAGCTGTTCGAGCGTATGTCAAGGCTGGGCGCCGACGCTGTTGTTGAAGCGTTACAGCTAATAGAAAACGGCAAGGCTGTGTACACTCCGCAGGTGGAGGAAGAGGCTACTTTTTGCAGTAAAATCACTGCCGAGCAGGAACAGATTGATTGGACTAAGCCGTCTGATGAGCTTATCAACTTGGTTCGGGCGCTAAACCCATCGCCTGCAGCATGGACGATGGCACTGGGTAAACGCCTCAAGATTTACGCTTTACGTCCATGTGAAGCCGTATTCAGTGGTCAAGCAGGGGAGGTTGTAGAGTGCGGAAAAAAGACGCTTGCGGTAATGTGTGGCGACGGCAATGCCGTATATGTTACGGAATTGCAGGCGGAAAATGCCAAGCGTATGGATATAGTAAGTTTCTTGAACGGACGAAAAATTCCCGTTGGAACAGTTCTCAGGTGAGTGATGAACAATGCCTTTTTGAAAAGCTACGAAACGCTTGTTGAGGTTTACTCCGAACGCGCTTTCTCTTCACTTGCTCTCAACAAAACGCTAACCTACTGCAAACAGCAGGACAAGGCACTCATTACCAAAATTGTGTACGGCGTATTGGACAACGATATAAAGCTGGAATACATAATCTCCCGCCACGTCAAGAAAATGCCAAAGGGCAGTACGTTGTTGTTTTTGAAAATTGGTGTGTATTGCTTGATGGATTTGTCAATCCCCGTGTATGCGGTGGTAAATGACGTTGCAGAGCTATCCAAAATATCGGAAGATAAGCGAATAGTGGGCTTTGTTAATGCAACGCTGAAGCATATAGCAAGCAACATCAAGCAGTTTGACGATTACCCGACAGATGTCATTGAACGTCTGTCTGTAATGAATTCCTACCCCGAGTGGTCACTCAGAAAATTGGTCAAAGACTACGGCACAGAGGTTGCAACCAGCATTGTTACCCATCCTGCGGACAGCAGAACAACCGTTAGATTTGCTAAAAGTACCGACTGCGAAACTGTCAGTAAAATTTACGGAGTAGAGGCGGAAGCTTCACCGTTTAATGACGCCTTTTTTGTCAATGGTAATTTGCCTAACGACAGCAGTGAGTACACTGTTCAAAGCCTGTCCTCAATGGCAGTGGCGCGAATATGCGGAAATTTACTTGAAGATTTCGACAGCTTCATTGACTGTTGTGCAGCTCCAGGTGGCAAGTCGGTTTATGTAAAACAGCTCAAGCCTACGGTACAAGTTACAAGCTGCGATATTCACCCGCACAGAGTGCAGCTTATAAACAGTTACGCACAGCGTATGGGAGTGGAGCTTGCCAGTCGCTGTCAGGACATGACGGAATTTTTGTGCGAATACGACAGCGTGTTCGATGTGGTGCTGTGTGACGTTCCGTGTAGCGGTTTCGGCGTGCTCAACAACCGTCCCGACATAAAGCTGTTCAGACAAAGCTTGGATATATCTGAGCTTATGAAGCTGCAATATGCAATTATGTGCAATTGCTCACGTTATGTAAAGCCGGGCGGTTATTTCGTGTATTCTACCTGCACGGTTTTCGACAATGAGAACGGACAAAACATTCGCAAGTTTTTGAAAGAGCATCCCAACTTCGTGTACGATACAATAACCTTACCCGAGTTTGCCAGCGCAAACGGCAAACCGTATTACCAATTTTTACCGCACAAGGACGGGGTACAAGGCTTTTTCGTAGCCGTTTTGAAACGCACATTTATCGACTAATCGTTTCAAAAGAATATTTAATAAGGGAATATAATCATATAAATGATACTATTGCAGGACATGTCGCTAAATGAACTCACGGAGTATCTTACGGCTAACTACAGTGTTAAGCCGTTCGTTGCCAAGCAGATTTACGGGTGGTTAACAAAGTCTGTCGATTTCGACGGAATGACAAACGTAGCCAAAAGTTTGCGTGAGCAGCTAAAAGCTAACTGCATTGCGGTGGCGGCAAAGATTGTACAAACCCTCACGTCGCAAATTGACGGTACGCAAAAGTTTCTTTTTGAACTGTACGACGGCAATGTTGTCGAGGGCGTGCTCATGAAATACAAGTACGGCAACACTCTCTGTGTATCCAGCCAGGTGGGGTGCCGTATGGGTTGTAAATTTTGCGCAAGCACCTTGGGAGGTCTTGTGCGCAACCTATCTGCAGGTGAAATTCTTGCTCAGGTGTTGTCCGTCAATGCGCTTGGAGATGGTAAAGAGCGTCACGTTACCAACATTGTGCTAATGGGTAGCGGTGAGCCGTTAGATAACTTCGACAACGTAGTGAAATTTTTGCAGCTTGTTACAGATCCGCAGGGCATAAACATATCCGAACGTAACATATCTCTTTCCACGTGCGGTATTGTTCCCAATATCCGTAAACTGGCGGATATGGGATGTACGCTCAATCTTACACTCAGCTTGCACAACGCAGATAACGCAGAGCGTTGCGAAATTATGCCCGTTACCAGGGCGTATTCGGTAGAAGAAGCGGTAGATGCATGCCGTTACTACTTTGAAAAGACGGGCAGGCGTGTTATTGTTGAGTACACACTTATCGACAAGCAAAACGACAGCTATGCGCACGCCATGAAACTGGCTTCAATTCTCCGTGGCATGTCGGTACATGTCAATGTTATTGCGTTAAATCCCGTCAAGGAAACAGGACTGAAGGGAACAAGTGAAAGCAACTTGAAGAAGTTTTTGCAGTATTTGGACAAGCTGGGAATATCGGCGACACGCCGTCGCACGATGGGACAGGACATAGAGGGCGCATGCGGACAACTTCGCAGACGCTATCTCAGAGGTAACAATGGTAACTAAGTACGGAACGGTGGTCAAATCGGTTGGCGGTGTATTCACTGTCAGGGGCGAGGACGGCAACAAATACATTTGCTTTGCACCCAAAAAGCTGCGCTACAACGATTACGACATTGTAGTTGGCGACAAAATTAAATTTGAAGATTTGAAGCGTGGCAAAGGCGTTGTATTGGAAATTATCCCTCGCAAAAACAAGCTTGTTCGCCCCGAAATTGCCAACGTGGACGTTTGTTTTGTGGTGCTTGCGTGCGAACCGCAACCGGATTTGTATCTTTGCGACAAGGTGCTTATCAACTGTTTTCAGGAAAAAATCGAGCCTGTAATTGTTGTCAATAAGGTGGATTTATCCAAAGAAACAGTGGCAGTTGTGGAGCAAAACTACAAGGGGCTTGCCGATATTGTGTGTTTGTCCGCATTGGACGACAGCGTGCAGCAGCTTTGCAAATATCTTGACGGTGGCAAGGTTGCATGCTTTGCAGGACAGTCGGCAGTGGGCAAAACTTCCATATTAAATGCGTTGTTGCCCGAGGCCAAGGGCGCAACGGGCGGTTTGTCCGAAAAATCGGGCAGAGGTGTACACACAACCCGACACAGTTCGTTGCACGCAGTACATGGCGGTTATCTGGTGGATACATGCGGCTTTTCACTGTGCGATTTGCACGATATCCGCTCCGACGAATTGCGCCTGTATTTGGACGATTTCGTTGAGCTGTCGCACAACTGCAAGTACAACAGCTGTACGCACACAGTGGAGCCTGATTGTGCAGTAAAGCAGGCGGTGGAGCGCGGTGAGCTTTGCAAGGCGCGCTACGAACGATACTTGGAAGAGTACAACGAAATAAAGGAATTTGAAAAAAATCAATATTAAATGGAGAAATCATGAGAAAAATTTTTATCAGTCCGTCAATATTAACAGCCGATTTTGCCCGCCTCGAACAGGAGTGCAAAGCTCTTGAAAAGTGCGGTGCAGATTGGATTCATTGCGACGTTATGGACGGCAACTTTGTTCCCAATCTCACATTTGGCATGCCCATTATTAAGAGCATACGCAAGTGCGTAGTGTTGCCATTGGACGTACATCTCATGATTGACCGTCCCGAGCGATATATCGCCCAGTTTGCCGAAGCTGGGGCTAATCTCATAACAATTCACGCCGAGGCAACGGAAAATGTTGCAGATTGCCTCAAGCTCATTCGCTCATGTGGCAAAAAAGTGGGTATTTCCGTTAAACCCAATACTCCAGTGGAAGTGCTACAACAGTATCGCGGTCTGTTCGATATGATACTTATCATGTCTGTAGAACCGGGGTTTGGCGGACAGTCTTTTATCGAAGAAAGCGTCAACAAGATACGTCGCGCCAGGGAGCTTTTCCCCGACGTGCTAATTGAAGTTGACGGCGGTATCAATAAACACACAGCCAAAAAGGTCATTGAAGCAGGCGTGGACGTTATTGTTGCAGGTAGCGCGATAATCAATGTTGCCGACCGCAAGCATGCCATTGAAGAACTGCGTAAAATGTAAAAAATTGTAACATTTGTTATAGTATCTGCATATAATTGTACCAAAATTATATGGAGATATTTATGAAAAGTAAGATTTTTTGTTTCAAACTGCCATCCGTTATTGGAAATATTTTGCGATTGATACTCGGCAAAGCGGTTATAAAATAGTAAAATAAATGCTCTTGATCAGTTGTCAAGAGCATTTTGTTTGTCTGATGTTTTAATCTGATGTTTTGATCCATCCAAGCTTTTTCCACATCTTTTCCGTCTGCGCGAACAGTAGTGGATATACGCCGATTACCAGGAATACCACAACTGCATACCGTAGTGTACGGAAAATGCGCTCGAACCAAATGTTGTCTTCGTAGGTGGGGTAAATTGCCCCTACAATCAGCTTGATTACCTCATTCAACCCTAGGAACAGTCCTCCGCCTACAAGCACGCGCAGTATGATACGCCACCAAACTTTCGTGTTTTCAAATTTTGTAACTTTTTCTTCAAACAGGATACCGCACACAAAACCCAGCAAAATGCCGTAGCCTGTGAAGAAATCCGACTCGGTGCAGTAGAAAAACCCTGCTATACCAATGATTAACAGACCGCCGTACAAAAAGTACTTGTTGGGTACAACGCGATACAGAAAATCAACCAAAAATACAAGTCCTACACCAAGTGCCAGCCCACAAATAACGTCCGTAGGGTAGTGTGCGCCCAGATACGTACGAGACAACGCCACAAGCACGGGAATTACCACTGCCAAAGCAATTAGCCACTTAAATTTCTTATCCTTGTACACAACAGCCGTTCCCACAAAGGTGGAAGCGGAGCCTGACGAGTGCCCCGACGGGAAAGAGTAACCGTCAACATCGCGGAAATTTTCAATGCCCACGCCGCTGTCAAATGGGCGCGTGCGCCTTACAATTCCCTTTATTAACGGGTTGAACAAGGTAGCTGTAATCATCATAAAGCCTATCTTTTCACCGCGACGTTTGTCAAAGCCCCAGTAAATAAGCCCTACAAATCCAACCAGTATCATTTCCTCGCCGAACATGGAGATGAAGTTCATCAGGTAGTACAGAAAGCTTCCCTTGCCTGCCAGCCCCTGAAACCACAGTATAAAGTTGTTTTCAAAGGGCAACGACCATGTATTGCCAATAGCTGCGGATAGTAGATGTAGCATATAATCTCCTGTGATAGCTTTTTTTTAATGATAGCATACATGGTGTTACTTTGCAAGAGCGAAATTTAACCTTGCGTCTAGCGTGCAGGCACATCACCTTTAAAAGTGCGGTTCGGTAAATAACCATATAGCAAAAAAAAGCCCCACAAGTAGTGGGGCTATCATTAACTGAATTATTGTTCTTTGTTGGCTGTTCTGATGCAACGGGTGCAAACGTATTCGGTGGATTCTTTACCGTTGATTTCCACTTTTACCTTTTGCAAATTGGCGCTGTAAGTTTTGGGTGTCTTTCTGTTAGAGTGAGAAACCTTGTTGCCTGACATCTTGCCTTTTCCGCATATAGCGCATACCTTGGACATATTTACACCTCCGTGGGTTAAATAAATTTCTTATTTTCGTGCTTACATATCATATCAAATTTGTTGCAGTTTGGCAAGCAATTAGCGTACATTTTTTCGATTTATAGTGTGCAAAAGTAATTTTTTCGTGTTTTGTGACGTATTTATAGTAAAATTCTCTGTGAAACACTTGTGAAATAATATTTTTTAGTGTAAAATAATATTAGTTATATAAGGAGGAAACTCAAGTGGCTCTGCGCACAAGAAATAGCTACGGTGTTATTACCGTATCAGACGAAGTAATTGCAACTCTTGCCGGACACCTCGCAAACGAGTGCTATGGCGTTGTAGAGATAGTGCCCTTTGGTTTCTCTGATTCTTTTACCGACATTTTCAAACGTAATGGCAAAAGCCGCGGAGTAAGAATTTCGACAAAAGGCGACAGAATTTTTGTCGATTTGTATGTAAAAATTAAATATGGACTTCCTGTATCCGCTGTTTCGTCAAGTTTGAAAAACACGGTCAAGTACGGCTTGGAACGCTTCACAGGCATGATTGTTGACTCAATCGACGTGCACGTTGTAGGCGTCAAGCTGTAGGTCACACACTTGAATGTGACTAACTAACTTACTTTTCGAAATCGCGAGGAAAAATATATATGGCTGCTGCTCATACAATAAAAACACACATAACGGCTTCCGTTATGAAGCGCATGTTTATTGCAGGCGGAAAAATGCTTGAGGTCAACAAGGCCCAAGTAGATGCACTAAACGTATTTCCTGTCCCCGACGGTGATACAGGTACCAATATGTCGCTCACTATGATGTCAGCTGTAAAGGAAATCAATGCCTTCAACAGCACGTCCATGTCCGAGCTTGCCGAGAAGCTTTCCAAGGGCGCACTTCGCGGTGCACGCGGAAATTCCGGCGTAATTCTATCACAAATTCTCAAAGGTTTTAGCAATATTATCGCTCAAAATGACGAGTGCGATGCGCGTACCTTTGCAAAGGGACTTCGCGAGGGCGCCGAGCTAGCTTACCGCGCAGTCAGCAAGCCCAAGGAAGGTACAATTTTAACAGTTGTTCGCGCCATGGCGGAAGAAGCAATTGACACTGCCAAGCGTTCGGGCGACATACAAAAGCTGATGAACGCCGTACTTGAAAAGGGCGAGGAAACGCTGGCAAAAACCCCCGAAATGCTTGACGTGCTCAAGCGTGCAGGCGTAGTGGACAGTGGCGGATACGGCTTGATTACCCTGTTCAAGGGGCTTATCATGGGCTATCTTGATCAGGAAATTACCGGTGCGGAGGAGTATGCCGCTCCCGAAAGCAGCAAGTCGCAGCCCATCGACGCAGCTTTCCCCGATGACAGCGAGCTTATTGTAGACTACGAGTCACTGGGTGAGCTTGATTTCGGCTACTGCACGGAATTTTTCATTATCAACATCAAAAAGCGTACCACCGTTACGGATATTGACAAGCTTCGCGAGTATCTCAACGAAATTGGTAACTCGGTTATTTGTATTGGCGACCTGTCTCTCATCAAGGTGCACGTACATACCAATAACCCCGGTAAGGCGCTTACAAAGGCATTGACGCTTGGCGAGCTTGACAAGGTCAAGATTGAGAACATGATGGAGCAGAACAGACAGCTTCGCGCTCGCTACGAGGCGGAACGCAAGCCCATAGGTTTGCTTGCTGTATGCTCGGGCGACGGTTTCTCGGCAATTTTCAAGGATTTGCTGGTCGATCAGGTTATCGAGGGCGGTCAGACAATGAACCCCTCTGCAGAGGATATTGCATCTGCAGCACGCAAAATCAACGCTGAAAACATCATCATACTGCCCAACAACAAAAATATCATTTTGTCGGCAGAGCAATCCAGAACGCTTGTTCAAAACAGAAACATTTTCGTTCTTCAAACAAAGGATATACCGCAAGGTCTTGCTGCTGTGCTCAATTTCAGCCCCGAAGCTTCACTTTCGGAAAACTTGGAGAACATGACAACGGCATTTTCCGGTATTGATGCAGGTCAGGTTACCTATGCAGTACGCGACACGGTCATTGACAAGTTTGTAATCAAGAAGGGCGACATTATTGGTTTGGACAAGGGCAACATTGTAACATCCGGTAAAGACATCGAAAAGGTTACAACAGCACTTATCGAAGGAATGTTGACCCCCGAAAAGGAAGTGGTGACGCTTTACTACGGACAGGACGTATCGGAAGAAAAGGCGGAGGCTTTTGTGGAAAAACTTCAAGCAAAGCATCCAGATATCGAATTTATTCTTCACTACGGCGGGCAACCCTTGTACTACTATGTACTCAGTGTAGAGTAATATTTATTCAGCAACAAACGCGTGGCAGCAGTGTCACGCGTTTATTTGACATAATTAACTTGTTGCGCATAAAATAATGCAAAACTGTTGATTTTTTTTTGCATCTTTGGTACAATAATAAAGGTTGTATGGCACCATAGCCAAGTGGTAAGGCAGAGCTCTGCAAAAGCTTCACCCCCAGTCCGAATCTGGGTGGTGCCTCCAACAAAGCGCAAGGCTAACACAGCCTTGCGCTTATTTGTGCTCGTGTGGTGAAATAGGCAGACACAAGGGACTTAAAATCCCTCGGTAGAGATACCGTGCCGGTTCGAGTCCGGCCACGAGCACCAAGATACCTATTTAGGTGTCTTTTTTTTGTGTCGGAATACTTCGCTCCGCTTCGTGGCGTTCGCAACTTCGTTGCTCGGCTGAGAGGCAGACGCAAGGGACTTAAAATCCCTCGATGTAACAGTCGTTTCGGTTCGAGTCCGATCGCGGGCACCAGTAAAAGGAAGTCTGCACAGTACTTCCTTTTCTGTTAGCTAAATATTCATTGTGTAGAACAAGGTATTTAAATTTCTTGACTGAATTTGTAAAAAAAATGAATTACAAAAGAAAAGTAAATATTGTCAACGAGTCTTTGCCGGACGAAACATATATTCAATATAAGGACAAGATTGAGCGTGCATTGGAAGCGGCACTCAATGTTTTTATTGATTTTGACATCGATTTGACGGTAAAAATATACAAAACGGATGACACATTGCGGGAGGTTGTAGGCGCAAGAACAACCGGTTACGCCCGCCACGAAAAGGGAAAGTTCACAATTGGTATAGATCAAAGTGAAATATACAGGATAGACAAGGACAACGGGCTAAATTTATACATTACTGTATATCACGAGATGGCTCATGTTTACGACATTTATCACACGGAGCACAATGATTTTTATATAATAAACGTCAGTCGCAAGCCGTACCGACGTATGGAGGACTTTGTCATTTACGAGGGCTTTCAATTTTGGACAGAGTTCTATGCCTATGCATACGGTTTTCGTAGATTTAAGGAATATTCGCACAATATTACATTTTTGAATTTGGTAAATTTTTACGATGATTTATTGGGAAAACACCAAATAATCAAGCAAATGTATGTTGACAAAGATCCACAATTGAACACGGCATTGGAGGACTTTCGCGACAGTATAGACTCGCTTGCGTATATGTTCGCAATGTACATTGCAGGCGAAATTCACGGTAAGCCATATAACTACAAATACTGTAAAAAAACTCGCAATAGAGTAGCGTATAAAAAAGCAGCAAAGTTTTACAACGGTGTGTGGAACAAAATATTTGACATATATGAATGTCCATACAGAAAGGGAATGGCGCGCAAGCTGTACGTTTTAGGCAGCTTTATATTGAAGCAATTTTATTTACCCTTTGGCTTGGAACCCATCAAGAATAAAGGTAAAATTGTTTTGGGTTTTTATTATGAATAGAGGGTGCATTGATGCGCCCTTTTACTGTTGCAAATATTGTATAAACATGTTATAATATGCGCGAAATAAACCTGCTTGCAACAATAGAACGCGAGTTGTTACGGAGGATAAAAGGAAATGAGATATATTCAAGGCTTTGTTAGAAGTTTGGACGATGTAAGCAAAGAAAAACTCACTAAAGGTAAAAATGGAGAGTTGTTCGCATTGCTACAAGCAGATATTGCAGCAGGATGTGTTTTCCCGGCTGTACGTAAGAATGAGTTGTACTTTTACTATCTTGGCGGTTGTCTGTACAAGTTTGCAAGATGTTACTTCACAAGGGATAAAAACTGGGAAAAGTTTGGAGTCAATACAGATGGACTTTCCGTGTACGACAAAGCTAAAAATGAAGTGGAGCACAAATTTGCGAAAATGCACGGTGGCTCTGCCGAGAGATGGCTGTTAAACAAACTGTACTGCCACACGTTCAATACGGAGTTGAAATCGAAGGTGGTTGTGCTGGATATCGAAGTAAACTTAAAGGGAGCAATAGGTGGCGGTAAAAAGTGTGATTTGGTGTTGCTTAATACCGAAACAAATGAGATTATGTTTGTTGAGGGAAAAGTATTTGCCGATCCTCGCGTAAAATGTAAAGTGGGGCGTACACCTGAAGTTATCGAACAGGTAAACATTTACACGGCAGCAATGGAAGAGCAGCGACAGGTTATTATTGAGCAGTACGGTGAGTATGTTCGGATAATAAATGACTTGTTTGGCACGTCCTACAACCCGCCAAAGAAGCTAATCGAGCCTGCAAAATTGCTTGTGTACGAAACGGACTTTTCGAACCTTACGGTTAATGGCAGTTACAGTATAGAAAAAATAAACCAAAGCCTCGGTACCGACAATGTAATGTGGGTAGAGACGTATAATGAGCCAACACTTGAAGAGATTTGGACAGCGCTTAGAGGGGGCGTATGCAAGTAACTATCCACAGAGGAACACATCAAATTGGCGGTTGTGCAACCGAAATAAAAACAGCAAAATCTCGCATAATTATTGATATCGGTACGGAATTGCCGCGCGCAGACGGAACAGCAAGCTTGCCATTGAATATTGATGGCGTAACTAGCGGTAATGCCTGCTGTGATGCAGTATTTATCACTCACTATCACGGCGACCATGTGGGAATGTTTGAGTCAGTGTTGCCCACAATTCCAATTTACATTGGTACGACTTCCAAGCAGATATATACAGTAGTGCAACAAACATTGAAAAACAAGCTTGGCAGTGGTAATCCCGATCTTGTCGGTTCATTCAATACTTTTGAGATAGGCAAGCCAATTAATATCAAGGATATAAAAATTACCCCGTTTGTAGTTGATCATTCAGCTTTTGACGCTTACATGTTTTTGATTGAAGCAGAAGGAAAGCGCATATTACATACAGGTGACTTTCGCATGCACGGTGCAAAGGGACGGAAAATGCCTGATGTGTTTGCGAAATACGCTCAAAATATAGACCTGCTTATCACAGAGGGGACAATGCTCAGCCGCACAAGTGAACGCGTAATGACGGAGCACGAGCTTGGTAGAAAAGCCACCGAGATTATGCGCTACAACAAGTACGTTTTTGTGCTTTGCAGTTCTACAAACATTGACACAATAGCGGAGTTGTACAACGCAGCTATTGCCAACAAAAAGCTTTTTGTTGTGTGCGAGCAGGATTTCCAATTGGAAATTTTAAAGATTGTTACGGCGAACAGTAGGTCGTCATTTTACAACTTTGCAAAGCAAAAGATTTTTGTTTACGGCGAAAATCTTCACCAAATAATGCAGAATCGTGGGTTCTGTTTCCTTGGTAGAACGAATTACGTAACGCAAAAGGCAATGCAAGCATTCCCCGAAAATGTACTGGTGTATTCCATATGGCAAGGTTATCTTGACAAAACGCATGTGGCATATGACGAATACAAAGCATCGTTTGTTGAAAAGGCAATGGCGGGAGGTAGCCGTTTCCAGTACTTACATACAAGCGGTCATGCAAGCAGTGAAAGTCTAAAACAGGTGTGCGAACTAACTAATGCAAAAATAATACTTCCAATACACTGCGAGCAACCGGAAGCTTTTTCCAAACTTGACGTAAAGGGCAAAGTAGTTGTTTTAGAGGACGGAGATAGCTTGACTATTTGAAATATAGAAAAGAGATTGAATAAATATGAGTTGGTTTAATTACTACGGATTGATTGCGGTTGTTGCTATTTTGTTGCCAAATATAATTGTAGCAATAGTGGACAAATCCTCTTTCGAAAATAAATTTGATAACAAGGCAATTTTAGTCGTGGAGCAAATAGGTAGATATTGCTCTATGGCGTTTATGGTATTTAATATACCTTTTACCTACTTCGATTTTTGGTTTGAAAATGCTTTTGCTGTGTATTTGATTGTTGGCAGTTGTTTGCTACTGTTTTACTATCTTGGTTGGATAATTTTTCGTAAAAACAGCTGCACTGCGAAAATGATATGGCTATCTGTAACGCCGACGGTACTGTTTTTGTTTTGCGGCATTATGCTTGTATCAATTCCTCTTATTATATCCGCAGTTCTGTTTGGTGTTGGACATATCACTGTAAGCTACAACAACCGTAGCGAGGTTAAGTAGTTTTCTGCTCGGTGCGAATCGATACTATTGTAGTTGGCGTCTTTGCCGATGTGGAGCAGGTTGCCGACATGGTGGAACCCGAATAAAACAGGTGGCAAATGAGTGACTATATCCCTGCAGTTGCGCACAACAGTGAAGTTGGTAAAGCGGGCTTGTAGCTTTTCGGGAAGTTTACCCCACAAAACGCGCGGACAACCAAACCCATAGCCTAGTATATTTGGGGCAATATCGGGGCGATTGAAAATGCAGTATTCGTGCGCAAGTAAAGCCAATGCCGCGCCGTGCGAGTATCCCGAAATCACAATGGAATTTATTTTTCTATCCGCGACGTACGGTGCAATAAAGGGCTTGATGGTTTTAAACACACGCAAAAAGCCTCTGTGTACATACCAAGTGTCTTGCATTTCGTGATAGGGCTTGGCGGGGAAATCAAGATTGTTTTTCCAGTCGGTTGCGCCGTTACTTTTTTCAAAATATAAATACAAAACATCGTCAACTACAGTTGTCATGTACGAGGCGGAATTTTCTTCCAACTCAATATAACTAGTGTTGATAGTGGTGCTAAAAAGCTCATATAAATCTACGTGCATAGTTTGTCTCAAGGCATTTTATGCAAGAAATACAAAAAAGGAAATACCAAAATGCGGTATTTCCCTTTTATTTATTATAAAAAATAATTTATGTATCGTTTTCGGTAAACTTCAGCCGTTTGAACAAAACAGTAAAGAATATTGCATGAGTTAGTGCCGTCAACGCCCAGCTAATGGGGTAACTTATTGCAAGCCACGACAAGTTGTGGAAAAACTCGATGGGGAAGATAAGGAATATCCACAGCAATCTGAACCCACATGCGCCAAGTGTAGAAATTACTGTGGGAAGCATCGAGTAGCCAATTGCCCTGAGTGAATAAGCAAATATATCCATTAGCCCGCACAGTACATATAAGCCAACAGTGTAGAAAATACGCTGCGAGCCGAAGTTGATTGCTTCTTCCGTACTTACATAAATTCCCAGTAGTTGTTTGTGGAATGCCAGTAGAAATACACTTGGTACAAACCAGCAAATCATGACAAGCATCATTACACGCAAAATAACGCGCTTTATGTTTTCCTTGTTTTTTGCCCCGTAGTTTGCCGAGCCAAAGGTGACAATACCTTGCGCACAGGAGTTCATTGCTGTGTATACAAAGCCCTCAAGCGAACTTGATGCGCCGTTGCCGTCTACCAGCGCAGCACCCATCTCCATGCTCAGTTCGTTTACGCTTGTTTGTATCATTACGTTGGATATGCTGAACAAAGAACCCTGTATTCCTGCGGGCAAACCAAGACGTGTGATTTCCCAAGCTTCCTTTTTGTAAAAGCGCATTTGCTTTAACTTGAAAGTAAAGAAGTTATCCTTTTTTAAGCAGATGTACAAAAATACAGACGTTGCAGCAACCACCTGAGAAGCGGCAGTGGCGACAGCTACACCTGCAACATCCATTTTGCAAGCGATAACCAGCAACAGGTTCAATAGCACGTTGAATACGCCGGATGCTGTCAAAAAGTAAAAGGGTTTTTGCGTATCACCTACCGCACGCAGCAGTGCTGCGCAGTAGTTGTAAACCATGTTGAAAGGTATGCCGATAAAATAAATGGTAAGGTACTGTGTAGACAGGTCAATCAGCTCGGGGTTTGTGCCCATCCATTGCAAAAAGTAACGCGAACATGTGGAACCGAACACACCGATAGCAATGCCCAATATTACGGAAAGTATGATGGCAGTGTAGGCAACACGCTGACCGCGCACCTTGTCCTGCGCCCCGTAACAGCGTGACATAAGGATATTCGCCCCAATGGACAAACCCATAAACAGATTGACAATCAAGTTGATGAGTGCGTTTGTTGATTGAATTGCACCCACAGAGTGCTCCGAACCGAAGTAGCGGCACACAATCAAGTCGCTAGCCGTAAACAATAGTTGCAGTATGCCCGAAAGCATAAGTGGAGCAACAAACTTTATTAAGTTTTTAACCATCCCTTTGTTGGATGTCATATCAATTGTGGAATGTCCAGTCATACTTCGCCTTTCAAACGCTAAAAATTATATCACTTCACATCTAACAAGGCAAGCAAAGGGTTGTAAATAATTGCAATTATATTTAAAGTTTGATATACTTTACACATCTTAAAAAAAGGAGAGATATCCTTTTATGACAGATTTGGAAATATCCCGCAAGTGTAAGTTGCAGCATATATCAAAAATTGCTGCAAAGCTTGGTATCGACAGTGCCAACTTGGAGCTGTACGGAAATTACAAGGCAAAGGTATCTGCTAAAATAAACGTCAAACAGAACGCTAAACTTGTGCTGGTTACGGCAATAAATCCGACAGCAGCAGGAGAGGGAAAAACGACTGTGTCAATAGGACTTGCCGACGCCTTGAACCTTGCAGGTGTCAAGACATGCTTGGCACTCCGTGAGCCGTCGCTTGGGCCGGTGTTCGGCATAAAGGGTGGCGCAACAGGTGGTGGCTGGTCGCAAATACTGCCCATGGAAGATATCAATTTGCATTTTACCGGAGATTTCCATGCGATAACATCTGCAAACAATTTGCTAAGTGCGCTTATCGACAACAGTATCTTCCAGGGCAACTGTCTTAACATCGATCCTGACAGAGTAGTTTTCAACAGGGCATTGGATGTAAACGATCGCGCATTACGCGGAGTAACCGTCAATCATGGAGTCAAGGATGCAGTGGAGCATTCCGAAAAATTTAATATCACAGCCGCGTGTGAGGTAATGGCAATTTTGTCGCTTGCAAGTGACTTGCCTGACCTAAAACGCCGCTTAGGAAATATTCTTGTTGCATACACTTTCGACGGCACGCCCGTTTTCGCCCGTGATTTACAAGCTGCGGACGCTATGGCAATTTTGCTAAAGGATGCGCTGAAGCCCAATCTTGTTCAAACAATAGGGGGAACCCCTGCGTTTGTTCACTGCGGACCTTTTGCCAACATTGCTCACGGTTGCAACAGTGTACAGGCAACAAAGTTAGCAATGTCGTACGCAGATTACACAGTGACGGAAGCGGGCTTTGGGGCAGATCTCGGCGCGGAGAAATTCCTCGACGTGAAATGCCGCACAGCAGGTTTAAAGCCCAATGCAGTGGTTATCGTTGCTACAGTTCGCGCCCTCAAATTACACGGTGGAGCAAGCAAAGAAAGCCTGTCGCAAGAAGATTTGCGTGCGCTCAACAACGGCATGTGTAACTTGCTCAGACATGTTAAAAATATCAAAAATGTTTACCGCTTACCCTGCATTGTAGCGATAAACCGTTTTACTACGGACACCGACGCAGAAATAGAGTGCATAAAGCGCGCTGTGTCTAAATTGAACGTACAGGCAGTAGAGTGTGACGTGTGGGGTAAGGGCGGCAATGGAGCAACAGAGCTTGCCAAAAAAGTTGTGGAACTTTGTGGCACTGACAACAGCACATTCCGTTTTGCCTATAAAGATAAGGATGACGTTCAGCAAAAAATAATCAAACTGGCAACGAAAATATACGGTGCCAAGGATGTGGTGTTCAGCGAAAAAGCACTAAACAGCCTTGCTGCGTTGTCGAAAGTTACGGAAATCAACAATCTACCAGTTGTAATTGCAAAGACACAATATAGCTTCAGCGACGACCCCAAGCTACTTGGTGCGCCAAGTGACTTCACGTTAAACATCAGAGACATCGAATACCGCGGTGGCGCTGGATTTTTGGTGGCGCTAGCAGGTAATATGCTACTTATGCCGGGCTTGTCCAAAACTCCCAACGCTGTCAACATGACAATTGACAAGGACGGCAACATCAGCGGATTGTATTAAAACAACGCAAATAAACGGTGAAAAAAAATGAATGAACAAAGGAAAACGGTTATGCCCAAGCTTTATTTTAAATACGGAACAATGGCAAGTAGTAAATCTGCGCAAGCACTGATGTGCAAGTTTAACTACGAGCAGAAAGGAATGAAAGTGTTGCTTGTTAAACCCTCATTGGACACGCGAGACGACGGAGAAGAGCGAAAAGTGCGTTCGCGCATAGGGTTGCAGGCTAAATGTTTTACCATTGCGCCCAATGAGAGCTTTATCGACTTGTTTAAAAATGCCAGTGCAAGCGACACCTACGATTGCATTATCGTTGACGAAGCGCAATTCTGTACAACCGAACAAATCAATCAACTTAAACAGCTCACTCAACAGGTTACGGTGCTTTGTTACGGACTGTTGTTGGACTTTCGCTGTCAGCTTTTTGAAGGCAGCAAGCGTCTGGTGGAGCTTGCAGATTCCCTACAGGAGATAAAGTCGGTGTGCCGTTGCGGACGTAAGGCGTCGGTAAACGCGCGTTTTGTAGATGGTGTGTGTGTTGATGACGGACCTGTAGTGCTGATTGGTGGCGACGAAAGCTACGAGGGAATGTGCTACTGGTGCTGGAAAAAGGAACTGCGAAAAGCGCGTAAAAGTAAATAGATAAAAAAAGGCTGTACCTGTTGGTGCAGCCTTTTTGTTGGTTAATCTCAGTGAAAATATGTAATTATTTCTTGCCTTTGTATGCACAGCCTTCGGAAGCGGTGCCACATGTTTTGGACCAATTCTTGAGGAAAAAGTTTCCGTAGTTGCCAACACCTTGGTCGCTGTCGCGGTAACGCTTTGTAAGCTCTTTCGCTTTGATATCGCAGTTTACCTTACCTTTGGCTATGTTGATTTCAATTTCGTCACCGTCCTGTATGACGCTGAAAAGATTTCTCTCCCCTGTTTCCGGTGTGATATGACCTACTGCAAAGCCGTTGTAGAAATCGGCAATTCGTCCGTCAGTAATAACGGCTACTTTGTCTTCCAGTTCAAAGCCCTTAAGTAGTGCAAGTGATACGTAAATCTCTCTCATGCCGGGGCCGCTCTTGGGACCTTCACCACGTAATACCAAAACGTCGCCGTCACGTATTTCGCGGTGTAGAATGGCTTCTACAGCCATTTCTTCGTTGCTGTATATTTTTGCCGTACCTGTAAAGACGGTATCTGTTCCGTTAAATTGCACAAATGCGCCGTCTTCTGCAACATTTCCGTTAACTACGCGTAGGCGTGCAGCAGGAGCAACACAATCCTCGACGGAGCATATAACCATGGGGTTGATTACTTCCGTTGACGAAAGCATGTCGCCCACTGTCATGTTTTCGTAAACAGGTGTTTCATCTGCAATTAAGTGCGCGTTGAGTAGCTGTTTCAGCATTGCATACGTTCCGCCCGCCTTGTGGAACTGAGGCATTAAGCACACTTTGGGTTGTTCTTTACACAACAGAAGCGGTGTTTTCTTTGCTGTTTCTGCAATAGTTTTCAGGTTGATATTTTTTATGCCCAGCTCCTTGGCAATGGCAATCAAATTCAACATTGTGGTGGTGCTACCGCCACATGCCAGGTCGAATTTTATTGCGTTGGAGAGTGTAGTTTGTGTAAGCAATCTCTTGGGGGTGCATTTGTCGTTTGCCAACTTAACTGCCAACTCGCCAGTTTTATAGGCAATGTTATTTCTCTCGGTGGACATAACTGTTGCCGTACCGTTTCCCTTTACTGCCAGCCCCAGTGTTTCCAACACACAGTTGAAGCTGTTTGCGCCGTAGCTGTCGCAGTCTGTGCCAAGCACAAGGGGAAGGTTACCTGCAATGTCCGTTAGCTCTTCGTAGGAAGTTTTGCCAATCTTCACCTTGGCTATCTGCTCGTAGAAGTGCACGTAGCCGTGTTCGCTGCCTCTGTGATAAATGGGCGTCATTACTCCCTGGCACACAAATGCACACGGAATATTTAGCCTGATTGCCCCAAGTAGCATACCTGCAACTACGTTTGGCTCACTGGCAACAAAAACTACCCCGTCGAAGTAATCGTTGGAGCAAAGGAGTTCCACTGCGTTGGCTGTCAAATCACGCGACGGCAAATCGTACTTTGCCGACTGTGTTCCGCGCAAAGTGGTGCAGTCAACTGAGGATATGTGTGAGATTTTTGCAATAGCTCCACTGGACAAAATGCCCGCTTTCACGCGTTGGCAAATACCGTCAAGATTGTTGTGCGTAGCAGTAAGCTCATTTTGCGCTGAAATAATGCCAATCAACGGTTTGTTGGTGTCGATTTCAAGGCAATTGGTCAATGCCTTTTGTGGAAGCTTGTCTAATTGATTGATAAATTCACGTAGCATAAAAACACCTCATAAATATTTTAGTACACAACGAAATTCTTGTCAATTATTGGCGGTTGTATATTTGTAATCTTTTAGGCTCAAAATAACACAAAAAAAGGAGAAAAATGTGAGCAAGAAGGTTATTATATGCGGAGTGGACACTTCGGCGCTTCCCAAACTGTCTCAAAAGGAATCAAACGAATTGCTTGTCAAGATTAGTCACGGCGACGCCAACGCACGAAGTTATTTCATAAATTGCAATTTACGCTTGGTGCTTTCTATTGTGCAGCGCTATTCGTACAGGGTGGACAATCCCGACGACCTGTTTCAAATCGGCTGTGTGGGGCTGATAAAGGCTGTAGATAACTTTCGGGTTGACGTGGGCGTATGCTTTTCTACCTATGCTGTGCCAATGATAGTGGGGGAGATAAGACGTTTTTTGCGGGAGGGTTCTATGCGCGTAAGCCGTGGAATACGGGACGTGGCATATCAGGCATTGCAAACCCGCGAAAGGCTGGAAGCGGAAAGTGTTGACGAAGCTTCCATTCAGCAAATTGCCGACGAAATGAAGCTTCCCGTTTACAAGGTGTTGTACTGTCTTGATGCAATATCCGAACCGATATCTTTATCCGAGACGGTATATTCGGATGAAGAGGACAGCTTGTCGCTTCAGGATCACATTTCAGACAGCAAATGTTCCGAGTACGTTTGGGCGGAAAATGTTACGCTATTCGATGCACTCAACACCCTTGAGGACAAGGAAAAAAATATACTGCTCAAGCGCTACTTCGAGGGAAAAACACAAATGGAAGTGTCGCGTGAAATCGGGTTGAGCCAGGCGCAGGTTTCGCGTTTGGAAAAGAATGCGATGGTTCACTTGCGTAACGAAATGGCGTAGTAACTTGCGTAATGGCTTGTACAATTTTGTCACGGACGGTTCTGTTTGCCAGTTTGTTTGTCTATACTAGTAGCGGAGTAATGTATGGAAATAAGTTACACAGAACTTCGCTCTAAGGAAGTAGTAAATTTGCAAAACGGCGCCCGCATGGGCAAAGTAATAGATATGATAATTGACAGCAACGGCAAAAACGTCTTGGGCTTGGTTGTGCCCGGCATACGCAGACTGTTTAAGTCGGGAGAAGATATTTTTATTCCGTGGTGCAACATATCAAAAATCGGCAATGATGTGATACTTGTGTCGCTGGACATAGCTTCACTTACAAACATCACAAAGTCGGCAGATATGAATCTGGACGGCGTTTCATATGACAAAGGTGTAGATGATTACCTGTAATAATACTAATTTTAGGTGTTTTGTGGCATACTATTTTAGACATAGTATGCCTTTTTGTATTTTTATTTGCTTGTAAGAGCTATTGAGCATGCCTGTTGTGCTATATATATAATTTAATATCAAATATTTGCTTTTTTTTGATGTATTTGGTATAATCAATCTATGCTCAAAGAGATACAAATACAAAACAAACAATTACTGTCCGATGCAATAGGCGAGAATACCGATTTGGGTTACTACCGCATACAGAAAGTAATCAAGTCGAAGAGTGTAAAAATCAACGGCGTACGTGTTGGCACTGACATGAATGTCAATCCCGGCGACACCGTGTACGTTTACCTTGCAGATAGAGAAAAAGATAGCGTCGAAGTTGTGTATCGTGACGACAACATATTGGTCGTAAACAAATCCGCAGGCATAGAAGTGCAGGGTGAGGAATCGCTTACCGAGCGTATCAACAATATCCTCACAGATACAACTGCCGTTCCCGTTCACCGATTGGATCGCAACACGATGGGGCTGGTGGTGTTTGCCCTTAACAAAACAGCAGAGACGGAGTTGCTTGCTTCCTTCAAGGATAGGGATATCGACAAAACCTATCAATGTGTAGTTGTTGGCGCTCCGCAAAAACCAAACGCTAAGCTGAAAGCATTTTTGTTCAAGGATGCGAAGAAAAGCTTGGTGTATGTGTCCGACTCTCCCAAGAAAGGGTATCTGCCCATCGAAACGCACTATACTATGCTCAAGAGACTTGGTGAGTTGTCGCTGTTGGAGGTCAAGCTCATCACAGGGCGTACGCACCAAATAAGGGCGCATTTGGCTCACATTCGTTTGCCTATTCTTGGTGACGGCAAGTACGGCATCAACAAGGTAAACCGCAGGTTCCGTGTTAAAACACAGTTACTGTGTTGTACCAGGGTGACGTTTCATTTCCAACAGGGCGCGTTGAAATATCTGGACGGTAAAAGCGTTGTGTTAAACATTGATTTATCTCAGTACTACAAGAAGCAATAAATGAGGTTTGTATGAAAAAAGCTTTAGTAATTTTGGTTTTAGTAATTTTGTTATTCAGCATATGTGCTTGCTCGTATGTTCCGTCGAAGAGATTTATGTCTCGTTCGCAGGTCAATTCTCTTGTGAATGAATACGGCACACCGCAAGCAGTTGTTACTCTTTCCTATGAAATGAAAGACGGTGGTGTTGAAAAAAACTTTGAAATAAAGCTCACTTACGACTTGTTGCTAAGTCAAACGCCGCTGGCTGTTATTCGTTTTATTCAGCTTGCTAACGAAGGCTACTACAACGATACACTGATTGACACCTACAACTCTACTTACAATTACATGATTTTGGGTAGATACATCTACAAGGATAGCGTAGTATCGGAAAAGGAAAACGACAAGACTTGTTACGTAAACAACGCTTTGGACGTTACATTTAAGGGCGAATTTGCAAGCAATAACTACCGCGAGCCCAAGGACGGCTATGCTCAGTTTAACAGCTTCTCGCTGGCAATGTTCCACGACGAATATAAGAACGAGAAAAATACCAACTTCGATAGTGCAAACGGCGCTTTGATACTTGCTTTGGACGAAGAAACGCTAAACTCCAACAATTACGCAGTATTTGCTCATATGGTTTCCATGTCCTACAAGTCCGGCGACAAGCCTGCGGTTACAATGCCTAACGGCGGAGTGCATTCGCAAGCGCTTGCAAACCTTAAAAGCTTTACGCAAAGGATCAATGACAGAATAGTTTACACTGATACTACAGAAGAAACCAAGGTGCCATCTTTCTACATGATGAAGCAGATTGTTACAGTTCAAGTAGAGATTGTTGGTAACAACGATTGGTCCAAGCTACCGAGGATAGGTAAATAACGGAAAAACTAAGGCAGCCCAGTCTGTGTGGCAAGGTTGCCTTTTTTCGTGGTAATTGTTTATGTTAAAAATTTCACGTTTAGAAAAACATTCAATAGCAAGCGAGCTCGGACTAAAAAAGGACGACGTAATTGTAGCCTTTAACGGTGACCCGGCAAAGGATATGCTGGACGTTGCCTATTTCGATTCGCAATCTGTTTTTAGCCTGACGGTGGAGCGCAAGGGCAGACAAATTACATTGGATGTAAACAAAGATGCTAACGAGGCTATGGGCTGGGACTTTTACGACGAATGCTACATCGAGCCGCGTTGGTGCGCAAACAAGTGTATGTTCTGCTTTGTGGATCAATTGCCGAAAGGTCAACGTAAAACTTTGTACGTTAAGGATGACGACTGGCGCTTGTCCTTTGTTTCGGGAAATTTTGTAACGCTTACAAATGTTACAGACGCGGAAATAGCGCGTATAAAAGAAAAGAAATTTTCGCCACTTTACGTTTCAGTTCATGCAACTGACGACGACATACGCAGAAAGCTATTGGGTAACTCCAAGGCGCGCCCGATAATGCCGCTTCTACGCGAATTGGCAAGCTGCGGAATAACGCTTTATACACAGGTTGTGATGTGCCCTGACTACAACGACGGGCAGGTGCTGCAACAGACAATGGAGGACTTGTTCAGCCTGTATCCCTCCGTGCAAAATTTGGCAGTGGTTCCTGTAGGATTGACCAAATACCGTTGCGGCTTGCAGGATCTGCAGCCTGTAAGCAAGGAGTGCGCGTCGAGAGCGGTGGATATGGTGGAAAGCTTTGACGCACAGTGCTTTGCAAAAACCGGTCAGCACTTTGTGTACTGCTCGGACGAAATGTACGTGTGTGGCGAAAGGGAAATTCCGTCATACGAGTACTACGGCGAATTTGAACAGCTGGAAAACGGCGTTGGCTTGGTTGCCGACATGCGTTACCAGTTCGACCTTGCCCTGCGTGACGCAGTAGCGGCGAAAAAGGGTAGCTTTACCGTAGTTACGGGTGTTGCGGCAACTCCTTATGTTCAGCAAGTGCTCAACAAGGCGAAGCATCTTTTCCCCGAACTTAACGTGAACGTAGTAACTGTCATCAACAAGTTTTTTGGAGAGACTGTAACAGTTGCCGGGCTTGTAGTGGGGCAGGATATTGTTTCTACGTTAAAGGGTCGTACGGACGTGGGTGACACGTTGCTGTTGCCACGCGTTATGCTCAAGGAAACGGAGGATGTCTTTCTGGACGGCATGACATTGAGTGAGCTGAAAAAAGCAGTAGGCAAGAAGATAGAAATTACCGCTGACGGATATGAATTCTGTTGCGCGATATTGGAGTGTGAAATATGATAAAGCCTTTGGTTGCCGTCGTTGGAAAGCCCAACGTAGGTAAATCGACATTTTTTAATAAAGTATGTGGCGGACGTATATCGATAGTTTCAGATATGCCGGGCGTTACGCGCGACAGAGTATATGCCGATGCCGAGTGGCTTGGTAAAAAGTTCACTTTGGTGGATACGGGCGGTATTCAGTTCAAGAGCGACGACGTGATGTTCAAGCATATCAAGGAGCAGGCGCAAATTGCCCTTGACCTTGCGGACGTTATTCTGTTTTTTTGCGATTACAAAAGCGGCTTGACGGCTGAGGACTACGACGTTGCTACGTTGCTTCGCCGTACCAATAAGCCGGTAATTTTGGTGGTGAACAAGGTTGACAACTACCTGGAAGCGGACTTGACGGATTTCTATTCGTTGGGCTTTGGCGATTTTTATGCCATTGCTGCCGAACAAAAGCAGGGCGTAGGTGATTTGCTTGATCAGGTTGTGTCGTACTTCCCTGAGTTGCACGAGGACGACGAAGACAGCGAAACAATAAAAATTGCGGTAGTGGGCAAGCCTAACGCAGGCAAAAGCTCGCTTGTCAACAAAATTCTCGGTTACGACCGTACGATAGTTTCCGACATCGCGGGAACAACGCGCGACGCTATTGACACACCCTTTACCTACGACGGCAGAAAGTACGTCATAATAGACACTGCCGGCATGCGCAAAAAGCGCGCAATTGAAAACGACAGTGTAGAGCAGTACAGCGTTATGCGTTCGTTAAATGCTATCCGTCGCGCCGACGTTTGTCTTATTGTAATGGACGCAAATGAGGGGCTGTCCGAGCAGGACGTAAAGATAGCAGGCTTTATCCACGAAGAGGGCAAGCCCTCGGTTGTGGTTATCAACAAGTGGGACTTGATTGAAAAGGATACGCACACGGTGGAAAAGTTTAAAAAACAGCTTTCTTGCGACCTGGCGTTTATGGACTATTTTCGCTCGATAACCGTTTCCGCGCTTACAGGACAGCGTGTCATGAAGCTAATGGAAGAGGTAAATTACGTGTACGCGAAGTCCACCTTCCGTTGTACTACAGGCATGCTCAACGACGTTATTTCCGATGCGGTACGCGCAGTAGAGCCCCCATCGCACAACGGTCGCCGTGCAAAAATCAAGTACGCAACGCAACCGTCGGTGCAACCGCCCACGTTCGTCATCTTTACCAACGATGCCGAGCTTGTGCACTTTTCGTACCGTCGATATATAGAGAACTATCTCAGACGCGCTTTCTCGCTTGACGGCACACCGATAAAACTTATATTCCGCGATAAAAGCGACAAGGACGAATAATGTTTGACATTTTCATAAAACTTTGGTGGCAATACCTGTTGCTTGCCTTGTGCTGTTACGTATTTTGTAACTTCAATTTTGCAATAGCCTTTTCCAAGCTGTTCAAAAAGAGCGACGTGCGTGACTACGGCAGCGGCAACGCAGGTACTACAAATATGTTCAGAGTGTACGGTCTACGCATGGGCGCGCTTACCTTTTTGTGCGATATGCTTAAAGGAGTAGTGTGCTGCTTGCTTGCCAAGCTCATTTTTGGCTGGAGCACGCCGGAAGCGACAACGGCAGGCTACATTGCAGGGCTATTTGCGGTGTTGGGACATGTATTTCCCATGTATCACCGTTTCCGTGGCGGTAAAGGCGTAGCAACCAGCGTAGGAATACTTTTCTCATTACAACCTATATTTGCGCTGTGTCTTGTTGTGCCGTTCTGCGTGATAATGCTGCTGTCTGACAGAATGTCGGTAGCAAGCCTTTTGGTGTCGATATTTATTGTAGCGTGGAGTTGGATTATATGGATCTTGGAATGTGACTTTGGCATCATTTACAACAGTATCGACTTGTTTTGCTGCTTATTGACCACGGTTTCGTACGCAGTGGTAATTTTTGCACATCGGTATAACATCGCGCGGATATTTACCGGCAAAGAAAAAGCAATAGGCTTGAGAAAAGCTTTACGCGGCAAATCGGATAAAATTATAAAGTAGTTTTTTAAAAGTTTAAGTTTTATGACAATATTGGAATGTAAAAACCCCAACGAAATACTGAAAATTACTGCAAGCAATCCTGTAAAGGACTGCGAGTATTTTCGTGTGGTTTTACGTCCCGTAAAAGTTAAAAATGCGTTTTGTTTCCAAGCAGAAAAATTCAAGGGAACGCAGGTATTTCACGAAAATATACCAGTTGACGGTCTTTCGGATTGGCTGGAAGCTAATGTTGTTGCGTTCTACAAGCAAGTGTGCGTTGTGATGAACGGTAAGGATGTTACATACCTTTTTTCCAACGGCAAAACCAAACGGTTGGAAGTAATTACCGAAGAAAAACGCGGTGTAGCAACGGGCAACAACAGACAAAAGAAATATATGCTAAACGATGGTGACAACATTCCCGCATTCGTGGATTTGGGCATATTCACGCGCGAGGGGAAAGTTGTCAACAGTATGTTTGACAAGTTCAAGCAAATTAACCGTTTTGTGGAAATACTGGACGACGTACTTAAGCGTTACGAGGGCAAGCAAATTACCGTTTTAGATTTCGGTTGCGGCAAGTCCTACTTGACATTCATTATTTATCATTACTTGGTGAATGTAAAGAACCTTGATGCCAAAATTATCGGCTACGACCTCAAATCGGATGTTGTAGCGCACTGCAACGAGCTTGCTGTTAAGTACGGCTACGACAAGCTGAAATTTGTTGTAGCGGACGTATCCAAGGACAAGCTGTACGACGAGAAAATCGACGTGGTAGTGTCTCTCCATGCGTGCGACACGGCAACCGATTACGCCCTGTACTACGCAGTAAGCCACAAGGTACCTTATATTTTCTCCGTTCCGTGCTGTCAACACGAAGTTAACCGTACGATTGCCAAGGGCAGTGGAGATATTGATGCTCTTTTAAAATATGGCATTGTGAAAGAGCGTGTTTCCGCTTTGCTTACGGATACAATCCGCGCAATGCTCTTGGAGGACAGTGGCTACAGCGTGGACGTGATGGAGTTTGTGGACCTTGCCCACTCTCCCAAAAATTTGATGCTTCGAGCAAAACTTGCAAAACCCAAGAATGCTAAAAACAAGCAATCCATCGAAAAATTGATGGAAACATATCACTTTGAACAAACCCTATATAAATTGCTTGCCACCAAATAGGTGGCTCTTTTTATTTAATTGTAATAACGCAGTGTCTTGCCTCATATAATCTACCAAACGTATTTTGGAGGCAGGTATGAACAACATTTATGCCATTTCATGGCGTAAATTATGTAATATCATGCCGATATGTACATATAATCTATCAAATAGATTTTGGAGGCAGGTATGAACAACATTTATCAGGATATTTCTGAAAGAACAAACGGCGATATTTATATCGGCGTGGTGGGGCCTGTGCGCAGCGGTAAGTCAACTTTTGTATCTAACTTTATGACTAAATTGATTTTACCCAACATTGCGGACAAAAACGATCGCAAGCGCGCAACGGACGAGTTGCCACAGTCGGCAGACGGTAAAATTATCATGACAACGCAACCGAAGTTTGTGCCAAATACTGCTGTCAGGCTCTCATTGGACGACAAAGCAACGGCTAACGTCCGCCTGATAGATTGCGTAGGTTATTTGGTTGATGGCGCAGAGGGGCATTTAGAGGGCGACAAAATGCGCCTTGTAAACACTCCCTGGTCAACGGAGCCTATTCCCTTTGAAAAGGCTGCGGAAATCGGCACGCAAAAGGTAGCTACTGAGCATTCCACAGTTGCAATAGTGGTAACTACAGACGGAAGTATTGGTGAAATTCCGCGTCAGAGCTACATATCTGCTGAAGAACGCGTTATTCGTGAACTTAAGCTTGCAGGCAAGCCTTTTATTGTTGTGCTCAACTCCAAACATCCCGAAAAGCAGCAAACACGTGAGCTAGCGCTTGCTCTTCAAGAAAAATACGGTGTAACCGTGCTTCCCTTAAATATTCAGTCAGCTGAAGCCAAGCAGATGGAAGAAGTGATGCAATGTATCTTGAAGGAATTTCCCATCCGTCGCATTGCCGTTGACCTTCCCATGTGGATGCGCGCGCTGGGCAATGAAAACAAGGTAATAATGGACATCATTGAAAAAATCAAGGTGAACTGCGCACATGTCGACAAAATGAAAGAAGCGGAAAGATTGCTTGATGCCTTTGCCGACTGCGAATACGTGGAAAACGCCGAGATTGGCAGCCTCAATATGGGTAGCGGTGTTGCAAGCTACAAGCTTGCGCCGAAGTCCGATTTGTTCTTCAAGATTTTGTCTGAAGAAGCGCAAATGGATATCACGGACGAGTATTCGCTCATGAGCTTTGTTACTTCAGCTGCATATGCCAAGAGTCGTTTTGAAGCAATGAAGGATGCTTTGGACGAGGCGGATGCTAACGGCTACGGTATCGTATATCCGCGAATGGACAAAATGTCATTGAACGAACCGGAAATGGTGAAGCAAGGAACTATTTACGGCGTACGCCTCAAGGCAACCTCACCCAGCTACCATATCATAAGAGTAGACGTAGCAACGGAAGTCAGCCCGATGGTAGGTACTGAACAGCAAAGTCAATACCTGCTTGAACAGTACAAGCAAAATCCCGAAGCGATATGGAACACCAATATGTTCGGTAAAACCATGGCAGGCTTGGCTAAGGACGGCTTGGAGGGTAAGTGCACGGCAATGCCTATCGAAATCAAGCAAAAGCTTACAAAGACATTGGGCAAGATTGTAAACGAAAACCGTGGTGGATTGTTCTGCCTGTTATTGTAAAATTGTTTTGATGTACTCTAAATATTTGTAAAATTCACTGTAGAACAATAAAAAATAGTGTAAATATACAATACTATTTCACACATAATATGAGAAAAAGGACTAATTTTAGTCCTTTTTTGTTGTTTTCATTTTAGTTTTCGGTGTAAAGATCTTTTAGCTTTTTGAGAATTTTGTTTTCCAAACGGGAAATTTGTACCTGCGAAACACCCATTTTTATTGCAATTTCTCCCTGTGTCATGTCGCGGAAGTAGCGCAAAATCACTATCTTTTGTTCACGCGGGGACAGCTGCCGCAGCATATCCTTCAGTATCACCTTGTCTATCATTTTCTTGTCTTCGTCGGTGGGTAGATGTTCGATAAGCTCCGTTTGTTTTCCGTCGCTGTCGTTTGCTTTTTCGTAAAGTGATATGGGAAGCTTTGTCGCATCCATTGCAAAAACAACTTCTGTGGGTTCCAGGTTGAAGTGCTCGGCAATTTCTTCGACGGTGGGGTTGTCGGCTCCGTTTTTCAGTTGTTCGTCGACATACCGAGTGATTTTCGACGATAGACTTTTTAGCGAACGCGACACCTTTAGATATCCGTCATCCCGCATGTACCGCTTGATTTCTCCAAGTATCATTGGGACGGCGTAGGTGGAAAAACGGACATTGTGCTCGTAACTGAAGTTTTTTATAGACTTCAGCAGCCCAATGCTGGCAATCTGATACAAGTCGTCGTACTCAATGTGCTTGCCAAGATACCGCTTAATTATACTTTTAAGCAGTGGGGCATTTTCGGTAAGCAACGTAGTTGACGCATTCTCGTCCCCTTGCTGCGCCAGCGCAATTAGCGCCATTGTTTCTTCGTGACTTAGCATAATGCGCCTCTATGCGACTTTCTTGGTGAGTTTTACTGTTGTTTGCCCCTGCTCTGAATGTACTTCAACGCTATCGCAAAAAGCCTGCATAACGGTAAAGCCCATGCCGGAGCGTTCCCCTGTGGACACCGTGGTGTAAAACGGCTTCATTGCCTGTTCGACGTTTTCAATGCCTTTGCCGTAGTCCTTTATCTCTACGCTAAGTGTGTTGTCGACTAGCTTGCATTCAATTTCAATCAAGCCCTTTTGCGCGCTTTCGTATCCGTGTACAATGCAGTTTGTCACTGCCTCCGATACGGCTGTTTTTATATCTTCCACCTGTTCGAGAGTGGGGTTGATCTGTACAAAAAAAGCGGCAACTACGCTGCGCGCAAAGCTTTCGTTTTGCGATTTTGCCTCGATAATAAGTTTCATGCTGTTGGTTTCTGACATATATTAACCTCGTTAAATATTTTCAAATTTTGGATATTATTTCGTACAAGCCCGACATTTTAAATATTTTGTCGACGGTTGGCGACGGGTTGCGTACGCACACCGGCTTGTTAAGTTTCCTGATAAGCTTGTACCGTCCTATGACTACGCCAATGCCCGTCGAATCCATGAAGGACAGTCGGGACAAATCGAATATTACTGCGTCGAAGCTGTTTTCGCTAATGGACGCGTCCAGCCGTCTTCTCACAAACTCGGCAGAGTGCTCATCCAGTTCGCCAATCAGTCGAAAAACCATCGATTTACCTTCAAAATCTATATATACTTCCATTTGCTCCTCCCACCTACAATGATATTTCATTATGCCCTGGCGCTTTTGTATTTTTTTGTATTATTGATTAACAATATGTCGAACAAAAATGTAACGGGCGCATTGTAATTTTTTTCAAAAAATACCCATAAAAAAGTTGACATAGTTTATAAAATATTGTAAGATAAACAGGCTGATGTTGATACATCGGGGTGTAGCGCAGTTTGGTAGCGCACATGGTTTGGGACCATGGGGTCGGGAGTTCGAATCTCTTCACCCCGACCAAACGAACAGCTTTGGGCCTTTAGCTCAGTTGGTCAGAGCGGTCGGCTCATAACCGATTGGTCCGGGGTTCAAGTCCCTGAAGGCCCACCAAATGCAAAACAAAATATATGGCCCGGTAGTACAGATGGTTAGTACGCCAGCCTGTCACGCTGGAGGTCGAGGGTTCGAGCCCCTTCCGGGTCGCCAATGTTTTGCTTCGGTAGCTCAGTAGGTAGAGCAGGGGACTGAAAATCCCCGTGTCGGTGGTTCGATTCCGCCCCGAAGCACCACATTGTTGGAATAAATAGTGCTGGTGTAGCTCAATCAGGCAGAGCAATTGATTTGTAATCAATAGGTTGATGGTTCGATTCCGTTCACCAGCTCCATTTTTTTATCTAAATACTTGTATGGGGAGATTCCCGAGCGGCCAAAGGGAGCAGACTGTAAATCTGCCGTCCACGACTTCGGTGGTTCGAATCCACCTCTCCCCACCAAAGCCTCTTGATTATGCGTAAGCGTGGTTGAGGGACTTTTTTTTGTTGAGGGGGTAAAGCGCTGCAATATTTTGTTGCGCTGCGGCAGCTTTCAGTCCTTAGCTGAGCTAAGCGAACGCCACGTAGTATTTACGCTTAGTAAACTCCTTCAAGTTTTCCTGGCGCGGCTCGTCTTGCTAGCTTCTAACGACTCAACGTGTAGTTGCAAATGCTTGGTGTGGTGTGGTATAATACAACAATAAACAGTAATTTAGGGTGTAATTCACAGGATGGCATTAGTGAAAATGGAAGAATACTGGGACGTCTATGATAAAAACAGAGTATTTCAAAATAGAACTATTCGCAGAGGAGAGCCATTCAAGGATGGGGAATATTACGTTAGCTGCGAGGTGTGGATTGTAAATTCGAAAGGGGAAATGCTGGTAACGCAACGTAATCCGAACAAGAAAGCCGGTGGTTTGTGGGAATTTGTTGGCGGTGGCGTACACGCAGGAGAAACTACGGCTCAGGCGGCAGTGCGTGAAGTGAAAGAAGAGGTTGGTATTACGCTAACGCCAGATGAGTTGTCGCTGTTGCATTTTTACAAGCACAGGAATTACTTTATGGATATTTATCTTGTAAGAAAAGACATCAACGTCGAAAATATTGTGTTGGATTCAAATGAAGCAGTAGATGCCAAATGGGTGTCCAAGGAAGAATGGCGGGTTATGATTGAAAATCAAGTGGTAGTTCGTAGCGTTGCTCAGCGTTTCGACATGCTGAATAGTAGACTTTGATTGCAATTTAATTAAAATTGTTTTCAATCTAAAGGAGAATTATGGCGAAAAAACTATCCGAAATGACGCTGGAGGAGCTTTGGCAGCTTTTCCCAATCGTATTGACGGAGCATAACGACTGTTGGGACAGATACTACGCAGAAGAGGCCTCGGCGCTAAAAAGAGTGCTGCCTGAAGCAACTAAAATAAACCATGTCGGAAGTACGGCAGTAAAAGAAATTTGGGCAAAACCGATAGTGGACATTTTGGTAGAAGTTGGAGCAGGCACGAATTTAGCAGAAATCGCTGATATCCTTCAAGATAACGGCTGGATAAAAATGAGTGAAGCGGAAGAGCGCATTTCTTTCAACAAAGGCTATACGGAACACGGATTTGATGACAAAGTTTACCATCTACATTTGCGTTATTTTGGCGATAATGATGAAATATATTTTCGCGACTACTTGAATGCGCACCCTGAATTAGCCAAAGAATACGAGGTGCTCAAGCTTGAACTTTGGAAAAAGTTTGAACATGACAGGGACGGCTACACCGCAGCAAAAGGTGAATTTGTTGCCAGATACACAGCAATGGCAAAGCAAAGTTTAAAATAGCGGGGAGATATGACAGGAATTCTATATTTTAGTTCGACGGGCAACAGCCTTTACATATCTTCAAGGTTGCAGAAGAAAATAGGTGGCAAAATAATTTATATCCCCACATACCAAGGTGACGGAAGCGAATTTGATCAAATATTCATTGTCACGCCTATTTATTCTTTTGGCATGCCGTGTCATGTTTTTGACTTGCTGCCAAGGCTAGACACTGAAAAAGAAATTACCATAATACAAAACTATGGCGGTATGAGCGGCGGCGCAGACTACTATATATACAACTACGCATTGCAGAACGGGCTGAACATAAAGAGCGTATATACTGTAAAAATGCCTGAAAATTTCACAGTAACCTTTACCGTGCCCAAATTTTATTTGAAAAGTGTGCTGAAGGGAGCCGACAAGTATATTGACAAAGTAATTGCAAAAATAATCAGCGGTGAAAGGTCTATTCCGCAAAAGAAACGCACAAAGGAAGCGACTTATATTAAAAACAAAAGCAATTGGCACCTGATAGGGGAGAGGTTTTCGGTAAATGACAATTGTGTGAAATGTGGCAAATGTATCAGTGTGTGCCCTGTTAATAATATATCAATGGTGGATAATGAAATTGAATTTGCCAACCGCTGTGTGGCTTGCTTGGGATGTTATCACAGATGTCCCAATAAAGCGATAGTGTACATGAACAAAACGAAAAAGGATAGATACGTCAATCCAAATATTGACGAAAGTCTTATCGGCAAAAATATCGATTAAAATTCACGTTAACATTTGTATTATTTGAAACATTTGACCCGCGTCAAAATGTGATGTGAGAATATTTAGAGAAAAATGAAGCTTATTAAACCCGACTGGAAAAATAGCATATTGAATATATCCGCTACATTGGCGGAGTTTTTGGGTGCGCCAAATGAGAATGCAACGCTGCAAGTGTTAAAGGACGAGCTTGCAAAAGGTTACAAAAACGTGGTGTACATGTGTTTTGACGGCATGGGAACCAATCCGCTTGAGATAAACCTGGACAAAAATGATTTCCTGCGTGCACACATTGTGAAAACCTTGACATCAACATTTCCGTCGACGACAACGAATGCAACTACGTCGCTAGCCACAAACAAGCTCCCTTTAGAGCATGGCTGGCTTGGCTGGAGCTTGCACTTTGATGAGATTGGTCGCAACGTGGATATCTATCTGCGTAGGGATTCGCAAACGGGCGAAGAGGTGGATTTCGAATATCCAATGATAAACGATGCCGACTGTTATTTTTATCACGCTACGCGCACGGACTACGAAATAAACAGTGTCTTGCCCAAGTATGTTTCTGCAAAGCCGGAGTTTAATCACGTGATACATGGTTTGGAAGACATATTTGACGTTGTTAAGGGAATATGCGCAAAGCCTCAAAAGCAGTTCGTGTACGCCTACTGTCCCGAACCCGATCACTCCATGCACGAAAGGGGAGTAACCAACCCCGAAACGAAACTAATGCTACAGTACATATCCGACAGCCTGCAGAAGCTGCGTAGTCAAACCAAGGACACTTTGTTTATTGTGTCTGCCGATCACGGTCAGGTAGATGTGGAGGGGTACATAGATATTCGCGATGACGAGGAACTTAATTCAATGCTGGAGTGCCCGCTATATTTAGATTCCCGTTCGCCGGCGTTCAAGGTAAAACGTGGCATGAAAGGTAAGTTTGCCAAGCTGTTCAGAGAGCGTTACGGCAAGGACTTTGTATTGTACAAAACCAGTGACTTGATAAAGAGAGGCTACTTTGGCGATAGGGGAGAGTACGGTTATTTGCTGGGCGACTTTGTTGCGTCGGGCACCTATACCAACAAAATGTTTATCCCGCCTAAATTCGAAATAGACTACAAAAAGGGGCACCATACAGCGCTTACAAAAGAGATGCTTGTTCCGTTAATTTTGTTTAACAGTTAAAAATTACATGCTAATATTTCACGTCAGGAGAATTGTGTTTCTCCTGATTTTTTTGTGCTTTATGCTTATTTTTAATTAAATATATACTACTATTTCAGACATAATATCGATAAAACAATAAAAAAGCGGGTATTTGTATAAAAAAATATATTTCAAAGCACAATAACAGCAATGATAGTTGTAACTGCAATGCTGTTATTTGTGACGCTTATTTTTGCGCCAATACGTTTCCGTGTAGACCTATTTCTCTATTTACAAAAACTTGCAGCGGCTTTTACCGTTAACGTAGGTGTATTTAGAGTGTTTGACGAGGACGTAGCATTGCATGGCAAATATCTGCGCTGTAACGGAACAATATCAACCGACGTAGACTTGACAACGGTGGACAGGAAAAATGGTATTGACTTGTTGAAGTGTGTAACAATAGACAAGCTTTGCGTATCCTTGCAAAACAACATTTTAAATGTGTCAATGTTTTATGTCGCATTACAAAATGCTATTATGGCATTGGTTACAGCAACACTTTGCAATTTGTTTCATTGTCAATTTTACACGCAAGTAGAGGGAACAATGGAAGAAAGCAAAGTACAAATGCAGGTTGTGGCAAGTACCAGCGTTGCAGAACTGTCATTTTGTCTACTAAAACAAGGAGCAAGACAATGGAAAATACGCAAATCAGAGAAATAGTGGAAACAGCTGTATCCAACCTTAGCAAGGTTGCTGAGGTAAATACAATCATCGGGCAGCCCTTGGTAACCATGGACGGTACGACAATATTGCCTGTGTCGCAGGTTACATTTGCCTTCATGGCAGGCGGCGGTGAATACGGTAACAAGTCGGGAAAGCGCGGCTTTAACAGGGACGGCACGGACGCTAACTTTGCAGGCGGATCGGGCGGTGGAGCAACACTCACTCCCGTGTGCTTTCTTGTGGTTAGCCAGGACGGTGTAAAGGTTATCGAGGCGGACAAGACAAACACTATAGACAAAATATTCGACGTAGCTAAAGACGTTGTAAATACATTCAAGGCGTAAAATGAAACGGTATATTTTTCTTGTTATATTGGCGGCTACATTGTGCTTTTGCTTTGCAGGAGTGGCGTTCAGTCACGTTGCCAATGCTGAAGAAGGTTTTGCTACCTCAGCGCAAAGTGCAGTTGTGATGGAACGGTCTACCCATCGAATACTTTTTGCAAAAAATAGCGACGCTCATTTGCCCATGGCAAGCACAACCAAGATTGTAACGGCATTGACCGTGCTAAACCATGCCAATCTTGACGACGTAGTGGAGGTAAGCCCCAAAGCAGTGGGTATTGAGGGTTCATCAATTTACTTGAGGGCAGGGGAGCACCTGACTGTGCGCGAGCTGCTGTACGGACTGATGCTGCGCAGCGGAAACGACTCTGCTGTGGCGCTGGCATTGCACGTTTCGGGCAGTATTGACGAATTTGCACAGTTAATGAACCAAACCGCGCGCGAAGCAGGTTGCACTGACAGCAACTTTGCCAATCCGCATGGACTGCATGACGACAATCATTACACGTCGGCGCATGACCTGGGGGTATTGACATGCGTGGCTTTGGAAAATGCAGATTTTCGCGAAATCGTTTCCACGAAATCTATTCGAATTTCCAACGAGGGCATGGAGTACGACAGAGTGCTTGTGAACAAAAATAAGCTTCTAAGTAATTTCGCGGACGCAGACGGCGTAAAGACCGGATATACAAAGAAAGCGGGTAGATGTTTTGTAGGTAGCGCAACTCGCAACGGAATGCAAGTAGTGGTAGTTGTGTTGAATTGCGGTCCGATGTTTGAAGATACTGCCGACATGTTGAATGCAGCATTTGCAAATTATCACTTGGAAACGGTTATCCCGCAAAATAAGATATGCGGTAGTAGAATTGAACGTGGAAAACAAATCTACTATGTATGCCCCGACCGTTTCAGTTATCCTGTTACAAATGGCGAAAAGTTAACTGCGGAAATTGACCTGGACAGCGAAATGCCTACAATCAAGGCTTTGTTGAACGGCAAAACGGTATTCGAGCGCGAACTGATAAAATGTAACTAGTTTTTGCACAATTATTAGTGCAACAAATAAATTTTAGATAATAATAATTTATAACAGTAATGCCACGGCGTGTTTTGTTGTGGCATTACTTGCTTTTTTGCGATAAATAGGTTAATATAATACATGTCGAAATTTACGGTTTTGTATTTTAAGGTGAAATATGGTTAGGCTAAACAAGTATCTAGCGGATTGCGGTGTAGGAAGTCGCCGAGAGTGCGACAGGCTCATTGCGGACGGTGTAGTCAAGGTCAACGGCAAGGTTGCTACTCTTGGTGCGGTGGTGTCGGATTCCGACCACGTAACTGTCAATGACAAGAGAGTGGGCGACAAGCAGAAAAATTACTATATCATGCTGCACAAGCCCAAGGGGTGCGTTACAACGGTAAAGGACGATCTTGGGCGCAAGACAGTAATGGATTTGATTGATATCAAGGCACGTCTGTATCCTGTTGGACGGCTGGACTACGATACCGAAGGGCTGTTGATCCTCACAAATGACGGTGATTTAGCGAACCGCCTAACCCATCCGCGCAACGAGGTCAACAAGACGTACATTGCCCGAATTTCCGGTGTATTAGCGGAAAAAGAGCGCATACAGCTGGAAAAGGGCGTGCTTATCGACGGTGTAAAAACTGCGCCTGCAAGAGTGAAAATACTTAAACAGGACCAGCATCACACCCGTTGTGAAGTTACAATACACGAAGGTCGCAACAGACAGGTCAAGAAGATGTTTGAGGCTGTGGGTAAAGAAGTGGAGTTTTTGAAGCGCGTAGCCGTTGGAGACTTGCGTCTTGGCGGGCTGAAACGTGGCGAATACAGATTTTTGAATGAATACGAAATAGATTATCTCAAAAACGTATAAAGTATGAAAGTTGCTGTGATAGGTGGCGGTCCTGCGGGAATGATGGCGGCAATAACGGCTGCCGACAGTGGAGCAGAGGTAACGCTGTTTGACAAAAACGAGAAGCTTGGCAAAAAGCTGTACATAAGCGGTAAAGGTCGTTGCAATTTGACAAACGACTGTTCTGCGCGTGACTTTTTCTCAAATGTTGTTACCAACCCTAAATTTCTGTTTGGCGCAATCAACAAATTTCCTCCGCAAGAGGTGATGGAGTTTTGTCAGTCGCGTGGGCTTCCGCTCAAGACTGAACGCGGCAACCGTGTGTTCCCTGCGTCGGATAAATCCAGCGACGTCATAAAATTGTTTGCTACGGAATTATCCCGAAAAGGCGTGCAAATACGCCTAAATACCGAGATTTTGGCGGTAGAATGCCAAGAAAATGCCTTTTTATTAACTACTATTACAGACATAATATTGTTTGATAGGGTAATTGTGGCAACCGGCGGTGTAAGTTACAGTGCAACGGGCAGTACCGGTGACGGGTACAGATTTGCCGAGTTTTTCGGGCACAAAACAGTTGAATTGAAACCGGCGTTGTGCCGTATATTGTGTAATGGTACCAAACAATTGGAGGGGCTGTCGCTTAAAAACGTGACGGTGTCACTAATGAGTGGTGGTAAAACAATAGCAAGCGAATTTGGCGAAATGCTATTTACCGATGACGGTGTTAGTGGACCTACGGCGTTATCGTTGTCATCGAAAATAAACAGATTGCAAAAGGGCAGTTACACCCTTTCAATTGATTTGAAGCCAGCATTGGATATGGACAAGCTGGACGCACGCTTGCTGAGAGATTTTACCGAAAGAATGAACAAGGATTTTATTAATTCCTTGGATGCGTTGTTACCTGAACGCTTGATTAAGGAAGTTGCTGAGAGAAGCGGTATTCCTTTCGGCAAAAAGGTGCACCAAATAACTGCTGCTGAACGTGCTAAATTAGCGCATACAATCAAAAATTTACAGTTTTCTTTCGTCGGTTTAGACGACATTGAATACGGAATTGTAACGGCAGGCGGAGTGGACGTGAAGGAAATCAACCCGTCCACGATGGAGAGTAAGCTGTGCAAGGGCTTGTTTTTCGCAGGCGAAGTGATGGACGTAGACGCTTACACAGGCGGATTCAACATTCAGATAGCGTTGTCCACGGGCTACGTAGCAGGTCTTTCCGCCGCAAAAAATTAAATTTTTTGTGATTTAAAACCTTTAGGTTTTAGTCACGAGCAATGGGAGCTATAATGGGAGCAATCAGGGGCGCGATATGCGCCGAAAATACAGTTGAAGATATATCTGCTAAGTCATTGCAGCTGGTAAGCGAAATAATTTCGCGCAACAAGATAGACAAACACCGCATCTCGGCAATATTTTTTTCCTGTACGGACGATTTGAACGCGTGCTATCCTGCTAAAAGCGTAAGAGAGCAGTTGGAACTAGGTCACGTTGCGTTTATGTGCTTTGCGGAAATGAGTCTGCCTGCAAGCCTAAAACACTGTATTCGCGCATGCGTATTTGTCGATGGATTGAACCAGGAGCAGTGCATACACTGTTATCTGGGGGAAGCGTCGGTGTTACGAACTGATTTGAAATAATTTTGCGCAAGCATTTGGAGGTTTGATGAACAAGTTTGTTGTATGTTTGGTGAAAATCGGCAGAAGCGTCGTTCGCCCGTTTTATCCAACAAAGGTATATGGTGAAAGAGTGATACCGAACAAAAAATGCTTGGTTGTTGGCAATCATGTTTCGGGCTGGGATCCGCTGCTTTACACGATGTGGACCAAAAACATCATTTCCTTTGTTTACAAAGCAGAATTTAGCAAAAGCATGTTTCTCAAGTGGGTATTTGACGGCTTAGAGTTTGTGCCCGTGCGTCGTGGCGAGGTGGACATGAACGCAACAAAATGCATATTGCGATTGTTGAAAAATGACCAAGCTGTCGGCCTTTTCCCAGAGGGAACGCGTAACCCCAACGTGGACTGCTTGCAGCCTTTTCACACGGGCGCGGCGTTGTTTGCGCTCAAAACAAAGTCGCCCATTCGCCCCTTTTACATATGGGATAAAACCAAGTTTTTGCGCAAAAACTACATGATTATCGGCGATGAATTCACATTAGAGGAGTTCTACGACAAGCCGATAGACCGCAAAACCTTGGAAGCAGCAACGGAAGTTATCAAAAACAAAGTGGACGAACTGCGTAACCGACTCAATGAAATGCTGTCGGCTCGCGGAGTAAAACGCAGGCCGCGCACGAAAAAGGAAATTGAGAAAATAAAGGCCTACAATGAAAAACAGCGTACGCTATCTAAGCAGCTTGCCGTGCAAAAGGATGCTCGCGCGGGCGGGGAGGAGTAGTGAAGATTTGGCTACCCAAAGAAGTGGGGTTTTGTAACGGAGTATCTTCGGCGATACAAAAAGCCCTGTCCGTTAGCGGCAAAGCATATTGCCTGGGGCAGCTTGTTCACAATGCCTCGGTTACCGATGAACTGCAAAAAAAGGGAATAATAACCGTAGACAGCATTGACGAAGTGCCCGACGGCGAAACGCTCATTATCCGTGCGCACGGTGCGCCCAAAGCGGTGTATGACCAAGCGCAAAAGCGGGGCATCAAAATAGTGGACGCCACCTGCCCATGGGTAAGGGCAATACAGCAAAAGGCAAAGCGATATTCCGCCTGCGGTTACAAAATCGTGCTGATAGGCGACGCGCGTCATCCCGAAATAGTGGGTATCAACGGGTGGTGCGACAACACAGCAACAATATTCGACGGCAAGGGGCATTTGGAGCTTAACGGCGTAGAAAAGGCGCTAATTATGTTTCAAACCACCTTTGATACGCGTTTTTTTGAAAAAAGTTTGCAAAATATTTCGACAGAGGGCGTTAAAACGCTTGAAATATTTAACACTATTTGTTATACTACTACACAAAGGCAGTATTATGCCCAAATTCTGTCCGCCAAAAGCGACATGGCAATTGTAGTGGGCGACGCGAACAGCTCCAACACCAAGCGACTGTACGAAATCGCATCACGCAACTGTCCGACGATATTAACGGACGGAAGCGAGCTAAATGCTGACTTGTCAAATTGTAAAAATGCCTGTATCATTTCAGGCGCATCAACTCCGACAGAGTTGATCAAGGGGGTTTTAGAAAGAATGAGTGAAATTGCAAAAGATACCGTTGTTGAAACGGTAGTATCCGACGAAAACGTCGAGATTACTTCCGCTGAAGTAGCAACGGAAGAGAAGGTTATGGACAAAGACGAAGCATTGCTTGCTAAGGCTGTTTCCGAAATGAAGGAAGGTCACCGCTATAAGCTCGGTCAAAGGGTTAAATGCCGCGTTGTTCTTGTAAGTGATGACGGAGTTTATGTAAGAATTCCCAGCTCCAAGAAAGAAGCCTTTATCCCCAACGAAGAGTTGAGCTTGGATGGCGACTATCAAGCTGTTAAGGCAGAACTCAAAAAAGCTTTGGAAACGGACGAGGCAACCTTGGATTGCGCAGTAATTTCCGTAGATAAGGGCATTACCCTTTCTAAGAAAGTTATCGACGAAAGATACAAGGACGATGCTTTGGTTGAAGGAATCAAGCAAGGGGAAGAATTCCAGGCTGTTATGACCCGCGTTGGTAAGGAATGCCTTACCGGTAAGCTGGGCAGCTACACAGTAATTGTTCATGCTTCTCAAATCAGAATTGGCTACGTCAAGAACTTGAATGACTACGTTGGCAAGACATTGAGACTTGTTGTCAGCGGTGCAGACAAGGTTGACGATCACAAGCGCGTAATCTTTGCAAGCCAAAAGGCAATATTGCTTGCAGAAAGAAAGGCTCGCGAAGACGAATTCTGGAACAATATCGAAGTTGGCGAAATCGTTGACGGTAAAGTTCTACGCTTTGCTCCCTTTGGCGCTTTCGTGGATGTTCGCGGTTTCGACTGCTTGGCTCACACATCTGACCTTGCATGGGACCGTATCGCATCTCCTGCCGATGTTCTTGAAATTGGCAACAGCTACGAGTTCGTAGTGCTTGCTCTTGACAGAGAAAAGAACAGAGTTTCACTTGGATATAAACAATTGCAACCCGAACCCTGGGCTGTTGCTGCAGAGAAGTTCCCTGTTGGCGCAAGAGTTACAGGTAAGGTAGCACGCATTATGCCTTTCGGCGCATTTGTAGAGCTGGACAAGCACATCGACGGCTTGCTTCACGTTAGTAACGTATCTTGGGAATGGCTTGACGACATTAACAAGGCTTTGAAAGTTGGCGACGAAATCGAAGTAGAAGTGTTGGAATTCGACGCTGAGAACAAGCGTATCACATTGTCACGCAAGTCTTTGCTTGAAAAGCCCGAACAGGTAGAGCAACCTGCGCCCGAAAATAAGGACGAAGAGTAATAAAACAGTTAAATACCGATTCTCCGAAGACAGACACTCCGACTGCTTCGTAGTCTACGGCAAATATAATATAAGGAGAAAATATCTATGACAAAGCAAGAAATTATTGCTAAATTCGGCAGAAAAGAAGGAGACACAGGCTCTCCCGAAGTTCAAATCGCATTGCTCACACAACGTATCAATCACTTGACTGAGCACTTGAGAACACACCAAAAGGACCATCACTCCAGACGCGGACTTTTGCAAATGGTAGGTCGCAGAAAGGGTTTGTTGGACTATCTCAAGCAAACGGATATTGAAAAATACCGCAAGATTATTGCAGATTTGGGACTTAGAAAATAATGTCGGTAAACTTGGAGAAGAGGCTAAAAATCTGAGCCTTTTCTCCTTTTTTATTTTTTAAGGTGTCTTTAACGGAAAAGGCGCTTGTACGGTAATTTATATATGTAAATACGCGTGTAAGAAAGCTTTTTCGTGGGAAATATAGAGTAAGGAGAAAAAGAAAAGGTGAAAAAAGTTAACAAAGTTGAGAAATTCAGGAAATTCGAAGGAATGATCGGCAACAGACCGTATCATATCTTTGAAATGGAAATCGGCGGCAGAACCGTGTCGGTCGAGATCGGCAAGTACGCAGAACAAGCCAACGGCTCGGTCATGGTTTCCTGCGGTGAAACAGTAGTAATGACAAACGTAACGCTCGCGGCTAAGCCTCGCGACGGTATCGATTTCTTCCCTTTGGGAGTTGATTTTGAAGAAAAAATGTATTCTGTCGGCAAAATTCCCGGCGGATTTAAGAAGAGAGAAGGTAGAGCAAGCGACAAGGCTATTTTGACGTCACGCCTTATCGACAGACCCATTCGCCCCTTGTTCCCCAAGGGATTTTTGAATGACGTATCGGTAATTGCAACAGCAATGTCCGTTGAGCCGGACATTCAACCGGAAGTGTACGCAATGATGGGTAGCTCGATTGCTTTGACAATTTCCGATATTCCTTTTGCAGGACCCACGGGTAGCGTAGTTGTGGGTTACGTTGATGGCGAATATATCATCAACCCCAACGCAGAACAACGTGAACGCAGCAGACTTAGCTTGAATTTGGCGGGAACCAAAGACGCTATCATGATGGTGGAAGCGGGCGCAAACGAAATTTCCGAAAAGGAAATGTTGGACGCTATCCTGTTCGGTCATGAAGCTATCAAGGAGCAGTGCGAATTTATCGAATTTATTCGTGAATCAGTTGGTAAACCCAAGGCAAATATCGAACTTCATTTGCCACCGGAAGAGCATGAAGCAATTGTTCGTCCCTATGCTGATGCTATGCTTACCGAAGCGCTTAAAACATTTGACAGACACGAACGTCAGGCAAATCAGGACGAAGTGGAAAGAAAGGTTAGAGAGCATTTCGAGCAAACAAATCCCGAAGTTCTCGATTCCATCGGCGACATCCTTTACAAGATGACCAAGGAAAAGGTTCGTGCAAGAATTTTGAACGAAGGTATCCGTCCTGACGGCAGAGCACTCACGGAAATTCGTCCTATATGGTGCGAAGCAGGCATTTTGCCCAGAGTTCACGGTAGCGGTGTGTTTACACGCGGAATGACTCAGGTTATCACGACTGCAACACTTGGAACAATATCCGAAGTTCAAAAGCTGGAAAACCTGGACGACAACGATACGTTCAAGCGTTACATGCATCACTACAATATGCCCGGTTACTCCACAGGCGAAGCTAAGCCTCTTCGTAGCCCCGGCAGACGTGAAATCGGACACGGTGCACTTGCAGAACGCGCATTGGAACCTGTTATCCCCAGCGAAGCAGATTTCCCCTACGCAATCCGTACAGTATCTGAAGTTGTCAGCAGTAACGGTAGCACCTCGCAAGCAAGTATTTGCGGCTCCACATTGGCATTGATGGATGCAGGCGTACCCATCAAGGCACCTGTTGCCGGCATTGCAATGGGACTTATGAAGTCCGAAGACGGCAAAAAGGTTGCAATTCTTTCCGATATTCAAGGCCTTGAAGATTTCCTCGGAGACATGGACTTCAAGGTTGCAGGTACAACGGAAGGTATCACGGCAATCCAAATGGATATAAAAATCAAGGGTATCGACGAAAATATTTTGCGTACAGCCCTTGAGCAAGCCCGTCAAGGTAGACTGTTCATTCTTGAACAAATGTTGAAGGTGTTGCCTGCTCCCAGAACAGACCTGTCCAAGTACGCACCCAAGATTATTTCCTTTAGTATCGATCCTGACAAGATTCGCGAGGTTATCGGTAGTGGCGGAAAGGTAATCAACAAGATTATCGACGAAACAGGCGTAAAGATTGATATTACAGACGACGGTACAGTATTTATCGCAACGGCAGACCAAGAAATGTCCGACAAGGCAAAGAAAATGATACTTGCGATCGCTAAGGATCCCGAAGTAGGCGAAGAGTTTACCGGCAAGGTTGTAAGAATTCTCGATTTCGGCGCATTTGTAGAGCTGGCTCCCGGCAAGGACGGAATGATCCACATCTCCAAGCTTGCTAAAGAGCGCGTTGAAAAGGTTACAGACGTTGTAAATGTTGACGATACAGTGGTTGTCAAGGTAATCAAGATTGACGAAAAGGGCAGAATAGACCTAAAACTTGTGAAGAAACTGTAAAATCAAAGCCTGACAGAAATCAAGAAAAATAAATCTGTAATTACTAGACAAATCAAAACACCCTGTTACGATTATCTCGAATAGGGTGTTTTGCCACAATACAAAAGTAGGGTAATTTTCCGTTTTCACTAATATAATATGTTAGAGTCATATTGTATTTAGGTGGAATTATGAAAGGAAAACTTTTTACTCACGTTGTGGCAAATGTAATACTTGTTTCTCTCGTGCTGGCGGTAGCCTTTATTGGCTTTGTCGGCGCAACAACCAACGTATTCAAAAGCAATGATAACGCTCCCATTTATCGCGGTAGTGGACAAAATCAAGTGTCCTTGATGGTAAACGTGTACTGGGGGACTGAATATCTTGACGATATGTTGGCAATATTTGACAGGTACGATGTCAAAACAACCTTTTTCGTGGGTGGATGCTGGGTTGCACAATATCCCGAAATGCTGGAAAAAATTGTGTCCTACGGGCATGAAATTGGCAATCACGGATATTTCCACAAGGAACACAGCAAGCTGTCATATGCCGATAATGTCAAGGAAATAGTGTCGTGCGGAAAGCTGGTATTTGAGTATGTCGGCAAGAGCATGACGCTGTTTGCTCCGCCGAGTGGTGATTTTTCCAACGATACGGTGGCAGCAGCACGTGACAACGGTTACAAGACCATTATGTGGTCGAGAGACACAATTGACTGGCGCGATAAGGACGCTGGTGTAGTGTACAGTCGTGCAACCAAAGACACGTCCAGCGGCGAGTTGATACTTATGCACCCAACTGCACACACGCGTGACGCACTGGAAAAAATAGTAAAGTATTACTTGGACAACAATTTCAGTATTGTTCCGGTTAGTACAAATATAGGAGAAATATGGACTTCTACAAACAATTCCCAAGCGGATTGAGGCTTGTGGCAAAACGGTTAGACAACTTTTACACAGTATCGCTGGGTGTATTCGTGGACGTAGGGTGCGTCAAGGAAGACGCTGCAACTAACGGATATTCTCACTTTATCGAGCACCTTGTATTCAAAGGTACAGAGAAGCGTACATGCTTGCAAATCTCCGAAGAAATCGATGACATCGGTGCAAACATAAATGCCTACACCTCCAAGGACTCAACTTGCTTTTACACCAAAAGCTCATCTGACGACTTGGAAAAGTGCATGGACGTTTTGTCCGACATGTACTTCAACGCGGCTATTCCCGAAGAGGAATTGGAGCGTGAAAAGGGCGTAGTGATAGAGGAGATAAAGATGTGTGAAGATACTCCCGACGACGTAAGCCAGGATCTTATATCTCAAGCACTGTTCTACAAGCAAACTTTGGGGCAAACGATTCTCGGAAGTATCGAAAATATAAAATACTCTGACAGACATAGTATCTTGAATTTTAAGAAAAAGCACTATGTACCGGCTTCAACAGTGGTTGCAGTGTGCGGTAAGTTCGATATAGACGAGCTGTGTAATCTTGTGGAAAAATATTTCGAGCAGCACTGTGATAAGGCAGCTGTTTGCCCTGAACCCGAGCCACAAGTTAATTATAGCGATAAATTTTTGCACGCCTTCAAGCCGATTGAGCAATCTCACCTGCAGCTTGCGTGGGGCGGATTTTCCTTGAAAGACAACGAGCGTTGTGCAAACAACATGCTTGCATCCATCATGGGAGGAGGGCTGTCCAGCAGATTAAATCAGGTTATTCGCGAGCAGAACGGCTTGGCTTATTCCGTTTATGCTTATCCATCCTACTATTCAAACGCAGGTACCTTTGAAATTTACGTAGGACTTAGCCCTGAAAACAACGAAAAGGTTTGCAATTTGATAAAAACAGAATTGGACAAGCTGTTAACTGACGGCATAACCGAAAGGGAGCTTGCGCGTGCACGCATTCAGGCTGTAAATGCCTTGTATATGAACGTGGAGAGCAACATGACCCTTATGCGCTTGTATGGCAGATCCATGTTGAAGCTGAACGAGCTGTTCGATGTGGAAAAGGATATCGCAAAGTACAAATCCGTTACGGTTGAAGACGTAAACAGGGTGGCGCGTAGCATGTTAGTCAAACCTCATGCGTCTGCTTACGTGGGACCAAAGGTCAAGGGCTACAATGCGGTTTCAAAATTAACAATAAAATAATTTGCTTCAATCCGCCTTTTAATTTTAAGGCGGATTTTCTGTCTAAACAACAGCTGCATTGACGTAAAAACTTTTATTGGAATTGAGAGTGGAGCAAAATCAAAAAGTGAAAAATTATGCTTATACTTCAATTTTGAATTGTTGATTATTTTACTATTATATAGTATAATATATTTTACACTGGTGAGATATCGTTATTGAACGGAAATGTATGTGTTTTCGTTCAAAGCGCATTGCTCTTTTACACTGAGATAAACGGTAGGGAGGTGGCTTTTTTGAAGTCCAATAACATTGCAAAGAGAAAAATGATAGCGAGCATCGTAGGAATTTGTATTGCTACGCTTTTGATTATATTTGCTTTTTGCGGTAGATACATAAATAACGTCGGATTTAAGCAATTCGGAAATTTCTTTTTAGGATCCTTCGGTATGGCATTTTACGGAATTATGGCAGCGGTAATTGTAGTCTGCTCATTTTCTCTTGCGGGAAAAAGCATAAAAATTCCGGTAAAATACATCACGTTTTTCATTCTGCTGTTTGTGTCGGTGATATTTTTCGTGCACATTTGTACGACCTTCTACATGCTAAGGGAGGACAATCTCTCTTATATCGAGTTTTCCAGGTATGTTAGCTATATTTACAACTACTACGACAAGAGTATGGGCGTTCCTACCTTTGGCGGAGTTGTGTTTGGTACTATAGTCTACGGTTTGGCAGCAGCGCTTACTATATATGGCGCATTGATTCTCATATTGGCGTTGATGGTGGTATCGGTAATATTTGTTGGCGACTTTTTCTATTCGTACTTTACAGGAAAGCTTACGCTCAACTCCAAACGTACGGTGGAAATTGAACCCTCCGTGCAGACCTCGACGATACCTTCAATCGGTGGTGTGGACAGAGGCGACACGCGTAAAAGAGCATTTGATATTTTGTTCAACGAAGAAACTTATCCCGAACAGGTTTCAACTATGCCCAGTTCTGAGCGTATAGACGTATCTCCGCAATCCGGTCTTGATAATCCCGGTTACGGACGTTCACAGGCGGTGGAGATTTTGTTTGGTGGAAACGTAAGTAATCCTGAACCTCAGCAAACAACAACGAAGAATGATTTCTTCCAAAAGAGCGAAACGGAAAATGACGAATTTATACTTCGTGGCTACTACAAACCTGCTGAAGAAGCAAAGCCGCAGCAGGAGTCGAAATTCGATTGGAAGGTGGCGACACCTGTCGAACCTGTCAAAGAGGAGCCTCCTGTTACAGTTGAGACTGTTGAGCAAACCGCAGTAAATACTATGGCGAGTGAGACGGTTACGTCAACTCAGCCCGACATTGTGGACATTGTGACACCGGCGCAAGATAAGATTGAAGAAAGTCAATCATTTGTTAGGGAAATAATTGTACCCGACGAAGACGAGCCGATCCTTGCAGAACAGGTAGTGGAGCCTGTTCCAGCTGTGGAGCCTGACGAAGAAAAGGATGACGAGGAAATATTGGCTATCCCGTCGGAAAAGGTTATTGAAACAACCGAGGGAAGAGCTGTTCAGGAAGGACTTGATTTCATATCCCGCGGAGAGCTGAAAAAGGAACAGGAGCGCGTACACAAATTTATTCCGTACAACCAGCCGCCCTTTGAGTTACTGACCGACGCTACAATTGTTGATGACTTCGAGGCAGATGACAGACAACGCTCCGCAGATGCTATCGTTAACAAGCTTAGCGTTTTCGGTATCAAAGTGGAGCCGTCCAATATTATCGTTGGACCGTCCGTAACTCGCTACATGTTTAACGTGTTGTCGCAAAAGACGCGTATGAGCGAGTTTGCCCGTTTCTCCGACGACATCAAGGCTTGCATTGAAGCGCAGGACGATATACGTATCGAAGCTCCGGTACACGGCACAAATCAGGTCGGTATCGAGGTTGCAAACAAGGTAAAAACTCCTGTCGTGTTGAGGAGCCTGCTGGAATCGGAAACATTCCAAAAGGCCAAGGGTAAATTAGTATTTGCAATCGGTCAGGAAATTACCGGTAAGGTAATCGTGGCAGACCTTGCGGATATGCCTCACTTGCTTATCGCAGGTACGACGGGATCAGGTAAGAGCGTTTGCTTGAACTGTATGATCGTAAGCCTTATGTACAAGTACGGTCCCGAATACGTCCGTTTTGTAATGGTCGACCCGAAGTTCGTCGAGCTGTCCCGTTACAACGGTATACCGCACATGCTAACAAGCGAAACAATAACCAATACCAACGACGCGCTTGCAGGTCTTGATTACCTTATCAATGAAATGGAAGCAAGATATCAATTGTTCCGTTCCAGCGGTGTAGGAAACATTTCCGAATACAACAGCCGCGTAAATACTAATATTTCGCAAAGATTACCGTATTTGGTATTTATCGTAGACGAGTTGGCTGACCTCATGGCAGCTAGCAAACAGGCGTTTGAGTCCAAGCTTCAACGTCTTGCGCAAAAGTCCAGAGCAGCAGGTATTCATATCGTATTGGCTACACAGCGTCCCGACGTTAAGACCATTACCGGTACAATCAAGGCGAACCTGCCCTGCCGTATGGCGCTTAAGGTTGCTTCCATTTTTGACAGTAACACAATTATCGGTGGCGGCGGAGCGGAAAAACTGCTGGGTAAAGGCGATATGCTGTTTATGGATTCCGGTTCTCCCGATTTGGAACGTGTACAGGGCGCGTACGTATCTAACGACGAAATTCGCGCACTTGTTGAGTTCTCAAGAGAAGCCAACGAGGTTTATTACGACGACAAGGTGTCTGACGAAATATTCATTTCTCGCAAGCAGGCAGCGGAAGCCGCTGCAGAGCAGGAAAGAGAAAAAGAGGGCCCCAAGGAGGCACAACTCGATCCGCTTTGCAAAAAGGCATTGCATTTCTGGTTGGAAAAACAGGCAGGCAGAGCATCTATTGCGTCAATACAGCGCAACCTTGGCATAGGATTTAACCGCGCCGGACGTATAATGGACTCGTTACAAAAGTTAAAATACGTGGAAGAACTGTCTCCCAGTGACCCCAGCTCCAAGCCGTTAAAGGTGCTTGTAACATTGGAAGAATTGGATGACCTGTTCCCCGATCAAGAAGATTAATACGCTTTTAAAATAACAACACATGAAAACTAAAATTGGTGTGGTATCACTCGGTTGCGACAAGAACCGAGTTGATACCGAAGTGATGTTGGCAAATTTGGTTCAGGGCGGCTATGAAATAACATCTGAACCGAGTGAAGCCGACGTGATTATCGTAAATACCTGCGCTTTTTTGGAATCGGCGCGCAAGGAAGCTATTGATACGATATTGGAAATGGCTAATTTTAAGCGCGACGGACATTGCCAAAAGGTTATCGTAACTGGCTGTCTTGGTCAGAAGTTCGGCGACGAGCTGTACCGAGACCTATACGAAGCGGACGCTATTGTGGGTACTTACGAGTACGATAAAATATGCGATATCGTTGCCGAAACGCTTGACGGCAATCGCAATTTATACCGTGGATGCAACGAAGGTGTAACTTTTGGCGCCCGTATTTTGACAACTGCGCCACACGTTGCATATCTCAAAATTGCCGACGGTTGTGATAATTACTGTACATATTGCCTTATTCCGTATATTCGCGGACGTTACCGTTCTATTACACTGGAAAGCGCTGTAGGGCAAGCGCGTGAGCTTGCAGAAAAGGGCGTTAAGGAACTGATTTTGGTTGCACAAGACGTTACGCGTTACGGCAAGGACCTCTACGGAGCGCCGAAATTAGTTGAACTTATCCGCGAGCTATCACAGATACAGGGTATTCAGTGGATTAGACTTCTGTATTGTTACCCCGAGTTGATGACGGATAGCTTGTTAGAAGAAATAGTGCACAATCCCAAGGTTGTGAAATACGTAGATATACCGTTGCAACATGTTAACGACGGAATACTACGCAAAATGAACCGCAGATCAAACGGTGAATCTATACGAATACTTTTTGACAAGCTGATGCAAAAGGGTATCTCTGTTCGTTCCACATTTATTTGCGGTTTCCCCGGTGAAACTAATGAAACAATAGCGGAAGTGGACGAATTTTTGCGTAGCTACAAGCTTAGAAACGTGGGTTTCTTCGCATATTCGCGTGAAGAGGGCACAGCTGCTGCGAAGTTTGACTGTCAGGTTTCTGCGCGTACGAAGCAGCGCTATGTAAAGAAGCTATATGCAACTCAATACGCTGTGGCTAACGAACTCAATCAAAGCGACGTTGGGAAAACGTACGACTGTATTATTGACGAAAGCGACGGTAAAGACGGAGAATATTATTTGTACAAGGGTAGAGCGTATTTTATGTCGCCTGAAATCGACGGCTGTGTGTACGTAACTTCGCGCAAACCGTTGGAAATAGGAAGCATGTACCCTGTCAAGATAAGCGGTGTTTTGGAGTACGATTTAACAGGAGAAATAGTAGAATGACGTTGCCTAACAAACTATCAACGCTGAGGATATGCATGGTGCCGCTGTTTATCGCTGCATATTTTTTGCCGTATCAGTGGGGCGCTTTTGTTGCGGTTGGTATATTTGTTTTAGCGGCATTTACGGACTTTTTAGACGGTTATATCGCCCGCAAATACAATATGGTATCTGACCTTGGCAAACTGCTTGATCCAATTGCCGACAAGGTTCTCATATGCGCTGCGTTATTCTGTGTTGTAGCGTCCAATCCGTTGCAGTATCTAATTTATTTAGATAGAGGAATGCATTTAGATTGGATTGTAATGGAAAATCATGCATGGGCTGAGGGCTTCGGAACAATTTTCGTGACTGTTGGTGCAATATTGATAATCTCACGCGAGTTGCTGGTTAGTGCAGTACGCCAAATTGCCGCCTCCAAGGGCATTGTAGTGCAGGCAAACATCTTCGGTAAGATAAAAACAGTTTTTCAGGACGTAAGCTTGCCATTGCTTGTATTGCTACACGGTGCAAATTTGATTGCTTCAAGCGATACGGTTTCCCTGTCGGGAGTCGGTTACGTGCCATCACTGTTTTACACCGTTATATGGTGGATTGCAGTTGTAATGTTTGCAATTTCAATTGTTTTGACAGTAGTTTCCGGTGTGATATATTTAGTACAAAACAGAAAGGTGTTTGCAAAGGTATGATAAAGATTTTAGCAAAAGAATACAGTCAGGCAGTGGCTTTTGTGTGTAAGAAGCTTGACGCAGAAGTAGCACAATACGACTTGTTTGTATCCAAAAGCAAACATTCTGCCAGTGAGTTTTTAACCAATGCGGTGGGCTGTAGGGCGATTATTATGATAGGAAACGTGGGGGATAACAGTACGCTGTTTGCGGATACGTTCAACATGACGATGTTCTACGACAAGTTTGCCGAGCGTAATGTCAACGAGTACTGCAAGCTTGCTCACGTGGAATTGCCGCCACAGCACGCAATGGACAAGCTGTGTGTAGCGCCGGAGTCATTCAATCACTATGCGTCATCGTACGGATACCAGTGCACATGTTACGGCGAGTACAAAAAGACCCACGTATACATGATTGCTGACGACGAGCGCGAGTGCAGTGTCGTGTACGACACCTATTTATACAAGGACCTGTTTAAAAACAGTGTAGGCGCCACGCGATATGTTTATAAAGTGTTTGGCTTGACTAAAAAAGCTGTTAGCGACCGTTTGGCTAAGCTGGGGAAATATGTTTCACACAAATGTGAAACAGTAAATTTGGATACTAAGATAGTTCTTTCTTTCCCGCAAAAGTGCGCAAAGTCGATAATTGCAGATACGCTTGCTAAGTTTAAGCAGTTATTTGGAGACACTCTTTACGCCAACTCGGAACAAAGCATGGGGCAAGCGGTAGTGGACTTACTCAATCATATAGGTAAAACTGTCTCTGTGGCAGAATCAATCACGGGCGGCATGATTGCATCTACATTGGTGGACGTTGCCGGCGCAAGTAGCGTGTTGTACGAGGGCGTAGTTACTTATTCCACGCAGTCCAAATGTGAGAGGCTTGGGATAAATCCCCACTTTGTGGACCAATACGGTGCTGTTTCGCAGCAAGTAGCGCAGGAAATGGCGCTTGGCTTGCTTAAAAACGGTAGTGATATAGCAGTTGCTACTACAGGGTATGCTGGTCCAACTACGGAAAACGGAATGCCTGTTGGTTTGTGTTATATCGCTGTTGCAACGGCTAAGGGCGTTTCTGTGTACCGCAATGTATTTACCGGTGACAGGAACACAATTCGCGCACAGGCTACAAATATGGCGTTGTATTTAGTCTTTAAAACCATAACCAAATAATCATTTACACTAGATAATAAAGGAGAATACAAATATGACTGACGACAAGAAGAAAGCATTAGAGCAAACTATTTTACAAATCGAAAAGGAATTCGGCAAGGGTTCTATAATGAAGCTGGGAAGCTATGCTGCAACTCGCAATATCGAAGTTATCCCCACGGGCTGCCTGCCTTTGGACGTAGCGCTTGGCGTTGGAGGTCTGCCAAGAGGACGTATAATTGAAATCTACGGCCCGGAAGCTTCGGGTAAAACAACGGTTACATTGCATGTAATCGCGCAAGTTCAAAAGATGGGCGGTACAGCTGCATTCATTGATGCGGAACAAGCATTGGACCCTGTTTATGCTGCAAATCTTGGCATTAACCTTGACGAGCTTTACATTTCACAGCCCGACAGTGGTGAACAGGCACTGGACATTTTGGATTATCTTGTACGTAGCAATGCTGTCGATCTTGTTGTTGTTGACTCTGTTGCGGCGCTCACTCCCCGTTCGGAATTGGAAGGAGACATGGGCGACAGCCATATGGGTGTTCAGGCGCGCCTTATGTCACAAGCTTTGCGCAAGATAATTGCAGTAGGTAACAAGTCAAATACGTGTATTATCTTTATCAACCAATTGCGCGACAAGATTGGTGTAATGTTCGGCAACCCCGAAACCACGACCGGTGGTAAAGCGCTTAAATTCTACTCCAGCGTACGCCTAGATGTAAGAAAGATAGACCAAGTAAAGGACGGCTCGGAAATAGTGGGAAGCAAAACTCGCGTAAAGGTTGTTAAAAACAAGGTTGCTCCGCCGTTCAAAACAGCTGAATTCGAAATCATCTTCGGCAAAGGAATTTCCAATTCGGGCTGTATTCTCGACATGGCAATTGCAAGCGGCTTGATCGAAAAAAGCGGTTCATGGTTTAGCTACAACGGTGAAAAGATTGGACAAGGTAGAGAAAACGCAAAAATTTATCTTGAGCAACATCCTGAAGCTATGGATCTGTTGTCCACCAAAATCAGAGAACAGCTCAACCCAACGGCATCGTCTGACGATGTAGAACCTGCTGAATAACCAGGTTTTTAACACAAAAAATAGTTGTGTAATTTTGACATGTAAATGCGTGGAAATTCACATCGCATTTATGTTGTTGTAAGCTGTAAACATACCTTACAAATCAATCTAAATGGAATAGATAATGTCTAAAAGCCCGATATAACAATCGGGCTTTTAAGCAATAGTGATGTAAGTGAAAACTAATAGAAATGTTATGTTTTTATCAAATAATTCTTGTTTTTGGTAGTTTATATAATACTATTGCACACATAACATGCCCTTTCTCCCCATTTTTAATGTAATTTATTTATTTCTGTTTCTTTATTTTAATTTATATCTTGACATATGAGATAAAAATGGGTAAAATAGTATTGGTGAAAGTAGGGTGTATGCTTACTTTTACAGCATATTTATAGGAGGAATTACTATGCATTCAGTGCTATTTTCCTTCCTTGCTTCAATCTCCTCTGGAGTATTTGGTGGTGTAATAGCTGCTGTTGCGGTTGTAGGACTGGGCGGTGGCTTTGCTATAGGTGTGTACGTATATCGTAGATATCGCACTAAGAAAATTGGCTCAACTCAAGCGCAAGCAGATTCAATCTTGGACTTTGCTCGCGAAGAAGCAAAATCGTTAAAAAAAGAAGCTATAAATGAGGCAAGAGAAGAAAACCAAAGATTAAAAAGTGAAACAGAACGTCAATTTAGAGAGCGTAACAGTGAAATAGCCAAACAGGAAAACCGTTTGAATCAAAAAGAAGAAGCTCTTGACAAAAAAGAAGAGATGCTCCTCAAAAAGCTGGACCAAATAGACGTTCAACAAAAACAGCTTATCTCACAACAGGGTGAGCTTACCAAACGTCAGCAAGAGCTGGACCAATCCGAAATCAGGATTCAAAAGGAACTTGAACGTGTTGCCGGTCTCACACAAGACGAAGCAAAGCAGATGCTTGTTGACGAAATGGTTGGCGAAGCTCGCAAGGACGCAGCAGGTCTTGTGCGCAAGATAGAAGCGGAAGCCAAAGCAAATGGCGAGCAGAAAGCAAGAGAAATTGTGGCGACGGCTATTCAGCGTTGCGCAAGCGATCAGGTCAGTGAAATGACCGTAACAACCGTACCTCTGCCTAACGACGAAATGAAGGGACGTTTGATTGGCCGTGAAGGACGTAATATTCGCGCGTTGGAGAACGCAACTGGTGTTGAACTTATTATCGACGACACACCCGAGGTAGTAATACTGTCCGGTTTCGATCCCGTTAGACGTCAAATTGCCCGTATTACAATTGAAAAGCTTATATCCGACGGCCGTATTCACCCCGCCCGCATTGAGGAAATGGTGGAAAAGGTCAAGCGCGATATGGATGTCACAATCAAGGACGAAGGCGAAGCTGCATCCTTTGATACAGGTGTATTTGGTCTTCATCCGGAAATTATCAAGCTGCTTGGTAGGCTTAAATTCCGTACAAGTTACGGACAAAATGTTCTCCGACATTCAATTGAAGTCAGTTACATTGCAGGCATCATGGCATCGGAGCTTGGTTTGGATGTAGCTCTTGCTAAGCGTGGAGCATTGCTGCACGACATCGGTAAGGCAGTAGATCAAGAAATTGAAGGAACACACATGCAAATTGGCGCCGATCTTGCCAAAAAGTACAAGGAAAGCAAGGAAGTTGTCAACTGTATTGCATCTCACCATGGCGACGTTGAACCCATGACAGTGGAGGCGGTTATCGTTGCTGCAGCAGACGCTGTTAGCGGTGCACGCCCGGGCGCTCGTCGTGAATCGCTGGAAAATTACGTAAAACGTCTTGAAAAGCTTGAAGAAATTGCCAATTCGTTCAAGGGCGTACAAAAGTCCTACGCAGTGCAGGCTGGTCGTGAAATTCGCATCATTGTAAAGCCTGAAGAAGTCAACGACGAAACAACAGTCTTGATGGCTAACGATATTGCGCGTCGAATCGAGAGCGAGCTGGAATATCCCGGACAAATCAAGGTCAACGTAATACGCGAGACCCGCAGTGTAGACTTTGCAAAATAACACAAATAAAAGCTGAAATAAAAAAGTAGGAGTGCAAGCTCCTACTTTTCTTTAGCTGTTTTCTTCAATAATTTTCTTGTAGCGGTCAACTTCTCCGCGCGCTAGTGTGTCGCAACGCTCGTTCAGTTCCACGTCAGCGTGCCCCTTTACCTTTACAAACTGCACCTTGTGCTTGTTCACTTCGTAGAGTAGTGCTTTCCACAGGTCAATATTTTTGACCTCGTTTTTGCCGGAAGTTTTCCACCCGCTTTTTTGCCATGCGGTCAACCAGTCTTTGTTGAACGCATCAGCAATGTATTGAGAGTCGGTACAAATGTCGACATCGCAGTTTTGGTTGAGGCAGCGTAGTGCCTGTATCACTGCAAAAAGCTCCATGCGGTTGTTGGTGGTGCTTTTGTCGTAGCCGCTTATTTCCTTTTTTACGCCGTTGTACATCAATACGGCAGCCCATCCGCCAATGCCGGGGTTGCCGGAGCATGCGCCGTCGGTGTATATTGTAACTTTCTTCATATTTTACTCAACTTATTTTGCTGTAATTGTTTGACATTAAATGTCCTTTACATTATAATATTAAAGTACATAAAGTTGCAAATGTTTTGCAGCAAAAATTACAATTTAGGGGAGTGGCTCAACGGTAGAGCAACGGTCTCCAAAACCGTCGGTTGCGTGTTCGAATCGCGTCTCCCCTGCCAATTACGCTGAAAGAATTTTCGGCGTATTTTTTATTGGCTTCATGCAACGGGGCGAACACGCAACCTCGGTTGGCGTGTGACGGGATTGACACTGCGTGTAACAATCCCTATTCCGTCGTGGTGTTTAACATTCAACGACAACCGACTTGCGCACTCCTTACGAATCGCGTCTCCCCTGCCAATTACGCTGAAAGAATTTTCGGCGTATTTTTTTATTGGCTTCATACGGTGGGGCGAACACGCAACCTCGGTTGGCGTGTGACGGGATTAACACTGCGTGTAACAATCCCTATTCCGTCGTAGTGTTTAACATTCAACGACAACCGACTTGCGTACTCCTTACGAATCGCGTCTCCCCTGCAAAAAAAATGAGGAAGGTACTGTAGGAGAAGTACCTTCCTTTTGTCATTAGTATATCTATACCTTTTCTTTGGTACAGTGTTAGTATTATCTATATTTGGAAATCTATTCGTTTAAAAATTTTTTTTACGAATAGTTTTGAAAACGCTCAAAATTACCAAATAAAAAAATTTAGGAAGATACTAGTAGGAGTAGTATCTTCCCTTTATCTTTAGTAAATGTTTTTTAGTATTGTTTGTACAAGCAGTAGTAAATGGCAACTCCTGCAGGTATCAGAACAGCGATACCGGTGGGGATAAGAATCTGCTTGGACGCGGCAACGTAATCGGAAAATTCCATATTGCCGATAGCACTAAAGCCAACAGCCGCCAAAACAATTATCACACAAATAACGCTTGCGACAATAATTGCTATTCGGAAATTGAATATTGGCTTTTCTTTGCGTGTGGGGTCGAGTATCGCGTACACAGTAAAACCTATCGGTACAATAAGCAGCACAGCAAGTGTGATTACAAACGGTACCCAGTTGCTCAGTGCGATAGAGGTCAGTGCCAGCACGCCAAATATAATAAAACCGATAGCGTACGTTAGCCATGAAGTTTGACACAGCACCTTGGCAAAAGGAATGAGCGTCTTTGATTTGTAGGCTGCGGTAGCGTGATTGTAAATGCGCAGGCGAATGCCTTCCTTTGCCAAGCTATCAGCAACGTCCTCAAGGGCTGCATGGTGGTCCTCGTAGTACATTGTTGTGGCTGGGTCAGTGTTTATCTGATCCATGCCGTCCAGCTGTTCGCCAATGACACCCATCAATACGTGTTGGTAATTTTCGCCCTCGGTGTGTGGCTCAGTAGCAGATACTTCACGCGCGCGTTCGTCAAATGCCTGGATGAAATCTTCGGGGTTGTCCTGGTTTGTTTCGAAGCGTGCAAGTGGGTCTTCTTCGGGTTTTTGGTCGACCTGGGGTGCGATTTCTGCAACTTTTTCTTCGTTGACGATGGTTTTTTCTATATAAATGGGCCGGTCAACGTAGATGATGCGCTCAATGACAGTGGGTTCCTGTTCTTGCTGTTCCACAACGTCATCGGCAGTGTTCTCTTCGAAGTTGATAGATTCCTGAACGCCAACAAACGGTTCCTCGCTTTCGGCAGGAGTGTCGGCAACAGTTTCTTCGACAATAGAGTCCGATTCGGCTTCCTGTTCGAAAGTCGTGCCCGTTAGCTCGCTCAAGCGACGTGCAATTTCGTCCTGTTCGTCAAGCTCCGTTTGATATTCCTTTTTCTTGGTGCGCCTGGTTCGGCGTCCAAAAAGCGGAGTGGCTTCGTCTTGAGTTATTTCCGTTCCGTTCGCAGTGCCATCAACCAACTCGCTCAAAACGGTGCGTTGATATTGCCACTCGGAAATGAAGTGCTCGCAGTTAGCCCTGCCTGTCTTGGTAAGCGCGTAGTAGCGACGGCGACCGCCGTTTGACGTCTCGCCCCAGTAGGACACGATAAGGTCGTCCTCTTCCAAGCGTTTGAGATAGGAGTAAAGCGTAGGTTGCTTGATTTCGTATTTATTACCGGTGCGTTCTTTGATTTCTTTTGCAATTTCGTAGCCGTAAGTAGGCTCCTTGTACAGGGCGCACAGAATGATTGTTTCTATATTACCTTTCAAAAAGGTGAAATCACCGCTCATATTTACTCCTCCTTTGATACTATTTTAAAATAAATGTCAAAAAATGTCAATATAATATACAATATTTATAATAAATATAACAAAAAATGAAAAGTTTAGTAAAATTAAACATTATGCATAAACTTTGCATAAATATACATAAATTCAAATTTGACATTATATTCCGTCAAATTGTAAATAAAGGCAAATGTGGCGGTTGCTGTAGTGGTATAACCTGCTTATGAGAGTGCAGGTAGAGCGAACGCTGAAAAATGTTATAAAAATGCGATATGAAGATGGTGTGCTAAAAGTTGTAGCTAATTGCTTTGTGTCAAACAGAAAGCTGCGACAAATAATAGAACAGAATGCCGACTGGATAAGGCAACGCAAGCAGGAGGCGGTTGCAACGCATGCTGAAGCCCGTAATAGCGCTGAGGAGCCCGTAAAGCATGAGAAGAAGAGAACAACGCGTTCCGGCACATCGGGCAAGGAGAGCTCATTAAAGGGCGATATATTCAATGGGAGAAAAACGGTAATCATGGGCGATGTGATAAGTGTAGCCTCGAGCGTTAGCGCCAAAACCTACCTGGACGGAAACGTGCTGTACATCAACGAGAAGTATTGTCAAAGCCGTGAGGCGCGACTAAAGGCGATAAAGAACTACCTCAAGAAAATTGCGCAGCTGTACGTGTCGGTGGAGATAGCAAACTTCGGAAGTAATGTATCGCTGTGTCCTGCCAAGATAGAGTTCCGTGATGTTGGGCAATCTTGGCTTAAGTGTTCGATGGCGGCGCAGCGTGTTTTGTGTTTTGATTTCAGGATAGTGCAGCTGCCGCAGAACTTGCGAATGTATTTGATCGCGCATGCCTTTGCTCACTTTACTCACCCGATACATGACGACAAATTTTGGAACTTTATATCCAACGCTTTGCCGCATTGGCAGGACAGTTTGAAGCAGCTGGAGAAGTACAATTTCCTCAAGGATATATAGAAATTTTTCGCCTTTATTTTTCGCACCCCAAGTGGTCAATACTTATCGCAAAAAATACTATAAATAGCCAAAAATGCCCCATATGGGGTTATTTTTATGTGTTTTTTAGCCCCATTGCACTATTTTGCAATTAGCGTTCCCGTCACTTGGGGTGCGATTTTTGAATGGTATAAGAATATTGGCAAGTTGTGCAAGGTGTTACTTTGGTGGTTGTGTAAATAGAGTCGTTTGTTGTACTGTTTACGAGGGAAGCTATAGTAGACGCTTTAGGGGCTATGTGACTGTTGTTCCGAAGAGAAAGTTCTATCAATATTTTTGCAGGGTGCGAATTGATGGTGGCAGCCCTCCGCCTTGTTGCTGCGGCAACTCCCCTTGCATAGTAGAGGCTTTGGGTGGTTGTGTAAGTGGGACATTTGTTGTTTCGTTTGTGAGGTGAGCTATGGTAGCTGCGTGAGGCTATTGGTGACTGCGTGATAGTTGATTTCGGTTGTAAGTGGGCGTTCCTACGTGAGGAGCGCCTTTTGTGTTTCGGGGTTGACGACTGTTCGGAGATGTAAGGGGAGAGGCAGATGTGCGCCATGAGCCCGCAGATTGGGCTGTGAGGCTTGCGGGCAATGTCATGTGTACGCGAAGTCGGTTGAGGTTGAAACGGCTGCTGTGGGCGAAATGGCGGGCTTGCGTACATATGTGCATGTACGAATGCGCATGCGAGTACGCCCGTGTGTATTTGTGCGCTTATATACGCGTGCGCGCGAATGTGTACCCATGTGTGGGTACGTGTGGTGGATGCTCCGAAAAAAAAATATTTTTTTGAAAATTTTTTTTGCGGTGGGCTTGTGGGTCGTTATATGCGGGCGTATATGTGCGTGTGCAGGTGCGTGTGTATATGCGCGAATGTGTACGCATGTGAGTTACGTGCCTGTGTGCGCGCTTGCGCGTTGAGGTGAGATTTTTGCACCTCAGGTGACATTTTTGCATATCTTAGTGGTGTGACAAAACGTAACCTGACTGGAGTTTTTTGGGTTTGACCCCTAAAAATTGCAACCTGAGTGCGATTTTTTTAAAAATTTACAAAAAATTTCAAAAATTTTCAAAAAAAACTTGACACAGGTTAATTTTGGTGCTATAGTTGGGTCGTAAACGAGTCGCGCGCGACATAGAATTTAGCGTATCGCGCATGCTCGCAACAAGACAAAATTGATTGATGAACAACCCTTGGTTCGGTTGCGTAAGTTAGCCACAGCTTGAAAAGCAGGGCAGGACAGGAGACGCAGGAGGGTGGAGGCGAACACCTTTTACCGGGGAAAACCCGATTGAAGGATAAGGAATAATTGGAGAGGAAAAAATGAAATCCAACCTTATGACGAAAAAATCAATATTGACAGCAATAGTGATTGCAGTACTTGCACTGTGCATGGTTGTATCTGTAGCTCTTGCAAGTTCACTTCAAGTGGCAACAGCTGCTGAAGAAGTGTTCGCGGAACCTATCGTCTCTGTTGACGAACTTCCTGCAGAAGACAACTCGGGCGAGTACGGCATCATGCCAGCAGCCTTGCTAATCAACACCGAGTCACGACTCAATGCAGCCATAGGTGACGCTGAGGATGGCGAAACGGTTCAGATTGAAGGAGACATCGAGCTTACCGCAACGGTTACAATCAACAAGAGTATCACGTTGGACTTGAACGGCTTCACACTCACAGGGGTTGCCGGTAAGGATGTGATTACAGTAACCAATACCAACGCAGATGCTATTAACTTTACGCTAACAAGTAGCAGAGGTACCGGCATAATTTCCGGTGGATCAACTGGTGTCATTGCAAACGCTAACGCTAATGTCGTAATAAGTAATGTTGATATATCCTGTAAATCTTGGGGCATATATACAAATGCTAGTTACGCATGTGATCTTACAATTAGCAAGACATCCATTTCTTGTGCTAATGGCGTATATATCTACAGTAAAAACATTAATAGGGTTTTGACAATGACTGATTGTCAAATATCCGGTGGCGCTACTGGCATCCAGACGGCATCATCATATGTCACTGCGGAATTGACGAGAAACACGATATCAGGTTGCACTAATACCGGTGTTAATGCAGCAGGCACAGTTAACATGTATGATTGCACAATATCAAATTGCACCCAGTACGGTATCAATACAACTGGTACATTTACCGTGTACAGTAGCACAATATCAGGTTGCACCAAGATCGGTGTCAACGCAACGGGTACAGTTTACATGTACAGTGGCACAATATCCGGTTGTGGTGTCGGCGTATCTGTTAAAGGCGCATTTTACATGTCAGACGGTACAATAACCGAAAACACCGGTAATGGTGTCAGTGTAGAAGGCCCCTTTGAAATGACCAACGGTACCATTTCCAATAACGGTGGCAGAGGTGTGGTTATTACAGGTAATAGCATTACCATAAGGTCTACTAGTAATGGGATGTCTGGTTCTAATAATAGAAAATGGACCACCGCTCCAGTTATAGGAGAACCAACTAAATGTGTACTAACCAATGGAAATATAACCGGCAATATCGGTGGCGGTGTACAGCTGAACAGTCAAGTGGACTTTGAAATGAGTGGCGGAGTAATTTCCGGTAACGGTAGCTCAAAAGTAAACGGTGGCGGCGTGTATGTATCTTCTACATTTTTTAGTAAAGCGGCTCAATACGATCCTGAATATGGTAATGGTTCATATTCTGTTACAATTCCCGGTGGTTGCGCATTCGGCGTTGCTTCACTTAATATGTCCGGAGGAACAATAAGCGGTAACTCTGCCAACAACGGTGGTGGCGTCTACCTTGATGGTGGTATCTTAAATCTTAACGGAGGGGCAATTTCCGGCAACTCAGCAACGACAAACGGTGGCGGTGTTTTTGCAATAGGAATGACTAAGACCTATTCTAACGTGCCGTATGACAATTCGAAGTTGGATTCAGCGGCTGGGCAGGGCGCCAAGTTAAATATGGCTAACGGAACTATTAGCGGTAACACTGCAATGTACGGTGGCGGTGTATATCTAACCGGTAGAACTGATACGTATTATTACTCCTTTTCTCAACCCGCTCAATATTTTGGAGCAGGAAGCGCGATTGACATGAGTGGTGGAAGCATTACAGGCAACACTGCTCTATATGGCGGAGGAATGTACCAGGCATCTGTTACTAGCAGCAACTCTTATAGCTCGGCAACTGGTCGGGGATCGATAAGCCTTTCGGGAACGCCTGTTGTAAAAGGTAACGGCTACGGTTCTGTAGCTGAAAACATTTATCTAATAAGTGCAATGACATTGGGGGAATTCTCTGTAGGTGCAAATATTGGTGTTACCTATTCCTCTTCCAACGCGTTTACAATTGGAACTGCAAGCGACACTGAATATGTAAAATATTTCCATTCGGATGAGTCGAAAAAGTGTATTAGTCTTTCCGGTAAAAATTTGGTTTTACAGCCACACAAGTTAGACCCCAACACAGGTCTGTGTACTTATTGTAGTGAAAACTCTTCAATGCCCGGTCACAGCGGTGGAAGCGAACACGAGTATACCTACGTTCCCGAGATACCTGCTACATGTAAATCTGCAGGTATAAAGGCGTACTACTTATGTAGTATTTGCGGTGGCGCATTCGACGAGAATTACATCAGAATAGCTTCCCTTGGATCATGGCTGACAACAGAAGGAGAAGGCAAAATTGCTAAGCTTCCTCACACTTTGTCAATGACCTCAATCACTTGGGGTGAAAGCATTGAAGATTTGACCGTATCACTTAAGTGTTCGGTATGTAATGAAATAATCGTTTTGAAACACGGTGACAACGGTCTTGCTGTACAATTGGACGACAGTCAAGAAGTGACTTGCGACGTTGCAGGTTACAACGACTACACGGTAACAATAAACTACGAAGAATTTACAAACACACAACAACATAGATATGACGTAGCTGCTATCGGTCACAACTACACAGGCGATTGGCACGAGGACGGTATGGGCGGACACTATCAAGAGTGCGAGAATGATCCCGAACATCACAGTCCATTACAACCGCACAAGTTTGGCGAACTCGATGACGAAAATATGTATACGTGTGAAGAATGCGGATTCAAAACGTCTCACACAGAACACAAATGGCAAATTAAAGAAGACGGTTGGCATTGGGGCGACAGCATAGACGAGCTTACAGTAACAATCGAATGCAGCGAATGTCACACAACAATTGAGCTTACCGACGGCAACGGCTTAACCGCAAGCATGAAGGACAGCAAAAACGCTGATTGCGTAAACGGCGGCTACAGCAAATACAGTGTAACGGTTGACTACGAGGGTGTTTCCGACACGCAAGAGCATACCTACACGCTCAACGCATTAGGTCATGACTTCAACGGTGTAACACCCGAGTGGAGTTGGACGTTTGACGGAACCAGAGATAGCGCCAAGGCAACAGCAACATTTAAGTGCAACACCTGTGGACATGAAATTGTTTACAGTGGTGAACAAGTACAAATTACCCGTCAAGAGCAAAGTGCTGCAAGCTGCGAAGAAAACAGCACTGCGAAATACGTTGCAAGTGTAACATTTGCTGAAGACGGCAACAAGCAATACTTCAACGACAGTGAAGTTTACACGGAAGCTGACACAGCAACAGGACACAGCTGGGGAAGATGGGACTCAAACGACGCGCAACACTGGCAAGTGTGCGACAACGATTGCGGTATTACCTACCCCGTAGATCACAAATGGACAGAAACTTGGAATTGGGGCGAAAATGAGGCTGATTTGACAAGACTGACGCTTACCATCCACTGTGACGAATGTGGCAAAGACCATGTATTTAACTTCGCTGAATTGAACCCGCAACAGGGCGACAGAGTTGAACCCAGTTGTAAAGACGGTAGTGTAACCTACACGGCAACAGTAGAGTTCGGCGGACAAACATTTACTCAGGAACACAAATACACAATAGCTGCAACAGGCAAGCATGCTTGGGAGCTTCAAGGCTGGACCTGGGCGGAAGACGTATCCGACGTTGACAAGCAACACGTATACGCTACGTTTAGATGTTCCGCATGCGAAACTGAAAAAACTGTATATGCAAGTGAAATAACCGACCTGTACAGAGAGGCAGCAAAGTGCGAACAAGACGGTAAAGTTAAGTTCCAAGCAACTGTTGAACTTGACGGACAAAGCTACCAAGATAGTAGCGAAGAATATGTACTTGCTCAAACCGGTCACAAATGGGCGAACGATTGGCAAACTGACGAAAACAGTCACTGGCACATTTGCGAAAACGCCGGTTGCGAAGAAAGACAGTCATTTACTCACGAATGGACAGAAAAGTGGACATGGGGTGAGAAAATTGAAGATTTGACACTTGCAATTCACTGTGAAGAGTGCGACAAAAACGTAACCTTTACTAAAGAACAATTTAACAATGTACAAGACGGCGAGTACGTAGCACCTACCTGCAAAGAGGGTAGCCATAGCTATACAGCAACCGTAACGTACGGCGACAAGACCTTTACACAGGAATACACTTACATACTTGAAGCAATCGGTCACGACTACGAAGGCGTTGAACCCGAGTGGAGTTGGAGCTTTGACGGAACAACGGCTACAGCTACGGCAACATTCAAATGTAAGTACGGCTGCGGAGAAGATATTGTTTACGAAGGCGAACAAGTACGCATTGAACGTAAACAACAAACTGCTGCAACCTGCGAGAAAGACAGCACAGCAACTTTTACGGCAACAGTGACGTTTGCCGAAGACGGTGACAAAGTGTACACCGACAACAGTAAAGTGTACACGGAAGCTAACACAGCAACAGGACACAAGTGGAGTGATTGGCAATCTGACGAAAACAATCACTGGCACGTTTGCGAAAACGCTGAATGTGAAGAAAAAGAAACTTTTGCTCACGAATGGACAGAAACGTGGACATGGGGTGAGCAAGAGGAAGATAAGGACAACCTCACACTTGCAATTCACTGCGACATTTGTAACAAAGACCATGTATTTAACCATGGCAAACTGAATATTCAAGAACAAACAGAAAGCAGAGTTGAACCCAGCTGCAACACCGGTAGAGCAATCTACACAGCATCTGTGCAGTACGGTAACAACACCTTTACAAGTGAACACACCTACGAGATACCTGCAACGGGCGTACACAACTGGGAACTGCAAAGCTGGAACTGGCCCGCAGCATACGCTGACGAAATTGAAGTTACAGCAACCATTAGATGTTCTCAATGTGGCAAGGTAGAGACAATAACCGCTGAGGTTACCGAAGTTGTAGGTTCGCGCGAAAACCCAAAATGTGAAGTAACAGGAAAAGTATCCTTTACTGCACGCGCAACGGCAGATAACAGTCAAAGCTTTGAAGCAGAAGCGCACGCGTACGTAATACCTGCAAAAGGACATGCAACACTTGAAAAAACAGACAAGGTAGCGCCCACCTGCACTAAAAAAGGCCGTGAGGCGTACTGGACGTGTCCTGACTGTGACAAACACTTCAAGGACGAAAAAGGCACGCAAGCAGTTACAAATCTTGCCGACCTAGACCTTGACAAGGTACCGCACACTGTAACCAAGTGGGAACAGGACGGCGCTAACGGACACAAAGGACAATGCGATGTATGCGCAGAGCAAGTAACCGAACAACACAGCTTTGTAAACGGCGTATGTTCAGCATGCGGATACGTTGACCAAAAGTATCTGGACGATGCTAAGCAACAGGCAAAGGACGAACTGCAAAAGAAAGCCGACGAAGCAAAGAAAGGACAAGACAATCCGGGCATCGTTGACAGAATTGAACAGGATCTTGCCAAAGCTGAAGAAGCAATTGACAAGGCTACAACGCCCGAGGAAGTTGAGCAAGCAAAGAAAGCCGGTGAAAAGGCAATTGACGATGCTGAACTGAACTACACTAAGGACCAAGCTAAGAAAGACTTGGAGCAAAGAGGCGAAGAAGCTAAGGGCGAAATCGACAGAATGCCCGGTTTGACTGACGAAGAAAAGAAAGCGGCTCAGGACGAAATTGACCAAAAGCTTGAAGAGGCCAACAAAACAATTGACGACGCTAGAACCGTTGACGACGTAAAAGACGTAGTTGACCAAACCGAAAAAGACATTGGTGGCATTGTTGACGATGCTGACGAAAAATCTCACGAAAACAGTGAAGACGGCGACAAAACTCCTACTTTGAAAGAGGAAAAGTCCGCAGCTAAAGACGCTCTTGACGACGCAGCAAATGCTAAAAAGGACGAAATTAACCAACGTAATGACCTGACTGACGAAGAGAAGAAGGATATTACCGACCGAATCGACCAAGAACTTGACAAAGCTAAGGGTGAAGTAGACAAGGCTCTCAATTCCGAACAGGTTGCAAAGGCTGTTCAGGACGGTTTGAAGAACATTGAAGATGCCGAGCTTAACGTTGCAAAGGACAAGGCAAAAGAAGAGCTGGAGAAGAAAGCTCAGGACGCTAAGGATGCAATTGACAGCATGCCCGGACTGACTGACGAAGAAAAGCAAGCAGCTAAGGATGCAATTGACGAAGCATTGAAAAATGCTAAGAAAGCAGTTGACGACGCAGAAACGCTTGAAGACGTTAAAAAGGCAGAAGACGAAGGCATGGGTAGCATTGTAGACGTAGTTGACAAAGCTGACGAAGCAACAGGCGGCACCTTGAAAGACGCAAAGGACAAGGCTCTTGAAGACCTTGAAAACTCAAAGAAAGAAGCGGAAGACAAAATAAAGAAAGACCCCAAACTCAGCGATGAGGAAAAGGAAAAGAGACTAGGCGAACTTGAAAGAGAATACGAAGACGCTAAGAAAAAGGTAGAGCAAGCTGTTACCCCCGAAGAGGCTAAACAAGCCGCTGAAAACGGTGTAAACAACATGGGTAGCGTTGTTAGCGACCTTAGCGACGGCACGAACGATTTCCCAATCGATTTCGGTGTTGCAGCTGTATCACTTAGTGCTCAGGCATTGTTGGTACTCGTAGCATTCTTAATTATTCGTCGCAAGACAAGATTAGCTTAATCTAGGTAACAAAGGTAGACAAGTAACAAGAGGTAAAAAATGAAAAACCTATTAAACGCAGTAAACTTTTTCGGGCATGAGCTCGATTGGAACCAACAATTGACTATAGTTTGGATGATTGTTATCCAAGTTGTACTTATTGTTATGGCTTTATCACTGATAATTTATATTATACTGCGTAGAAGGTTAAGAAATCAAGCAACAGAAAGCGTTGTATACACTGTAGCGCAACCGACTACGCAAACTACCGAAGTCAAGCGAGAGCTTACAGGAATTTGGCTAGACCTGGCGATCGTTCAGCGCAAATTTGCCGCTGGTGATGCCTTTACCTGCGAAGGAATGGTTGTGAACGGTGAATACAACGCGACACCCACGTCGGAAAGTATCTTGGAGTACTCTCTCACCGATAACGACACTTATATGCGTTTGGCAAAGAGAGATAAAAATCACGGCACAGTGTACGTAATCAAACCCTACATGTACACAGCTGGAATCAAGGTTGTAACCGTTCACTACGAAAATATGACAGCGTCATACACAATTTCTGTGGAAGAACGCATGACAAAGGTAGTGGAAGAGCCTGCTCCCGTGGTGGAAGAGAAGCCCGAACCCGTCGTTCAGGTTGCAGAACCTACTACAATTGTAATAGAAAAGCCTGTAGAGGAAAAAACTCGCGAATTGATGTACATTTGGATCAATACCGACGACGTCAAGAAAGAGTACTTTGTGGGCGAATCTATCGACCATGACGGTCTAGTAGTAACCGCTCACTTCAACGTGGAACCGCTTGAAGAAGAGGTTAGCGACTACTCGGTACTATCCCCCGATATGAGCAAGGAGGGCAAACCCACCGTTACAGTAACCTACCAAGGCAAAACTGTTGGTTATCGCATAACCATCAATCCTGCGCCTGAGGTGGAAGCAGAACCTGAACCTGTAGTGGAAGAGGAGCCCGTAGTTGAACCCGAAGTGGTTGCTGAGGAAGAACCTGCAACCGTTGAGGAGCAACCTGTAGTTGTGGAACAACAACCCACAGTTATAGTGCAACACGCAGATCCTATTATAGTAGAGGAGGAGTCTATCTCGTCGAGATTGCGTTACGACAAGAGCTTTACAGCTCGTCTCATTCAATCGGACGACGAAGTTAAGTACTGGTACACAGATCTGAAAAATGAACTATTCTCCTTCAAGAGCGTTCATGGCCGTATGAGTTGGAAGCGTGAGACATTCAAGTGTCACAAGGACGTTGTTGCAAAGTTTGCGTATCGTGGCAAGCAGCTGTGCATATTCCTGCCGCTGAACCCCTACGATTACACCGACAGCAACTATCCTGTGGAAAATGCATCGGATATGTCTTGCTACGAAGATACTCCGCTAATGATTCGTTTGAAGAGTAGAAGACGTGTAAAATTTGCTAAGCAATTGATTGCAACCGTAATGGAACAAAAAGGCATTGTACGCATTCCGCATGAGACAGTCGATTACTATATCCCCTACGAGGGAATACTGGAGCTAATCAACAGAGGACTTATCAAGCGCGAAATCAAGCTGCCGGAAGATGAAGCAATCTTCGAACAAAACAAAATGGTAAAGGAAAATCAAGAAGACGATTCCTTCCAACTGACAGAAGTAGCTCCCGGCATCTACGTTACAAAAAGAGACTAATTGTTACTTACAAGGAAATGCAATCTGCTAAGCGCAGGTTGCATTTTTCTCACCCCAGGTCACGGTTTTCGTGTATTCGTATTTTTTACACAGGTTTGGTGTTTTGCCTAGGTTGCAAATTTTCTGCACTCAGGTTAACATTCACTACATAAAATGGGGCAGTACTATTTTCTTGACTTGACATTTGCGCTCGCACGGGTTATAATGGTAGCCAGCATTTTTGCGATGCTGCTAAAGAGGTACACAAATGGTAAACCTATTAAATGCTGCGACCTTCTTCGGTAAACCGCTTAGTTGGAGTTCACAGACGACAGCAACATTGCTGATTGTATTGCAGTCGCTCATTGTTGTTGCAATCATTGCATTAATATTATATTTCGTATTGCACGGCAAGGTTAAGAAGAAAGCTTCGAACGACGTTGTGTCTACTGTGGTGCAGCCTGAGATGGACAATTCGGAACTGATTGTCCTGCAGGAGGCTGAACCAACGGTGCAGCGCGTTCTTACGGGTATTTCCCTTGACTTGACTGTTGTGCAGCGGGAATTTAAAGCAGGCGACGAATTTGACTGCAAGGGTTTGGTTGTTAATAGCGAATATAACTTGGCTCCAACCTTGGAAACAGTAATTGACTACAATATTATTGACGACGAAAGATATGTCCGTCTAAAAAGGAGAGGTGTACCACCCGCAGTGTACGTAATCAAGCCGTATATGTACACGGTTGGTGTAAAGGTTGTAACCGTCAAGCTGGAAGATTACAGCGTGGATTACGCAATCACTGTTGAAAAGCGTGCTTCCAAGCACAAGGCAAAGCAAACGACTGAGCAAATTGTTGAGGAGCCCATTGAACCCGTAGCTGAAGTCGTGTATGAGCCTACCGTGGTTGAAACCAATGTTATTGTAGACGAACCTATCGAAGAGGAAATTACCGTTCCAGAGCCAACACAACCCTCCACAACCGTGGTTCAGCGCGATTTGCGGATAGTGGAAGAAGAAGCTTTCGAGGCTATTTTGCGTTATGACAGGAGCTTTTTGTCGCGTCTTATTCAGTCCGAAGACGAACTAAAGCATTGGTACACCGATATCAAAAACGATATTCTATCCTACAAGGGCGCAAAAGCGCGTGTAAGCTGGAAACGTGAGACATTTAAGTGTGGTGGCAAGCTGGTGCTGGCAAAGCTGGCATTTCGCGGCAAGGTTTTGTGTATATTCCTGCCATTGAAGTTTGCCGATTTCGAAAAGGACTATCCGGTAGAAGATGCATCCGATACCGCATGTTACGAAGATACTCCCCTTATGTTACGTCTGAAAAATGCCAAGCGCCTGGATATTGCACGTGAGCTTATCAAGATAGTAATGGAGCAACATGCAATGAAACCCGCTCCCCATTACGAATCTGTCGATTACTATATGCCCTACGAGGGTATATTCAACCTGATAAACAAAGGTCTTGTAAAACGTAATATCCGCACTTCGGAAGACGAAGCAATATTTGCGCGTGATTCCGTCGTGCAAGACGACGACGATTTGCTCACATTGACAAAAGTCGGCCCGGGCATCTACGTAACCAAAAAGGAATAGTAAAATATTGATTTAATCAAAAGCCGATAGGCTCCCTTTGCTGGGAGTCTATTTTTTTTGTAGTTTTATTTACGTTCATTTGTCAAATTTTTCTATTTAAGGCATTTGTGCATAAAAATACCATTTTATGCACATTTTTCAAGCCCCAAAGCCAAAATTACACCCCATATCGCGATTTTCTATGCAAAAAAACTCATACTTATGCGTATGAGTTTTCGTAAAATGAGCGTCTATTATGTTAATATATGCACAAAAAGTGAGAAAATTTCTCAATTTCGACCTAATTATACACACTTTATGCACATGTGTCAAGATTTTTTTGCAAAAAAAGCGATTTTTTTTTAATTTTTCACCCCATTTTGCTATTTTTGTTCGTCTATTAACATAATAGGTGAACAAAATTTTTTTCAATTTCTGTCAGTAACAACCAGGAGAACAGCCCCGTTAGTCCGTAAGCGCACAGGCGCAGTGGGGTGGAGGCGGACATATTACATTATAAAAAGGAAAATTAAAAGGAGGATAAAATATGAAATCCAACCTTATAACAAAAAAGACAATAGCAACAGCAATCGTGTTGATAGCGCTTGTGCTGTGCATGATTGTCTCTGTAGCTCTTGCTAGTTCACTTCAAGTGGCAACAGCAGCTGAGGCTACGCAACAGGCAACGGAACTGCAACAGGCACGCGAAAAGCAGATTGCCAATGCGGAGAAGAAATTCAAGCTGGAGCAGTCTGGCGCAATCAGCGGTGACGGTGATATCGTTTACGACGATGGTGACGACCTGGCTGAAGAGGAACTTGCTGAAGCTCCTGTTGAGGAACTGGTGGCAGAAGAACCCGTTGAGGAGTCTGCAGTAGCAAGCGAACCTGTAATCTCGGTAGACGAGCTTCCTGAAGAAGATCATTCGGGTGAGAACGATGTTATGCCGATAGCAAGTACAGGTACGCCAACTACAGCTGATCAATTTAAAACTTACTGGAACAGTTCGTCATATGGCACAATTACGCTTGGTGCAAATATTCAACTTACTGCTTCTCAATCCTTGAATAATCTGAACAGATCGCTAACCCTAAATTTAGGTAATTATACTTTAAGCGGCAAGGACCGTTTATATGTCTATGCGAATGGAAGTTTAACAATTAACGGTGATACAGGTGCAATTACATCCCGTATATTTGTTGATGAGGGTGGACAAGTTACACTTAATGGTGGATTATTTCACGGCGGTGTAACATGTAATGACGGTTCATTTACAATGACAGGTGGAACTATTTCGACCACCACAAGCTATAATGCCACTGGCGTAGTTTTTTGGGGGGAGGGTACATCTAATGTATTCAATATGTCTGGCGGAACAATAAATGGATGCATTGGCGAAGGTGTGAAAGTGTTCGGTGGTACTTGTAATTTGAGTGGCGGAACAATTACAGGCAATCAAAATTGTGGCATGTACGTGTCAGACAGTGCGACTTTCAATTTATCTGGTGCTCCAAAAATCACAGGTAATACGAGTGATGTACGAACACGAAATCTGTATGGATTTGGTACAATTAACATAACATCACTTTCATCGTCAGCTAGAATTGGTATCTACAAAGGAATATCTTCCAGAAGAGTATTTACTTCAGGAGGAGTGGCATCATCATACAAGTCATATTTCACTTGTGATGATCCGGATTATTGTATAGGTGTCAGTGGTAAAGAATTGACAATTGGTCCTCACAATTGGTCTGGAGACGTTACATGGAACCCATCAATTAATACGACACTGGCAAGTAAACCAAGCAGTGTAACTGCAACATTCAGTTTAAAGTGTAACATATGCAGTACTACGACATCACAATCTGCAACTGTAGAAGAAGACAGTTATAGCGCTCCAACCTGTACAGATAGAGGTTTTGCTGCTTATACGGCATCACTGCCTTCTCCATACGGCATATCTGTTTCATCCGGTTATTTTATTGCAGCAACTGGACACAGTTGGTCTGCAAGCAGCTGGACATGGAATCCCTCAGCTGCGACACAGGCAAGCAAGCCAAGCAGTGTAACTGCAACGGCAAGCTTGAAGTGTAGTAAGTGTAGCACTACAACATCTTCAACTGTTACCGCAACAGCAGGAACTTATAAAGCACCTACCTGTACAGCAACAGGATCGGCTGCTTACACAGCAACCCTGTCTGCTACATACGGTAGCTTGAGTAATTCCAAGACATACACAATTTCGGCAACCGGACACTCCTGGTCTGCAAGCAGTTGGACATGGAATCCCTCCGCTACTACACAGTCAAGCAGACCGAGCAGTGTTTCGGCAACGGCGAGCTTGAAGTGTGGTAATTGTAGCACTACAACATCACAAACAGTAACTGCAATAGCAGGAACGTACAAAGCTCCCACATGTACAGCTACAGGATCGGCTGCATACACAGCAACGCTATCTAGTACATACGGAAGTCTTAGTAACTCAAAGACATACACAATATCTGCACTTGGACACAAGTGGTATGCAAACGCAAGTGATTGGACTTGGACTCCCTCTAGTACAACGATAACAGTATCGCAGGTAAACAGCATTACAGTTAAGGTTACATTGAGATGTAGCAACAGTTGTGGTACAACAGTTACTAATCAAACTCCCACTGTATCGCAGGTGTCTTACTCAGCACCTACGTGTACGGTAAACGGTAGCAAGGTGGTCAAGGCTTCTGTAACATACCAAAGCCAGACAGTATCAACCTCTTCAAACCGTACGTATACAGTTTCTGCAACTGGACACAGTTGGACAGCAAACACCTTTACAGGTGGAGACAGTATCGGTAGTGCGCATACACGTAAGTGTGCTAATAACTGTGGCACAACTGACACGCACAATGCTGCGGTAACAGCAGGCACATGGAACCAAGGTGACGACAGTCGCCACAATGGTATTTGCAACAACAGCGCATGTAACATCACAATTTACGGCGCGCACACAGGTGCATACAGCGAAAGCGGTACAACTCACTACCGTAAATGCTCGGTATGCAGCAAATACCAATCTCACACGGAAAACTTGCCCAGCAAATGGACAAATGCAAACAGTGCTCAACACTACGGAAAATGCACGTACAGTGAGTGTGCGGTAAACATCTACAAGGATCACGGCTATGGTGCAGGTTATGTACTGAACGGAACACAGCACAAGCGTACATGTACAGCTAATGGTTGTGGCAAGAGTGACACGCACGATCCGCAATACCCCGACAGCTGGAAGGGTAGTGGAATTGTGAGCACAGATACACAGCACACAACAGAGTGCCTGTACAACGGTTGTTACGTAACAGTTGGCAAAAACCACGACATGACGTGGACGAACACCAGCCTCAAACACTGGGAGTACTGCAAAGAGTGCAACTACACGCGTAACGATGCAGCACATGACTACGGCAATACATATATAAATGACGGTGAACAAGGTCACCATCAGATGTGCCAAAATGTAAATTGTAAATACGAAAACGCAACTGTAAGCCACGGAGACTTGCTGTGGAAATCTACAGATGCAAGCAAACACTGGCAATATTGCCAAAAGTGTGTATACGAAACAGAGCACGTCAGCCACGAGCTGGAGTGGGTAACCACAAGCCAAACTGAGCACTGGCAACACTGCGACGTGTGTACGCACGACACAGTAAAAGCAGTGCACGTAATTGTTTCCTACAAATCTGTAGATGAGACAAATCACCATGGATACTGCGACACCTGCTCTAAATCAGACATTGTAAGCAAGCACATCTTTGACGAAGGTAGCAATTGGTCACAAAGCGAGGGCTGTCACTTCCACGCATGTCAACAGGACTGCGGTTACGAAGGCAAGGACAGGTCTCCCCACGTGGTACTGTACTGGGCAATTGACAAGACAGACAACAATTATCACATTGGTTACTGCAAGGAATGTGACAACCTCAGTGCCAAGGCTCCCCACACCTACAGTGAGGAAGGCTTCACGCACAGCGTTGCCGGACACTGGTACGCTTGTGACGACTGCGGTTCTATTTCCGCAGGCATGACAGTGCACAATTGGAGCGACTTCGAAACTTACCCCTACATTGCAGGCAATGACGGTACTCACTATCAGGCATGCCCCGTTTGCAAGGAAGAAACAGGAAGATTTGCGCACACCGATTACCTTGGTTTGGTATCGGAAAAGATACCTGCAACCTGCACGTCCTACGGACAGGAAGCTTACTACACATGCGTGCTGTGCAAGTTGTTTATTGCAGATGCACAAGGCACCAACCCAATTGGTGATGCAGCAGCGCTTGCAGATTGGCTGGATACTATCGGACTAGGCAAGATTGACAAGCTTGAGCACGCATTTAGTAATGCAGGCTTTGGAGTATGCGCAAACTGCGGTTACTTCAAGGAAGGCAACCAACAAGACTTCGAAGACTGGCTTGGTGGGCTGCTTGACGACTTCGATGGCAGACAGGAAAGCGCAAGCGAACAACAAATTGACGGTGCAAAAGTGACAAATGCTTATGCACGAAACAAGAAGAACGCTAATGCAACAGCAGAACCGGATAGAGACTACGATGAAGTATTCGAAGTTGCAGTAATTGCAGAAGAGGGCGAGAACGTAGTTGAAACCAACATTGCAGACCTGCCTTATCTTACTGAAAGAGAAAACGCACAATACAAACAGGAAGTTACCGAAGCAGGTAACAGACTTAAGGAAGCTTATGCGGAATACCAAGCAGCACTTGAAAGCGGTGACGGAGCAGCATTAGACGTTGCTTTGGCTAAGGCGATAGAGGCTGGTGTATATTACGACTTGGTAGTAACCAGATGGGAAGCAAAAAACGAAATACGTCGCGCAGCGCAAGAAGCTAGAGACGAAATTGATCAACGCGTTGCCGATGGCGATCTTTCCCCAGAGGACGGCGAGATCTTAAAGGATCTCGTCGGCCAGGCGGAAGAAGATGCCATTGACAGGGTTGACGATGCCAAGGACAAGGGCGAAATAGGCGATGTGCTAGAGGACGTCGTTGAGGGCGGCAAGTTTGACGACATTGCAGGCACAAAAAGCGAAGATATCGACAATGAGTTGAAAAAGGACGCCGCAAAAAAAGCTTTGGAAGACAAGGCAAAGGAACTTGAATACGAAGTAAAAAGACGTCCGGGGCTTAGCGAAGAAGACAGAAAGGGCATTATAGACAGAATACAAGAAGAACTTGCAAAAGCATTGGAAGAGCTGAACAGCGCAACTGACTCGGAAAGTGTTGAATCTGCTAAGCAAAAAGGCCTTGAAGCTTTGGAAAACGCTGAACTCAACTATTTCAAAGACAAAACTTTGGAAGGTGTCAACAAAAAGGCACAGGAAGCTAATGATGCACTGAACAAGTATCCCGAACTGAGCGAAGAGGACAGGAAAGCAGCTCAGGATGCTATTGAAGAAGCACGCAAAAAAGCTGAAAAGGACATAAATGATGCAGAAGACGTTGACGACGTAAAGAAAGCAGGCGACGCAGCAGATAAGGCATTCGGCGACATTATTCAGGGCGTTGACGACAGCGAAAACGAAAAGGGACATCAAACTCCCGGTACGGACCCTGAAGAACCCGATGATCCCGACGATCCCAAGGGAAAACTGGCAAGCAAAAAGGCTGAGGCTAAGGAGGAGCTTGAACAAAAGGCAAAAGATTTAGTCGACGAAGTTAACAGTCGTGAGGGACTTTCTGACGAAGACAAGAAGGGCATTACTGACAGAATTAACGACGAGCTTACCAAGGCTGAACAGGCAATCGACAATGCAGTAGACATTGACAAGGTTGACGAAGCAAAGAAAGCAGGCGAAAAGGCCCTTGAAGAAGCTGAGCTGAACTACACCAAGGAAAAGGCTCGCGAAGAAGTTGTGCAAAAAGGTGAAAACGCTAAATCTGAAATTGAAAAGCGCATTGAAGAACTTGAACAAGAACTGAATAACTCTGCAACATCTTCCGAAAGAAAGCAACAAATTGAGCAAGAACTTAAGGACCTTAAAAAGGCAGAAAAGGACATCGACAAGAAAGTAGAAGATACCCTTGATGCAATTGACGAAGCTACAACTACCGACGAAGTAAACAGGAGAGTAGCAGAGGCTGAAAAGGACATTGGTTCAATTCTTGACAGCGTGTTGCCCAGCCTTGAAAAGGAAAAGCAGCAAGCACGTGACGCTCTTGAAAAGAAAGCAAAAGAGTTGAAAGAGGAAATCAACAACCGTCGCGACCTTACAGACGAAGACAAGAAAGGTATCAATGACAGAATTGATGCTGAACTTGAAAAGGCTTTGAACGAGCTGGAAAAAGCAGTTGACTCCAAGGATGTTGAAGCAGCAAAGAAAGCAGGTGAAAAAGCGCTTGACGAAGCAAAACTGAACTACACCAAGGAAAAGGCAACTAGCGACGTAGAGCAGAAAGGCAAAGACGCTAACAAAGAGCTTGACGGCATGATTGGCGAAAGACAAGAAGAGCTTGATGATGTAAACGACCGTCTGGGCGAAATAGAAGACAGATTGGGCGAAATAGAAAGCGAACTTGGCGACCTGGGGCGCGAAATTGAAGACCTTGAAGAAAAAATAAAGGATGCTCAAGGCGCACTGGACAACGTAAACAGCCAACTTGCACAGGACAATTTGCCCGAAGAAAAACGTGCTGAACTTGAAGAAACAAAGAAAGAGTTGGAGCAGCAACTTAAGGACCTTCAGGACAAAAAAGCTGAGCTAGAAGAAAAGAGAGACGGACTTCTTAACGAGAAATCTGACCTCGAACAGAAAAAAACTGAACTTGAGGGAAGAAAATCGGAACTTGAAAACGAAATCGGTCAACTTGAAGACGCTAAGAAAGAAGTAGACCAAAGAGTTGAAGACGCTAAGAAAGATATCGACAAGGCAGAGACCGTAGAAGATGTAAAGAACGCTGCAAATGAAGCGGAAAAGGATATCGGCGGTATCATAGACAAAGTTGACGAAAAGCTTGGCGGACACGGCGACAAAGATGACGAAAACCGTACTCCCAGCTTGAAAGAAGAAAAGGACGCTGCCAAGAAAGAGCTTGAAGATATGGCACGCGAACTTGAAAACGAAATCAAAAAGCGTAACGACATGACCGAAGCAGAAAAGCAAGAGGTTATTGACAGAATCGAAAGCGAGCTTCAAAAGGCTAAGGATGCAATTGACAAGTCAGTTAACAGCGAAGAAGTAGAACAGGCAAAACAAGCCGGTGCAAAAGCTATCGAAGATGCTGAACTGAACAGCGCTAAAGAAAAGGCTCAAGATGACGTCAAGAAAAAGGCTCAAGACGCTAAAGACGCACTGGATAACTATCCCGACCTGAGCGACGAGGACAGAAAGGCAGCCGAAGATGCTATTGACGAGGCGGCTAAGAAAGCCGAGGAAGCAATTGACAATGCAAAAACTCCCGAAGATGCAAGGAAAGCAGCTGACGAAGCACAAAAGGCCATCGGTGACATTCTAAACGGTGTTGACAAGAGCGAAAGCAACAAAGGGCACGGAACTCCCGGTAGCGAAAGTGGCAAAACCCTTGAACAAGAAAAAGAAGCTGCCAAAAAAGAGCTTGAAAACACGGCAAACAATTTGAAAGATGAAATTAGAAACCGTGACGACCTCACATATGACGAGAAAAAGGATATCCTTGAAAAAATCGACGAGGAACTCAAAAAGGCTCAAAACGCAGTAGACAGCGCAGTTACTTCCGAAGAAGTCGAAGAGGCACTGCAAGCTGGCAAAAAAGCACTTGAAGATGCAGAACTTAATGTAGCCAAGAAAAAGGCCAAGGACGACCTGGACAAGAAAGCTCAGGACGCTAAGGACGCAATTGACGGCATGGATGGCCTTACAGACGAAGAAAAGGAACAGGCAAAGGGTGAAATTGACGATGCGCTTGACAACGCTAAAAAGGGCGTTGATGACGCTACAAACAAAGACGAACTTCAAGATGCAGTAGACCAAGGCATGTCAGATATCGTGGATGTTGTTGACAAAGCTGACCAAGCAACAGGTGGCACCTTGAAAGACGCTAAAGACGGCGCATTGAAAGACCTTGAGGACAAATACGAGGATGCTAAGAAAGAAATTGAGCAAAATCCCAACCTGAGTGAAGAAAAAAAGAAAGAATTGCAGGATCAACTCGACAAAGAATACGAAGACGCTAAGAAAAAGATAGAGCAAGCAGTTACTCCCGAAGAAGCTAAACAAGCTGGTGAAAAGGGTGTAAGCAACATTGGCGAAATTGTAAGCCAACTTGACAATACAGCAGAAGATATATTGGATATCGGTGTTGCCGTTGTATCGTTGGTTGCTCAAGCAATCGTAATTATCGCTGCAATGTTTATCGTTCGTCGTAGAACGGTAGCGTAAGGTGCAAAAGAGGTAAATCAAATGGTAAACTTATTAAACAAAGTAAGCTTCTTCGGTAACAACTTCGACTGGAGCTCCAACACAACAATTGTTTGGCTAATAATTATTCAAGCGTTAATTGCGGTAGTGGCCATTTCACTGATAATATATCTCATTATACGCAACAGGATAAAAAATCAAGCCGAGCAAAATGTGTTATACACTGTAGCGCAACCAACTACACAAAAAAACGACGTAATTTACATAAACGAACCCAAAACAGAAGTAGAGCGTGAGCTTACGGGTATCACGCTCGACCTTGGGGTCGTACAGCGTGCATTTGTTGCCGGTGACGGTTTTACCTGTGATGGCTTGGTTGTAAACGGAGAATACAACGTCCTACCAACCTCGGAAAGCCTTGTAGATTACACAATAGTAGATAACGACACTTACGCACGCTTGGCTAAAAAGGACAAAACACATGGCACTGTGTACGTAATAAAACCGTACATGTACACAGCGGGCATTAAGGTTGTAACGGTTAAATACGAAAACATGTCTGCTTCATATACAATATCTGTAGAGGAGCGCCAAGCTAAAGTTGTGGAGCAGCCAGCTCCTGTTGTAGAAGAAACAACTCAACCCATTGTTCAAAACGCAGAACCTACAACTATTGTAATTGAGAAACCTGTAGAAGAAAAGACTCGTGAGTTGATGTACATTTGGATAAATACGGACAACGTCAAAAAGGACTACTTTGTAGGTGAATCAATTG
>JAFLVK010000019.1 GCA_022508345.1 Clostridiales bacterium | reverse complement strand
GGCTCGCGACCTTGCCGCCGAATGTAAGGGCTACGACGACCTGTTGACGAATCTTTCCCGTGACGTACAACTTTTGGGATTGGGTAGTAACGGGCACATAGCATTCAACGAACCCGGTTCGCCATTTGACAGTCGCACGCGTGTGGTGCAGCTATACGAAAGCACGGTAAATGATAATTCGCGTTTGTTTGCACGCCCCGAAGACGTGCCCACGCACGCAATTACTATGGGGATTGCAGATATAATGAGTTCAAAGCGTATTTTGCTGCTTGCAAGCGGTGTCAACAAGGCGCAAGCGGTGAGAGATATGGTAAGAGGCGAGGTTACCGTTGACTGCCCTGCAAGCATATTGCAACGCCACCATGACGTTACCGTTATTTTGGACAAGCAGGCGGCTTCGTTGCTGTAAAAAATCCGCGAGATTTTTCTCGCGGATTTTTGTTAACCAAACAAAATGAAATCTGCGTCCTTGCCGACTTCTATCGTTCCTATTCTGTCGGAAAGACCGACGAGCATTGCGGGGTTGACTGTCCACAGCTTTATCGCCTCGGATAGTGGAAGTCCCGTAAAGGTGACTACGTTTGCAAGTCCTTGGTAAGCGTCGAGAGTGCTTCCTGCGCGAATATCCGTACCGGTTATTTTCGTATCGCCGCCCTTGA
>JAFLVK010000018.1:264-671 GCA_022508345.1 Clostridiales bacterium | reverse complement strand
ATAAGTCTGCTTACTGTATCGTTGATGAGCAAGGCGCAACCGTTTACGATTTCGACGACCTAGTTATACTAACACAACAATTTAAGTAAACACAAATAAGGGCGCATCTTGTGTCCTTTTTTTATGACTCGAAAGCGCCCAACCTACACGCTTCTTCGCAGTTTGGACAATTTCTTATACAATTTGTGACAATTTATAACACAATATCGGGTATTAACGGGGTTGACAAAGACTAAAATATATACTAAAATAAGTAAAAAGATTATTGTTGCGCCTAGTGGAATATTTCTGTTCGTTTTTTATTTTTTTTAGACGGGCGTCTATTAAACTTTTTATTTGTGTCGTTACTTTTGCATTTAGTAAGTTACCGTAAACAACGGATTTTTTGCTTTTTCAGGAGGAAAATA
>JAFLVK010000018.1:0-254 GCA_022508345.1 Clostridiales bacterium | reverse complement strand
GAAACATGTCTATCCAATTTACCAGCGTAGATGAGTTTTTGGCAGCTCTGCCCGACATTAACGTTCACGACTTGCGTAAAATAGCGCGCAGTGTGGGTATGTACCCCAAAGAACGCAAACGTGATGATCTTATCAAAATTATCGTCGGCAGGTTGAAGGGCGAACTTGATGAGGAAATCCCAGTTAAACCCGGTCGTCCTCCAAAGGATTCGAGCAAACTTAGCAGACCCAATATCGAGGTTGACATCAAGGAA
>JAFLVK010000017.1 GCA_022508345.1 Clostridiales bacterium | reverse complement strand
CTACCTCCGCAATCGGGGCGTGGTAATGCGTGCCGTCTGATACTTTTTGCGCGAACTCGGCGGACATGGGATGAATTTCCTGCTTGCATTGATAGCTTAGCGGTTGACCGTTCCATACATACAAATAACAGTTCGTTTCCCAAATTAAGTCGTATTTGCTCTTGAAAAGCTGCGTTACAAATGGGTCAACTCCGCAAAACTCTACCTGGTTGTAACGCAATTCGCCAACTACATCCCACACGAAACGCTCGCTTGCCGTCTTGAAACAGCACTTGACCGATCCGTTAACGTTAGCAACAAGCGCATAGCTATCGCCTTCGTTGTAGATAACGACGTCGTTGACCGTTGCGCAATACCCCTCAAAAATAAGAGTTTCCGCATCCGACTTAAAATTTTGTAATAATTTTGGAGTAAGGTTTGCCTGTTTCATTATTTATATTTTACCAAAAACAATACTAAATTACAATAGTTTTCGGATGTTTGGTACTTGGGGTTTGAAAAAAGACCTGTGTTAATTTTTTGCACGTTTGCTAATAGGCTTATCTTGTTGATATATTTGACGAAACGTGATACAATAAACAAAATCAAAATTTGCAAACGAGGTGAGCTATGCAGAGAATTGTTATTGGAATTGCAGGCGGTACTGCCTCCGGCAAGACGACCGTTGCGGAGAAACTTTA
>JAFLVK010000016.1 GCA_022508345.1 Clostridiales bacterium | reverse complement strand
ATTGCACCTTCTCTACGTTCAAAATCTTACCACGCAAAGGCAAGATTGCCTGGAAGTGGCGGTCACGTCCTTGCTTGGCTGATCCACCTGCCGAGTCACCCTCGACGAGAAATATCTCACACTCTTTCGGGTCTTTGTTTGAACAGTCGGCCAACTTGCCTGGCAGTCCACCACCTGTCATAGGATTCTTGCGTTGCACACTCTCACGCGCCTTACGGGCTGCAATGCGTGCCGTAGCGGCCAATACCACCTTATCGCAGATGAGTTTTGCCTCCTTCGGATGCTCCTCTAAGTAATTGCTCAGTGCCTCGCCAACGGCCTGCTGAACAGCACCAGACACCTCGCTGTTGCCCAGCTTTGTCTTGGTCTGTCCCTCGAACTGGGGTTCAGCCACCTTGATGCTGATGACTGCTGTCAAGCCTTCACGGAAATCCTCACCAGCAATCTCAATCTTCGCCTTTTCAATCTGCTTCGAAATCTGAGGGTCAGCGTCGGCGTATGCTTTCAACGTACGCGTCAAAGCGGCACGGAAACCCATCAAGTGCGTACCGCCTTCAATGGTATTGATATTGTTTACATAAGAGTGGATATTCTCGCTATAATCCGTGTTGTACATCACGGCTACCTCAATGGGTACACCCTGCTTTTCGGTCTTCAAATAAATGACATCATCGAAAAGATGG
>JAFLVK010000015.1:434-695 GCA_022508345.1 Clostridiales bacterium | reverse complement strand
TCGCAGGCTTCCGCCATGTTTTTGGAATACGCCGCATAATTGTCGGCAACGAAGTCGTCCTGCATTTTGTCGGGGGCGCAACTCGCCCTTTCAAAACAATACTCTACGCCCGAAACGCGTTGGTACTTACTCTTCATCAAAATCTTGGCGTTGACGTAGTCGTATGGACACAGAAAGTAGGAAACGGCATTTTTGTCGTAACACAGTTCTTTGAATAGCGCAAGCGTTGCGTCTAGCTCGGCGCGTAAAACGACTTCGTAA
>JAFLVK010000015.1:0-424 GCA_022508345.1 Clostridiales bacterium | reverse complement strand
TGTGACAGTCAATCCGTTGCCGTAGCCGTTCTCCGTAAGAACGCGTAACGCCTCAATAAGAGTTGAACATTCCGCAAGACGCGTGAACTTGTCTGCGGTGAGAAGCCTCGTTGACATCACGGCAATGCGACCGTTTGCGTACAGTTGATCGCTATGCATTTGACTCTCCCAACAGAACTGCCGCTACGCGACCTTCCGACTGCTCGCGCGCGTAACGAATGACCCTTGAAAGCGTCAAGTCTTTCTCGTAGCCTGCGCCTTCAAGCACAACGCCGCCGTCTGCGGCTATGTACTTTTTGCCAAGTTTGAGTCCTCTTTCAAAGCCGTCCAGATATTTTTGCGTGACGAGCCTGCCGTCCTTTTCCGCAACGTAGACCGTCTCGCCATTCTCGGCGTATTTGTCGAGAAGCGAGCCGATAAGTGC
>JAFLVK010000014.1 GCA_022508345.1 Clostridiales bacterium | reverse complement strand
TCTAAATCTCCTTTGTAAATAATCTTTTGCTATTTTGACCATTAACGATATGAATCCAATTTTATATATATACTTTTCATGACATTAGTTTGTTAAGCAATTATATAAAAATTTTTGTTTTTAATATTAGATTCTTAAGTTAATATTGCTGGTCTAAAATTGGTATAAACTCACTTCAAAAGTTACTGCAAGATAGGTTGCAATATGGAAATTATTTCAAAAAAGCCATTGAAACTACCGCGAAATATGGAAATTAGGGATGTTTTTGAAAGTTATTGCATCATTTGAAATCTATTTATATGAAAAACGGCAACTCCTAAGGGCTAGTTAGAGGTTCGATTCCTCTTGGGGACGCCAATTGACCACAATTTGTTGTGGTCTTTTTTAAACTCAATATATGGAAAATTGGTATAAAATCAATTTATACCAATTTTTTCGACCATATACTCGTCAATGACCGCCTCTTGCTCGTCGCAGTTTATTATCCACTTTCTACCATGAAGATACCATCTGATGCATCGTTTTGCAATCCCAAAGCGCAATGTTTCTGCTTGTGAACAGTTCACAAAGCGTGGGCAAAGCAACGCCGTTGACGCCCAAAAAATCGCTGTACAAATCGCGGATAACCGCCGAGTCGACCAGCGCCACCTTGAAGTTTTCAATTTTCTTAGTGATACCACATTATCTTTTGTGGTGATTATTTTT
>JAFLVK010000013.1:513-742 GCA_022508345.1 Clostridiales bacterium | reverse complement strand
AGGCGCAGGTCGGAACGGATTACGTAGATGTTATTAACCTGGCGGGAATTTTGCCTCAAAGCGTTTTGCCGATGCTTACCTCCTCCTACGTTGACGGTCAGGTTACGGTAATTGCTGTCGGCTACTACGACGGGCAAATGCAACACCCCAGCATCAACGCCAACAGCGATTTGATTGCTGCGCGATTTCCTGTTGAGGGTCTGACTGAAGAGGTTGTCAACAAGCTTGC
>JAFLVK010000013.1:0-503 GCA_022508345.1 Clostridiales bacterium | reverse complement strand
ATTACATTGTTAACCACGGCAAGATTGCCAACAAACGCCAACTTCTTCAAGCCCTTGGTGACGACTATTTCGACAATTACTACAAACTGTTTATTTCAGAGACTGACTATGAACAAGCTGCTTAACGTGCGCGTACCGCTATTTTTAGCGGTTGCTTTTATTTTGGGAATTTACTCCTGCTATCAGTGGTATTTCGGCAACTTTTACCTTGCATTGATTGTGCTGTTGTTGTTCGTGTGTTTGGCAATGTTTTTTGCAATTAAGCAATATGGGGTGTGGAAAATCACCCTTGTAATGCTTGTTTTTGCGCTAATGGGGTTTGTTTTTATGCGTTTGTCCCTGTGCCGCATTGAGCAGCGTGAAGTGTGTGAAATGCCGGTAACGCTTACGGGCAGAGTGTGTGATCTGAACAGAAACAGATCCCACAATAACATTTACTATCTGGAGGACTGCACTCTTTCAAATGGCGAGAGATTGAGCGGACGTGTAGAGGTTAGTATATA
>JAFLVK010000012.1 GCA_022508345.1 Clostridiales bacterium | reverse complement strand
CGCCGAAAATCTGTGACGTAGCAATGGAGTAGTCACCCACCGACAGCGTATCCTTTGACAGTGTTAGCCTGCCCTGCGCGACAAATACACGTTCGTTTGTTTTGTCGTACAAGGTGACGTTGTCGTCGCTAAACAACACATCATCGTTAGTTAAATCGTAATTCAGGACATATTGCTGCTGATATTCGTACCAGTCCACAAGTCTGGCGAAGTGGAAATCGGGGTCCTTCGAAGTTAGGTGTAAATTTTCGCCATATGTCACAGTCAAATCGCAACGTTCACACGTTATGTCGTTGCCATGCGAGTGCAATGTAGATTGCGCCCCACACTTCGGACAAACGAACAGTACCCGTTCCAGATATTCGGCGCGCTCGTTGGATTTGTACAGTTCTGTGCTACCCGAGTCGATTACTTTGAGGGTGGATACAATTTTTTCGTACAGTTCGTCGTCGGACATTGTCTGAATTTTTTCCCGGGATATTATTTCCCTTACAACGCCCGTATGCTTACCGCGACGTTTAGACTTTGCCCAACGTGGGTGCACGCCGTAACCGCCTTTAATGTTGTACAGCATTAGCGGAAGTTTTATCAATCGAACAAGTTTGACAATCGCCCTGTCTATGTGGAACATGCTGTCGTTCCACTGTCGGTTACCTTCGGGAAAAATTGCAAGGGTTCCGCCTTCCTTGGCAACTTGACACATTGCACGTATACAAGCTGTGTCGGCAAACCCTTTGCGTTTCTTTAT
>JAFLVK010000011.1 GCA_022508345.1 Clostridiales bacterium | reverse complement strand
GTATGTAAATTTAGCGGTTCTTCGACAACAATCAATTAAACAATTGAGGTATATTTTTAATCTTTTTTGACTGATTAAACTGTACTTTTTAGCAAAAATAAAACATTTGACGAAACCTAATATACGTAGTATATTAAAGTTGAAATTAGGCAGGTTCAGTTAGATAAACCTGATCTCGACCATGACGGTGGCTTCCCTATGGAGTCGCAACAAGAAAGAGTATGCGCAAGGCACACTCTTTTCTTATTGCTCCTTATTTGGTCGCCACCTTTATTTTTCGTGGCGAGACAGTTCGAAATAATGTAGCGCTCCGTTGCACTTCGCTTACCTTCGCGTAGCTCAGGACGAATCCCGCCCTCAGCTGAGCGAAGCGAAGGCCACGAGCATTGTACAATGCGAGTACTTCGACCAAATAAACCCCGGTCAAATATTGTACAAGGCCGGGGTTTTTATATTTGTGCGCATATATGCGGGATTTTTCTTTCACTAATCGCTTGAACTAACTATATTTTAAAAACGACAAAACCATTTTGCTATTTTATTTCCATAAACCCAACAGCTTGTAATACTCGATTTCCTTTTTGTAATACTTTTTCCACGGTATTACCTTGCTTCCATTTACGCATGGCAAAAACCAGGCGTACCCCGGATAATTCGGCCCCAAATTATTTTCGTCCTCCTCTTGAGATGCCGGCGGTGGAATAAGCTTATTGTTGCGGCAACCACGTATAGGAAAAGACCAACACGCCATTGGCTTGTACTTCCA
>JAFLVK010000010.1 GCA_022508345.1 Clostridiales bacterium | reverse complement strand
AGTCCTTCACGCCAACAAGCGGCGAATCTAAATGTATGTCTGCTGTGTGAATAATCTTCATTGTATATAAATCTCCGCCCAAATACACGTGAATGTAATTTGTAGCTTTATATAAAACAATCCGTTAAATATTTTAACACATTGAAATAAAAGTTTCAATACTAACTAAAATATAATTATATAAAATAAATATGCTCCGCAAGTCAATTACCGACCTTTGCGGAGCATTGTATATACCAACAAGAGTTGCACATTATTTGCCAATTTGAACGCAAGCATTTGTAAGTCCCAATGCAAAAACATATGCGCGCTGTTCTTCGCAAATAACACAAGAATCCTTGTGGTCGCTTTCGTAAAAATCTTCACATCTAAGCATTGCGTTTACCTCCTGTAAATTGTAGTAATTTTAGCTACGGTTAGTTGCCCATTTGACTAAATACCATAGCACAGCACAACGCGAAAGTGTAATCTGCTTCCAGCTTGCCGAATTCGCTGTTGTCCTTGTTGATTTCCTTGTAGTAATCTCTACTTGATAGCATATTCTTTACCTCCTAGCTTTATTTGCAAACGGTAGTTGTAATTGCTGTTTACGTCATTATTATATTACTATACGCTCAAAATAGATTGCATTATCTTGCATAAAACTAACACAATACTGTTATTTTGGTTTACATTTTGAGTTTTTCATTATATAATGTACAAGTGAATATGAATCTAAACCTAATTAATGACAAAAATTACAAACAGTACAAAGAACAGGTAACGCATGGCACGCCCATGCTTCCCTTTGCACAGTAC
>JAFLVK010000001.1 GCA_022508345.1 Clostridiales bacterium | reverse complement strand
TTCAATTCTTCTTACTATTCTGTTGTCAAGCTTCTGTTGCTATTGCGTAATGCAACAGCCTATTTAATATACTACATATGGCAAATAATGTCAATCAAATACAAAAAGTTTTTTGCAAATTTTTTGCATTTTTTGCCAATTAGAAGTTTTCTTTAAGAAGTTCAAAGTATGCTTGCGGATGTGCGCAAACAGGGCAAAGCTCGGGAGCGGACTTACCAACGTGGATATGACCGCAATTACGGCAAACCCATACGTTTTCGGTGAGCTTCACAAATACTTCGCCACCCTTAACAGCCTTTGCAAGCTTGTTGTAGCGTTCTTCGTGGTGCTTTTCGATTGCTGCAACGCCCCTAAACTGTGCTGCGATTTCGGGGAAGCCTTCCTTGTCTGCGATTTCAGCAAATTCCTTGTACATTTCCGTCCATTCGTAGTTTTCACCAGCAGCTGCGTCCAAAAGGTTGTCAAGTGTGCTGTTGATACCGTGGAAAAGCTTGAACCACAGTTTTGCGTGTTCCTTTTCATTGTTAGCTGTTTCGGAAAAAATTGCAGCTATTTGCTCGTATCCGTCCTTTTTAGCCTTGGATGCGTAGTAATCGTACTTGTTTCTTGCTTGGCTTTCGCCTGCGAATGCAGCCATGAGATTTTGTTCTGTCTTGGTGCCTTTCAAAGATTTCATTGTATGTACCTCCATAATGTATTTGTTATTTTTGATGTATAGAATAAAGTTTTTACAGCTTTACTTTTAAAATAATGTTGTGTGCTCACTCGTTACGACAACAGCCCCTTGATTGTTACGTCTTCGGGGTAGCTGGATACATATATCGGCATACCCAGCTCTCCTTGCAGGAAGGTGTCCAGCCCAGCAAGCTTTGCCCCGCCACCGCACAGCATTACGCCGTCGGTGCGCACAAGCGTTGCGAGGTCGTCGCGTACGCTGGCGATAAGGCTTTGAATAATCTTGACGTACTTGCGCACAAACTCCACTACCGTGTCGTACAGCTCCTTAGAACTGATGTTAACCTGCTCCGTTACGCCCGACTGTGTGTTTACGCCCGATACCGCCACCACAGTAGAGTCGTTAGGATACAAGCTTGCGCAGTTGAGCTTGAGATACTCCGCCGCGTCGAAGCTGAGCTGTATCATATATTTGGATAGGATACGTTCCATTATCGCCTCGGTGAGGCTTTTGCCGCTGTAGTACAAGGTGCAGCCTGCTGCTATGGTATTGGCGGATACTATCGCCAAATCGGTGCAGTCGTAGCCGATGTTCACCACAACGCCCTGACGTGTGCGAAATTCGTTGAACAGGTACGCGCTGTCTGCAAGGGGCGTTTCAATAAAGGTTACCTGCTTGGCGCCCAGGCTCAAAAATACGGCTTCGATTGTGTTTTTGTCGCTGGAAATCAATCCGCATGGCACAGCGCACGTCACGTTGTAACGGGAAAAGGCGCTCATCTTGTAGTTAACAAGGCGGTTCAACAACGCCGAAATCAACGCCTTTGCGCCCTCGGTGTCGATAATTGCCCCCTCAAGAATGGGATGGGTGAGTTTTACCCCGCTGCCTACAGTGTTGGAAAGCCGCAATGCCTCAACGCCAACGCCTACAAGCTGTCCGTCGCCGGCAACTGCTACCACTGCGGGAATTTTGTCTGTAAAACCGTCGTCCTTAAGTCCTGCGGAAATGTAAGCCGAACCAAAGTCAAAAACCAATTCGTAATTTGCCATAGTATCACCTTTTGTAAATTTTGTCTAATATCTCGCGCACTCTGTACGTCGGCAACCCGACCACGTTGTCGAAATCGCCCTCGTAGCTTTCCGCAAAGTGGCTGTCGTCCTGTATGCCGTAGGCGCCCGCTTTGCCGTCCGCTTCGCCCCTGTCAATGTAGTCCTGTATTTCCTTGTCCGAAAGGGCTCGGAACACTACCTTGGTACTGTCGCAAAACAACCATTCGCCTACAGGGCTTAATATGCACACACCCGTGTGTACGTAGTGCGTGTTGCCACTAAGCTGATGTAGCATACGGTGTGCATCGGCGTGATCCTTGGGTTTGCCGAAGATTTCGCCGTTGAAGTCAACTACCGTGTCGCAGCCGATAACTACACTGTTCGAGTGCGTTTTAAACACCTCTCGCGCCTTGAGCGTTGCCAGATCCTGCACTATGTCCGTAGGCTTTAGCGAGGTTGTTATTTCTTCGCAGTTGGACGGGATAATCTCAAACGGGTAACCCAATTTGTGAAGCAGCTCACGTCTGCGCGGAGAATTGCTTGCAAGTATAAGTTTCATACCTTTTTATTATATATCAGCCCGTTGATTTTGTAAAGATGTTTCGTAGTAACGATTGAGGAAGTCCTGCGCGAACTTGTAGAAATATATTTCCCAAGCTGCTTCATAATGGGGCAAATCGGAATTGAGCACCAATTCGCAGTGCAGGTTGCGTTTCGACAGTGTTTTGTACAGCTTGCAGGAATTGCGCAGCATTCGCCCATTTGTCGTGAAGTCGTCACCCTCTTTTCCGCCACAATATATAAACGCGTGTTGAGGTTGGGTTTGCGCAGTTTTGCGAACAAACCTGTCAAAAGCTGCTTGATTAAATTCCGTATAGGTGGAAAACAGCCCCATCGTTTCGTACACTTGTTGATAATGCAAACCAAGGTAACAGCTGATAAGCCCACCCATACTGCTACCCGCTACCGCAGTTGCAAAACGGCGCGTGTCGGTGTTGTAATGCTCGTCGATGTACAGCTTCAAGGTTGTGGCAAACCATTGGCTAAATTCCCTTCCATCACCACCGCGGTCGTGCTTGGCAATTGTGCGCTTTTCCTTGAATGCAAGAGCATTTATCTTCCAGGGGCTGTATTCCGACAGCCTGCGCTCGCCGCTACACTCCACGCCTACAACGATACAGCTTTTGCCTGTTTTAGCGTAGATATCGTCCAAGCACCTGTCTACATGCCACGCCGTGCCGTAAGCGGTAAGCTCGTCGTAAAAGAGGTTTTGACCGTCGTGCATATATATTACGGGGAAGCCGTCACCCTTTTCGTCGTAGTTGTCGGGCAGATACACCCACACCTTGCGCGTGCGTTTGAGTGGCGTTATTTCCATTTCAAAGCTTTCGATTTTTAACATAATTCCTCACATCGGGAATTCGTCGCAAAAAGGCTTTGCTGCGCGCACGCATGCGCTCGTTGCAGATTATTTTGCGCCGAACACCCTCGTTCATAGTGTTGCAGTTGTAAAACATTACTTCGGTCAGCATTAAAACTCTCTCAAATGCCCCACGAAATTGAAGCCGTCGAAATTGCGCTGACGTAGCACTTCGTACACCGCAATCGCCACCGAATTGGACAGATTGAGCGAACGGGTGTCGGCAATCATGGGTATGCGCACGGCGTGCTCGTAGTTGTCGTGAATCAGCTGTTCGGGCAGTCCCTTAGTTTCCTTGCCGAACACCAAAAATACGTCGTTGGGGTAAGTGGGGTCGCAATGGCTCTTTTGCGCCTTGGTGGAAAAGAAATAGAATGCCTTGTCGGGATACTTCTCGCGCAGCTCGGCAAAGCTATCCCAGTAGTTAATCTCACAGTCCTTCCAGTAGTCGAGACCTGCACGCTTTAGCATGCGGTCGCTTGTGTCGAAGCCCAGCGGGCGCACCAAATGCACCACACTGCCAGTGGCTGCGGCTGTGCGCACAATATTGCCTGTGTTTTGCGGAATTTCCGGCTCTACTAAAACTATATGTATCATTTTTCTCTCACTATTTATTGCTGTGTATGTTAGCGGTTGCTTCAACGGCGAGGTAATCGGCAACTAAATGCAAAATTTCCTGCGTTGTGTGCGCTGCATTGACGGCTATCGCAGTGTACTTGCCGTTGCGCTTGCCCTTGAGGTAGGCGGAAACGTGCTTTTTCATTTCGTTAGCAACAACACGGTCGCTAAAGGTTTTGAGTAGCATCTCGGTGTGCGTTGATATCACGTCATACATGTCCATCTCGTAGGAGTTGTCTGCAAGCTCGGCAAATATATACGGCTTACCCAGTGCGCCTCTACCCACCGCTACGCCGTATGCACCCATATCCAGCAAACGCAAGTACTGCTGGCGCGTTGATACGTCGCCATTGGCAAATACGGGTATGCCCACCTTGGCAATTTCCGGCAATAGCGTGTAGCTTGCCTGCCCCGAATACATTTGGTTGCGCGTGCGGAAATGCACCGTGATAAAGTCCGCTCCGCTGTCTTTGCACATCTTGGCAAAGTCCACCGCGCCACTGCTGTCATTTACACCCAAGCGGAATTTCACCGACAATGGCTTGTCCCCTATCGCACGCTTTACTGCTGTTATGCACTGTGACGCCAGTTTGGGGTTTTCAAGCAGTGCCGAACCGTCGCCGCTCTTTACAATCTTTTTGACAGGGCAACCCATGTTGATGTCCACACCCTCGTACGCTTTAACCTCGGGCAATGTTACGCTATCCGCCATCACTTCGGGCTCGTGTCCGAATATCTGACAAAAGGAAGGGGTGTCATTCGATTCACGGTACAGCATCTTTTTGGACAGCTCGTTGTCCATAGTCAACGCCTTGCTGCTCACCATTTCCGTAACGGTCAAGCCCACGCCGTACTGCCTACAAATGGAACGAAATGCGTAGTCGGTGTAGCCTGCCATGGGCGCAAGAATTGTGCGCGTTTTGTTCGTGAACAGTTTATCAACCGACATTATGCTTCGCCTCGTTCCAAATTTCGTCAAATCGCTCCTGAGATACGTTCTTTAAAGTTTCCCCGTTCAAAGATAAAATTCTCTCACACTCCACAACACGGTTTACAAATTTCTCTGTGGACAACAGCAACGCCGTTTCGGAATCCACCCCCGAAAAGCGCAACAGATTGACAACGACAAACAGCAAATCGCCACCTTCCATTTGGAGTTCGTCATTTGTCGCATTCAAAAATTCGTGCAATTCCTCTTGCAGTTTGTCTACGATTTGTTGTTTATCCTTGAAGTCGAAGCTGCCCTTGCTTGCGCGCGATTGCACCTTTTGCGCACGCATGAGAGCAGACATTCCACGCGGAACATCCAGTACGTTTTCCGCCGTACTCTTGATTTTGTGTTCCTTGAGTTTCTGCTTTTCCCACACGCCCAGTGATTCGTCGGCGTCATGCGCCACCACTTCGCCGAATACATGCGGGTGACGGTCGATAAGCTTGCGACAAAGCCCTGTGTACACCGCGTCGGGTTCAAATTCGCCGTTGTTGTGTGCTATTTCCAGGTGGAATATCACCTGCATGAGCAAGTCGCCCAGCTCCTCCACAACGTGATCGGTGTCCTCCTTTTCCAGGGCATCGGCAAGCTCGTAGGCTTCCTCGATGACGTTTTTGATTATGCTCTTGTGCGTTTGCTCTCTATCCCACGGGCAGCCGTTTTCGCCACACAGCACCGTCATGATGTCGGCACAGTCGAAGTAACTGAACACCTTGCGCTCCACAAGAGGTTGCGGCTTGATGTACAGCGTTGCCTGATAGTCGAAGCGTTGCTTTGTCAGCTCAAACAAGGCTATTTTCTTAACTGTATTTTTACAGCAAAAAACAACTTCGGTCTCCGGCTCGAATGCCGAAAGTAACCGCAGTTGCACTTCGCTTGCGATATATTTGTCGTCAATACATTTTACAACGGTAGGCAGCGGCAAGATACGGATGCGTGGCGTCATTACTAGGTCGTATGCTGCGTATACAACTGTAGCGGGCAACAACCCACCAGCAACAACCGCCGAATGTAGCCCCACGCCGGCAATTATCTTGGCGCCATTTAGCTGCTGCACCGTTGTGTCGTCAGCGCCCTCACCCACTACGCAAAAAACCACCTTTTTGTTGCCAAAGGATTTCAACCTATTGATTATTGCATCATTCAGGCTGTCGAAATCGCTTGCCTGCTCGTACAAATCGTCGCAGTAAATGGCGCCGTCGCGAATAGCCTTGACAGCATCTGCTACGTGAGTGCGTTCCGACTTCACCACAACGACGTCGGCACTTTCTATCGCCGCCCTGCCGTCCATGGTTAAATCGCCAACTTTTCTGCCCATTCCAACTACCGTTATCATTTGCTACTCCTTTAGCCACAGTATTGGCTAAGTCTATTTTTGTTTGATGGGTAGGAAGGATAATTCGCTTCGGCTAAACACCTTTAGCAGGTACAGTCCCACAAAGTAGATTGCCCCTGCCACTGCAATTAGCATCAATGTGCCGAGGGTTCCGGCAACAAGATTGGACATAAATGCCAATGCCAGCGTAATTGCCAGCGTCATGAGCATGCTTGCCGAAAGCGGCTTGACAAGGCACTGTGAGATGTCCATTTTCAGTCCTACCTTTACGCGCAAGTAGATTATAACACAAACCGTTGCAAAAAGATAGCACAATGTTTCGGAAATTGCCGCGCCGTAGATATTTATTTGCGGGTTTGGCAGCAGTAGTAAGTTTACAACCGCCTTTACCACAATGGCAAAGGATATTATTATCACGGTGGCGTAAGGCTTGCCCACCGCCTGGCACACGGACACACACGTTTGCATGATAGCCAAAAACACAATGGAAAGCCCCGATAACGACAGCAACACAGCCGAAACGTAAATCTCGTTTTCGGGCAGACTGCCGTACAGTAGCTCCAGTATCGGGCGGGACAGCGAAATCATACCCAGCGCACACGGGAAAGCGATAACAAGGGTAAGCTTCATTGCGCTGTTAAAGCCTTGGTGAAGCTTTTCCCTGTCGCCCGAATAGAAAGTTTTGGTTATCCCGGGCAGGGCGGAAACGGCAACACCACTGGACAAAGCTATCGGCAAGCCCAGCATAGAGTTGACAGGCCCCGTCCACAAGCCGTACATTTCCGTAGCGTTAGAAACAGTCAACAAATTTACCACCATAACGGAGTCGATAACCTGCGACATCTGCATTGCGAAGCCACCAAGCGCCACGGGTATTGCCAGCGCAAACACGTTGGGGGCGATACCTCTTGCGTCTGCCCAAGCAACGGAAATCTTGCCCGCCTTGCGCTTGTTGCGGTGCACAAGATACACCACCGACATTATCACAAGGCTGCCAAATTCACTTACCGTAATGGCAAATACCGCGCCCATAACTGCCTTGTGGACATTGGGCATAAAGTGAATTGCGCAGCTCAACCCCACCGCAAGCTTGACAACCTGTTCGATAACGGTTGTAACGCCCGACGGTACCATGTTCATGTTGCCCTGGAAGTAGGCCTTCAAGGCGTTGGTAACGGGCACAAACACCAACGCGGGCGCAACGATAAGAAACGCTTGGGCGGTATCTGCGTTGCCTTGCGACGATGCAATCACCTTAGACAGGCTTGCCATTAACACCGCGCAGATGGCCCCCAAGCCTGCCAAAAATATAAATGCGCACCTAAAAATCTTGCGCGATTTGTCTACGTTGCCCAGTTGATTGTTTTCGGCAATTAGCTTGCTTAGCGCCACGGGCACACCGAACTGCGCCACTGTCAAAAACAAAATATATGGAGGAAATACCAGCTGGTATAACCCCATTCCGTAGCTACCTATTATATTTGTGAGGGGAATGCGATACAGCGCGCCCAATATCTTTGCCAGCAGTCCGCCAAGGCTCAAAATTAGCGCCCCCGAAATAAAACTTTCACCGTGCTTTTTCATACATTTATATTATGATAAAAACTCACAAAAAATATCAGTGAGGCGATGGTATTCCGCCTAAAACGGGAGCAACTCGCATATTGCACCAAAACGGCTTGCAAATCAACAATAAAAAGGACTGCTGTGTAGCAGTCCAAATAAAAGTGAAATGTTTTATTGTATTACTTCAATATTTCCAGGGGTGCATCGTAGTCGAACCATGGGAAGTTTTGCCACTTGCCGCCGTTTGTGCGGTACACTTCCTCTACTGCCAGCGACCAACGCATACAGCTGGGCGTGTCGGGAGTAAATTGCAGAAATTCGCCACTTGCATATGTGTAGAAAAAGCTTCCGTCAACAGGCAAGCATATTGTGGGTATCAGCTCGCTCTTGATAAACACCGTCCAAGGCTCGCCGTCACGTGTTCCCGTGTAGGTCACGCCTGTTTTGTCCAGTCTCAAAGTTCCTTCGCCAACGATATTTGCCACTTCGTTGTTGCCCATATATCCGTACTTGGGCAAAGTGCCAAGCTTTACATGTTCTTCAATTACGAAATCGGGCTTCAATACGGTTTTCCTCATTTCGCGGCGTTGCCAATCGAACCAAACGCGCGGGTTACGCGGAATTACGCTACCTTCAAGGGGTATAAGATTGTACTTATCGTCCATTTTTGCGCCGTTGCCGCACTTTCCGCAAATGATTGTGTCGCCCCTGCCCAACATCGACGCTTCACTACCGCACTTGGGGCATTTGTAAATGATTTGCTCCATGTTCTGTGCGTATTTGCCGTCCTTGCGTTTGTAGCTGTGCTGACGTGTTGCGTTCCACTCGTAGTCGTCAGTGAAGATTGCCTCATCCACCTTGCGTTCGATTTCCTCGGCGGAAAGCTCCTTCAATTGTTCGGGGTTGAACAGCTCATCCAGTTCCACCGTCACCTTGCCGTAGCGTTCCTTGACGTCGAACTTGGGGCATACCAAATATCCACCGTGAATACGCATGGACAGCACGTGCACGCCAAAGTGCTTGAGCATCTTGCCTGTGCCAAGCATACTTGGTTGTTGCGCGCCGCTTGCCGTACTCATTCCGCAGGGGAAGATGGCAATGCAGCCGTTCTTTTCCTTTTTGAGGATGCGGGCAATGCCCTGTATAGTCTTGGTGTCGGGCACAAAGTTACGCTTGGGGATGACACGTCCCAAGCCGAAAACCAACTTGAACTTTTTGCGGTGAAATTCGTTTTCCGCAGCGACGAAGTTGATACGCCTGCGCTTCATGACGTAGTTGACAAAAGCGTAGTCAAAGCGCGACGCGTGATTGGACACAACAATTACAGGCTTGTTGCGGTAATCTTTGAGGTTGACGTTGCGGTACAGCTCCACCTTGCACTGTCTGTAGTACAATGCCTTAGCAACTTGGCTTAGCACAGCATTGATAAATGCGTTGGGCTTTTTGATTTTCTTTTCTTTAATGATTTGATCTGTTGTCTTTTTCATGGGCTTCTCACTTAGTTTTTCTTGTTGTAAATTATGAAAACCGTACAGTAACTATTACTACACCGTTAACTAAACTATTTTTAGTATAGCACACATTTCAAGATATTTCAAGCATACGCAACAACACGGAAATTACCGTAAGTAATGTACAAATAACAAAATGCACCTCTCTATTTAAGAGGTGCATTTCAGTTGCATTTATTTGTTGTTTAATCTACGTCCAACTCTGCAAGTGTTTCTTCCTTAAACTCGTCGAAGTTGAATGTGAAGCCGTTGTCTTTCAAGAAACGACTGAATTGCTTGTTGATGGTTACACTTCTACCGTCCTCGCCCTTGAGGTATTTAGCTTCCAGCTTTTCAAATGCGTCTTTTGTTTTTTTGGTAACAAGCTTTTCGAACTCTGCCTTGTAACGAACGTAATCCATCGATTCGGAATCTTGCCAAGCCGTTTCCCAAACGGTCGTATCATGCTTGTAGATGTGCTCTTCAACGAAGCTATCAACGTAGATGATGTGAACACCGTAGGTGGATACGCACAAGGTGTACTTGCCGATATTTTCCGCCTTGAAGTTACCGTTTTCGTCGTGTCCAAGTTCGTTTACAGCTGTGTAAAACTCTTTAACCCAGCTGTGGCTGTAATTTTCCCAATCTTCACCTACGTAAACAACGTAGTCGTAACGGGTTGAATGTTGAGCGGTGTCGGTGTTGAAACGCTTCATGAGTTCAACAATTGTCTGAGCCTTGTCCTTGCCAGCCATTGCGGTTACTTCGCCGTTGTCGCCAAAGAATTGCGCAAGAACTCCTGTGGGGTTGATTGCAATCTTGCTGCTTACTTCGCCGTCGTCACCTGTGACTTGTTCAGCCTTAAACAAGCCGGTAAGCTTTTCGTACTTTCTGTCAGAATCTTCGTCAGTGTTGTCAACAAACCAATCTCCGTTGGAGAAATATTCGCTTTCAATAACCTCGTCGTACTTGTCGGAATCGAAGTACTCAGCTGCAATTTCCGATGCCAGTTGGTTACGCAATCTCTCGTAAGCAGGGGTATCTGTGCCGTAATCTTGTGCATTCAAACGTGCAGTTTGCTCTGAAGAGAACGGGATAAGGATATTCTTTACAAATACGTACTTGTGTTGCATATCTACGGGTACATTGTAGATATAGCTGCTGTCGGTGAGGCTGGTAATGAATGAATCGAAGTTTTTGCTGATTTTGAACTGTGCTGCTTGATCTTCTGCATAGGTTTTGTTTGCGTCCTTAGCAGCATTTACAACCTCAGAGTGAATATCCTTGTATTGCTCGTAGCTCCACAAAGCTATAATACAGCTGGACACCATGTCCGCTACTTGACTCTTCAAAAACTCTTGCAAGTCGATACCGTAGTTGTTTTTGATGGTATCTTCGTACTGTTCGATAGCCTTGGTTTGCGCGTCCTGATATTCGTCGAAAGTGATTTCGTCACTGTCGTCCTCAAGACGGTCTTGCAACTCGTCCAGTATTGCCTTTGCAGCTTCTTCCGTTTTGTAAATGTAATCAGCGTAAAGATCTTCCACACTTGCGAAGCTGATTTCGCTGTAGTACTTGTCGAAATACTCGTTTGCGTCTTCATTTTCGAAGTTCTTGTCGCGAACGTAGTCGGCGTAATTTGTTACACCATCTAGGTCGTCCCACTCGGTAAAGTCGCGTGAGGTGTCTTCATCTTTAGCGTCGCCAATGTCGTGCTTTACAGATAGCGTTGTGATAACTGCGCTGTCAAATGTTGTAAAGGCTGTGTACTTGACGTACTTGATGCAATACTCAAACTGTTCCTGCGTGAGATACTCGGCATTATTTACAACGTCCTTGAGTGCGGGAGTTTGAATATGATCTTTATTTTGCACGTAATCGTCAATCTGGATATACTGCTGCATTAGCGAATTCATTACCATTTCCAACAGCGAATCGGCAGTGAGATAGCCCGCGCTGATGTAGTAATAGTAACTGTTGTAGTAGGAATTGAATGTATCCAGCAGCTTGCCGATTGTGACTTTTTGATCACCAACCGTCATGGCCGTTGTGCTACGGTACTTGGCGGTGTTTCTACCAACCAAATCGCAGCCTGCAAATACACTCAATACGAATACAACTATCAGTATTAACGTAAGTATTTTACTTGCTTTTTTCATTTTAGTTTGCTCCTGAATGTGTGGCGTACAAAATTGGGCATACCGCCACATATACTTATATATTATACATTTTTAGTGTGTACTTGGCAAGCGGTTTGTGCGATTTTTATCGCATTAACTTTGGATACTTTGCAAAAATTCCCTCATTGCGTCCATAAGTCGAGTCTTTTGCAAGTAATCGGAGGAGGCAAACACTATCCCGTAGCTACTGGATGCGGCAGTTGCACGGTCTCCAAATGCCAACAGCGCGTCAAATACCGACTTTTTCATCATCTGCTCCTTGCCGGCAAATGTCAGCTCGCCGTGGGCTGGACGGACGGTAATCTTCACAATTCCCGCGCTGTTAGCCAGTAGCTTTAGCGTTGCCACGGCAAACAGATTGTCCACACTCTTGGGGAACGCGCCGTAAATTTCCACTATTTGCCCCTTTAGCTGTTCAATCTCGTCTAGCGTAGTACAGTCGGCTAGCGTTCGGTAGAAATTCATTCGGTCTGCCTGCAAGGGAATGTAGCTTTCGGGCGCGTACGCTTCGATATCTATTTCCACTTCGGTGTTGAGCTTTTCCTGTGGCTTTTCGCCCTTGAGCTCGGCAACCGTTTCGGCAAGCAGGCGCGCATACATCTCATAACCCACCTTCATCATGTGTCCGTGCTGTTCACGACCCAGTATGTTGCCCGCACCGCGTATTTCCAGGTCCTTCATTGCAATCTTGAAGCCGCTGCCCAGCTCGCTGTATTCGGTGATGGAAGACAGCCGCTTGTAGGCGACGTCGGAAAGAATCTTGTCCCTGCGATAGGTAAAGTAGGCGTACGCAAGACGGTTGCTGCGGCCTACTCTGCCCCGCAGTTGATACAGCTGCGAAAGCCCCAGCTTGTCCGCGTCCATCACAATTAGCGTGTTGACGTTGGGAATGTCGATACCGTTTTCGATAATTGTGGTACACACCAGTATATCGCTTTTGCCGTCGGCGAAGGACATCACGGCATCCTCCAATGCCACTTCGTCCATTTGTCCGTGCGCAACGGTAATCTTTGCATTGGGTAGCATTTCGGACAGGTTCCTTGCAAATGCGTCAATGGACTGCACCTTGTTGTACACGCAGAAAACCTGCCCACCGCGCGCAAGCTCTCGGGTGATGACGTCGGTAAGCAACGCATCACTCTCCTCCACCACAAATGTTTCAACGGCGATACGTTCGACGGGCGGGGTGGTTATTGTGGAAATATCCCTTATGCCCGACAGCGCCATGTGCAGTGTCCTAGGTATGGGTGTTGCGGACATGGTTAGCACGTCCACGTTAGTTTTCAGTGTTTTTATCTTTTCCTTGTGTTCCACGCCGAAACGCTGTTCCTCGTCCAACACTAGCAAGCCCAACCTGTTGAACTGAACGTCGCGCGACAGCAGCCTGTGGGTGCCAATTAGTATATCCACTTCGCCATCTGCAACGGCCTTTAATATGCGCTTTTGCTCGGTACTGTCGCGGAAACGGTTGAGGCACGCCACCTTGATGTCGAAGTGCGCCATACGTTCGGCGAAATTTTTGTAGTGCTGCTCGGTGAGTATTGTTGTAGGCGCAAGCACCGCCACTTGATAGCCGTTACTTACAACAGTAAATGCTGCGCGCATTGCAACCTCGGTTTTGCCGTAGCCCACGTCGCCCACAAGCACGCGGTCCATTATCCGCTCCGAGCCCAAATCTTTGAAAATCTCCGCCTGGCAACGCAGCTGGTCCTCCGTCGCCTTAAAGGGGAAGTACTGTTCGAATTCTTCGTTTAGATATTCGTCCACGCGGTAACGGAAGCCTCTCGCCTTTTCACGTTCGGCGTACAGCTTCAACAAGTCGATGGACATCTCGCGGATACCGCTCTTGACTTTGTTCTTTACCTTGGCGAAATCTTCACCGCCCAGCTTACTTAGCGTTGGGTTTTCCCCGCCCGAGTAACGGGACAGCATGTTGGTCGCGTCCACGGGGACGTACAGCCTGTCGCCGTTTTTGTACAGTACGACGATGTAGTCCTTGTCGCCGCTGGGAGTTGTTATCTTTTGTATGCCTTCGCACAGACCTATTCCGTGCACGTCGTGCACAACGTAATCGCCCTTTTCCACGGACAAAAACGCCTGCTTGCGACTTTTCCTCAAGTGCTCTCGGTTCAGTCCCCGTCCCAGGTCGCGCGTGCCCACCACCACAAGCTTGTTGGTGTGTGAAACAAAGCCCTTGTCAATGCCGATTGGAAGTATTAGCGCATCGGCAGCGTTTGCCGCAAGCTTATCCGACGCCAGTGCGTACACACCCAAGCCGGACAGCTTTTCCCGCGTGGGTTCAACGCCGTCCTGCCCTGCAAATATCACCGTTTCGTATCCAAGGCGTAACCAGTTTTTGATGTCTGTTGCCAGCATTTCTTCGCTTGCGGCGTAGTTACTAACCGCGCCCGTCTTGAAGTTGTGTATTGCTTCAACGCGGAAGTCGCTTTGGTACGGCAACGTCTGCAACAGAACCTGCGCATTTTCAACATTGAAAACTTCCGCCTTGTCCACAAGCGCGTTGAAGTGTATGGGTAACACTTCTCCCGCCTTGGAAAGGTTGACAACGCGTTCGCCATGCTCCTTGTACAGGAACTCTACGCGCTGCTTAAGCTGCTTCGGTTCATCCCAAAACACAACCGTGTCAATGGGCAGGTAATCTTTTAGCGTGGAGCTTTGTGTAAAGGGCGTTAGCCAACTGCTATCCACCGTTCCGCCGCCTGCGTTTACGGCTAATGACGACAGTATTTCCGACAGACGTGCATGCGCGTTGGGCGGCAGCTTTTGCTTGTACTTTTGCATTGAAACGTAGTGTTCAATGTCCTGCAGCTTGCTTTGCGGCAGCCCCGTCGTGTCGTACAGCGGATATATTTCAACTTGGTTCACCTTTTCGCCGGAGGAGCCGTCCTCCTCTACCGCGCGTATGTTTTCCACCTCGTCGTCGAAAAAGTCCACGCGGAAACGCTTTGAAAATGGCATACTGACATCCAGTATATCTCCGCGCATGACGAACTCACCCTCGCCCGATATTCCCTCAACGCGCCTGTAACCGTTGTCAATCAGCTTTTTCACAAGCATTGCCGTGTCGTAGCAAACACCCACTTTCAACGTAAAGCAGTCGGCGAAAAACCTGTCGCGAGATGGCAAATACTGCATCAACGCTTCCACCGTTGTTACGGCGACCTCTGCGCCTGTAAGTATTTGGTGCAATGCGTAGTTACGCGTGTACACTGCATTTTTGGACGAACTGCCCTTGAACAGCAGCACGTCCTCCTTGGCAGGTAGATACACCACCGTTCCACTGCTGATTGCCTGTACTGTTCGTAGCACGCGCTGCGCTTCCACGTAGTCGCTTGTGACGTACAGGCTAAAGCCGTTTACGTTTGCCGCAATGAAGGGTTTTTCGTTTGGTTGCACGCCAAAAGCCGCGATTATATTTTTATCGCGGGTGTCGTTGAGCAAATTTCGGTATGCCTCGGTATTGTTTACTCTGTCAAAAAAGTAGTACATTGGGCTCGCATGCTTCCACACAAAACGGCTTCACTACGTTGCAGATTGTTTTGTAGTGGAACACACTCGCCCCTGCTGTTACGGTCGGCGATAATTTGTGCGGTTTTATTTTAGCTAGTGTTCTCTATTTCCTTAAAAACCTTGATAAGTGTACCACAATGTGGGCTTGTTGTAAACTCATTTACAATTATCCGTTTTTGTGTTATTATTTAATCATGTATTTAGTAGTAGGACTAGGAAACCCCGAAAAAAAGTATTTCAATACGTTTCACAACATGGGCTTTATGGTTGTGGACAGGCTAGTGGAAAAGCTGGGCGTAAGCTTTACCAAGGGCGAATGTCGCGCCGTTACAGCGCACGCCAAGGTCAACGGCGAAAAGGTGATTGTTGCCAAACCCGTTACTTATATGAACCTGTCGGGTGAAGCGGTACAGGAGCTGTGCCACAAGTACAAGATTGAAAAGGGCAAGCTGATTGTGGCATACGACGACATCGACATTACCATTGGAAAGCTACGCATACGCGTCAACGGATCGGCAGGAACGCACAACGGCATGAAGAATATTGTGCAGATGTTATCCACCGACGACTTCCCGCGCGTGCGCGTTGGTATAGGCAAGGAAACGCCCATGCCACTGATTGAGTATGTGCTATCCCAAGTTACCGACGACGACCACAAGGCGCTGGATACCGTCCTCGACCAAGCGGCGCAAGCGCTCTACGACTTTGTGCACGGCGACCCCATCGACCACGTTATGCAGAAATACAATATCCGCTAACTAAAGAGGCTCCCTTGTGTAAGGGAGCCTCTTCCTCTACTAAATTATTTATTTGACTTGTCTTTCAAATGTAACAACAATCCCGTATCCCATAGCCATATTCGGAGATACCGCTATAACTCTCCAACCGGCATTCGCTAATTCGTTCATCTGCTCCTCGGCATCTTTTACCTTGAAGACTTCTACTTTATACTCGTACATATATACCTACGTTAAATTATTGTTTACCTACAAGTTCCTGTGCAAGCTTTGCGATTTGCGCGCGGTTGTCGGGTTTCAACGCCGAAAGAATTGTTACCGTTGTGTCAGTAAAGGTGATGTTTTTGCAGCCACCCATGAGCTTTTTGATTACGTTTGCAGCCTGTGGCGCCCAAGAACCGTTTTCAACAATACCAACAAGGCGGTTTTGATATCCGTGCTCCACCAGGTGGTTTACAAACTCATGCATAAATGGGAAGATGGATGCGTTGTAGGTGGTTGTTGCAAGTACAAGCTTGCCGTAACGGAACGCGTCTTCCACTGCTTCCGCCATGTCACAGCGGGCAAGGTCGTTAATTGCCACTTTTTCGCAACCGTTTTTCTTCAGCTCTTCCGCTAAGATTTCAACCGCCTCTTTGGTGTGTCCGTACACAGACGTGTAGCAAATGCACACACCCGCGCTTTCAACGCCGTAGCTGCTCCATGTGTTGTACAGGTTCAGGTAGTAGCCGAGGTTTTCCGTAAGCACAGGTCCGTGCAAGGGGCAAATGATGGAAATATCCAATGTTGCCGCCTTTTTCAGCAGGTTTTGTACAGGTACACCGTACTTGCCCACAATGCCGAAGTAGTAACGGCGAGCTTCACATGCCCAGTCTTCCTCTACGTCCAGCGCGCCGAACTTGCCGAAGCCGTCAGCGGAGAACAGTACCTTGTCCGTGCTGTCGTACGTTACCATAACTTCCGGCCAGTGCACCATTGGTGCAAAAACAAACGTGAGATTGTGCTTGCCCAGCGACAGCGTTTGATTTTCCTCAACCACCAATCTGCTGGGTGCAATGTCCTTGCCCAAGAAGTTTTCCATGAGCATAAATGTCTTAGCATTGGCAACAACGGTAGCGCTTGGGAACGCACCCAAGAAGTCGGTGATACTGCCCGAGTGGTCAGGTTCCATGTGTTGAACAATGAGGTAGTCGGGTTGGCGCTTGCCAAGTGCCTTTTTCAAATTAGCAAGCCACTGTTTTCCGAAGTGACGGTCCACCGTGTCCATTACAGCGACCTTGTCGTCCAGTATCACATAGCTGTTGTACGCCATGCCGCTCTTAACAACGTACTGCCCTTCGAAGAGGTCAATTTGGTGATCGTTAACGCCAATATACTTTATATCTTTAGTTATATACATTGTTCTCTCCTACAATTAGATATTTACACGATAGCTTTCAATAACAACCTTGGTTATACCGCCTGCAATCTCTTGCGGAACAGCAGCGCACAGCGTGTTGTACTTGAGGTCCATTGTGTGAATTTGCGGGCTCAGTTCCTTTACTGTAACGTGGAGCTCACTTCCGTCTAATTTGTAGCCCTCATATGACACCTTGATGCTTCCGCTCATGCCGTCAGTGAGAAACAGGACAAGCGCCTGCGTTTCAAAAAATTTGCTGTCGTACTTTGCGCGTTCGCTTGCAGGGACATTGAACAAATCTCCCTCTTGGCTTGCCACGAATTTATCAAATTGCGCCTTGGTTGTAAACACGACAAAACGGTTGCTGTCGGTAGTATTGAAAGTACCTGTACTGTCGCCATTTTTAGCAACGCCAAAGCCGGCACCAAATGCAAAAGCTGCCAAACACATAATAGTTATCACCACCGCAAAAATAATTTTTCTTTTCATAATTCTATTCTACCATACCTGTATCTATAATGCACTACTTTTAGTGTATTTTATTTAGTATTTGCTTATCTAACTTGAAATACACATCATTATGGTGTATACTATCGGATAGAAACATTCCCCATGGAGAAAAATATGTGCACTTCAATTTCTTTCAAGACAAAAGACCACTACTTTGGCAGAAACCTTGATTACGAATTTTCCTACAACGAAACTGTTACCGTTACGCCGAGAAACTATCCTCTGAAATTTCGAAAGGTAAAGGCGCTAAACAACCACTACGCAATTATTGGTATGGCGTTTGTGCAAAACGACTATCCGCTGTACTACGATGCCACCAACGAAAAGGGGCTGAGCATGGCGGGGCTGAACTTTCCCAAGTATGCCGAGTACAAGCCGCTGACAAAGGGCAAGGACAATGTTACGCCATTCGAATTTATCCCTTGGATACTTGCTCAATGTGCAACGGTAGCTGAAGCGCGTGTGTTGCTGGGTAAAATTAGCCTGTACAACGAAGATTTCAGTGAGCAACTGAAACTTTCACCATTGCACTGGCACATCTCTGACAGCATTGAGTCCATTGTGGTTGAAAGCACGCATGACGGCTTACACGTACACGACAATCCGGTAAACGTCATGACCAACAGCCCGACGTTCGACTTCCATATGTTGAACCTCAGCCACTACATGGGTGCAACTCGCGAAATTGCTAACAACCGCTTTGCCGACAAATTGGACTTGCAAGCCTACAGCCGCGGCGCGGGCGGCTTTGGTTTACCAGGGGACTTATCAAGCGCATCACGCTTTGTTCGCGCGGCATTTGTACTGAACAATTCGGTCATCGGTAACAGCGAAAAGGAAAGTGTCACCCACTTCTTCCACATACTCGGCTCGGTTGCACAACAAAAAGGCTGCTGCGCTGTAGACCACGGTTACGAATACACCATTTACTCCTCCTGCTGTAACACAACAAAAGGTATCTACTACTACACAACGTACGAGAACAGTCAAATATCCGCTGTGGACATGCACCACACCGACCTCGACGGCAAACAACTTGTTTCTTACCCCCTTGCAACAGATTGGAACTTAAACCAACAAAACTAAACCAAAACCCTACCGTTAATTCGGTAGGGTTTTATTATAAGTTGATATTGCAATAAATTGAAATTTAGATATTTTCGTTTATATCTTCCGGTAATTGCGAAATTACCGCCCTTTTCCCTTTGTACTTAACTAAAAACTTATCCATTAGTTCAAAATATCTTGCCTCTGTTTGGGAATACATCGATTGTGATTTTACTATGATTTCCTTTTCTCCATTAAAATATCTGAATTTAACGTAATACAGAAAAATACGAGTACCACCTATATCTTTACCGGAATGCACCGAAATATTAGTGTCACTGTCAATAAAAGTCGCTTCCGTTTCAATGCCGTGTTTAAGTACAATTTTATTTTTTTGGCGAATGATAAGCTGCCAAAACAGTCCGCCGACAGCAACTCCACCAAAAGTCGTTAAAACTATTGCAAACGCCAACAAAAGTCCGCGCAAGTGTTCGGCAACTGTAAATCCCCACCACAACAATGCTGCTCCCAGTGCGCAAACGTAAATCACAACAATGAACCATATCGTTAAATATATGGAAAAAGTTTTAGGCTTGGGTTTGCAAGAGGGAATAGGTAAATTGAATGAGCAATACAAAAAAAACAAAACAAGTACGGTTACAGTAGTTAAAAAAACTGCACCAACATAGCAAGGAACGTATGTAGGATTTTCAATAATTTGGGAAATTACAAGACAAAGACCAATACCACAAAATATCAACCCTAACAACTTAAAGAAAATTCCGAATATTTTCTCAATTACTTTCATTCCTGCTCTCCGCAAAAGTACTGTTTGTCGTACGACTATTCTACCACAAAACGGGTACAAAAACAACAGCATATGGCTAAATGCGAAAAATCTCACTGCGGTTATATGCAGTGAGATTTTGTTAATCTTATAATGGTAAAGGCGAGTGTGTTCCGACCCAAAATAATCTGCAGTGAGCGCTAGCGAGCGAAACCGTTTTGGGCGGAAGCATGCGAGACTAAAGTACAACGATGAGAGCCATTTCAGCACCGTCGCCACGACGAGCGTTCATCTTGTAGATGGCTGTGTAGCCGCCCTTTTGTCCCTTTTCTTCAGCCTGTTTGTCAAACTTGGGAGCATAGTCGTTGAAGAGCTTTTCTACCAAAGGATGACGAACGGTCTTGGTACGAAGCCTGTACTCCGTTGCGCTTTCCTTGGGGAGGCGTGTTTCTTGCAAATCAGCAAGGTTAGCCATAAGTCTGCGACGTGCAGCAAGCTTCTTAGCGCCGTCGTTTAGTACGGTTACCTTTGTTTCTTTGCCGTTTACAATCTTTGTCTTTTCAACTTCTACTGTATCCTTGTAGGTATTGACAGCAAGCGTGATGTACTTTTCTGCAAGCTTTTGAACTTCCTTAGCGCGAGCTTCGGTGGTTTCAAGCTTACCGTTCCACAGCAGTTGGGAAACTTGGTTTTTCAAAAGAGCCAATCTCAAATCGGTTGCTTTACCTAATTTTCTTTGTGTTGCCATATTATCTACTCCTATTCATCCTTATTCTTCAAAGACAGGCCGTAACTTTCCAGCTTTGCAATAACTTCGTCAAGCGACTTTCTGCCCAGGTTTCTTACCTTTAACATATCGTCTTCGGTACGGCGAGTCAGGTCTTCCACTGTTTGGATACCTGCGCGCTTCAGGCAGTTGTAGGAACGAACGGACAAATCCATGTCGTCGATGTTCATTTCCAGTACCTTTTTGTGGTTGTCGCTTTCTCTGGGGATAAGAATATCCCTGTTGAAGTTTTCAGACAAATCAACAAACATCTTGATGTGGTCTTCGATGATGCGAGCAGCTAAGCTAACAATTTCACGACCGGAAAAGGCTCCGTTAGTTTCAACCTCAAGCGTCAGCTTGTCGCGAGTGATGTCTTGACCTACGCGGGCGCTTTCGACATTGTAGCTAGCCTTTTTAACAGGTCCGAATATCGAGTCAATGGGTATGTAACCGATGGGATAGTTAAGCTTGAGTTCGCGGTTGCGCTCTTTGTTCTTTTCGATAGAGTTGTAACCAAGTCCTCTTGCAACATACAGTTCGCAGTTGAACGAACCGCCCTCTTCCAGTGTACAGATGTACAAATCGGGGTTCAGCACCTCCACTTCGCTGTCGGTGATGATGTCGCCTGCGTGAACTTCGCAAGGACCAACCTTGTTTATCGTTATTGTCTTTCTGAAATCATTGTCTTCGTTATCCGACTTCAATGCCAAACGCTTGATGTTGAGGATAATGTCTGTTACGTCTTCTTTGACACCGTTGACTGTTGAAAACTCGTGTTGAATGCCCTCAATTCTGAGACCGACAACTGCAACACCGGGCAGAGCCGCCAGGAGCACGCGACGGAGCGCGTTACCAAGAGTTATGCCGTAGCCTCTTTCCAGGGGTTCAGCCACAATCTTGATGATACTGGCATTCTGACCGCTTTCTTCAACTGTCATGACCGGTTTTTCTATTTCCATCATTGGACAACAATCTCCTTTATATTAAATTTAGTTTGTAAATTACGTTAAGCCGTAAGTTAATCTTTAGAATTACTTCGAGTACAACTCGACGATCATGTGCTCTTGGATAGCCATGTCGATGTCTTCTCTTGTAGGCTTAGCAAGTACTTTACCTGTAAGTTCAGCAGGTTCAAAATCCAACCATTGAGGGATGTTGCCCGGCTTTTTGGATTGTTTGAGTTCCACGAACAAGGGTTGTTCGCGCTTGTTATCCTTAATGGAAATAACGTCGCCTACTCTGATTTGGTAGCTGGGGATTGTTACGCGCTTGCCGTTAACGGTGATAAGACCGTGGTTAACGAACTGACGAGCTTGGCTACGGGATACGCCGATACCAAGACGGTAAACTACGTTGTCCAGTCTTTGTTCAAGCAGTATAAGCATGTTAGCGCCTGTAACGCCCTTGAGACGTTCAGCTTCCTCGTAGTACTTGTGGAATTGCTTTTCCTGAAGACCGTAAATACGCTTGGTCTTTTGTTTTTCACGAAGCTGTTGACCGTATTCGGTAACCTTCTTTCTGCTGTCGGCGTGCACACCGGGGATCTTGCCGCGCTTTGTAACGGGACACTTGTCGGTGTAGCATCTGTCGCCCTTCAAAAACAGCTTGCATTTTTCACGTCTGCATTGACGGCAATCTGCACTTGTATTTCTTGCCATGATAATTCTCCTTTAACTATACTCTTCTGCGCTTGGGCGGACGGCAACCGTTGTGAGCGATGGGGCTTACGTCACGAATGAGCGTAACGTCGATTTCAGCTGTTTGCAAAGCGCGGATAGCCGATTCACGTCCTTGACCGGGACCCTTTACGTACACTTCTACAGAGCGAATGCCGTACATGTCCTTAGCAGCCTTAGCAGCCGTTTCACAAGCTTGTTGAGCAGCAAAAGCCGTACTCTTACGGGAACCTCTGAAACCAAGTGCGCCGGAGCTGCATTGAGTGAGAGCGTTACCGTTCAAGTCGGTAAAAGTTACAATTGTGTTGTTGAAGGAAGCGTGAATGTGTACTTGTCCTTTGTCAACCTTTCTTAAGTCTCTTCTTTTCTTGACAATTTTCTTTCCTGCCATTTTATTTAGCCTCCTTATTTAGCCTTCTTACCGCGAGAAACAGTACGCTTGGGTCCCTTGCGGGTGCGAGCGTTTTGTTTCGTGGATTGTCCGCGTACGGGGAGTCCCTTACGGTGACGGATTCCACGGTAGGAGCCGATTTCTATTTGTCTCTTGATATTCATGGAAACTTCACGGCGAAGGTCACCTTCTACGTGATATTCCTTTTCAATACAGTCACGGATCTTGGATATGTCGTCTTCGGTAAGGTCCTTGACGCGCGTATCGGGATTGACGCCGGTTTCTGCCAAGATGTTCTTAGCAGTTGTACGTCCGATTCCGTAAATGTAGGTCAAACCGATTTCAATACGTTTTTCTCTGGGTAAATCTACACCGGAAATACGAGCCATTTGATTTTCTCCTTGTTAAAATTTGAATATGATTTGTAATTTGTTGTATATTTACACGCCGATAAAATTGAAAGCCTATGTGGAATGATGTTTCAATGATATCCAAGCGTGATTGTAGCCTGAGTTCAGCATACCGCAACACAGGCAACGAGCCTTTAGCCTTGGCGTTGCTTGTGTTTGGGATATTTGGAACAAATAACCATAACTTTGCCGTTACGTTTGATAACCTTGCACTTGTCGCACATGGGCTTTACTGACGGTTTTACTTTCATTTTCTCCTCCTTGACACAGGGGTGTTCCGCTGTGTAGTGTTATTTTTTACTGTTGATTACCTTTCGTTCTCCACACAATGCGCCCCTTGGTAAGGTCGTAGGGACTCATTTCCAGCTTTACTGCGTCACCGGGAAGTATCCTTATTGAGTGGATACGAAGTTTACCGGAAACGTAAGCTATTACTTCGTGATTATTGGTGAGACGCACGCGAAACTCTGCGTTTCTAAGCGCTTCTACTACTACGCCTTCTACCTCGATTACATCGTCTTTTGACATTTTGTTTCTCCTGTCCTTATTGTTGGTTGAACTGTCTCAATGCGCTCTTAATTTCGCTATCGAACACCTTTTTGCCTTCGTGGAGCTTCACAGCAATGCCATCAAGTACTGCACCGCTATGAGATACGTGCTTGACGTTCTTTTTCTTGGGGGCGTTGAGCTTCCTCATGCCGCCGTCCGCAAGATACACAACGCCTGCGCCCACAGCTACAACGACAAAGTACATGCCCTTGTCCCTGCCCTGTGTGGATAGCACCACAGCTCCTATGCCTATTTCATTATTCATACGATAATGTCTCCATACTAGCTTGTTTGTAAGTGCAGACGCGTGGTAGGTGGGTAACTGGTGGACACTGTCTGACAGGAGTGTACTAGACGTACACGACTGAAGCAGTGGACGCACGTAGCCCGCATACAGCGATGTATGCGCTTACAAACTCAGTATTTCTATGCCGTTGCTTGTAATAGCAATAGTATTTTCGTAGTGGGCAGCAGGCTTGCGGTCGTGGGTTTTCACCGTCCAACCGTCCTCCAAAAAGTCCACACGCTCCGTGCCCATGGTTATCATGGGCTCGATTGCCAGCGTCATTCCTTCCGACAACCTGATGCCGCGCCCTGCCGTCCCGAAATTGGGAACGTCGGGTTCTTCGTGCATTTCTCTGCCAATACCGTGTCCGACAAGTTCTCTTACTACACCGTAGCCGAAGCTTTCGGCGTACTCTTGTATTACGTGTCCGAGATCTCCCAAACGGGTTACTCCCGCAACGATACTCTCAACACCCTTGAAGAAGCATTGCTCCGTCACGTCAATCAGCTGTTGACATTCGGGGCTGATTAGCCCCACCGCAACCGTTCGTGCCGCATCGCCGTGCCAGCCGTTGAAGATTGCTCCGCAGTCGTAGCTAACTATTTGACCCTCCTGCAATATTTTCTTCTTGGAGGGAATACCGTGCACCACCTCGCAGTCCACCGACACGCATATGCTTGCGGGGAAGCCGTGATAGTTCAAAAAGCTCGGTACTGCTCCTTGCGACACAATGTAATCGTGCGCTAGGCGATTGAGTTCGTACGTGGACACACCGGGCTTGGTGTGATCTCTCAGTAAATTCAGAGTATCCCTTACGATTTGATTTGCATGACGCATGTAGGATATTTGCGCGTCCGACTTAATCGTAATCATCTGTGCAACACTTGGACAATTCTCTCGTAAACTTCTTCTACCGTTCCGGATCCGTTCACCGTTACCAGCTTGCCACGGCTTCTGTAGTACTCAATGAGGGGGAAAGTGTTTTCCTCGTACACCTTGAGTCTGTCACGCACCGTTGCTTCGCTATCGTCAGGACGAATAATGAGCTTGCCACTGCAATTGGGGCATTTGGTTGCGTGCGTAAGCGTGGATATGTGGAAAGTACCGCTGCAATCGGGGCAGAAACGGCGACCGGAAAGACGTTTTACAACAGTTTCCTTGTCTACATCAAGATTGATTGCGCAGTCGATATTTTGGAAAGCGTCCAGCGCCTCTGCCTGAGCAATAGAACGGGGGAAGCCGTCCAAAATGTAACCATTTGCGCAGTCTGCCTCGGCGAGCCTGTTCTTGACGATTTGTATTGTGATCTCGTCGGGAACAAGACCGCCGCTGGCCAAAATGTCTTTTATTTGCAAACCGAGAGGCGTTTCCTCCTTCAAATTCTTGCGGAAGATATCGCCTGTCGAAATTTGCGGAATCTTTAGTTCACTTGTGAGTTTTTGCGCCATGGTGCCTTTGCCGCTACCGGGCGCGCCCAAGAGAATTATGTTCATATTATTTCAAAAATCCTTTGGAGTTTGAACCAAGCAAACCCTTGTAATGACGCATCAGAATTTGATTTTCCAATGCTTTGTTGAATTCCAACGCTACGGATACGCAGATTAACATACCTGTCGCGCTGAAGCTGCTTACCAGTTTCGAAGCAGTGTTCATACCTGCCCAGCCGGGGATGGAGAACAATATTGACGGAACGAAAGCAATGATTGCAAGGAAGATTGCGCCCCACAGCGTGATACGCGCTACAACCTTAGCAAGATACTCTGCCGTTTCTCTACCCGGACGGATACCTGTTACGAAACCACCGTTGTTTTGGATGTTACGGGAGATTTCCACAGGGTTAAACTGAATTTGCGAATAGAAGTACGCAAACACAAATATCAGTACTGCAAGTGCTACGTTGTAAACCAGCGTTCCTACCCAGTGACCGTTTGTAGCCGTCATGTAGGTAGCCCACCACTTAGCAAAGCCCGATTCCGACCAGAATGTTTGGATAAGCATTGTGGGGAAGGACAGCAAAGCATACGCGAAAATCAGGGGCATAACGCCGCTTGCGTTAACCTTGATGGGGATGAACGTGGATTGACCACCGTACATCTTGTTGCCCTTTACTTGCTTAGCGTACTGAACTTTAATCTTTCTCTCTGCGCCGTCAACCCATACGATGAAGCCGAACACAAGGATGAGACCTACCAGGAAGATAACTGCTTCAACCCAGTAGCCGTTTGCAAATGTTGTGAACAGGTTTTGTGCTGCTGTAGCTACAATACCAACGAAAATCAGCATGGAAATACCGTTTGATACGCCGTATTCGGTGATACGTTCGCCAATCCACATGCACAGCATGCTGCCGCCAACAAGTACAGCTACAATGTAGATACCCATGATCCATTGACCGCCTGTTGATGCAAAGAAACTTGAGTACTGAGCACCAAGCCAAGCTGTGTTGATGTAGCTTTCTGCGTACTGATTTTTAAGCGGGAGGAAGATTGCTATTGCTTGAAGAATTGCCAAAACCAAAGTTACCCAACGGGTAATTTTGTTGATTTTTTCTCTACCTTCATCGCCTTCCTTGCTCATTCTTTCAAGAGCAGGGATAGCGACCGTCAACAACTGCACGATAATTGATGCATTGATGTACGGTGAAATGCCGAGAGAAAAGAGAGTACCCTGACTGAGCGCGCTACCCGTTATTGAGTCGAGCAGACCGAAGATGCTCATGTTGTCGCTTTCAAAAGAAATAGCGGACAATCCGGGAACTGTAATATAACAACCGAGTCTGAAAATGATGACAAACAGGATTGTCATAAAAATTTTGTTACGTACGTCCTTTATCTTAAAGGCATTTCTGATGGTTTCAAACATTATTCGATTACCTCTGCAACTCCGCCAGCCGCTTCGATGGCAGCTTTTGCCGAAGCGGAGAACTTATCTGCCTGAACAGTAAGCTTTTTGGTAAGGTGTCCTGAGCCTAAAACCTTAATGCCGCCCTTCTTGCCGTTAACAATGCGTGTTTCTGCAAGCAATGCGGGGGTAACTACTGTGCCGTTTTCGAACACGTTGAGAGATTCCACGTTTACGACGTCGTATTCGACTCTGAACTTATTGTTGAAACCACGTTTGGGAAGACGTCTTGCAATGGGGGTTTGTCCACCTTCGAAGCCAGGGCGCACTCCGCCGCCGCTTCTAGCCCATTGACCCTTGTGGCCCTTGCCACTTGTCTTGCCGAGGCCGCTTCCGATACCTCTACCCAGTCTTTTTTCGGCTGTGTTGGCACCGACAGCCGGTTGAATTGAATGTATTCTCATGTTATTTGACCTCCTCAACAGCAACAAGGTGCTTTACCTTGAAGATCATGCCGCGTGTTGCAGCATTGTCGGGCAAAATGTTGCTCGTACGGATCTTTGTGAGACCGAGAGCGCGTACCGTTGCCTGTTGATCCTTGAGACAACCAAGAGTACTCTTTACAAGAGTTACGCGTAGCTTGCCTGTAGCCTGCTCGTAAGGGGTTGTGCCCTTAGCGGGTTTAGCAGGCAGTTCTTTTTCTACTACGAATCTGCCGTTGATGTAAAGAGGTTGATTTTCATTTTTCTTAGTTTTAGCCATTGTAATTAACCTCCTTAAATTTCATCAACATTCTTGCCGCGCAATGCAGCAATTTGCTCGCGAGTGCGAAGACTCTTAAGTCCGTTGAAGGTTGCCTTTACGCAGTTGATGGGGTTGTTGGAGCCGTACGACTTGGTACGGATATCCTTGATACCAACTGCTTCCAATACGTTTCTTACAGGACCGCCTGCGATAACACCGGTACCGGGTTGAGCGGGCATCATGAGTACATGACCCTTGCTGAACACACCGATTGTTTCGTGGGGGATTGTTGTGTCTACCAAAGCAATCTTGACCATTGCTTTTTTAGCTCTGAGGTTAGCCTTTTCGATAGCTTGGGGAACTTCTGCCGCCTTAGCCATACCGATACCTACGCTACCTTTACCGTCGCCAACTACTACTAGCGCACTGAAACGCATTGTACGTCCGCCCTTAACAACCTTTGTTACGCGGTTGATGGAAACGGTTTTCTTGATAAGACCGTCGTCTTCTCTTTCAACTCTGTCGCGATTGTTGCGTCTTCCGCCCTTTCTGTCGGGACGGTTATCGCGGAAGTTGCGTCTTTGTTGTTGCTCTCTTGCGGGAGCGGCTTCTTGTTGAACTTCTTGTTGCGCGTCTACTGCTACAACTTCAACTTCTTGTACGTTTTCCATAAGTCCAACCTCCGATTAGAATTTAAGTCCGGCTTCTCTTGCGCCGTCTGCCAAAGCTGCTACTCTACCTGTGTAGATGTAACCGCCACGGTCAAACACTACTTCACTCAAACCGAGCTTCAATGCCTTGCTAGCAACATCTTGTCCTACAAGCTTTGCTGCTTCCGTCTTGCTCTTGCCTGTGAGCTCTGCTCTCAAAGCAAGGCTGCTGGATGCTGCAAGCGTTGTTCCGTTGATATCGTCGATAACCTGAGCGTAGATGTAGTTGGTTGAGCGGTATACGCAAAGACGGGGTTTAACGCTTGTGCCGAATACCTTTTTTCTTACTCTTGCATGACGGACTACTCTGTCTGCATTTTTGTTTAACTTCTTTATCATAATCTACACTCCTTACTTACCTGCCTTCTTGCCTTCTTTCATGATTACGGTTTCTTCCTTGTAGCGTACGCCGTAAGCGTGATAAGGCTCGACAGGACGTTTAGCCTTGATATTTGCAGCTGTTTGTCCAACCAGTTCCTTGTCGATGCCTGCAACGGTGATTTCCGTTTGTGTGGGGCATGTAAAGGTGATTCCCTCGGGGGCAACAACTTCAATGGGGTGTGAGTAACCGATGTTAAGCACGAGCTTGTTACCTTGAACGGCTGCCTTGTAACCAACGCCGTTGATGATAAGGTTTCTCGTAAAGCCTTCGGATACACCCTTTACCATGTTAGCAACCAATGCTCTGTAAAGACCGTGTTTAGCCTGTACGTCGCTCTTTGCGTCTTCGGGGCAGGTTAGCGTAACAACTGTTCCGTTAACTTCTACGCCGATTTTTTCCTCTTCAATGTGACGGGTCAAGGTTCCCTTTGCGCCCTTAACGGTTACAACGCCGTTTTCGAAATTGAAGGTAACGCCAGCGGGCAAAGTGATAGGTTTTTTACCAATTCTTGACATATCCTACCTCCTTACCATACATACGCCAGCACTTCGCCGCCAAGGTTTTGACTGCGAGCATGCTTGTCCGTCATAATGCCCTTGCTTGTGGACACGATTGCAATTCCAAGACCGTTAAGCACCTTGGGGAGTTCGTCGCTCTTTGCGTAAACTCTCAAGCCGGGCTTGGATATACGTTTCAAACCGGTTATAACTCTTTCGCCTTTGTAGCCGTACTTCAAAGTAATCTTGATGGAGTTTTGAAGCTCATGCTCGACTACTTCGTAGCTAGCGATATAGCCTTCGTTAAGAAGAATATCTACGATGGCTTTCTTCGTCTTTGAAGCGGGGATTTCTACGTCGGCGTGTTTAGCTGTGATAGCGTTTCTGATACGAGTTAACATATCAGCAATAGGATCTGTAACAACCATTTGTAATTTCCTCCTTTTTACCAACTTGCTTTTTTAACGCCGGGAATTTCACCCTTGTACGCTTTTTCTCTGAAACAAATTCTGCAAATGCCGTATTTTCTCAAAACCGAGTGGGGACGGCCGCAGATAGAACAACGGGTGTATCCGCGAGTGGAATACTTGGGTGTTCTTTGTTGTTTGTTTATCATTGCTTTCTTTGCCATATCTATTACCTCTTAGCTTAAGCTCTGAAGGGCATACCCAAATACTTGAGTAGCGCTTTACCTTCAGCATCCGTCTTAGCAGTGGTTACGAACGTAACGTCAAAACCTCTGGTCTTTTCTACTTGGTCGTAGACGATTTCGGGGAAGATAAGTTGTTCGCGAATACCCAGCGTGTAGTTGCCGCGTCCGTCAAGGTTGGTGTTTACACCGCGGAAGTCGCGTACGCGAGGAAGTGCGATACTTACCAACTTGTCGAAGAACGAATACATACGTTCGCCGCGAAGAGTTACTTTAGCTCCGACAGCCATGCCCTTTCTAACCTTGAAGTTAGCAACGCTCAGCTTACTGTTAGTAACGAGGGGCTTTTGTCCGGAGATGGATTTGAGTTCTTCTACCGCCAACTGGAAGGACTTGCTGTTGTCCTTTACATCGCCAAGACCTGCGTTGATGACGATTTTTTCCAGGCGGGGAACTTCGTTAATGTTTGTGTAACCGAATTCTTTGATGAGTTGAGGAACTACCGTTTCAGTGTACAATGTCTTCAATCTGCATTCAATCGGTTGTGCGCTTGTTTCAGCAGCTGCTTTCTTTGTAGCCATTTTGTTCCTCCTTATTCAGCTTCGGCTTGTGATTTTTTACTTTTCTTGGGAGCAGTTTTAGCCTTTGCTGTTCTTGCTTGCTTTTTCTCAGCTTTTGCGTCAATTACTGCACCGCATTTTTTGCAAGCGCGTAGATATTTACCGTTTTCTCCAAGAACGTGACCAACTCTCGTTGTTTCGTTACATTTGGGGCAAACGAGCGCGACGTTTGATACGTCTATCGGACGGGGTTGTTCGAACTTGCCGCCCTGTTCCTGCGCCGAACGGGGTTTGCGATGCTTGGTAACCAGGTTGAGACCCTCAACAACTACTCTGTTGGTTTTGGGGTTAGCAACAATTACCTTGCCGCGCTTACCGCGACTGTCTACGTCGCCAACGATGATTTCGACTGTATCGCCGGACCTAACATTCATACTAGCCATGTTTATAGACCTCCTTTACAGTACTTCCGGAGCAAGGCTTACAATCTTCATGTAATCTTTTTCACGAAGCTCTCTTGCTACCGGCCCGAAAATACGTGTGCCTTTGGGTTGCTTTTGCGCGTCGATAATTACGGCTGCATTGTCGTCGAAACGGATGTGCGTGCCGTCCTTGCGGTTGATACCGAATGCGCTTCTAACTATTACTGCCTTGACGACGTCGCCCTTCTTGACAACTCCGCCGGGGTTTGCGCTTTTTACGCTTGCAACGATTACGTCGCCGATATTGCCGAACTTACGGAAGGAACCGCCAAGTACCTTGATACACATAAGTTCTTTTGCGCCGCTGTTGTCAGCAGCCTTAAGTCTTGTTTGTGGTTGAATCACTGTACTGTCCTCCTATTACTTAGCTCTTTCGACAATTTCCAACAAACGCCAATTCTTATCTTTACTAAGCTTTCTGGTTTCAACGATTCTTACTGTATCGCCGATTCCGCATTCGTTGTTTTCGTCATGCGCTTTATATTTTTTGGTAGTACTAACCGTCTTTTTGTAAAGAGGGTGCTTGTACTTGTTTACTACTGCTACGACAATCGTCTTGTCCATCTTGTCGGATACTACGATGCCAACTCTTTCTTTTCTACTGTTTCTTTCCATTTTTTCTTACCTCCGCCTACGCATTTGCGGCTTGCTCTCTCTCGCGGAGCACCGTCTTAACTCTTGCAATGTCCTTCTTGACATTGTTGAGCGCTAGGGGGTTAGTGAGTTGTCCGGTTGCGTGAGATAGACGCAAGTTGAACAGCTCTTTTTTCAAATCGGCGAGCTTTGCTTCCAATTCTTTTGTAGTAAGTTCGCGTACATTACTTGCTTTCATCTGCATTCACCTCGTCAACCTTTCTCACAAACTTGCACTTAACGGGAAGTTTGTGACTAGCCAGACGCAGAGCTTCTCTTGCGATGTCTTCGCTGACACCTGCAATTTCGAACATAACTCTGCCCGGTTTTACTACTGCCACCCAATATTCGGGAGAACCTTTACCTGAACCCATTCTTGTTTCTGCGGGTTTCTTTGTTACGGGCTTGTGGGGGAAGATGTCCACCCAAACTTTACCGCCACGCTTGATAAAACGCGTCATTGCGACACGGGCTGCCTCTATTTGATTGGAGGTAATCCAGCCGCACTCTAATGACTGAAGACCGAATTCGCCGTAAGCAACCTTATTGCCCTTGTGCGCTTCGCCCTTCATTCTGCCACGGAATTGACGGCGATGCTTTACTCTTTTAGGCATTAACATTATTCAGTTACCTCCTTTTTTGCGGTCTTTTTCTTCTTGGGAAGGATTTCTCCTCTGTACACCCACACCTTAACGCCGATGATACCGAATGTTGTCAACGCTGTTGCGTAACCGTAATCGATATCTGCTCTAAGTGTGTGAAGAGGGATTGAACCTTCGTGGTACTGTTCCGTACGTGCGATTTCAGCGCCGTCAAGACGTCCGCTAACCATCGTTTTGATTCCCTTAGCGCCGCTGCGGGTTGCTCTACCCATGCATTGACGCATTGCTCTACGGAAAGATACACGCTTTTCCAGTTGTGCAGCGATTGCTTCTGCAACAAGCTGAGCGTCCATGTCGGGGCGTTTGATTTCGATGATGTTGACAGCTACTGCCTTGTCACCAACAAGCTTAGCTACAGCTGCCTTGATTTCTTCAGCGCCTGCGCCTGCCTTGCCAATCAACACACCGGGACGACCCGTGTGGATATCCACTGTTACTTTGCCTTCGCTTCTTTCAATTACTATTTTGCTTATGCCTGCTTGAAAGTACTTTTTCTTCAAGGTCGTACGAATAACGTCGTCTTCCTTGATGTATTTGCTGAAATTCTTTTTGTCTGCAATCCATTTTGCATTCCAGTCTTGAATTACGCCTACTCTCAGTCCATGCGGATTAACTTTTTGTCCCATAATTCATTCCTCCCTTACGCTCTCTCGTCCAAGATCACTGTGATGTGACTTGTACGTTTCAAGATACGGTATCCTCTGCCGCGAGAAACGGGTTGCATACGTTTCAGCGTAGGTCCTTGGTCTGCAAAGCATTCTGCAACAAAGAGAGTGTCTTTGTTCATGCCGAGGTTTACTTCTGCGTTAGCTGCTGCGGAGTTGAGGCACTTAAGTACCGGCTCGGAAGCGGCTTTTTGTGTTGTTTTCAAAATTGCAACGGCATCCGTGTAGTTTTTACCGCGGATAAGGTCAAGCACTACGTGAACCTTAGAGGGGGATATACGGATGTACTTTGCTATCGCCTTGGGGCGACGGTCCTTGTTTTCTGCACGAACAAGGGCTTTTGCTTTACTTCTTGTAGCCATTCGTTTTTCCTCCTATCTGCCACCGCTGGTCTTGCTGCCTGCGTGACCCTTGAATGTTCTCGTGGGCGCAAATTCACCCAGCTTCAAACCAACCATGTCTTCCGTGATGTATACGGGGACATGCTTTCTGCCGTCGTGTACTGCTATCGTGTGTCCTACGAAATCGGGGAAGATTGTAGAACTTCTCGACCATGTTTTCAAAACTTTCTTTTCGCCTTTTTCGTTCATTTCTCTAACGCGCTTAAGTAGCTTAGCTTGAACGAAAGGTCCTTTTTTAATCGATCTACTCATTTTCTTTCCTCCGATTAGTTGATACGCTTAATAATAAATTTGTCGCTTGCCTTCTTGTGCTTTCTCGTTTTGTAACCGAGTGCGGGCTTACCCCAAGGAGTTACAGGACCGGGACGTCCGATAGGCGACTTACCTTCACCACCACCGTGGGGGTGATCGCAGGGGTTCATTACGCTACCGCGAACGGTGGGCTTAACACCCATGTGGCGCTTCTTGCCTGCTTTACCGATACTGATGATTTCGTGGTCAAGGTTACCAACTTGTCCAATTGTTGCGTGGCACTTCAAGAGAATAAGTCTCATTTCGCCACTGGGCATACGCAGTGTTGCGTACTTGCCTTCTTTTGCCATCAATTGAGCAAAGATACCTGCTGCTCTTGCAATTTGACCGCCCTTGCCGGGGTTCATTTCGATGTTGTGAACAATTGTACCAACGGGGATGTTTTCAAGGGGAAGATTGTTACCAACCTTGATGTCCGCGTCGGGGCTTGCCACTACTGTGTCGCCAACACTGAGACCAACGGGTGCGAGAATGTATCTCTTTTCGCCGTCTGCGTAGTGCAGCAATGCGATGTTAGCCGTACGGTTGGGGTCGTATTCGATTGTAGCAACCTTTGCGGGTACGCTCTTGTCGCGCTTGAAGTCGATGATTCTGTACTTGGTGCGGTTGCCGCCGCCGATGTGACGAACGGTGATGTGTCCGCTTGCGTTACGTCCGCCCGTCTTCTTGTTTTTAGCAAGAAGGCTTTTTTCCGGAGTTGTCGTTGTTATTTCCTCGAACGTCGAAACAGACATGAAACGGCGTGCGGGAGATGTAGGTTTATATTTCTTAATAGCCATTTGAGTAATCCTCCGTTATTAGGACAGACTTTCGAAGAACTCGATTGCCTTGCTGTCGGAAGTAAGACGAACGGTTGCCTTTTTCCAGTCGGGAGTGTAGCCTTGGCTTCTTCCCTGTCTTCTAAGCTTACCCTTTACGGTAGCTGTTGTGATGTGTTCCACTTTTACGCCGAAGATTTCTTCAACCGCGCGCTTGATTTCCACCTTGTTAGCAGATTTTGCAACTTCGAAAGTGTAAGTCTTTGCGGGGATGCCGGCGTAGCTCTTTTCCGTCAATACGGGACGTCTGATTATATCGTAGGAATTCATAGTGAATATGCCTCCTCAATTTTCTGGATTGCATCTTTTGTTGCAATGATTGCGTAGTTAGATACAAGTTCGTAGATGTTAGCAAGAAGAGCGTCCGTAACTGTCAGCTTTTCGATGTTTGCACCTGCTCTAACAACGTCAGCGCTTTCGCCTGTAACGAGGAGCAGTGTTCTCTTGTCGAAGCTGAAGTTTTTAAGGATTTGAGCAACAAGCTTTGTCTTGGGAGCAGCCAGCTTGATTTCGTCCACTACTACAAGTTCGTTGTTGGCAACCTTGTAGCTGATTGCACTGCGGAATGCTTGTGCCTTCATCTTCTTGTTGAGCTTTTTGCGGAAGTCTCTCGGCTTCGGTGCAAATACAACGCCACCCTTGATCCATTGCGGAGCGCGGATAGAACCTTGACGTGCACGGCCTGTACCCTTTTGTCTCCAAGGCTTGATACCGCCGCCGCGAACCTCAGTACGGGTCAAAGCGGACTTGGTGCCTTGTCTTTGGTTTGCCTGGTAAGCAACTACTGCTTGGTGAATGAGAGGCTCATTGTATTCGCAACCGAATACTTCTTCGCTAAGTTCGAGTGAACCGACTACTTTTGCCTCGGTATTGTAAACTTTTACTTGCATTGTTTTTTCCTCCTTTCACCTTATTTCTTTACGGCGTTGCGAACGTATACGATACTGTTCTTTGCGCCGGGTACTGCACCTTTAACGAGCAGCACGCCTCTCTCCTTGTCGACTTTTACTACTGAGAGATTTAACACTGTTACTTGTTCTACACCGTAGTGACCGGGAAGATTTTTGCCGGGCATTACGCGTGAGGGGCTAGAGATGGGACCCATTGAACCTACTTCTCTGTGAACAGGGCCCACACCGTGGGTTTCCTTAAGTCTGTGTTGGTTCCAGCGTTTGATAACGCCTGTGAAACCGTGTCCCTTTGTTACGCCTGTTACGTCAACAAATTCGCCTGCTGCAAACACGTCGGCTTCAACCTTTGCGCCAACTTCGAGAGTTGAATTTTCAAGTTTGAACTCGTGAAGGTGCTTAACTGTTGCACCGCTTGCCTTCAAGTGACCAAGCTCGGGCTTGGTGAGCTTTCTTTCGGGCACCTCCTCAAAACCGAGTTGAACAGCTTGATAACCGTCGCGTTCCAAGGTTTTTACTTGTGTTACCGTGCAGGGACCTGCTTGAATTACCGTTACCGGAACCATCGTTCCGTCGTTGAGAAACACCTGTGTCATTCCCAACTTTTTACCAATGATTGCTTTATTCATAGATAAAGTTCACCTCCGTATTTATTTAGTTACAGCTTGATTTTGATATCAATGCCTGCGGGGAGGTCGAGCTTCGTGAGTGAATCGACCGTCTTTGCGTTGGGGCTGTAGATGTCAATCAAGCGTTTGTAAGTTCTAAGTTCGAATTGCTCGCGTGCGTCCTTATATTTGTGTGTTGCACGCAGCACGGTTACTATTTCCTTTTCCGTAGGAAGGGGGATAGGACCGGATACCTTACTACCCATCTTTTGAGCTGCTTCTACAATCTTTGTGCAAGCAAGATCAACAAGGTTGTGGTCGTAGGATTTAAGTTTGATTCTGATTCTTTGTGTTGCCATTCTTTTTTCTCCTTTTTGTTTTATTGTCCGAACGCCTTTTGGTAACAACACCGCCGTGTGTTTCCTGCTGCGGCTTTTAATAAAGCAAACTGAATTTGCTTGGAAAATATCTGCGCCAGTATGAGTTTCGAATTCACTTAACGCCTGATACTGCATTAAAATTTTGTTCGGTCGCAATGTTCGTGACATTGCTGGGTCGGCAGCAAGTTTTCTGTTATCTCAGTAACCTTGCGCGTCAGCCCCTTTTTTCGCAGCTTACCTATTTTAACACGGAAATCAATACCCTGTCAAACAAAAACACAGCATTTTTAGCAGTTTTTTTAATTTTTTTTTATCAACTTAACATCAACCTAAATAAATTATTATTTTTAATAAAGTAATAAAAAAAGAGAGAATTTTCTTCTCTCTTGACGTGATTAGTAGGTTATTGTTTGGGCATTAACTGATTGCCAATTACAAGCAGTATGATACCCACCACTAGAAATACAGCTCCTACAATGACTAAGTACCAATAACTGCGTTTTTTGCCCTTGCGCGACTCGCGGTAATCGTAGTAAGTGGGATATTTGCGGTCCAATACGTCCTTTTTGAAAAACATACGCACAAAAATCCTGCCACCGTAAGCAAAAATGTCGAATGCTCCACCGTTGCTTACCCATACCAAAAGCCCAATTGATAAACCAAATACGCCGGATATGGCAACGGAGCTTCCCCATTTGCCCAACATCAGCCATGTTTCCGTTGGAGTGTATCCACCCTCAGCCAATGCAACAAGCAACGTCAACGCGGCAAGCACGGCAAAACTAATGACGTACGGTAGCCACGGTCTGCCATTGTGCTGTAGTGCGTTAAGCGCTTTAGTACCATTCTTTAGCGCCTCTTCTCCCAATTCTTCCGAGTCACTTTGCTCTATTTCGGGATTTATCTCCTCCATTTGCGCTGTTTCGGGCATTTCGGATGACGTCGTATTCGCTTTCTTCTGTTTCATACCTATATTTTAATATTTTTGTACAATTCAGTCAAGTAAATGTATATCACTCGCCTATGCTGCCATAAAAGAGACAAACAATATGCCGGCAATCCCAAGAAATGCCACGCCGACTATGTTTATATACCATATCCAAAAATCGAGGGTTTTTTCCTTTCCAATTCTCCTGTATCTACGAAAATTGTGATATTTGCGATCAATCGGGTCTTCCTTTAACCATAGAATGAGCTTTTTTAGTCCGTTGAAGAGTTTTTCAAACACATGGCCATGCATTATAATTACAAACGAACTAACGTATAATGTTAAAAAACCCGATACGAGAAAGGCGTTGCTAAACATTCCAAGCAAGGCTTTGTTGTTGGTGGTTTCAAATGCGCCCTGCTTCCAAACACTCAATACAACGAAAATTGCAGGAACCAATAGTGAAACGAGGTACTTCAGCCACCACCATGCGTCCCTAACTTTATATTTTTTGTTTTCGCTTACGTTCATCTGACACACCTCCTTACGTTTTTTACTGAAAATTACAATATCCAGTATACTTGAGCTGCTTTTCCACTGTTGATGGTTGTAATAAAAGGAAGAGACAATGTTGTATCTTCCTTTTACAATTATACTTACTTTGTTTACTTCGTTGCTTTTGTTGCGGCTATTGACTTTTTCGCAGTAGTAGATTTTGCCGTTGCGCGCTTTTTAGTGGACGCGCCGTCGCCGTTTGGATCCGTCGGTCCATTAAGTTCCGCTTGATACCGATCAAACTCTGCTTGATTGCAGTGTACGAAATGTCCCGGGGTAACCTCCCTCAATGTCGGCTTGTCTACGCTGTAATCGTGGCTAGCCAGCGGGTTGTACGTGATACGCTTACGTTGCTTCTCGAAGTTAGGATCAGGCACCGGAATTGCCGACAGCAATGACTTGGTGTAGGGATGCAAGGGGTGAGCAAACAGCTCGTCACTTGTGGTCAGCTCTACAAGGTTACCGAAGTACATTACCGCAATTCTGTCGGAGAAGTACTTTACTACCGACAGGTCATGCGCGATAAACAGTATCGTCAAGCCCAGTCTGTCGCGAAGGTCGTTCAACAAATTGATTACCTGTGCCTGAATGGACACGTCCAACGCCGAAATAGGTTCGTCCGCAATGATAAGCTCGGGGTTCAACACTATTGCGCGCGCAATACCGATACGTTGACGTTGACCGCCGCTAAATTCGTGCGGATAACGTCCTGCGTGTTCGGGGACAAGTCCAACAAGGTCAAGCACCTCGTAAACCTTTTCGTCGATAACCTTTTTATCCCTTATTCCGCGGATAACCAAGCCCTCTGCGATAATTTCTCTTACCGTCATACGGGGGTCGAGCGACGCAATAGGATCCTGGAAGATCATTTGCATCTTGTTGGTGATACGGTCTTTGCCAGCCAAACGGCGTTCAGCCCTGTATTCTTTTTCAAGCTCAGCCCTTTGCTCAACGCTTCCCGCTTGCTCAATTAGCGGCAAATATTTTTCGTCTACTTTTCTTTGTTGAGCCCTTGCGTATTCGCGGTTGCAGTACTTGTGGTCGAACTTAGCCTTTTTAATTTCGGCATTTTGCCTGTCGATAACCGCTCTACATTCGTCCTCTTTATTTTTAATAAGCTCGGCGTACTTAGCGTCAACAAGCGCCTTTTCTTCGTCCGATCCAAGCCCCGCCTTTTCCTCTGCGCATTGCTTGTTCAGTTCGCGCACCTCTGCCTTGAGTCGCTCCACCGCAAGCTTGATTGCTTCTTTGTAACGTCTTGTGCCGGCAGCAATACGTGTATCTCTGAAATACACCGATCCGCCTGTTATATCGTAAAGACGGATAATGGAACGACCGGTTGTGGTCTTTCCGCAGCCCGATTCACCAACAAGACCGAACACTTCGCCCTTGTAGATGTCAAAGGAAACGTCGTTTACTGCCTTCAATTGACGTCTGCCCAGCTTGAAGAACTGTTCAAGGTGCTGTACAGACAGCAATACTTCTCTTTCAGTTTCAGCCATTTGTCTCAGCCTCCTTTTTCTGCATTCTCTTGATACGGTCGGTTACAATCTTGGGCGGCTTTACCTTGGGAGCGTTGGGGTGCAGCAACCATGTCGCAGCGTAGTGAGTGTCACTAACTTCAAACATTGGTGGCTGCTGCTCAAAGTCGATTTCCATCGCGTACTTGTTACGTGCTGCAAACGCGTCACCCTTGGGCGGGAAAATCATGTTGGGAGGAGTTCCCGGAATAGCTTCCAGCTTTTCCTTGGTGTCAAGGTCGGGCATGGAGGACAACAGCGCCCATGTGTATGGATGTCGTGGGTCGTAGAATACGTCGTCAGCTGTTCCGTATTCAACAATCTTGCCTGCGTACATAACAGCAATTCTGTCCGCCATGTTAGCAACAACGCCAAGGTTGTGGGTAATGAATATTACCGACAGGTTACGTTCCGCCTTGATACGGTTGATAAGCTCCAATATTTGCGCCTGAATTGTAACGTCCAACGCCGTTGTAGGCTCGTCGCAGATAAGAATATCAGGGTTAGCCGCAAGCGCTATAGCTATAACTATACGTTGACGCATACCGCCGGAAAACTCGAACGGATACTGTCTGTAACGGATGGCGGGTTCGGGGATACCGACCTCTTCCATCAATTTCAACGCCTTAGCCTTTGCCATCTTGGGGGTAACCTTGTACACCACTGCCGAAGCCTGTTCCTTGAGGTAGTCAATCAAAGCGACCATCCTTTCAGAAGCGTTGAAGCTAGCATCGTTTTCAATGTCACGGCGCAAGCTTGCTCTCAGGTTGTGCAGCACTGCGCGGATGTTCTTTCTGCCAAGTTCCAGGTCGAACAACGCCGCCGGTACAACTTTCCAATCGGGAGTTTTGCCCTTAGCTGTCAAAGCGTCGTGTTTAGCTGTCTGTCTGTCAAAACGGGCTTGTTCTTTGGGGTTCTTAACAACGCCGTCGAAGTACTTCTTAAGCGCTGCGTGAATGCTGCTCTTAAATGTGTACTCTATGCTGTTTTTGACAACTTCCAGCCTGTCGATTGCTTCTTCCACTTTCTTGGATAGAGAATCTGCATACTCCGTTGAAACTTTTTTGTCCAAAACTTCGTTTCTGAAGTATTCAAGTACTTCGTCGGTAGCTGCAAGCAATTCACGCTTAGCGGCAATAGACTTGTTATGACTGTATTGCAATCCCTTTGCACCTTCGGCAATGAAGTCCAACATAAATTCTTCATCAAGGTACTTGCGCGTCATAGCCGTCAGCTCGTCAATGGGCATGTCGTCCAAGTTAGCCGTGGGGTTACGCATCATGTAGTAGCCGAGAGTAAAGTAGTTGGGCTTGGGTCTTTGTGTAGCAACATCCAGCAGGCTAGCCAAGCGTTTCAAGACATCAACAACATTTTCACTGTCGTGCACATCAAGGGAGTTCAACTCGTTGAGAATTGAGTTCAACTGCTCGTCTTTTACAACGATATCGGGGTGAATTGTGGCGTTAACACGTTTTGCAAAAGAATTTAATTTACCCTTTACGTCAATGTGTTGATTTTTTTCAAGGAGGAAGACAATGTCGTCAATATCCACCTTCAATTCTTCCGCAGCACGGTGAATCTCGTTGTAGTGACTTTCCAGCTTGGTGCTGTTGATACAGAAATTGTCAAAAGTTTTAACTTTAGTGTTGTTTTCGTCCGTTTTAACCTTGTCGTCAACGCACAGCGCGTCCATGCTTTCATTCAACAGCTTAAGCTTACTGTTGAATATCTTTCTTGCATTGCGCTGGCTTGCTTTGCCCTTCAAGAGCATAGCTTCCGTCATTTGTTGTCCAATACGAACGATTGGGTTAAGGCTGGACAAGGGATCCTGGAAGATCATTGCAATCTTGTCACCGCGAAGCTTGTGGAAGTCCTCTTCGGAGATTTGAACAAGGTCCTGTCCGTCGTAAATTATTTCGCCGCCTTCAATCATACCATTGTTGGCAAGTATTCCAATAATAGCTCGGTTTGTAACCGACTTTCCGCTACCGGATTCACCAACGATTGCCAGCGTTTCGCCCTTGTACAGGTCAAAGCTGATGTCGCGAACCGCCTGTACCTTACCGGCATCGGTACGGAAGGATATTCTTAAATTTTTAACTTCTAATTTCTTTTCCATATTATCCCTCCGATCCCTTTAATGTCGGGTTGACCGCGTCTCTGAGGCCGTTACCGAACAGGTTGAAGCTTATCATAAGCAGCGCCATGACTACTGACGGAATAATTATCAAGTAGGAGTGCGATTGAAGATACTGTTGGTTGTTGGACAGCAAAACACCAAATGATGCTACGCCCTGCAAACCGAGGTTCAAGTACGCCAATGTTGCCTCACTGAATATTACGCTGGGGATCATCAATACCGCAGAGGTAATGATTGTACCCAGTGAGTTAGGCAAAATGTGCTTGAAAATCAATCGCCAGTCGCTTGCGCCAAGGGTTCTTGCAGCCAATACGTGTTCCATACCCTTGAAGCGATAGAACTGCGTTCTTGTACGTCCTGCCGTACCCATCCAACCTGTCAAACACAGCGCCAGGAAGAATGTAAAGAAGTTGTTGCCTAGGTGCAAGATACACAAAGTCATAACCACTATCCAAGGTACACCGCCTAGGATATCTGTAAACCGTTCCATTGCAAGGTCCACTGCGCCACCGAAGTATCCGGAGATAGCTCCCCACACAAGACCGAACATAAAACAGAATGCAAATGTACAAACACCCAATACAAGTGACGTGCGTAAGCCTTGGAACATACGGGTAAACAGGTCAATACCGCTGCTATCCGTTCCGAAAATAAATTTAGGCATCTTGCTGTATCCCATTTGTCTGTAACGGTAGCTTAACGCAGTAACCTCAATCAGTTGTCCCGTACGGGAATTCAGCTTTTGCGAGACAATGCTGTCAATGGGGCACTTGTCCGATAATCTTACAAATGATTCGGGGCCGATAGCGGGATCGTATTCGCACAAGCCCTCTGCCTCAAATCTTTCAAGGTCCGACTTCGCATACACCACTTCAGTTTGATCGTAAACGGCAGCATACGTGTCATAGGTGAAGGAGCAGTAATATACAGCCGATGCATACACACCCTTTCTACCTGTGCAGGACCAGTAACCGTCTGGGAAATTACCCATTTCATCTTTTGCAATCAGCACCATCTGCGTAGCGTCAGTAAAACCAACGGTAGTCAGACGCTCCAAATTGGACACACCTTCATTAGCGGTAAACACACAGCTTTTTATCAAAATGTAGCTATTTACATTTACCTCAGACTTCAGTTCAAATACAAGGCGGGCATTTGCAATCACATCCAAATTGGCAGTTGTCAAAGCGTTGCTAATGTTAAATGTAGCGTCGCTGTAGTTACGCGACCAATCTCTAAGCACCACCGGTTCATCGCCACCACTCAGGTATATGCGGTATTCTCCCAGCTTGCTTTCGCCAACATTATCCGTATCACCGAAGTCAAGCGTTACCGAATAGTTGCCAGATGCAGTAACAGCAAAAGTATCAGATGTAAGCATGTTGATAGTCGAGCCGTTTGATGTCTGATTTTCAAATATGACGTATCCTCCCCTGCCGTAGGTTGATGCTTGGTTAGACAACACAGGTTCGCTGTCAACAACAAGATTCATCACGGCAGGTTTGTACATTCCCGCAGGAACTTCATTGTCAATGTCGTAAACCATATTGGTATACTTTTTCGTACCGTCCCAAAAGCCTGTACCTGCCTCGAACAATTTAGGCTCGAGGAACCGTTCGGCAGCGCTAACTCTATCAATGCCGTACGAGGAGAAAACAGGCACAAAAATGGCCAACAAAATGATAATACCAAGAATGATTGATGCCGCAACTGATGCCTTGTTTTTGCAAAAACGCTTGAAGCTGTCACGCGCAAATGTAGTGGGTTTTGTGTCTAATTTTTTGTCATGAAGCTTTTCGCTCTGCGTTGCAAAGGCAAATTTTTCCTTTGGGATGGAGTTAAATTGTTCAAATTGTTGTTTGTTCATATTATCTCGCCCCCATACGTATTCTAGGATCTATAAATCCGTAGGACATGTCAAGCAACACGCCCGCAAGCAGTCCAAATGTAGTAAATATTGCCATATCAACGAAGAGCACGCTGTAGTCCGGTGCACTTGCAGACATTGATTTAATAAACAAGTCGCCGATTCCCGGGATACCGTACAACCCCTCCAAAATCATCGAGCCACCCATGATACTAAGAAACTCAGCGATAATGGATGGGAAGATCGGCACCATTGCGTTTTTCAATGCGTGGCGTACGATTGCCTGGCCGCGCGTTAAGCCCTTGGTGCGTGCAAGCAGCAGGTATTCGCTTTCCATAACCTCGCACAGCTCTGCCCTAACAAAACGGCAGTAACCGCAAATGGAACTGAATGAAAGACAAAAGACGGGCAATATGTAACCTAACACCTTTCTTGAAGTCGGGTCGGTAGGATTGGGCCACTGTGATGGCAGAATAGCGTTTCTGTAACACAGCATCAGCATCAGGAAGGTTATCAATACAAATCCTGGCAATGCTATAAACACCATAACAATTGTTGAAATGATATGGTCCGTCAACGAGTTCTTCTTAAGCGCAGCCCAAATACCCAATGCAATACCGATAGGTACCGAGAATATTACAGAAATGATGTTGAGCTTCATTGAAGTGCCTATACGCTCTCCAATGATAACAGTAACATCCACGTTGGGTTTGATCTCCACGGACTTACCCCAGTCCCACTTGGTGACAATATTACCAAGCCAGTTGAAGTACTGCTGCATAACAGGCGTCTTGTAGTAATACTTCACTGAGCCGTCATCGTAGGTTATCTTGTCTGCGTAGTCTATACCGTCTATTTCCGCATCAGACGAATACAGATATCCCAAACGTACTTCATTTTCGTAGTATGCTGTACGCTGTTCTGTCGTTCCCAAAAACCTTTGTACCGGCAGTAGCTTTATCAATATAAATGTCAGTGACAGAATAATAAAAGCTGTTAAAAGCGCTAATAATATTCTTTTTGCTATGTATTTCCACATAAGTATTTCTCCTTTTCAATGTAACCAAGTTCAATGTGACACACATCACATTGAAATTCGTTGCATTGTGGATATTGTTAAATAAAACGATAAGGCTTAATGTTATTTAAGCCCATCACAGTCAGTTTGTCAGTTGCCCGACCCGACAAGTCGGGTCGGGCAACATTGTCAAACTTTTTAAGTTAATAAAACTTATCTCTACTCAGCTTGTACAGGTGCAGGTTGGACAAGAACCATATTCCAATAAGCTGTATTGAACTCAACTTCTCCAGCATCATCAAGTACCACGTAAGCATAGAGAGATTGATAACCGGAAAGGTCTACAAATTTACCTTGTTGAGTCGGATGAGGAACTACTTCACCGCTGATTCCGGATTCTTCAAGTGCCGACTTACTAACCGTGAAGGTAATTGTGATGTAACCTTCGCCTTCAGTAACGTCGAAGTCTTCAAGAAGCACATAACCCCAATCAAGATCCTCGGTATAACCCTCGAATGTGAAGTATATGTCATCAATCGTTACGCCCTTAGTAAGCTTCATATCTACGCTTACTGTGAAGGAATCGTCATTCTCAACTACTGTAGACAAACCGTAGCTGCTTGCAATCTCAACTGAGTATTGTTTGAGCAACAGGTCTTCAACTTCGATGTTGTCTGCCGGTACATGGTACGAAACGTATACCAAAATTGATGTGTAGTCGGCAAAGTAACCTGGGTCGAGTGTAAGCAATTCTTCTACAGAGATAGACAGTGAGTAGGTAAGTGTACCGTTACCGGCAACGGGGTCACCAATAACATCAAGTACATTCATGTAATCATCACCGCCAAGTACACCATAAAGAAGGAAGGTGATTTCATCAATTACAACACCGTCAGCAACATCAATGGTGATTGTTGTGAGAAGGTTTTCTCTGTCTTGGTCAAATTCGAATCCAGCGTTATCGGGTGCAATGTATTGTACCAACTTACCGCCAACAACCTTGGTAGCTTGTTGTGTAGATTGATGCAAAGCATCATATGACCAAAGAAGTCCGTTGTAAACAAGAACGTCTGCATAAGGATCGTTTGTATCAACTGCCCAGTTCAACGTCATGTCGCCGGAGATGGTTTGGTTTGCAGACAAAACTTCCATGAATCCAAGTGGGTCTTGAGAGTTACCGGAAATGGAACCGAATGCAACGTCGAATTGACCGACCATCATCTTGTTGTAGTAAACATCGTCCCAGCTGTTACCTACCCAGAACACTACTTCCAGTTGATAGCAACCGCCTGTTACGGATACATCGTTGAATGCATCTTCCCAGTATTGTTTTACATACTTATGATATTGCTCTTCGTTACTAGGAGTCTGCCAAGCAATTTCGATTTGGATCTTAGTGGGATTTTGCGGAGTGCCACGAGTGTACAGTCCTTCAGCTTCCAATTCCTGAATAGCCATACGGAAGTAGTCTCTTGCAAGCTCCAGTGAATATCCGTTTTCATCCGTATCGTCGTTAATCAAACCACTGATAGCTCTCTTATGCGCTTCAGTTGTGTTGTAAGCAATACCGTTTTCGGGGTCGGACATGTAGTTACTTGAGAAGTAGTTAACTGTAGATACACGTCCAATGTTTACACCAAATTCGTTTCTGTTCAGAGCGAAGCTCAATGCACTACGGAAGTGAGCATTGCTCATTGCAGGCTCAACTACCCAACGTTTGCTCGTAGGTGTTTGTGTAATACTACCGTTTGCACCAAAGAAGTAATCCCAGTCTTGTGCATTCAAAGCGTTCATGTTAAGCTTGAACACGTTGTTACCGGTTGTTCTACGAGTTTCCGGCTTGTTAGCATATTCTTCAAGATAATCTTGAGGAATGGACGCTGCGTCAATGTGACCTGCAAGGTATTCTTCAAATGCAAGGTTAGGATTGGTCAGTGTGCCGGGAACAATGTTGATGTGAACGCCTTCAATAGAATACTTGCTATCTGAATATACGTAGTTAGTATTCTTCTTGTAAACAATCTGTTGGTTGCTATCCCATCTTTCAAGCGTGTAAGCACCAAGTGACAAGGTGTTGTCAACGGGAGAATCACTTCCGTTGGTTGTGAAACCAAGGTAAGCGTCAACGCCTACTTTTTCAATGAAAGATGCAGGAATGGGCATATACAGGCTGCTGCTGATGTAGTATCTAGCATACCAAGCTGTAACATTTGCGCCAAGAGTATAGTCGAAGTACCACTTGTCACCTTCTTTAACAACCTTTACGCCAACAACATCTTCAAATTTCTGTTCTTCTTCAGTCAGGATACCTTTACGTTTACCTGCGGTTGCATTGTAGTAAGTCTTTGCACCAGCAATTGTGCTTGCGCCTGTGCTATTTGCCAATGAAGTACCGCGATAGTAGTTGTTTCCTTGGTTGAGCAAAAGTTTGAACGGAGTAATGAAGTCTTCGGGTTGTACTTCAAGGTCATTGTACTCATTTGCATACTTACCAAGTGTGCTGTACTTCAAACCTTGACGGATCTCAAATCTCCAGTGATTTGTTTGACCTGATTCGTTCAATGCGCCAACAGGTTCAACTTCGCCTGCTGCAAGCTCGGGAACCCAATCATAACCGTCCTTGGTTGCGTTCATGAACACTGTGTAATAGCTTGCTGCAACGTAGCTGTAGAAGTCGTCTGTTTCAGAGCCCTTATCGTTAAGAGTGTTCATTCCACCAGGGTCTTGTGAGTTGAGAGAGTGATAGTATCTCTTCCAAGCTTGAGTTTGCTCGTAAGTAAGATCTGCTGTAATAGCACCTTCACTCAACACACCGAAGCCGTAACCTGTGATGTAGTTCTCTGTACCGAGAGTTACGCGGGGATTGTACATTACGTAAGAACCGTTTTCAAACAGAGAAACGCCTGTCAAACCTGTACGAACAGCGTAAGATTCCAACAAACCAAGAATTTCCGTCTTACCAGCTTGGGACAGACCTGTGTAGTCATAAATACCGCTAGCCAAAGGAACACAGTGTACCATAGCACTCTTTGCATTGTCGTAAGCTGATTTGATTGCAGAAACAGTGTTTGCGCTTTGAATTGCTTCGAGACCTGCATTGTAAGCCTCATTAACTGCTGCGTCTACAGTAGTGCTTACCGAACCGATAGCGTTTTTGATATCGCCAAGGTCAGCAGAAATGTAGCTACGATATTCGTCCAATGACGAGTTTCTGCCACAAACCTTGCAAACATTGTTGCCATCCAACTCGTGAGTTCCTCTGTCGGACACTTCACTTGTGTGTTCGCAAGTGGCTTTGTGCCAGTGATATGTGCTATTGCTACTCCACTCCTGTGCGAAAGTATGGGTATGTTTGTCTTTGTTACAAGCAGACAGAACTACCGTAAATACCATCATGAGAGCGATAAGCAATGCAACAATCATCTTAGATTTTTTCATTGTTTTTCCTCCATAATATATTGTTTTTCTTTTTATATGCACCGAGAAATAAAAAATCTCGGACCGCAACAAGGCGTAACACTATCTCACTGAAAAAGTGCAAATTCCCGCCCGTACATTCCGAGTGCATAAATCACTATTAAATTTCAAGCTAATCGTACAACCTTGGAGAACCTTCGGAGCCGTTAAACTTAAAAATTTTAAGGCGAGTTAACTATTCTCAGTTGATAATGGATAGATTTTACCATAAAAATTTGCTATTAGTCAACAAAATTACAGTAATTTTTACGTTTAAAAAGCGAAAAAACGGATTTTTATTTTTTTATTGACGTAAAATATTGACTTTTATAGCAAAATTTAGTATAAGAGAGCCTTTTAGCCGCTAATAACCGCACCATTATTAAAAGGTATATATACAATATATGATAATTTTGCAAATAAAGTACACAGCAAATTGTGCATTACAGATGTTTTATTCGCATAAAGCAAGGCGCTCTCTCATAAGATTGTAACTGAAAAGTATATTTTAGGGAGAAGTCAATGAAGAGAATCTTGTGTATCCTACTTGTTGTGTGCTTGCTGATTGCATGCGCATGCCTGACACTTGTCGCTTGCAAAAACGACAAAATGAAGCAAGCAACTAAAAACGGCGACAATTACACTATTGTTGCATCGTACGACGATCAAGCGCACGTGTTGTCCGCTACGCAAACGGTAACGCTCACCAACCGCAGTGAAAACAGCTTTACTAAGATTTTATTTCACATTTACGCAAACCAATACCGCGAGGATGCAGCAAATAGCGTTGTACCCAACGTGTACGTCGCACGCGCATATCCCAACGGCAAAAGCTACGGCGACATTGCATTTGACAGCGTAAAGGTGGACGGAACCGCCGTTGCCTACACCATCGAAGGTCAGGACATGGACATACTGTCCGTTCCCTTGAACACGGAGCTGTTCCCCGACCAAAAGGTTACGGTGGAGATGACCTACGAGGTGACGCTAGCCAACATCATGCACCGCCTGGGATACACGGACAACGCAGTTAACCTGGGCAACTTTTACCCCGTGCTGTGCCACATCGACAACGGCAACTACACCGCATCTCCCTACTACAACGTAGGCGACCCATTTGTTACGGACGTAGCCAACTACAATGTTTCGCTGACACTGCCCGAAAACTACATTGTTGCCTCCACAGGTAATCTTGAAGAAGCGCGTTCGCAAAACGGCACAGCAACCTACACCTATTCGGCAAACGCAGTGCGCGACTTTGCTTTTGTACTGTCGCAAAACTTCAAGAAGCTAACTTCAACAGTGGGCGACACGCAGGTAAATTACTACTACTTCGCCGATGCCGACGCCGAAACCAGCCTTGCAACAGCCGTTGGAATGCTGGACTACCTCAACAAGAACGTAGGCAAATATCCCTACGCGCAATACAGCGTGGTAGAAACGGACTTTTGCTACGGCGGAATGGAATACCCCTGCCTGACAATGATAACAAGCGGGTCAAGCTCCTACCAGGAGGCAATTGCACACGAAACGGCGCACCAGTGGTTTTACGGCATAATAGGCAACGACCAGATAAACAACGCCTGGATGGATGAGGGCTTGAGCGAATACGTAACCTATCTGTACATGGATTCAGCAGGCGGCAAATCTCTCAACAGAAGCATGATGGGCTGCATACAGACCTACACATCCTACGTTGACGTGTTGAGCAACTACTACGGTGACGTGGACAGATCCATGCGCGCCGTGCACGAATACAAAAACGACAACGAATACGTAATATTTACCTACGTCAAGGGTAGCCTGATGTTCAACAGCGTGTACGAAGCAATGGGCTCAGCAAGATTTTGGAAAGCGCTGTCCAACTACTTCGACGAAGGACAATACACCGTTGCCGAACCAAGCATGATGGTAGCTTGCTTTGTAAATGCCAGCAGCAAGGAAATTGGTTCCATCTTCAGCAACTTCCTTGAGGGCAAGGAAATCATCGGCAAAGTAACAGACTAAAGGTGAGAGATTATAAGCATCGGCATACATTGTTGCACTTGCGTTTGTCCTCAGTCATGTACGCCTAGTACACTCCTGTCGGTCAAGCCGCGTGCGCCTCGTCTCCCTCGTTTCTAACCTCTCACCCCTACTGGATGTTTACTTTATTTTATAAAGCAAAGCCCTCCCCGTACAATAGGAGATGTCGACCGAAAGGACGACGGAGAGGTTGTAAAATATGTTATTTTATGCTACAATACTCTCATAGGTGAAATATGAGAGTATTTGTTGCGTTGGAACTACCGCAAAAAACAAAAGATAACCTTGAGCGCTCACAAAATCAGTTTGCCGAGTTGAGCTGCGGCGGAAACTTTGTCAAAAAGGACAACTTTCACATAACGCTGCACTTCCTTGGCAACGTCCAGCCGAGTGACCTGATATATATTCAAAGTGCAATGGACCAAATTGCCCACTTGCCCGCACCCGAGCTTGCAGTAACGCAATTTGCAATGCTACGCGCAAGCGACATCGTGTGTGCCAAGCTAAGACAGAATGCCGAGCTAACTGCACTGCACGACATGCTGGGCGACAAGCTGGAATCAAGCGGCTTCGAAGTGGAACACCGCGCATACCGTCCGCACGTAACGCTCATTCGCAAAAAGAGCTTCACGTTGCCCTTTTCGGAGGTAACCAAGAGCGTTAAAGTGTACAACATGCCCTTTTACGCCTGCGACGTGGTGCTTTACGAAAGTGTTTTCGGGCAGCAGGGCGCAAGCTACCGCGAGCTGTACAAGGTTACGCTCCAACCAAACGAACGCTAGATTGGCACACCGTGCAAGTTTTACAATTGAACAATAACAAAAATGGCTGTTTGAACACTTCAAACAGCCATTTTTTGTACTATTTAGTAGTTTAATTACTTTTTCGCGTTTTCCGCCAAGGTTTGAGTCAACTGCTCAACCCCGATAGCGCCCGCCTTCATTTTACCCTTTCTGCTGTAGGTAATCTTGTTGGGAACTTCCTCCACAATTGTGGACTTGGTAATCTTCTTCTTGAACAGGCAGCCGGGCTTGAATGTTACGTCATCGGGACGAACGGGTTTGCCGAATACAGCCACGTCGGTGAAGCTTCCGTCAATTGTGTTGAACAGCACAAGCGACTTGATTTCGCGATCTACGTATTCCTCGTTGTAGTTGTCCTTGTCAACGGGGGTGGAAATCTTGTAGCGTTTTATATTGGTCTTGTACAGATAAAATTCGTCATGGTTGTACTCGTTGACTTGAGCAGCAGATACGTCAAATACAATCTTGGTGAGGTTGTGTCCGTCGATATCCACCTTGTACAGTGAGTTGGAACGGTAGCTAACGCCGGAGCTGTCCACTACTCCCACGCGCTCCTTCTTCAACAGGTAAATGGCGTCGTTCGAAATGTGGACAATCTTTCCAACGGACTTGAGCACTTCCCTGTTGCCTGTGCCGTCCTCGCGCACCACGCGCAATGTATCCAGCGCATCAACGTAGTAAACGTAGCCGTCCTTGAAGCAGATAAGCTTTTTGAACTGGGTGCACAGCGTGATGGTCTTTTGACCGTCTGCTCTCACCTTTTTGATAGCTGCATTAACGCCGGTGCCCTTTTGCAGGTACAGCCAGCCGTTGCGTACGCCCAAGCTTGAACCAAGGTTGTTGGCATGTTGCATGATTTCCATCTTGCCTGTGCCGTCCGTGTTAACGGAGTACAGCGTTTTAACCGTTTGGTTACCAACGAAGTAGTAAGCTTTACCCTCGATGTTTCTGTAGTAATCGAATACGTTTCTGTCCAGCAACGTGGAGCTACCCTCGTGAAGATCCAGCGCATACATATCCTTGTTAAGCGCGTTGGGGGTCCACATGAAGTAAATAACCTTGCCGCCTATTACGTCAACAATTTCCGTGTTGGCGTCAAGCACTTCCTTGGTGGACTTGTCCAAAGCGTTGTAAACGAAGAATTTTTCCTTGCCGATACCCTCTACCACTTCGTGCGTTGTGTAGAAGATGTGTCCGTCAAAGTTGTCCATGATGTCAATCATTTCGGGAACTGCCGTTTCAACAGTGCCGCAGGACATATCCAGCACAAGCAATTCGTAGTTGTTTCTTGTAGTGATGTTTATCTTTGCGGGCTTTTTGAACAGGCTGGCAAAGCAACCTTTCTTTTGTTCGGCTACAACAGCCTTGAGCTTGCGGGTAACAAACAGATACTTGCCCTCGATAAAGAAGTTGATATCCCCGTTGCCGTCCTCGAAATCGCCCCTCTTTGCGCTCAGCACAACCGTTTCTGCTGCGTTGGTGTCGTCAAAAGGATTGAATATGCACAGCTCGGAGGAATTTTTGATATAGATAAGGTAACCTGCATATGTAGTGAGGATGTTGGTGATGTTCTTAACTTTGGGTGTAGCTTGCGGTTCCTTGTCCACTATTTCGAACAGGCTAAAGCTTTGTTGAGCAGCTGTAGCGGATTCACTCTCTTCGGGGCCCTTGGTTGCAGGGTTAAATGCAGCTGCGGACACACGGCGCAAGATGTAGTACTTGTCGCCCAATCTGATAAGAACACCCTCGTCGAAGCTGAAGCTGTAGAATATATCCAGCTTGTCTGCGTAGTCATTTGCATCCCTGTAGCCACTGATTGAATCGAACCTGGCAAGCAAAGCGCGACGGTCAACGTCCGTTTCGAAATCGGCTACTGCGTCTTTGTACACCTGTTCGGCATCAATGCCCTTTTGTGCAAGTTCGCTGGCAACTCTTTTGCGGTTTTGCTCCACACCCTTGGCAAATTTCGGCATTTCAGTATAGGACTTGACAACCTTTATCTGAGCCATTTGCGCCTGGATAAACTTCAGTTGCTTTTCCATGCCGGCAAGCTCGGTCTGTTTGCCGCCATATTTTTTGAAGTACTTGATGGCGTTGGACATCTTCTTTACCAAGTTGTCGCCCTCAGCAACAAGCTTTCTTGCAATGGACTGATAGGAATCGAAATAGATAAATCCGTTTGCGGGGTCGCCGGTCTTGGCAAATTCGTCAAAGAAATGCGCTTCAAGTATAAGCAAGCCTTGCACCTTTTTCAGCAAGGGTGTAGCAATGGACATAAATTGCAATTGCCATGTTGCAGCAACGGAGCCCTGCTTTACAATCAGCTTTTCGACAATCTTGTCAACGGTGGGGATACTCATAGATGAGGTCATGTTGAAGTCGTCCCACTCGTAGTTTTCGAAATAGTTTTCCAAAAACGCCAACGCCGACACGGAATCGTCGATATAGGAAACAGTAGCGGCATCGCTCATTTCCTGTTCGTACACACCCACATTAGCAATACTATCTGTTCTGCCCTCGATTGCTCTTACGTCCCACTCGTTTCCGCAAGCGTCGCACACAATCTTTTGAGCTTCGGCGTTTTGCGCATCCAAGTCATAAAGCAGCGGTCTGCCACAGCTGGGGCAGGTCAATGTCTTGAAGTTTGGCATGTTGTTACTCCTTTTTATTTTATAAATAATTTTCTTATAAAATTTTCAATTCGATATTTGTCCTCTTTAACACAAGAGGCGAAAGTATGAGCCTAAGGCCAATCCTCACCGCCGTTAGGTGGCTTGCACCGTAACAGACGGCGGATACCCTTGAAGATGCCCACCACAAGCCCGTATTTGTTGATGGCAATTACCATATACGTGGAGCAGGTTGGCGTGAACCTGCACACCCCACTACCCGACACGGGCGAATACGCCTTGTACATGAGTACGCAACCTATGGCGAAAAATCTTAACGGCGCGTAGGCTAGGTACAGCGTTACTAGCAGCACCGCCCACCATGGGATAGGCAACAAGTTGAGCCCCACCGTAACGCCGAAAGCGGTCCACAGTGTAGCAAGCAAGGCAAGCTGTAACCAAAAGTAAACAACCAAGTCCCTTACGCGCACTTGTTTACGCTGTTTCATTTGTCGTTGTGTTCGTCGGCTATGTCGTAACCGCAGTTGGGGCAAACTGTTGTGCGCGCCAGTAACGGGCAACCGCACTTGGGGCAGTCTGTTACCGTTTGCACCTGCTGTTCCGTTACGCTTGCAGCTTGAGGCGGCACCATGCCGGGCAACGTAGTTCCAGCTCGTACAAACCCGGGGTTAGACGCCATTGCCTGTTGCGTTTTCCAATGCTGTTCGTCGGCGTAGGTGTAGCCCTGCGCTGCGCGCGCCCTTGCTTGCGCTTCGCCCATCATGACCGTACGGTTGTAATCGGCAACAAGCTGAGCCTCACTCATCCTTGCAAGGCGGTCGACGTCGGCGTTGGTTTGCACGCGCGAATTGCGCTCGATGTTAAATATCTTTTGCGCCTCCAACAGCCTTGCTTTGGACGCGTCGTCTACCGAAATATCCTCGATATTGAAATGCAACGCTGTAATACCGTAATCGGCAAGTCGTTCGTTGAGCTTGCCTTCAACAGCTGCGGAAAGCTCCATCAGCTTGAGTTGAATTTCCAACAGGCTGGTGTTTTGCTCGATTATGGTTGACGACAGGTAAGTCTTGAGCACGGTGTTGATTTCCGTACGCACGGAGTAGGACAGTCGCTCAAGGTTGTACTCGCCCATGGTACCTACAATGCTAACCACAAACCGAGTGGGGTCGGACACCTTGACCTTTACACTACCGTATGCGCCTACGTTTACTATTTCCGAATAAACGGGGTCCTTTACAAGAAACCTGTCGTGAGTACCCCATTTGATGGGCACGTCCTGTACCGTGTTTACGAAATAAACGTCACAGGAAAATTTGGTAAATTTATCCTTGTCGCTGCTGAACAGTCTTGCAAACTTTTGACGGAATGTAAGTATGTTACTTGTGGGCAAGGTGTATCTGCCGGCGGTAAAAGGTCCCTCTACTTGACCGTCCTTGTAAAACAGCGCCTGCTGAGATTGATCCACAATGAGGAGGCTGTCCGACTTGAAATCGGTTATCTCACACTTGTGCGCCAACACGCTGTTACTGCCGTTGTATTCGATTACTTTCTTGGGCTCTTTTGCCATAAATTCTCCTTGTAAGCCGTATGTAATCAGCTTATTGTGTAAAATAAATTAATATTAAAATATTACATTACTTCGACAAAAAAAGCAATACATATTGACAAATTTATATCATTTATTCACGCCTCAAAATGCAGGAATAATTGCGCGCAAACGAAAAAAAGACCGATTGTGTAAATCAGTCTTTTTTGTATTTAAACACGTTATTTTTACTCTTTTTCGTAGCCTACAACGTAGCTTACGTCGTCTACTGAAAGCAGCATATCGGACAGCAGCTTTCTGTCAATGTTGATACGCTCATCGAACACAAGCCATTTGCCTTCGGACGTGTCGGTGTTGGGTATGCTCAGTATCACGCTTGTGTACACCGCCGTCTTGATGTTTTGCGGCAGGTCGTCGTAAGCAATCACGTCTCCGTTGAAGCCCAGCTTCAGCGTGAAGTTGTCCGCAACAAGCTTGTAGCTGCCCTTTGTTCCTGCAAATGCGTTGATGTACTTGGTTGCGATGTCCAACATGGACTTGATTTTGTCATTGATGAGCACGTTAACAATTTCGTTTTGGCTAAGCGTTTCGCGAAGATTGCTCAATGTGCGTGCTTCCGCTGCCGCCACGCTCATCTTGGTGCGTGCTGTGCTTGCCGCAACATATACGTTAAATTGTTGATTGCGCTTTTCCTCCAACTCGCGTTGACGTGTTTGAAGCAGGTCAATTTCCTGCTGTTTTGCATCAATTTCCGCTTGCGTAACGGTGGGAGCAGGTTGATTTTTCAGTATTGAGTACAAATTATCAATCTTTTCCCCAAGGCTTCGGCGCATGGTGTCGAATTCGGTGATAACCTTGCGCAGTCCGTCCACGTTGTTGTCAAGGTCCATTTCGGAAATCTTGTCGATGTCCAAGCCCTTGAGATTGAGTTCGAACTTCAATTCCTGATACAGCTCGTCGTACTCACGGCACTTGGATTCGTACAGCCAGTTGGTCTTTTCCTGTTCAAGACGCTTTTTGAAGATGTCCTTTTCCAACGTCTGCTTGGAGTCGATAAGCATGTTGCGTTCGCTTTCCACGTCGCCCAGCTCGTATCTGAGGTTGGCAATTGCCTGTTCGATATCCTCACCGCCGGCAATAACTTGCGCCTTTTGCGTAGCTGCTGCAATCTGGTCCTCGTTGACCTTGATTGTCTTGCTTGCTTCCATGATTGCGCCACGAACGTCGTCCAGCTTGGATTCGATACTTTCCAGTTGGCGGGTAACTGCCTTGTACTGCTCGTAACCTGCAGACAGTCTACCGCCGATGTCCGTCAGCTCGTCCTTGAGCTTGTCATTAGTGGTAACAAGAGTGTCCACTGATGCCCGCGTGTCGTCCAGCTGCTGTTGCGTTTCGCGCAAATACTTCAAGCGCGATTTCAATGCGGACAGCTTGGCGCGTGACGTTTCGGTGGAGCGTTTCAGTTCGTTCAGTTCCGCTTCGCTGCGCACTGCATCCGACTGAATATCCAGCAAGTATTTGGTACCGTTGTCGCTGTTGAGCGCCTTGAGGTAGTTGAACACCACTTCGCTGCTGTTTTGCGTAACAATCTCGTTGTAGCGCTTGTTGATGTTGTCCTTTTCGCGCTGGAGTGTTTCCATTTCCGCGCTGTTAATTTCTATATGACGCTTGATTTCCTTGATGGAGCCTTCCAGCTGATATGCGCGCTCAAGCAGCAAATCTCTGTCCAAATTGCGTGCAGTAATTTCCTGGTTTAACGCTTCAATCTCGTGGTCGTGGAAGTTTGCCGTTACCGCAAACACACTGGACGCGTCGTCGCTGTACACCTTTTGACTGTTGAGGTACACTTCGCGCTTGAACTCCTCCTGCTTGCGGAGCATTGTCTTGTCACGTTCCGCTTCCAGGCGTGCGCGCGATTGCTCAAGCTGCAGTATGCGGTACTTGTAGTCCTCCATTGCACGTTCAAGGTTGCGTTGTTTTTCCTTTAACGACAGATTTATCGATTCCAGCTTGGAATACTTTGCATCCAAAACCTGCAATATCGTATCCTTAGCCTTGATGGGCGTAACTGCTACGTCCAGTTCGGCAACTGCGCGGAAACGCTTTACCTGTACAACCAGGTTGCTTTCCTTTTCGGCAATTTGGCTTTCCTTTACGGCGATTTCGCTTTCCAGCTTTTCCGTTTGTGAGGTAACCTCGTCAATCTTGACGTCGATACGCACCGCTTCAAGCAGTTCGCCTACGGAACGCGCGGGAATGTGGAATGCGTCAAGGCTGTCGCGCACTTCCGTTATTGTCTTTTCCACCTGGTCAAGCTTGTTGGTGTACATTGCCTTTTCGGCGGATAGGCGTTGTTCCTTGTCGTTGAGGTCAAGCAGCGTTTCGTTGAGCTTTTTGTTCTTTTCGTACAGTGTTGCAATGTAAGCCAGCTCGTTGTTGATAGCTTCCACACGGCTACGCTTGTCCTGTTGCGTAGCGTACTGACGGTCCTTTTCTTCCAGCTGTTGGTTGATGCTTTGAAGCTCGTTTTCCTGCCATTCCAGCTCGCTTGTGATGGCGTAGCGCATCTTTTCGTGTTCGCCGCGCTGTTCCACAATGGAGCGCAGTGTTTTCACCTTGGGAATGAGCATCTCCACGTCGTCGCGAAGCTGCACGGTTTTCCTCGCTTCCTCTATGTCCTCTTGACGGGCAATCAGCCTGTTGTACTGCTGTTGGGAATCCTCCAGCTCTCTTTCAATATCAGCGCGAATGGACTCCACGTTTTGCTTTGCCTTCAGTTCACCCAGCTGTGCCGTTGCTACGTTGATGTCACGGGCAACGCCGTCCAGCTCGCCGTTTATTGCTTCCAGCTGTTCGGTGGTTGCAGGGGTCATTGCGCTGACGGAGTACTCCTTTACACGCTTCATGGCGTTGTCCTTTAGCGACTTCGCCTCGGCAGATGCGCGGGCTATGCTTTCCTGCACTTCGGATAGGATACGTATTTCGTCAAATATCTTCAAGTCGCCGTGGAAGTTTTCCACTGCCTTGTTGCTGATGTAGTTGGACTTGCGCAAGTCCTCGAGCTGCTCTTCAATGATAGTCTCGATAAACTCGACCGCGCGAGAACGTGCAACCACCTGATAGCGACCGTCCACCATCTTTTTGAGTACGGAACGCGTTGTGCCGTCCTCGTTGTGAAGCCGCGCAAGTGAGTACTCGTCGTTATCGATGCAAAATTCCATTTCTACGTCACGGCTACACTCGGTATCTTCCTTGAAGCAAAATTCGAAGTAATTGTTGAGCCGTCCGCCACGCGTGGTAACTACACCAAGACCGTCGGCAGCTGTGCCGAAGGTGAATGTTTGTTTTTCGTTGGTTTGAGTGTCCGTCGCGATTACCTTGGTAATTTTCATTTTGGCACCTCGTTTCTACTTTAATGAATCATCGGTTTAATACACCAATTTTCAACAAATCGGTTGATAATGGCGCTAAACTATGTTACAATTATTGTCACCGCTAATGTGTACACCGCAAATGCAGTGAGCGGTAATATAATATACGTCGTTTTGCGTCTGGCAAATCGGATATATTATACACTACTATGTAAAAATAATCAATACTTTCTTGACAAATGAGGTAATTTATGGCTTTCTGCAACAAAGAAAAACAATTTATCGACAGCGGATTTACCATCGTTGACAATAAATTCATTTTCAATTATCTTCCTGACGCGGCAGATATCAAAGCATCAATTTATCTTTTTGGCTTGGCTTTGTCGGATAGCAACGGCGACGACAATTCCTGCGAAACCATCGCGCGCAAGTTCGATATCTCTTGCGAGGACGTTATTCGCACATTTCAATATTGGGAAGAACTGGGACTTGTAGATATTATCCAAACTGATACCATTCGAATAATTTATCGTTCGCTACAAGGATCTACTTTGGCTTACAAAAAATTCAAGCCTAGTAAATATACCAAATTCACGAAAGATATGCAAGACGCAATCAGCGGAAGAATGATTAGTGTAAACGAGTACAACGAGTACTATTCGTTCCTTGAAGACACCACATTTGACCCCGCAGCACTAGTAGCAGTAGCAAGATACTGCGTTGAATTACAAGGAAACGACATAAACTACCCGTACATACTTGCAGTTGCCCGCAGTCAATTAAGAAAGGGCGCAACTATGCTTGCCACAGTATCGGACAACCTAAAATCACAACAAAAGTACGATAGCGAACTGCACATTCTTTTCAAGATATTGCACGTAGTACGCAGTATTAATTATGAAGACCGTGAAAACTACGAAAAGTGGTCTAAGGAGTACGGTTTTAGTGGAGAAGCAATTCTTTACGCAGCAAAGAAATGCAAGCCGGGCGGACTGTTTAGACTTGACAACCTACTGTCACAGTACTACCGCAATGGAGTATTTTCCGAAAAGGAAATATACGCCTTCGAGCAGGAAAAGACACATCTGTACGAACTGGCAAAAGCCATCAACCGCACTATCGGCGTATATTACCAAAGCCTGGACTCGGTAATTGAGGAATACGTACTCAAGTGGCTACGCAAGGGATACGACGACGAAACACTGATTGCCATTGCCAAGTACAGCTTTACAAGTGGCATACGTTCGCTAAACGGGCTGGACGCTATCATTGACAAGCTGTACAAAAAGGGTGTAACCAACCTCACTTCGCTGGATGCATATCTCGGCACGCTGGCAAACACGGACAAGGCAATACAGTCCATTCTGTACAAATGCGGCTTGGTAAGGCGTACCATTGCCAATGACAGGGCACTGTACAAAACATGGACGGAAGACTGGAGCATGCCGCTTGACGTTATCTACTACGCTGCGGAGCTTTCAGCTGGCGCGACAAATCCCTTGACCTATCTCAACAGAATATTGTCAGACTACAAAAACAACGGCATATCAACTGTTGAGCAGGCTAAATCGCACAAGAGCAACAACGCACAGAGCACCGCTACCACCGCCACTGTTATTGCAGGCAAGGATATGGAACGCAGAAGCTACACCGACGACGAGATAAGCGCATTATTTACCGTACTTGACACGGAGGACTAATGAACAAACAACAACTGTTACAGCAAGCCAAAAGGGTAATAGACGAACGTCGCTTTGCAGCAGAAGACAAAGCAGAACGTACACTATCTAGTTTACGCAATAATGCAGATTTTACATCTATCGAAAGTCAATTGCGGCAGGCGCAAGTAAACTTTGCAATGGGTAACGGCGACAGCCAACAATTGCACAGCGAAATAAAGCAACTGCAAGCAAAGCAATCGGCATTGTTGAAGAAGCTAGGACTAAGCCAAAACGCTCTTGCTCCGCAATACCACTGTCACAAATGTGCAGACACAGGTTACGCTGACGGCAAGCAGTGCAGCTGCTTGCAAGAGGAAATTCGCAAGCTTATTGTTGCCGACAGCAACGTAATTAACAAAAGCTACACCTTCAACAACGCCAAGGAAACAAGCAAGCACAATCTTGCTGTTTACAAAAAGGCGCGTGAGGTTTGCTTGGACGGCAAAACAAACATGCTCTTGACAGGCAACACAGGCTCGGGCAAAACGTATCTGCTCACCGCTTGCGCCAATCTGTGCATGGAACACAACTTGAGCGTACTGTTTGTTACGGCGTACAGCTTGAACAGCAGCTTTCTCGAGGCGCATCTGGACGACTTTGAAAGCAGACAAGCGATACTCGACAACCTGATTGACGTTGACGTGCTGGCAATAGACGACCTTGGAACGGAAACCGTTTACAAAAACGTAACCGCCGAATATTTCTTTGCAGTGATTAACGAGCGTATTGCACGCGGCAAGCAAACATTTATCAGCACCAACCTGACGCTTGCCAATATTCGTGAAAGATACGACGAACGGATATTCTCCCGTCTTGTGGATCAAAACACTACTTTCGTTGCTCAGCTCACAGGGGAAGACAAACGCTTGAAACGTAACTAAAACAGGCAAATTGACATATTTTAAGTACGCAGAGGTCAAATCTGCGTACTTTTTTTGCAGTTAGCCCTTGAAATAAATTTTCAATTGTGCTAAAATACTGTAACTGTAATTTACTTATTTCACTAGCGAGGCAAAATATGAATTTATTAGCTTTAAAAACATTTACCGAAGTGTTCAGCGGCCCCATTGTGGGTGTAAGCTGGGAGGACGAATTGGTTGCGTTACTGCGCGTACTGATTGCCGGGCTCTTCGGCTTGATAGTAGGCTTTGAACGCAAGCGCCGCCACAAAGAAGCAGGCTTGGCAACACACTTTATCGTAGCCAGCGCTTCGGCACTGTTTACGTGCATTTCCACTTCTATCGCCGCAGGTACCGCAGCGGGCGTTGACGGTGAGCGAATTGCCGCACAGGTAGTTTCCGGAGTGGGCTTTTTGGGAGCAGGCATGATTTTCTTCCGCAGAGAAAGCTTGCGCGGACTTACAACGGCAGCTGGCATATGGGCAACGGCAGCGTTGGGCATGTGCATTGCAATGGGACAGATACTTGTTGCAGTGGGTGTACTGGTGTTGATACTTGTGGTACAGACAATACTGCACTCCAAGCGCATTCGTCGCAACAACATACACATGCTAATGGTCAAGTTCACCTATACCAACGAAAGCAAGGAAAAGCTGATGGAATACTTCGGTGTAGATGCGTTCCACCGAGTAAAGCTTACAAAAAACGAGGACAGGACTGTTGCCGAAGCGGTAATATATCCCAAAATAAAATTCTTGGCGACGGAGCTATTTGAATTTATGTCTCAAAACCCCGAAATCGACTCCATCGAGCGCCTTGAAGACCTGTAAAAGAGAAGCCAGCGACAAGGAGCATTTGTCGAGTGAGCGTTTTAAACGAACACCAGCAAAAAAAAAGGCACTGCCATATGGACAGTGCCTTTTTTGGAGCTACTAACCGGATTTGAACCGGTGACCCCGTCCTTACCAAGGACGTGCTCTACCTGCTGAGCCATAGTAGCAAAACCTTGTTTATTATATATTGTTTTGCAGTCTTTGTCAATTATCTATTGGAATTTTGTTTTCACGCGTTTATAAATAAACCTCCTGCAGTTTTTCAACCACAGGAGGTTATCTTTTATTCAGCTGTCATGTTAGTTGCTCTATTTCGTGTTCTTTTTCTTTGAACGCGTGTTGAGAAGCACTGCAATGAATATGCCTATTGCACAAACGCCTATCAAGCTGATAATCAATGTTATCAGTTCAGCTGTGCCAAGTCCGCCTCCGTCGCCGGAAGCTCCTGTGTTATCAGCTGCAACGCTTACTGCAAGCTCGCTGCTGCTAGCAACAACCACCGACGAACCGTATTTTGAGGTTACTGCCAAGGTATAATTGCCAGCATCAGATGTATGTGCATGCTTTATCAGCAGTGTCTTGCCCGTTTGACCGAGTATCGGCTTGCCGTCTTTGTACCATTGATAGCTATTTGCTTCGCCGTAAGCAGTTACGGTTGCTGCAACCTCTATCCGTTCGCCCTCTTTTACGGAAACTGACGATTTAGCCAAACTAATCAAAGCTTTTTTAAGCTGTTGAACAACAGATGTATGTCCGCGACTTTCATCAGCGTCTTTGACGGATTCCGCAACAAAGTTTACTTCGATAATGGTTTGTGCTGTCAAATCTTTGTAGCTGAGGGTCAGTGTCTTTGTGCTTTCAAAGTTGGTCGGCTCAACAACACCGTTGATTTTGATCGATTGGATAACGTAACCGCTGTTAGCTTTGATTGTAACATTGCGCGATTCGCCTTCATTTATGCTAAACGTCTTGGAGTGGGTTCCGTCTTCTTCCGTTGCATAGGCACTTCCGCCATTGCTGTTGTGGATAACAACGGTCTTTTCCGGATCTTGCTGAGCATCACCCTTGGTTACAACAAGAGCAAAGGGGCTAAAGCTGTTTACTTGGATGATAAGTCCCAAAGGAGTTACGGTAATGGGGATTTCCTCAACACCCGTGATGTTGTTTTGTTCGTCATGAATGAAGTGATACATGGTGAATGTTACGCCATCCATCCACGAGTCGTAAGTGAAGCCCTCGGGGAAGCCTATGGAAACACGCACCGCTTCGCCCGTTTTGATGACGCACGCTTTGCAAATGGTGAGTTGAATGTTGTAGGTAAAGCTTTCGAATCCACCCTTGTCCACGTCGTCCTGACCAAAACCAAGCTCATTTTCAATCAAGCTGTTCATTTCTTTGTTCTGCTGTTGGCTGGGAGTGGTTACAACAAGGGCAAGTCTATCCTTAGTGTTAGTGATTGTGTTGCCGTTGGAATCTATCCAGCCCTCTCTGGATAGGTCGTCTGCCTCAAGAAGTTGAGGTTGACCGAATATTCTCCAGTTGTAGCCTGGCACACCCAGTGAACAGTATCCTGTCGAATTAGACGCAGCATATTCGAGGGTGTTTACCTGCTTGCCCGAATTTACGCCAATCAGGTTGAAGTCGAACATATAGTAAATGCTGTCGTGCGCAAAGTACTTGCTGGGAGTAAAGGTAAAGGTTACGTAGGAATTGTCAAACCCTTCGTCTGTAAGCTCACCACCGTACCATTGCACGTTTGTAATTACGGAAATGGGAACAGCATTTGTACCCTTCAGTATTTCACCGCCCGGGCGCATACCGTACACGGAGTATTGGAAGTCCTGACCTTCCGGCAGCATAAGAAGCTGGTCGTACTCAATCTTAACCTCGTAGGTGGGGCCAACGGCCAGTCTGCTGGTGGTAACGGGGGTTGCCCTTACAATGTGCGGCGCGGGTTGATAGTTGGGGTCGCCGTATTTGACGGGAAGGAACCCTGTACGAGCGTAAAACACCGATGGGTCACCCGTAAATGTTGTCATTTGGGCAATTTTGTCAATGTCGCCTGTGTTGTGGTAATCGCGCGGGGGAGTGGTTGTTACTGCAACTTCAAAGCCAAGAGCTTTGCTTTCGTTTCTGATAACCGAATAATCGCCCTCACTGTAAAGGTTACCGTACAAAGGCTCGGGGAAGGTGGGGTTGTACACATAAGCCCACACGTAACCTGTGGAATACTCTGCCTTAAACGTACCCTCTTCGTCGTCTGTAACCAAATCACCGCCGGTAAGCTTTCCGCCACCAATCTTTTCGGGAAGATAGTTACCCTCGTATCTAATCAGGAAATAGTATCCCTTTTTCGCTGCTGCCTCATGTCCGCACCACTCGCCGTCAATAAGCACGCTTATGTAAATATCGGTGGAGTTAGATGCTTCAACACTTGGAGCTTGAACAACCTTTATGTATTCGGTAACTGTTTCTTCGCTGCCTACGTTGTAGAAACTAAGCTCGGGATAACTGAATGCATATTGCACTGCCGACTTGTAGGGGCTGAGCGCATGGTGAACGTCCATGATCATTGAGCCCTTCAAGAAATATTCCTCGCTGTAGTAGTAGCCCATCTCATTGATTGCTCTTGCATTAGCTTCCCTGTCGAATTGCTCAACGGGGGATCTGCCCACTTCCTTGCCATTAACTTTGTCGTCAAGGTTGATGTCGTCAAAGGTCATGTCCACTGCGTACCACTTGCCGTCCAGCAGTTGAACGTAGGTCCACATGTGTTCCTCTATTTGGGTTTCCGTGTGACGGTATCCGCCGTTGATAAGCACGCAAGGAACGTCAAGCTTATCCATTACTGCCTTGAATGCGCGGCTGTAGCCCTCGCAAAGTGCTTCGCCTACTACAAGTGTACCGTAGGGGGTCCTTACATGCTTTTCGTTGCCTGCACTTGCTTTACTTTCCAGCCTGTACACGCTACGCTTTGCAATCTCGGCGTGAGCCTTTCTTATTTGCGCAATTTGTATTGCAAATTCATCGCCGTAATCTTCCTTTTGTTCATCGGTAGCCTCTGCTGCCTTGGCAAGATTGACAATTTTGTTTAGCTCCGTTTGATATTCGGTAATTGCGCTCCTGATTTGCGCTTCACTTTCAAAGCCTTTCGTCCAGTAAGTGTCACTTCTGCCTGCGCCAAGGCACGCGTGGTAATTACCGCTTGTATCCTGCGTTACGCGCAAAGACAGATACTCAAAGTCAACGTAGAAAATATCGTCGTAATCGGTGTAGAATGCGTCACGAGCCGCACCCATAGCGTCGAGAAGCGTATTGTCACCGTTGGCGTACGCTTCAAGCTGCGACTGCGTAACATGATTGTTGGCTACAAGGTCGTAGTCCTCACCGCGAATAAATATGCTGCTGCCCGACGGGTCCAGCTTAGCCATTTGTTGCATTGCTTGGTAAAATGCCTTTTGTTCGGCAGTGTCGAGCTGCAAGCCGTAGTAGTTGTCTACGTTTGTCATCTCGGCGGCGACAGCGCGGTAACTTCCCACACCGAATACGCCCACTGCGATAATAGCAGTCAATGCAAAGCAAGCTAACAGCATAATGCCGATTAGTCTTCTTGATTTTGTCATATATACCTCCGTAAAAAGTATAAAAATTACACTAAATTGCTTAAGAGTAAATTTTCTCGTATATATTATACCATATTACAGACATACATGTCAACGTGTGGAAAAAATCACTGTTAAGCAATGTTTTCCCATTCGACGACATAAAAAAGGGCTGTCGCACTAGGCGATAGCCCTTTATTTAAAATAATTTGTTAGTCCGCAAAGGTAACGGTGATTGTCGCCGACGCAGCAGAAACGCTTACAATTTCAATATCGAAGCAGAGTGTCTTGCCGTCGTTGCGCGTGTAGTTTTTGAATACGCTGGAAAGCTTGTCGCCCTTCTTCCACAGGTCGGACTTAGCAGCCAAACCGTTTGAGCTGGCAAATTTCCTTTCGCCGTCCGCCTCAACCAGCCTGATAAGCGCAATATTCGTATCTGTGTTGTTGTAGTCCGTAAAGGAACCGTACGCGCTGTTCTCGTTGTACGGATTGTTGATAGAAGACGATACGTGATAAATTCTCACACCGAACTCCGCTCCTTCGTACAGATACGAGTTAGTTGCACCTGCATGCAATCCGTTCAAACCGTCCGCCGTGTACAGGTCAATCAGCAGATATTCGCAGAAGTAAGAGTTGTTGAAATTTAGCGGAATGAGTATCGCCCTTACACCACTTGACTTTTGCAAGCTTTCGATGGTTACGGTTGCTGTGTCGTTTACAATTGTGGGCTCAATCCAACCAAGCATAATTTTAGAGTACACGCCCTGATCACCCACGGTGTAGTCCATCATGTCTGCACCACCAAGTCCTTCGTTGCTACCGCTTTCCTCGTCGTAATCGTAGTAGTCGTCCAAGCCAAGCAGGTGACCTGTTTCGTGAATGTACGTGCTAGCGTTGATTTTCAAACCGGATATTTTCTCGGCACCTGAGAAATCGTCTTTCGACGTGCTTTCGTATATGAAATCTATTCCTGCAAACAGGAAGTAGTATGCATACAGCCCGTCGTATTCTTCGTCGCCGTAGTACCATGTGGTAAATGCCCAATATAGGCTGTCGCCGTTTTCGTAGTCAACGTCTGTGGAATAAATGAGATACACAGCGTCAATGCAACCGTCGCCATTGGAGTCGTATTTCGTTAGGTCAAGCACGGTTTCGTAATGGCCAAGCGCTTCCTTCAAAATAAGCTCTTCGCCCGTGTGATAGTATCCGTCGTTGTCCTTTTGGCTGTAATTACCGTAGTAAGTGGCGCTGTACTGCACTTGATAAGCAGGTTGAACGTCAAATGTTAGGTTGAGTGCACCGTAGGATGACTTGGAGTAGTAGGTGGAAACGCTTTCCCAACCGGTATCTGTAGCAGGTCCGTTGAGGGACTTTTCCAGGTCGTCAAGTTCCTGTTGGGTAAAGGATTCGCCAGTAAATTCCACCGGTATCACCAACGCATGGTAACTTCCCGTCGAGGGCAACCCAATTGCAGGGTCGTAGCCCTGCGACTCGTCATATTGCATTGTTTTTTGTTGCAGGTTGCTCTTGTCGAAGGTGCTGCTGTTGTACGTTTGTTTTGGCATTACGTTGGAGGGTGTGCCGGTTGAGCTACCACCGCCTTGATTGCCACTGCCACCGCCCTGATTACCACTTCCGCCACCTTGACCGCCGCCTTGTTGTTTAGCCGTCCACTTGGCATACACATGGAAATTGCTGTCCATTTTTGTACCATTGACGAAGGGCGTGGTTAAGTCTCTATCGGTGTACCAGCCGCCAAAAACGTAGCCCTCGCGTTCAGGTATGGGCAACGGATTACTAGGGTCGTAAACTATCGTTTTTGTCATTTTGCCGTCGTAGTTTTCCAGATACACCAGTACCGTGCTTTGGCATGCAACCATTGCAATACAGGTAAGTATCATTACCAATGCCACTAAAACTGCAGTAAATTTTTTCATATATTGCCTCCAAATTAGCACATTAATTTTAATCTTAATTTGCAAAATAGTCAATATATTTGCGAGAAAATGAGAACTATCTTTCAGTTTGCTTTAATATATGCGTTTCGCCCACGAGGCAACTATTTCATTTTTCTCTTTGGAGAATGAAAGATTGAAATACTCTCTTGCAACAAAAAAACGCAAGCAAGTTGCCTGCGCTTTTTTAGTTGTTAATTGTTACTGTGCAGCTTATCTGCTCTCAAAGTACGTCTTAATGCTTTGGTACAGATTCTCTTGGAAAGGTCCGCTAAGTCCTGCCCAGTTGAGAACTTCCTGATATGTTTTTGTAACGTACAGCTCCCCAAAGCTGTCTTCTGCAACAAACGTATCGTCTGAAGAGAATGTAAACAGCTTCAAATAGCTATCTCTTGCAGCATTCAGTCCGTCATTACCTGCTTTTGCATACAGCTCAATGCAGGGCAAAGCGCTCATTGCGTAGGAGATGTAGTAAGCAGGATTGCTAAATGTTACGTACATCCAGTAACTTGTGTTGAAAAATGATCCGATATCTGTCCAGTAGGTTTTCAAAATCAACTCGTACAGTGTGGCGTAGTCGATAAGGTCTTGACCGTCAACCATGGGAACAGGAGTTGTACCGTCCGTCAATGTTGTAGCGCCCGTGTACACAAGATACTCAAATTCGTCAACAGCCGTAGACATTACAATAGATCCAAGCATATTGAGCAGTTGTTCCAGCTCCAATATTTCGAAGCCTTCGCCAACGCCTACGGGCATATTCTCGCGAAGCCAAGCAAGGAACAGCATTTCGTTGCCTTGTGATTGAGTTTCGTCGTGGTCCATGGGAACACTGAGCAAATCGTTGTGTACGAATTGGTAATAGTGACCGAATTCGTGTATGAATGTGAACGTGTCCTGATAGTTGGAATCGCCACCAAATACCAAAATGGGAGTACCTGTTGAATATACATACCAAGTGTAAGCTGTTATGTTAGTATTTTGACCCATGAAAAAGTTACCCTTTTCAAACAGATTATTCAACGCGCCATAGAAATCAACGGAAGCATCCCCATCACTGAGGAAGTTGAAATAGTCGGCAATGCTTTGACGGCTGTTGAAAATCATTCCAAAACGCTCGGCATCATCCAAATAGTTGTTGGGGTTGCCCCACATCCAATTGCCTACATATTGCGAGTAGTACAGCTGACTTGCTCGATTTGTCCAACCGCCTCTTGCGCTATAAGCTTCTTCCCAAGCCTTGTAAGCGTTTGCAACCTCGGCAACGATGGGACCTATGTACTCTTTGACGAATTCACGCATATGCACTACTTCATCGGGAGAGTAATCTCTTTCGTACACTCTTTCGTAAGCATACTCCATGTAGTTGTCGTACTCAGCAGTTTGGGCAATGCTGTTGTTAGCTTCTACAAGCCTACTGTACAACTCAAATAATTGAAGACGTTGCTTGTTAGTCATCTTCCTGTTGCCTATAGCTGCCAAAAGGTCTTCGTACGCGTCAAGAATTTCATCTACTACATTGCGGTTGTCAGCATCGTAGCTATCTGCAAGACTGAGAACATAATTAATGTAATCTTCATCCCATTCCGTATCAGCCCAAAATTGAGCTCTGAATTTAGATCCATCGATATCCTTGAACAGCTTGTAATATCTTGCAATTGTCGTGTTGTAATATTCGCTTACTACTGCTAGCGTTGCGCGAGATTCTGCGCTGTACTCTATGTCATTCAGAATACGCGCAAATTGGTACTGTGCTTGAATGTAGCCAACCTCGTCATCAAACTGTTCAAACAGAGTCACAAATTCATTATAATCCACTTCACTGTTTGTTCCGTCAAGAGCAGTTTGAAGTTCATGATACAGAATGTCAATTTCTTCTTGCTTTGTTTCGTCAAAGTCGAAGACAAATTCCGTTTCAAACGGATTGCCACCGGTTTTACTGCCGTACATTCCGCAGTTGTTTGCGCACCTTACAAGCGTAAAGTAATCACCACTGATAAAATTGTGTCCAAAAGCTTCCTCAACCAACTCGTGACCACTGAAATACGTACCGCAACGAGAGCAAACGGTACCTGCCGTGTAGGCATTGTCCGTACAGCTAGCCACTGTTGCCGGCGCATCAACTACATCATGTCCTAAAGCTTCAACTTCCTCTTGTTCATTGATTACGGTTCCACAGTTTAAACATTTGAGACCTTCAGAAAGTCCGGTTTCCGTACAGGTGGGAGCCACAGACTTTATTGTTGTAAATGATTTGTGGTCTACAGCATTTACGAGATCGTCTCCCGTCAGCAACTCGCCGCAATTAGAGCATTCAGCACCGACAGTCATATTAACATTTCTGCACGATGACAGTTCACCGTCTTCTGTCAGAATTTGATGCTTCAACGCGTCAATGGATTGAGTTTCTACCTTTTTGCACTTGCTACATGTGCGGGTTTGTTCACCATCTGCTGTACAAGTAGCCGCTGCGGTTTCTACCCAATCGCCCCAGCTGTGACTGCAACTTTCCTGATCCTCTTTGCAGGAAACTACTGTAATACATGCAGCAATCAACACTATTGATAGCAATATTATTGCAAACTTTTTCATGTGACCCTCCTTAAAATGAAAATTAGTTACTATTTTATTACTATACAAGTTATTTAGTCAAGTTTATTTCATTGATATTGAATATTTTATTGAAAAAAACGTAAAAAAAAGCCCGAACTGTTGTAAGTTCGAGCTATTCATGTGTACTGATTACTAATTATTCCGAAACTAATAAGCAATTACCGCTTTATCCAGGTTGTGGGGGAAAACATCAGTAGTATCGGGTAGATTTCCAAACGGCCGATAAGCATAGCAAATGACATCACAATCTTGGACAGCCAGTTGTACATGTAGTAGCCGCTTGCAGCTACACCGTAAGCAGGACCGATGTTGTTGATACAGGATACTGCCGCTGTGATGTTTGTTTCCACACTCAAACCCGTGCCACCGTCAAAGCAAAGCACAATGAAGGTTGCTGCGAGTAACAGCATGTACAAACCAAAGTAGCTTGTTACACCGTGTAGCGTTTCGTCGGCAATGATTTTGCCTTCGAACTTGACTGCGTTGGCATGTCGCGGGTGAAGAACACGGCGAAGCTCCTTTTGTACCGCTTTGCACAGAATAACCACGCGGGAAACCTTGAGACCGCCGCCCGTAGAGCCTGCGCAACCGCCGATAAACATAAGCAAAAACAGTATGCCCAAGCTGAGCAACGGGAAATTGTTGATGTTGTAACCGTTGGGTATAGAACTGTAGCCCGTTGTGCTGATAAACGCCGCCACTTGGAACAACGAATGACGAATTACATCGTGCGCGTTATCTCTAAACGGTAAATCAGTTACCGCCGTTGCAATATTTATCGACAATGCCGTAGCAGAAACGACGATTATTGCAATAAATATCCACAGCTCGCGCGATCCAAACGCCTGACGGAACTTCCTGAGCAGCATTAGGTAGTACAGGTTGAAGTTGATACCGAACAGTATCATAAACACTGTAATTATCCATTGATATGCCGCGCCGTAGTAGGCAATGCTAATGCCCCTTACGCTAAAACCGCCCGTACCTGCCGTACCGAAAGCATGCACAACGGCATCGAATATATTTTCTCCCCAGGACAGCATTTCGCCATTGGGTAATTTGGTACAAGCGCCTACAATTATTAACGCGATAGCTTCCGCTACCGTAAAGCCGATGTACAGCAGATACAGTATCTTCGCAGTGTTGCGTGCGCGGGGTACGATTTTGTCCACAATGGGTCCGGGCATCTCGGCACGGAGAATATGCATGCCCCTATCCGACGAACCCGTTTCAAACGCCATCAAAAATACGATAACGCCCATGCCGCCTATCCAGTGGGTAAAGCTTCGCCAAAACAAAAGCCCCTTGTCCACAAGATACATTGCGTCAATTTGATCGCCTGTAAGTATCGTTGCGCCCGTAGTGGAAAAGCCGCTGCACATCTCAAAGAAAGCGTCAATGTAATTGGGAATTGCACCGCTGATAACAAAGGGCAACGCGCCAATAGCCGAAACATATATCCAAGATAGCGACACGATAATCAAGCCCTCTTTGGCGAAAATCACCTTGTCTTTGGGCTTGATACACAGCATGAGCACCAATCCGATAACTAGGGAAATACCCACGGTGGTAGCAATAGCCCACCAGCTTGATTCACCCAGGCTCAGCGCAAGCACTGCCGGTATCACCAAGAGAACAGAAAGCACTATCGCAATCCTGCCCAAGGTGCTAAATATCATCCTATAATTCATGTTTTATTACCATAATTCCTTAAAAAGCTATTTTTTGAGAGTGCAGTCGCGCGTTAGGTGGGCAACAGGGGACAATCTGTCCGCAGGGAGCGTACTAGGCGTACGTGACCAAGTCAGTTGACACACGTAGCCCGCATCACGCGATGAATGTGCTTTCAAAATTACCTCAAGACGTCACTCAAATCATACAAGTGCGCATCAGTCGCAACCACTATTACGCTGTCCCCTTCCCTAATTTCGTCGTCGCCTGTGGGGATTATCGTTTCCTTACCGCGAATGATTCCCGCAATGATAAAGTTGGGCTTGAGCTTCATATCCTTCAATTGAACGCCAATAAGCTTGCAGTCGGACAGCACCATGAACTCCAACGCTTCCGCTCTTTCGTCCATGAGGCTGTACATTGTTTCAACCTTGCTGGAAAGAGTATTTTTAAGTGCACGCGCGTATCTTGTCAACACGTCGGCAACAAGCTTGCGCGGGGTAACTACGCTATCTAAGCCCAGCTTTTCCGCAAGCTCGGCAAGCTCGGAGTGATTTACCTTGGCGATAACCTTGGGTACTTCCTGGCTTGTTGCGTAGAACGAAATGAGGATGTTTTCCTCATCTGTACCCGTCAAGGCAACAAATGCGTCCGTCGATTTGATACCCTCTTCCCACAGCAGGTCATGGTTCATTCCGTCGCCGTTAATCAGTGTTGCGCCTGCAGGCAGTATTTCTGCCAGTTCCTCGCAGCGTTGCTCGTCGCGTTCGATAATCTTGACGTAAAAGCCGTTGGAGGCAAGTATCTTTGCCAAGTAGTACGAGGTTGTGCTGCCGCCGAGGATGATTACGTCGCGGCCTTGCTTTTGCACTGCTCCCACACTCTTGAGGAACCTGTGCGTGTCGCCGCGCTTTACCATGAAGGCAACCCTGTCACCCTCTTCCAGCACAAATGCGCCTGTGGGGATGATTACCTCTTCGTCACGTTGCACCGCACATGCAATGAACTGTACATTGCACTTTTTGCGTATATCCATGAGGCTGGCATTTTGCAGTAGTGAACCTTCCTTGATGATTAACTCCATCATTTGCAGTTTTTTGCCTGCAAAGTACTCCACGCTGACAGCCGACGGCAATTTGAGCTGGTCGAACAGCGTTTCGGCAGTTAGACGCTCGGGGTTCAACGCCATGGACAGGTCCAGTTCCTTGATGATGTAGTCCAGTCCGTCCTCGTTGTACTCCGTTTCGCGAATACGCGCAACCGTGTGCTTTGCGCCCATTCGACGCGCCAAAAAGCAGGACAGCATGTTAACCTCGTCGCTTTCCGTTACGGCAATGAACAAATCCGCCTTGGGTACGCGCGCTGTGAGCAGCATTTCGCGTGAAGTTGCACTACCGCACACCGCCATTACGTCGTAGGTGTTGGTAATGTCCTCAATTACCTTGCTGTTGTTGTCAATTGCGATAATATCGTGTTTGTCCTCTGCCATGCTGTCGATGATGGCTTTGCCCACCTTTCCGCAGCCTACGATAACAACTCTCATAGTTGCTCCTTTTTGTCCAATCTTTATTTAACGCATATGTATGCAGGGTACATTGTACCACAATACAATCCTTTTAGCAAGCACAAAAAAGACTCCTTAGCAAAGGAGTCTTACTTATTTAAATATAAGCCACTCAACGATTTGTAATCAATTTTGCCGAAGTCCGTCCTGGGCATTTCGTCGATTACTTCCACGAAATAGGGCACGGCGTACTGAATTAGGTTCTGCTTGCAGATGTTTGTCACTTCCCGCTTGACGGTCTCGTAACCTGTGGGCTGCTTGAGCGTTACAAACACCTTGACGTACTGCTTGCCATCCACCTTGACACCCACTGCGCACGCTTCGGATATGAAATCAAGCTTTTTTACGCATTCCTCAATTTGAGCGGGGAACACGTTGACCGCAGCAATCTTTAACGAGCGCTTTTTCCTGTCCACAATGTGCAAGTACCCGTCATCAAGATAGCCGACGTCACCCGTTTTTACCCAGGTTTTGCCCTCCTTGTCAACAAGGCAGTCCTCCCCCTCGATATATCCGCTCATAACGCCGTTACCGCTCACGACAATTTCGCCCAGCTCCTTTTCGCCAAGCGTGATGTTGCTGTCGTTCCATATCTCCACGTAGTTGCCCGGCATGGGACGTCCGCAGCTGCCCTTTTGTTCGTAGTCGTAGTTGTTGACAATGCACACGCCGCACACTTCCGTAAGCCCGTAACCGCGCATAAGCCTAGCATGGGTGCCGCGTTTCATGAGTATGCCGTCCACACGCTCCACCAGGCTTTCATCACACACATCGCCACCGCACCAGATGACGTCAAGGCTAGCTAACCCCTTGCTGTCAAAGGTGTTGTTTGCCAGCATCTTTTTGAGCATGGCAGGAACAACGCTCCACACCGTAACACAGTATTTGTTCAAATACTTCTTCACCGCCTTGGTGTCGAACTTGGGCACCAGTATCAGGTTGTACCCCACTGACAACGGTCCGTGCATTGCCGAACACAAGCCGTAAGCGTGAAATACAGGCAAGGTTGCCAGGTTAAAGTCGCCTTGATGTACAGTTGGGTGATACATCTTGAACATTCCGTCGGTAACGCCGTTGAATGCGTCGTTGTTGAGCATTACAATCTTGGGTTGACCGCTTGTGCCGCCACTGTGCATGTAACACAGCAAATCTTCCCCCTTTCCCGCAAGCTTTGTGGGTACTAGGTTCCCCATTTTCAACAATTGAACGTAGGTCGCAATTTCGCTTACGCGCTTGCCGGAACAGCGTGAGTACAGCTTGTACACAGGCTTGCGTACCGTTACGTAATCGGCAATGCTGCAACGAATGAGCAACTGATTGAGCGCTACAAGCGGACGTTCATCCTTGACGGTTGCATCGTAAAACAGCAATGCCTTGGAGCGTGTTTTTGCAAGGTTTTCCGCCAGCAAATTGACGGGAACAAGCGGGTGAATGATATTGGCAATCATGCCCAGCTTACTGCATGCGTAAAAGGCAACAAGCGCTTGCGGACACGTTGGCAAGTACAGGGTAACAACATCCCCTTTACACAGCCCAAGTGACACAAGCGCGCCACTAAAGCTCTCAATATCCTGCAGGAATTGAGAGATAGCTAACCTGTGCCCGTAGTACACGATATATCCGTTGCGGTTAACGCCGCCATGTAGAAACTCGTAACAAGTTGCCATATTTCACCACTAGTAATAATTGCCAATAGTATACCCTAAAAAACACCAAATTGCAAGTTATACGCACCGATATAAAAAAGCGACCTGTTGCGGTCGCTTGATGTTTTGTTTTTCAGTTTAGCTTACAGCAAGGGGATAACGCCCAAATAGCAGATGTCCTTGCGCTCAGCAGCTGCGCCCTCTGCAAGCACGAAAGCCTTTTTGTGTATCACACCGCCGGAAAGTTCAACAAGCTCCTCCAGCCCTACAAGGCTGTTGCCTGTAGATACAACGTCGTCAATGATACCCACCTTTTTGCCACGCAGTAATTCTGCATCGTGCTTGGAAATGTACAGCTTTTGTGGGTTACCCGTTGTGATACTGCTGTTTATCGTCACCTCCAAGCCGTCTTGCATGTACAGCTTTTTGGATTTGCGCGCAACAGCGTAAAATTTGTGCCCCAACTCGCGCGCGATGACGTGAGTGAGCTGCAGCCCCTTGCTCTCTGCCGTAAGCAGTACGTCGCAGTCGGAAACAAGCTTTGCAAGCTGTTTGCCGCAATGCTCGGTAAGCTCCACATTGCCGTGCAGGTTGAAAAATGCAATGTTTACGCCATTGGGAAGGGGTAGTATGGGGAGTTCTGCTGTAAAACCGTTGAGGTCAACTGTGAAGTGTTTCATGGTAGTTCTCCATTTAGTACACATATACTTTTGTAGCTGCTTTTATTGTACTACTTTTGCACCGTCACTGTCAATAGTAAAATTACGCACTTCACACAATTACATTTGACAACGACGGCTTGTAAATTTCACTTCATTATTGTACAATATCCATATGAAACTAATCTTAAACATTACCGAGCAGCATGACGGAATCTCCCTCAGGCAATACCTGTTGCAACAGGGGTACTCCACCACGCAGGTAAAGCGCTTTAAATACGGCGGTGTGATGACAGTAAACGGCAAGCCCGTCACCGTGACCCAAATACTGAAAGCAGGCGATACGCTTACTCTTGCAACGGATGAACGTCTGGAAACGCCCGTATTTGCTTCCACCCCAGCCGAAATACTGTTTGCCGACAACTATTTGTACATTGCGAACAAGCCCTACGGTGTGCCCATACACCCCGACAGAGCGCACAAGACGGACACATTTGGCAATATGCTTGCAACAAGCTTTGGCAACAGCTTTCAACTGCGAATAATTACGCGCCTGGACAAAACAACAAGCGGCTTGGTGCTGGGTGCACTGGACGAGGTTACTGCGCAAAAGCTCAACGCATTGCAGCAAAGCCACACAATTGCAAAAAGCTACGTTGCGCTGGTGGAAGGACAGCTGGAAGCGGACGGTGAAATTACACTGCCGCTAACACGCCTGGACAGTCAAAACAAAACGGTAGTTGACGTTGAACAGGGCAAAAATGCGCACACCGTTTACCAAATACGCGAAACGCGAAGCAGCACAACACTGCTTACCGTTACGCCAGTTACAGGCCGCACCCACCAAATACGCGCACACCTTGCAGCCATTGGGCACCCCATTGTGGGCGACACACTGTACGGCGCAAAAGCCGGCGAACGCATCATGCTACACTGCCAACAGCTTGCTTTTACGCACCCCTACACCGGCGAGCAAGTACAGGTAACTGCTCCCGTTGAGTTTTGAGCACAGCCGTTTTGCAATATACAAATGCCTACAAACCACAAAAAAAGCTCCCCTGTACAAGAGGAGCTTTCATTATTGCAAGAATGTAATTAACACCGGCAAGGTGTTAGTCTACGCGTTCGCCGTTTTCGTAAAGCAGCTTTACCTTGTGCCCCTTTACAAAATATCCGCGCTCGGCAAACATAAACATCGGGATATCCGACATGGAATCGGAGTAATATGTTGTAAGAGGCTTATCCTCGTAAACAATTTTGTATGTTGTTACCTTTTCTTTGCCGTAAACATGCTTGTGACCGTTTAGGCGCGCATGCGTGTCAAGATTGGTAGCAATACAAGCAACACCCAAGCGTTTGCATGCTTCTACAACGAGAAAATAGGGGGACGCGGAAATGACGATATCGTCGTCGTGACGTTGACTGAGATACCACGGCTTGATATGCTTCATGTTTTTGTCCCAAAACTTGATTACGAACTTGTCGACATTTGGCACAAGCGCAATGAACCACTCCAACATGTGAAGATATTTGTTCATGCTTATGATACGCAAAGCGCGCAAAAGCGAAGCAATCACTATCACCGGCACAAATATAATCAGATACGGAAGACGTGCCGTGCAAAAAAAGGCGAACCTGCGCGTGCTGTTTCCGTCGAGTATTGTGTTGTCGAAATCGTAACCGTTCATATGTATATTGTACCACAACTCCTAGGCGTTATCAAGTGTAATGATATAGCCCTTTTATCCATATATAATAGGCAAAAAAGCCAAAGCTCAAACATTATAACATACAGCAACCCAATATGTAAAACAAAATTGAGCGCTGATTTGCTTTTTGCGCAACAGTTACATCGGAAATTTTCAAAAGGTATTGATTGGCGCATTTAGATGTGCTACAATAAGCGTATCTTAATCTAAACTTAAAGATTGCGAATTCGACGCAAGATAAATATGTATTAGGAGGAAATCATGAAAAGACTATCGAAAAAGCAAATGTGGATATTTGCGATAGGTCAACTCGGTTGGTCAACACTGAGCGGTATCATCAGCGCTTGGTTTGTTACCTTTTACTTGCCCACCGAGGCGGACATTGTAGAGGGCGGCGCTATCCAATACATCGTGCCGGGGCTGGTTATCGGCGGATTTTTGACCGTGTTGGGATTGGTAACAGCGTTAAGCCGTGTATTCGACGCGGTAAGCGACCCACTGATTGCATCACTATCCGACCGCAGCAAAAACAAGCGCGGACGCCGTATTCCCTTTATGCAATATGCAGCAATTCCGCTTTCTGTAGTAACCGTGTTGCTCTTCTGCGCACCCAAGTCGGAAATTAGCGGTTGGAATATCGTTTGGATTTCGGTGTTCATTGTTCTGTTCTATCTGTTCATGACAATGTACTGCACTCCCTACAACGCGCTCATTTCGGAGTTCGGCAAAACCCAAGATGACCGTATGTTTATATCCACGGCAATTTCGCTTACCTACTTTGCGGGAACGCTCTTGGCGTACACGCCTTTCGTACTGGCAGGCTTGCTGCGCGGAAGCGTTGGCTTTGCTTGGAGCTACCGTATATGCTTTATCGTGCTTGCAGTTATTGCTGCCGTTTGCATGTTGCTTCCCACATTCCTTATTAAGGAAAAGGAATTTGTCGATACGGAACCGTCCAACGCAAATATGTTCAAGTCGCTTGCCGCAACATTCAAAAACAAGGACTTCCGCACATTTGCTTGTTCCGACCTTATGTACTGGGTGGGATTGACCCTCTTCCAAACGGGTTTGCCCTTCTTCGTAAAGGTGTCCATGAACATCAGCGAAGCGTTCACAATGTACTTCCTTGGCGGCATGACTGTGCTTTCTGCAGCATTCTACCCCATTGTATCCAAGCTGGTTAAGAAGTTCGGCAAAAAGAAGCTTACAATTGCAGGCTTCCTAGGTTTGGCACTTGCATACGTTATCGCAACGCTGATTGGCGTTCTCGGAACTGCCGAAAACCCCGGACTGCTTGGCATAGGCGCAATCCCCGGCGTAGTGTTCGGCGTGCTTATTTGCGTGATTGCAGCATTCCCCATGGCACTGCTTGGTATTATTCCCCAGTCCATTGTTGCTGACGTTGCCGAAGCAGACGGCGTTGACACAGGTGAAAACCGCGAGGGTATGTACTTTGCAGCGCGTACGTTTGCAATGAAGTTCGGTCAATCGCTTGCTATGGTGTTGTTCACATCTCTTGCCATTATCGGCACCACGCAAAACACCGACAGCAACGACATCACCGCTTCCACCCTGGGCATGACCATTGTAGGAGCCGTAGCTGTAGCATTCTGTATACTTGGCGCAGTTATCCTGCTGTTCTACAACGAAAAGAAGGTTATGAAAACAATTGCCAAGGACGAAACGCCTGCTAGCGCAACACCTGAAGTTGAGGTCGACGACGAATAATAATTAACCGTCGCGGATTAAATTAAATAACAACAAACACAAAAGTCGTACTTTGCTTTCATCAAAGTACGACTTTTTTTGTGGCGCGCCCTAAGGAGCTCGAATCCCTAACCTTTGGTTCCGTAGACCAACGCTCTATCCAATTGAGCTAAGGGCGCATATTCATTTTGCTAACACATTATACAGCATACGCAGTTAAAAGTCAACAAAAATAATTGAGCAATATTTGACATTTTTCTAAATATAACGGATACGTTGTTTGCACTTTTTGCAGATGTATTTGGTTGCACCGCTTGCTTTTACACCACGCTCTTTGCGAATGTAGATACGCATGTGACACTTGGGGCACTCGGCAACGTCCATGGTCGCAGGGTCGTAATTGCCTGTGCTGATCCTGCGGTTGCGGTAGGCAATGGGCTGCAGCTCGAAGCTTGCCGTGCGCCCGACGTTGTATGGCGTGTGCGCGTTGACATACTTCGCCCACTTTTTCCAATCTCCCGTGTGGCCCAGCTTGCTGCCGATTGTGTGCAGCAGTTCGTGTATTATTGTTGTTTTGCAATCTTCGTCATGCAAAAAATATCTGTTGATTGCAACTGTGTACTGAAATGCCCGCTCTCTCCTGCTTGCGGTATTTGTATTCCTTTTGCAGTAGCCGAAGCGGGAAAAGCCCTTGCACTCCTTGAAGTAAACAGATGTACTCACGGGTACCTGCAACTCCTCCATAAGCTGCAAGCACTCCTCAATCAACTGCTTCAATTTGCTGTTTACTGCAAAACCGTACATTTACTCCACCGCACACTCCTTTGACAACATTGTACCACAAATGGCGACAACACAAGTAGCAATTTTGCAAAATACCTGTCATTTAATGTCCACACACTGCGATATCGCTCACGACAACAAAATTTACCGTAGCGCTTGCAACAACAGCCTGTTATATGGTATCATTGAGAAAATAAATATCGGAGCAGCGAAACATGAGTCTCAACAAAACATACGACGTATTTATCGCTTATCACGGCAGCTACGAAGCTAACGGTTCACGTGAGTATGCAGACAAAATTCACAATTACCTGACGCAACACGGACTTAAATGCTTTTACTTCCCCTACGCCAACAAGGATTTGTACAAGGCAAACATTATCGAAGTAATGCGTTCGCGCGTGTTTTTGCTGGTTTGCACCGACGGGCTTCACCGCCTGGAAAACGGCAAAATCAACCCCATGCGCCACTACGAGCTGTCCACTGAAATTGACGCCTTTTACGCAATGACGCAACTGGACGAAACATCCGTTACCAACGCCAAGGCAGTTGTGTGCGGCAATTTTCACAAGGGAGACGAGCAGCACATACACGAGTTGTTTGCCAACCGCACGCACTTCTACTACGACGAGGACAACCTTGACCAGATTTACCAGTGGGTGATTTCCAGGCTGGAAACATGTACAACGTGGCAACAAACGCAAATAACCAACGAGATAAAGGAAGTGTTTGCAACCCGCGCTTCAATGAACCAAAGCTGCAAATTTAACGAGCTGATAGCCACAGCAAAGAGCGTACGCGTTGTTGGCATATCCAATTCGGAGCTGACCGCGCGAATAAACCCCGAGGCAATCATCAACTGTATTGAAAACGGCGGCAGCATTGAAATGCTGTTTTTGGACCCGGACGGACTGTTTACAAAACAGCGCGAGCAGGAGGAGCATCAACGCCCCAACCGCATAAAAACCATCACCAACGTCAACATCGACACCGCGCTTGGTTTTTACGACAGGCTGACGAAAAATCGCGAAAACTTTACGCTTTACAAATACGACAAACAACCGCGCATGAACATGATTTTCGTTGACGACAAGTTGATTTTGCAATATTACGCCAACAACATTCCCGGCATACAAAATCCGTCGTTTTTGGTGGAACGTCAAGCTAGCAATTCGCCTGTGTTCGAATTTTGCGAAAAGGCGTACAATTATCTAAAAGAGTCGGCAGTGGCACTGGAGGTAGAGTGGTAATGAAATATCAAAGAGAACAGGACTATATCGTTCAAGAAATAAAACGAATATACGCCAAGTACGCCGAGCACGGCATTGATAACGTGTCGCAAAAAACGCAATTCGACTTGGTAACCAACATTGACATAGGCATAGAAAAGGAATTGACCGAGAGCATACTCAAAGCCTTCCCCAACGACAAAATTCACGGTGAAGAAACAAGCAGCACGCAGGAAATCGTAGGCCGCACCTGGACAATAGACCCCATTGACGGCACCTGCAATATGAGCGGCAACCTGCCCTTGTACGGCGTACAGTGCGCACTGTTGGAAAAGGGCGAAATTGTGTTTGCGGTCATTTACCTGCCCCACTTCGGCGAAACTATGGTTGCAGAGAAGGGCTGTGGGTGCTTCCTCAACGGCAAACGCGTGGAAGTAAAGCACAACGGAACGCTCAACAACGCGCTTGTAAGCTTTGGCGACTACCCTCACTACAAAACCCCCGATGTTGCACAGCGACAGCACGCAGCCATTGGACACATGTTTACCAAGATTGCGAAAATTCGCATGTTTGGCGCGGCTTGTATCGATTTCGCTTTTGTTGCGGCAGGCAGGACGGACGGCACGGTTGTTATCACACGCAACTTGTGGGATATCGCCCCGGGAATGCTCATGTGTCAGGAAGCGGGCGCAGTGCTCACTAACCTTGACGGACAGCCCTACAAGTTCGGCGACAACGGAGTGGTTGCCAGCGCCACAAAGGAGCTATCTCAGCTAATTGCACAAGCTTTTGCACTTCGCCGCTGAGGTACTTGCCGCACGGGCGAATACTGAGTGTAACATTTAATACCTAAACAATAAAAAAGCGTAGTTCAGCTAGAAACTACGCTTTTTCTTTACTTTAACACCGTTACTTGTGTTTTGGTCATTTTATCTTTTTGCCGTCGGAGAATGCGTTGCCCACCTTGTCACCCAGTACGCGGTAATCGTGCTGTGCCGAGTTGTAGGCAATGATATCTGCCTTGCCAAGGTCCACGTTGCCCTTGCCGTCCAGTACACTTTCGTCGGCGGAAACATTGACAATGTTGCCCACAATTATTCCGTCCTCATTTACATGGTCAAGCACGCACTCGATAGCCAAGGGGAAATCCGTCAAGATCGGCGCGTCGACAAATTCGCTCTTTACGGTGTGCAAGCCAGCTCTATTTAGCTTGTCGGGTACGTCATTTGCCGAAACGATACCAACGTAGTCCGCTTCAACAACGTGCTTTTTGTCTGCAAAGCTAACGGTAAATGCCTTTTTGAGCAAAATGTTCTTCGCCGTCCTGTGATCGTCGGAAAGGCACAGCATTACTTGGTTTGTGTCGTAAATTCCACCCCATGCGGCATTCATTGCGTCGGGGTTGCCCTTGTCGTCGTAGGTTCCAATGATAAGCACGGGGCAGGGAAACAGCCACGACTTTTTACCGAAATTTTTTCTCATAACAATGCTCCTTTGTGATTTTTCTAAGTATAATTATACCACTGCAGCAAGTTAAAATCAACATATATGTTTGTTGCTTGCGTTTAAAATGAAAATGTGCTAAACTGTGTATAATTTCAAACAGGAGAAAGTCATGTACAGCAAGCTTGCCAGGGTGGGATACGGCTCGACGGTAACAATACGTCGCGAATTTACATTGAAGCCACAGACCTATTGCATATCGAGCTACACCGATTTGTCGCGCAATATAATATCCGCCGAACACCTGATAGCCAAGGCTTTGATGAATCACGTAAAGGGCGACAAGGTGCTGATTGACGACCCCAAGCTGTACTATTTTGTTGAAATATTAGATGTCAAAAATCCCCCTATTACCCAATAGCGAAATTTTGACATTTGCATATACTACACTTACAATAAAAAACTTACAAAGAGGTAAAACAATGAAACAGGCAATACTTGTAGTAGATATGTTAAACGACTTTGTTACAGGCGCGTTGAAATGCGACCGCGGCTTAGCAATTGTACCGCAAACGGCAAAGCTGCTGAACGGGGCGCGCAAGGCGAAAGTTCCTGTAATTTTCTGCAATGATGCGCACATTCGCGGCGTTGACCACGAGCTGAAGCTGTGGGGTGACCACGCAATAGCAGGCACAAAGGGTGCCGAGGTAATACCCGAACTGAACTTGTGCTCAACCGATTACGTTGTACCCAAGCGCCGTTACAGCGGATTTTTCCATACCGACCTTGACTTGCTACTCCACGAGCTGGGCGTAGACACGGTAATAATGACAGGACTGCACACGCACATGTGCGTTCGCCACACTACTGCCGATGCGTACTGCCTTGGCTACAACATCATTGTTGCAAAGGACGCAACAGACTGCTTCACCCAGGAGGACTACGACTACGGCATCAAGTACCTTGTAGGCACCTACGGCGCAGAAATCACCGACGTGGACACACTGCTGAAAAGCTGGAAAGTGCTGTAAATCTGTTTCCCTATCAATTGATAAAAATATAGCTCCCCTCTTTTGTATCAAGGGGAGCTGTTTTTTTGTATTACATCAATTATTTGGTTGGGCTTATCTGTATACAAATAGCGGTTCAGTGTGGTCGCGCACTGCTGTTTTCGCCACGAAGTCTATCTCGTAGCGGTGGTAACGCGTATACGTTTCCGCATTGGTAAGCGTGATTTCCACTATCCGCATATCGGGGTTCGATTCGGTAACGTAATCGGTGTAATTGAGCGAAAATTGCTTTTTCAATTTCTTGCGCAGCTCTTCGTTTTGCGGTTCACATGGGTGCCCCAAAGACCTTGCAACGCCCTGCATGTTGTGTGAGCCGTGGCACAGTCCAACATTTGCGCAAACTGCAATATGGTGCATAAATGTGTTGGTAGTTTTGCTCAAAACATACATCTTGCCCTCGTGATAGTAAGCGTGTACGTCGCGTACCGCCACCACGTCGTTGGCTGATGATGCCAAGCTCATTTCCACCATGTGACTAAAATTTTCCTCCATTACTTCCAAGCCTCTAGTAAACACGCGTTCAGGTTCCATACAGTCTCCTTTTTATTAACAGATTTTCTACTATTATTGTACCATTGAAAGCACATCAAGTCAATACCGCATTTTGAAATTTTACAGCATCTCAGTCTTTAAACGGAAACAGCTCCCCGGTACTTTGGGGAGCCATTTCGGTATTGCATATCAATAGTTAGATTATTCGTCTGCTTGTGGCAGTCACTTGTACAGTACCCGCTTGAGCGATTAGAAGCGAGCAAGACGAGGCAAACGAACATTTTTAAGGGGAGTGTACTAGACGTACATGACCCGATAAAATGTGAAGTTTAACAATGTATTGCGATGCTTATAACCGCTCAAGCGTTGAGTTGGGCGAGCATCTCCTCCACATCTACACCGTGAGCAGCAGCTGCTTCTTCAACTGTTTCCTGGTGAGCCATTAGACAGTGAATGCAACCCATGCCGTAGCTACCGAAAACTTGAGCAGATTCCGGCTTAACTTGCAAAACTTCTACAATTTTCATATCCTTGGTTATCATAAGACGTCTCCTTGTGATTGATTTAGTAATAACATTCTACAATAGTATGTGCAAATTTGCAAGTGAAAATTAGCAAAACCGACAAAAAGAGCGGGCAAGTTTTGTTCAGACTGCGCGCATTTGAGCATAGTATATTGTAACAAAACATAATCAAGCAAAATAATTTGTAACGGATTGTTCATCAGTAAAGGAGATAGCCATGTACAAAATAAGTGAGTTGGTTGGGAAAAACTTGTTAGACGTCAATTCCGCTCAGGACTTTGGTCAGATAAGCGACTTTGTTTACGACAAAGCTACGGGGCTGGGCGCGCTTGAAACGGATACAGGCAGGTACAGCGCCGAAAAGGTGTTTTCCGTAATGGACGCCGTAAGCGTGATTGACGCAAACAAAATGGAGGGTGGAGAAAAACTGGTTGGCAAGATTGCCTACGACACCACCGGCAAATATCTTGGAAAAATTTACGAAGTGGAGTTCGGCAACACGTTGAAGCCCAGCAAAATTACGCTAATCGACGGTACCGAATACAGCAGGGGCAAGATATACGCCGTAAAGGACGTTGCGCTTATCCGTGCGCGGACACCCGTCAGCAAAAAGCAGGTAACCACCCCCACCGCCACTGCACCGCAGGACAACACAGCAAAGCCCAAGCTGAAGCAAAAGGCTGTGTACTCACGCTGGATGCAAAATCGCAAATATGGCGACTTTTCCTTCCTTATTGGCAAGATAACGGACAAAACCATCACCAACTTTCAGGGTGAAGTCATGGTGAAAAACGGTGAAAAGGTAACGCAAGACGTGCTTCGCCAGGCGAAAATATCGGGCAAGCTAATTGAGCTGTGCTTGCACACGAAATAGCCAACAAAAAGTAATATTTCGAAATTGTACAAATAACAATTGACTATTTTGCAAAATTTTGGTATCCTATGTAGGCAACCAAAAACAGTTGACCATCCTGGAGAGATGGTCGAGCGGTTTAAGGCACACGCTTGGAAAGCGTGCGAGGTTAACAGCCTCCGCAGGTTCAAATCCTGTTCTCTCCGCCAATAGGGCGACTATGTTTTTTGTTCGCAACAGAAAAGGGCACTTTGTACAGTGCTCTTTTTGTTTTGTTCCTTGTTGCTTGTCGCCATCAGCGCATTGCACTTTTGACAAAACGGGTTATCAGTTGTGTTTTCTTTTCTATTGCAATTTGCAGGTGAATATGCTAAAATATACGTAATTGATTTCGGAGTAAACTATGAGCAAGGAAAACATTTACCAAATAGTTGAAAAAAACTACAATATCACAAACGAAATACGCAAGATTCACGACATATTGACGCTGGAAAACTTTTTTTGCTATACGCGAACCAACGACAAGCAACATACCGCGATGATAACGTACCGTTTTTTCGACTTTGCAGACAAGGTGCTGTTTGAGTTTATCCAGGAGAAGGGTACCTGCCTGAGCTTGGCGGAATTTATGGCGCGCGCCGATGCGATATTGGAATTTGGCGAGCAGGGCAACATATCCGAATACAGGATAGCTAACTATCTTGAAATTGTGGAAAATTTGCTGAACATCTACTTTAGCCATATCAAGTATTTCAAGAAGAAAAGGGGTTTTGAAATCTACTCCAATGCCTACGACAAGGTTGTATTTCTCATGACCGTGTTGGAAAACCATTTACACCTTACCAAACGGGTGAAAAAAGACAAGGTTATCCTGGAAAAAATCGAAATTACGAAAAAGTAAACTGCACTCAAGCAAAACAAAACCGTCCTGTTACCAGGACGGTTTTTAATTTAACAATTTTGCAATGACAACATCAAACATTATTTAAAACGCTGCAAAACCACCACTTGGGGCGCTTCGTTATCGGGAGCATCGTACAATGTCAACGTGTCGGACGGACTGACCGTTACCGCTTCCGCTGCAAACAAAGACAGGAACTTGTCTACACCGTCCACGTCGAAGCTGTGCTCATCCGTTTTGTAGTGCATGGGAATTACAATCTTGGGCTGTACGTTATCAACGTACCACTTGGCACCCGCAGCGTCCACAGTGAACGTGCCGCCAACAGGCAGCAAAAGTACATCGCAATTTTTTATTTTTTCCACCACATGTTGGTCGAAACAGCCAATGTCACCCATGTGCACAACCTTGAGCCCGTCTACCAGAAATGTAAACACAAGGTTTTTGCCACGCTTTGCGCCCTTTTCGCTGTCGTGGAACGTCTCAATGCTTTCAATGGCAATGTCGTCTGCAGCGCAGGCTATTTCCACGTCCAGCTCGGCAGGTGAACCAATGATGGATTCCATACAGTCGTGATCCCCATGATGATGTGACATTGTTACCACATCGCACCTTACGCGTGCCATGTCAAAGCCTACCCAGTCGCTTTTGTACGGGTCGCACACTATTGTAGTTCCCATCTCGCTAATTATGCGAAAGCTTGCGTGTCCAAGATATTGCAGTTTCATATTTTATCTCCTTACACATATTGTACCATAAATGGGCTACGGAAATCAAGATAATGCGTAAAAAGTCATTTTTTTAACCCCATGTAACGGTTTTTGACGTAAAATCAGCAAAATTCGTTCAAAGTACAAAAATGCTAGATTTTTTTTTCAATGAGTGGTATAATGTAAACGTATATGGTATCATTTCTATAAGATAGCATATGTAATTTTAGCGATTTAGAAGCGAGCAAGACAAGGCGCCTGCGGCTTGACCGAGGGCAAACGTAAAGGCAACACAGTATTGTGATGCTTAAAAATCGCTAAATTGGAGGCTTTATGAAAGCTTGGATACTTGAGGAGCCCGGCAAACTTACCTTGCAGGAATCCCAACCTACCGAGATAACTGAAAATTTAATAAAGGTCAAGATTGAAGAGGTTTTGTTAAACAACTCCGATATCGAAATTTACACCGGTGCAGCCAAGCGCAAATATCCCTTTATCATAGGGCGATATGCTGTGGGTGTTGTGTCGGTTGTTCACGGCGACAATCCAATCCTGCGCAAAATGGACAGGGTGGTAATTGAACCGTGCGTTCCATGCGAGATTTGCGATGAGTGCAAAAGTGGCAATTACACCAATTGCTCCAATTTGAAGGAGCTTGGTTACAACTGCAATGGGCTGCTTTGCAACTTTATTGATTTGCCCTACTCTCAACTACACACCTTGCCCGATCAACTTCGCAATGAAAAGGCGTTATTTGTACCCATGGTTGCATTTTGTCTCAACATTTGCGACGCGCTGAATTTGGAAAAAGGTCGCCACATTGCAATATTCGGCGAAACCAAGCAAGCCTTGATATTGGCTCAATTGATAGCTTACTATCAAGCGGTGCCCGTACTCATCAGTAGTCGCGTTGAACTGCTTGATATGGCAAGAGAATTGGGAGTAATGTACTGCTTCAACCCCGACGAAACGGACGTAGAAGAGGAAATACTTGCTGTAACAGGTGGCAGAAAATGCAAGGAGCTGATACTGCTTTCCAACAGCGACATCAACATGAAAGACGTTTACAGTGTGGTAACATTCAATGCCAACATTTGCCTTGCAGGCTACAGCAACAAGGACAGCAAGCTGTCGGTAGCGCAAATATGTCGCAAGCACCTCAACATCTTCGGCGTTTACAATGGCGCAGGCAACTACTCGTCGGCAATCAATCTGTTGGTAACGGATACCGTCAATATCGACCCATTGATAGGCGCAACAATCAGCTTCGACAACCTGGACAAGGAAATGTCGAAGATAAACCCCTTTGATACGGGACTGAAATCAAAAATTGTAAAAATAAACTAAATCGATAAATATTGAAAAAGAGAGTACATGCGTTGTACTCTCTTTTTTTGATAACATTTAGCTTCACTTACTGTGACTTAACTTGTCTACATACATTGCGGCGGAAAAGCCCGCTACCGCACCGTCGCCGAGAGTACAAAAACCGTTGGCACCGTCGGGCACCCAGTCCGCAAGGCCGGACAAGCCCATATTCCTACATAGTTAACTGTACCTTGTAAGCGTATTATACCGCATTTTATATTAAAAGTACGCTGTTTAAATTATATTTTTTGTATATTAATTCTATTTTCTAATAACAATTTGTGCATCAAATTTTTGCCTTGGTCTTTGTTTGTCAAGGTTTTACCATATTCATTTATCAGCCGATAAACCGCATCGGTGGGGTCATAATTCTCCGAATAATAGAAATATAGACTTACGCTACTATTTCCATATAAATTGTAATAGTCAAAAATACTCTGAAAATAGGAGTAATCTGCTTCACTAAGCGAGTGCCCGTAAAACTTAATGTCTACTGTTTCATCGTTGTTTGGCAATACGCTTTCGGGTGAACTTGTATTAAACATCTTTCTATAGGTTTTACTAAATACTCGCAAGTCATTGTATTCACTTTGTGACTGTATTAACTTGTCGTCAATTCCAAATATAATACTTGAAGAAAGACAATTTTCAGAACACAATTCATTGCATAGTTTACCGTGCACATTACTATATACCCATGGACTTGGAACGCCTAATATATCAAAAAGCGCCGTGTAATTAAAGCTTAAGATATGTATATTTTTAACTTTGGTAAATTCTTCCTTCAATACGTTTATGTTCTTGAAACCAGCAACTGTCGCACGCTGATGTTCTTCTTCGTAGTATCTTCTTTCTTCTCTAATTATGTTATTAATACTTTTAAATACATTGTTAGAAAACCCCGTAAGTTTTGCAAGCAAATTAACAGCATTGATAATATATCCTTCATTTATTTCTTCTCCGTTTTTTTGGTTTACAATATTATTCTTAATATATTTACAGAACCGTCTTTCAAAATTATTTAACTCTAACAATAGGCGTTCTATAAGTAATCGTACTTTTTCTTGGTCGCTGCATACTTTGTGCCTTGGAGAAAGTTTGATAAAGAAATTGAAGCAGTATTTTGACAGAAATAGCTCTATTGAATCTTTTGTAGAGTCATAGTTTGGAAAACATTTGTTGTTTACACAGTCCAATATATTTTTCACAATACCGTCTGTATTTTTTTTCCCAAGCCCCATGTCCCAAAGTGTATTTTTAATTATACTTTCGATGTCACACCATTTATAATCATCATTATCATATTTCTTATAGTATTCATACAATAAATTTTCCCAAAAACCTGCAACTCCGTACTTCATTTGTGCAAGACCAAATCTTTCAGTAATTGCATAAAGTATTGCTTGACGAAAAAAGTCTTTGTAACTGGACTTCAATCCACATTGAAGGTCAAAACCATTTCCTAAAATAAGAAGTTGTGATGTCATTCGTATACCCAATCTCCTTTGTGTATAATCCCTCAATATTATAATGGCTATTAAAACCATTGTCAATATTCAAGGTAACAACTTTGAGCACCCAGTCCGCAAGGCCGGACAACCCCGCGCAGGCCCATATTTAGTATTAAATATAGAAAAAGGGCCCTGTTTGCACAAGGTCCTTAATAATTCCTTATTTACTTTTGCGCCAGTCTCACGACGGTAGTTTTTGTACTCTCTGCGACGAACTGGCTTGTGTTAGTTCAACTTAACTTGTCTACATACATTGCGGCGGAAAAACCCGCTACCGCACCGTCGCCGACGGCTGTTGTGCATTGGCGTACCTTCTTGGTGCGACAGTCGCCCGCAACAAATATTCCCTCACAGTCGGTTTTGCAGTCTTCGCCTGCAACAATGTAGCCTTTCTCGTCCAGTTGCACAAGAGGGGCAAACTGTGTATTGTGCGGAACCTGCCCTATCGCAACGAAAACCGCCTCCAAATCAAGGTAGGTGATTGCACCGTCGCTATCACGGTACACTACGCCCTCCACATTGCTTTCGCCCAAAATCTCGCTAACGGTAACATTTTGTACCCAGTTGATTTTGTCATTGGCAACTATTCTGTCTGTCAGTTCCCTGTCGCAAAACAGCTTGTCGAACATGGTGAGCAGGTGAACCTCACTGCAAATTTCCGCAAGGTACAGCGCATACTGAGCTGCACTGTTGCCGTCACCCACCACACATACGGGCTTGTTAGCGTAAAATGCTCCGTCGCATACGGCACAGTAGCACACACCGTTACCGGCTAGCTTTTCTTCACTTGCTAGCCCCAGCTTTTTGTGGGATACACCCGTGGATATTACCACCGACAGGCAGTCGTAGGTTGAATATTCGGTAGTAACCCTAAAACCGAAATCAGTCTTTTCTATGTTAGCAGTGCCCATGTCAAATTCCACGCCGTGCGACACTGCTTGCTCAAACATTTTGTCGGCTAGCTGTGCGCCTGTCGTTTCTGCAACAGATGGGTAATTTTCCACTCTTGGCGCTGTGGCTATCTGCCCGCCGAAAGCGTTTGCTTCAAGTAGCATTACGCTCTTGCCGGCACGCGCCGCATATAGCGAGGCGGTTAGACCCGCAGGTCCACCGCCAATAACTACGATATCATACATCTTAATACCTATTTAACACTCTCAATATACTTGCGTACGTTACTTGCGTTTTCGTACACCTTGTAGCTGTCGCCCTCTTGAACTACTAACGTGGGAGTGAGTTTTACTGCAAATTTCTTGGATAACTCGGCATTTTGCATTGCGTTTACCTCTTCGATGTCAACGCCGGCTTTACCCAGCATCAGCTCTGCCATCTTGCAGTTAGGGCAGTTGTCCTGAACGAACAAAATGGGCTTTGCAATGCTTACTTGCTCTTTAACCTGTTCTTCTTCGTGGGTAAACAGGCATTTCTTCAACGTGCTTTGGTCGGGCTTGTAGGTTCTGCGTTCCTTCCATTCCTGAGCCTTGCCGTCGTTCCAGTTTTGTACGGGACGGTAGTAGCCTGTGATACGCGAGTACACTTCCGTCTTCTTGTGGCAGTGCGGACACTCGTACTGTTCGCCTACAAGGTAGCCGTGTTCGGAGCATACGGAATAGGTGGGCGACATTGTGTAGTAGGGAAGACGGTAGTTCTCAGCAATTGTGCGCACAAGCTTCATTGCCGACTTCCAATCGGGCAAGCGTTCACCGAGGAATGTGTGGAATACCGTACCTGACGTGTACAGCGTTTGCAATTCGTCCTGAATATCCAACGCGTCGAATGCGTCTGCCGTGTAGCTTACGGGCAGGTGCGAGCTGTTTGTGTAGTAGGGAGTTTCGCCCTTTTTGCTTGCGAAAATCATATCCGGGTACAGCTTTGCATCGTGCTTTGCCAAGCGGTAGGATGTGCTTTCGGCAGGGGTTGCTTCCAGGTTGTACAAGTCGCCGTACTTTTCCTGGTAGTCGCTTAGGCGCTCACGCATGTGGTTCAACACCTTTTTGGTGAATTCTTGTGCGCGCTTGTCCACAAGGTTGCAAGCAAGCCATTTAGCATTGAGGCAAGCTTCGTTCATGCCCACCAAGCCGATTGTAGAGAAATGGCTGTCAAATGTGCCAAGGTAGCGTTTTGTGTACGGATACAAGCCTGCTTCCATAAGCTTGGTCACAGTTGTACGCTTGATCTTGAGTGAGCGGGCGGAGATGTCCATCATCTTGTCCAGACGCTTGAAAAATTCCGTCTCGTCCTTGCTTAGATATGCAATGCGGGGCATGTTGATTGTTACAACGCCCACAGAACCTGTGTTTTCACCGCTTCCGAAGAAACCGCCGGACTTTTTGCGCAGTTCGCGCAAGTCAAGACGCAAACGGCAGCACATACTACGAACGTCGCTGGGTTGCATGTCGCTGTTGATGTAGTTGGAAAAATACGGCGCACCGTACTTAGCCGTCATTTCAAACAGCAGCTTGTTGTTTTCCGTTTCGCTCCAGTCGAAATCTTTGGTGATGGAATAGGTGGGGATGGGGTATTGGAAGCCGCGTCCGTTGTAGTCGCCCTCAATCATGGTTTCGATAAACGCCTTGTTTACCATGTCCATTTCGCGTTTGCAGTCCTTGTACTTGAAGGGCATTTCCTTACCGCCTACAATACAGTTGAGTTCGGCAAGGTCATCGGGTACAGTCCAGTCCAGCGTGATGTTACTGAATGGTGCCTGTGTACCCCAACGTCCGGGGATATTTACGCCGTATATGAAAGATTCGATGCACTTCTTTGTTTCGTCGTAGCTGAGGTTGTCTGCCTTTACAAAGGGTGCAAGATATGTATCAAAGGAGCTGAACGCCTGAGCGCCTGCCCATTCGTTTGCCATGATACCGATGAAGTTTACCATCTGGTTGCACAGCGTTGCAAGGTGCTTTGCAGGGGCGGAGGTAATCTTGCTGTCCACACCGCCAAGACCCTCTTGGATGAGCTGCTTTAACGACCAGCCTGCGCAATATCCGGAAAGCATGCTGAGGTCGTGCAGGTGAATTGCACCGCTGCGGTGAGCATTGGCAATTTCCTCGTCGTACACTTCGCTGAGCCAGTAGTTAGCTGTGATTGCGCCACTGTTGCTGAGAATCAAGCCTCCCACCGAATAGGTAACGGTACTGTTTTCCTTTACGCGCCAGTCGGCAATCTTTAGATAGTTGTCCACTACGGATTTGTAATCAAGGAAGGTCTCGCCTGCCTTACGAGCGTTTTCATGCGTCTTGCGGTACAGTATGTACGCCTTGGCAATGTCGGCGTAGCCGGCTTGAATAAGCACCGTCTCCACACTGTCCTGAATGTCCTCAACGGATACGATGCCGTTGTTGACCTTGTCCATGAAGTCTGCCGTAACCTTTAGCGACAGCATGTCGATAACGTCAGAGCTGTAGGGCTTTTCTTCTCCTTCAAAAGCAGCCGTGATTGCTTGGCTGATTTTAGAAAGCTTAAAATCGATAATTTGACCGTTTCTCTTTCTTACTTGATACATAGTTCTCCTCCGTATTCCCCAAAAAGGTGGCAAAAACCGACATTTAGTTCGTAGCTAAAACGTCGGTTCTATTCTCGTGTTGCCCCCAAATGGGAGTGCTACTATTGTATTACACTTCGCACTATATGTCAACGATATAAACACAATATATTGTGTTATTTTTTCACTTTTGCCACAACATATAGTATGTCTGTCATAATGCTTTGTCTATCATAAAAACATTATTGTTGCACTTCTATGGCGTTAACGGGGCATATTTCAGCAGCTTGAAGGGTTTGGTCGGCGCAAGCGTCGGGATCACCCACCACATGCGACATTCCGTCCCCGTTTATTTCAAACACCTCGGGGCACACTTCCACACACATTCCGCAACCAATGCAATCTTCGTTTACCTTAGTTTTCATATCTACCTCCTGTTTTACACCTTTAGTATACACAAAACTAAGCTACAAAAAACTGCGAGAAATAAAATACAAATAATATTTTTGTCACTTACCAAGCAGGGCGTTACATGCTTGTAGTTGCCGTGTGGCGTTTTTGTTCCATATACAGCTTGACGGTCAGGTTGACGTCGCTGCGGTTAATGTCGCTGCTTTCCGTTTCACTAAACACAAAGCGGTCCATTCGGATATGATTGCCGCATTGAGCAATTATTGCCTCCGAGGGCATTGCCACACTGCTGTAATTTGCCTTGTACGCGTTGAACAACTTTTTGTATGTTTCGTACTTGAACCAATTACCGTTAAGCACTTGCTGTATTTTAGACTTGTACATTGCCTTGTATTCAGCCAGTCCGCCGTTCAAGATGGTCTTGGTGTAAAGCGGATTGTTACATTCAATACTGCCGTTTTTGTCGTAGGGCTTGGCGTTGACCATGCTGTCCTCTTTGGGGTTCCAATCCACATCCGCGCCCAAGCAACGGTCGTAATCGTACGGAATGATGTACGCCTTACTTGTCGATTTATCTTCGCCCTCAACAGGTACAAAGTAAATGTAGAAGTTGTTGCAGTTGTTGCGGATACAATCGGGATTGCCAAGCAGATAGTTTACAGCCTCAAAACGTGTAAAGTAGTTCATATCCACCATCGCCTCAAGTTTGGTTTTGAAGCCCCTGGTATTTTGCCTGTTTCTCAACATATCGATAAACGCTTTGAGATATTCGTGGTTGTTGTAATCTTCCGAGGTTGTGTCGTCGTTGGTTTTCAACGCATAGGTATATGCATGCGTTGCTGTTTCCACACCACACTTGCCGGAATACGACGTGAAGTCTGCACCCCAACTGCACTTGTAAAGATCCCCACCCTTGCGCGATTTGTCGAAATTGCGTTTGATAAAGGCCTTGTCTATCGTTTCATACAGTCCGCCGACGCCCAGATTTTCCATTGCGCCATTTTGCAACAGTTGAATTTGGGTAAGCGTGATATGCGGGGCAAGTATACCGTAAGCCTGGAACATTCGGTTTGCGTAAACTTCGCGAATGTAGGTTTGGTCGTAATTCTTGTTCCACTTGTAGTAGAACTTTTCCATTGTGGCAAAGCTGCGATTTTTACGCGCCTTGCGACCGGCCTTGTCACCGCTCCAGTCGTGATAAGCTTCCTTACCCCAAGCGCCATTCTCGTATTCTTCGCCGTCGAATGTTTCGGTTAGGTTAAAGCGAAAATGCACGAAGTCGTAAATGGTGCCGTCGCTATTGGCGAAGTATCTGCGCGAGGTGTTGCCGCGCATGCGGATACCCACCTCTTCGTAGTAGTAGGACGTGTCATTTACTGTGATAGTGAGGTTGCATTTGCGGTAAGTGTCAGCTTTTGCTGTGTTGCGCGGATTGGCAGTGTAGTCGTCCATTGCTTCGTTTATCTTTGCAAGCTCTAATGGAGTGATGTCAATTTGAATATTGATTTTCGTCTTCTCCGACCAAAGTGTGTAGTAAAGTTCCTTTTCCTCCTCCGAGTAATCCTCGTAGAACTTGTCGTTGTTGTAGCTGATGTCGTCGCCGAACTCGTAGTTTTCCTCCGAATCGGGCGTTGTAGTTCCGTCGCCTTGCCCACCACCTGTATTATTCAACAGCGAACACGCGGAAAAAGTAAATAACAATACGACAAATAGAACAATGACTGTAAATTTTTTCACAATTAACCTCCGTTACTTATTCTATTATACCACTAATTGAACTAAATTACATAATACTCACGGACATAAATCCTGAAATAGACAAAATTTGAAAGAAAGAACAGCCTGTAAAATCTGATGCAGTCAGCGCGCCACACTATTTCAATGGTATGGTACAGTTTCTATATAATAAGCAGCCTAGGATAAAAATAATTAGTCTTCATCTTCAAAATAATATTATATATATACATTATTAAACACTACTTTGTTTAGCCATTAAAGAAAATATACTTGTAGACCTTCTGGTAAGTTTGTGATATAATAAAATCAATTAACCAATGAAAAAGGAGACGTTTATGAAAGCTAGCGATGTTAATATTTTAGATTTTATTTCTGGCAGAAACAAAGTATTTATTATTCCACCTTTTCAAAGGAACTATGAGTGGAATACTCAACAATGTGAAGAGTTATTTAATGACTTACTCCAAACATATAAGAACAAAAAATCACATTATCTTGGTAATATAGTTTATTACTTAGGTCAAAACAGCGGCGCAACTTTTCAAGAATATATTCTTGTTGATGGACAACAAAGAATAACAACCATACTACTTTTATTATGCGCATTAAGAGATTTAACTGATAACGATGAAATTCGTCAGAATATTATTGCTGATTTTTTGACTAATCGCACTCAAAACGAAAAGTACAGGATAAGACTAAAGCAAACAGCATATGATTCTGATTGTTTTGTTGGGATAATTAATGGTCAAACATCTAACGAAAAGAACAACACAATTCTTAATTTCGAGTATTTTAAAACTCGCATAATAGAATCAAAGGTTTCAATTCAAGATTTGTACGACACATTAGCCAAGTTTGAGATCGTTGACGTAAATTTACAAATTGACAATGACTTAAGCAAGGTACAAACTGTTTTTGAAAAGATAAACTCGACAGGCAAGCAATTAGAACCTGCTGATTTGATACGAAATTATTTATTATTGGCTAACACATCTACAGAACAAGATTTACTGTATACAGATTATTGGCTCAAGATAGAACAAACCATACAAAATGACAATATATCACGGTTCGCAAGAGACTATCTAATATTAAATCTATTTAGTGATATACCTCGAGACAAAATATATAAAACATTCCGTGAACATTTTGACTCTACGGGAACAGCACATTTGGATATTCTGAAGGAAATGTATCACTTATCAAAGTATTATGAATGGTTTATCAATGAAACTTGCCCCACAAAAAAACTTAACCATGCAATAAAATACTTGAATTGTTTAAAGACAAATGACCTATATCCATTGTACTTGTATTTGTTCAACAAATTGTATGACAAAGATAAAAGTAAACTCTACAAAATATTAAATCTTTTATCAGATTTTATGTTGCGCTATCGTGTTGTTTCGCCATCTGGTGGTGGAGGGGCTTTACGTTCAGTCATACAAAACTTACTTGAACTACTAAACAATGGAGAGATACCTTTAGAGTACGATTCAATTCTTTACGAGCTTTCTAACAGCGCTAATCCCTCTGGACGTTATCCAGATAATGCCGAATTTAAACAAGCACTTATGGAACATATCGACATACCGTATGCGCGCGTTGCTTTGTTAAAATTAGAAGAATACGAAACAAAAAATATTCCTGTTCCAATTGATGAAGTTACTACCGAGCATTTGATGCCACAAACGCTAACCGACTGGTGGATTAATAATCTGGGCGGAGAGCTAGAAGCCGATAGAATTTATGAACATTACCTTAACTGTATAGGAAATCTGGCTCCAATATCACAAGGATATAATTCCAAAAATTCTAATAAACCTTGGGCAGATAAAATTAAGAACTTAAAATCCGTTCAGTTTGCGGTTACATCTGAAATAGCTTCGAGTTACTCTGATTGGACAGAATTACAGATAAAAGAAAGAAATGACGATGTTTCTGATAGATTATGTATAGCTATTACTGCACCTCTAGTAAGAGAGAGAAAATATCAATCAAAAAGCAAGAATGGTAGCTTTAATGGAGTTTACGCTTTATCAGATTTAGATATTTCAGTGACAGGTACATCAATCAAATATCTTATATATGATGGTACACCAATTCCTGTGGATACTTGGCGTGATCTTTTATTAGAGGTTTGTAAAATACTCAATAAGAGTAATCAGGTATTATTCAAAAAAATAGCAAAGAGTCATACAATACATAAAGCTACATCCAGCAGAAACCCAATAGGTAAAGATCCAATCATTACCTTTGATAGAGAAAAAGTAATTGACGCGCGCGAAGTAGATAATACACAAATATTTGTAGAAGGTTGTTTGAGTGCAGAAAGAGCAAGATTTTATGCACGGCAAATCTCTGAAATGTTTAATTTATTAGATAAATTTTCTATAGAGGTATTTTCGGAATAGAATGTAAATATTAATTAGCCCCTCAGTCATATTTAAGGTTGAGGGGTCAATTAATTGGTTGCGGGGGCGGGATTTGCAAGAGGCAACGATGTTGCGACGGAATTGGATTTGCTACGCAATCAATTCCGTCACCACACGACCTTCGGGTTATACTCCGCTTACGCTCCGTGGCGGTCGCGCTTCGCGCTCGGCTGAGGAGCCCGATACTCGCTTCGCTCGTGGCGGTCGGCACGTTGTGCCTCGGCTGAGGAGCTACCGGACTGCTCACACTTCTGCATCGCGGGGTAGAGCAGTCAAAAAAAGTACCAAGCTTCAACTTGGTACTTTCACTGGTTGCGGGGGCGGGATTTGAACCACACGACCTTCGGGTTATGAGCCCGATGAGCTACCGGACTGCTCTACCCCGCGATATTAAATTGGCACTGAGCTCATCTCTTCAATGCTTGACTATAATAACTCAATTTATCCATTTTGTCAACAGTTTTACGCCACTAAACGCAAAATCGACTACTTGATAACTCTTTTCATTGCTTTAACTGCGCCGATAAGGCAACCGTGCAGTAGCAGGTCGTACAGCGGAACAATCAGCTGCGCCGCTGCAACAAGCAACCAAAACAGCCATTCCGTACTGTACACCCTTTCGATAACCGTGGGCGTAAGGTAATAGGTTACAAGCAACGTCAGTCCTACACCCAACTCCAGCAGTACGTAGTAAAGTATCCATTTAACGGCAGTTGGCAAGCGCTTTTCTCCGTTGAATTGCACTGCCACAACCTGCCTGTCGTCTCCCTGTCCGAATGGGTCTTCCAGCGTTTCGGTGTGCTCCACCCTTGCAGTCACCTTGAGTGTTTCGCCGTACACCTTGACGATAGCAAATGGCAAGCAAAAAATTACAATGGGCGCAACGGATATTATATTTCCGATTAGCGTTCCGCTAAGAGCACCCACCACCAGGCTTGCGGCATACACCAATAGCGAGTATGTCAAGTTCCGTCCGTCAATCAGCAACGGCATTGCCACCGCTATGGATGCTATCACAGCGTAAACCAGCACGCCGTAGGGAAACACGCTTGCAAGTAGCAAGCACACTGCCGCCACCGCGCTGCACACTGCGCTTGTAGCAATTAGCTTTGCTTTGTTCATTAACAGCCACCACGCATACAGCAGTTACAGCACATGTTGCACAGCAAACAGTCAAGACAGTTGCTGCCTGTGCAAGAGCCGTTGCCGTAACCGTACTGTTGCTCACCGTCCACAGGGCGTGAACCGGTGCGCAGTTGATCGGGGCTGATTGTATTGCTGGCAAGTATTTTCGTCAGCTTTTCCAGGCTTTGCTTGTAGCGGATGTTGTCCGGCTCCATCTGACAGGCAAGCTCCAACTGAGTTTTGCTTTCCAAAAACCAATTGCGCTTGTAAAACAGTATGGACTGAATGTAGTGCCACTCGGCATCGCGAGTTGTGCGTTCGTCCAGTAGCTTTTGCGCTTCGTCCAGATTGCCGGATGTTACCAGCTCCTGAATTGTTTTGTAGTCGGCGTCCTCAGTGAACTTTTCCGTCTGTTGCTGCTCTTCCTGCTGCAGCTTGATGTCGCGGTAGGCTACTTCCAGCTGTTGAAGCTTTTCCGATGCTTCTTCACCCTCGTCGCCGGGCAGAAATCTGTCGCGTTGCAATTTAGCGCGCAGCTCCTGATAGCGGGCTTCCACTTCCTCCATTGTAGCAGATTCAGTTAAGCCCAATATTTCGTATGCGTTGTAAATCATTGTTACTCCGTTTTATATCTAGTCAATATTTGCTTGGTTTTGTTGCGGATACTGTCAAACAGTACGTTATTTAATATACAAGTGTATTTTGTTAAATTCAGGTCATTATATGACTGCGCAATGCGGTTTAACACAGCGTACATTTCAAAACTTATATCGTCGTATTTCGCCTTGAGGTCGCTAGCGTGTTTTGCGCCGTAGCAGGATACAAACGGATTGTAATTGTGGCGTTTGATGTCCTTTTCCACGTCGTCCAGCGCGTCAATGAGATATATCCACTTGCCAAGGTTGTAGCACAGCGTTTGCAGGTGTTCACTTGCCTGCTCGCCCAGCACCAGCACGGCGAAGTCTCGGCTAAGCTCGGCAAAGTCGTGCGCTACACGGTCGATACTTCCGCATTGGCTTTGTTCCAGTTCGCGTAGCTCTCCGTAACGCCTGGCTAGCATTTCGTCCAGCTCGGGGAAGTTGTTTTTCGCCTTGCGGTAGGACTTGCGGAACAAGCGAAGCGCGCAGCTTTTCTTTACACTGCCACCGTCAATTGTATCGTCGTAGATGTTCCAGTAGGTCAACAGCACGTTTGCAACGGACAGCTTGTCTGTAAGCTCCGTTGTGTCCAGCACCGACCTTGCGCGTATCGGGTGCGAAAAGCACCTCTTGTTTGTAACCGACACGTCGGCATTTGTTACACTGTGGAACAGTACGTTGAAAAAGTTGACGTCGTTACTTATAAACATGCGAGGATAGTCGCCGTACAGCTTTTTGGTGGAAAAACACAAGCCGCACATAAATGTTTGCCACAAGCCACGCTCCTGTACAAGTTTGTCCTTTTCTATGTCTAAATATCCAAACATTATCTGATACGCGGTATAAGACCAATCTTGCGGTACACCTTACTTAAGGTTTTTTGCGCAAGATACGATGCTTTGTCTGCGCCCTGCTTCAATACGCTTTCAAGATACGCTTTGTCTCTAAGAAGTCGCTTTTGCTCCGCTTGAATGGGCTCCACTACGGAAATAACTGCATCCGCTACTGCATCCTTAAATTCGCCGTAGCCCTTGCCCTCAAATGTCTTTTCCGCATCTGCAATGCTCAGCCCGCTGCACAATGTGTAGATGTTGAGTAGGTTGGTAATTGCAGGCTTGTCCGCACCGTGGCGTACGCAGGTGTCGCTGTCCGTGACGGCTCTCCTAAGCTTGCGCCTGATTGTGTCGGCATCGTCGGTCAACGAAATGAGCGCGTTGTCATTGGGGTCGGACTTGGACATCTTGGCACCGGGGTCTTGCAGGCTCTTGATGCTTTGTCCGCTTTTGCTGAGCAGCCCCTCGGGAACTACAAACGTGTCGGAGTAGCGCGCGTTAAAACGCTGAGCAATATCCCTTGCCAATTCCAAGTGCTGAACCTGGTCCTTGCCTACGGGCACCACATCCGTTTGATACAGCAAAATGTCGCTTGCCATAAGCACAGGATAGTTCATGAGCCCCATGTTTATATTATCCGCGTGCTTCCTTGATTTATCCTTGAACTGAGTCATGCGGTTAAGCTCGCCGACGTACGCAATGGTATCCAATATCCAAGCCAGCTCGGCATGCTCGTGCACATGCGACTGAATAAACAGCGCGCTTTTCGACGGGTCAATTCCGCAAGCGATGTAAAGTGCAACAAGATCCATTGTGTTTTTGCGAAGCTCGGCAGGTACTTGCGTAACTGTCAAGGAATGCAAGTCCACAACGCAGTACAGGCAGTCGTACTCCTCCTGCAAGGGCTTCCAGTTGCGAATTGCACCCAGATAGTTGCCCAGCGTTACCTTGCCTGTGGGTTGCACGCCCGAAAATACTCTTTTTTTAATAACTTCGTCCATAACCGACCTCTGTTACATACTAGTGGTATTGTAAATTGTATCATATATAAATTCAAGTGTCAACAAACAGCCCCTCAGTCATACTATCGCTATCCCCCACAGGGCAAAAAAGAACCCCAACATTGCGTTGGAGTTCTTTTAACTGTAAATTTAAATGCAATTATCTAGCAGCCTTGATTGCAGCGCTGGTTCCCCAGTAAATCATTGCGCCGGATTGCTTAACGGTCCAATCGGAATCCTTATCTTTGTTTTGATCATTTGCGTATTCTTCTACCTTTGAGAAAGCGTCCTTAGCAGCTGCTGCATCGGCGAAGTAAACGATTGTAACTGTTTCAAGCTTGGATTTGTCGCCATCTTTTACAGTCTTAGAACCGCTAACAGCACAATCAACGCCATTTACGCCAAGACCCTTGAGAGCGATAGGAACGATTAGTGTATCTTTAGCCGCTGTGTATTCGTTTTTCTTGAGTGCAGCAATTGCCTTATCGGGGTCACTGTTGGGACCGCAAGCAACAAGTACTGCCAATGCCATAACTGCTACAAGAGCAACTGCCATTATTTTTGCAAATTTTTTCATGGGTTTTTCTCCTTTTATTAAATAATTGTTAAATATATTGTAAACCTTTTATTTATTTTGTCAATAGCATAACAGTAAAATTTCTTCAGTTTTTTTTCAGTTATTTTGAATTATTTAGCATTAAGCACCGAACCGTATCTGTCGTCGCCATCGGGGAAGAAGGTGACGATTTTTTTGCCGACGTAGGCAGGGTCCTGCGCAATGCGAATAGCGGCAACAATGTTGGCAGCCGACGAAATTCCGCAGCAATATCCCTGCTTGAGGTTGAGTATTTTGAACATTTCAAGGGCCTGCTCGTCGGTAACAAGTTCAACGCGGTTTACAAGCTCACGGTCGTACAGTGCCGTAACAAAGCCTGCGCCTATACCTTGAATTTTGTGCGCTCCCTTTTCGCCACGGGATATAACGGGGCTGGATGCGGGCTCCACTGCTACAATTTCCACATCGGGGAACTGTTCGCGAATACGTCTGCCTGTGCCGATAAGTGTTCCGCCTGTACCGACACCTGCAACAATTACGTCAACGCTGTCAATCTGCTCCAGTATCTCTGCACCTGTGGACAGGTAGTGAGCGGTTACGTTGGCGCTATTTTCAAACTGCTTGAGCCACACGTGTCCTTTCTTGGTTGAGTACTGCTCAACTGCTTCTATTGCGCCCTTCATGCCCAGTTTGCCCTCGGTAAGCACCAGCTGTGCGCCCAAGCCTTGCAGTATCTGTCGGCGCTCTACAGTCATTGTTTCCGGCATGGTCAACAGCACCTTGTAGCCACGCTTGATACCAACGTAAGCAAGCGCAATACCCATGTTTCCGCTTGTTGCTTCAATTATTGTATCGCCTTTGTGTAGCAGCCCCTTCTCTTCAGCGTCGAGTATCATACCCAGCGCTGCTCTGTCCTTTACGCTACCGCTGGCGTTCATGCCTTCGTTTTTGATATATATGTCCGCGTCGAAATCTTCCTCGTAGGGAATGAGCGGAGTGTTGCCTATGCCAAGTAACTGCGCTTCCTTTCTGAAATTCATGTGATGCTTCTCCTTGTACTTGTCAAATTATGAATACACAGCAGCTTTTGTTACACAATTATATTCACTAATCTGCCGGGTATAACTATAACTTTTTTGGGCGTTGCGCCTGCAAGGGCCTGTACAACCTGCGCATCTGTAAGGATTTCTTGTTCCAGCTGGGCAGGGGTTAATGTCGCATCTACCGTCAAGCGCACCTTGGGACGGCTGTTAAATTGCACAAGAATTTCCGTCTCGGCAACCTTTAACGCAGCCTCGTCGTAGGTGGGGAATGCGGAAACCACTATGCTACCGCTGTGTCCTGTGGAACTCCACAGTTCTTCCGTGAAATGCGGAGCAAGCGGGCAAAGCAATTTCAGCAAATCGTCTACTGTTGCGCGATACAACGCCATGTTCTTGACGGGCAATTGATCGTACTTGGCAATGGCGTTTACAAGCTCCATCATGCGGGCAACAGCTGTATTGAATGAGAATTCCTGATAGTCGGCGTCCACTGCCTTGATTGTTGCGTGGCGCACTCGGTTGAGCTCTTTTTCCTCCTTGCCCATGCTGTCGGTAGTGGGATATTCGCCATAGGCTGTGAGGTAGTATCTTTCCACTCTGTCCAGCCACTTGTTGATTGCCTTGATACCGTCCTCCGACCACGGACCGCCCTCGATGTAACGGAAGCCAAACGCCAAGTAACACCTGAACACATCCGCGCCGTAAGTGTTGACGTAATCGTCGGGGGAAACAACATTGCCGTGAGATTTACTCATGCGGTTGCCGTCCGGACCCAAAATTACGCCTTGGTGAACAAGCGACTTGAAGGGCTCGTCGAAATGCAGATAACCCATGTCGCGCAGCGCCTTGGTAATGAAGCGCGCGTACAGCAGGTGCATGCATGCGTGCTCTGCACCGCCGACGTATTTGTCAACGGGCAGCATCTTGTCTATCCACTCGGTGTCGAATGGCTTGTCGCTGTTGTTGGCATCGGGATAACGCAGGTAGTACCAGCTGCTGCACACAAATGTATCCAGCGTGTCGGGGTCGCGTTGAGCGGCAGCACCGCACTTGGGACACTTGACGTCATGTATGAACTTGTCGTGTTTAGCAAGCGGACTTGTACCGTCGGGGCGGAATTCCACGTCGTAGGGTAACCTTACGGGCAGGTTCTCGTCAAGCACTTCGCCACAGTGCGGGCAGTGAATGATGGGGATAGGTGCGCCCCAGTAACGCTGACGGGATACAAGCCAATCGCGCAAACGGTAGTTTGTTTTCAACTCACCTTTGCCCATGCCAGCCAGCTTTTCCACTACGGCGACCTTGCCCTCTTCACTTGCCATGCCGTCGAATTCGCCACTGTTTACCATTACGCCGTATTCGCAGAAAGGCAAGCTGTCGTCTACGTCAGCCGTTGCGCCCTTGATTACGCGCTTGATTTTCAAGCCGTGTTTTACTGCAAACTTGTAGTCGCGTGCGTCATGCGACGGAACACCCATAACAGCGCCTGTGCCGTAGCTGGCAAGTACGTAATCGCCTATCCACACCTGCACCTTTTCGCCGTTGATGGGGTTGATTGCATAAGCACCTGTAAACACACCTGTTTTCTCTTTCGCGGTGGACAGACGTTCGATTTCATTGGTCTTTGCAACTTCTTCAATATATGCTTGCACTTCAGCCTTGTGCTTGGGTGTGGTTATTTTTGCCACCAACTCATGCTCGGGCGCAAGTACTACGTAGGTACAACCGAACAACGTATCTGCGCGCGTGGTAAACACCTTAAAGCTGCCCTTTTTCTTGCTGTCCTTTCTGTATGCCAGGTCAAAGACAATTTCGCCGCCGGTGCTCTTGCCAATCCAGTTGCGTTGCATAGCCTTGGTCTTTTCCGGCCAATCCAGGTTGTCCAAGCCTTGAAGCAGCTCCTCTGCGTAGTCGGTAATTTTAAAGAACCATTGCGTCAAGTCCTTTTTCACTACCTGGCTGTCGCAGCGTTCGCAGTGACCGTCCACTACCTGCTCATTGGCAAGCACCGTATTACAGCTGGGACACCAGTTGACGGGCGCCTTTTTGCGATACGCCAGCCCGCGCTTGAACAGCTCGGCAAATATCCACTGCGTCCAACGGTAGTACTCGGGCAGACAAGTTTTTATCTCGTGATCCCAATCGAACATTGCGCCGATGTTTTTGAGCTGGGTCTCCATTACCTCGATGTTGTGGAGAGTTGAATCCTCGGGGTGAACGCCTGTTTTTATCGCGTAGTTTTCCGCAGGCAAGCCGAACGCGTCAAAGCCCATGGGCTGAAATACGTTTTTGCCTTTCATTATTTGGTAACGCGCGAAACTGTCCGTCAGGCCGTAATTGTACCAGTGTCCGACGTGCAGCTTGCTGCCACTGGGATAACTGAACATCTCCAGTACGTAATATTTGTTGTCGACGTCCTTTTCGTCGAACTTGTAAACCTTTTGCTCATTCCAAAGCTTATTCCACTTTTGTTCTACTGCAATTTTATCCATAGAAGCCTCGATATTTAAAATACAACAGAATTGTAGTTCAACAATTGCAAATTGTCAAGCGCGCAAGGCTCGTGTGTTTCGGCATGTGCAAGACGCGCCACGCAACTGTTTTTGCCATATATGTGGTGCTAGCATACGGCAAATATTTTTGTACAAAAGTATTTTTTAACACTTTTTTGTGATATTTTGCGTTTTATTGTCGATATTTGCCCAAAAAACCTACAAAAACGTACAAAAGTCCTGTTTTATTTTTGTAAAAAAGTGTTGAATTTTGACGAATTATGTGCTACAATAGAGAAAACAGCTTTGTTACTAACAAAATAGAGGAGTTTTATGAATTACGCGACACAAGAGAAGAGCATTGTGGCAATGAGCCGCCAGCAAATGTACGAAAATATTATTGGTGAGGGAGAAGACAACGTCGATCTTGTTGTGAGACGGTTGATAACATCTCTTGGTTTCAAAAGCAAGCTTCTTGGAACCAAATATCTTGAAGACGCAATACTGTATCGCTACGCCAACGCTAACATAATGTTTGCCGGAATGACCAACAGCGCCTATATTGCCGTTGCCGATATATGGTGCTCCACCGCTAATCGCGTAGAGCGTGCAATACGCAACTCCATTATCAATTGCTACACGCATGGGGCGTTGAAGTCCTTTAACGACCTGGCGCAGGCTCCCGTTATCAATGCGGAATTTGCACCCAGCAACGGCGAATTTATGAGTAGCGTTGTAAACTGGCTCCAGCTGGAAAAGCAATCCGGTCGCATAAAGTAAAAAAGCCTGCTATTGGCATGTTTTGCAAAATACATATTACAGGGGCTACAAGAAAGTAGCCCCTGTTAGATATAGTTTACAAATGCACTCTTTGCCCGAACAACAGCAGGTTCCTTTTAGCTACGGGCAATACACCAGTGCGACATTTCTTATATTTTTTCTTTAAAGTAGCCCATATATTCAATTGGGTCAAAGGAATATTTATCTGTCATATTTATACTTTGTATCACAGACAACAAAAATGAGATAATGTGTCTGTACCTATCTACCTGATGCGCATCGATGAAATTTATGGGGCAATCGTATGCATCAAAATTTTCCCCAACTTTATATTTAAGTTGAGAAAAATTATGTACAGATCCACCGTTGTTAACATCGTAACCTAGGTTTTCGAATGCCTGCTTTGCAATTTTAGGCAAATCTTTATACAGCAAACAATATGTTAAAAAACCATCTTCTACACTGAGAATTCCATTATGCCAAAATTCCCTGTCTATGCCTGCGTATATTTGTTCGAAATCAATATCCGTGCTTTCCAATCTGTTACACACAAGAAACGTAGGTATTGTGTCTTGATGGCACAAGTTTGATTTGGTCTTGTTGTTTCGTCTATCCTTTCCCAATTTTTTAACTTCCGACAACTTGCGCAACGCATCCTTTAGTGCGGATGTGGTTAAATTAGATTTCATTTCAATAATGGCGCACACATCTTCTACAGGATAAAAGTTAGCTATGCCGTTATCCGTTATTGGCATTGCCGAAGACTTGTACACTAACACATCGCATTGGGTGGATATGTGACTGTCTTTTGCCGTGATAATAAATCCGTCGGAAATCTTGTAATCTTTTTTCAACACGCATTGCAGCAGATTCCGAAAACAACGCTCCCTGTAACTGCCATATTCCCCGGGATGAATCAGTTTGTTGTTGACATCCTTGAACAAGCTGTTGCTATCATGAGCAAACGTACCCAAAAACGACTCAATCTCTCTAACCAGCATTGTCATGAAATATTTACTTGACATATCCGCCTCCTAAAAATATGGACTTTTTATACATTATAATGTACAATTATGTTTATGACAAGTCGAATTTCTAACGTAATAACGGAACTGTTTGCTCCAACCGTTCGCTGTCTAGCCTGTGGCAGGGATGTCTTTGACGGCACCGCCTTTTGCTCGGAATGCGCAAAGGATGTTGTGTACAACAACGGCAAAACCTGCAAGCGCTGCGGCGTAGGTATTGACGGTGCAGAAGACTATTGCGGCAATTGTGCTTTTGACAAAATTTATTTTGACCAAGCGTATTCTGTTTTCAGCTACGAGGGCGCAGTACAGCAGGCTATACTGTCAATGAAGTTCAACAACCTTGCCTCTCACGCCAAGGTGTTTGCTAAATATCTTGTTTTCATGGCGCAAAAGGTCAATCTTCAATACGATATTGTAACATTTGCACCCATGAGCAAGAAGTCGCTTCGCAAACGTCGGTACAACCAGGCGCGCGAGTTAGCGAAACACTTTTGTGACTTACAGGACAAGGACGGCTTGCTAGTTGAAGCTATTGTGAAGGACAAGGAAACGGTGGCACAGGAACAGCTTGGCAAAGCCGAACGCAAAACAAACCTTATCGGCGCATACAAGATAAACGCCGACGTGGCAGGCAAGCGCGTGCTGGTTATCGACGACGTCAAAACGACAGGCTCCACCTTGAACGAATGTGCCAAGGTACTAAAACGCGCCGGCGCCACCGCCGTTTACTGCCTGACCGTCGCCTCCCGCAAAGAACACTTCGACTACGAAGAAGATTAGCGACATTAACTAAAACCATCTCCTGCAGTTTGTAAACTTATCCATACACAAAAACTACAAACCACCATTACAAAAAAATGTACGAACCCACTTATCATGAGTTCGTACAATTTTCGTTTGGCGGAAGAGATGGGATTCGTCGTGAGCAGAGCGAGGGTAAGCGAAGTGCAACGGAGCGCTACATCATTTCGAGCTGCCCCATCTCGACGAAATTAACAGGCGAAGCAAATAGGAGCATTAGAAAAGGAAGTGAACACCATCACTTCCTTTCTTGTGCGACTCACAGGCGAGCCTGGAATTGGCGGAGAGCTTTCCTCTTTATACGAACCAACAGCCGTGCAAAACCAGAATTTCGTACATCTTTGTTTAATTGCACCTTTATTGAAAGTATATGTTAATAATTTTAAATTGATAAAATAACTTGGTTGATTTCAAAATAAAACTATGGTATAATGAATTTTAACTTATTCGGAGATTTATAAACATGGAATATATTAAATCGCCGTTGAATTATACGGGCAACAAATTCAGAATTTTAAATCAAATACAACCCTATTTCCCCGAAAAAATAAATGTAATGGTTGATTTGTTTTGTGGAGGAGCAACCGTTGGCATTAATACACCATGTCAAAAAGTAATTTTTATAGATAACGACAAAAATGTTATAGGTCTTTTAAAGTTTTTGGCAAAATCTAATTTTGACAAACTTCTTGTAAATTTAGAAAGAATAATTGAAAAGTATGGTTTTTCATACTCTGCAAAATATGGTTATGCCTATTATAAAAAGCAGATTAAAGATAATAATGCGAATAATGGTTTAAAAGCATATAATTCTAATGCATTTTATAATCTACGTAACGATTATAATAATCTGAAAAACAAACAAACAAACGAAGGTTTTTTAATGCTCTACCTTCTAATGGTATATGCTTTTAATAACGACATGCGTTTTTCTCAAACAGGAATGTTTAATTTACCTGTAGGGAAAACAGATTTAAATACAAACAATATAAAGAAACTGAAAGCCTATATTGAGAGAGTGCAATCTCTTAATACTGAATTTATATGTGGTGATTTTAAAAGTTCACATATACAAGAAATAATTAAAGCTGCGGATTTCGTTTATATGGATCCACCATACCTAATTATGAATGCCGTATATAATGAATCTAATAAATGGAATGAGCAGAACGAATATGAGATTCTGCGGTTTATGAATTATTGTTTAAATAATAGTAAATTTTTTGTTCTCTCAAATGTTTTGGAAAAACAAGGACGTCGCAATGAGCCATTATACTATTGGACCACAACAATGGAAACAGAAATAGAAATTGTAGATATAGACTACCATTATCGTGGGGCTAGTTACAATAAAAAATTACGAAACGCAAAAGAGAGAGAAGTAATTATATTGCCCAAAAAAAAGAAATAACATGTTAAGAATAAATAATAGACGATACATAGGCAACAAAACAAAACTACTTGAACAGCTATCTGAGAGTATTCCAAATACCTTTATTCCAGAACAAACAGTATTTGCTGACTTGTTTGCCGGAACAGGTGCTGTTGCATCATATTTTGCTGAGAAAGGATTTAACGTTATAGTCAATGATATTTTATACTCTAATTTTGTGGCATATAATGCATGGTTAAGCGATTTGCCTTTTGACGAATGTAAAATTGTTAAGATTTTAGATTTGCTTAATTCTATTGACTATAACGCAATAGAACCGAATTATTTTTCTGAAATCTATTCAAATAAATATTTCTCATTTAACGATGCAAAAAAAATAGGATACACTCGCGACTATATTGAATCAATAAGAAATAGCATAACCGAAAGAGAATATTTTATTCTCCTTTCTTCCTTACTTTATGCAACGGACAGAATTGCTAATACGGTAGGACATTTCGAGTACTTTCTGAAGAAAGTGCCACAAGACACTTTCTTTAAATTGGAAAATTTGGAAATTAAAAACATAAAACATGCCCGTTTGTTTAATACTGATGCTAATTGTTTAGCAAAACAGATTCGGGCAGATATTGTTTATATTGATCCGCCATATAATGCTAGACAATATATAAATTTTTATCATGTCCTTGAAAACCTAGCACGATGGCAAAAGCCTCGAGAATTCGAAGGAAACTCTATGAAATTTAAAAGAAACGAGTTAAAAAGTGGTTATTCTCGTGCAGAAGCGCCACAACTATTCGAGTCGCTCATTGAGTCGCTTGATAGCAAACTAATATTAGTTTCTTATAGTAATACTTATTCCGCAAAAAGTATTGCATCTAATAATAAAATAAGTGAAGAGCAAATAATTGGCATTTTATCAAGAAGAGGCACCGTAACGAAACGAGAAATTGATTATGATTATTTTAATGCTGGAAAAACAAATCTAGAAGGGCATAAAGAGTTAATATTTATTTGCGAGGTTTGCCAATGAGTCTTGTAGAATTTTACAAACAATTATGTTTGAATCCAGAATATTACGAATTCTATTATTCTACCAGTGGTAAAAACGGTGGAAAGGTCTTTTATTTCATAAATACAAATTACAGAGGAATTTTGTCTTCTAACAAAGGGGAGTTGCAAGGTTTTGCAAAAGGATTTAGAGTAATAGAAAATGTAGAGAATGTTAAGCGTTCTAGTTGGACAAGAAAGGCTGGCACCCTACAAGAAATCGAAAAACAGCATGTCGTAAATATGCGTAAAGCTGAATTCTTCCGTGTTGTAGATGATGCCTATACTAAAACAAGCAGAGGAATTGTATTCAAAAAGATGGTAGAAGACGATCAGCTATCATATTTAGAGAAAAAATTCATATGTTTGTTACTTATTTTGTCGGGTTATTTTGCTGATATCCCTAATTACATATTAGAGCAAACAAAATTTTTCTTTGACAGATGCTATGAGGCTGGATATACCGTTGACGAAATTTTGGCTGTTCAAAAAGATTTCATTGTGTGCGCAGAGTCATTATCTAAAAACTCAAGTTATTTTGCACATGACTATTTATATTTAGACTGCTTCTACAGGTCTTTTAATGATATTGATTTTTTAAAACTTTATAAAGAATCTTCAATATCTGAACAACAGGAACTATCAAAGTACATAATTACTAATCATAGAAACAAAAGAAATAATTGTATTTTGTCAAACAAGTTTAGATCGGGGGGAAATTATACATTTAACACGCTTCTAGAAGATGCATGGATACTTTTTGTTGTAAGAAGAATCCTCGATTCACATATTGTTGACTTTGATGATTTCGTTTCTACTGCAATAGACGCTTATCGTGAATTATTTAATGTAAATGAATCAAACCTGAAAAGTTTTATCTACAATACGGATAAAAACAGAAGCGTATTCCAAGTCGTATATTCTAAAGTAATGAATGTTCCTATCTCACCGTTATTGGTGGAAAAAGACTTAACTGAAGAAGAATTGAAGGAATTAAGTTTAAGTGATGCCACCGATCAAGAGGGCGCTGCCGCTCTAGATATATTATCTTCTTCATTAAAGAAATTGGCGAAATTAAATACAGGGTATAGGTGTGTTTTAGAAGATATAGAAATGTGCAAGTACTTTACAGCAAAAGAAAATAGTAAAAATTATCTAGAAATTCATCACCTAATCCCTCGCGAATTTTCTAATGATTTTGACTCACCCATAGAAATTCTTGATAATTATGTTGCCCTGTGTCCAAATTGTCATAGAAAAATACATTTAGCTGTCGATTCGGAAAGAAAGCACATGATAAATAAATTATTTAACAGTAGAAAAGATAAATTAGTGAAAAACGGTCTTCATATAGATATTAAAACACTATACCACTACTATAAAATTGATGACTGATGTGTAAAGCCGAGAAAACAAATTCTCGGCTTTACGTTTGTTTCCACATGGCTTTTTTTATTTTGTAAACTTGCCTCTTTCATTGCGTTTTATCGTCATCCACACTGTCGGCTTTGGTGGTTTGGGTGACTGCATATTCATATTTACGCACACCCCAAAGTAATCTCTCGCAAAAAATAATACGAACTCACTTATCCATGGGTTCGTATTATTTGCTACTGGCGGAAGAGATGGGATTCGTCGTGAGCGGAGCGAGGGAAAGCGAAGTGCAACGGAGCGCTACATCATTTCGAGCTGCCCCATCGCGACACAATGAACAGGCGAAGCAAACAGGAGCATTAGAAAAGGAAGTGAACACCATCACTTCCTTTCTTATGCGACTCACAAGCGAGCCTGGAATTGGCGGAAGAGATGGGATTCGAACCCATGTGCCGCTTGAAGGCGACAACCGCATTTCGAGTGCGGGCCGTTACAACCACTTCGATACTCTTCCTTATAATTGCTTGTTTTATGTTACACTACTTTGGGAACATTGTCAAATATTTTGCACACGGTAAGCCACACGAGACTTGAAACTGTCCTGTGTGACTAGAAAAATACGCCGGTGATGAAGATTTCAAGACCGATGGCTATGAGAATTGCACCACCGAGAATTTGCGCTTTGTTGCCAAGCTTGTTGCCGAATTTCTTGCCAAGATACACCGCGCCTAAGCTTATCGCAAAGGTCACAACGGCTATTATCCCTGCGGAAATCAACGCTTTCCACCATACGTTGCCAGCCATGTTGTCGCTCGCCAAGGAAAAGCCCGTCGAAAGTGCGTCTATGCTAGTTGCAATAGCTTGCACTATCAGCACGCCAAAGGTGAGCTTGCGTACTTTTTGTTCCGATTGAATATCCGACCCATTTGTATTTTCTTTTCCTTCGGCATTCTTTTCTTGCCGTGTTTCCTTGATGCCGTCGTAAAGCATTTTGCCGCCGATAATTGCCAACAACGCCAGTGCAATATACGGAATGCAAACGGTGAACTTTTCAAAGCTTGTAGCAACAAGGCTAACGCATATCCAGCCTATCATTGGCATCAGTGCCTGAAAGAACCCAAACATCGCAGCAATAAGCGATGCTTTGCCAAATTTCATTTGCGGTTCATTGAGCCCATTGGACATAGATACGGCGCAAGCGTCCATTGCCAACCCTACGCCCAAGCCAAGGCTGATAACAATAAGTTCCCACATGTTAAAAACTCCACCCTAATAGTGTACGCAAGATAAGGTAAACTAAATACAACAAATAGCATCCCAGCAGAACCCAACCGTGCGCCTTGCGTAGCTTGCCGCTGAGGCTGAATACAAACAGTAACGCGGTAACGCCCATCATAACAAATACGTCCACCAGCACCTGATTGCCCGTAGTTAGCGGATTGACCGTTGCGGAAATACCCAACACAAACAGCGAGTTGAAAATGTTGCTACCGATAACATTGCCAAGCGCAAGTTCGTTTTGTCCCTTTTTCGCTGCGATTGTACTTGTAACAAGCTCGGGCAACGACGTACCCACCGCCACTATCGTCAAACTGACAAGCGAACTCGTCATGCCTTCGTCTGCCCCCAGCGCGGTTGCGCCATTTAGAGCAATTCCCTTTGCGCCAAACACAACAAACTGTCCGCCAAGGATAATGCCCGCTGCACCTAGTATTACAAACAGTATAGCTTTCCACCACGCCATATCCTTGACGTCTTCCGCTTCGTCCAGCTCTTCGGGATGGCGCTTTGCCATAATCACCAAGTAGGCAATGTATGCAATGATAAGCACTGCTAAAACTATTCCTTCCCAGCGGGTGATAGCCAGGTCGCCTGTTGGGGAATTTAATCCGAACAAACACACGAATAACACGGTTAGCGCTGTTACAGCCAGCAAAATGGGTATTTCGCGCCTGCAAATGCTCTTTTTAACGACGATAGGCGTAAACACGACCGAGAAGCCGAGCACCAATAAAATGTTGCAAATATTCGATCCTACGACGTTACCTATAGCGAACTCGGTTGTAGCCTGTTTGCCGATGGCGGAAATGGAATCGGATACGGACACAGCAAGTTCGGGCAACGACGTACCCATTGCCACAATGGTCAAGCCGATAATGAGGGGTGAAACCTTGAGCTTCTTGGCAATTGCGCTGGACGAATCCACGAAAATGTCGCAAAACTTTACCAGACAGAAAACACCCGCAGCAAGCCCCACTACAAACATTGCTATCTGCAAGCTGAGAGGCCAGCCGTGTATCAACTCATTGAGTAAATCTACCAAATCTTTCATTTGTCCCTCCACAATTTCGGCAGTGAGCCCATTGCTACCTAGATGTAAAAAAAGCGAGACCATACCAACGGCAGCCAAATGGCTCAAGTCAGCATAAGTCTCGTTCTTCAATGTCGAACCTGGGTACCCCATAATGTAGGCGCGACAACTAATACATAGCGAACTACTCCCTTACGAGTATAGTAATAGTAACACAAATTGCCTGTAATATCAACCCTTTACGCAACTTTTGTAAAAACTTTCGTCAACAATATCCAAAAAGCAAACCCCTGCCGAAGTTATCGGCAGGGGTTTAAACTTAATTATTTTTTCTTCTTTACAAGCAACATTACTACTGCCAAAATGCCAAGCATCATTACAAACGCCACGCCGCTAACAACATACAGCCAAAATTCGTAGTTCGGTTGTGTAGTTGGTTCTTTCGAAGTGCTGCCGGACGAAGGATTGTGTGTTGATCCGCCCGTAGGATTGTTTGATGGGTCACTGGGTTGTATCCTGTTTACTATGTTGAAATATCCCGTTGCATTTCCCGAGAAATTGCCCTTGAAGGTAATTATTATCGTTGCGGTGCCCAGCTCTACATTGTTCAGATATGAAACGTCGTAGTCTGTACCCTCTTGAAGCACTAACTCTTCGCCGTCCAGATACAATGTTATTGTAAAGTCAAGGGTGATGCTGTTACCTGTGTACACAAAATCGGGCATTGTGCCAAACGATACGTTGGTGTTGTCAAGGTGTACGGGCAAAATGTTGAACGTGCCCTCAAATGTACCGGAATTTTCACCCAGTGCCTTGACAGTGAATGTAGCAACGCCTATGTTTTGGTTGTTCCATATCGACGTTACAAAGTAATCTACACCCTCTATCAGGGTTGCGCCCTTGTAGCTGAGTATGGGACGCAGCTGTTTTCCGTTGTACATCTGGTCTTCAACCACAATGTTGTCCCTTTCCTCTGTGAAGCTGAAAACCTCGGTAATGGCACCTGACGTTTTGATTACGTCAACGGTCATGTCGTTGGCCTTTATTTCCACAAAGTGCTTGGTGTACGTCAAGCCGTCAATCAAAAAGCTGGGAGAGTAAGCGCTGTAGTTTGGATGGATGGTATGCTCTATGCCGTCGATAGTAATTACGGACGTTTCGTTGATGGAATAGAGCACAAGGTCGGAACCTGTGAGATAGAACTTGATTGTTCCTTCATCCGTGTGCTTTCCCTTGTTGTTGACAAAGTTACCTTCAACATCCTCCCAAGTACCGTCGGAGTACTCTATCATGTCGTTGTTGGAAGCGTAAATGTTGTAGTTGACGCCATAATTAATTTCCTGCAAAAATTTAATTTCCATTATGTTGGTAAATTTTTGCCCGCCGGCGTTGCTCTTGACAACTAATTTTACATACTTGGCAATTGCCGTCGCACCCAGGTGCACCTCGAAGTTGCCGCCCGTGTTGCTTCCCGCATAAATGAGGTTGTACTCGTCACCGTCCATACTGGTGTACAGTTCGTAATCGCCAATTGCGTAGTAATTCCAGTTAGCATTGAAGAACAAGTCCAAACGGTTGAACTGAATTGGCTCTTCAAAGGTGAAGTAGTAATTGTGCGGGTAGTTCGTTATTGAGCCCCACCATGCTGTGTGGAAGCCTGTTGACAAGTTGCCGTCGAACAGCGCGTTTATGTTAGCACCGTCAACTGTTTTTACGGGTTTTCCTGCATTATCCAAGCATTTAGCATCAATTGGCGTGTAGCTGATATAGTTGGAGTACCACTTGTTCAGATACATGTTGCGGAAATCTACAAACGCGGGGTAAACATTAGTTACCTTTTGCTTGGACTTTTCAATATCCGTCTCGCTGACGTTGTAGCCGTAACAGTAGCTGCTGGGGATATCCTTGTAGGTTTCGCCGCCGTCTTCGCTGTACTTGACGCGCAAATTTCCTGCGCCGCCTGTGTTAAAGCAGTACGCTTCAAACTCCATGACTTGACCTGCGTTAACAGTCATTTCAATCTTGTTTGTTGCATGGTTTTTACCTGCGGTATCGTTAGCGATGTATGTGGAGGTGAATGCTGTTTCGTCGTCAATTCTCAACCACGATTTGTCGTCACCGTAAACCATGAAGGTAAGCTGCTTAGTAAACGGGAACACAACCTTTGCCTTGAAGGTGGTAATGTTGGTACCGTTCAAAGTGCTTGTTGTGAAGCTTCTTGCTGTTCCGCGTGATACAACATTGTCTTCCCGTACAAATTGCTCTGCTGCTTGCTCGGCGGACAGTCCGTTGTTGCCGGCGGCGACATTGTACGTTGCCGTTTCGATGTAATTGTAGTTTGCAACAAACTTTACAACAAGCGTCCTGTAGTAGATTTTGCCGTTTAACGTCACTTTGTACACAAGGTCGAAGCTGTCCTGTGTGAAATCGTCATCGGGTAGGTAATTGTAGGTTCCGTCGCCGTTGTCGGTGAGCTTGCCGTGTTGCGGTTCGGATACGCTTTCCAACACGAAGTCGTCTGTAGAGCACAGCGTGTATTGGTTAAACTTGAGGACGTTGGTTGTGCCGATATTTATTTTGTAGGGTCTACCTGTTTCAATACCTTTGATGCCTGCACTGTACAAATTGTTGAGGGAGAAGTATTCGTCAAAGTTGTAGCCCTTGATTTGATCGATTACGCTTTGGGAGAGATTGAAATGCCACACCCTTGTGAGGTAATCAACAAAGTCCAGCTTGAAAAACAAGCTTGAAAACAGCGCAAAGCCGTCCTGAGTGTTGAGGTATCCGTCCTGAGTCAGGTTGGTACCCGTGTAACCCTCCACTTCGCCGACGCCGTATTGCGCGCGGATAAAGTCAAGATATCTGCCTGCGCCCAGGGTGTGCATCATATCTGCAAATGCGTATGCCTTGCTGGTGTCAAAGCCCTCGTAGGTGGAAACTCTCTTGCTGGTTGCTTCTACCGTCTTGTAGTTGTAGTATGGGTCGCTAACTGATCCCCAACCGCTGGGTGCGCTACTTTCGGTACGGGACAATGCAACGTCCGTCAAATAAATGTAGCTTGCAATGTTGTTGACGTTATTTGTTACTTCGTCGATACCGCCTACGCCCCACTCATGGTCGTAGTATCCGTGAGATTGATAGTGATGGTTGAATTCGTGCAAAGCTCCCCACGCACCTGTGTACATAAGGTTGTCGTAATCTAATATACCGTGACACCAATAGGTGGGTGCATTTGTTACAAACGCCCACACCTTTGCTACCGCCTCACCGGTGTAAACGTAGCTGTCGAATACGCTGACTATCGGGGTCATGTCCGATTCGCGCGCCATGGCGTACAGGCTTATCATTTGCGCCTTGTGCCACCACAGCAATGCGTTAGCGGGGTCTTCAATGTCGTCAATTTCCACCTTGGGCATGACGAAATGTTGATACGGTGTCAACAGCCACACATAAGGCGCGGGAGCCTTGAGCGCGTTTTCCCAATCTTCCTTGGTGGATACGCCCAGCTTGTAGTCGGGCATGTCGATGCCGCCTCTGACCGTGACGCTGAAGTTGCCAAGGTCGGTGCTGACACTGTTCATCGTCACCATGCCACCAAGCGGAGAGCCGATTTCCGTAACCTTTGATGTCAACGGGAACTCCATGAAAAAGCGCGGCATTCTGTCGCTGTACCATCTTCCGAAAGCGCCTGTGTCTATGTCGCACTCACCGCCTAGAGGATAACCGATATTTACCGTTACTTTGCCGACAAGACGTTCGTCAATGGTAACAGTTAGCACTTCGCCTGCGGGCGCAAACACACCCAGTGAACGCTTGCGCGGCGTTGTATGATTGTTAATCATGGTCACCTTTTCAATGCGCGGTGCATCGTTGTAGTTGCCCTTTGCGTTGTAGAACTGTCCGTCAGCAGATACGTGCTTTTGCAGGTTTTGCCTGAGTGTGCCCGCATTGAACCAATCTTTAGCGTCGGCAAGAATTTTTTTGTTTTCCGCCAAAATGTCTGCTTTGATGTCGGTGCTGAAATGCGCAGCGTCCAGCTGATTGATGTACGACGGGTAGTAATCTACATCATGAGCGCCAAAAGTCTTAACCTCAGGTACGGGCAAATCCGTTTCCGTAATTACTTGCGTGTCGTAGTTGGGCAAATACACATCATTTGAGCCGGTGGTCAAGTCGCCGAATGCACTGCTGCTTTGCGAACTGTTGTCCTCCACCGTTTGTGCCATTGCTACATTTGCGTACTTGCCAAGCTCGGCTGCAAGAATCTGCGCCGAACTAAACAGCATAACAAACGCCAACACGATACATGTAAATTTGATTTTTTTGTTATAAAGCTTGCTGTTGTTCATAATTTTCTCCGATAGTATTTGCTTGCTGCAATTATATATATGCAGATATCAGGAACTCTTTTTTCTTTGCTTAACTGTTACAACTATGCAGTAAATGCCTACACCGGCAAACGCAACTGCTAACGCGATGGCTACACCCAAGCCTGCCCAGTTGACAAAGCGACCCTTTGCGTAGGACACAACGCCTGTTGTCTTTATCATGTCCAGGCTCATATACTTGGCATCGATTACAACCAGGTGCTTGCCCTCCGACAGCCCGTCGATTACAAAGCTGGGGCTGTGGTCGGTGCTGTTTTCCCTGATAGTATATGTTACGCCGTCAATTGTAATTTTCGACTTGGCATTTGTGGAATACAGCATCAAGTCCGTACCTGTCAGATAGAACTTGACCTTGCCTGTGTTTACGCGCTTAGCCTGGCTATTGAGGTAATTACCCACAACACTTTTCCACTTCCAACTGTAGTTGAGCGAACTGTCGGAAGACGAATAGACGTTGTAGTCGTCGCCCATGGAGATGCTTTGTGCAAATTCCAATTCGGTAATGTTTGTAAAGCCCTTGCCCGATGAGTTGCTCTTTACAACAAGCTTTACATACTTAGTGGACACAAACGTGTCAAATTGCACGCTGAAGTTGGTTTCTTGGTTTTTACCTGATGTCAGCAGCTCGTAATTGACACCGTCCTCACTTGTGTAAATTTCGTACTCACCTATTGCGTAGTATCCCTTTGTTCCGTTGTCCTGGAACTTGAAATTTATCCGATTGAAGTTAGTTGCTTCGTCGAAAGTGAAGTAGTAATTGTGGGGATATTTCGTCAATGTGCCCTGCCACGCTGTGTGGAACCCGGTGGACGTGTTGCCGTCAAACATTGCATAAATATCGGCATTGGGAACTGTTTTCACTTCGTTTCCGTCGTTATCTACGCATTTAGCTTCCGACGGGATATATCTGATAACGTCGGAATAGAAGTTGCTCAAAAACTTGTTGCGGAAATCGACGTACGAAGGATAAATCTTACTTGCCGCTTCCCTTTCCTCTTGAGCGTTGGCTGCGTTTGTCAATTTTACCGCAAGCGTCCTCGTGTACGTTTTGCCGTTGAGCGTTACCTTGTACACAAGATCCATGCTGTCCTCGGTAAAACCGCTGTCGGGCAGGTAGCTGTACGTTCCGTCATGGTTGTTGGTAAGCTTGCCATGCTTAGGCTCGGACACGCTTTCCAACACAAAGTTATCTGCAGATGACAACGTGAACCGGTCGAACCTGAAAAGGGTTGCTTCTCCCTCGTTTACCTTGAACGCTCTGCCCGTCTCCACACCCTTTACTCCTGCGCTGTACAGGTTATTGATGGAAAAGTACTCGTCGAAGCTGTAGCTCTTTATCTTGTGGACTACGTCGGCGGAAATGTTGAAGTGCCACACTTTTGTGAAGTAATCTACAAAGTCCGTCCTGTAAAACAAGCTTGCAAATAGCGCAAAACCGTCCTGCGTCTTGAGATAGGTGTCCTGTGTCAGGTTTGTTCCGTCGTAGCCGTCCACCTTTACCAAGCCGTACATAGCGCGAACAAATTGCATGAATTTATCTGCGCCGTATGTGTGCATCAAGTCCACAAATCCAAACAGCTTGTCTGTTTGAAATGCTTCGTAACCCGAAACGCTTGCGCTTTTGTTTGACAGCCTCCTGTAGTTGCTGTACGGGTCGCTCACTGCTGCCCAACCGTTGAAGATATTAGTTTCCGACCTTTCAAGCGCAATATCAGTCAGCGCAATGTAGCATATTGCGTTAAGGACGTTGTTCGTCATTTCGGTAACTCCGCCAACGCCCCACTCCGTATCGTGATTTGTGGGATATACATACGCCTGATTGTGATGGTTGTATTCGTGTAGCCCACCCCAGGCACCGCTGTACATCAGGTTGTCGTAGTCCAGTATGCCCTTGCACCAGTAGTTAGGCGAATTGGTGTAAAACGCCCACACAGTAGCCACTGCCTCACCGGTGAAAACATAGCTGTCGTAAATGCTTATTACCGGCGTCATAAAGTGAGATGTGTTTTCGCGGCCTATGCTGTACATGCTAATCATGGACGCCTTGTGCCACCACACTAAAGCCTGATAGGGGTCCTCAATATCCTTGATGTACTCCTTGGGCATGACAAAATATTGATGGGGAGTCAACAGCCACACGTAAGGTGCGGGTGCAGCTAAAATAGCTTGCCAATCTTCCTTGGTGGACGCGCCCAGCTTGTAGTCGGGCATGTCTATGCCGCCGCTAACTTTGATATCGAAGTTGCCAAGCGCAGCAGCTACGCCGTTTAGCGTTACCATGCCGCCAAGAGGCGAACCGATGTAGTTTACCGTTGAATTGAGCGGGAACTCCAGGTAGAACTGTGCCATTCTGTCGTTTGGCCAACGTCCGAATTGTTTTGAGCCTATATCGCTTGCCGAATAGGGATAGCCGATATTTACCGTCAATTTGCCCACAAGGCTTTCGTCGATGGTGATTGTCAACACTTCGCCTGCTGGGGCAAACACGCCTAGTGAACGCTTACGGGGCGTTGCAACATTGTTGATTGTGATTACCTTTTCGATACGTTTTGCCTTGTTGTAGTTGCCAACAGCGTTGGAGAATTGTCCGTCGGCAGAAACGTGCTTTTTGAGGTTGTCTTTGAGGGTGCCTGATGCGTACCACTCCTTGACGTCCGCAAGCATCTTTTGGTTTTCTGCCAAAATAGCCGCTTTCTTGGCATCGTCGAAATCCGCAGCCGCAAGTTGGTTTGTATAGGACGGGTAATAGCTTGCCTCGTGCTCGCCAAAGGTTTTAACCCTAGGCTTTCTCAGATTTTGTTTGGTTATGACCGATGTGTCGTAGTTGGGCAGGTATACAAGGCTGGAGTCGCTTGTGAGGTCGTTAACACCACTCGTAGCCTGCGTGCTTTCGCCTGTATCCGCAAAGGCTGTGGCAACGTATCCTCCAAGCTCGGCAGCAAGTATCTGCACCGAAGCAAACAGCAAAACAAATGCCAACACGATACATGTAAATTTAAATACAGTACTGTTAAGCTTGTGATTTATCATATCATTTCTCCAATATATACATATATATTGTATATTAAATACAGTTTTATGTCAATTCACGCATTTGCTTTTCATTCATTTCGCCGTTAAACTTGCTGCGACTTGTAAAAAGAAAACACACCGATTTACATCGATGTGTTTTTCTGTTAGTTTAGTTGCAAATTATTTGCTTGCTATTATCGTCTGATATTTAGCAATGGGTGTTTCAGCGCTAAGTGTCAAGCTAGCACTGTTCAATGTGTCAAGATACAGTGTGTAACCTGCAAAGTCGGCTGTTACATCTGCTACTGATCCGTTAGCGTGAACAATCTTCCAAACAGTGTTATCCTTTGCTGTGATGGTAATTGTGATTACGCTACCGTCCACTTCCACTGCGTAGTTAGCCGCAACTGCTTCGTTGCTGTTCAAGCCGAAGTCTTTGACAAACATCTTCTTGAATGCAATGAGCTTTTGATAGTTTGCAAACATATCGGCATTTTCAACCTTCAATGCGTAGTCAAGCTCGTTTACCTTGTAGCTGGATTCGTAGGAGTTGTGAATTTCATCGCCAACTGCACCACCGGCAGCCTTGCTGCGCAGGAATTCCTCACCTGCAAGCATGAAGTTAACACCGTTGGAGCTGAATACTACCGAGTTAGCCAGCATAGCCATCTGCTTGATAGTTGCCTGTTGCTCCGCAGTCAGTACAATGTCTCCGCTGAAAACGTCAGCTGCCTTGCCGAACTGACCCGTTGCAATGATACGGTCATGCAAGGTGTAGTTGTCGTGGCAGGTTACGTAGTTAACTGTCTTGTACAGATCCTTAATAGAAGCATTCGTAAAGCCCTTAAGTCCGTTTGCTATGTTAGCTGTAGTTGTACCGCCTGTAGCCCAACCCTTGTCGGTTGCTGCTTTTAATCCGCCCATGATGAGAGAGTCACGCATTTGGTCGTTAAACTGACCGTAGCCCTCGAACTTGTTAGTGTTGGACTGTTTAGCCTGAAGTGAAGAATCAAGAGGAGTATTTCCACCTGTCCAAGGTTCACCGTAAATAATGATACTGGGGTTAATCTTTTTGAGAGCTGCTGCAAGCTGGTTCATTGTTTCAATGTCGTGGAGACCCATCAAGTCGAAGCGGAAACCGCCCAGCTTGTACTCCTGTGCCCAGAAGCATACAGAGTCAATCATGAACTTGCGGAACATGTAATGGTCGCTTGCCGTTTCGTTACCGCAACCGGAACCGTTGGACATATCGCCGGAGCTGTCATAACGGAAGTAGTAACCGGGCATCAGCACGTCGAAGTTAGAGCCGATTGCTGCACTAACGTGGTTGTACACAACGTCCATGATGATGTTGATGTTTGCACCGTTAAACGCTTGTACAAGCTGCTTAAATTCCTTGATACGAACGTATCCGTCAGATGCGTTGGATGAATACGAACCTTCAAGCACGTTGTAGTTCAACGGATTGTATCCCCAGTTAAATTCGGGATAAGCCTCGTTGTTAGACTGGTCGAAGATGGGAACAAGTTGAACAGCGTTGACACCAAGCTCTACAATGTGGTCAAAGCCTGTCTTTACGCCTTCATAAGTTGTGCCTTGTTCAATCATACCAAGGAACTTTTTGCGGTTAGCTTCAGTTCCCTTCCATGTTTCGGAAGAGGTTACGTCTGCAACGTGAGTTTCCCACACAACAAGCTCGTTAGCGTCGTAAGCTTTGGGAGAAACGTCGTTCCATCCTACAATTGTGCTGTTGATTGCATCGAAGTTAACGATTTGACCTCTCTTACCGCTCAAACCTGCACTCTTAGCGTAGGGGTCAACGATTTCCGCACCGGATGGATATGTATCGTTGTAAACGGTGTATGTGTAGTATTTAGCTGCCAAGTCGCCATTTACAGTAACGGAAAATACGCCCTTGTCTCCCTTAGACATCTCGTGAGTTTGAGGTGTTTCATTGCCATCTCCGTTTTGATAAATGTTAAGAACAATCTTGTTGGACACAGGCGACCACACCTTAAATGTGGTAGATGCAGAACTGTAAATTGCACCCAGTTCACCGTCGTAATTAAATTCGTCAAACATTTCCGATTCGTACAAAGCTGTAATACCTACCTTGCATTCTGCATTGTATTTGTCTTGCTTGAACACAACCTTTACCGTGTAGGTTTGTGAAATATCAGGGGTTGTACCCTCAGCAAAGTCGTAATGTATTGTGGTAGATGCCTTATTGTTGTTCGCTTCAGCTAGAAGAGTGTTACCCTCCCACAATTCGATATGCTTTACAGCTGCCTTAGTATTGACTGTTATACGCGTGTCGCTCACGAAAGAAGCGGTAAGTCCGTGCGTCAGCTCTTCAACATTCTTGTACAGACCGCCATCGCCTTGGTACAGATACACATGATAGTAGTTGTTGGAGTCAATTGTGTACTCCGACAGGTTGATAAATCTGTCTGCCTCTGTATCCTTGTTCCAAGCAGCTTGCTCACGGGCGATGATACCAACCTTATCATTTTCAGTAACACCAAGTGTAGAAAGCTTAACAATTGTTACACTGCCGTAACTGTCTTGATATTCAATGTTGTATACTTGACCGTCAGCGCCATCAGCCCACAGCCAAAAGCCCCAACTTGTGTAGTCGGCAGCATTGCTGCGCCAATAGTGAATCATGATGCTGGGCTCGTCTGCCGATGCGGGAACGTCAGTTGGCATAAGCAATTTGTCATTGCCCACCTTTACGCCGCCGCTTTCCGATTCTTCAAAGGTGAACACACCGGGACCCTTTGAGTTGTTGCAAGCAACAGCTACGATTAGACACAAAACCATAACAATTGCCAAAACAATGATTGAAATGTTTTTCTTCATATTAACTCCTTTAATTTTATTTTATACAGTTAATAATATCATTGAGATTTAGTAAATTCAATATGAAAACGCAATAATAAATTTAATTACGGCAAGTTCATTTTTTTACTTGACCTTGAACGCGTCAAAGGCGGGGAGTTTGCGCCCTTTGTAATCGAACAGGCACTGATTTGCCCACTCGTTGCGCGTAGATTTACCCTCTTCGTGGATATACTTCATGGCAGCATGTGAAGCCCAGCATATGCCGTCGCCCGGTATCCACAGCGGTTCCCACCAGCACACGCCCTCTATACCGTGCTGTTCAGCTAAGCTCAAAAAGGTTTCGGTAAAGTGTTTTTGCCCCGCGGGGGTAAGGGGATACTCCTGCGTAAAACCGAGAGATTCCATATTTTCGTTGCTTACAACCAGGTGAGCTCCGCCGTGATCGTGCTTGATGTAATCTTCCACAGTAAATCCGTATCCCAGCTCCACTACCATTTGACGCTTGCCGAACTTTTTACAAAAGTCCACGTTGGCGTAAAACTGATCAAACGTACCGTGCCAATAAGGATAGTAGGAGTAACCGATGATGTCGTAGTCAACGCCTGCCTGCTGCATGTGGGTGAAGTACTCGTTGTAAATAAATTGGTCGTAGCTCTTTTCCAAATGCAGAATAATCGCCGCTTCGGGGGTGATTTCGCGGCAAGCTGCGATACCTGCTTTGAGCAGCCTTATTAAGCTGTCGTAGTTGGTACGGGAGCCGTCCGGCTGTTCGTGCAAGTGTCCGTGTGGCCACAGCATACCGTTGGTTATTTCGTTACCAACCTGAATGTAGGTAAGCTTTATACCGTGCTCCGCAATTGTTACAAGTGTTTCGCGCGTATAGTCGTACACCTTTTGCACAAGTCCATCTAGGTCCAGATGTGCCCAGCTTTTGGGTACAAACTGCTTTCCGGGGTCCGCCCAAAAATCTGAGTAATGGATATCCAGCATGATGGAATATCCCTTGCTTTGCGCAAGCGTAGCCAGCTTGAGGAAGTTAGCAATATCGCAATTTCCTGCAAGATACTTTTCGCCCGCTTCACTCTTTGGGTCTACCCACAAACGTATACGCATGCAGTCCACGCCGTTTGCACGGAACATATCCAGCGGCTCTACAAGCTTGTTGCCGTCGTAGTACTTGGCGCCGTGTTCCAGCTCCTCAAAGTATGTTGATACGTCAATTCCCAGCTTCATATTAACCCCTATTGCTCCCCACGCTTGTGTGGTTGAAATACAGGCGGCTCATTGTCTTCGCCGAAGTCCACTACGCGCATTCTCAATCGTCCGTAGCGTTCCTTGACCTGTTCGTTGAGCTGTTCTACGTCCGCCTCACTGCCGTGGTAGTTGCAACGCAGACAGTAATATTCCTTCTTTTCACTGTCGTAAAACATATCTATGTCGATGTCGCGCATAAAGCAACGCGGACAACGGAAATTTAATTTGCCTTTGCTAGCTTGAGCCATGTTTCTACCGTTCCTTTAGATAATGTTTTTGTTAATCTGAGGTGATACACAGGTGAGAAAGCTATACCCTCTTCCACCTCGAATTTGTCGGCGTCGCCACCCATTTCCACCTGCGTCATTACGTCGGGGACAGTTACATACGCCGTAAGTTTTTTGCCTTTGGCAAGCTTTTCTATCTTTTTGCCGTGGTAGGTGAAGTTGATTGTTTCTTTGCCTACGCCAAGTGTCAGTTTGGTCATATCTGCCTGATATTCAGTGGTTCCAAACGCGCCTGTGAAGTACTCCACAAAGGTCACTTCTTCGCCGTGCAAATCGTTTAGTATTTCACGCTTTGTTACAACCCTGCCGCTGCCCTCTTCAAAGGTGAATGTGGATTGAATAACAATGTCCAAGCCATCCAACGTCACCGTTACGGGGTCGGCTATCAAGCGAACGCCACCCTTTACCTTTTCGTACTTTGCCATTGTGCGGCACAAGCACAAATCGGCGCTTTGTCCGTGATAGCTAACCTTGCACGACTTGATAGTTCCTGCGCCGGCGTAGTGTGTGAAGTAGCCCGCGCGGTAGTTTATTTGAATGAGGTAGGGGTAGGACGCGTCGTACACGTTTTCCGTACCTATGCCGTACTTTTGCGGTAGACGTGCCACATACGGACGCAAATCCACCATTGCGCCACCTTGATTGAAGTCTAGGCAGGTACGCATAAACGGGTCGGCATACCAGAAGTACTCCTTGTTGCTTCCGTACAGAATGTCTTTCCACAGCGCGCATTCGCCTCTGTTGTAATCGGGGTGACATTGGCGGTAGAAATCGGCAAACTCGCTCATTGTGAGGTCAAGCAGCTTGCCCTCCGCCTTGAGCCTGCCGTAGTACTTCATGCAGTCCACGTAGGACTTGGCAAGCAGCTCATACGGGGCCTCCCAACGTCCTGCGCGATTGAGCCAGCCGGGGCCGACAAACACCATATTGTAGCTGTAGCCGTTGTTGTATTTTTCAAGATGTCTGTACTGGTCGATAAGGTTGTACAAATAGGGATATTCGACGTTTTCGCCGTCCTTGTAGTAAATCATACCGCGAAGAACATTTTGCGGGTGTGTGCCGAAGTTACTGCCGTTTCCGTCAAAGCATGCCATCAAGTCGCGCGACAGGTGCGGAATTGCAACAATTCCACTGTCGTCTGAAGCGTTGCTTGCAGGACAGTGCGAATTGACCTTGGACGGTATCCAGGGGTTCCACGGTCCGCCGTCCATAAAGGTGTACCAGCTGTTGTTGCAGGTGTGGTAAGCCTTGGGACCCTCCTCCCAACAGGTAGCAACGGCGCACTTTACACTGGGGTACTTTTCCTTGATGTAATTGATGGTAAAGGCGTCCAAAAAGTAGCTGCCCGTCGACTCGGGATAAAAGCCGAACTTGTCGTGGAAAAGCTTGAAGCAATCGTCCACAATTTCCATTTTGGTTTGTTCGTCGAACATCCAAATGCAAAAATCTTCCGTTTTGTACTTTTCGCGGAATTGCTTGCAGGGCAGTCCAAGCAAGGACAGACCGATTTCGTCGCCGTATTTAGCGTGATGCTCTTTGGCAATCTCCACAATTTTGTCGGAAAAAAGCGACGCGTAAGTAATCTGAATGGTTGTTTTGAGCCCTTGATCGTGAGCGGATTGCTGTTGGAAAAGGAAAATATCCAACGATTCGTCTCGCACATCCTTTCTGCCACCTAGTGCGCGTTCGGCGTATTCGGGCGAAAGCTCGGGACGGTGAATGATGTTCAAAGCTAATTTATTCATTGTTCCTCCATATAGCGATTTTAATGTATCATAGATGTAGAAAATTGGCAACAGTTATTTCGAAAAAAACATTGTAATATTTATATATAAATAGTAAATTCATTATTGACTACACGGCGTTTTTTGTGATAAACTGTGTAAAAAGCCACAGTAAATGGGGCGAAATAAATAAGGAGCAAAACATGAAGATTCGAAAAATTATTTGTGCAGTTATCTGTATTGCAATGCTGTCAACGTGCGTATTTGCGCTTGCGGCATGCAACGGGAAAAATCTCACAACGTCCGATTCTCTCTATGTCAAAAAAGTAAGCGGACTTTCACGAGACTTCGTATTGGGAATGGACGCGTCCAGCGTCATTTCTTTGGAAAACAGTGGAGTGAAATACTACGACTTTGACGGCAACGAGGAGGACGTGTTCAAGGTGCTTGCCGACAACGGCATCAACACCATTCGCGTGCGCGTGTGGAACAAGCCTTACTCCGGAAGTGACCCCTCAACGGAAAGATGGTTTGGCGGTGGAAACTGTGATATTAACACAGCGCTTGCCATCGGCAAACGCGCAACGAAGTACAACATGGGCTTGATGGTTGACTTCCACTATTCCGACTTTTGGGCGGATCCAAACAAACAAATGGTACCTGTAGCATGGAGCGGAATGGACATTGAGGAAAAATGTGAAGCCCTGTACGAGTACACAAAGGAAAGCTTGCAATTACTCAAAGATGCAGGCGTGAACGTAACATTAGTGCAAGTTGGCAACGAGACAAACGGAAAGATGTGCGGAGAGGAAGCTACTTCTTCATGGTTTAATGTAGCTTCGCTTATGCAAAACGGTTGTCGCGCAGTTAAGGAGGTTTACCCCAAAGCTTTGCGCGTGCTGCACTTCACCAACCCCGAAAAAGTAGATAACTACGAAGAATATGCTTCTAAGCTAAACTACTACAAGGTTGATTACGACGTATTTGCAAGTTCATACTACCCCTACTGGCACGGAACATTAGAAAACCTGTCCACTGTGTTGGGCAATGTTGCAAAAAAATACAATAAAAAAGTTATGGTTGCGGAAACATCCTACGCGTTTACCGATGAGGATACCGACTTCTTCGGCAACACGATAGGCGCAGGACAAATGCAACACTATCCGTTTACTGTTCAGGGACAAGCCAACTGTGTACGCGACGTAATTGACACTGTTGCTCACATTAAAAACGGTATCGGCGTGTGCTACTGGGAAGGAACCTGGATCTCCGTTGGCGGTAGCTCATGGGAAGAAAACTTCGCAAAGTGGGAAAAGTACGGTTCCGGTTGGGCAACCTCCTACTCTTCAGCTTACGACCCCGGTGACGCAGGCAAGTACTACGGCGGATGTGCCGTGGACAACCAAGCATTTTTCGATGCTAAGGGACACCCTCTTGAAAGCTTGAAAGTATTTGGACTTGTTCAACAAGGCAACAAGGTGGAAATCAAAACGGACGCTGTAGAAGACACCACTTTGATGTGCGACTTGAACGGCTCAATCAATTTGCCCACAACAGTAAATGCCATCATGACGGACGACTCCAGAAAGCAAATTGACGTTAAATGGAACATCACAGAAAGCGACATCACCAGGATGAAAAACAACGGCGTTGCCAAGTATTCATACACCGGTGTTGCCGACGGTTTGACAGCTAATATCTACATTTCTATGATGGAATTTAACTTCCTGAAAAATTACAGCTTCGAAGAGGACAGCACCAAGACAGAAATTCCCACCGGCTGGACAGTTACGGCAAACAAGCCAGCCGACGAACTGTACGTTATCAAAAACGACAACGATGCATTGACCGGAAGCAACAGTTTCCACTTCTGGACCAGCTCTCCGAATGCTGTCAACTTTGACTTGGAACAAGAGTTAACCAACTTGGAAGCAGGCACCTACAAATTTAGCATTTCAATAATGGGTGGCGACGGCGGCACCGTAAATATCTACTCCTATGTGAAAATAAACGGTGTAATTGTGTACAAGATGGAAGGCTTTGGTTTGAACGGTTGGCAAAACTGGGATACCAAGGTTTTGGAAAACATCCAGTACAACGGCACGGACAAAATTGTGGTAGGCATACACGTTGAATGTAGCGGATCCGGCGGTGGCGCATGGGGCAATATCGATGACGCTCTGTTCAATTCTGTGTCCTAGTAACAAGGAGCGATGATATGAAAAAAACTATTTTTCTTTTGGCAGCTCTGATGATTTGTATGACACTGTGCCTGGCTGCGTGCGGCCCGATAGAATTGTCCACAAAGCCGCTTAGCAAGCTGAATCCCGACCCTATTGACGACAACAACCGCGTTTTCTATCAAATATTTGTCGGATCGTTTTCCGACTCTGACGGAGACGGCATTGGTGATATTCGCGGAATAATCAACCGCATGAACTACATCAACGACGGGGATTACACCGACGGCAGAAGCTTGGGCGTGCAAGGTATTTGGCTTTCACCAATATTCACGTCTCCCAGCTATCACAAGTATGATGCAATCGACTACTACGAAGTGGACAGCCAGTTCGGAACACTAGACGACTTGAAGGAACTGCTTGATATTTGCCACAAGCGTAATGTAAAGGTTATCCTAGACCTTGCAATCAACCACAGTTCAAATCAAAATCAATGGTTCAAGGATTTCTGTTCTGCTCGCAACAGCAACAACACCTCCAGCCCGTACTACGATTTTTACACCTGCTACGACAGGAATGACCCAGAAAAACCCGCGAAAAACACACTTAGCGCTGTTCCCGGTTCCAGCAAGTGGGTGTACGAATGTAACTTTTCCGGTGACATGCCGGAACTGAACTACGACAACCCAGCCGTGCGTGCAGAGATGCTAAACGTAGCTAAATACTGGTTGGATATCGGCGTAGACGGCTTCCGCTTCGACGCGGTGAAGTACATCTACTACAACGACAATGCCTCAAGCGTAGACTTTTGGAAATGGTACATGTCGGAACTGAAGAAAATAAAACCCGACATCTACACAGTTGGCGAATGCTGGGATGACGACAGCGTTGTATTGCAATACTACGAAGCGTTAAGCTGCTTCAACTTCACTGTCGGCGGCGCAAATGGTAGAATTCTCGACGCCATTCGCTCGGATAACATCAACGCGTACACTAACTATGTAGCCAACTTCTTGAGCTCAATGAAAGAGCAAAATTCTGACGGAATGTTCATGCCGTTTTTGGCAAACCACGACATGGACCGTGCCGCTGGATACCTGTTGACAAGCAACGGTAGCGCTTACATAGCAGCTAATATGTACATACTGTGCGCAGGCTCGCCCGTTATCTACTACGGCGAGGAAATAGGAATGAAAGGCTCCCGTGGCGGAGACAATACTGATGCAAACAGGCGACTTGCAATGCTGTGGGGTGACAAAGACACAGTACAAGACCCAATTGGATCAACCTATGACTCGTCAAAGCAAACTAACGGTACAGTCAAGCAACAACTCCACAAGGATAACAGCTTGCTTGAGCACTACATCAAACTGATTGCTTTGCGTAACAAGTATCCCGAAATTGCCCGTGGTGATTACACTGCGCTCAAAATAAACAGTTCCACTGTTGGCGGATACTCTATCACCTACAACAACTCCACTATCGGTTTGTTCCACAACACGTCTATGTACGAAACGATAGAAATCATATTGCCTAACGGCTTTACCGAATTGGCAGATTTCATCGGACTGGGCAAAGCGTCTGTGTCCAACGGCGTACTGAGTATAGGACCTAACACAAGCGTTATTGTAAGATAGCAAAAAAATACAATATAAACGTAGCAACAAAAAAAGCAAGAAATCGGTGTTAACCGTTTTCTTGCTTTTATTTGTGTGTTAATAATGAGCTTATTTACCTTTTTTTTCCTTGGGCTCTTTCATCTGTTCAATCTTTTTCTGAGCCTTCAGTTCTTCCTTGCTCATTTCTCTGGTATCAACGGGAGCTTCCCCTTTCTGAGCAACAGGCACGTTCTCTTTGTCTGTAAGCAGGCTCACTTCTGTTTCAGTATTGAAGAAATGCATTACCTTGCTTTCGAATGTTATGTAAACCTTTGCTCCGGAAATCATTGCACCGCGTTGTGCAGGTGTCAAGTCGATTGTGGGAACGCGTACGATGAGTGATTCGCCACCCTCGTCCGTAATTACGTGCAGGTGCAACTCGCTGCCCATCATTTCGTTTACTTGAATTGTGCAGGGGATTGCAGCAGGGTTGGACTTCGCCGTCAGCACGATATGCTCGGGACGAACGCCCAGGAGGATATCCTGACTTTCCACTTTCTTGCTTGCAAGTAGTTCGCCCTTGTGTCCGTCAACAGCAATCTTTGTGCCGTAGGGAACAACGCAGTACTTGTTGCCGGATTTTACAAGTTGAGTGTGAATGATGTTCATCTTGGGTGCGCCGATAAATTCTGCAACGAACAGGTTGTCGGGCATTTCGAACACTTCGTTGGGTGTGCCGACCTGTTGGATAAAGCCGTCCTTCATGATGACAATTCTGTCACCAAGGGTCATAGCTTCCGTTTGGTCGTGTGTAACGTACACGAATGTGGAGTCAATCTTTTTGCGGAGCATGATGATTTCTGCTCTCATTTGGTTACGCAATTTTGCGTCCAAGTTGGACAGAGGTTCGTCCATCAAAAATACCTTGCTGTCACGCACCATTGCACGGCCGATAGCAACACGCTGACGTTGACCGCCGGACAGTGCCCTGGGCTTGCGTGTAAGATATTGGGTAATGCCCAGTATCTCAGCAGCTTCCGTAACGCGCTTGTACACTTCCTCTTGCGGAACCTTCTTCAAACGCAGGCTGAATGCCATGTTTTCAAATACCGTCAAGTGGGGGTACAATGCGTAGTTTTGGAATACCATTGCGATATCTCTATCGCGGGGTTGCAAGTCGTTTACTACTTTTCCGTCAATTTCAACAGTACCTTCGGAAATGTCTTCAAGACCCGCAATCATTCTCAGTGTTGTAGATTTTCCGCAACCGGAGGGGCCTACGAATACGACAAATTCTTTGTCCTTTATTTCGAGGTTAAACTCGTGCACTGCTACAACCTTGTTATCGTAAATCTTTTTTACATCGGTCAGTTTAACTGTAGCCATAATATATATCTCCTTTTAACCTTTGACTGCGCCACCGGTGACGCCTTCTACGTAGTACTTCTGTAAGCACATGAACAGTATCGTGATGGGAATTGCAACTACTACGCCGCCAGCGCAGAATGTTGTGTAATTCGCCGACTTATTGGCGTTGGTAGCAATCAAGTTCTGCAAACCAACTGCTACGTTCATTCCTGCTTCGTCGTAGTGAGAAATGTACTTAGCAAGAACGAAGTCGCCCCAAGGCGCCATGAAGCCCATCAATACAGTGTAGATAACGATTGGCTTAGCCATAGGCAAAATTACCTTGAACATAACCTGTGCGCGAGTTGCTCCGTCAACGCGGGCAGCCTCGTCAAGTGACTTGGGAATAGTGTCAAAGTAACCTTTGCTTACGTAATAACCCATACCGCTGCTTGCGGTGTACACTAACATCAGTCCGAACAAACCGCCACTAGCGGTAAGTCCCCAACCACTAAGCAACTTGTACAGAAGTATCAATGTCAAGAAGCCGGGGAACATTCCAAGCACAAGCATGATGTTCATCAAGCCTTTTCTGCCGTTGAAACGTATTCTGGAAAGTACGTAGCTCATTGCCAGTACGATTATTGTTTGGATAACTGCCACTGCCAATCCCAAAACAAACGTGTTGAGGAACCAGCGTGGGAAGTTTGTGTTGGTAAACAGGTTAATGTAGTTGTCAAGTCCCCATTGTTTGGGGAAGATGTAGTTTACCTGTCCCGTGCTTTCAACGCGGAAAGACTCAAATACGATACACACGAAGGGGAACAGCCATATTATGGACATCACAATCAGCACTATGTGTATTATCGTGTTGGTAATAGTTCTGCTCACCTTTAGACCCAAGTGATTACGCTTGTTCTCAGCAAGGGGTTCCTCGGTCTCAGTGCGCTCAACAGGCTGCTCCACAGCACCGTCTTCGCTAACAGCGTAGCCTTCTGGCAATTCGATGTCTGCGCTGTACTTGGTGTTAGCAAGCTCATGCTGTTCACTTGTTACCAGCACTCCATCAGGAGTTTCTATTTCAATCAAATATTTTTTAGTATCTGTCATGAGAAATCCCCCTCGTTTCTATTAGATGGCATCACGTTGTACACAATCAAGGAAATAACTGATACAACAATGAATATCATGATGCCAACTACTGATGCCAGGTAATATTTGCTGTCTGTACCCTGCGTAATCTTGAACAGCCAGGTGATCAATATGTCGGTGTATCCAACCGACCCTGATGCACCTGATAGTGATGAGTTGGTAGGAGTTCCTCCAGTCAGCAGGTATATTACGTTGAAGTTGTTGAGGTTACCTGTGAAGCTTGTAAGTAGATACGGACCCGTTACAAACAACATATACGGCAACGTGATCTTGCCAAATTGTTGTACGCCACTTGCACCGTCGATCTTTGCCGATTCGTACAGGTCGGCAGGAATGTTCATAAGTATGCCCGTTGCAATTAGCATCAAGTACGGGATACCTATCCAAATGTTGACAATAATTATCCAGGCTCGCGTCAAATGTGGGTTAGCTTTGTCATCGAAAAGGTGAAGATTTTCGCTAAGTATCCCCAAATCTTGCAAAACTTTGCTTACAAAGCCCGTTTCCGAGAACATGTTGGATATGTACAACAACGAAATGAACTGCGGTATTGCAATGGTCATGACGAGAATTGTACGGAAACCTTTTTTGAATTGAATGCCCTTTTTGTTGATCATCATTGCAACAAACATACCAAGGAAGTAGTTGGTAAATGTTGCGAAAAATGCCCAAATCAGCGTCCAAACAAGTATTTCACCAAACGCCATGGATACAACACTATCGCCGCTGCTGAAGTTGATTATTTCGCCGAAGTTTTGCAATCCTTGCCAGGTGAACAGCACTCCGCGTCCGTCGTGTGACGCGTCGTAATTGGTAAATGCCACCAAAATCATGAAAATGATTGGGAATACCGTAAACACTGCAATACCTGTCAGGGGCAAAGCAAGCAACGTCTTGTGATACTGATTGTCGAGAAGCGACTTCAGGTCGTCCTTGGTGCTCTTGACTTTTTTGCCCGATGCCATGATTTCTTCGTTGATGCGGCATTGCTTTATTTGTAAACGCCAAGTGTACACAAGCGCTATAATAAAGATAATGGTCAACAGTCCATACATCAAGATTTTGAAGGAGTCGTCGCCATTTACCCATGTTTCGCCCCATTCGGTATCTACCTTGTATCCGGCTGAGTCGCCCAAGTTGTCAAATTTGCTCAGCCAGTGGGCTCCGGCCATTCCCATGTATAAAACGAAAACTATCTCAAACAACAGGAACAGTACTCCTCTAAGCGGTTGCCCGTACCAGATACTGCCAAATCCCATAATCAAAAATGAAAGCTTTGTTTGCCATCTGCCGTTTTTGAAGGTTAACCACAAATCCTTGAGGTTTGCCCACACAGCCAAACCAAACTTTTTGAAAAATCTACCGATCTTCTTGAGCAGGTTCAACAGGTGACCGGGGATAGCGCAAAAGAAACATTTAAGATTGTAGAGGAATTTGTTCCAGCCGTTCATTTTCAGATAGTCTAATGTTGATATCTGTTTCATCTTTCCTCCTAGACTCATTTAGATTAAAAAACCGAGTTGAAGTATGACCTCAACTCGGCCTTTAATAAAATCAAAAGTTTATGCAGCAATCAAGGATACTGTACCGCCTGTGATGGTGCCACTACCGTCTACGGTCAAAACAACTTGAATCTTGTATGTTCCTGCTGACAAACCGAAATCAGCAAGTGTCATGTTAGCGCCATTCTGTGATGCATTGACGCCGCCACCGAGATTTACGTCCCAGCTCTTACCTTGACGGAGTTTAAACTCGTCTTCTTCGGAAATTTCGAGAGCATCCTTGCTTATCCATGTATTTGTGGAGCTTTCAATCATTTCGAAGTCTACATCCCAATTTGTTCCGGCAATTTTACCGATAATTGTCCAAGCGCGAAGTTCTTCTTCAGACATCTTGAACAAATCATCAATCTTGCCCTTGTATATTTCCAGTCTTTCTTTCAAACCGTCAACATTGTTCAAGTCTACTTCGTAAGCGTCTTGACCAAGAACCTTTGCAATATCCCACCAAGATCCGTGAATTTGACCTTGAGGAATAGCGTACTCGTTTTGAGCAGCCAGTGCTGTCAAAGCTGCGTCGTTCTTAACTGATTCGTCTTCTTGAGCTGCCAAGTTGGAGGGACCCCATCCGAACTTTTCAAATCTTTCAAGTTGGCATTCCTTGCTTGTGAGATATTGAGCAAGAGCGTGCATAGCTTGTGCCTTAGCGGAATCTGTTTGAGGTTTAACACCCATCAGTTTGTTACCGCTGTAGGAACCAAGGTGGTATGTTTGTCCATCAACTGTGAAGGAAGGAAGTTCAGCATAACCAACATTTTCTGCGCCAAGAGCTTTAACAGCAGCGTCAATTGACCAAGTACCGGTTACAACGATTGCAGCGCCCTTGTTGAATTCGTCTGCGTCAGAAGAAGAAACGTGGATGGAGGACTTAACCAATTGTTGCATACCTCTCATAGCGATAACGCCTGCATCTGAATTGAATGTGTCGTTAACTGCTGTGAATTTACCGTCTTTATCTGTTGTCCAGTCACTTACGCAACCTGTTGCGAAGAACCAAGATGCTACGTACCAAGCAGATGTGGATGTTTCCATGCAGAAGTTTGCGCCAGCAGCTTCGCAGTCAGCTACGAGTGCTGCAAGGTCTGCAAGGTGGCTTTCATCAATGACTCTCTTGTCATAGAACATGAAGTAACCGTTGTCACTTGTCAAAGGATAGCAAACAACTTTGCCGCCAACTTTAACTGCTGTAACAGCAGATGCATCGTTTTCTGCTTCAATTTTTGCTTGAGCTGCGGAACCGGGAGCGGAAAGAGCTGCTGCTTGTTGCAAACGAGCCGTTTGGTCTTGTGCAAAGCAGAAGATATCCGGAGCGGATTCAACGTCTGTCAAAACTTGAGTTGCGGAGTCAGCTTCGGAAACGCCTTGAATCTTAGCCTTAATTTTGAATTCGCCGTCCCAAGTTTTGTTGAATTCTTCAATTTGCTTTAATGTGAGTTCAGCTACGCCATCACTTTCGCTGACCCAAATCAGTGTGTTGCTGTTGTCGCAAGCTACAAACAAGGTAACGCTTACTGCAAGTACCATGACCAATGCAACTACAAGAGCAACAATTTTCTTTGTGTTTTTCATGTTTTTCTCCTTATAAAAATTTTTTGTTTTTTTATTTTTTAGGGTGAGACCCTAATTACCTAAATTTTATGCGCCGTACTGCGTTTTTGTCCATTGTTAAATTTTCCCACATTTACCGATACTTTATCCAAGAAAATTATATTCCGAAACAGGACAATAGTATTCTGTAAACTGAAATGAACACATTTCGACATATAGATTTTACACCCTTTCCGTCTACTAATCAAGACCAAAAAACAAAAATGAAAATAAAACCGTTTTGTTCTCTAAAACTACAGAAATAACTCATATAATATTCACTTTACAAGTGTGAACAGGAATATTTTTGTAAATGTACTTAACAATAAGACCAAACAAGAAGTATACTTAATAAACGATTATATAGAGGCACAAATGAACATCACAGAAAAAAGAATTTTATCATCAATACCAATCAATTCGATAAACAACAATGCACCACTTAGTAACGCGTCGGGATGCTTTATCGATTACCGCGGACATACGTTTTTTCTAACTGTATATCACACTGTATCAAACAATAATCTTACCAACGGTATTGTGGTCGATTTTGACCCTTCTAAGGGAGTTTGCCTTGCGCAACTGACAGTATTCTGTCCTTTTATACGCGGCAATATCCTTACAAAGGAGGTGGACGAAGTTGACTTTGCGTGTCGCGAAATAGATACAATGCCACCTTGCCAGTATTTTGAAGTGGACAGTTACGGAAAAATAATACGCAGAACACCACGAATAAAATTAATTTCCGATCTTACCGATTTGCCCAGCAAAAACGAAGAATATGGGTTTGCAGGGTATATATACGGCAACTTAACAGGAAATCCGTTAGTCAATGCTAAATTTAAATATGTTTGGAACCAAGAACTTGGCTATTACGAAGGATTGAAGTACGTTTGCAGTAAAGGGGACTACCACTTGTTTTCATTACCCAACACACGGGACTATGATGCTGATGATTTCAAAGGCACAAGCGGCGCGCCAATTTTGGACAGCCAAGGGAAGCTGGTCGCTTTAGTTGCATGTGGGTATCTTTCGAATGATGGTAAAGAGTGGATCATTAAAGGTTTTAACCTTGCAAAATACAAAGATATAATAGATATAGAATGCGGATTGTTATAGAGGCGGAGGTATTTGTCGCGAACAAAGTAATAAAGTGAATCAATAGAAAAGAGAGTGCCTTTAAGCGCTCTCTTTTTAGACAACTAATATTAGATATTGATTTTCAATGACTTAGCAAGTGAACTTATTTTATCCATAATGGTTTCTACAAGTTTTTCTAACTGCTTTATATACCTTATCGCTGTTTCTTTATCGTTAAATATTTTATAGGTGTTCTCTTTGTCGATGTCACGCAGATAAACGAGCTCCTTCAACAATATATCTATGCGGGTGTCTAGCAATATATCTTCATCAAAGTCTATTTTGACGAAATCCTCTTTTAAATAGTCTTTCTCGGTATTCTTGCCCTTTGATGTAGATGCTACAGTAAAACGTGTTGAAGAGTTTAAAATTGCCTTGATAGTCTCCATTCTAAAGTTTTCAAAAATTTTTCTTTCCTCATCAGGTATGCCGCGGGCATCCTCTTCCTTTTTACAGAAATAAAACAATACACTGTGCAAGTTTTTTGTTTGGTCAGCAGTCAATTCAAAACATGTCAAAAAAATACGCAAATGTCTCTGCAAATTACTATAATAACCGGTAATTGCATCGATTTTTTTCTGTTTTAAGTAATGAGAATATCCTATTATCAAAGACACTATGGCAACAATCACTCCTACTACTGTAGCTGTTTCTGCTGCAAATTGCGAGTATTGCAACATAGTATTAAATTTACACAACATCATCATAATTTATACCTTTTACCTTGTTTTTTTTAATCCATATGTTTCTATTAGTTGGCTCATGAAAAGCAAGTTTCCAGTGTGTATCAAAGTAATACAAAAAGTCCTTGTTTTCTTGGCTATAGTACCCTTCAGGAGAAACAGGTCCAGTGATATACCAACATTCGTTACCCAACACTTCCGATTTCAGCTGGAGAAGTTGGCGCAACTTGTCAATATACTCTTTTATTACGCTCAAAATAAATAAGCTCCGTTTTTTCTTGTTATCGTCTGATATATCTGATGATTCCAATTGGTGATGTCGGTAGGACTCAAGGTAACTTATGTGACTGTTTATGATACTTTCGACATGTGTTATTTTTCTGTTTCCCTTTATTGTCGTGTACAAATATCCATTATTTCCCGTGTCGCTGTACATTAGTGAATAATCAATTTCTCTAGGGTGTGGCGCAACAAAAAACTTATTGTCCTCATCAACAATTTTATCAATACACTCAAAAGCTCTTTTCTTAACTCTTACAATTGTTTGAGGGCGAAAAGCCATCGCATGTATATCATCTGCCGCTCCGCTAAATAATGGCTTATAGTTTTGAGGCGGCGTACAACGTACAGAAAAATATTCGAAATCAGCCATTTTTCTTAACAGGAATCTTCCCGCATTTGTTATTTTTAGTCCATAATTTCTTGTGTCGGTACTGCGGCTCTCATAAATTTCACACATTTTTTCTGTCAAAAGAGTCTTGTCGTAATTTTCTTCATTAAATTTAACTACAACCAATTGACACCAATGAGTTTTCTCCTTGTCGCTGTTGTCCATTTCGCTAATTACTCCAGCTATCTTGGAAATCTCACTACGGCTCAGATGTGTGCCGGGCTCCTGAAATGCGCCATTAAGCAGAGAATAAAATGATACGAAATTGCCAACACCATCTGTATCTACATACGAAGATTGTTGAGCATTTAGAAAAGTTAAAATTCTTCTTGCATAGTACAGTCCCGGCGCGTTGTCACCTGGAGCAAGGGAGATTCTGTCGAAAAATCCCACGTTTTGAATCTCTGCAAACAAAAGACCGATTATGAAGTTGCGTGAGGCGTGCTGGTACAATTCGCGCAAATCAACATCTTCCGCTTGATTGTATTGCTCAAATTTTTGTCTCAGCATTAAATACTCTTTCGTTTTATTATTATTTGCTTCAATAACGTCTGTAAGATAATCAAACATGCGACGCTTGTTTTGATTGTGCATTGTGCTAAGCTTCGTATACAAACCATATAAAGACGCATCATCACCCAGTATTTTCAAGATGGCTTCTTTTGATATATCGTCTTGTATCCTCTTATTAAAGTAATTGATACGCAATTGAGCAATTACTATTGGCAGAAACCAATCGCTTACATTTACTGCGTAACTGTCTGCATCATTGTTTTCCGCCGTAAAATTAAACATTTGTGCCGTTGTGTCTCTACACGCTATAATGATTCTAAAATTATCATAAAACGGCAAATTGAACCTATCCAACGCATTTTGTTGTTGCGCATAAATAAAATGCGTCAATAAGTCATGCACATCAGTAATGTCACTGTCAAACACTTTGTCTTTGTCAATAAAATGCTCGAGACTTTCTATCGCAACAATATATTTGGTATCGGGATATAATTTGCGGTTGTTGATCTGCTCCTTCCAAAGCAACAAAAACAAAAAGTCTAATGCACTATCCGTTGAATTGAATACATTTGTTTTGATAGCATCAATATTTTCGTTAAAATTCCCCTTCACTTCCTCAATTAAGTAAAGTTTAAACAACTTGCATAAGCTTTCATCAAGATTTGTATACAATTGTTTTCTAATCGGAGCAATATCTTGATCATTATCAAGATTTTCTGTCTCATGTATAAAGCAAAGAAATTGATCTTTAATATTTTCAAACTCTTCAGTTTCTATTGAATCAAAAAATTCTGCCCATTCTTTGACAAATGCGATATATTGCTTTTCCGTCATTTCTTTTGGCTTTTCTAGCCTTTTTACAATTTCTACAAGAACTAATGACAGTAGTTTTGCAATAGCAAGTTTCCTGAAATAAGCGTTAGTCCAACGCTCTGACGAATCAAAAAGTTTTATCCTGCTTTTTCCTGACGATGTAACTAAGTCAATTTTCAATACAAGGTTGTGCTTGCTTTTAAACGTGTAAAGTAATTTGCCCAAATATGTGCTTTTCCCGGAACCGGAGTATCCGCGTATATACATCAATCTGGGTTCAACATATTGATATCCCTGTTCAATGCGATCTTCAAACTTTTGTTTTTCCTTATTTTGTTTTTCTAATTCTTTTAATTCCCACAAATAGTCATCTGATACAGTCCAGTATTCTTCTTCACTAGCTTTCTTTATCAATTCAAGATGCTTTTTTATTTCTTCAATTCGTGCTTCGAAATACGTATCGCAGTACAGTCCCGAATTCAAAAATTCTTCTTCTGTTACGCCATAATCTCGTCCGTCGACATATGGCGTTAGTCTTAATGCATCTTGTAGTGTCATCGATGTTGCTTTAGTCATGATGATTTTATCTCCTCGTACTGTTGTGTCTTAAATATATACTTTAAACTGGTTGTATTAGTTAAGCTAAATTGCAGAAATTTATACAAAACAAGCAGGGAGATATTATCGCAATGAAAAAAGAGCACAATCATGTGCTCTTTTTGTTGCGACCCCTAGCGCTGTCGCCTACTGTGGCGGAAGTGGAGGGATTCGAACCCCCGTGGGCTTGCACCCAAACGGTTTTCAAGACCGCCTCGTTGTGACCGCTTCGATACACTTCCGTATGTTATTAAGTTTTTGTTTCGCATGTGTGCTCCGTTGTGGCGGAAATGGAGGTATTTGAGCCCGTGGGATTGCACCCAAACGGTTTGACGCGATTGTGCCCTTGGCAAGCAATCGCTATTCCGTCGCGCAAGCGCTCCTTACAAGACCGCTGCGCTCGTTAGAACGAAATACGCCTCCATATTCAGTTGTTCATGCTACACTATTATATCAAGCAAATTGCTAAGTGTCAAATTGTTTTTTAAATATGTTTTTATATCTTAATTAAAACAGCAGCTAAACACCTTTTAAATGTTGCTGTTAGTAGCAAACAAGCTGCTGCATTATGCAACAGCTTGTTGTGTACCAAACATATTGGAAATGATTTCAGCAATAAATTCGACAGTAAAATATTCGTCAATATCGGCAAACCCTAAATAGTATTTGTATCCGTCATACTCAAATTGTGCAATTGCATCCTGCCTAGTTATTCCGTAATACACTGTTACGTTATTTACGCTTAATGTCTGCGGTTCATTGATTTCATTATCTAATGACTCCACGATTATATTGTTTTTCTTGACTGTGAGGCGGATAAAATACCCTGTTTCAGTATGCGTAAATGTCTCCTGCAAATAAACCGTTATGCTTTCATCATCTTTTTTGTAGTATCTTTGCGTATCAATATCTTCTGCTACCTCATACATATCAATATACAAAAAAGACTCATTGTTCTCGGCGACATATTTTTTGAGAGTGTCACCCGTCGGAAGCGGCTGTGATGTTATGTCCGAATCGCTGTACCAAATAGAGGGGGCTCCTCCCGGTGTCGTCTCATTTGGTTGTAGCACGATTGGCAAAACAATTGCAAGAGATATGACAAGAACCATAGCCAACGCAACCGGAAAAGTTTTGTAAAAGGTTTTAATTCTCTTCCTTTTGCGTGCTTGCTGCACAATCATGTCTTCCACACGTTCGTGGATTTTTTTATACAGAGGAGTCTTCTCGTCCTTATATTGTTCTGATATTTTTTGAATATCTTTTTCTGTCATCTTTCTCCTTAATTTACATTGACTACGTAAGCAGCTTCAAGATTTGTTGAATTTACCAAGTAATAACCTGTGCTTACTGTAGAAAGTCCCGTTGCAACTTCCAAGAATGTATCGGTGCGTATCAAACTGGAACCATTGTAATACTTTATTTGCAGATAACCGTAGGCTATCATAATATGATTTCCTGCTATACTATACGAGTCTAAAAAATCATGATCACTATATTCATATAACTTATATATTTCACCTGGTGTTGTAAACAGCACAATAACTTTGTTGCTATCTACCGCTGTTTTGCATGAGCTGAAATTCAAAGTACCACCACTCTTGACACTTGAAAAACTTGCTGAATAACCGTGATTGGTAAAATATGTTTGCAGACCGCTCTTAAAATTGGCCTCCGTTACACCGTCGCCACCATCATTGGTTTTCATTAGGGTGTAAAGGTCTTGCAATACAGGGGTGATATATGTACCATTTTGCGAACGGTATTTACCTGTTGCGGGATAATATGAATCCCAACCGGGAATTAAATTCGGGTAATACTTATCGTAAAAAGCAACTATCTCCGCGCCAGCAACCGGTCCGCAAGCGTTTGTTAATCCCGATGCAACAAATGTTGGCGCACCGCCAGCAGTTCTACCTTCCTCTGTTATATCTTTTGATGTGAAGTACGTTGTTATATCTGCAATTTTAGATACCAACGGCGCATCGGCGTATCGCAGTTCTGTTTCTTCCGCTTGTATCGGAGACCAAGCGCCAAAAACAGTAACGCCTGCAATCAGTATCAGTATAAGTGCAAAATACATTAGTTTTTTCATAAAAATTTCTCCTTTGTAATGTTTTACTACTTATACCGCGTCAGACGCAAAAATGTTTAGTTCTTTTTTGAATAATTTTCCACAACTTCGCGAATTTTACTCATTCGCTGGCAAACTGCCGATTTGGATATACCGAGCATGTCGGCAATTTCTTCCTGCGTTCTACCTTTGCGGAAGGACAGCACAGCAATAACGTAATTGGTGAAATCTTTGTTTTTAAACAGTCTATCCAAGTCTATTTTGATATCCACTTCCGAATAAGGATCATGCCCCTCAGTCAAATAAATACTGTCTATATCAACTGTTTTGCATCGTAATTCCTTTTTGTTTATGGTTCGGGCAGTGTTTTGAATTATTCTAATTATCCAATTGTAACCGTCTTCTTTGGAATTGAAGGAATAAATATACTTACAAATCTTGAAATAAGTCTCGGAAATCACGTCTTCTCTGTTATCTTTGTTGACAAGATAATAAACAGCCCATGACAAAAAATAATCATGGTACTTGTTAAAAAACGTGTCGAACTGCGACTTATCTCCATTTTTGAAAGCAATTAAATATTGATTTATGTCTTCTCCAAAATACGACATTTACTGCTTTTGTGCCTCTCTTGTGTGCTTCAAGATATTTTTGGATATCTTTTATCTTTTGTATTGTTTTTTATTATATCACAGTTTTGTTGAGTTTGAAAATACTTTTATCCATTCTTTGCGCAAATTTCTTCTACAAATTTTAACAGAAAGCCACTGCAGCAAACACGTGCCGCAGTGGCAGTCAAAACAAAATGCTTTAGTTTGCGTTACCACTAATGAATGTTAGCGTTCCGTTGAGATATGCTCCGATATCTTCATCAACAAGCACAATTACGCCGTTTGGCAATACATAGCTTCCGTTTCCAGTAACAAGATGAATTTTGGATGTTGCATCATCCTTGACGATTCCTCTATCAGCAGGGCCACCACACAGTAAGCAAGTACTGTAGGAAGAGCCAAAGTCAAACGCGTCTGAAGATACAGCATGGGCTTGACTCGTTGAAGCACCGCACATACACATTGCCTGATGCTTCCTGTAATTTAACCAAGTGTAGCTTGAATTGTAATAATGCTTTCCACTGTAATACCCACATTCAACACATATATGATCGACAAATAAATGTCCCATATCTACAGAATATCCGCATTTGCAGTATTTCGTATGAGTTGTATTATTTTTATAACTACATTGATAATTATGCGAATTGTTTAGCGCTTTATACGCATTTAACCTGCCGTTAGTTACACAATATCCGTTAAGCGCGCCTACTTTATCGCAGTTGTTGAGAATTACGTCTTTTATTTCCTTCGCGGTTAGTGTATCATTATGAGATAAAACCAATGCCGCAACCCCAGCCACAAAGGGCGCCGCCATAGATGTGCCTGACATATAACAATATCCATCATAATATTCGTCATTGAGAGGTATAGTAGAGGCAATTTTCTCCCCTGGCGCAAAAATATCGACATTTTCTTTGCCATAATTAGAGAAATCTGCTTTTTCATCAGATGAAGTTGAAGCACCAACTGTTAGGACATTGTCATATGTATAACTTGCAGGGTACTTGTAGTTTCCCGCTTGATCAATGTCTACATCATTATTACCTGCACTACATACTACTAATCCGGGATAATTTTCTACTGATTCTTTCAGAGAATAGCTGTAGCCCAACCCATGGCTTATGTTTAATATGGATATATCGTTTAATGCGGCATATTGAATTGCTTGAGCAACCTTATCTCTATAATATGTTGAATCCCCATTGGTTACCTTTAGTGAAACAAGGCTAACATTCCAGCAAACCCCAGCTACTCCTGTGCCATTGTTGGGTTCCGCACCTATAATTCCCGCAACATGAGTACCATGCCCATCATTATCTTCGAATGGATTGTTTTCATATTTATCTGATTCGCTTGAAAAATCTTTACTTAAACTTGTGTTTACCCTATTAACTAAATCAGGATGCGAAATGTCAATACCGGTATCAACAACTCCTACAAGCACATTAGCATTGCCTGTTTCTATATCCCAAGCATCAAATAAATTGATTTTGTCTAGACCCCATTGTTTTTCTATAAGCATATCATCAGGGCTAGTAGCTGCGCTGGCAATAATATAATTCGGCTCAGCCGCCTTAACATCGTTTCTCTTTTCCAGCTTTATTATGTCATCAACAACATTTGTCTTGCCCGAATTGGAAATAGTTAACTTCAATATTCTATTAAAGGTCTCTGCTTTAGTTTCGCGTTCGGGATTGCAATCAACAGAGTGTTGGTGGTTAATAACCCTTTGCCAAAGTTCTTCTGTTAAATCAACTACTTCTATGCAAGAAATTTCCGCAAAGTCAGCTGCAGTATATTTTTTTGCTGACAAGCTAACCTTGTTCGTTAACACAACCATTATCGTGTCATCTGCAAAATCTGTATTTTCGTCGATCTCACAGTAAATCTTTTCTTCGTCACTTTCTTGTGCCATTGCTATGCTTTGCGTTGTAAAACACAAAGTTAAGACAAAGACAAGACAAAAAAATAAGCTTATGTACTTCTTTTTCATTGTATATACTCCTTTTTTTTATTGACAAAATAATTAGCAAAATGTTGTCGCTGTATATACTGTTCGATCTTCAAATATGTTAAGTTCTTTCAAAAAATTTTCTTAAAAAATATGATTTAATATACAATAACGCAAATAAAAAAGGGTGGGAAAAATCCCACCCTAGTTAATTACAAATTTATTCTTAATCGATGGGTCGAGGATAACCTGTATCTTCTCTATGTAGAGATCCGTTACATGCTTTGTAAGTTTGTTGCGTCGTCAACAGGTTGTCGTAAGAGAGAATACCGTTCTCGTATGCTTCGGAGAGTGTGTAAAATGCACCGTCGCAATACACTGTCATCTTGAGTCCGTTAGGATAAACAAATCTCACCCCTGCAATAACCTCACTTTTAACTGCCTCAGTACGACACCAAATTCCGTCCTCGAATATTACATACACACCGTCAAATGCGCCGTAACAACGCAAAGAGAGTTGTTCAAAAGGCAAGTCGGGGTATTTATTTACATATGTATTGTAAAAGGCGGTTTTTATTTCTTGTTGTATATCTTCATCCAAAACAATTCCTTTTCTTGTCAATCCATCGGGGATACCGAAACTCAAAACGGCATCATGATCCGGCATAATGAAATAAAATTCCCAAATGAATTGCCATTGTGAATCGATTTTTCTGCTAACTTTTTCGCCAAAGCCCAGGAAAACACCGTCTAAGTAAACACCCAAATCTACATCTTCCAACATAACTGTCTTGACGGTTACTTCCTCACCGGCTTTGTATTGATCTTGCAAATCTTCAATTATGTACCCGTTGAAATCTTGCACCGTAAGTTTGTAAGAAGTTGCATCATTACTATTTCCGTTGCCTTCTTCTCTATATAACCCTGTGCGGCATGCTTTGTAATTCTGCTGCGTTGTCAGCAGGTTGTCGTAAGAGAGTATACCGTTATCGTATGCTTGGGAGATTGTGTAAAATGCATCATGTGCATAGACAACCATAGTATGCGTATTAGAATAAATGAATTCTACACCTGCAATGACATCTGATGTTACAGAACCAAAATGTCCCCATGTCAAAACATCAACAAAAAGTACGTAAACGCCGTCAAATGCGCCATAACAACGTAATGAAGAAATATCTTCCTCGTACACAGGATAGGGGTCATTGCTGTGTACATTGACAAAGGCAGTTTTTATTTCTTGTTGTGTATCTTCATCCAAAACAATGCCGTTTCTTGTCAATCCGTCGGGGATACCAAAGCTCAAAACAGCATTGTGAGCTGGCATTGTGAAATAGAATTCCCAAATGAATTGCCATTGTGAATCGATTTTTGTGCTAACTTTTGCTCCAAAGCCCAGAAAAACACCGTCCAAGTATGCACCTAAATCTACATCTTCCAACATAACTGTCTTGACGGTTACTTCCTCACCGGCTTTGTATTGATCTTGCAAATCTTCTATTATGTACCCGTTGGAATCTCGCACCGTAAGCTTGTAAGAAGTTGCATCATTGTTCTTTCCGTGTCCCTCTTCTGCTTTATATAGCAAAGTGTTGCATGCTTTGTAATTCTGCTGCGTCGTCAGCAGGTTGTCGTAAGAGAGAATACCGTTATCGTATGCTTGGGAGATAGTGTAAAACGCACCGTCGCAATAAACGTACATCGACTGTCCATCACAGTAAACAAAATTCACGCCTGCAATTACTTTCTCTTTGATGGCTTGTGTATAACAAAAACATGGAACATCAATAAAGAGTACATACACGCCGTCAAATGCGCCATAGCAACGTAACGATACATCATCCTCGGTAAACGGATCCGTGTCGCTGCTATACGTATTGACAACGGCGGTTTTTATTTCTTGTTGTATATCTTCATCCAAAACAATTCCTTTTCTTGTCAATCCGTCGGGGATACCGAAACTCAAAACGGCATTGTGAGCTGGCATTGTGAAATAGAATTCCCAAATGAATTGCCATTGTGAATCGATTTTTCTGCTAACTTTTGCTCCAAAGCCCAGGAAAACACCGTCCAAGTATGCACCCAAATCTACATCTTCCAACATAACTGTCTTGACGGTTACTTCCTCACCGGCTTTGTATTGATCTTGCAAATCTTCTATTATGTACCCGTTGGAATCTTGTACCGTAAGCTTGTAAGAAGTTGCATCATTACTATTTCCGTTGCCGTTACTGTCACTTGATGTATTACTGTCATTGCTTCCACTTTGATTGTTGCCGTCATTGCTTCCACTGTAAATGACACTGCATCCGCACACCATAATTAGAACCAGTAAAAAGCATACTGCCGAAATCAAAATCGAAAATTTACGTTTTGCCATCTTTTTCCCCTGCATTATATTATACTTTCTTTTTCACAAATAGTTTCTCAATTAATTTCTTTATAAAATTGATATAACTGTAATTATATACTAGCCTAATACAAAAAAGTTAAGTAAAATGTGAAAATTTTGTATATTTTGTAGAATTAATTAGTGGAAACAGTCAGTTTTAAGCGGATTTTGTCCATTTTTGACGGCAAGAAAGGTAACAAAATGGCGCGGAAATAAGTTCTGCGCCAGATTGATGTTTATTTGTGTTTTCAAAAACGGAAATTACTTCAGCAGTTCGTATTGGCTGTTGTAAATCTTGGTGTAAAAGCCGTTTTTCGCCATGAGCTCCTTGTGAGTGCCCTGTTCCACCACTTCGCCGTTATTGACAACAAGGATAATATCCGCATTGACAATTGTCGATAGGCGGTGCGCGATAACAAAGCTTGTGCGCCCTTGCAGTAGCTCGTCCATTGCCTGCTGAATGAGTATTTCCGTGCGGGTGTCGACGTTGCTGGTTGCTTCGTCCAGTATCAGCATTTTGCGGTTTGCCAAGTAGCTGCGCGCAATGGTAAGTAGCTGCTTTTGCCCGCTGCTGATATTTGTACTTTCTTCGTTTATCACGGTGTCGTAGCCCTGCGGTAGCGTTGAGATAAAGTAGTCGGCGTGTGCCTTTTTCGCTGCCGCTATCACTTCTTCGCGCGTGGCGTTCGCCTTGCCGTAGGCGATGTTGTCGTACACTGTGCCGTTGAACAGCCACGTATCCTGCAACACCATGCCGAACATTGAGCGCAGCTGCCCCCTGTCCATTGTGGAAATATCCACGCCGTCCACAGTGATTGTGCCACTGTCCACATCGTAAAAGCGCATTAGCAGGTTAACAATAGTAGTTTTGCCACCGCCGGTAGGACCAACAATTGCCACCTTTTGCCCAGCTTTCACTGTGACGCTCAAATCTTTTATTATCGGGTTTACCTTGTCGTAGGAGAAGCTTACATGGCTAAACTCCACTTCACCCTTGCCGTCGGTAGGCGCCGCACCTGTCGTTACCTCCATTTCGCGCATATCCAGCAGTTGATAAACACGGTTTGCACAGGCAAGCGTGTGCTGAATTGTGCCCATGCCGTTTGCGATACTTTCAAGCGGCCCCGCAAACATCTTGGCAAACAAAATAATTTCCACCACGTCGCCGACGCTTACCACCCCGTTGATTGCCAAGATACCGCCAGCAATACACACGGCAACGTACGCGATGTTGTCGGTGAAGGCAATTATCGGCTGAATGAGTCCCGACAGAAAATGACCGCGACGCATCTTGCGCCTGTAATTTTCGGAAATGTCGTCGCAGATTTTGCGTTGACGGTCTTCCAAATTGAACGCCTTGACCGTGTCAAAGCCCGTGAAGTCCTCCTCGACGAACGCATACATTTCGCCGTTAACCTTGCGAAATTCGTGCCAGCTCTTTTCGCTCTTGGCGGATATAACTGCCGCAAGCGCAATGGACAGCGGAACAAGAACCACAACGGCGGTAGCCAGCATCCAGTGAATTGTGTACATGAAGTAGGTGATGATAACGATGCGCACAAAGCCGTCAATCAGCGTGTCGATAATGACATAGATTGTGTTGGACATGTTGGACACGTCGTTCATCATACGGGAGAGCAATTCGCCATTGGGGGTTGCATCGATGTAGCTGACGGGCAAGCGTGTTAGCTTGTCGCTGATACGGATACGCAAGCCCTTGGTGTAATACCGCGATGTGATGTTGGTTGTGAGCACTACCCGCAAGGCAGACAGCGCGCACGATCCGCCATAAGCCGCCAGCAATATCAATGCCAAGCGGAGCAAATTGTCCATGTCGATAGGAACGCTGTTCATGCCGTAGTCGTAGATAATGTCGGTGATTTTGCCGACAATTTCCGGAGCAATAACGGACAGCACAACGGAGCCCACGCACACTACACCGGCAAGAACTATCGCCCACAAAATGGGTTTAATATCGCAAACAAGACGTTTTAATGTTTTTATTGCGGAATAATTTTTGTCCTTTACACTCTTACTCATTGATATCACCTCCCATTTGGCTGAGGTAAATCTCTTTGTACGTGGGGCAATCCTTTAGCAGCTGTTTGTGTGTTCCCACGCCTGCCACCTTGCCGTTGTCCAGCACGTAAACCTTGTCGCAGCGCATTGCCGTTGCGGCACGTTGAGTAACGATAATTTGCGTTTTGTTCTTCAAGTATTGGTTTAACGATTTTCTCAGGTTTGCCTCTGTGAGGTAATCAAGCGCGGAAAAGCTGTCGTCGAAAATGTAGACGGAGGCAGGCTTTAAAATTGTTCGCGCAATGTTTATGCGTTGCTTTTGTCCGCCGGAAAGGTTGTTTCCCGATTGCGTAAGCTTGTAGTTTACGCCCTCCTCCTTGCTGTCCACGAAGTCAAGTATCTGGGCAATTTCCAATACTTGGCGCACCTGTTCATCGGAAGCGTCCTTGTTACCCATACGGACGTTGTCGGCAATGGTACCCTCGAAAATCATGCTCTTTTGCAGTGCGATTGCCACGTTGTCGCGAATGGTTGCAGGCGTAAGCTCGCCGTAGCTTTTACCGCCAAAGCGACGTTCGCCGCCCTTTACTGCGTAGAAATCCATCAGTAGCTTTACAAGTGTTGTTTTGCCGCTTCCAGTTCCGCCGATTATGCCCACTATCTCTCCCTGCTTGATGTCGATTGACACATCCGTTAACGAATTGACCTGCGCGTTGCCGTAGGCAAAGCTGACGTTGTCAAAAGTTATGTCCCCGTCAAGCTCAAGCCCCAGGGAAATATCTTCGCGCACGTTTTGCAAGTCGAGAATGGCGCCGATACGCTTCAAGCTGACCTTGACGCGCGGGATAAAGGATATAGTCCAGGAAAGTATCAGCACCGCATTGGCAATAAGTGCAATGTACTGGATTGTAGCCAAGATGTCGCCTGCCTTGAGTGTGGAAACCTTTTGCAAGCGCACCGCCCCAACGTAGATTATCGCAACCGTTGCAACATTAAGCAGTAGCGACGCAATGGGGCTCACTAGTCCGCTTACGGTATTTGCCGTAACAAAGCTGTTGCACATTTCGCTGGTTGCGCGGCGTGCCCTTTGGTGTTCGTACTGTTCCTTGTCGAATGCGCGCACTACGCGTATGCCGGACAAACGCTCCCTGACAACCCTGTTTTGCACGTCGGTAAATTCTTCACCGCGTTGCCAGTGCTTTTCCAGGCTGCCTGTAATGAGGGTGGAAATTACAAGCACCAACACCGATACCCCCAACAGAATGAGCGGAAGCACCCAATCACCCTTGAAGGACAATGCAACACCGCCGATAAACATGATAGGTGCTGCAATCACGACGTAGGGCAACTGGCTAATGGTGTCCTCTATCCAGCTGACGTCGTCCGTCGTGCGTGTGATGAGGCTGCCCGTACCCAGCTCGGAAAACTGCTCGAAGGACAGTGTGTTGACCTTGTTGAATACCTGCTTGCGAATATCCACTGCAAGCGTGGCGGAAAAGTTGCTGTTGATACGGTTGGTTAGCATTGCGCAGCTTAGCGCACCTACAGCCAACGCAACCATGATTGCACCCTCTTGCAAAATGTAGTTCAAGTTTTCAACGCGGATACCGTACTCGACGATGTTGCCCATAACAAAGGGCATAAAGAGCGCGGCAACCGTCTGCAATGCGTACAGCAGCATTAACAGCAGGACGGTCTTTTTATATGGCTTTATAAATCTAAATAAGTATCGCATAATATTGTCACTTTAATTTTTTCTATTTTTCTCGTCGGTTTGAGGTGGTAGCGGAACAAAGCATACCGACTCTTATACCGCCTCAAACAAAAAAAGTGCGCTTCCACAACGAAAGCGCACACAAATTACACCATACAATATTACCGACTGTTAAATGACGGCAAAAGGTAGGTGAGTATAGCAACTTCCGTATGTTTTGATGTTTTGTATTCTTTTGTTGGTCATTGCTTTCACCTCCTTTTTGTTTATTTTGTTGAGTAAATAGTAACATAGCTCACTTTTATAGTCAAGCGAATTACATTTAATAAAGTGTATTTTTCTGTTTTGTTACAGCAAAAAATAAGTTTTTTACGATATTCCGTACTTAAAATTTCGCTAGTTTGAGGCTCAGTTTAACGAAGTATTGCGATGCTTATAAGCGTCTCAAACCGCGGGTTGAAGGCTGTTGAGAATCTTCTCGGCAATGCTTACAATTACCCAATCGCCAAAGAAATTGTTTGCGTAGATGTGTGTGCCTATCCAGCTGGTTTCGAATGCATCACCTACCCAGCCCTTTAACGTGGGCATAAATGATTCGCCGGTGTCAAGGAACAGTGCAAATATCACTGCAAATACGAAGTACACCACGCCAAAACCAATCAATGCGCCCAAGAGCCTGTCCAAAAAGCCGATAATCTTGACCTTTTTGAGTATGCGCTGTATCAATAGCGCAACGATGGAATACGCAACAATAAGCAAAAGTACAGATGCAATCATTGCGACAATCGTGCGGGTGTTTTCGTTTTCTATGACGGTTACGAACCAACTTTGTACATACGGCGTGACTGTTGCCGTGAGCATAGTAACGACAAATACACCAATTATTGTCAAAGCCTGCTTGATAAAGCCTTTAAACAAACCGTTTACAGTGCTTGCAACAAACAACGCTAAAAGAATATAATCTAAGACGTTCATATGTTCTCCTTATATCTTATTGTTAACAGAAATTCTCATATTTGTCAATAATTATTTAAGAACTAGCATATTTATGCTTTTATTTGAGCAACTAAAAGCGAGCAAGACACAGCTCAACAAAGTATTGCGATGCTTATAGCCTCTCAAATTACATTTTTTCAGGGGATTCGATACCAAGTAGCGAAAGACCCTTTTTGAGCACTGTTCCCGTGGCCTCCACCACCTGCAAGCGCGCGTTTTGTTCCGCAACATTGTCGGAGATAACGCGGTGCTCGATATAAAACCTGTTGAAGGCTTGCGCGATGTCGATAAGCAACGCCGATACGATGCTCGGCTCGTACTTGAATGCGGCGTCCTTTACCGCCTGTGGGAACGCAGCAAGAAGCTTGCACAGTCGCAGTGTTTCGGCGTTATCCAACGCGCGTAAATCTGCTGCAACTTTACTTTTTTTCCAAGCGCCTGCCTTTTCCAACAGAGAATTGCACCTTGCCGTCGTGTACTGCAGGTAGGGCGCTGTTTCGCCGTCAAAATTCAACACGCGGTCAAACGTAAAGGTAATATCCTTGATTTTGCTGTTTTCAAGGGCTGAGAACAACACTGCACCAACACCAACCTGTTCGGCAACCTTTTCCTTGTTGGGCAAGTTGGGGTTTTTCTCCGTGATGATTTCCAGCGACTTGGCAACAGCCTTGTCGATAACGTCGCGCAGCAACACTACATTGCCCTTGCGCGTGGACATGGAGCCGTCCTCAAGGCTTACCATGCCGAATGCAACGTGAACAAGATCCTGAGCCCAAGTTAGCCCTGCCAGCTCCAACACCTTGAAAAATTGCTTGAAGTGCAGGTTTTGCTGATACGCAACAACGTACAGACATTTGTCGAAGTCGTACTCATTTTTGCGCCAGATGGCTGCGGCGATGTCGCGCGTTGCGTACAGGCTGCTACCGTCCGACTTGACAAGCAAGCATGGGGGCATGTTGTAATCTTTTAAGTCCACCACCTGTGCACCCTGACTTTCGGTAATCAAGCCCTTGTCGCGTAGCATCTGGAGAGGCTTGTCCATCTTGTCGTTGAAGAAGCTTTCGCCGTTCCAGCTGTCGAACTTGACATTTAAACGTGCGTAGATGTCCATTACTTCGTGTAAAGTTATACGCTTGAAAAATTCAAACAGCTCCTGCGCCTCGGGGTCGCCACGCTCAATCCGAACAAACCACTCGCGCGCCTGTTCCGTCAGTTCGGGGTGATTTACCTCCTCCTGGTGGAACTTGACGTAAATGCGTTGCAGCTCCTTTACACCTTCGCGTTCGACCGTTGCTCTGTCGCCCCACAGCTTGAAGGCAACAATCATCTTGCCAAACTGTGTGCCGTAGTCGCCCAAGTGGTTGATACCGACAACCTTGTAGCCAAGTGCCGTGTACAGCTTGTACAGGCTGGAGCCGATTGCCGTTGTAGACAGGTGCCCGATGTGGAATGACTTGCAGATGTTTACCGAACTGTAGTCGATACACACAGTTTTGCCCTTGCCCACCTTGTCGTTGCCGTATTTAGCGCCTGCCTTGGCGATGTCATTCAAAACGTCGTTTATTAAGCTGCCACGGTTGACAAAGAAGTTGAGATAGCCGTTTACTGCCTCTACCTTTACAACAACGTCGTCAAGCTCTATTTCGCCGGCAAGCTTTTCGGAAATCTGCACAGGGGACATGCGCATCACCTTTGCCAGCTTAAAGCAGGGGAATGCGTAATCTCCAAATGCGTCGTCCGCCGTTTCCGTTATTAACGACACTAGCTCCGCTTTTTCAAGCGGAGCGTTTATCTTGTTTGCTATTATTTGTTTGTAATTTAACATTTTACTCCTCGGAGCCTTCGCTTTCGTCCAGTTCGTCGCCGACGGGGCTTTCGGATACGCACACTACCTGCGCATCACCCTTGAACTTCATGACTCTGACACCCATTGTGTCTCTGCCAATCTTGGAAATATCCTTAGCCTTGATACGGATAACGATACCGTTGTCGGCAATGAGCATAATGTCGTTGTCGGGGTTGATGAGCTTGAGGTTTACAAGCTTACCTGTCTTGTCGTTGAACACGCCTGCCTTGATACCCTTGCCTGCGCGTGATTGCAGACGGTAATCGATGAGGTCGCTGCGCTTGCCGAAGCCCTTTTCGGAAATGGTAAGCACTTCCACGCCGTTGCGCGCGATTGCCATGTCAACAACGTAGTCGCCGTCGTCCAGCTTCATGGAGCGAACACCTTGCGCTTCTCTACCCATGGGGCGAACTTCTTCCTCGGCGAAACGAATGCACTTACCCTCGTGCGACGCCATGAGAATTTCGTCGTAGCCTGTTGTCATGTCTACGCCGATAAGCTCGTCGTCGTCCAACAGCGATATTGCAATTTTACCCGTTTTGCGGATGGATTCAAACTCAGCCAAATCGGTCTTTTTGATAAGACCCTGGCGTGTTGCCATGATAAGGTTGCCGCGGCTGTCTTCCTTGCGGGGAATAACAGCGGTAACTTTTTCGCTGGGGTCAAGCTGCAGAATGTTGACGATTGCGCGTCCACGTGCCGTACGCTCTGCCTCGGGAACTTCGTAGCCCTTGATGCAGTAAACCTTGCCCCTGTTGGTGAAGAACAGCAAATCGTCGTGCGTGTTGGTAACAAACATGCGTTCAACGAAGTCCTCTTCGCGCGGTTTGTGAGCCGTTACACCCTTGCCGCCGCGTTTTTGTGTGCGGTATTCGGCAACGGGCAGACGTTTTACGTAACCCAGGTGAGTCATGGATATTACAACGTCTTCCTTTTCAATCAGGTCGCCGATGTCAATTTCCGCGTAGTCGGTGCATATTTCCGTCTTGCGCGCTTCGCCGTATTTGTCGCGAACTTCGCCCAGCTCGTTTACAATGATTTCGGATACGCGGGCAGGTTTTGCCAAAATGTCCTTGAGATCAGCAATGAGAATTTCCAACTGTCTCAATTCCTCGCGGAGAGTTTCCACTTCCAGCTGGGTGAGACGGGACAGGCGCATTTCAAGGATAGCGTTTGTTTGACGTTCACTGAGTGCAAATTCCTCCATCAGTGCTGCCGCTGCCGTTTGTCTGTCCTTGCTGCTCTTGATTATTTGAATAACTCTGTCGATGTTGTCGAGAGCAATTACCAAGCCCTCAATGATGTGATGTCTGTCTTCAGCCTTTTCCAGGTCGAACTTGGTTCTGCGTGTTACAACCTCGCGTTGGTGAGCGATGTAGTAGGACAGTATTTCCTTGAGGTTGAGTATCTTGGGTTCGCCGTCGGCAAGTGCCAAAAGCGTGATACCGTCGGATACCTGCAATTGCGTGTGCTTGTACATCATGTTGAGTACAACCTGAGCGTTTGCGTCGCGCTTGAGGTCGAACACGATACGCATACCGTGGCGGTCACTTTCCTCGCGAATGTCGGCAATGCCCTCCAAACGCTTGTCCTTGACCATGCCGGCAATTGTTTCAACAAGCTTAGCCTTGTTTACCTGGTAAGGCAGCTCGGTAACGATAATGCGTTGACGTCCGTTGTGCTCCTCAATTTCCGTCTTGGCACGTACAAGTATTGTACCTTTACCTGTCTTGTACGCGTTGCGGATACCCACACGCCCCATGATAATGCCGCCCGTTGGGAAGTCAGGGGAGGGAATTATCTTCATCAGCTCTTCAACGGTGATTTCGGGGTTGTTGAGTACCGCAATTGCACCGTCGATAACTTCGCCGAGGTTGTGAGGCGGAATGTTGGTTGCCATACCTACTGCAATACCGTCCGCGCCGTTTACCAACAGGTTGGGGAAGCGGCTGGGCAATACCGTAGGTTGCATTAGCGTGTTGTCGAAGTTGGGGTAGAAATCTACCGTGTTTTTGTCAATTTCGCGAAGCATTTCCGCAGCAATCTTGCTGAGGCGCGCTTCGGTGTAACGCTGTGCTGCCGGTGGGTCGCCGTCCACACTACCGAAGTTACCCTGTCCGTCAACCAGCGGGCAGCGGATACTAAAGTCCTGAGCCAAACGTACCAACGCTTCGTAAACAGCACTGTCGCCGTGGGGGTGGTACTTACCAAGCACGTCACCGACGATACGTGCGCATTTACGGTAGGGCTTGTCGTTAAACAAATTCAGTTCGCCCATTGCGTACAGAATACGTCTGTGAACGGGCTTCAAACCGTCGCGTACATCGGGGATGGCGCGAGAAACATTTACCGCCATTGCGTAGGCGATAAATGATTTTTTCATTTCTTCTTCCATCTTGATTACCTTGACGTTGGTTTTGCCCAGCGCCTCAACGTAGTCAAAATGTTGTTCTACTTGCTTAGCCATATTGTCCTCCTTATACGTCCAGTTCTTCAACTAGCTTAGCGTTCTCTACTATAAACTCACGTCTAAGCTCCGGTTGATCGCCCATCAAAAGGGATACGATTTCGTCTGCTTCGTAGGCGTCTTCCATTGTAACTTGGAGCATTGTGCGGCTTTCGGGGTTCATTGTGGTTGTCCACAGCTGCTCGGCGTTCATTTCGCCAAGACCCTTGTAACGGGATACTTCCGTGCCCTTGGTTCCGATTTCAGCAAGCTTTCTGTCGCGTTCCTCATCTGTGAAAGCGTAGTACTCTTGCTTGTTTTTGGTAATCTTGTACAGCGGCGGTTGCGCGATGTAAACGTGACCCTTTTCAATAAGCGGGCGCATGAAGCGGAAGAAGAATGTGATGAGCAGTATTCTGATGTGGCTTCCGTCTACGTCGGCGTCCGTCATGCAGATAATGCGGTCGTAACGCAGCTTGCTTTCGTCGAAGTCGTCACTTATTCCGCAACCGAACGCGGTTATCATGGACTTGATTTCTTCGTTTTCAAGTGCTCTGCTTAAACGTGCCTTTTCGACGTTCAAGATTTTACCGCGCAGTGGCAATATTGCCTGGAAACGTCTGTCGCGGCCTTGCTTTGCAGTACCGCCTGCCGAGTCACCCTCGACGATGTATATTTCGCAATGCTTGGGGTCCTTGTCCGAACAGTCGGCAAGCTTGCCGGGCAGTGAGGCGCTTTCAAGTACGCCCTTGCGGGTGAGTTCGCGTGCACGTCTTGCTGCGTCCCTTGCACGTTGAGCTGTTACCGACTTGAGTACCAATTCGCGCGCTTCCTTGGGGTTTTCCTCAAGGAATGTTGCAAGCTCATCGCCCACAACGCGGCTTACTGCCGTACGCATTTCGCTGTTACCAAGCTTTGTTTTGGTTTGTCCTTCGAACTGAGGATTTTCCAGCTTAACGGAGATAATTGCAACCAAGCCTTCCCTGACGTCTTCGCCGGAGAGCTTTTCGCTTTCCTTTAGGAGGTTGTACTTGTGTCCGTAGTCGTTTATCGCCTTGGTGAGGGCTGCCTTGAAGCCGTCCATGTGAGAGCCGCCCTCTTCGGTGTTGATGTTGTTGGCGTAAGCGTGCACTACCTCGTTGTAGCCGTCGTTGAACTGAATGGCAATTTCAATTTCGCCCTCTTTGACGGACTTGTCGATGTACAGCGGTTGCGCAAAAATGGTGTTGCGCGAACGGTTGTAGTTTTCCACGAACTCAGCCAAGCCCCCTTCGTAGCAGAAGGTTTCGCTACGTTCACGGCTGTCGCGCAAATCCTTCAACGTGATGGTGATACCCTTGTTGAGGTAGGCAACTTCGCGCAGACGGTTTTTCAAACGCTCGTATTCCCACTCGGTGGTTTCGAACATTTCGCTATCCGGCATAAAGGTTACCGACGTACCTGTTGTATCGGCAGTGCCCACTACCTTTAAGCGTTCCTCGGGGATACCGCGGTGGTACATCTGATAGTGAAGCTTGCCGTCCTGCCTGACTTCTACCTTGAGCCATTCGGACAGCGCGTTAACTACCGACAGACCTACGCCGTGCAAGCCGCCACTGATTTTGTAGCCGCCACCGCCGAATTTTCCGCCTGCGTGCAGCTTGGTCAAGCACAGCTCAACTGCTGAGATACCTTCCTTTTTGTGAATACCGCAGGGAATGCCGCGTCCGTCGTCTTCAACCGTCAAGCTTCCGTCGGCGTTGATTGTTACGTAAATGTTGTTGCAGTACCCTGCAAGTGCTTCGTCAATAGAGTTGTCGACGATTTCCACTGCCAGGTGGTGTAGTCCCTTGACATCGGTAGATCCGATGTACATACCCGGGCGTTTGCGTACAGGCTCAAGACCTTCGAGAACCTGAATTTGCTCTTCCGAATAGGTGGCCATAATTTACTCCTTTTTATTTATTATTAAGTAAATATATTGTATCATATAACTATATAAATGTACATGGTTTTATCAACAATTTTTTAAATGTTTTTTGCATGATAGCGTTTTAACGCCCTGAAACCGCCCAATTTCGGCAAAATACACTACGGTTGACCCTTTGGTCGATTTTTCCTTACACCCGACACAGGCGAAATTTAACTTGCGACGCGTTGTTGTAATAATTTCAAATATGTGATATAATTTGACTATGAAAGTTACGGAAATTGCCGTAAGCAGCTACCGAAATCTCCACAAACAGCGGGTAGCGCTGGGCAACGAACTGAATATCTTTACAGGCGACAACGCTCAGGGCAAGACAAACCTTGTTGAGAGCGTGTATTTGTGCTGTATTGGGAAAAGTCCGCGCACCGACAAGGACAAGGACCTGATTTGTTGGGGGCAGGACAAGGCATTCGTTCGCGTAAAATATCAATGCCGCTTTGGCGATGGGGAAATTACCATTACCCTCAATGCCGGTGCGAAAAAACAAATTACCGTAAACAGCGTGCCCATCACCAAAATAGGCGAACTGATGGGATACCTCAACTGTATTTACTTTTCGCCCAACGAAATCAAGATTATCAGTCAGTCCCCTGCCGAACGCAGACGGTTCCTCGACATTGACCTGTGCCAAACGGACAAAAACTACTTCTACAGCCTGACCCGCTTCAACAAAGCACTGCAGCAGCGCAACAATCTGTTAAAAACCGCCAAAACGGTGGAGGAACTGCGCGACACGGTTTTCGTGTGGGACAAACAAATAGCCGAAGAGGGTGCGCGGGTAATTGCAAAACGCCGCACCTTTTGCGACAAGCTGAAAGTGTACGCAAAACAAAGCCACGCAACCTTGACGGACAACAAAGAACAGCTCCACATGGAATACGTTACGCAAATAAAAGGTGACAGCGTAGCCGACATTGCAGAAAATTACTTGAAGCTGCTGCAAAGCAACCTTGAAAAGGACTTCCAATTGCGCCACACGTCCGTCGGGTGCCAACGGGACGACATTGCACTGACAATAAACGGTACAGACGTGCGAAGCTTTGGCAGCCAGGGGCAGTTGCGCACCACCGCGCTGTCGTTGAAACTTGCCGAGCTGCAGATATTCAAAAATATTATCGGCGAATACCCTGTGTTGATTCTCGACGACGTGCTGTCCGAGCTGGACATTGACAGGCAGCGCCGTTTGCTCAACTTCGACAGCGACTTGCAGATACTGCTCACCACCGCCACCGAAATAAACCACGACTTGGCAAGCAACAATTGCAAGTTTTTCACAATATCTCAAGGCGTGTGTAGCGAAAAAACGTAAAACTTAAACATGAGGAATTAAATGAAAAAACCAACTATTCTGTCACTTACTATCTTGCTGATAACAGCGCTGTTGCTGTGTGCCTCTTGCACATTCGGCGGCATATATAGACCGATATCCGAAAGCGAATTGGATGAATTAAATGTCAAAATTGACAATTTGGAACTGCCCCATCAGTACGAGTTAAAATACGAATTGAAGTCCGTTGACCCCGAACAGACAGACGGAATTGAATCGGCTACGGTAAAATATATGTACAAAATAGTCGAAGCAGAGGACGGTAACTCTCATACCTACGACGAGTACTACGAAGTTGACTTGACGGCTGACGGCAACAAATATCACATGGAGTACTACTACATATCCACCACCGACAAGGATAACAGGACAAAGTACATTCTGTATTCGGAAAACGGCACAACGGTAAAAGGCGCGCAATCTGTATACGATGATTATGTACCGGAATTTGTTGTACGTGAATTTAACACGTATCAAGGCTACTTTATGTGTCAAAACCTGTACAACATGATTTGGAGAGAGGCAAACAGTATCCACCTTGCAGTAGAGGATTTTTTCTCATACGGACGGATAAACTGTATCAGTAAATCGGGAAATTCCGTCAAGTGTCAATCCCCCGCAACGGACACAATAGACGAGTATTATCTGAATTGGAGCGGAGATTACATCACTGCCATGAAAGAAAGGCATGTGGGCTCCGACGGAACAATAACCTGCACCGTCAAGAGCACAAATAAAAACGTAACACTGCCCGGCTGGACCAAAAACGTATCAATAGAGACAGAATAATTTACACAAGCAAAAACGCAACGGCACATTTAAACCGTTGCGTTTTTTTTATATCATCTAAAAACCGTTTATCGTATTGAAGATACTACTACCGTTTGTTGTGGTAGTTGTTGTGGTTGTAGAAAGGTTGTTGTTGCTGTTGTTGCAGCAGCGGTTGGTAAACCAGCAGTTGAAAAGCAGTATCACAAAGGCAATAATCAGCCCCGTGGTAAGCGACAGCTTTTTGCCGTCGTCCAATACTGCGTACAGCAAAAGTAAATACAGTAGGCTTGTTGTAATATTCATAGAAAATCCCCTTTGTTTTTACAAACGATGTTTTTTTACTACAATATGCGTCAAAATGCGCATATGTGACAATTGTAATATTTTTTTGTTAAATAATATGTAAAAGGAGCGAAAAATATGATTGTCGCAACGCCCAAGGTACTGGACGATATGGATTGTTACCTGCCCGACGACAATTCGGTGCGCCGCATAGCGCGGTTTTTCAGTCTTTTAGCCGATCCGTCGCGCGTAAAGCTGCTGTCGGCGCTGACCATTTCGCCACTGTGCGTAACCGACCTTGCGGACATACTGAAAATGAATCAAACCACGGTATCCCACCAGTTGAGGCTGCTGCGCGACATGGACGTGGTTGTGTGCGAACGTCAGGGCAAAATACTCAAGTACAAAATCGCCAACCCCAAAATAAACGAAATTTTGCTTGTCGGCGTGGAATATTTGGGATATTAGCGCTTTTATGGACATATCTACCCTATTACGAAACATATATAAAAACAGTTGCCTAAACAAAACAACAGGTATACAATGAATATAACATTACAAATTGTTCATAGGAGCTTTAGTTATGTACAAGAATTTTATTTTCGATGTGTACGGAACACTCGTAGACATTCACACCAACGAATATGAAAGCTCAGCCTGGGGAAAATTGGCTGAAACGCTCAACTTTTACGGCGTGGAATACACACCGCAGGAGCTGTCGGAAACATATTTTTCCAGCTGCGAATGGCAAATGAAGAGTGGCGCAAAAAATTTCAAGCACCCCGAAATTGACGTTGTGGAAGTTTTCCGCCATATATTTGAAAACAAGGGCAAGAAAGCAGGCAAATCGCTTGCAACCCACCTTGCGCAGGAATTCAGAGCATTTTCCACACAATACATCCGCGCATACGAAGGTGTTTACGAAACGCTTGCCAAGCTGAAAAAAGCAGGCAAAAAGCTGTACATCGTGAGCAACGCGCAATCGTGCTACACCAAGCAGGAATTGAACAAGCTGGGACTGCGCAAGTATTTCAACGGAATTGTGTACTCATCCGACTACAAATGCGCAAAGCCCGATGCAACATTGTTCAATGCGCTGATTGAAAAGCACAAGCTGGACAAAAAGCAATGCGTGTACATCGGCAACGACCCACTAACGGACGTTGAGGGCGCACGCAATGCCAAGATTGACTGCCTGTGGATCAAAACAAACCTCACCCAGTTGGACGTTAACCCCAAGATTGCGCCGAAATACACAGTTAGTAGCGGCGACTTCACGGAAATATCCAAGCTGCTGTTGAAGAAATAGGGGCTCGGGCATTCCGAAAAAGATTCCCCGCTTACGCTCCCTCTTCGAGATTCACTTTTTCGGAACACCCTCGCTCTGAAAATATAGGTCGGCAAATATCTTATATAAAAATACAAAAAAATCAGGACACGCTGCTAGGAAACAGTGTGTCCTTTTTGTTTATCTATTTTACGCCCCTCAGCTGAGTGTTGGGTACGTACTGTTCGGCAATTTTTTGATAGCGTTTCAGCGTTTCCACGTCTACGCCGACAACGGTGCTGTCGATGAGCTCACCGCTATCCACAAATTGCTGCAGATACCAGCGCTTTGCACCCTGAAGCCACTTGGCTGCTTGCTCAATGCTGCTGTCGCTGTGGAACGTGCCTGTTACCGTCGTGCGAAATTCGTAGTCCACCACACCGCTCTTGAGGTATTCCACGGAACTGCAAATGTCTTCCATTTCCACCACACAACCGCACGTTTTGTTGTAAAGCTCGCGGCTGTTTTTGATGTCCATTGCCACGTAGTCAATGAGGTTACATTCCACCAATTCGCGCAACTTGTTGGGGTATGCACCGTTGGTGTCCAGCTTAACTGAATATCCCATTTGCTTGACCTGCTCGATAAACTGCTTTATCCCCGCTTGCATCAATGGCTCTCCGCCCGTGATACACACGCCCTCAAGCACCTTGCTGCGCTTGCGCAAAAATGCCAAAGCATCTTCCTCCGTTATTTGCTCCAACTTTGCAAGGTTACCAACCACCAGAGAAAAATTGTGGCAAAACGGACAGCGCAGGTTGCACCCTATCGTAAACAGGGTGCAAGCTACATGCTCGGGGTAATCCAGTAATGTTAACTTTTGTAGTCCGCCAAATTTCATTTGCTCTTCCTTAATTTGCACAGTTCTTGCGCAACCTCGCACGCTAAACGCACGTTGTTGTACACAAGCTGTATGTTGGAGTCAAGGCTTTTGCCACTTGTAAGCTTTTGTATCTTGTCCAGCAAAAAGGGCGTTATCTGCTTGCCGCTGATTCCCAGCCTGTCCGCTTCTGCAAGAGCTATACTTATATTTTCGTCAATGTAGGCCTTGTCCATTGCGTATTCGCTTGGGATAGGATTGACAACAAGCATGCCACCGTGCAAGCCAAGCTGTTGCTTTGCGTAGTACGCCTCGGCAATTTCCTTTGCACTGTCCAATCGGTAATCTACCTTGTAGCCGCTGCTTTGCGTGTAAAAGGCAGGCATTTCCTCCGTTTTGTAGCCAATCACGGGCACACCGCGCGTTTCCAGGCATTCCAGCGTCAAGCCGATATCCAATATCGATTTCGCACCGGCACACACTACCGTAACGTCCGTTTGTTGCAGCTCGTCAAGGTCTGCGGAGATGTCCATCGTGGTTTCCGACCTGCGATGTGCACCACCGATACCGCCCGTTGCAAACACGCTTACTCCTGCAAGAGCGCATGCGTACATTGTGCCGGCAACAGTTGTTGCGCCGTCCTTGCCTTGCGCAATCACTATGGGTAAATCGCGCCTGGACACCTTGGAAACGGAGGTCCCGCGCTTGCCCAGCAGCTCAATGTCCTCCGCCGAACACCCAACGGTAAGCACGCCGCCGATAATTGCCACCGTTGCGGGAACACAGCCGGCTTGCCGCACAATTTCCTCTACCTTGAGCGCCGTTTCGACGTTTTGCGGATAGGGCATGCCGTGGGATATGATTGTAGACTCCAACGCCACCACGGGCAGGTTGTTATCCAGTGCGTGTTGAACTTCTGTAGATATCTTCAAATAGTCTTTCATAATTTCTCCTGCTAATATTATATCATAAACTCAATCACATATCAATTTTATTGTAAACTCTGTTTACAAATATTTACAATTGCATTATAATGGTTATAATGCGAAATATGTTTTGATTTACAAATCAAGCGCATATTCTGTATAGCTGCGCAACCTGTGCGGCTAGGGAGGCATATATGAGAAAAACAAAAATTGTGTGCACTCTGGGACCTGCAAGCTCCACCTACGACCAAATAAAAAAGATGGCTTTGGCAGGCATGAACGTAGCGCGTATCAACATGAGCCACGGACTGTACGAAGAGCACCAGGAAAAGATTGACACCGTCAAAAAGGTGCGCCGTAGCCTTGGGTTGCCCATTCCCATCATGATTGACACCAAGGGTCCGGAAATTCGTATCGGCACATTTGTTAACGGTCAAATCGAAGTACACGAGGGTATGCCCTTCAACTTTGTAAACACGGGCATTGTCGGTGACGAAACACAGGTGTCCATCACCTACAAGGAGCTGTACAAGGACGTTAGCGTTGGCTGCAACATCCTGCTCAACGACGGACTGCTTGTGTTCAAGGTAACGGCAATCGAGGGTGAAACAATATGCACCGTTGCAGAGAATAGCGGAACGCTGTCCAACCGCAAGGGTTTGTTTGTGCCAAATGTAAAGATAAACATGCCGTTTTTGTCCGAGCAGGACAAGCGCGACCTTGACTTCGGCATCAAAAACAGCGCCGAGCTGTACGCAGCAAGCTTTGTGCAGGACGCTGAGAGCGTACGCGAAATACGCAAATATCTTATGGACCACGGCGCAAAGGACGTTTGCATAATATCCAAAATTGAAAGTCAAAGCGGCGTAAACAACATAGAAGAAATAATTGAGGAATCGGACGGCATCATGGTAGCCCGTGGCGACCTCGGCGTGGAGCTCCCCTATGAAAAGCTTCCCGCTATACAAAAAATGCTAATTACCAAAAGCCGCATGCGTGGTAAGTTCGTTATCACCGCTACAGAAATGCTGGAAAGCATGGTAACCAAGCTGCGCCCCACCCGCGCGGAAATTGTGGACGTTGCCAATGCCGTGTACGACGGATCCAGCTGCGTAATGCTATCTGCAGAAAGCGCAGTGGGTATCAACCCTCCCAACACCATCGCTACAATGGCGCGTATCGCCGAAGAGGCAGAGCGCAACATCGACTACAAGGCAATGTACCGCTCGTCGCCATTCAACCTGATGGACAACACCGATGCAATATCCCACGCGGCTGTTAACACGGCATTCGACATCAATGCCAAGGCGATAGTTGTCTACACCGAAAGCGGCGTATCGGCAAGGATGGTTTCCCGCTTCCGCCCCGATGCTGTGATTGTGGCAATGGCATCGAATGACAGGGTGTACAATCAGCTGTCCACAAGCTGGGGCGTTGTGCCCACAATCTGCCAAATATTTGACAACACCGACGACATGTTCATAAATGCAGAGGAGGCTGTGCGCCGACTTGGAATTGCAGGCGAAGGCGACAACATTGTAATTACGGCAGGCGTGCCCCTTGGCAAGAGCTCGGGGACGAATCTTATTAAAGTTAGCAAACTAATTGAGGAGTGAGCTGGCATAAGCGTCGGTATACTTTGTTCCGCTCCGTTTTTGCTCAGTCATTTACGCCTAGTAAACTCCTTCGCAAAATACTCGCGCGCCTCGTCTACCTCGCTTCTACCACCTCACTAAGAGTTTTATATTAAAAAGGACACATGTATTTAATCAATGTGTCCTTTTAATTTTGTTGTTTAACTATCAAGTTAATATATTATAATTTTTTGATTTTTTCAAGAATGTCCACGTCGGCGGGGCAAAATTCGTAGTTATCTATTTCGGCAGGCGTTATCCATGTCATGTCATTGTGTTCAAGCTTGCGCGGTTCGCCCTGCACAATTTCCGCATTGAACAGCGTTAAATGCACCGTTACGTCGGGGTAAACGTGGCTAACCTCACAAAATACGTCATTTACCTTGACGGTAATTGCAAGCTCCTCGTTGCACTCGCGCACAAGCGCTTGCTGTCTTGTTTCGCCTGCTTCTACCTTGCCACCGACAAATTCCCACAGCAATGCCCTCTTTTTGTTGGCAGGGCGTTGACATATCAAAAATTTACCGTCGCGCCATATTAGCGCCGCAACAACTTCCAGCATACTGTCTCCTGTGCAGTTCATGTTTGTTTCGTATATTGTAACATTTCTTAGTGTAACTGTAAACCGTCTTAACAATAAAAATGACCTGTCTCATACGGACAGGTCATTTATTTTTACTAATTAGTTATTGTATCTCTTACAGCAATGCCAATGTAACCAAACCGTAAGTACCATTAGCAATTCCGGCAAGCAGCGGCCCAAGAACTATTGAATACAGGACGATGATCAATACAAATTCAACAACGCTCACAATAATTCCTGCAAGTGCGCAACCAACCTTTTCGCCCTTTTTCTTACCTTGGATATAACCAACCAATGATACGATAAAAGCAATCAGAGAACCTGCAAAAAAGCAAAGCACAAGACCTACAATACCAACAGTGTTTTGTTTAGGTTCAGCTTGTACTGCACCTGTTGCAACACCGCACTTGGGGCATACTACTGCTTCATCAACGAGTTCTGCTCCGCAACTCTTACAATACTTCATGATATTTCCTCCTTGTATAATATAATGATATTATAGCGCATTTAAAACATATTCGTCAATATCTTGAACCTAAAAATAAACTGAAATTATTTCACAGCCTTGCCACGTTTTACGAAATAGACAAGGATAAACCACAGTATCACCAGCAATTGCATTGCCGCGCCCACTACGTAAATCATCCAGGTGTACTCCAACGTGACAATGTTCAGCGCAAGATGTATCAGCAAACACAGCGTCCAAACAAGCGCCGACACAGCCAAGCAACGCTGCCACAGCTTACCCCAAATACAGCTAAATACCAGCACCACAATACATGCAATGGGCAACGCCGTTAGATAAGTATACTTGGCAACGTCCGCCGCTGAGGCTGGGGCTACAACCAACCAGATAAACACCACAATGGTTGCGATAAAAAACACAAGCCCTGCCGAAAGCAATGTAATAAGCCAACGCTTTGCCCAAAAGTCCTTGAAGCGCAGTTTTTTCGGCTTGGTGTGGTCCACGAGAAAGTCGTTGACAGTAACTCCGTACAAGTCGGCAATGGCTTTCAGCACCAGCACGTCGGGTACGCCCTCGGCGCGTTCCCATTTGCTCACTGCCTTGTCGGAGTAATTTATCTTTTCAGCCAGCTCCTGTTGCGTCAATTGCGCCTGTTTGCGATATGCAACAAGATTTTCGGCTATTGTCTGTTTCAGCTCTTCCATAAGCACAGTATACCACAATTCAATCACACTGGCAAGCAAACTACAGGTCGATTTTTGTCGCTCTACTGTGAGTAGAATTGCCAAAACGTAACTCTACCAAGCGAAAAATATATTGTAGAATGCGCCTTGCCAACAGTAGGGAGACTTTTGCCGCGGCTGGTGTATAATGTAACTAAAAAATTTATCAAACACTCGTTTGGTCGGAGGAAACATGTTTACATTAAGCTGCGAATCAACGGTAGACCTCACATTAAATCATCTTGTAAAACGCAACATTCCCGCGCTGGCTTACACCTACACTGTGGACGGCGTGGAATACGCCGACGACATGCGCGCTGGCAACGGGCTGGCAATATTCTACAATCAACTGCTTGCGGGCAAGCTCCCCACCACATCACTAATCAATGTGGAAAGATACTGTGACTTTTTCCGTTCGCTGCTGCAAAAGGGCGATTTGCTGCACATTTGCTTCAGCTCCGGCTTGTCACAGTCGGCAAACAACGCCGTTAAAGCTGCCGAACTGTTGAAAAGAGAGTTCCCTCAACGCAAAATTTACGTTGTGGATTCAACCTGCGCATGCGTAGGCTACGGGCTGTTTGTTGATTGCATTGCAGATTTGAGAGACGAGGGCAAGGGTATCGACTTCCTGTACAAATGGGCGCAGGACAACCGTCTGAGAATACAACATCAATTCTTTTCCACCACGTTGACGTATTTTAGACGTAGCGGACGTATTTCGGGCCCGGCGGCAATATTGGGCAACATGTTCAAGCTGTGCCCTATCATGCACCTCAACAAAGAGGGTAAAATTGTCGCCTACGCAAAGGTAATGAGCGAAACAAAGGCAATTGCCAAAACCTTAGACGAGATTGCCAAAAAAATTGACAACGGCAGCCAATACGACGGAAAAATATGGGTGGGACACTCCAACTACATCTGCTGTGCCAACAAGATTGTTGAAGCGCTAAAAATTGCTTACCCCAAGGCAAGCATAAGAATATTTGACATCGGCCCCGTTGTTGCATCGCACTGCGGACCGGGCACACTTGCAATTTTCTTTGTAGGCTCACCGCGCACCTAGCTTGCATTTACCGGCTTGCAACAATAGTTTCTTTGTTAAATTAACTGAGGGATTGTGTATTTCACAATCCCTCTTATTTACCCTTGTTCAGCAGAAAGTAGAAGTCGTACAGCTGCTCGCCACAGGCAATATCCGCAAGCATGCTCTTGTGCGTTGCTTCAATGTCGTATGGCGCAAACACCCTGTTGTAACTCCAGCTTGTGTCGTCGTACTCGATGACAATTGCCCTTGCCTTCGGTTCGGGGTGACAGCCCACACTTCCCACGTCAACGTACAGCCGTTGCCCCATTATGTCACAGGGCTCGTGCTTGTGCCCGAAGAATACCGCATCGGCATCCACCCCTGCAAACAGAGCGTCCAGCTTGTCCGCTGTGGGCGGTATTGCTATCGGCAACAGGTGATAAGTTTCAATACTGAACGGCTGCTGCTTGAATGCGTAGTGACAAAACAGCAATTTGCTACCGCCACAGCTGCGCGTGGTATACAACGGAAACTGCCGCACACGCTGCCTCAGTTCCTCCGTGAGGGTGGCAAACACCTGCTGCTTGTGCTCGGCAGGAACGTGCGACAGGTTGCGCACCTGTGTTTGATTAACTGCGAAATCCCTGTCGTGATTGCCCAGTAAGCAGGTAACGTCATCGCGACTTAGCAAAAGCTCAAGACATTCACGCGAATGAGGACCGATGTCCACCACGTCGCCCGTGTGGATAATTTCTTCACAGCCCTCGCTGTCCAGCAACTCCAACACTGCTTTGAGTGCAGCAAGATTGCCGTGTATGTCGCTAATTACGCCTATTTTCCTCATAAAACAATTATATCTATTATTTTTACAAAAATCAACTGTACTGTTGGAATTGTTGACACTTTGTGTTACAATAGTGGGGATACTATTTGCGTAGGTGTTTACGGTGGAGGTTACCATGATAAACGTAAAAAACAATGTGTTTCGCATAGACACGCCAAACACAACCTATATTTTCAGAGTAAACGCGTTGAAGCAGCTTGAGCACCTGTACTACGGCGCAAGGCTGCAATGCGAGTTTAACGACATTGCCTTCCTGACAATCAAACAGGGAACAGGGCAAGGCACAGCAATAGGCATAGAGTGTAGCGAGGGCAAGATATACCCCGACAACACCTGTTACGAATGCTCCAACGTCGGCAGGGGCGACTACCGTGAAAATATCGTAACGGTGTGCGACAGCAATGACAGCACGGTGTGCGAATTTGTTTACGACAGCTACGAACTGCTTGACCAACATTTAATTCCGCGCCTGCCCAACTCGCACGGAAAGGAACAAACGCTGGCTATATACATGCTAGACAGCGCAAGAAAAATCAAGCTTACGCTGTACTACTCCACCTTGACAGATTGCGACGTTATTGTAAAGAGCGTTGCGGTAACAAACGAAAGCCAACAAGAAATACGTCTGTTGCGCGCAATGAGCAATCAGCTTGACCTGGACTTCGATGACGTAACGCTTGACACACTGGACGGCACATGGGCGCGCGAACGCTACATAACTAGCGAAAAGCTGCGCACAGGTGTTACAAAAATAGACAGCAAGCGCGGAGTGAGCTCCAACACGCACAATCCCTACGTTGTGCTGAAAAGGAGCCATTGCACACTGCACCACGGCGAAGCGTACGGCTTCAACCTTGTGTACTCGGGCAATCATGCGGAAATATTCGACAAAACGCCGCTCAACAAAGTGCGCGTGCTTACAGGTATCAATGACACCGACTTTTGCTGGCACTTGGCAGCAGGCGAAACATTTTACACGCCGGAAGCCACACTGTGCTACAGCGACCAAGGCACCAACGTGCTTGCTGAGCGCTACCACAAATTTGTGAACGAACACATTGTTCCCACACAGTGGGCATACCGTGAGCGCCCCGTGCTTGTCAACAACTGGGAGGCTACCTACTTCAACTTTACCGAAAAGAAGCTACTTGACATCGCCAAAAAAGCAAAAAGCCTGGGTGTGGAATTGTTTGTACTGGACGACGGATGGTTTGGCAAGCGCACCAATGACAGCAGGGGCTTAGGCGACTGGACGGAAAACAAAAAACGGCTACCCAAGGGGCTTGATGGGCTGGCAAACAAGATAAACGGCATTGGGCTGGACTTCGGCATTTGGGTGGAGCCGGAAATGGTCAACCCCGACAGCGACCTTTACCGTGCGCACCCCGACTGGGCGGTGCAACACCCCAATTATACACCGCTCCTGTGTAGAAACCAGCTGTTGCTTGATTTGTGCAACGACGACGTGTGCGACTACATCATTGATGCAATGAGCAAGGTGTTTAGTTCGGCAAACATCACTTACGTCAAGTGGGATTTCAACCGTCCGCTAACCGATTGCTATTCGTTGACGCTTGGTAAAGCTCAGGGCGAATTTAACTACCGCTTTATGTTGGGCTTTTACCGTATCCTTGACGAACTGACCAAGAAGTTCCCCAACATTCTGTTCGAGGGCTGCGCATCGGGCGGAAACCGATTTGACCTGGGCGTGCTGTCATATATGCCACAGATTTGGTGCAGCGACAACACCGACAGCTTCGACAGGGTGCGCATACACGAGGGAACACTCACGGGATACCCGCAAAGCTGTATCGGTAGCCACGTATCTGCAAGCCCCAACCACCAAACGCTACGTCAAAGCACGGTGGACAACCGCTTCAACACAGCATGTATCGGCGCGTTCGGCTACGAGCTGGACATGACCATACTCACCAAGCAGGACTGCGACTCAATCGCCAGACAGATTGCATGGTACAAGAAATACCGCAAGACGTTGCAATTTGGAACCTACTGCCAGCTACGCAGCGTATTCAGCGACGAAAAGGCAAGCTGGGTGATAATTTCCGACGACAAGTCGCAGGCTGTTGCAAACATCACCAACACCGTTGCTCAAACAATACCCAGCCATGAAACACTGAAAATACCGGGGCTACTGGCCGAATCAAGGTACAAATTGGAAACGCGCGAGCAACAGTTTAGCCTGAAAGCATTTGGCGGGTTGATAAACACCATTGCGCCCATGCACCTGAATGAGGAAGGCAAGCTTGTGGAAATGATAGCAAACCTACACCCACTAAAAAGCGAAGTACAAAGCTACACGTTAACGGGCGAAATACTTGCCAAGTGTGGAGTGAAGCTCAACCAGGAGTGGTCCAGCACAGGGTACGACAGCAACACGCGCGTGATGTTCGACTTCGGCAGTCGGCTGTACTCAATTGATATAATTTAATAAAAAGCAAAACAAAAAGGCGGAGCAAATGCTCCGCCTTTGTTTTTGTTGTATCCTATCTTAAATGTAAGGATATTGATGCGCTGTGTTAGCAACCGTCATGATTGTAAACAGAATTGCATTGATAAGCGCGCCCAGCCAAATGTTGCCTGTTCTCTTGTAGGTGTAACGAGAGATAATCGTTGCAATTGCGAGAATAGGAATGAGCGGGAATACTACGATGTAAGCCAGGTTCATATCTGCTTGCCACAGCACGCCCGTTGCACGGAAAGTACCGTATTGGATGAGAACTACCAACAGAACGCCAACACAGTTGAATGCTGCATTGATAGCTACGCTTGCCCATTCGGGAAGTTCCTTTGCGCGCATTCCTGCATTTGCAAGAGCGTTTACGCCGTAGAAGATAAGGAACAGCGGGATGTAACGGAGCATTGTTCCGAGCATATTGAGTCTAAACGGGTGAACATTCAACGTCCAGATACGGAAGTCAACAGTCCAGATACCCCAGTTGATCCATGTTACAACGTAGAAGACAGCTACTACCAAGAAAGCAAGGCAAACAGTCTTTACCAGGTTAGCCCAGCTGATGATTGCGGGTCTGAACGGATTGGTAACTGCAACGGATTCTTGACCTTTCTTTGCTGCAAAGTAGTTTACAAGAGAGTTTACAAGCCATACGAACAGGAGCACTGCAATGCCGAAGATTGCGGAAACAATACCCCAAGCTGCGACGTTACCTGTTGTGTTTTGTGGCAACAGCGTGGTTACCGGCAGGAGTTCGCTACCCCATTCGGTAAATACCTTGTGCATGATGAAGCCGCCAAAGAACATTGTGCCTGCAGCTGCCAGCCAGAACAGTACCGTGCGAACGATGTTAGCAACGCCACCCTTCTTGAAGGACAGAAGGTCTGCATCCAGGTCAACTTCCTCACTCTTAGCAAGCGATGCAAAGCAAGGAACGCTAAGAAGTATGGAAATGAGCGGGAACAGCATGAAGAATACAGCGATAAGACCAATGAGGGAGAATGTTTCCTTGAGCCACCATGTTTGGCTGGTGCTCTTGATTACGCTGTGTCCAGCAGGTGTGCCGTACGCATTGTAGAAGAAGTCAGTTACGTAGCCTGCGCTTTCAACCGAGAAGTGGTTTAAGGGATGGATTTCGTTAGCTTCGTAGATAACACGGAAAGGTCCGTCAACCTTGGTGCCTTGTTCAACAGTTACAACAGAACCGTTAACGTATATGTCACCGCTGTTGATGTTGATAGCATCCTTGGTGTTGCCGTAGCCTGTAAGTCCAACAAAGCTTGCTGCGCCAACAGTGTGCAAGAATTCACGGCAGATAGCATCCGAGCCGTCTGCAAACTTGCTTACGAAGAAGAATTCGTCGTCCTGAGCCTTGAGCATACCGACTGAAACGCCGGGGCCGGCTGTCATAAATGTGCTCCAGCCTTGCATCAAGCCTGCGGAGATAATGCCAAGACCGTATACAGGATCGCCTCTTTCGGGGTTTTCATATCCCAGTAATGCATGATACGGGCTGTCCATAACAAGAGTTGCCGCAGTTGTGTAACCGCCCATGGAGTGACCGGAAATACCTATACCTGCTTCCTTGTCAACGTAGGGAAGGTTGTACAGATATTTAGCACTCTCGTACATACCGTCGGTGTTCATCAACGAGCCTGTTCCGATATCGTTTTGGTTGTTACCGTGTTGACCGCGGTCAATTGTGATAACAACAAAACCACGACGGGCAAGTTCGATAGCGTTTTGCAATTGAAGCTCACGGTTGTTGAGATAGCCGTGTGTCAAAACGATACCAGGAGCGGGAGTTTCCTCCGTTGCCGTATTGGGAACAAACAGAATACCGGAAGTAACCTTACCTGAGACCTTGACACTGTCATTGCCCAGGAGCGTTCCGCTGTTTGTTTCATTGCGCAAGTCTGTTACCTTTACTCTGAATGCGTCAGATTGAATCATAGACGCACAGAAGCTTGAAACAAGTATCACAGCAAGCGCAATAGCGAGCATGATTAGAGCTTTTTTGTTTTTACGCAAAAAGTTCATTTTCGTTCCTCCTATATTTTTTTAATGTTATTTTTTGCACTTCGTCTGCCGAAGTGTAACATCCCTTGCTACGCCTTGTAGCGTGACCTTTCAATGCAAAGTGACCAGCCGTCCACCAGCTGTTTAGCGTAAGTTTCATCCATCGAGGGGGTAAACGTACGCTCAATTTGCTTGTTTTTCTTTATGTGTTCGATATCCTTCCAGTAACCGACAGCAAGCCCAGCTAGGTAGCATGCACCAAGCGCAGTTGTTTCCACCACCTTGGGACGCACTACGTTGGTACGCAAAATATCCGACTGGAACTGCAACAGGAAGTTGTTGGCAGATGCTCCGCCGTCGACGTTAAGCGACGTGATGGGGCTGCCCAAATCCTTTTCCATTGCCTTGGCAACGTCGTACACCTGGTAAGCAATGCCCTCAAGCGCCGCACGGATAAAGTGTTCCTTTTTCGTGCCGCGTGTCAAGCCGTACACAGTGCCGCGCACCTTGGCATCCCAATAGGGCGCACCCAGTCCCACGAAAGCGGGAACAAGATACACACCGTTGGTATCAGGAACACGCATTGCGTACGTTTCGGTGTCGGATGCTTGGCGTATCATGCGCATTTCGTCGCGCAGCCACTGCACGATTGCTCCACCCATAAACACACTGCCTTCGAGTACGTATTGCGGCTTGTTGTCGCAGCTAGCGGCAAGCGTGGTTACAAGTCCGCTGGAGCTTACGGGCTTGTCGCCTGTGTTCATAAGCAGGAAACAGCCTGTGCCGTAGGTATTTTTCATTGAGCCAACGTCTACGCACAGCTGACCGAACAGCGCCGCCTGCTGATCGCCGACAACCCCCGCAATGGGGATATTTGCGCCAACGATTGTGTGGTCGGCAAAACCGTAGTTGTAGCTGGAAGGGTGCACCGCAGGTAGCATGCTTGCGGGGATGTCGAACAGCTTGAGCAATTCCGTATCCCACTGCAGCGTGTGAATGTTGTACAGCATTGTACGCGACGCATTGGTGTAGTCGGTGGCGTGTATCTTGCCCTTTGACAGGTGCCACATGAGGTAGGTGTCCACCGTTCCAAACAGCAATTGCCCCTTGACGGCTTTTTCCCTTGCGCCCTTGACGTTGTCAAGTATCCACTTCAGCTTGGTTGCGGAAAAATATGCATCCAGTACAAGTCCAGTTTTTTCGTAAATAACCTTGTCCAGCCCTTGAGCCTTTAGCTGCTCGCAGTACTCTGCCGTACGGCGACATTGCCACACTATTGCATTGTACACGGGCCTGCCCGTCTTTTTGTCCCACACGATAGTGGTTTCACGTTGGTTTGTTATGCCGATGGCTGCAATATCTTCGCTGGTGACACCTGCGCGGATAAGTGCCTCCGGTATAACGCCCACCTGACTGCCCAGTATTTCGTTGGGGTCGTGCTCTACCCAGCCGCTCTTGGGATAAATTTGCGGAAATTCCTGCTGAGCCGAACCCAAAATCTCTCCCTTGTGGTTAAACACTATTGCGCGGGAGCTGGTTGTGCCTTGATCCAAAGCCAGTATGTATTTCATGTACAACTCCTATTAGTTCAAACTGGGTTAATCCAGCTTGGTTGCGCCACTGGTAGCAACTAGATCTACACCATCGCAAATGTTGGGGTAAAGTACAGTTCCTATTGCAACGGGCGCCTTAGCGTGCACCTTTTTGATAAGCTTCAATACGTCAAATATTTTTTCCTTGGGGACAGGATTTGTTGTCTTGACGGACACACGGCTAACGGACGACCCCGTTACAGGTACGGAGCTTGTTACCATGCGCTTGGGAGCGGTAACCTCGCTAACTGCGTACTTCACGCCCCTAAGGCAGGTGTTGCCCGTAACCTTGATGTCTTCAATGTTGCTGTCATCAACATTCATGCGGCAGCCCAACGGACAGTTGATACAAATAAGCTCTTTCATTATTTGGTACCTCCCACATTTAATGTTACTTCCAATTGTTTACCTATCTTTACCTTTGCCACAATTTCGCTGTTTAATACGATTGTTTCCATTTCGCCCGGGGTTACAATTTGCTTTTTGCGCGACGCTACCTTTTCGCCGTCCAAAAGCACTGCAATTTCCACGTTTTTGTAGACGTTGCCCACGCGCATGCGCAAGGATATGGGTTCAACGCTGTCGTTTTTGGCAATCTTTTGCGGAACAACGTACCGTACGCCGTTAGTGCCGACGGTTGGTACGTAGCCTGTTACTTTGCTGTTTTGTGACAGAATGTAGCTGGCTGCGCATCTGCCTGCGTGTGCGCTTTCTTCACTGACGTAGTCCACAAGGTCGTGAACGTGCAGTACGTTGCCGCATTCGAAGATACCCTCCACGCTTGTCATCATTCTGTCGTCAACGATTGCGCCGTTTGTTATGGGGGAAATTTCTACGTCAGCGTAGCTTGCAAGCTCGTTTTCGGGCAACAAGCCTACCGACAAAAGCAATGTGTCGCAAGCAATTTCTTCCGCCGTTTCCATGATGGGGCGCAATTTGTCGTCTACCTGCGCGATAACCACGGAGGATACACGTCCGTCTGTTGCCTTGATGTCCACAACTGTGTGTGAGAACTTCAACGGAATGTTGAAGTCGTTGAGGCACTGGACGATGTTTCTGTTAAGACCGGAGCTGTAGGGCATTAGCTCCACAACTGCCTTGACCTTGGCGCCCTCAAACGTCATGCGGCGCGCCATGATAAGACCTATATCGCCCGAACCGAGGATAACAACCTCCTTGCCCGGCATAAGTCCCTGAATGTTTACCAGCTTTTGCGCTGTGCCTGCGGAGAAAATGCCTGCTGCACGCGCGCCCGGTATGTTGATTGCTCCGCGCGGACGTTCACGGCATCCGCAGGTGAGTATCACTGCCTTGGCGGATATCTTTTGCAACCCTTCCTCTTCGCTTACATAGGTTACAACCCTATCCTTGGTAACATTGATAACGGTGCTGCCCAGCTTGTAGTTGAGGTTGCGGTCGTACGCCATCTGTTCAAACCGAGCGGCATATTCGGGACCTGTAAGCTCCTCCTTGAAGGTGTGCAAGCCGAAACCGTTGTGTATGCACTGGTTGAGTATTCCGCCAAGCGTGGGTTCACGCTCAAGTATTACCAAATCCTTTACGCCTGCGTCGTGCGCAGCTACTGCAGCGGCAAGCCCGGCAGGACCACCGCCGATAATTACTAAATCACAGTTTTTCATTCCGTCCTCCCGAGCACAACATGGCTACCTTTGCCGTATTTGGTAATTTTTGTCGCATCTACGTTGAGTTCGCGCGCCAGTATTTCCATAATGCGCGGCGTGCAGAAGCCCATCTGACATCTGCCCATTCCCGCACGGGTACGGCGTTTTACTCCGTCCAAATCCGTTGCGCCAAGCGGACGGCGTATGCTGTCCACAATTTCACCCTCGGTGACGTTTTCGCAACGGCACACGATTTTACCGTAAAGAGGATTTTTCGCTATCAGCTGCTCACGTTCACTGTCGCTCATCTTGGCAAAGCAGGGTATGCCGCGCCTTGTGGGGTTGAAGTTGGGCTTTTTGTCCGCGTTCAAGCGTGCTGCAATTTCTTCGGCAACGTCTACCGCAATTGCAGGAGCAGCGGTAAGTCCCGGTGATTCGATACCTGCTACGTTGTAGAAATTGGCAACATCACTTTCGCCGATGATGAAGTCGCCACCCTCAGAGTGTGCACGAAGCCCTGCAAACTGAGTGATGATATTTCTGCGGCTGAGGGTTGGAACGCTGAGCATTGCCGTATCAAATACGGAGTTCAACGCCTCCATTGTGGTGTCTATGTCGTCCTTATCGGAAACGTCGTTGGCGCTTGGTCCCACGATGATGTTACCGTGCGTTGTGGGTGCAACCAATACGCCCTTGCCCATATTGGACGGAAGCTGGAACAGTGTTTTGTCGGTAAGAGAACCGCACTTTTTGTCCAGCAAGCAGTATTCGCCCTTGCGGGGAACAATCTTTATTTGTTGACGTCCCGTCAAGCCGTTGTACAGTTCGTCGGCATATACGCCCGCGCAGTTGACAACAACTTTGGCACTGACCGTCCTGTCACTCAGCTTTACGTCAAAGCCAAGCTTGCTTTTTTTGATGTGGCTAACCTTTTGCCCAAGCAAAAATTCCACCCCATTGTCGCAAGCGTTTTCTGCAAGCGCTACCGTCATTTCGTAGGGGCTGACGATTGCCGAAGTTTGGGCATACAGCGCCGCAACTACCTTGTCCGATACGTTGGGCTCCATTGCGCGGACCTCATCCCCGTCAAGGATTGACAGTCCGCTAACGCCGTTGCGCTTGCCCTGCTCCAGCAGTTCGTTTAACTTGCCCCGTCCACTCTCCTCAAAGCACAGCACCAATGCGCCGTTTTCGCGATAGGGGAAATCAAGCTCCTCGGCAAGCTTGGGGTACATTCTTGCGCCCAACACGTTGTAAATAGCCTTGTTTGTGCCTGTTTTTGCGTCAAAGCCTGCGTGAACAATGCCCGAATTTGCCTTGCTTGTGCCCATTGCCACGTCGTATTCCTTTTCGACGACTGCAACGGACAGCGAATAGCGGGAAAGCTCTCTCGCAACAGCCGAGCCTACTACGCCTGCTCCGACGATTAACACGTCATACATAAATTTCACCTCTTTTTTATTACGATAAAACTTTTCGTTTTATATCTCAATAATAATATATATTATTTCTTTGTCAATATTTTGCAATTATAATAAAAAAAATGATTTGGCGTTCATTATTCTCGCGATAACAAAAAAATTGCTCCCCTTTTTTCAAGGAGAGCAATGTGTTATTTCTTTGCAACCAATGCTTTTGCTCGTGCAACGATGTCCTCAACGGTCAAGCCGTAGTCGCGCTTGAGATCGTTTAGCTTGCCTACCTGGGTGAGCTTGTCGCGCACTGCCACCGCGTCACACAGCGTGGGGTGCTCTGCCGACAGCACTTCGCACACTGCCGAATACAAGCCGCCGTGGATACTGTGGTTTTCCACCGTTAGCACAGCGCCCGTCTTTTTGGCGGAGGTTAAGATAGCCTTGTTGTCCAGCGGCTTTACTGTGTGTATACCAAGCAAATCTACCTTGATACCGTCTTTCTTGAGAATGTCGCAAGCATTTTTTGCATCGAACAGCGATGTACCGCTGGCAACTATTGTCAAATCCTTTCCGCTTGCAATCTTGTCCGCCTTGCCGAAACGGAATTCGTAGCTGTCGTCAAATAGCTCCTCCGTTTGCTTGCGTACAAAACGGATGTACATGGGTCCCTTGTGCTGCACAATGTAGGGGAGCGCTTTTTTGAGCTGCACGCCGTCCACAATGTCAAGAACGGCAATGTTGCAAAATGCGCGCATTGTAGCCACGTCCTCAAAGGACATGTGCGTACCGCCGTTGGAGGTTGTGTGTACGCCGGGGTCGTAACCTACTATCCTTACGTTCTGTTCCGAGTAGCTTACAGACACTGCTATCTGGTCCAGGGCTCTCCTTGCAACAAAGGGAACAAAGCTGTGTATAAAGGGTACAAATCCGCTTGCAGACAGCCCCGCAGCAATACATGCCATGTTGGCCTCCGCTATGCCCACGTCTACACACCTGTCGGGAAATTCCTTGTACAGGGGTGTTGTACCGCCGGCAGCTCCAAGGTCGGCGTCAAGAATAAATATTTTGTCATTTTCCTTCATCAGGCGAGACAGTTCGCCAATGTATTGTTTACGTAATTCCATTTTTGCACCCCTTTACTTCAATTCCTCAAGAGCCAATGTGTACTGCTCGTCGTTGACGTTTGTGCTGTGTACACCTGCGCCCATTGTCTCGTAAAAGCTTACGCCCTTGCCCTTGACTGTGTCCATGATGATACATTGCGGACCTTTTTGCCTTTTTGCCCTGGCAATTGCTTTGTCCAGTGCCTTGTGATCGTGACCGTCAACGCGCTGTGTTGTAAAGCCAAATGCATCGAACTTCGACTCGATGTTCTCCACGTTCATTACGTCCTTGGTTGCGCCGTCTATTTGCAGCTTGTTGTTGTCTACAAGCACAATGATGTTCAAGCGCTTGTTTGCGGCAAACATCGCGCCTTCCCAGTTTTGACCTTCCTGAAGCTCTCCGTCGCCTGTGATAACGTACACGAACTTGTCGATACCCTTTGCCCTGTTGGCAAGCGCAAGCCCGCATGCGCAGGACAAGCCTTGACCGAGGCTGCCTGCCGTCATGTCTACGCCCGGGGTAAGATTTATGTTAACGTGGCTGGGAAGACGTGTTCCAAGCTGGTTGAGCGTATCAAGCCACTCCACAGGGAAAAAGCCCTTTAGCGCCAATGTTGCGTACAGCGCGGGGCCTGCGTGTCCCTTGCTGAGCACAAGCTTGTCGCGGTCCTCCTTTTTGGGATTGGCAGGGTCTACGTCCATGTGCTTGCCGTACAGTACAGCCAGTACGTCCACTATGGACAGGCATCCGCCCACGTGTCCCGAGCCTTGAGAATGCAAGCAACGCAATGTGTTGCGCCGTATCTCTTTGCTGAATTTTTCAAAGTTCATATATCCACCTCTTTTTTTATTTTCCGTTTTGTTTCCACGTACAGCCGACGAAACCTTTAATTAAGTAGGTTGCCTGTACGATTGTGGCAGGTAAAGTAAATTACCTGTGCGTGTGCCGACAGCTTTTTCAACAGCGTTGTTGCCCGTGCAAAGTTGTCTTCGTCGAAGTTGACAAATGCGTCGTCGATAATGACAAAGGGCAGAGCGCCGTCGTAAAGCAATTCCGACAAGGCTACGCGAAAACACAGCAGCGTAATTTCGCGAATACCGCGTGAAAATTCCGACATGGGTTTTGTTTGTCCGTTTTCGCGAATGCTTACAGTGAAGCTGCGGTCCACCACCACGGCGAAATTGCCTTGCGTAATTTCCTGCAGCAGCGCACTGCAACGGTCGCACAGCCTGGGCAGATATCCCGAGGACAGGTTGTCCTTTGCCTGCTCCAACAGCTTGCTAACCTCGTCCGCCACTTCGTAGCGGTGAAGTGCCTCCTTGCGCTCCTCTTCCACGGTGAGCAGCCTGTCCATTACTTCAACGCTGTTGAACACAAGCCCCTTGCGTTCCTCACTGAGCCGCCCCGTTTCCGTTGCCAGCTCGCTCATCTGTTGGGTAAGGGCGGACAACACGTTGCTTTGCGCAGTACGGTTGCGCGCCAATTCTTCCTTTTTGCTTTCCACATCCATCAACGCGCGCCTGTATTTTCTGTCCACTGCATATTCGTATATTATTGCAGCTATGCCCAAAATAATGAACGGAATACCGACGGCATACATGAGGCTTACAGCAACCAATTTAAGCAAGCCCAGCACGGAAAGCACTATTCCCACACAGATAAAGGCAACTGCCGCTATCACAACAGCCTTGTGCCACTTGCGCTCGGTCTTTTCTTCCTTTATTTCAACCACTTCGGCAAGCTGTTGGCTGTATTCCTCGTGTCGTTGTGCCAACGCCGCCCTATCCTGTGCAATTTGTGCAAGACGTTTGTCAATTTCGGCGGCTCTTCTTTCGGCATTTTGCGCCCTGTTGAGCTGCTCGCTTAGCTCACGCTTTTTGCATTCCAGCTCGTATATTTCACCGCCTAAACCGCGCTCATATCGCAGTTTTTTCTTGTAGGCGCGCAGATTGTCCTGCACCTTGTCGAAATCCTCCGCCGTGTCCTCTACTAGGTTTGCCAGGCGACTGTCCAAATTTTCGTTGCTTGCAAGCTCCACCGCTTCCTGTGGGAAATATGCCGAACGGTCGTAGCTTTCCGCAGTGAGACCCAGTAACATTTCACCGGGCTGCTTTTGCCAGTTGAGTGGAGCGCCTGTTTTTTCGTTTGTGATGCTCAGCGATTCCTGACGGGCTGTCGCACCGAAAAAGCGTTCCAAGCGAATGTGTGCGCCATTGTGCTCCACTACCATGCTTCCGCCGAATTTATCAGTGCTTCCCCAAGGTGCAAAGTGGGATACGTCGGTAACACCCTTTGTGCGCGTGTAGGTAAATCCGTACAGCATGGCGCGGATAAAGCCTGCCATTGTTGTTTTACCAAATGAATTGACCTGCTTTATTACGTTTAGCCCACTGTTGAACTTCAACTCGACATTTTTAAGCTTGCCAAACGCCACAACGTGAAGAGAAATTATTTTCATAAGCTCCCTCCGCTGAGTGCCGCAAGACCAAGCTTTACAATTTCCTCTCGGAGCTTTTCGTCCTTGATGTCCATTGCCAGCTTGACAAATTCACCGCGCAACGACACTTCGTTCATGATGGATACCAAGTCTACTTTAGCGGTGGTTTCGTCCTTTATGCGCAATGCGAAAAATCTGTTTAACAGCTGCTGTTTAGCAACGGTGTCTATGTGCAAGTCGCTTGCAACGCTACCGCAAAATACAATGTTTAGATAATTGCGCGGTGCCACATCTGCAATTGCATCGGATATTGCACGTTGCAATGCTACATCGGTGGAAATGTTGGTTACGTCAATGCGCCTGGTGACGACCGAGCGAATTGCCTGCTTCACAAAGCGAATTGTGTCCGTGTCGGTGTCGATTTCCACAAAGCCCGTTTCTGCTTGCTCGTCAAAACCGCGCGACTCCAGCACTCCGCTGTAGCAAGCGGCAACACGGCCGAATTTATACTGAGCAAATGCGTGCCTGTGACCCAGCGCAACGTAACGCGCGGAGCTTGCCGCCAATGCACGCTTGTCAATAAGCCCGTAGTGGGCATCGTCAATATCTCCGTGCAAAACTACTATATTGTACCGTGACGCGTCCAAGGACAGTCTGCTCCACAGCTCAACGTCGTTCTTTCCAAGCTCACTGCCGACGATTGTTACGTTGTCAAGGTTGTACGCCGTCCAGCTGCCGCCGAAAAAGTGCACCTTGGGGCAAAGCTCGGCAAGCTTGTCGTAGGGGGAGCGCCCACCGTGATTTCCGCGCAGCACAAACCAGTCCGCACGGCTTGTCTTTACAATTTCCGCAACGCTTTGTACCGTTTGCAGCGTGGTAAAGCTGTCGTCGAACAGGTCGCCGGCGACAATTACAGCCGATACTCCGTTGTTGTCGGCATATTCGGACATGTTCATTAGCGCAACAAGCAGCTCGTGCCTGCGCAATGCCGAATCCGCAACGCCAACAAGGGGCGAATCTAAATGAATATCTGCACAGTGCAATATTTTCATAGCATATATTGTATCACAACGCAAACAAACTTTCAATATAAACTAAAATTAAATTATATAAATTATAAATGCTCCGCACGGTAGATAAATTACAACCTTTGCGGAGCATTTGTACTGTAAACGAAAAATTGTTGCTTTACTTGCCTATCTGGCAGCATGCATTTGTAAGTCCCAATGCAAAAACATATGCGCGTTGTTCTTCGAAAATGTCACAGGGGTCTCTGTGGGAGTCTTCCATGTGTTCTACATTATTAAAGTAATCATATTTAAGCATTGCGTTTACCTCCTAACTTTTTTATCACACAGCTGTTAAATTTGCTGTTTACGCCTTTATTATATTGATATTTTCCCAAAATAGATTGCATTATCTTGCATAAAACTAACACAATACTGTTATTTTGGTTTACATTTTTAAATTTTAGTTGTATTATGTACTATAATCAGTAAAAATAAACGCATAATCAATTTGAAGAATATGAACAATCACTTAATTAACGACAAAAACTATCTTCAATACAAGGAAAAGGTAACGCACGGAACGCCAATGCTGCCATTTGCGCAGTATCACACCAAAATAAGCGAGATGTTGCCCTTTCAACCTATTCATTGGCACGAGGAAATGGAAATAATAAAAGTGCAAAGTGGCATTGGCACTGTTTCGGTTGACGGCATCAAGTACACGGCAGAAGCCGGCGATATTTTCATATTGCGTCCGTTTGTTATGCACGCAATTAACCGCCTGGGCGACAACGAAATGACATCTGACGTGATTGTGTTCAATTTACGGCTGCTGGGAACAGGCGAAGCGGACATGTGCACGCTGAAATACTTTGCGCCGCTTTTAAACGAAAAACACTCCGTACCCTGCATTGTGCGCCCCACCGACAGCTGGTATCACCCCTTTGACCAAAGCATGACGTCGATACTGATGTGCGACAGCGCAAAAGACGGTGCAGAGCTGGACATAAAAGCCAACCTGTACTGGATGTTTTACCACATCTACAACAACCGCCTGATAAACGCCAAGCAAAATATTGCCGAGGACAAACGGCTGTACACCGTCCGTCGCGCGTTGGAATACATTCGTTCGGAGTACATGAACGAAATTACGATAGAAAATATCTCCAAACACTGCGGCTACAGCGAGTTTTACATGATGAAGCTGTTTAAGCAGTTTACGGGTGAAAGCGTTGTGGACTATGTCAACAACTTCCGCCTGACCGTTGCGGGACGGCAGCTACGCGACACCAAGGACGACATTGCCACCATTGCCTATCAAGTGGGCTACAACAACATATCCTACTTCAACCGCCAATTCAAAAAACAGTACGGCATGACCCCGCGCGAATTTCGCGCCTCGCCGGCGGGGCGAGTAGATTAAGTTGTTTGCAACTATTGACTGTAAATCAATTTTGCAATATAATATACACGCAAGTCTCCATAGTTAAACGGATATAACAAGCCCCTCCTAAGGGCTAGTTAGAGGTTCGATTCCCCTTGGGGACGCCAAAAAAAAACGACCACTATAACAGTGGTCGTTTTTTTATTGCTTCGAGTGAATTTTTAAGTTGTTTTATTTTTTTAGCTTCAATTGTGAAGGCGACTGTCCTCAATGCGCTCGGTGCCGTTGTTGGTATAAAGTGAACCGCTATTTGTATTGGTGGTCCAATAAAAATCATCACCGCGGTAATACTCGCTATTTCCGAGGATTGCACCGACTTTCGAATTTCCGTAGATATTACCTTCGTTGATGCAGTTGATTATTACTGCATAGGTGCGTTGTGAATACGACCAGTCATTTTGACTGTAAGTGTGTCCCAGGATGCCACCGACACCGTTTGCGGAATGCGCCTCAATATCGCCGTAATTTTCACCGGTGAATGTGTAGTCGCCCGACTGTGTGGTGTTGCGCAAGCCGTACACATACCCTGCAATGCCGCCGACGTTGCTGCCACCGCCTGTGATGGTGATTTTGCCTCTGTTGACAAGTCCTTCGACTACTGTGCCGACATGCGTGCGCATTGCTCCTGCGATACCGCCAACACAGGAACCTCCACCTGTAGAGAATATGTTTCCGGTGTTCTCGCTGGACTTAACCTGCTCGGTTGTAAGACCGACAATACCGCCCACCAAAGTAACATTGGTCAAATCGCCCAATGAGGAGCTTGAGGAGTACTTTCCCTGTGCAGTGATTGTTCCGCTGTTTGAACTGTTGGTAATGGTACAAGTTGCGTAACCGGCAATACCGCCGATATAAGCTTTTCCCGTTACTGCGCCGGAGTTGGTGCAGCTTTGAACGCTGTATGCGGATGTATCTCCGCCAATTCCACCGACATAGTTTGAGTTACCGGTTACATCTCCCGAGTTTGAACACATGAGCACTTGGTTCAAGCGGTCGTTACTGCCTATAATGCCACCTATAAATCTCTGCTTTCCGCTGACATCGCCCTCGTTTTTGCAGTTTTTGATACTGAGGCGAACATACGTGCTACCGCCACCCCAGCGAGAGGTTGCATAGTATCCGATGATTCCGCCGACTTTGCCACCGTCCCCTTGAACGTCGCCGTAATTTTCAAAATCAAGCACTGTGTATGTCCAGTCTCCCTCTGATTTGTATGCGCCAGGGGAAATTACCATGCGTCCAAAGAGACCGCCGATGTATGAATCCTCGTCTGTATCGATGCCCGTGATTGCACCGTAATTTTTGTTGCCTTCAATAAGCGAAGAGTCGTTTGCAACTTTTGTGGTTGCTATTCCTGCGATACCGCCGACACGGTTAAATCCCGTAACATTCGCCTTATTGGTGCAGTTTTTGATATTGAAATTGTCTGAACTGCCGATAATGCCACCCACGTTTGTCATGAGATTAGCAGTTATCATTCCGTCGACGGTGATGTTTTCAATTGAACCTTTATTGGTACCGCAAAGACCGCCTACGGCGCCAGTCGTTCCTGTAACTGTAATAATCACGCCATCAATTGAAAGATTTTTTACAGTACCTTTGAGTGTGCCAAACAGCCCGAAGTTGCCGTTTGAACCGCTCATTCTCATGCCTGTGATTGTGTGGCCGTCGCCGTCAAGCGTGCCTGAGAAATTGTCAATAGGCGTCCAGTTCGAATAAGAAGACAGGTCTAGATTATTCGCCAATTTCACGCTTTTGTTACTACCTGCCAGTTCCATTAGCTGCTCTGCTGTAGATATCGTCTCTGCTGCGGGGGTTTTATCTCCGTCGCCGCTTCCTTCGCCATCGCCGTTGCCACCGCCTTCGCTACCCATGCTGCTACATGCGGCAAGTCCGAAAGCGAGACAGAAAACGCTGACAATTGCCAGTAGTACAATCAAAAACTTTCTTTTCATATGATAACCTCCAAAAACAACGGATAAAACTGTGTTGCTTACAACATACCATTATTATATCATATATTACAGAGTTTTTGCAATCGTGTAACGTCTTTCTTTCGCATTATTCACAATTAGTTGCTTTAAGTAGCATAAAAGTGGCTGTATTGACTTTGTTTGACAGTTATGATATAATATCTTGTTGAAAAAATTATACAAAATTAACGAGGTAAAGATGTTCAAAGAGGCATTGAAGCTTATTGAAAAATACGACGTGATTGTTATTCACAGGCACAGCAATCCCGACGGGGATGCGCTGGGCAGCCAGATTGGACTGCGAGAGATAATACGCGAAAACTATCCCAACAAAACCGTCTACATCGTGGGCGACAGAACAAAACGCTACGCCTTCATGGAGGGCTGGGAGCCGGACGAAATTGCCGACGAGGTTTACCGCAACGCTCTTGCAATAGTGTTGGACACGTCTGCTAAATTCATGATTAGCGACACGCGTTACACACTGGCACCGGCAACGCTCAGGTTCGACCACCACATCTTTTGCGAAGACATCTGCGACGTGGATATAATAGACAACACATTTGAAAGCTGTTGCGGACTGCTCACTCAGTTTGCCGTGGACTGCAAGCTGCGCCTCAACAGGCTGGCTGCAAAGTCGCTGTTTACAGGAATGGTCACAGACAGCGGACGTTTCCGTTACGACTCGGCAAATTCCCGCACGTTCCGACTGGCTGCGATACTAACCGAACAGAGCTTCGATCCCAATGAAATTTACTGTGAGCTGTACGCAGACGAATTCAGTAACATTCAGCTGCGGGCGGAATACACACTTAAGATAAAGCTTGCAGGCGACGGCGTTGCCTACATCACCACCACCAAGGCAGAGCTGGACAAGCTAGTTGCCGAACGCGGCGTGGATAGCTTCGCAATTTCGCGCGGAATGGTGGGCACAATGGCGGACATTCGCGGAGTGGACAGCTGGGTCAACTTTACCGAAACGGAACAGGGCGTACTGTGCGAATTACGCTCAAAAAAGTATAATATCAACCCCATAGCAGTAAAATACGGCGGAGGCGGACACGCTAAAGCCAGTGGCGCGACAGTGCCCGATTTGGATACGGCAATGAAGATGGTTGAAGATATCAAAGCGCTACACAGAGGTGAATAAATGACAGAACAACTACAAGTAATGACGGAAATACTCAACAAAATAAAGAGCTACGACAAGATAATTGTCACGCGCCACGTTCGCCCCGACGGCGATGCAATAGGTTCGTCACGCGGACTGGCTGCAATGCTTAAATTGAGCTTCCCCAACAAAAAGATATATGTTCAAACGGAAGACAGCTCGGATTACCTGGCTTTTCTCGGTCCTGACGATGCACCGCTTGACGACAGCGAATACGCCGACGCGTTGCTTATTGTTACCGACACGGCAACCCCCGACAGAATTTCCAACAAGCGCTACGAACTAGCCAAGGAAATAATAAAAATCGACCACCACATCAACATCAAGCCCTACGGCGCCGTTGCCTGGGTAGAAGATTGGCGCTCCTCCACTTGCGAAATGATTGCCTACTTCTACGAGACCTTCAAAAACGAACTGAAGCTGGACAAGGAAGCAGCAACCTACATCTTTACAGGCTTGGTTACGGACAGCGGACGCTTCCGCTATGAAGCGACAACAGGCGACACGTTGCGCATTGGCGGAATGCTCATCGACTTCGGCATAGATACGGAAACGCTGTACGCGCACCTGTATTTGGAGGAGTACTCACAGCTCAAATTCCAGGCGTATGTGCTGGAGCACATGCAAATTACCGAACATGGGGTAGTTTACCTGCACGTTGACAGCAAAATGCAAAAGAAATTCCATTTGACAAGTGAGCAGGCAAGCGAAGCTGTATCCTATCTCAAGTACATAAAGGGCTGCATTGCGTGGTTGGCGTTTATCGACATGCCCGACGGCACAATTCGCGTGAGACTGCGCAGTAGGTTTATGTTTATCAACACGCTAGCGGAAAAATACAACGGTGGCGGACATCAGTGCACCTGTGGCGCAACTCTTTACAAAAAAGCGGACATAGCAAAGCTACTTGCCGACGCTGATGCAATGGTTGCCGAATACAAAAACACACATGAGGGCTGGCTATGAGGATACTTGTAACAAATGACGACGGAATAGATGCAGAGGGCATAAAAATCCTTGCAAGTTGGGCACGAAAACTGGGAGAAGTGACCGTATCCGCGCCCAAGCTGCAACAAAGTGCCAAAAGTCATGCAATAAACTTCCACGACCACATTGAAGTACACCAAGTACCCTATATCGACGGCGTAACTGCTTACGTTGTGGATTCCACACCTGTGGACAGTGTGCGTTTTGCAACACTGGGGCTGGACAAACACTTCGATTTGGTTATTTCCGGCGTGAACAAGGGCTTCAACATTGGCGAAGATATACTGTACAGCGGAACGGTTGGCAACATTTTCGAGGCGTCACTGCGTGGATATATGGGCATTGCCTTCAGTACAGACCCAACGGACTTTGCCGAAGCGACAAAGCGCCTTGACGAAATTTACGACTACTTTGTAAGGCACGAACTGCTCAAGCACAACGACATTTACAACGTAAACATTCCGCTCAACAGCAAAGGAATAAAGTGGACCAGACAGGGCGGAGCGTACTTCACCGATCAGTTTGTAAAGATTGACGACACGCACTACCACCAACAAGGTTACTCAATCTACCAAATAAACCACGATTACACGCTGGACACCGACGCGGTAATGAACGGCTACATTGCCATATCCCCCATGTCCACCCGCAGAGACAACGCAAAAGTGTTTGACAAGCTAAAGAAAAAATTATCCTAAAGGCAAAACACAACAAAAAAGAAGGGCAACTTGCCCTTCTTTTTGCTTATTGACATTTTATTACTGCGCCAACATGTACAGTTGGATTGGCTGTTGGTTATTATAGGTGCTTTCCTTGTAGAATCTAAATCTCAATTGACCGCTGGTGGCGTTATATCTCAAATGTCCGCCACTTACAATATCTACGTCACCACTTGTTGCAAACGATATAGTAGTTACTACTTCATCGGCGCTATACAACAACTGATTTTTATCGCTATCACCACTGCCGATATACATACTACTTGCTGCTTTGATTGTATATCCGCCACTAACAAAAGTGATAGTAAACGAAATAGCATTTATCTCGGAAGTTGCTTCAATACCATTGCCGGTTATCGTTACGCTTTGTGTGTTGAATGTTTTATCTTCGTATAGCGAACCATCGAAAGCTACTTTTCCGTCTTCGTAAACTATTAAGAATTTTGCTCCGCTTACTATTTGGCTTGCAGATGTTACCTTGACGTAGTAACTTGTTGTGCCACTTGAATCGCCTGTGTTATCTCCTGTATTTCCTCCCGTATTGCCACCGGTATTGCCACCGGTGTTGCCGCCTTGGTTGCCGCCTTGGTTGCCGCCTTGTGTGCCGGAATTGGTGCCGCGGGTGGAGCAGTTAATGTTTATTGTGTACGTTTCCTTGGCGGTATTGACATACGCCTTACCCTGTGCATTTACAAGCGTTGCCTTGAGTGTGTAGTCAACCTCAGTGTCGGCAGGGATATTGACTGTCGTCGTATCGCCGTTGTCGGTCAAATCAACCTGATAGCTACCCTCAATCTTCCACTGTACGTAGATTGTAGCAGGGTTACCATTGGCGTCGGTAACGTAGTAATCTTCACCCAGCTTGTTGGGTACGGCGTAGGACGCTTTGGCGTTTGTAGCTATTGGGCGTACGTCCGCTTCGAGATTTTTGATAGCCTTGACAAGGTCTTCATCTCCGAAGCGTGTTGCGCAGCCTGCAAGTACAGACAGGCACAAAGCCAAAACAATTAAACAGCAAATTAGCCTTTTTTTCATTTTGCTTCTCCTTTAAATTGATAGCTTCTTGGGCTATGTTAAGTTTATTTTACTACTTCACGCAATCAATGTAAATACTTTAATCAAAAGTGACTGATTGCTCAAGCAGGTTTTTATTTGTGCGAATGTTAGCATCTGACGTGTACGTACTTGCAACAATACTACCTTGCAAACGCAAGAAATCGCGTGTAATAAGGCGATAGTTGTACATGTCCACACCGGTTTTTGTGAGGGCAACGGGTGTGATGCCGCTTCTGAATGCCGACGGGAAATAGTTGTAGCTGCGATTGCTGCTTTGGTGGAACAACAGATAATCGATTACCGCAATTGTGTAGTATTTGATGTCGCTGTATTCGATTGCCGTACCACTGACACGCCATATACTGTTGCTGTCGTACTTGGCTTCGTTAAGTATATCCCTGCCCGAAACTGTAGCTATGTACACCACGTTGTCAAAGGGTATTGCCTCGTACAGTGCCGTGTAGGTGATGTTGCCCGCCTGCAAGGAATTCCTGGCATTGTTGACCATGACAAGGTCGATATCTTGCCCCTGTGCATTGGCGTACTCGGCAATAGCATGTGCAACAAGACGGGGAACAGCCGTACTACTGTTGAGATAGCCACCCGTGAGCGTTGCAAGCACTTCTGTCGCTTCGTCGGCAATGCGTGAGTTGGAGTTGTCAATTTCCATTTGAACGCGGTCTTTGGTGAAGGAATTTACACCGCTCAAGTTGTTATATGCTATGTTCGAATAGTCGTCGCAGGTGACGTTGCCGTTACTGTCTACAGTGAGTTGAACGTGCGAAACGTAGCTGCCGTACGAACCGCCCTGAATGAAAGGAACGCCGTTTTTTATTGTTTTTTCCTGCTGATGCGTGTGCGCGCAAAATACTGCATCGGCGTAGCGGGTGATGTCCCAGCTTTTGTCGCTCAAAAATGTTTCCTGCCCTGTGTGAGCGCTGATAACTACGATGTCGCAGTTGAGCTCATTTTTAAGCTTGCTAGATAAGTTTGGAACAATCAGCTTGGGGTCCATGAAGCCTATCGTTTGAACAAGCTGTGAGGAAATGGACGTAATCTGATCCTTGCCGATAATGCCGATAACTCCCACGCGCAAGCCGTTGTCCATATCCTTGATGATGTATTCCTGCGCTAAATCTTCGGCAAAATCGCCCCATGTCTTATTGTTTGCATTCCAGTTGTAAATATTTGCGCCCAAAAATGGCGTTGCGGAATTTTGTGCAAGCGAACGTAAATTGTCCAGCCCCCAGTCGAACTCGTGATTGCCGTAGGTGAACGCATCAAACCCTGCAATATCCATGCATTGGGAAAACAGCCTGCCGTAATTGGAGTTGGACTCCATAGAGCCTTGGAACATATCTCCCGAGTTGAGCGTAACGGTGTTGGGGTTGTTTGCCTGCGCGTTAATGTAACCGGATATTTGCGCCAGCTTTCCGTATTCACCGTGGAAATCGTTGATTGCATACAAATCTACTGTTCCCGTTGCCTGTTTATTACCCTTGCCACCGGGATTGGAACCCAGTAAATCGCAGCCCACAAGCGTTACACTGCAAGCAATTACCAATATCAACAATACTAGCGTTACAAGCTTAAATTTTTTCACGTTTTTCTCCTACCCTTCGCCTATAAAATACTTTTGCAAATAGCGTGGGAAAATAAAGTTAGTATTTATTATATTGTACTATAAAGGATACCATTTTGCAAGACGCTTTTTCAAAAACCGCAGCTGAAGAAAAAAGAAAGGGTAGCGCTGTATTGCTACCCTTTCTTGTGCGACCGTCCTTACAAGTTGTCTACTGTGGTGTATAGCGCGGAATTGTTCACTTTGCTGGATTGACCGCAAGTCCACCTGCCTGTTGCGTCACTTCCCTCATCACTGCCTGTGTTGGTACGCGACGTAATCTTGACGCTTGCTTTGTTACCTTCCACTTTGTTAACCAATTCCACACAGTAGCCGTTGACTGAACGGAAATTACCCATGTCGATATTTAAGGAAGCGTTGTTTCTGTTGAGCAATATTGCACTACCCCAGTCGCCTTGCTTGCTGTATTCACCGTTTGCGTATATATTGCAACTAACAAACGTGTTATGACCGTATTCCAAATATGCTCCCACGGCGCCATTGAACGTGCAGTTGGCAAACACGGCCTTAACATTGTTGCCGTTGCTTGTTCCAATGCCGTGGTAAGCGCAGTAGTACGCAGCGCGAGCATTTCCCGTGGTGGCAGTGGTAACAAATGTGCAACCCGTTGCGGTAAGATTTGTGCTCTTTTGTAGCTCCATTCCACCAACCGTTACGTCGGTCAAGGTGCAATTCATTTGGGTTGCGCTTGCAAGGATCAATCCGTGAGAAACTGCGCCACTGCCCAACTGACCGCGTTTATCTACGCTGGTGTCCACGATGTTTAAGGAAAGATATCCCGAAGCTGGCTTGTACTCGTTATCTATTCTAATCTGGCCGCCCACGTAGTGTCCGTTCAAGTCAATAGTGAGACTGTTGAAGGACTTTTTAAAGAGCGTCAATCCGTTTATTGCTCCCATAGTTGCGGACTTGAACGTAACGCTCACGCTGATTTCGTCTGTAATGTCGCCGACAAAAGTTATTCTGTCTGCAACAGGTAGGTATGTTGTAAGTCTGTTCGCGTCGGAAACACTAACCCAAATTTCTGCGCCGGAGGTGCAATCTACGGTGTAGTTGGCACTGTAACCCGTAAAGCCGTACAATCCCAAATCAAGGAATGTTCCGCCGGGCAATGTTACGTTGCTACTCAATGCAAATCCTGCAACAATCTCGTAACCAATGTAGTTGCTGTCCTGCGTTGCGGTAATGAGCGACTGCATATCGCTCACCTTTGCCACGCTTTTGTTGATTTTGACAGAAAGTAAGCATGAACCGAAAAATAGCTTGTCGAACTCGTCCAACGCCGCGACTTCAACGACGCACAGTCTATAGGCTACGTCGTTTTTGGTTACTACTCTAAATCTATCTTCCGTTATCTCAACTGGGTCGCCGTTTTTGTCGAATAGCATAAGCTGCGGATACAGTTCCTCGGCGATATATTCCCATTCCCAGCGGTCCAGTGTTACGCGGGTGCGATTGTCTTGTAGTTTTTTCAGATCTTCTCTTTCGTAGATTTGACCGTCATTTACCACTTCGGTAACGTCGGAAAGTAAACCTGTCAAATACATTAAGCCGTGATTTTCTATGCTACTACCTTCATATTCTGCAACGTCGGATTTGGCATCAAAGTAAAACAGATTGTTGTTGACGATTGAGCCGTAGTTGTACATTCTTGTCGAAGCAAGATATACTCCGCAGTCGTTCGCGGTAGGCGTAAAGTTGGCAGGATAATTCTCTACTAAAGAATTAAGTATTGTTCCGTAGTTATAAACGTAGGAATTGCCCGTGGAGCCAATCGTCAGCCTATATCCGTTGGTGTCAAGTTCAACACCTTTCGCCACCCTTAGGGTACTTGTACTTCCGCTGGCATTTTTTGCTCCGGAAAAAGTGATATCGCCGGTAAGATATACGCGGTAGTAGTTGTCGTCATTGCTTGCGTCGTACAACTGCTGAGCGGTGGCTACGCCTGTTTCTGCGCGCAGTATTTCGTACGGAACGCTTACACTACTGTTGTACAAATATACCGTTTTTTCATTTACAATTTGTATTGTGACGGTTATTTTTCCTGCATTTATGGGTGAGGTGGTAGTTGGCGAATAGCTACCGTCGTAGGTGTAACTAATTCTGTACTGACCTTGTGTCAATGGTGTTGAGAAAGTCACCACAGCAGGTTTCGCCGTTTTGTCGTAGGTGTGGGTGTCAGTTTCCAGCGTAACGTCGTCAAGCGTTAGTTGTCGTTTTACTATGACGTTAGTGAAGTCGCTGGGCAATTCAATGTTCGACCACACAGTGTTGGTATTGACAAAAGTACCGCTGTTGCTAAAAACGTCCAACGTGTGGCAAACAATATCTCCGTCAATTGTAAACGTACCACTGTTTTCAATTCCGCAATCAGACGCAACTTCTATCAAGGCGTAAGCGGACGGAGTTACGGTAAAGGTACCCTTGTTTACTAATTGATGGTAAAAGTATGCGTTGCCGTTTATAACAAATTGCGCGTTTGCACCGTTTACCATAGGCGCCGAAAATGATCCACTGGTAGCAGTTATTGAGCCATTGTTGACCAGGATGCCATTTTTGCCCAAGCTGAAAGCTGACGTTGTAACAATTGTTCCGTTGTTTTGTAGCGAACCGTACACGTTAAAGAAACTCGTGTTAAATTCATTGCCTTCATCTATCACCATGACTTCATCTAAATAGAGATTGAAGCCATCGGGGGCGTTGAAGGTGCCGTAATTGCCCGTAGCCGCGTACTTGTTGTATTCGGCAACATTTTTGACACGAATGCTAGCCTTCGTTATTTCGTAGGGTACGGCTACGCTACCGTAGAAGTAGAAATCCCATTGCCCAACGGTTACGTCAACGTACGCCGTGCCTGCGTGGTCGTAGTCTCGGTACTCCTTGGTGAACTGGGTGGTATACACTTCGCCGTTGTAGGTAAGCGAAACATTCGGCCTGTTTTCCCAGGCTGATTCCTTGTAAACCGCGCTGTAAAATGATAGCCGCACGTTCTCTGCTGTCAGAGGTGTACGCACGTACTGTGTGGCAGGTTTGCCATCCGTTTGACACACGTTGGGAATGGCGCTATCTTTTGTGAAAATGGCGTATTCGTCGTCGGTTACGGTGAACTTGCCGTTATTTGTAAATGTGCCGTTGTTGCACAAGGATATTTGTGTATTGGCAACTATTTCGCCATTGTTGACTATTTCGCCGTTGTTGACAAATTCAAGCGATCCATTGTAGGAGTTGTTGAGATTTTTCGTTTCGATTGCGCCGTTGTTTTCAAGCTTACCGCCAACGACAAAGGTGGTCGTTTCGTTTGAAATGGGAACCACGAGCGTTACCCCTTTCTTGACAACCACATTTCTTTGACCGAAATCAATGTTGCAATGGGCGGTTATGCAATAAGCGTTGTCGCTTTCCAGCTCGTAAAGCAGCTGATCCATATCGTGCACGGAAACTTCACCCTTTTCAATGGTAAAGTCGAAACTCACACTGCCGTAGTAGTAGCGATTTTGCTCAGTGGCAGTTATTGTTACCGTTGCAGTACCCACCTTGATGTTGTTTGCGTAGGTGAAGTTGAACATCCAGTTGGGCACGTCATCTTTGTTGTCCGGCCTGTTGATAGTTACATCACTATATACCGTTATTTCGTCACCTGTGTATTGGTAGGTGTGCGTACCGTCAGACGGAAAGCTAGTAAAGTTTTCCTTGGATAAGGCAACCTTGCCGTCTTTATTGGTGTTGTCGTTTCCAAACAAGCCAAAGCATCCGCACAGCAACACCGCGCAGACAACTAGCAATACGAAAAGAACTAATATAAGAAGGTTTTTCTTCACGATACAACTCCCCCTAATATATTATGGCATTATTGTAACACATTTACTCACTTTTAGCAATAGAAAAAAGGACACCTTTGTTGTGTCCTTTTTCTGTTGCGACAACAATGCGAAGTAGTAACAAGGGGACCCCAACAAATATTAACGAAGTGCATTTGTTGGGGAGAGGAGCAACCGACAATGGTCTGAGTGACAGGACTTGTAAGGAGCGTAAGCGACGGAACAGGGATTGCTACGAAGTCAATCCCGTCACGTTATTTCATACACCTGTGACGATACCGACTAAGCGAGCACGCCACAAAGGAAGCAATAGAAAAGGGGGCACTTTGTTGTGCTCCCTTTCTGTTGCAACTCAACAGGCGTTGCTCGCCATGCTGGTCTGAGTGACAGGACTTGAACCTGCGACACCTAGACCCCCAGTCTAGTGCGCTACCAAACTGCGCTACACCCAGATATATATTGATTAGATTTTGTTTTTACCTACTGCTAATATAGCAGTTGGTAGCGCCCAAGGCGCTTCCTCGCTTCGGGTATAACCCTTGCGCGCTTTGGCTATCAACAACACACTGTGTTGTTGTCTTAACGCGTCGCGCCAAACTGCGCTACACCCAGATGCCTATATATAATACATCAATATAAAAAAAAAAGCAACTGCTTGCAACAATTTAGTTAAATAAGTAATTTTTTCTATAATTGCCCATACTATCGGCACAGGAGAAAGTAGTATGAGAAAAATTACAGAAAAAATTGCAATATGCGTACAGGTGTGTATTACGCTGATATTTGTTATCACAACCATACTGTACATCACGGGGGTAATTCCCTACAACGATGGGCTTAGAGACAACGGAGTGTTCGTTACACTGCTAGTGATACTGGCAATTGTGTACGGCTTGCTGTCGGCATATATCATTTACATCAACTTTTCGGAAGCGGAATATCTGCGCCAAATACTGCTGTTTTGCGACAGTGAAAGCGCAACTCACGCCAACGTAAAGGTGATACGCAACATTGTTCACAGCTGCGCCAAAAAGGTGCACGGTATACGCGTGCGCAAAACAAAAATGCGCATGGACGAAAAACAGGGCTTTGACATAACGGTGAAAATAGACGTAAACACACACAACGTCTCGCAATCGGTGGACAAGCTGCGCTGCCTTATTGCTGACGCTTTCAAAAACACATTGGGGCTTACGTTCAACTCCATTAACTTTGTTATCCGCAGGTTGAAAAGCAGCTACAAGCCTGATGTGGAAAAGGCGGAAAAACAGGCGAAAACCCTCACGCAACAACGTGAGCTATCCGCTGACATTTACGCATCGCCGTCCAAGCATGTAGAGGGCGTGTGCTTAAACAACGGAGCGGACGACCCACTTGACGAAGAAACGGAAAACAAATCTAATACCTCCCCTGAGGACGCAAAGGTTGTTGAAGAAATACGCGAACAACTGCACGAAAACGGACAGCACACCTCTGCGGAAACGGAAGAGGAAGAACAGGAAGAAGAGTAATTTTTTAGCGGAGAGCAGTACACTCTCCGCTTGTTTAATGGCTTTAGTTGTGTAAAAAGCTTTGCTATCTTTTACTTTTGAAATACTCAGTCAGTATTTGTGAACACTCATTTTCCAGCACGCCACCTTGCAGGGTAAGCTCGTGGTTCAAGGTGTGCCCTATCATTTCGGACAGCTGAACACACCCCTTGCCGCTAAGGTCGTACGCGCCAAAATACACATTGGAAATACGCGCGTTGTAGCACGCTCCAAGGCACATAACGCAAGGCTCAAGCGTAACGTACAAGTCGCACCCAGTAAGGCGCCAATCGCCCAAAACCTTGCATGCGCGCTGTATTGCCGTAAGCTCGGCATGCTCACAGGCGTTCTTGGAAGCGTTGCGCGTGTTGTGGGCGCGCGCAATAACCGCGCCGTCTTTCACCACCACTGCGCCAATGGGTACTTCGTCATTTTTGTAGGATATCTGCGCTTGCTTCAATGCCAAACGCATAAACCGCTCGTGAATCATGTTCTCTACACGCCTTTGCTCTTTTCCAGTAGCTCAGCAAGCCTTTGCAAATTTACCTTGCTGTTGATGGTACGCATAAGTTCGCCATCCACCTTTAGTACTTTGCGGTCATATGTAAGCAGTCCGTTTACTTCGTCCTCTACGTCCGTAAGCTGTGTGTAAACAGTTGCGCTGAGCCCCTTGCTGATGTGAGCAATTACGTCGCGCTCGTACAGCTCCTTTATGCCACGGTTAAATTCGTGCAGGGTTGCAAACTTTTTGTAACTGTAGGTGCTTTCGGGGTTGAAGCTGTGACTGTCATCCTTGAAGCTGTAACCGCCAAATTCCGTAAGGCATATCGCGCGCCTTTTTTCCTTGGGCAACTTCACCTTTTTGAAATACACATGCAGGCTCTTGATGTCGCCGCCCCCTTGGTCATGCCAACCGCTGGCATGGTCTACAGTGCGGGTGTTGTCCAAGTCCTTGGTCAGTGCGGCAATTTTGTTGGCGTCGAACTGACCCCACCCCTCGTTGAAGGGCACCCACATAGCAATGGACACGCAGTTGTACAGCTGGTTTATCATTTCCGCGTATTCCTCAACGTACTGGTTGCGACTCTTTTCACTGGCACGCGAATTACGCCTGTAGTTGGTGTCACTTAGCTTGTTCATGCCGATAAAGGGCAGATACAGCGTTGCCATCTTGTTTTGACGAGTTCCACCGCTGGGCATGTCCTGCCAAACAAGCATGCCAAGCCTGTCGCAATGATAGTACCAACGGGCAGGCTCCACCTTGATGTGCTTGCGCAGCATGTTAAAGCCCAGCTCCTTGGCTGTAGTGATGTCGAATATTAGCGCTTCGTCGCTGGGCGCAGTGTACAGTCCGTCGCTGTAGTAGCCCTGGTCCAACAGTCCGTTGTGGAAGTAGGGCTTGTTGTTGAGCATGAGACGGTAGTAGTTGCCCACCTTTTCACAGCCGAACTTGCGCATACCGAAGTAGCTTTCCACCCAGTCTCTGCGGGAAATAACCTTGAGATTGTACAGGTGCGGATTTTCCGGAGTCCACGGTTTAAACTTGCCGTTGGGGAAAGCAATTGTGACGGTGCCAACGCCGTCGTTTTGTGCAATTTCCTTGTCGCCGTCAAATACCTTTACGGTGATGGGCTCGTCGAAGTTGCAGTCCGCCTCTATTGTTACCTGCGCTTTGTCGAAGTCCGGCGTGATACGCATGCCGGATATATACTGCGCGGGTACGCTCTCCAGCCACACCGTTTGCCATATTCCGCTTTGGGGAGTGTACCACATGCCCCCACGGCGCGTAGACTGCTTACCGCATGTGTGATAGGACGTGTCGGTAAAGTCACGGACGCGCACAAGCAGCTCGTTGTCAACCTCTGCAAGCGCAAAGGTGATATCCATGCTGAATGAGTTGTAGCCGCCCTCATGATGCCCAATATGCACGCCGTTGACGTACACATCACACACCTGATCTACCGCGCCGAAATTGAGTAGTACAATATCCCTTGTGAACCCCTTGGGCAGGGTAAATATTGTGCGGTAGTACAGATATTCGTTGGGCTTGAGCTGACGGTTAACGCCGGACAAAATACTTTCGGGTGAAAACGGAACAAGAATTTTTCCGTCGAAATTAGCAGGGATAGCATCCGACTTGGTAATTGCGTAGTCCCAGTAGCCGTTGAGGTTGACGTAGCTTTTACGCTCAAATTGCGGACGGGGATATTCCTGCAAAGGTTTGTCGGAAAGGGACTCGCCCCACACTGTTTTAAGTAATCGAAGTGACATATGTGACACTCTCCTTTGTAATGATAACATTGTATCATAAAACAACAGTGAAAATCAAGTTTTTATTTGGTTGAGAAAATACCAAAGCTATGGTAAAATAAATACACACACAAGGAGAAATACTATGAGAACAGCGGCAAAGTTTGAAAAAGTGAGTTTTGAAACATTTAGCACAAACGGAACAAGGGAAACGTACGAAAGCATAAAGCTTCCCAGGCGTGCAACGGCCAAAAGCGCGGGGTACGATTTTTTTGCTCCCACTGCTCTTACCTTTCAACCCAATGAAACAGTTACCGTCGCCACAGGGGTGCGCGCGCTGATGCCTGACAACTGGTGCCTGATGATTTTTCCACGCAGCGGGCTGGGCTTCAAGTACAAGTTGCGCCTGAACAACACCGTTGGGATAATCGATGCCGATTATGCCGAAAGCGACAACGAAGGTCACATCTTCATCCGCATGACTAACGAAAGCGACAAGTTGCTGGAGATTGCGCAAGGCTCCGCATTTGCACAGGGGATATTTGTGCAGTACATGCTAACCGAAGACGATAACGTAACTACAAAAAGAAACGGTGGTTTAGGCTCCACCACTAAAAAAGGCTCCTCTGCTGTGTAAGGGGCGGCTTTATCAATTGACATACAGTCAAAAACACGCCAGGTAATGGCGTGTTTTTTTAATCGTTTATGTGAAGATACTCGTACAGTTTTTCCGCAATTGGTCGCGTTATGCCCTTGGTTTCGGCAATTTCCTCAACAGTTGCCGCACGCAAATTGTCCATCGATTTAAACTTGCGATGTAGCTCAATGCGCCGTTTTTCGCCAATACCCTCCACGTCCTGCAACACCGACTTGATACTGCTTTTGTTGTGTAGCTTGCGGAAGTAGGTTATTGCAAAGCGGTGGCTTTCGTCACGAATGTTGATTAGCAGATTGAGCGCGTAGCTGTTGCGCGGTAAAAATGTAGGTTCGTTTGTGCCCAGTGTGTACACAAGCTCTTCGCGCTTGGCCAATGACACAAGCTGCACTTCCACACCGCACTCCTCCATTGCGCGCCGTGCGTAGTCCAACTGTCCCAAACCGCCGTCGACAACAATCAAGTCGGGCGTTTTGCCAAATACACCGTCGTCCTGCTTCATGCGCTCAAAGCGGCGGGTCAGCACCTCCTTCATGCTGGCGAAGTCGTTAGCGCCCTCCACCGTCTTGATTCGGAAACGGCGGTACTGCGAACTGTCCTTTTGCCCGTTGGTGAACACCACCATGCTGGCAACCTTGTCCACGCCCTGTACGTTGGATATGTCGTAGCACTCCACGCGAGTGGGCAGCTTTTTGAGGTGTAACAGCTCCTTGAGCTGCAGCACTGCGCCGTGAGTAGTGTTGTACTTTTTGTCAATTGACGTTTGACTTTTGGTAAGATATTCCACGGCGTTGCGGTAGGACATGTCCACAAGACGTTTTTTATCCTGCAACTTGGGACAGTAAATTTGTGTTTTGGTGCCCGTCTTTTCCTTGATTAGCTGAGCCAATTCGTCGCTATCGGGCAATTCCACATTGACGTAAATTTCACCGCACAGCTTGACCATTTCGCAGTACTCGGCAAGGAAGCTGGACAGCGTTTGTGCCTCGTCCAACCCCGCGTCGGACACGGCGTTATTTTCGGAAAAGATAACCTTGCCACCACGTATCATTGTGTGATTGACAACGCAATTTTTGCCATTGGATGCCACTGCAAACATGTCGTAATCGACAAACTTGTTCAACACCACAATGCGCTGTTGAGAAATTTTGTCAATTAGCTGCAAGTACCTCTTGTAGGTCAACGCCTGCTCGTACTGCATTTTTTCCGAGGCAGCCATCATTTTTTCTTGCAACACATCGCGCACCTCACTGTCATCGCCACTGAGAAATGCCACTGCTCTGTTTACTATCTTGCGGTAATCTTCCTTGGTGATGTTGCCGATACACGGAGCGCAGCATTTGCCAATGTGGTAGTTCAAGCAAGGGCGGAAATTTTTGGGAAGCTTGTTGAAGTTGTTGTTGCACGTTACCGTTGGGAAAACGCTACCCAGTATCTCTAAAAAGGACTTCGCACCGCCCTGAGTAATGGGACCGAAGTACTTGTATTTGTCCTTTTGCAGCTTCCTGGTGGACACAAACTTGGGGAAGTCGGCATTTAAATTCACCTTGACATAGGGGTACTGCTTGTCGTCCTTGAGTAGAATGTTGTAGGGCGGAGTGTGCTTTTTGATAAGGGTGTTTTCCAGACTCAGCGCGTCCGTTTCGCTTGCGGTAATGATGTACTTGAAATCGGCAACGTGGCTTAGCATTGCCAGCACCTTTTCCGACTTGTTGGTGGACGCGTGGAAGTATTGCCGAACACGGTTTTTCAGTATCTTTGCCTTGCCGACATACAAAATGTTGCCGTCAGCGTCATACATGATGTACACGCCCGGCTCGTCAGGTAAATTTTTAAGTTTTGTTTGTAGGTCGACATTCATTGTCATATATAAAGTATACCATAAATAAAAGCCGACGGCAAGTCGGCTTTCTTAGATTTTGCAACCGTCACATCAGAGACGAGAGTGTTCCGCTACAAAACAATCTGCAACGAGCGGTTGTTTCCTGTAAATGTTGAACTATTAACTACTAGAGCGAAGCGAAGCCGTTTTTAGCGGAATTCCCGAGTCTCCTTGCGTTGCGGGCATATGCCTGAAGCAGTCCGTTCAAGGCACTGTTGAGCCTGCGTTGCTCTTCCACACTGCGGTTTGATTCCAATCCCTTGTTGCGAAGTAGCTCCGAAGCCTTGCCCACAATGGTGTCGTTTACCTCGTGGCGGTTTAGCTGCTGAAGCTGCTTTACAGTATCCTCCACTATGTCGCAGCTGTAGGGGGCGCATTTGTTCAGTTGAGATACAAGCTTTGCCAAAACTTTTCTTGCACGTCTTTCCTGGCTGATTTTTACCGCCCTGTTAGCAACCAAAACAAGCCCGAACGCGAACCAGAACACAACTTGGAATATCAAATAGCTGAAGTAGCGTGCCGTTACGAAATACACCGCTACATACGTTGCGCATAAAACAGCGGCAATTACAAATAGCCACAACAGGTGCGAACGCTTGCGCTTGGGCACGAACTCAAATGCCAATGAGGGCTTTGCACCGCAGTTGACAACAACGCGCCACTGACGGCGATATTCTTCGGGCAATTTGTCGGCATATTTCGACACACTGTCGGGATGGGAGCAAACACCCTTGTAGCACACATTCAGCTTTTTGTTCTGCTTGCGGTAGGGGTTTGACAGCCAATTGGCAAGCCCAAACAGGAAGATTATTGCCAGTGCCAGCGGCAAGATAACAATGCTGTAAGCATGTAGAAAATTGAAAACCGTGTTGATATAATCCATACTAACCTCCATTTAGGTTGAGTATTGACCTATTAAACACGGTTCAAACGTATTACATTTTTATAAGTTTGTTATCCTCAATGGACAGCACATACGCGGCTACGTCGTCTATTCCACAAATGCGCTGAACAGCCAGCTTGTAGCTGTTGAGCTGTGCAGTATAATTTTGCTCCACAAGGTCGCTGCGTGATGTGTATTTGAAATCTATCACCACTGCTTTGTCTTGGTCAATAACAAGTAGGTCGATTACGCCCTGCAGCATCACATCGTCACTAAATCTTTTGTCCTTGGCAACACGGTCGTAAGGCACATACAGCATAAAGGGTATTTCGTGATACACCTTGCCGTTTTTTAGCAGTTTTTGTAAATCTGGGTTGCGTAAAGTGTCGTATATCAGCTTAACATCCAGCTTGTTGGCAAATTTCTGTTCAATCTTGCCGTCGCACACCAGGCTGTCAATCAGCTGGCGAATTTCCTCAATGCTAGCCGTATAACTGACGTACTGATACACCTTGTGATATGCCGTACCGATAAAGTTGCGGTCGTTGTTGACGTTAAGCGTGTGCTCCGCCTGCGGTTCTTCCGTTATGTCAAGATATTCCTTGTCCAGCGCCGAGCTAACCACCTTGCTGGGCATTAGCGTTTGGTCGGCGTACTTGTAGTTGTAGCTGAGCTTGCGCTGTACCTCTTCCACACTTACCGTTTGTTCGCACAGGTAGTCTGCTTTTTCCACACCGTCCTCGTCGTCGTAAAGGCTGTCAATTACGTTAATTTCCAACCCAGGTGACAGCTTGGGCAGCTTCAGCTGATCTTTTATTGCAATCATCAGCCAATCTAGGTGGGTGACAGCTTTTGCCGGCAGCTTTGGCAATGCCTTTAGCTGCTTGTCGGACACGGTGCCCACGATGTTAAGTGCGAACTTGGCGCGCGTCATTGCAACGTACAACAGGCGCATTTCCTCTTCGCGCTGCTTTGTCTTGTTGAACATGCCGCATGCCGTTGCACCAAGGGTATCGGCAACGCGCATGTTTTGGAAATTGTAGTAGCGAATTGCCAACCCCAGGTCGGTATTTGTTTCCACTGTGTTGTTGTCGAAGTTGAACTGCGTTTCAACACCTGCAAGTATCACTACGGGGAATTCCAAGCCTTTACTTGCGTGCATTGTCATTAGCCGCACTGTGTTACCGTTGCTCAAGCCGCTTTCCGCATGCTTGTCCTCCGTTTCGTCCACGAACGAAAGAAACTTGTCCACAGTTTGATTGTAGGTGGCGTCCTTTACACTGTCGATAAAGGCGTAAAGCTTGGCAAGCCTCATGCCTCCGTTGGGCAGGCTTTGCACATACAGGTGGTAGTCCTTTTCCCTCATGATGTACAGGGCAATTTCGTCCACCTTGGCACTACGCGAGTAAAAGCGAAGCTTGCGCAAAAATTCCAAGAAAACTTGTATTTTACCTACGATTTCGACGTTTTCACCCTTTTCGGCATATTCTTTCATGCGGTCGTAAAAGGGTATACGCCCGTCGGTATCCAGGCGAATTGTACCAAGCTCCCTTTCGGTAAATCCGCCAAAGGAGCTGAGGCTGGCGCCAATCAGGTACACGTCGTTGTAGGGGTTGTCAATTACGCGCAGCAGCGTTACAAGGTCGCGCACCTCCTTGCTGGAGAAGCCGTCCACCTTAAACCCCGCCGATACGGGAATGTTGTGCGTAACAAGGGTGTTGTAGATATCTATCGCCCTGCCTGTGAGCCCGCGCATGAGAATGACAATATCGCCATACCCTATGCGGCATGCTTTGCCGTTTTTGTCGCGATACGCCATGCCGACGTATTCTTTTATCCGCTTTGCAATCAGTTCGCCCTGCTGTACGCCGACGTTTTCGGCAGTGTCTTCCGTAATGTCGTACAAGCTGTCTATTTCCGATTTCTCCCGCTCTTCCTTTAATATGAGGTCAATGCGCGTTGAGGGCGTTTTCAACGACGGGGGCGTAGTGCCCTTGAGCTGAGCGGAATTTTTGTAATCAACCTTGCCGAAGCCAGCCGTCATTATTCCGTTGAATACAATGTTGACGAAATCAAGTATTTCGTTGTTGGAACGGAAGTTGTCGTTCAGCTCCTCCACACAGCCACTGCCGTCTTGCTTGTACCGTTCGTACTTGTCCACAAATATTGCAGGCTCGCAACCGCGGAAGCCGTAAATTGACTGCTTCACATCCCCCACCATGAACAGATTGTTGTCTTTTGCCAGCCGCGACACAATAGCTTCCTGCACTGGGTTGGTGTCCTGATATTCGTCCACGAATACCAGCTTGTACCTGTTGCGAATTTCCGCAAGTGTTTCATCATCGCACAAAAGCTGCAAGGTGAGGTGCTCCAAATCGTTGAAGTCCACGCCACCGCGCTGTTTTTTGGCCTGGTAGAATAGCTCGTCAAACCTTGCAATGATTTCCATGAGCTTGTCTGTATAAAGTGTGGATTGCCTTGTTTCTTCCCACAGTGTTTCGATATTTTCACCGCGACATAGCGTTGCGTATTTGCCGGCAAACTTGTCGAAGTCGTCCTTGAGATCCTTGAAGTTTTGCCTGATGTTTTCCTCAATGTCCGTAAACACCGAATTTTTCGTTTTGCGGGGTAGCGCCTGCAAGGATACCTTGGCAAGGTCGTTCATGGCGTTTTCCAGCCTATCCAAGCGGATATTGCCCAGCAGCTCGGAATTGTAGCGGAACATGTCGGTGTAGGGCAGCTCTTCCTGCTTGCTGCGCTCTGCAATATCCTGCATGTTGCGCTGATAGTAGTCCACCGATTGCGAAATATCCGTCAAAAGGGTTTTTATTATCGGATTGTCGTCGCTGAAATTGAGGAAATTGTTGCGCTTGTCCTGATACCACGCGGAGAAGTCCTCCAAACCGCGTGTGAAATCGTACAACGCCAAGAGGGTGCTTTTGAAGTTCTCTTCGCGACGGTGAGTGGCGAAAATTTTGTAAACACGGCGGAAAACGTCGTCCTTTTGCGAAAAATACTCGGCAAACAGGTCGTCCAGCGTGTTTTTGCGCAGAGTAGACACCGTAACGCTATCCAAAATGGTAAAGGCAGGGTCTATATCCACAACGTAGAAGTAGTTTTTGAGTAGCTCACTGCAAAATGAGTGCAGTGTGCATATACTTGCGCTGTCCAGCTTTTCCATTTGCTCAAGTATGCGCGGATTATTGCGCTTTTCCGCAAGCTTGTTGGCAAGACGTGCTTTCATTTCGGCAGCGGCAAGGTTGGTAAAGGTCACCACCACAATTTCCGATACGTCGTAGCCCTCTTCAATCATTGACACGATACGCTCAATCATGACGGTGGTTTTACCTGTGCCCGCAGATGCCGAAACAAGCATGTTTTTCCCGCGAAAATCTATTACGTTTTGCTGTGAGGGGGTAAATACTCTACTCATTTGTATTATTTTCCCCCTTATCTACTTTATCGATGGTTTCCTTAGTCACTCTATCCTTGACCTCGCGCGCGTTGTAGGTGTACACGTCGCCGAAGTCGCAAATATCCTTGTAATCGCAGTAGTCGCAAGCGCCCTTGTACGGAGATACTGCCGCGTAGCCCTGTTTCATGAGTTCGCCTGCGCGCTTAATCAGCTGAAATGCGTACTCCGTCTGGCTGTCGAACTGCGCGTCGCTAAGCAGCCTGTTTCCGACGTGGCTGAGTGTGCCGTCCGATTTCAGCTTCAGCCCCAGCTTTTCGCTCTTTCCGCTTGCCAGGTTTGTGTCGATATCCTTTGCAACATCCACGTCATCCAGCGTTCTGCCGTTGTAGGTGTACACCTTTTCGGCATTCAAGTCGGTGAAATTGTCGTGCATGTTGAAGTAGTAAAAACCTGCAGGTCGCATGCCGTAAATCTGCTCCACCGCCCTGACGTAGACGGGCAGCTGCATCTTGTGCCCGATGTACAAATCCTTTTCGTGGTAGCTTGCGGCAGCGGAACCGCTCTTGTAGTCAATTACTATGAACCGCCCATCCTTGACGTCTACGCGGTCAATCTTTCCCACAAGCGCGAACTTGCCGTCGGTGAACTCCACCACGACAGGGAGCAATTCGTTGCCGCCGCCAAATGCCAGCTCCGTTGCAAGGTTCTTGAAGTTGGAGCTAGACAGCTGCTGTTTTACAACCTTGCACATGCGGCAGCTTTCCGCTTTCAGCTGTTCCAGCACACCCACCATTTTTGGGTCGTTTCTCAGCCCCTTGTAGAAGTCGTCGCGCATGGCGTAGTCGAACCACTTTTCTGCTTTCAATGCAGTTTCTTCGTCGCTTTCCGTCACGTCCATGTCACGGACGTACTCTTCCAACACGGCGTGCAGCACGTTTCCCAACTCGGCGGAATTGAGCTCGGCAACGGAGCGCGGCTTGACGTTCAAGCCGTACTGAATGTAAAAGCGGTAGGGACATTTGAAGAAATCAGTGAGCTGACTTACGCTTGTTGCGGAGTTTTTGAGATACAATTCCGCACCCCTGTCCACACTTACAGCCTTGCCGTCCTTGGCAAAAGCGTAACGGGCAATGCTGTCGGCAAACAGCTGGCTAAGCGCGTTAAAGGAAGGTACATGTACCATTTGACTGTCGCACAGGCGCCTGTTGTTAAGTATCACCTTGGCAATGGCTTGCCTTTCAGTGTATATGTCCTCGTCCGTTTGCAATGTGGGCTCAAGTGCCTGCCCGTTTGCGAAAAACAACACCCCAAGTTCGTTTACAAAGGGAGACGGCATCAGGCTATCTGCCCCGTCCGTCAGCGTGTAGGATACGTAAAGCTTGTGCGTGGGCTCAAGCAACAGCTGGAACAGGCTGAATCGCTCACGCCTGTTTTCGGTAAATATTTGCGGTTCGACATTGACACCTGCGTTGACCAAATCTACAATGTTTCTGTCCGAAAGCAGCTTGCTGTCGCTCTTGACAATGGGCATCGCGCCGTAGTTTGCACCCAGCAGTGCAAGGAATTTTATGTCGTGCTTGCGCGCCTTTGCCATGTTGGCAAATATTACGCAATCGGAGTAAACGGGAATGACGGAAACCTTTACCGAAGCAACTCCTGCCGTTAACGTCTTTATAAATTCGCCAAGCTCAACGTGACGTTCACCCAGCACCTGCTGCGCCTGTGTAAGCACGCCCTCGAATTTTTCCTGCACCTGGGAAGTTACCTTTGCCTCAAAGGACAAGCCAACATTTACCTGCTGCTCGGCAAACAGTCTGTTACGCTCGGCAAGGTTGGACACCTCAATTAGCCTGCGAATAATCTCAACATACGTTGCAACCGTGGCACTTTCGGGAATCTTCACCTGGGTGTATAATTCATTGAACCGTCTACGAAATGCGTCCGCCTGTTCGAAGTACGTTTCCTCCTTGCCCAGCGAAAAGCTGTCGTAACGGTAGGAGACGTTGTACTTGAGGCAGTAATTTTCAAACAGGAAAACGTCGTCGTTTTGGCTCAGGTCACCGCTGAAATCTGCGCAAAACAGATAGTTTTTAACAAAGGGCAGTACGCTATTTAACTTGCCGTTGTTTTTGTGTAGCGTCAGATAATCGATAACGTAGCGCGCATATGGGTGGTCGGACAAGGCAAACTGCCTGTCGCAAAAGTAGGGTATTTCAAACTGGTCAAATATTGTGGAAATTGCGCTTTGGTACTTGGCAACGTCGCTTGTTACAACGTACACATCCCTGAAGCGCCCACCGTTGCGCACGTACTTTTGTACTTCGCACGCCAGCGCATATACCTCGTTTACGCGCGTGGTTCCCTCGTAAATGCTTGCATATCCCGTGGCATCAATGGCGCAGCATTCGTCATAACGGTACAAATGCTTGCCTATCTGCTCGGCGTAGCGGTTCTTGAAGTTCTTGCCCGATATTATTTGCGGTTCAATCCCGTTGCGCTTGCACAGTGCAAGTACACCCTGGTAGATATCGTCAAGATACAGGTGTTTGTCCCGCTTTCCGTCGCCTACACAGCACGCAACGTACACACCGCGACTTTTCAGCATAAGCTGCTCGACAATTGCCAGCTCCTGTGTGGAGAAGTTGTCGAAGTCGTACAGATAAAAGTAGCCCTTTGCGGCAATATCCGTGTTAGCAATTTGGTCACACAGCAGGTCCAGCTTGTCCGCCGAATCGATAAAGCGGTTGGACGTGTACTCCAAGTACGCCTGATAAAGCAGGGCAATATCCTGTGCTTTGCCCTTTACGCTCTTGGGTAAATCGCACATAAGTTGCCTGGGCGTTATCTTGCAGTACTTCATCATGCTGATTGTGTCGTACATGTTTTCTACAAAACCCGGGGTGTCCACACCCTTGACGTAGCAGGTCAGCTCGTCCTTGTGGTCCTTGATGATGGCAGATAACGCCATGATGCCCGCTTGCTTGCTCAGGTAGTCGTATTTGGGCAGGATATCCGCTGCAAGCCTGCGAAAAGTTTTGACCTGAGCGTTGAAGCTGCCACCTACAGCCGAAAGCAATGCGCGTTCCGCCTCAAGGGATGCGCGATCGGGCACAATTACCGTGTGCATAACGTCCAGGTTGCGCGTGTCAACCCTGGATATTACGTCGGTTATGTAACGCGACGCGTCCGCCATTGTGTTTGTTTTGTAGATTGTAATCATACACAGTATTGTAGCATTTTTTGCCATTATTTGCAACACCTCGCCATGCTTAGCTGGCGGTGTGGTTGAGGCATTTTTTTAATAATAGTTGGCAATATATGAAATTATATGATATAATACTATCTAACAATAATTTCGTCATTTTAACGGAGATATTATGAAGAAGAAAATTGCTTTACTGATAATCTTGATTTTGGCTGTTTCTCTGACCCTTGTTGCCTGCAATCAAACGGCAGCAACATCCATCAGAACAAGATGGGATAAAGACGGAGAAACGCACGTATTCAATATCACTCTTGCCGACTTCAATGGAGACAGCAACAGCTTCCTTGCCTATTCTGCCGACGGCGTTGCCGTTGCCAACGGTAAGTACCACAAGGACATTGCTTTTGCCGGCGAATTTACCAACTGGGATGAGATAAGACCGCTGGCTGTTCTCGGCTCGTACACAATTGACATCAAGCCCTCCGCCGACGGAACGGCATACTGCGATGTCAAGACCGTGCAGGAAATGTGCGTTGCGTACAAAGACACCGACATCGCAGAAAACAGCGAAATTCGCAGTGCCGCAGCAACGCAGGAGCAGCTGGACAAATACCCCGTAGACACATTCGGCAGTAAAGTTGTTGTGCTTTGGTCACAAACGGAAACTTCTGTACGTTTTGAAAACACCGACAAGCAAAAGCCGCTGTCGTCAACAGTCAAGGTAAACGGCTTTTACGCAGGTAAAACAGCACAACAGCTCACAAATTACGAACTTTCCACGGTGTACGACTATTCCGAAAAACGCCCCGTTGCGAAAATCACACTGAACGGCGAAACGACGGAATACAAATTCTCCAGAAATTCCGCGGGAACATTTATTGACAGCAATCAAATTCTCTTGTATTTGAGAAGCCTGGACAAGTCCTCATCAAGCTTCCAGGACAGCCCCTCTAAATCGGTATTCAATCCCTACAACCAAACCTTGCAAACGGCAAGCTTTGGACTGAGCTACGAATACAACGTATTGCTCACAGGCGAAAACGTATTGGCAACCACACTCAACGTAGTGTCCGTAAAGGTTGGCAACAACGCATTTATGATGCAGGAGAATTTGCCCGACACCATCAAGCTTGGCGACAAAAAACTTGACGTGTACACCACCCCCAACAGCAAGGACTCCAGGTTTACAACGGTGCGCTTCCGCGTAGGTTACTTTGCTTACGAAATCAATTACTCCAACACTGAAAACACCACAGACTGGAGCGAAATTTGGACAGCACTGTCACCGGCAGTTAGTGAAGAATAATCAAAGCTAACAATATTTTAAATAAATTATCACAACAAAAAAGGCACTTCTGTATAAGGAGTGCCTTTTTTCAGTTCTATTGTTTAGTTATCCGATTCGTCGTCCTTTTTTTCGTTTTGCTCGGAATCTGCCTTTTTAGCCCTAGTTTTTTTGGGCTTGGGTTGCTCTTCTGCCTCAGCAGGCTGTTCGGGTGTTTCACTCACAACAGGTGTAGCAATCTCACTTGAAGTAGCGTTGGAATCGCTCTCACGCGCATTCATAAATGCTACCACATCTTCAACAGATTTGCCGTTCATGAGCATATCCACTTCTTCAGTGTGGATGGTTTCCTTTTCCACCAGCACGCGCGCCATGTTGTGCAGTACGTCAATTTTACTGGTCAAAATTTCCGTCGCACGCTTGTGGCAGCTTTCCACTATTTCGCGTATTTCCTCGTCAATGATGTTGGCAATTTCCTCGGAGTAGCTCTTTTCCGTTTGGTAATTTTTACCTACGAACACTTCTCCCTCACTGCCGTAAAACAGCGGTCCGATGCGGTCGCTCATACCCCATTCCGTTACCATGCTGTGTGCAATGTTGGTCAACTGCTTGATATCTCCGCTTGCGCCACTGCTGATATTTTTGATTATCAATTCTTCAGCAACGCGTCCGCCAAGCGTCATGGTGATTTCGTCCAGCAGCTGCTGCTTTGTAACGTGATTGTTGTCGTTTTCGGGGCGGGTCATTGTGTAGCCTGCCGCCATACCGCGGGGTATGATTGTAACTTCATGTACTGGGTTGCAATATTTCAAGCTACATGCAAGTATAGCGTGTCCCGATTCATGGTAAGCAGTAATGCGTTTGTCCGGTTCTGTTACAAGGCGGGATTTCTTTTGCGGTCCCATAACAACCTTGTTTATGCCTTCGTTTACGTCCGCCATGGTGATTACGCGACGTCCCTCGCGCACTGCCAATATTGCCGCTTCGTTGAGCAAATTTTCCAAATCTGCGCCTGTGAAGCCTGCTGTTATGCGGGCAACGGTGCGGAAGTTTACGTCGGGGCCAATGGGCTTTTTACGGGCGTGTACCTTCAGTATTGCTTCACGTCCGCGAACGTCGGGACGGTTGACGTAAATCTGTCTGTCGAAACGACCTGGGCGCAACAATGCGGGGTCCAGTATGTCCGCGCGGTTGGTTGCCGCCATTACGATAATGCTGGTGCTTGTTTCAAAGCCGTCCATTTCAACAAGCAGTTGGTTGAGCGTTTGCTCTCTTTCGTCGTGTCCGCCACCAAGTCCGGCGCCACGCTGACGACCTACTGCGTCAATTTCGTCAATAAATATGATACACGGCATGTTGCGTTTTGCCTGCTCGAACAAGTCTCTTACACGGCTTGCGCCTACGCCGACAAACATTTCCACGAAGTCGGATCCGCTCATGGAGAAGAACGGAACGCCCGCTTCGCCTGCAACTGCCTTGGCAAACAGCGTTTTACCTGTTCCCGGAGGACCTACAAGCAGCACACCCTTGGGAATGCGCGCGCCCATCTCGTTGAACTTGCGCGGATCTTTCAGGAAGTCGATGATTTCCTGCAATTCTTCCTTTTCCTCTTCGGCGCCGGCAACATCGCTAAAACGCACCTTCATGTTCTGCACTACGCGGGCTTTGGTACGGCCGAAATCAATGTTTTGATTATTTTGACGCGCTATCTGACGGAACATGAACACGCCCAACATAAGGATAACTGCTATCCACAGCGCCGGGAAGAGGTAGTCCGTCCAGCTGGTTGCGTTGGGGTCGGCAACAGTGTATTTAAAATTTGCATTGGGATTGACTTCGTAAATTTTTTCCAGTTCGCCTCTAACAAACTCATCGAACTTACTTCTGTCAACGATAGTACACGTGTCGGTCTTTTTATCCGCCCTTATGCCTACTACCTTGTATATATTTAGCTTTACCTCTACATATTCGCCATGTTCAAGATTATTCCTGAACTGCGTCTCGTTGATTTCGTTGGCGTTGTTTCCTATGACGTTCCACAGCACGATAAACAGAACAACCACAACGACAAGGGCTAGTATCGAATATAAAATTCCTCTGCGTCTTTGTTCCAAAATATTCTCCTTTAGGCGTGGGCTAAGCCACGCGTGTTTTCGTATGTTTTAAGAATTGTTGAAATAACGTAAATTTTTACAAATGCATTGTACCACAAATAGTCCCGTACTGTCAACGCCTCGCCGACGGCGCAACCATATTACAGCTTCGTACAATATATATTGTATATATATTTTATAAATTTATCCTTTAACAATTCTTAAAAATAACTGCATTAGGAGACTGATTTTGTCGCCACAAGAATGACATCGGCAATAAACTGCGCTATCTGCCCAACAAGCCTATCCTTGGAGCTGTTGAGGGTGTAGAAGTCGTTCATGCCCTTTTCGGCAACTATGCCAATTATGCCGACATCTCCCACCGACGGTAAATTCTTGTTGGTAGCAGCGCCAGGCAGTATACCGCCGTCACACAGCTGTATTTTACCTATTTGGTCGGTTGTGCCCACGGCAGCGTCAATTACCACGATTGTACTGTCGGGGTGCAGCGCTTTTATAAAGTTGTAGCTGTACAGCAAATTTTCAGCAGTGATGTTTTGCTCGCACAGCCCGTACACAAACGCGGGGAAAAGCATGTTTTCGTTCAGCAGCGATCCCACACGCGGACCAAGGCTGTCGGAAAACACTTTTTCCGTGCCTATACACATATACACCGTCTGGCTGTTTCTTGTTTTGATCTTTAGCTCTTCCGCCATTTTCTGCTTGTCTTGAGGGTTGTAAATACTTGCTTCTAACATTGACGTTCTCCTTTAAATTTACGTGTTGCTAAGTTTTGCCAATGCGCAAGCTGTTTATTTACGTTTTTGCTCCAATATCTACTTGGTTTTGACTGTTTTTGTCGAATATCTCACAATGCTAAGAAATTCTAGAAAATACTTTATTTTTAGCATAATATATGGTATGATAATAGACAGCAAATAAAATTGTCGCGAAAATCAAACGCGAACATCGTTCATTTTTAAGGAGGTATTATGACTTTAGGTGTAATTATTAACTTAGGCATAGGTCTAGTTATCGCTATCGCCGCTATCGTCGGATTGGCTGTCGGCTTTTGCAGACAATTCTCCAAGCCGCTGGTTGGCATAGTTGCAATACTAGGAGCAATTATTCTGGTAATGATTATCTATCCGATAATCTTCAACACCGGAATACTCAACGGCTTCGTAGACAAGGCAACAGGCTGGTTCTCGGATGAGTTCTATTCACGCCCCGTAACCGACATTGACAGCTTCCAGGAAGCCATCGCCGACAACTATCTGCGCATCTTCTCGGGATCGGCAGAAAGAATACTTGCCCGCATGGAAACAACTTTGGAAGGGGCTGAGGTAATGACATTCGGTGCATTCTTCGGAAGAACCATCGTAAACGTCGTTATGGAGTTCTCAATGTGGTTGGTATTCTACCTTATCATAAAGTACTTCCTGTTTGGCGTAAAGTATCTGCTTTGCAAGATAACTCAAGTAGTTGTATTCAAATCTATCGACAGAATCTTGGGTATCGCTTGGTCGTTAGTTTGGACATACCTTATCGTAGTTGGCATCATCCTTACTGTTGGCGAAATTGTTGTTGTTCAGTTCTTCCCCGGCATCGAACCCACCTTTGCGGAATGGATAAGATCTGCATCACTTCTCAAGCTGGCACATGACACCAACGTATTAGGTTCATTCTTCTCAACCTTGCTGGCTATGCCACTAGTAAATGCATTGTAAACAATCATAAAAAAAGCCTGCGTCGTAATGACGCAGGTTATTTTTTTGCTCTTTTTACCTGTTTTATAGCCTATTTTACTCAAATAGACATTCATTACCGTTTCACGTGAAACACATATACGCCTGCTTATATATTTATACCCTTAATTGCCGTTTAGACAGATATACGCTAGAAACAATTTCTGCGTACGCATATATCAATACAAATATCTCAATTATATATGCGGTATGTGCCAAATACAGTTCTAGTAATTAAATATGCTGATATTCACATAGCGTTTATCTTTTACATCAAGTGTTTCACGTGAAACATTTGTCGAATTATGATAATGCACTGTATGCGTAAACATATTGCTATAAACTTTATAAACCCAGCAATATCTTATAAAAGCTGTTTCCTACGAATATACGCATATGGCTTTAAATCAGCTAATACAGGCAAATAAATTGTTTCACGTGAAACAAACTACCTATACGCATAGTGTTTGCGGCTTATTTCTTTACAGTGCCGCCATATTTCAAGCTTTAGAATTGTTTTTAATTAAATAATATAATTGCTTGCAAATAAGTCTTAATAGTTTTTAAATAAACACTTGCCTAACTAGCAATTATTTTCAAATAACGCTTAAATCGGGAGATTACTGTTATAATTGCTATTTAGCGTAAAACAACTCATGCATAAGCGTCAGCGTTTATTGTGTTAATATATATAAATATTTATTCAGTGAATATACAGGTATTTAGATTGTTAACATATAGACGTTTTAAATAGTAACTATGCTAACTACTTGCCCAAAATGGGCATTTTTAGCTTGCACCATGCGATTTTCAAGCCAAAAATGGCTTATTTTTAATGATTTTACCCCTAGTTTAAGTGGTCCTTGATTATATTGAACTAAAAACTGTATTTAAGTTTCACGTGAAACATCCCAATAAATATGTTTATCCATAATAAATAATAAGGTATTTAATTGCCCCTTAAATCAATATTTATACTAAAATATATTGAAATAGTACCAATACAAAGCATAATAACCTTTTATTCCCTTGGAACAATAACATATGTCATATACACAAGTTGCTTCTTGTTTTTGGTAAACATTCTAAGATCTGTAGCGATTTTGTGCATGCTCGCATTAACAAATATATAAGTCAGAACGTAGGTTATATCCCGTAATTTAAATAAAAATCATATAAATATGCTGTTTAATATGATTATTTACTATAAACTAACTATCTGCAACGACCTAAATACGTTACATGAACAGTTATAATGCAATAAATACAGCTATAAAAATAAATCGTTGAACGTGTTTAATAACGGGCAATTTACTACGTGCGTGAAGTATTTTTATGAACATGTTGCTATGCTTTATAGGTCAAATGCCGCGAAATAGAGCAAAAACTCCGGCAAAATAAGTAGCTACATCAATTTTAACCATGCAACGGGTGAAATTATCAGACTTTACGGCTGCTTCGCGAAGCATTTGTTAAGCCTGGTGACTGGACCGACCATCTAATCCACGGTCTTTATTAGTCCATATATAGCTAGTTCCTGCATATTAAATCTACTGGGAAAATAACCATATTACAATGTACTAGAGTTGATACCGATAGTAGTAAAGCGACCCAATATATAAAAAAAATGCCTCGGCAAGGTGATTTAAGCTACCGTATTAAGCTCATGACATAGCAGCAATGGACATGAGGCAGCAGTAGTGGATGAAATTATACGCGAACAATGTTCATTATATTAAAAGAGAACATAAATTCACTTTTGATATAAAAATGAACATGCTTGTATAAAATATCATTTATAAAACTCAGAATGAAGTGTAAAATGGTCGAAATTTTTTTGAAAATATTTTCAAAATTCTGTTAAAATGGCTATTTCAACCAGGTTTTATAACATAATTATCCGCTATTTTTGTTATATGTTTGATATATTTCTTGTTGTTTCATATGAAACAGAATTTTGTGAAAATTGTGAACTTTCAATAAAATCTAGAAATCGAAAAAGATTATTTTTTATTATGATATTTCGTAACGTGTATTTTGGCAATAACCTATATTTTGTAAATATGTAATTTACTTGCATTCATAAATTATTTCAAATCTACACAGTAAAATTTATTTTTATAAATTGCATTAAAAAAGGAGCTTGGTGTTGCAAGCTCCTTAAAATGTAAATTTTTCGTTTTATTCCTCTTCCTTGCGGAATTTGTCGCTCATCCAATCTTCAACAAGTGAGCAAATACGGTCAAGATCGTCGGAAGTAAAGTAGTCGATGTAAATTCGCCCCTTTCTTCCGTTGCCGATAGCAGACACCTTGGTTGCAAAGGCACGTTGCATGTTGGAAACTAAGCTAACAAGCTCTTTGCTGTCCTCAATTGTGGGTTTTTGCTTTTCCGGCTTGGGGTTCAGGAACTCGCGTACCATCTTTTCCATTTCTCTTACGGTCAATTGGTTGTCACAACCTTTGAGCGCAAGCTTGTATTGATGTTCGCTGGGTACAACGACCAATGTTCTTGCATGACCTGCAGACAAACGTCCCTTTTCAATCAATGCGATAACGTCGTCATTCAATGTCAACAGACGTAGTGTGTTTGCAATGGCGGACCTGCTCTTGCCAATTCGGTCTGCAGCAACTTCCTGCGTCATGTTAAATTCCGTCATCAAAACCTTGATTGCGCGCGCTGCCTCAATCGGAGACAAGTCCTCACGTTGCAAATTTTCAATCAGGCTGATTTCCTTTATCTGTTGCGGAGTGTAGTGACGAACAATGGCAGGGATATCCTCTTTGCCGGCAAGCTTGCTTGCGCGGAAACGGCGTTCACCTGCAATAATCATAAAGCGCTTGCCAATGGGCGTAACGACAATAGGTTGAATTACTCCATGTACGCGAATACTGTCGGCAAGTTCTTTCAGTGCGTCTTCGTCAAAGGTTTTGCGCGGTTGCTCGTAGTTAGGATCAATATCCAACAGCGAAATCATCACAACATTGTCACTCTCGGTGCGCTCCACGGGGGATTCCGCTTGAGGTTGCTGTTGTTGCGGCTTGGTGATGTTTTCTATTTCGTTTAGTCCCATCAAGGAGGCGAAGCCTCTACCTAATCCTTTGTTTGCCATTTGCTATTTCTCCTCTCTTCCAATAAATTGTTTAGCTAGCGCCTGATATGCCAATGCGCCATTTGAGCGCGGTGCATGTATCGCAATGGGAACGCCAAAGCTGGGCGACTCAACAAGCTTGATGTTGCGCGGTACAGGAACAGTGTAAATCTTGTCGCTGAAGTACTTGTAAATTTCCGAAGTAACCTGCTTGGACAGCACTGTGCGCATATCGTACATGGTCAAAACAACTCCGTTTATCGTAAGTTGCGGATTGAGACGTTGCTTGACAATGTTGATTGTGTACATCAACTGTGTCACACCTTCAAGGGCAAAAAATTCGCTTTGAATGGGAATCAGCACGCTGTCACTTGCAACCAATGCGTTGAGTGTGAGCAATCCAAGGCTGGGAGGACAATCGATAAAAATGTAATCGTAACTGTCTTTAATGGGCGCAAGTGCACGCTTTAAGGCGCTTTCCCGTGCATGAGCTGCAACAAGGTCAACCTCTGCACCTGCAAGGTCGCTGTTGCTTGGCATTATCCAAAGGTTCTCAATCATGGTGGGAAGTATTACTTCCTGAGCCTCGCTGTCGCCCATCAAAACATCATAGCTTGTGGACTCCAGGCGGTTCTTTTCCACGCCGTAACCGCTGGTTGCGTTACCCTGCGGATCGAAATCCACAATCAGCACCTTTTTGCCGGCTAATGCAACATATGCCGCAAGATTTATCGCAGTGGTGGTCTTGCCTACTCCGCCTTTTTGATTTGAAAAAGCAATAATTTTTCCCATAGCTTTCTCCGTAGTAAATTTAGTACTTGCCCACAACCTGTGTGAGCAAACTTGGTTGATTCTATCATACCACAAAACAAAAACTTTTTCAACAATAAAGTGAAACATTGTGAAACAAAATAACACGGGTATTCCGAAAAAGATTCCCCGCTGCGCTCCCTCTTCGAGATTCACTTTTTCGGAATACTCTCGTCTTCAGTTTACGTTATGTGTTTGTTGTACATATTTTCGGTTAAACATTGCGATGTGGATAGATTACTTTTTTACTTGCCCCACCGGCGAGGTGTGTGGTACAATGTTAATATGAGTAATACGATAGTGGCGCTGTCTACCGCAAGGGGGCGCGCAGCGATTGCCGTTGTAAGAATGAGCGGCGACAATGCAATAGATATAGCAAAGCAGTTCTTTTCGCCAATGCCCACACAGCCCAACATGCTAAGGGTGGGCACACTCAAAACACAGCACTTTGACGAACATGCAATGTGCGTGTATTTTGCTGCGCCACACTCCTACACAGGCGAAAACACGGTGGAATTTCATTGCCATGGCGGTACGGCAGTGTCGCAGGCAGTTATTGAGCAGTGCATTGCGCACGGAGCGGTTATGGCGCAAAACGGCGAATTTAGCAAGCGTGCTTTTATCAACGGCAAGCAAAACCTCACCAATGCCGAGGGCATAATAGAAATGATTGACGCGGAAACGGCGTCGGCTGCCAAGGCAGGGGCAAATTTGCTGGAAAATAGGCTGGGAAAGCGCGTTGTTGAACTGCAAAACGAACTTTTGGATATAATTTCCGCTTGCGAAGTGGCGCTGGACTATCCGGAAGAGGACCTAGAGCTACCGACAGTTGAAACGGCAGAACAACAGTTAAAACACGTCGCCGACGAATTGGATGCGCTGATTGCTACATCCACACTGGGCAAAGTGGCAAAATACGGCATTGATGTTGCCATTGTTGGTAAACCCAACGTCGGTAAATCCAGCTTGCTCAATGCTTTGCTGGGGTGCGACCGCGCAATTGTGTCGGATATCCAGGGCACAACCCGTGACACATTGACCGAAAGCGTAAACTACAAGGACATCAAGTTCAACTTTGTGGACACTGCAGGACTGCGCGACTCGACAGATGTCATTGAGCAAGAGGGTGTGAAACGTGCCAAAATTGCTGCCGACAGTGCCGATGTTGTGTTGCACGTAACGGACGACCCAACCGACCGCTCGGTGTACTCAACAATCCGTCCTCAGGTGAGGATATACAACAAATGCGATTTGTTCAAAAATCAACCCTGTTGTGTGGACAGCCTGGTTGTATCGGCAAAAAGCGGCAATGTTGACGTAATAAAGGAATGTCTGTACGAGATGTTTTCCGCAGGGGATATTGAAAATTCCGACTTGCTAATAACAAACGAAAGACACCTGTCCTGCCTGAAGCTGGCAAAGCAGCAGGTAAGTCAGGCAATTTCCGACTGTAAAACTGCTACGCTAGACGTGGTTGCAGGCAGTATCCGTCAGGCGTGGGAAACGCTGGGGCAAATTACCGGAACAAGTGCGCAAGAGGACATTATAAATAGAATATACAGCAAATTTTGCTTAGGAAAATAATGAAAGAATACGACGTTATAGTAATAGGCGCCGGACATGCAGGGTGCGAAGCTGCGTTAGCTTCCGCAAGGCTAGGGTGCAAAACAATGGTACTTGCCACCAACCTTGACACGGTTGGTTTTTTGGCGTGCAATCCCAGTATCGGTGGCACAGCTAAAGGGCAGATTGTGAAAGAAATTGACGCCCTGGGTGGAGAAATGGCGATAAATGCCGACAAAAGCCTACTGCAAATGCGCATGCTCAATCGCGGAAAGGGCCCTGCTGTGTACTCTCCGCGCGCTCAGGTAGACAAAAACTCCTACCACGTTCACATGAAGCAAACGCTGGAAAGCACGCCCAACCTATATCTCCGTCAGGGCGAAGCGGTAAGCATCCAGCATACCCAAGACGGCAACTTTATTGTCAAAACAGCAGTAGACTTGGCATACGTTTGCAAAGCCGTAGTTGTGTGCTGTGGGGTGTATCTCAATTCCAAAACATTGGTGGGTCAGTGCGTTAGAGAAAGCGGTCCGAACGGATTTGCCAACGCGCGGTACCTGTCGCAAAGCTTGGTTGAGTTGGGCTTTACGGTAAAGCGCTTCAAGACGGGTACGCCTGCAAGGGTGCGCTTGACGTCGCTCAATCTGCGCAAAACAGTGGAACAATGCGGCGAAGAGGATGTACGTCCTTTCTCATACCTCACCGACAGTATCCCTGCAACAAAGCGTAGCTGTTACCTAACCTATTCAACAGCGGAAACCAAGCGAATAATTTTGGAAAACAAACACCTTGCGCCCATATATAACGGTGCAATAAACGGCGTTGGACCGCGTTACTGTCCCAGTATTGAGGACAAAGTGGTGCGTTTTGCAGATAAGGAACGCCACCAGATATTTTTGGAGCCTGAGTCGGAGGACACATGCGAATACTACGTCCAGGGGGCTTCGTCTTCCATGCCGGCAAGCGTACAGGAGCAAATTTACCGCAGCATTGAGGGGCTTGAAAATGTTGAAATCATGCGCGACGCCTACGCAATAGAATACGATTGTATTGATGCAACGCAGCTTGACGCAACCCTCATGGCAAAGCACCTGCCGGGCATGTTTTTTGCAGGGCAGATAAACGGAACAAGCGGATACGAGGAGGCGGCAGGACAGGGAATTGTGGCAGGTATCAACGCTGAGCGTTACGTACACGGCAAGCCGCACTTCACGTTACGTCGCGACAACAGCTACATTGGCGTATTGATTGACGACATAACAACCAAGGAAAATGTCGAACCCTACCGCATGATGACAAGCCGTGCCGAACACCGACTTATTCTCCGTCAGGACAACGCGGACATGCGACTAACGGACTTGGGGCGGGAAATTGGCTTGGTAAATGACCAGCGTTACTCTAAATTCTTACGCAAAAAGCAGCAGATTGAAAGCGCACAAAAGCAGCTTAACACCGTTGTTTCGCCCAAAGTGTACGGGCCGCTATTTGAAAGTAAAAACGAGCCTGTTACCGGCGCGGGGCTGACGGTAGACGAAATGCTACGCCGTACAAATATTTCCACTAAAGATATCCAGGCGCTGGGTTTCTTTGCGGATATTGACGACGACGCGCTGTACCAAATTGAAATTGAAAGCAAATACCGCGGATATATCGAAAAGGAAAAGGAAGCGATAGCGCAAGCCAACAAGCTGGAAAACAAGCCGTTACCTGCCGATATCGATTACCTGAGTATCGACGGATTGCGCCTTGAAGCACGGCAAAAGCTACACAAAATTCGCCCTGCTAATCTTGGACAGGCAGGCAGAATACTTGGCGTATCGCCAGCGGATATACAAATTTTGATTGTATATCTAGCGCAAATGAAAAAGTGACAATGTTAGATTTTCTTCAGCAACAGGTTAATATTTCGCTTGATGAAACAATGCAGCAAAGGCTTGACTTTTACTGCCGCTTTTTGCTACAGGAAAATGAAAAATATAACCTGACCGCTATTACCGATGTCAATGAAGTGTGGCAAAAGCACTTCGTAGATAGCATACTAGGCAGCGTAGCAATACCGCAAAATGCAAGCGTTTGCGACATTGGCAGTGGCGCAGGTTTCCCCGCCATTCCGCTAAAAATTGCTCGCGAAGATATCACAGTAACCCTTGTGGACAGCTTGAACAAGCGCATAAATTTCACACAAGCATTGTGCAAGGAACTGGGCATTGAGGCAAGCTTTTTTCATGAGCGCGCCGAGGACTTTTCAAGGGGGCACTCAGAGCAATTCGACGTTGCAACGGCACGCGCTGTGGCACCGTTAAATATATTGTTGGAATACACTGCGCAAATTGTAAAACCGGGTGGAGTTTTTGTCGCTTACAAGACGGACTTGTCGGAAATTGACGGTGCTAAGCACGCGGCTAAGCTGCTTGGCTTGCAGTTCGAAACACATCACGATTTCACCCTGCCCGACGGTAGCAAGCGCGCAATACTTGTATACAGAAAAATAAAACCCACTCCAAGGAAATTCCCTCGCGGACAAAACCAGCCCAGAAAATGCCCATTGTGAGGCGTAATAAATAGGACAAAAGATGTTAAGACTTATCTAAAAGGAGGCAAATATGAAACGGACTGCAACAATAATGTTATTAACCCTACTAATTGTTTCGTCTACGTTGCTGTTAGTCGCATGCCACGGTGGTATCAAAAGCGAGCAAGATTGGAACGACGCAATGGACTATCTCAAAAACTGTGACTCACTGACAATTAGCTTCAATCGAGAAAAATCCAAGAACGCGCGACTAAATAAAATGTACGATAACTGGACGTTAGCGTACGACAAGACAAATGGAGCGTTGTACGTCACCCAAGACTGCAAGACTGTCGATTTGTTCGGCAACGTAAAAGAACACACTTACAAAAATCACTACGTTGAAGTAGTGGGCCTTGAGGTTAAAAACTACGTCAAAAACGGTCAAGGTGTACTCGCGGCAGAGTGGGAAGTAACCTCTAATAGCTACGGCAGCAACGAAGAGGCTTTGGAGCAACTACGGCAGGTTCTGTTGTCTTATCTTGACCAATTTAGTTTGAACAACCTCAATTACTCAGATTACAATCTGAAATACGGTAAGTTCGAAAAAACCGAAGTTGTCAACAATAAAGATACTGTATGGAAGCTCTCTTTCTCCGTCGGTAAATTAACTGCTGCTTCTTACGAAACCAAACATTTGAAAGATTCGAGCGACATAGACTACGAAAAAATTTATATCACTCTTAGTTACAGCGCCGAGGTTACTGCGCCGGACGGAATAGCCGCAGAATAGAAAAAGCAAGTACTTTTTTTGGTACTTGCTTTTTATTATTAACTATTATTGTATATGCCCCTACTTGCCAGTCCGGCAAGGACCGAGGTTTAGCGACGTCTTTTTTTCTCGCTACGGTACACAAAATTGAGTGTCTTGCGCGGAGCGTTGGGGCTGTTCAAAATGTCGTTTTGCTGTATCGGGCTGATAACAACGTGACGGCTGGATCCCTGTCCCTCACTTTGCGTGGTAACGTATTTGCTGTTTTGCAAAGTGGTGTGAATAACGCGCCTTTCGTACGGATTCATCGGTTCAAGCTTAGCTTCACGTCCTGTGCGCTTTACCTTTTGTTCCAGGTTCATTGCCAGGCGCTCAAGTGTCTTTTCACGTTTTGCCCTGTAGCCCTCAGCATCCAGCGTTACACGCCTGAAGCTGCTGTTTTTTCCGTTCAACTGCAGGCTGCACAGATATTGCAACGCATCCAGCGTTTCTCCCCTGTAGCCAATCGCAACGGACGCGTCCTCTCCTGAAATGACCAGCGCTACAGCGTCATCGTTTTCCTGCGCTTCAACAGTGCAGTTGAGACCCATTTTGTTAAGTACGGTTTGCAAAAATTCCCGTATTCTGCTTGGTTCATCCGCAGTTGCGCAGTTTATTTCTTCAGTTGGTTCTGTTACCGACTGTTCTGCAACTATATCCTCTCTCTTTTTTCTCATTGTCGCTACCTCATGTAAGTCGCCTTGCCCGACTTATTCTTCTTGTCGTCTTTGGAAAAGCTTCGGTTTACCATCTTTTCAACAGGCCAACGCATTGTGATAATGGTGAGTATCGTCATTGCATAGTTTACCACCATGTAAATAGCAAATGCGCCCGTGTAGATAAAGCCGCAATAAGCCATAATAAGAGGCATCATGATCATAGTCATTTTGTTGGTTGTAGCCTGCTGAGCATTTTGCTGAACAACCTCGCCCTTACGGTTTTTCCGCTCCATGCGTTGCGAAATGAATATCGACAGGAAGGACAAGCCAATGGACAGGAAAGGAAGTATCATAAATCCGTTCCATGTGCCGTTTTTACCGTGTCCGCCTGTTTCAAGCACTGCCTTGCGGATAATATTGTAGGTATCCTCACCCTTTGTATGGTCGGGATATTTTTCCAAATTGACAGTAGTGGAAAAGCCGCCGCCTGCAAATGCGCCGCCTTCATACGGTTGCATTATCGATGCCCAGGTATCAGGCTGCCAAACATTTTCTATCCACAGCCAGCTTTCGTGGTTGTTTTCGTAGTAAGTTTTGACCGCATCTATTGCTGCTGCCTTGAAGTGTTCGCACGCATCGGCATTAACTTCCTGTGCTGCCAGTATACCTGCAATTTTTCCCTTTAGCTCAGCGGTATATTCGTCGTCTTGAGCGTCGTTTATTGCCGAATCGTGAGCGGTGGTGTACGCCTTGTCGTAAGCCTCTTTCAATTCCACACTGTAGTGCTCGCCCTCGGTGTCGGCTATCTGTTCCGCATATGTTTCGTAGTAGGTGTTGGACAGATTTTTGAAATTCTGTATGCTGCTATATGCAGAGTAGTTTCGCAAACCTGCAAATATGATAATGAATATCACCATCGAAACTATCATGGGCAAACAGCTGGACATCATGGAAAAGCCTTGCTTTTTGTACAGTTTTTGCTTTTCTTCGTTGGCGCGCTGTGTGTTTGCGCCGTAACGCTTGTCTATGCCCTCAATTATGGGTTGCATTTGTTGCATTTTTAGGGAGCTTTTGCGAGCTGCATAACGCTGCCAAAAATCAAATGGCAACATTAATATCTTCAAAAATACAGTAAATACAACAACTGTCCAGCCATAGTTGCCTATCCAACTGTGCATCCACCTTACCAGTTTTCCCATTATGCCAAGGTCGGATTCGGAGTAGCTGTTTATATCGGGAACCTTGTTACAAGCTGCAAATACAAACAGGCATACTATAGCCAATATAACGAGCATAAGCACGTTTCTTGCTTTTTTATTCATTGTTTCTCCTAATAAACCGTCAATTCAGCCACAACTACACATGCCACTTGATCTTGCCGCGTAAATTCATCGGCACGGGGTCAAAGCCGCCCTTTCCCCAGGGCGCGCAACGCGACAGCCTTTTTAGTGTGAGCCAGCTTCCTGTAAAAAAGCCGAACCTCTCGTACGCCTCCATGGAATAAACCGAGCAGCTGGGGGTGTAAATGCACCTTTTGCCACCCTTAAGCTTGGATAGCGTTGCCTTGTACAGCTTAAGCAATGCGATAGCAACGTATTTCATTGCAGTAGCCCCGCCTTTTTGAACAGATACCGTACACTGTTGCACACGTCTTCGTAAAGGTAGGCTTGGTGCAGCCTGGGTATGAAAATTACGTTGTACCCAGCCAAGACGTTGGGCATAACTGCGCTCACCGCCGCTTTCATCTGCCTGCGGATACGGTTGCGTGCTACCGCTTTACCGTACTTTTTGCTGACGGAAAAGCCAACTCGGCTAAGCCTTGCGTTATTGGTGCAGTACAGCATTACAAAGTGCTTGTCCGCAACGCTTGTGGCGTGCTTGTACACGTAGTTGTATTGATAGTTTTTTTTAAGTCTGTAAATAGACTTCAAAGCGTTACCTTATTATGCCGAAAGAGTATGACGACCCTTGTTTCTGCGTCTAGCAAGCGTTCTGCGTCCGCCGGTGGTCTTCATTCTTGCGCGAAATCCGTGCACTTTGCTTCTTTGTCTTTTCTTGGGTTGGTAAGTTCTTTTCATTTTTGTCTCCTTTATCACTTCGCCGGTGGTGCCCGCTAGCCGCTGTAGCGACTGTGGGATGTTTACTCATTCGGCGAAGCGTACATAATTATAGATTTTATTATTTTAACAAATAATAACTTTTAAGTCAAGTGTTATTGAATAAGTATAAACAAGTGCTTGCCCAAACATTACAAGCTCGGGTATTGACAACGCTTGTTTTTCAATGTAGAATTATATATTAGAAAAATTTACATATAAGGAGGCTAATTATGCCAATTCCCACCCCACACATCTCTGCAAAAGAAGGCGATTTCGCCAAAACCGTACTCATGCCGGGCGATCCGCTTCGCGCTAAATACATTGCCGAGCATTACCTTACAGACGCAGTGCTTGTAAACAACGTCCGCGGTGTGCAGGGCTACACCGGTTACTACAACGGCAAGCGTGTAAGTGTCATGGCTAGCGGTATGGGTATCCCGTCTATTGGTATTTACAGCTACGAGCTTTTCAACTTCTACGGTGTGGAAAACATCATCCGTATCGGTTCGGCAGGAGCTATTCACCCCGATTTGAAGCTTCGCAACCTTGTTTTCGGACAGGGCGCATGCACCAACAGCAACTACGCACACCAATTCGGTATGCCGGGAACTATTGCACCCATTTGTAGCTACCAACTGTTGGAAAAAGCCGTTAAAACCGCTAAAAAACTGAAGTACACCTACAAAGTAGGTAATATATTGGCAAGTGACACATTCTATGACGACGGTGAAGGCAGTGCTGTATGGGGCAAAATGGGCGTGCTTGCTGTGGAAATGGAAAGTGCAGCACTTTATCTCAATGCAGCTCGCGCAGGTAAAAACGCGCTTTGCATCTGCACAATTTCCGACCACCTGCTTACAGGTGAGGAGCTGTCCAGCGACGAACGTCAAAACAGCTTCAACGAAATGATGATATTAGCACTTGAGATAGCATAGAGGCTCAGGTATTCCACACAAAACGGCTTCACATCGTACACGCATACTTTTTGCTTTTGTTCAAGATATAATTGTATGCGTGTACTTGTTGCAGATTGTTTTGTAGCGGAACACCTTCGCCTCCGCTGTTTCGGTCTGCAACATTGCGTTCAATTAAGGCGATTAAATTAGCTTTGAAAAGTAGAAGTGTAATTGAAAACTTGAATATATCAATTGCAATTTGGTACAAGTTATTGTATAATAAAGTCAATTGAATTAAATATCGCCGTAAGGCGTAAACATTCCCCTAGTCGCCCCACCGGCGAGGTGCGCCTGAGCGGCGTGAGCGGGCCCGTCCGGCTAGGACAGAAAAACAATTCACAAAATATCAACACATGGGTGTGAATTTTTCGGGGAATTTATCCACATAACTTATTCGTGGCATAATACAAAATACAGTTACCTGTGTTATAATCGACCACTACATATAGCAAAGCTAACCCCAATAAAAAAAGAAAAACACATATTCACACACCCTATTAACAACACTATTTGAAGAAAGTAATTTTACTTGTGTGAAGGCACATTCAAAGGAGAACTCATTATGAAAATTATCGTAAACAGTCTGGATCTGAACGATGCCGTTGGTAAGGTATCCAAAGCTCTTTCCGTTAAGGACGTTGCACCCGTACTTGAGTGTATCAAGATTACTGCGGAAAACGACAAGCTCACACTGTACGCTACCGACAAGGACCTTGCAATAGAAAAGACTATTGACGCAAACGTAATCGTGGGCGGCGCATTTTTGGTACCGGGCAGAATCTTTGGCGACTACATCCGTGGCATTGCCGAAGCAGGCAGCGACATTTCGTTGGAAATGGTTGAAGACAATCGCTTGCTAATAAGCTCCGCCAACAGCGAATGTAACATCGGCACGTTGGATATTGACGACTACCCTGAAACGGAGAATATCAGCAGTGAAAAATATTTCGCTATCCAGGAAACCAACCTCAGGGAAATTATCAACAACGTAATCTTTTCGGTAGCAACCGACGACAGCCGTCCCATGCTTAGAGGCGTTTACTTCGAGGCTAAGGAATACACCCTTTCCGCTGTTGCAACAGACGGTTACCGTTTTGCAATGAGCAAAAAGGTACTTGAGGAGCGCGTTGACGACATTTCCGCAACCATTCCGTCGCGTAGTTTGTCCGAACTGTCCAAGCTGTTGACAGATTCCGACAACATATTGAAAGTGTTTATCGAAAACAACTACCTGCTTGTGTGCATGGAAAACACCAAGCTTTACACAAGGCTGCTTGCAGGACAGTACATCAAGTACGACAACATCGTACCCAAGGAATTTTTGTCCACATTGCTTGTAAACAAGGAGAACTTCGAACGCGCATTAAATACGGCATCCATCATGTCCCGCAGCGAAAAGAACAATCTTGTAGTGCTGGATATTGAAGAGTACAACATGAACCTCTCCTCCACAAGCCAATACGGTACCGCAAAGGAAAACATCACAATTTCCCTTTCCGGCAAGGATGTGCGTTGCGCTTACAACTCCAAGTACATCAATGATTGCTTAAAGGTTATCACCGCTGAAACAATCAAGATGGAATTTGCTCAACACAACAGCTGCGTAATCACCATCAAGGATAGCGACGAAGTGTTGTACTTCATTTTGCCCGTCAAGCAAATAGTGTGAGTTTGAGACGGTTATAAACTTCGCAATAATTTGTTAAGTTCCGCTTTCCTGCGGGTCATGTACGATTAGTACACTCCCCTTGTAAATGCTCCCTTGCCTCGTATTGCTTGTTTCTAATCGCCTCAAAGATAATGTCATAATGAAAATGATATTTTAAGATTAAATAATATAAATAAAAACAGCCTATTGTAAAAACAGGCTGTTTTTGTATTTTATTTTATAAAATTGTGTAATTTAATTCTGAATTTTATAAAAATACTATTTTTAATTTTATAAAATAATTGAAATAGTGTTATAAAATCATATTGCTTTGGTGTCGTAGGCGTAAAACTCTCCAACACGTACCCCTACATGTTACTTAGGCTTTCGAGCTTGAGGCAGACGGTGCCTTGCTTTGCGCCACACAGTGGGCAGGTATCCCAGGCTTCCTTGCCTGTGCCTGTATGTCCGCAGGCGGAGCATACCCAGGTTACCTCTTTGGGCTTTTTGTACAGGGTGCCGTTTTTCATTTGAGTGTACAGCTCTTTGAATATTGCTTCGTGTTGCATTTCCACCTTTGCTGTGAGGTCGAACAATTCTGCAATGTCGTTGAACCCCTCCTTTCGTGCAACTTCGGCAGCGGGGATATATATTTCGTAAGCTTCAACGTGTTCGTCGTCGGCAGCAAACTTCAAATTTTCCTGTATGTCCCACTTTTCCTTGAAGGGGAAGCCGCCGCTGATGTCGATATTTTTGATGGGCTTAGAGGACGCCTTTTGCAAATAGGTGTAGAACATGCGCGCGTGGTTAAATTCCTGGTAGGCGATGCTGTCCACAATTTCCGCCATGGTTTTGTAGCCGTTGTAGCGCATGCCGTATTCCATAAATTCGTAGCGCGTTCTTGCCTGTGTTTCCGCTGAAAATGCTTTTGCAAGGTTAAGATATGTTTGACTGTCAATAAGTTTCATTGTGTTGCTCCTTATGTTTTGACTTAAGTTTTGACTAAAAATTGACATTATAAACAACAGTATGGTACAATTGAATCCTTGTATGACATAATAAGGAAATTCTACCAATGGACCAACAAAAGAAAACTTTTAAACAGCGGTGTGTAGATTTGTGGAAATACTTTACCACCTACGAAAAAATATGGTTTTTCAGTATTTTGGTACTGGCGATACTGTTTGCCTTCTTGTTTCCCGAGTCGGAAGAGCCGACATACACGGTAACACTGGATAGCAGCAGCTACTTAGCAGTACAGGGCTCACCCGAAGATATTTACGAGCTGAACTTCAGCGGCACTACAGGGGAATACGTAATAGTGGGCGTAGATATTAAAAACGGCGACAGCACAAGCAGCTACAGCATGGTTGACCTTGCGGGCTACGGCGAACACACAGTGGACCCCGAGGAAGAGGAAACGCTAACGCTGAAGCTGGCAACATACGACAAAAAAACGCAAAATTACACCCCAATTGTCATATCTGCCAATACGGAAATATCATTTGAGTGCTACTTCGACGGTGATAACGAAGAGGCTAGCCAGCTGGTTGTGTCCGTTGTAAACACGGCAAATAATCAGGTGCTGTTCAAGTCAACGTCTATCAAGCTGGATGCTGACCCTATCGAGGATGTGGTACTTAACTACAATGTAAAGGAAAATTCCTTCCTTGTTGCCGTTGGTTGGATAACGGTACTGTACGTACTGGACGTAATATTTAACATCACTTGCGAGCTGCTCATTTCCAAGCAAAGCAAATGGAACTTCATTGTATCGCTTGCCGTGGAAATTGTGGAAATACTTGTGTGTATTTTCTGCCTGTACCGTTTTGCGACAATGGCGGTTACGTTGCTGTTCTGGATACCGTGCGACATCATCAGCTTCGTCATGTGGCACAGGCATCCCGACAGACAAAAGGAAGAGCTTACCGTTGTCAAAAAGCTCAACTGGTGGCAGGATATACTCATTGTGCTTGCAATTGCTGTGTGGACGGTGGGAGTAGGCTACCTGCTCACGCTAATTGAAGTGGACGGCGGAATTTTTGCAACCAACGTCACGCTCAAAAACATAGTGTGCTACATTGACGCATGCGCATCCGCGGTGGGGATTGCCAACGGCTTGTTGATACTTTTCCGCTATCGCGAGCAGTGGATAGCATGGTACATCGTTGCAATACTGGAAACGGTAATCAACATCATTGCAGGACAGTGGATTTTGCTTATACTCAAAGCAGGATACCTGACCAACACAACCTACGGATATATCAGGTGGACGCAGTACATCAGAAACAGCAAAAAAGACACCGCGCCGGTGGGGCAAGTAGCAACTGACCAAATATTACAGGAGTAAACATGAAAGAACTTGTATCGGCTGTGTACAAACGTAAATCTGTGCGCAAGTACTCAGAAGAAAAGCTTACTACGGAAGAACTGGCAAAGGTAAAGGAATTTCTTACTCAGGCGAAACCGCTAGTACCCGATATTTCGGTGGAATGCGAAATTGTGCCATGCAGCGCCACAAACTGCAAGTTCAACGCGGAGTACTGTGTTATCGTGTACAGTGAGGAAAAAAATTTGTGGCTTGCCAATGTGGGATATTTACTGGAGCAGTGGGACTTGTACCTGTCGACGTTAAATATAGGCGTGTGCTGGTACGGCATGGGCAAGGTAAACGAGACGGAACGCAACGGCAAGAGATACGCGATAATGCTGTCATTCGGCAAGTGTGAAGAAAGTGACCGCAAAAATCTTGACGAATTTAACCGCAAAGATGTGTCGGCATTTTGGAACGGCAACGGCTACGCGGAAGTAGCGGAGATTGCTAGGTTAGCGCCAAGTGCATGTAACAGTCAGCCCTGGAAAGTGGTAGAGCAAGGCAACACCTTGAAAGTGTACCGCGAAAAGGGCAAAACACCCCTTTTGTCCAACGTATTGTTCAAGCACTGGAACAAGGTGGATATAGGTATTTTCCTTGCGTTTTTGGAAATTGCGCTTGAAAGTGAGGGATACACCTTTGAAAGACAGCTTCACCCCGACACCGACGGTAAAAGGTGCGTACTTACAGCAACCTACACATTAAATAAATAACAACCCATTATAAGTTTTTGAGAATGGTACTTATCGGTATCATTCTTTTTTGTTCAAAAATAAATTGCTTGTTGTCTATTTTGTTTGTTGCAAAATGTAAGCAAAAATGATACAATATCTAATATGTTAAAGATAAATCAAATATGGAATAACATTTTGCTGGAAGCGGAGGCAAAAACACCGTCGACGTTGGCGTACGACTTGTACATCAACAGCCTGCAGCCTGTGGGAATTTACAAGGACAGGCTCATTTTGCTTACCGTTAACCGCGCAATCAAAAACATCGTTGACAACAATTACAAGGGCATACTGAAATCATGCACCAACATGGTTTTCCCCTCCATTATCGACGTGGAAATCATCACAGAAGAGGATCTGCCCCACATCGGCAACGTACAGCAAGAGGTGGATATACCCGTATCCTCCAGCTACGTTTCCGACACGGAGGAAAAGGTAAGCTTTGTTTCTCAGTACACCTTTGAAAATTTCGTCATAGGTAAATCCAACGAATACGCCGAAGCGGTGGCGCGCGCTGTTGCGGATAACCCCGGCACAAAGTACAACCCCGTATTTTTGTGGGGAGGCGTCGGTTTGGGTAAAACTCACTTGATGCACGCAATTGGCAATCATTTGCAGCGCAACTTCCCCGAAAAGAAGATAATGTACGTTGCTTGCGACCAGTTCATCAACGAGTTTATCGAGTCGGTTCGCGATACGTCTAACGACAGCAGCTCAATGAAAAACTTCCGCGACAAGTACCGCAAGCTGGACGTCCTCATGATGGACGACGTGCAGTTTTTGGCAAATAAGGACAGCACACAGGAAGAGATGTTCCACACCTTTAACGAGCTGTATCTTAACAGCAAGCAAATTATACTTAGCAGTGACCGTCCCCCAAAGGAAATCAAGATTGAGGAACGGCTGAAAACACGCTTTGGCATGGGCGTAATTGCAGATATCCAAGCGCCCGATTTGGAAACGCGTATTGCCATCTTGCAAAAGAAGTGCAACAACAAGGGGTACGCCTTGAACATAAAGGTGCTGTCCCTCATTGCGGAAAAGATAACCAACAACATTCGTGAAATGGAAGGTATGCTCAACCGCATTATCAGCTATTCCACGCTGGTTGGCGGCGACCCCAACGACATGAGCATCGTCAACGACGCATTGAGAGATTACGCCGATTCCAGTAACGATATTATCACAATCGACCACGTTGTAAACGCCACCTGCGAGTACTTCCACGTAAAGCGCGAAGAGCTAATCGGCAAGAAAAAGAACAAGGAAATTGTCGTTCCCCGTCAGATTTGCATTTACCTCATTTGCGACATTTTGGGACAGAGCATGCCGCTTGCATCCATTGGTGAGTACTTCGGCGGCAGGGATCACACAACCGTTATGCATGCGCGTGACAAAATCAGTGAGGAAATCAAAACAAATGACATCACCGCATCGCAAGTAAAGGATATAAGAGATAAGATATACAATAGATAACAAAAAGGACGCTTGGTTAAATTCAAGCGTCCTTTGTAATTACTGTTCATTCATTATGCGGTCTTCGCACTCGGCAAAGTACTTGTCGTACGCAATGGTAAGCATCTTGTTGTACTTTTGCTCCTGTGCGGTTGTCGGCTGTTCAAAGGTGTAGGCGCCGTTTACCTTCCACTTGTTGAACCAACCTGTCTTTATTGCATCCTTGGGGCAAAGCTGTGCGCAACGCATGCACATCAGGCAGTTTTTGCCGAATTTCAGCGTGCCGTTTTTGCTAATCTTAATGTTGTGAGTGGGGCAAATATTTACGCACTTTTGGCAGTGTACGCACTGCTTTTTTATTTTGTACTGGGTACCGTTCAGGCGTGCACCCCAATGTTCACAGCGCATTACCCATGCAATAAACGCACCACAGGCTACGCGTTTCAGCGTGTGCGGAGTGAGCTCCACAATCTGCTTTACGTCAAGTGGGATAAGCTGCTGTGCCGTTTTCCACATTCTGTACGCCATTTCGTCTGTGTGACGGAAAATGATGTTGTAGGGCATGCAGTAGTGGTACTCGGCAAACACCGTGTACTTGCGGCGTTTGATCATATGGGTGAATTTTATTGAGGAAATATTGTTCAACCTCAACGGTTCGCCCGACGTGTTGAACACAAAGGCACGCTTGGCACTTGTCAACCTGGGTAGCTTTTTTGCCAGTTTAAGCATGACAGCAGGCGCGTTAAATGCGTGTACCGGGTAGCCGAAGCCTATTAAATCGGCATTTTCAATCTGAGTTAAAAACTCCTCAGGTAGTGTTTTGCCGTCCAGCAAGCCGTCCACAGATACCAGCTCAGCTTCATGTCCCAGCTCGGCAAATGTTGATGCGTATTTTTCCGCAACTTTGCGGGTGTTTCCCGTACCCGAAAAGTAACATATCAGTATTTTCATTTTATCTTCCTGTAATGAGCTTCAAATTTTTCGTCTAGGTAGTAGAATTTGTCTTCGTCCTTGCCGTGGCTGTCGTACCAAATCTGAGCGTAGATTTTGTCCATTTTTGCCAGCCTGTCGAAGTCCCAACAGTACTTGACGTAGCTGGGGTTCCACCAGTGTCCTGCTAGGACAGTGTATCCGCGCGCAACAAAGCGTTGCCCGTCGCTGTTTTCCCATTCCAGCTTGTCGCTAAGAATTCCTTTCTTGGGTATGTCCTCTTTTCTGGAAATGAGCTTGCCACCGTGCATTTCCGCAATGTGCGCCAAGTCCTCGTAGCAAACAGGTTTGCTTGGGTCGTAACCAATGTCAACCATGGGGGCAGCATCGCGATTTTTGAGTTGTGCGTAGTCGATAGCCGCGCCTTGCTCGTCCCTGCCCTCGTTGATGAGGGGGAAATCTGCCCATTTTCTGCTGAGCTCGTCGTAGATGTCCGTTCCGCCAAAGTACGCGTACATCCTTGCTTCGTCGTTGTGGCTTCTCCAGTATTTGGGGCTGTTGGGGTCCTTGCAAAGACGTTCAATGGCGAATTTCTTAATAAGCTTTTTCGGTGCAACCTTGCCGGCTTTCAGTATGCCGTGTTCGCGCTTAAACTGCTTCCAGAAATCAGCCGTGCTTTGGCGTTGGTAGTGGAATAGGTCGTCCAAATCCTTGCTGTCGTAAAACCACACACCGTGGAAGTTGCGGATAGCGTTGAAGTTGGGGTCGAAGAAATGCTTTACCGTTCCGCCGATAATTTCAAAGCCGTCGTTTAATACGTCGTAGCCCGTTACGCAGTTGTAGAGTCCGCCACCTATATTAAAGCACCTGTTCCAAAATTTTTCTTTGAGGTGTTCGAAGTTGTGCATGTCCTCGCGGATGATATTTGCAATGAGCAGTCCGGAGTCCTCTGCCGTTGCCCACTCCAGCGGAGCGTTGAAGCAGGTGTGGAACATAAGTCCGTCGTTCATGTTGTCCGCAAGCATGTTGCTGTGCAGCATTGCCGTTTGGCGCAGCACCGTCTTGTACTGAATGTTGCTTTCCAGCACCCTGAACTCACCGCGCATTTTTGTGAGAGAATAAATATCGAATGGGGAAATGAGCAAAGGGTCACCCACCCGCGCCCACATGTGCTTGGAGTTGCGGTTGCCGTACAACGCAACGGTAGATATGTGGATGTACTTGGGTTGAAATTCGCCCAGCGCTTCGATTGCGGCAACAAGGCAGGAAACGCCCTTTTCGTTGCAGTCGATTGCAAGCTGCGGATGTTGATCGCTGTGGGGAGGTATAACTGCCGCCATGCCTATAACGTAGTCCACGTCCGCTACCAATTCGTTGCACACATCGCGGTTATTCAGCCCGCCGTACACAAATTGAAAGCGGTGCATTTGCCCTTTACATATTTTCTTTATTTCCTTCAAGCGTTTTTCATTTGGGAATACAAGTAGCTTAAACAGCTCGATTTCGTGAATCTTCAACAGCTCCTTAAGAGCCTGTATACCCATATTCCCGGTAACGCCGGTTATTGCAACTTTCATTTGTTCTCCTCACCTCACTTCGCTTAGCCAGCGTAGCAGGTAGTAATTATTTATTTGTAACTAAATAATTATTATACCTTGTTTTTGCATTAAAATCAAGGCAAAAAATATCTTTTCGGTAAATTTCCGACAACTGTGGGCTACGTTAAATATAATCACTGACGAAAGTAACTTCTATTGCGAAGTGATGTTGCAAAAATAAAAAGCGACAAAAGACTGATTTCTGCCGTTTTTACTTTGAATATGTACTTTTAGTTGCAAAAATAAGTTTTATACTGTATAATACATTAGCAAACAAATATCATGGCAATTGGTATATGAAATACAGCAAACAATATATCGAGGTGTAGCGCAGTTGGCGCGGAGCGTTAAAACAACAGCACAGTGCGCTGTTGTTAGCAAAGCGCGCGAGGGTATCACCCGAAGCGAGGAAGCGCCTTGGGCGTTACCAACTGCTATACTATCAATTGACACAAATAAAACTAAACCAACAATATATCGAGGTGTAGCGCAGTTGGTAGCGCGCTTGGTTCGGGACCAAGAGGCCGTGGGTTCGAATCCCGCCACTTCGACCAACAAGAAAAGGAACACATAGTCGTGTTCCTTTTCTGTTGTTAGTGTGATTTTGCAAAAAGTTGATGTTACAGCTGAAATAATGCGCTGATTATTTCTTGTAGCCGCATTTGGGGCAAGCGCCGTTAGCGTTCAATGCAATTCCGCAAAGGGGGCAACGGTCTGCAACTTGCTTGGGTTCGTATTCCTGGCTTGCGCCGTTTACGCCACTGGTAAATGTAAGTTTTACAATGTTGAGCTTGTCCTTCAACAGGTCGTAAACAATCCTTATCATACCTTCGACGGTCATTGTTTCCTTGGTTACAACAAGTCTGCACTCGGGATATGCCGTTGCAAGCTCTGTCTTGAAAGCGGGGCCTTTTTGCTTGTTGGTGGGTGCGCCGTTTCTGATGCCTTGCTTTTCGTAAACACCCAAAATTGCAGGCAACAGAGGATCGTCCTCTCTCAAAACAAGTGCATGGTCAAAGTTTTGCAACACTTCCCATGCGGTTTTCTTTATCTCATTGCAGGGGAATACCATGTTTACACCCGCTTCGATGGAGCCCTCAACCTCAATGGTGAGTACACCTGTGTGTCCGTGCAAATATTGCGCTTCTCCCTTAAATCCGTAAAATCTGTGAGCATATTGCAAATCAATAGTAGTAAAACTTCTCATAAATACACCTCTTATAAAAATTATGTGGGATAGGTTGCTACACGGAACAAGTGTTGCGCACATATCTCACGTTATCATACTATATGAAAACATCTTTTTTGTCAATAATCCTTTAGACACAACGCGGTATTTGTGTTAAAATAAAGTAACGAAACAAACATCAACAAACAATTGGAAGAAGATTATGAACAAGGTTACAGCGCAAGAGTTGTCCAAGCTGGAAGCGGACAGCATGCAAATAGTGGATATTCGGGGTGAAGACGCATTTTCCTACGGGCATATCCCCGGGGCAATAAATATCCCAATTGCGGATATTGACAAAATAAACTTTTCGCAAGACAAGCAGCTTGTTGTGTACTGTCGCACAGGGCAACTTAGTTGCGACGTGGTGGAGCAGCTGTGTGCAAAGGGCTACAACGCCTACGACCTGGAGGGCGGTTACGTTGCTTGGCTCAAGACGCACGTTAGCGATCTTGCGCAAGATACAGCTGCGCAGGTGGAAAACGGAATACGCACCAAGTTTTCCAAAAAGCTGTTTACCAAGTTTGCCAAGGCAATCACAACCTACCGCTTGTTGGAGCCCAACGACAGGGTTGCCGTGTGTATATCCGGCGGCAAGGATAGCATGCTCATGGCAAAGCTGTTTCAGGAGCTGAAACGCCACAACAAGTTCCCATTTGAACTGGTGTTTTTGGTGATGGACCCGGGATACAGCCCCGCCAACCGCGAAATCATCGAGCGCAATGCAAAGGTGTTAAACGTACCCATTACCGTATTTGAAACGGATATCTTTGAAAACGTGTTCAACATTGAAAAGTCGCCCTGTTACATATGCGCGCGCATGCGTAGAGGGCACCTGTACTCCAAGGCAAGAGAACTTGGGTGCAATAAAATAGCTCTTGGGCATCACTACGACGACGTAATCGAAACAACGCTGATGGGCATGCTGTACGGCGGACAAATGCAAACAATGATGCCCCGTGTGGACAGCACTAACTTTGCGGGTATGCGACTTATTCGCCCCATGTATCTAATTCGCGAAGAGGACATCAAGGCGTGGCGCGACTTTTACAATTTGCAATTTATCCAATGCGCTTGCAAGTTTACCGACACCTGCACGTCGGATGTGTGTCAGGCAAACAGCAACACAGGCTCCAAACGCAAAAAGGTAAAGGAGCTCATCCGTGCGCTTGCAACGGTCGACCCCGAAATTGAACAAAACATCTTCAAAAGCACCGAAAACGTCAACCTGTCTACAATACTTGCCTACAAGGATAAGCAAGGAATAAAACACTATTTCTTCGACGAGGACTAAAAAATCATTGCAAGAAGTGTGTTCTTTTGCTATAATAGTGAAAAACTAAAAGATAAATTCAAAAGGAGAAATTATGAAAAAGTTTTTTGCTGAATTTAAAAAATTTATTTCACGCGGTAATGTAGTTGACCTGGCTGTCGGCGTTATTATCGGTGGTGCGTTCAGCGCAATCGTTACGGCGCTCACCAACCAAATTTTGATGCCGTTAATCAACTGGTTCCTTGCTGTTGTTACAGGAGGCAAGGGCATGGAAGGCGCAGTTACAATGCTTCAAGCTACCTACACAACTGCGGAAAACGGTGAGCAGATTATTGACCTGGCAAATTCAATTTACATCGATTGGGGTGCATTTATTTCCGCAATCATTAACTTCCTGCTCATTGCGTTTGTTCTGTTCCTGATTGTCAAGGCAATCAACAAAGTTAACGACGGCGTTAAGAAAAGCAAGGAAAGGTTCGCTCCCCTGTCCAAAGACGAAGTAAAGGCTTTGAGAAAAGAAGGCAAAACTTTTGCCGAAATTGAAGCACTTGCTAAGGAAAAGGCAGCAGCTGACGAAGAAGCAGCACGCATAGCAGCTGAAGAGGCTGCAGCAAACGCTCCCAAGACGGAACAACAACTGCTTAGCGAAATAGTAGAGTTATTGCGCAACAAATAACATAACACAAATAAAAAAACTGATACGCTTTGATTGGCGTATCAGTTTTTTTTGAATAGATATATTAAGGAAAACATTAACCTTCTATATTTATGCTAAACTCATCGTTTTCGATATTTCCGTCATAAACTATGGTGTGTCCCCAAAATAGATTGTCGTCATCAAAGTAAAGTGTATAGTTATTGCCGTCAATACTAATCGATAGTTTTTTTGTGTCTATTCTACGTAGGAATTCTTCTGCGGTTATTTCATGCTCATCATCTTCGTCTCGCCATTCGTTTGCCCCTTCTACCAGCTCGTTTGCGCACCTGGTTAGCACCTTTTTGTAGAAGTTATCCCAACCTTCCATTATCCTTTTGTAAGTCGCTACCGAAGTTGTTGCATCAAGCGTATTTTCTTTCGGCTTCAATGATATATCGATAGTGTAACCGTTAAATTCTACTTTTCCGTCATACCACGAAAGAATTTTGTCAAACTTAAACTCCGTGTCATTTACAGAGATTACGATGGGTCTTGACTCTTCTTCGATAATCGGTTCAAATCTTTTTTCTTTGGTTTTCTTTAGTTGAATAATATAATATAAGTTTCTATCCTTTACTTTTTTGCATTTAATGCTGTAACAGTGCAAATTTTCTATATGTAAAAATTGCAAATGCGCTGTATTTAGCAAAAAATAGGTAAAAGTAATGTCATCTTGTACAAGTTCATTGTTTTGATTTATATAAGCAATGCATTTTACAGACGAAGAATAATATTCTTCACCTCTTGACTTTGCCGCCCCGCCTATATTATAGCCGGTAAGAACTTTAAGCGTAATGATATCGCCCTCACATTGGGTGTTTAAATAATTCTTGCGAAATTGCAAAAATTTGTCTACGTCAGCGGTTTCTCTATTTTGTACTTTACCGTTCTTTCTTCTTTCGACAATTGTAAGTGCTGAAAATACAATTGCGCAGACAAACGAAAATAGGGCAAGAACGCGAAAAGTAACTCGCGCTGTAGCACTGATGTTAGATTTACTTACAGCTATTACAATAAAAATAACAGTGCACACGCCCAAAAATGCCGATATGCCCTCATAAAGACTGCTTTTTTTGAAATTTCTCATGAATTTTCCTTTGTTTGCGGAGATTACTTGGCCAGTTCGTAGATAGCTTCAAGATACAGCTCCGCCATCTTGCGCAGATTGTGTAAATCTATGCACTCGTTGGGCATGTGTATTGTTTGCTCTTCGCCGGGGAACAGCGGACCGAATGCCACGCAGTTGGGCAGGCATCTGCTGTAGGTACCGCCACCGATTGCAAGCGGTTCAAGGTTGACATTCATTTCGCTGTTGTACACGCGCATGAGCGTTGTCACAAGCTGGCTGTTTGACGGAACAAATAGCGGCTCGCTTATGTGCACGGGACGGATAGTAAATTCCTTGGGGGTGTGCTCACGCAAAATTTGATACATTTGGTCACACTTGTAGGTTACGGGGAAACGAATGTCCACAGTTGCGGTAACGGTGCCGTCAGTTGCCGTCCTCAGTACGCCAAGATTGCAGGTGAGCTTTCCGCTCTCCTTGTCGCTTAGGTCAATTCCCCACGCCTTGCCGCTTGTGTCGATAACCTTGTCAGCAAGGAAACGTAGCGTTGCGTTGTCGGGATAGTTGGCTGCAAGTACCTTGAGCAACACATGTGTTGCGTTTATGCCCTCATTAGGTGTGCTGCCGTGAGCAGATTTGCCCGAAGCGGTGTAGGTGTAGCCGGTCGACGTTTTTTCGCAAGTAACTCCTTGCCATTCACCACCCCTTAGTGCCTCGATGGCAGTCGCAGTGCACAGCGACGGAACGACATTTGCGCGTTCACCTGCCGATATTGTTACCCCATTTGGCAATCTTCCGCAAATAATGTCAAATTGGTAAATGCCCTTTTCGCGGTTGATAACGGGGAAATCTCCGTCGGGAGAGAATGACACGGTGGGGTAGGGCATTTTGCTAAAGTAATGCTCCACGCATTGCATGCCGCTTTCTTCGTCGCAACCGAAAATTAGGCGGACAGTTTTGCTGGGCTTGAAGCCCGCTTCTTTCAGTGCTTTTACGGCGTACAGGCAGGCAATCATGGGACCTTTGTCGTCCATTGTGCCGCGACCGTACAGCTTGCCGTCGTGTATCTCCGCAGCGTACGGAGCATGCTTCCATTCCTCCGCTTTTGATGGAACAACGTCCAGGTGTCCCAGTATGCCCAGTACTTCGCCTGTTGAACCAACAAAATCAGCGTGACCTGCGTAGCCGTCGCAATCGTAAGTGGCAAGTCCCTGTGCGGAAGCCAACTCCAGTACAAAGTCAAGGCAATCTTTAACATTTTTGCCAAAGGGCGCACCGTCTGCCGCTACACCCTTTTCGGTGTTAAAGGATATCACTTTTTGCAGTGTAGCAACAAGCTCGTCAAACTGTTCGTTTAGTATAAGTTTTGCATCTTTCATAATAAACCCCGAGAGTTGTAAATTTTTGTACTTATATTATATCACAAAACGGCTACGAAAGACACTGTTTTCGCAAGTACCTAACGGCACTTTGTTTTGCTAACGCAAAAAGCCGTTTGTGATGTAATGATTCGCTCAAAAACTCTTGCAAGCAAGTTTTTTCGCTCATATTATACACAAAATATAAAGATTGTGCTATCATATTATCACATTTACAACAATTTATACAAAGGATAAACCATGGCTCACGAAAACGACGGACATCGCATGCGACTTCGGCAGCGCTTTATAAAGGAAGGTGCAAGTAGCTTTCAGGATCACGAGGTGCTGGAGCTGCTGTTATTTGGCTCAGTTGCGCGCAAGGATACCAACAAGCTGGCGCACAATTTGCTTAGCAAGTTCGGCGGCTTTTCCGGTGTGCTCAACGCTTCGCCCGAACAGCTAATGACGGTAAAGGGTGTAAGTGTAGTTACGGCGTGCAACCTTGCCATCATCAAGGAAGTGTTTCACCGTTACAGGCGTGACGAGCAGGAAAAGTCCAAGCTAAAGGGCGTTGCCTCAATAATAAAATACGTTCAGTCCGCCATATCCGAAAGCATTTACGAAAGAATGGTGGTAGTGTATGTGGACGGAGACACAACCTTTTTGCAAGAGGAAGAGTTTACGTCCGACAGCACGCAGGAGGTCAACATCGACGTGAAAAAGATTGTCAGCACAGCAATGCGACTGAACGCTGCGGGCGTGCTGCTATTTCACTGTCACAGCAACGGTCCATGCCAACCCAGCAGCGATGACATACACTTCACCGAAAAGCTTTACTTTGCACTGGCAACAATGAACATCGCGTTGCTTGAGCACATGATTTTCAACAAGCGCCAGGAGTATTACAGCTTTTACAAATCGGGCGACATGGATATGATTTCCGACAAATACAACAATACACTTAAACAGTGAGGTTTTACTACATGACACAATTACGCACAAGATTTGCGCCCAGCCCCACGGGATATTTGCACATTGGCGGGCTTCGCACCGCATTGTATTCCTACCTGTACGCAAAAAAGAACAACGGCAAGTTTATATTGCGCATTGAGGATACCGACCAAGGCAGATACGTTGAAGGCGCAGTGGATATCATTTACAGGACACTCCACGAGACGGGTCTGCATTACGACGAAGGTCCCGATGTGGGTGGCGAATACGGTCCGTACATTCAAAGTCAGCGCGCTAACGAATATCTTTACTACGCCAAAAAGCTGGTTGAAAGCGGACACGCTTACTACTGCTTCTGCACAGAGGAACGCTTGCAAAGCCTGCCCGATGTAAACGGCGCGCGCCGCTACGACAAGCACTGCTTGCATCTGTCCGCCGAAGAGGTGGAACGCAGGATAAACAGCGGTGAAAAGTACGTTATTCGCCAAAACATGCCCGTAACAGGCAACACCACCTACCACGATGCAGTTTACGGCGACATCACCATCGAAAACAGTGAACTTGAGGACCAAATTCTTATCAAGTCCGACGGTATGCCCACTTACAACTTCGCAAACGTAATCGACGACCACCTCATGGGTATCAACTGCGTTATGCGCGGAATAGAGTACCTTTCCAGCACGCCCAAGTACAATTTGCTGTACGACGCGTTCGGTTGGGAGCGCCCCATGTACATTCACATGCCGCCCATCATGAAGGACGCGCAACACAAGCTGTCCAAGCGCAACGGCGACGCTAGCTACGAGGACCTGGTAAAAAAGGGCTTTTTAAAGAATGCAATCATCAACTACATTGCGCTATTGGGTTGGTCGCCCAAGGACGACAGCGAAAAGATGTCCTTTGAGCAGCTACTGGAAAAGTTCGACATAGCAGGCATAAACAAGAGCCCCTCTATCTTCGACCCCGTGAAGCTTGCTTGGCTCAACTCCCTGTACATCAAGGAGATGACCCCCGAAGCGTTTGCCGAGTACGCAACGCCGTGGATTGAGGGTTGCTACCTCAAGAATTTCGACAAGGCACTTGTGTGCAAGCTTATCCAAAGCCGTATCGAAACCTTTGGCGAAATTGAGGACAAGCTGCGCTTTTTGGCGGAATTTCCTCCCTTTGACAGTGCACTGTACGACAACCAAAAGCAAAAGACAAATGCGGATACAGCACGCCAAATCCTGCCCCTGGTGAAAGAAAAATTCACCCAAGTTAGCGTTTGGGACAATCAACACCTGTACGAAGCGCTAGTTCAGCTAGCGGAAGCACAGGGTCTAAAGAACGGCAAGGTGCTGTGGCCCGCGCGTGTTGCTTTGTCGGGGCTGGCTGCAACCCCGGGCGGTGCAAGCGAAATCGCCGAGTTGCTGGGCAAAGCGGAAACCCTCCGCAGATTGGATATTTCCATACAACTGTTGAAGTAGGTGAGTGTTATGGCAATCAATAAAAAGGAGCTGTGGCGCGCGGTAAAGTTCACGCTGTTTTCCATTTCGGCAGGTGTGATACAGGCGGTTAGCTCGCTACTGCTAAAGCTGGTAATATTGGACAGGGTCATGGACCCCGAAGCAACGATGATGTTTATCATCGAACAACCGACAAGCACTTTTATTGCCGACACTGTCGGTTTAGCATTGTCCGTGCTGTGGAACTTTACATTTAACCGCAAGTTTACTTTCAAAGCGGCAAACAACGTACCCGTTGCAATGCTGTTGGCATTTTTGTTCTACGTACCCTTTTATCCTTTCCAGATATGGTACGTTGCAATGGTGGAACAGGGCTTGTCAAGTATTGGCGACTGGGGCTACATTGTAGGCCTTGGCACTTGCATGATTATTAATTTTGTATTAGAATTTTTGTGGCAACAGTTTGTGGTGTTCCGCGGCAAGGTGGACACCAACAGTCTTGCGCAAAAAGAACAACAAAAGATAGACGAACAGGAGAAAAAACAATGAGTGTACTTATTTGTGATGCTGACGGAGATTTGTGGTACACACGTCAGGAGGAGCTTGGCGTAGACTGTATCGCCATGCCCTATTCCTACGGCGGTGAGGTTTACTACTACGATCTGGGCAAAAACACCGATTTCAAAAAATTCTACAACGCCGTTCGTAACGGTGAAGTTCCCACCACAATGGCGCTCAATCCCGACGAATACGTGGAAATATTGGAAAAGTATTTCAGCAAAGGCGAAGATGTGCTGTACGTTAGCTTTTCGCACGCCATGAGCGCAACTTTCGACCATTTGCAAACAGCGCTCAATCGCTTAAAGGATAAATATCCCGAGCGCAAGTGCACCGTGTTTGACACTAAGTCGATTTGTCTTGGTGCGGGCATACAAATGGAGTACGCTGCCGAACTCAAAAACGCAGGCGCAAGCGACGAGGAAATACTTGCTAAGCTCACGGAATTTCGCGACAGGAGCTCCGTTTACTTCGTTGTAGACGACCTCATGCACCTCAAGCGTGGCGGAAGGCTCTCCGGCATTGCCGCATTTGCGGGAACGCTGTTGTCGCTCAAGCCCATACTTACAATAGACGAAAAGGGCAGCCTCAAGGTTTTTGAAAAGATTACAGGTAAGCGCAAGGCCCTCAGGAAAATGGCAGATAGTGTCATTGCCGACCTTACGGGTACGGAGTACAGCGTTTACGTTCTGGATGCCGACTGTCCCGAGGACGGCGACATCTTGGCGCAAATGATACGTGACAAACGCCCCGAGGCAAAGATTGTGCGCCAAACAGTGGGACCGATTATCGGTTCTCACTGCGGACCCGGCACCGTTGGTGTCATCTTCATTGCCGACCGGCGCCCCGTTCCTTTAGCTGCTGAAGCCCGCTAGCCGCGGAGGCCACCTCGCCGATGGGGCGAGTAGGAAATAGAAAAAGACACCCCATTTGTCGAACAATGCAACAAATGGGGTGTTTTTTTGTTGTGAATTAAATGTAAATTATCTTTTTGGGTTTGTTGTTACTGAACAAGCTGTCTATTTTGTTTTCAAAGTTTCTGCTTATGGTCAGTGTTTCTAATTGTGTGTCGGCGAAGGCATCGTCGGCAATGTTAATTACAGAAGTGGGTACTGTCAGCGTTCTTAGTGAAATGCAATGTGCAAAAGCAAGCTTTTTAATTTCTGTAACTGCGTTGGGTATTTCAATTTCCTGTAAATTTGTGCAGCCTGCGCACAGGTTTTCGTCCACAACGGTCAATTCACTTGGCAGGTGAATTTTCGTAAGGCTTTCGCAATTTTCAAATACGCCAAGAGCGCTTTCTCTATTAAATCTCCTCCACGAAGGAAACACAAAGTCCCAATCTTTTAATTGTATTGCTCCCAGTTCATCCAAGTTGTCGTTGAAGCTAATTTCTGTCAAGCTTGTACAGTTAGCAAAAGCGCCCCTTTGTATGTATTTCACCGAGTTGGGTATTGTCACGTCTGTCAAGCTTTTGCAGTTGACAAAGGCGTCGAAACATATAAGCTCTAACGTGTCGGGCAGGCGTACGGTGCGCAATTTGTCACAGTTGGCAAAAGCCTCTTGCCCTATTTCCGTGACACCGCTAGGAATATCGACTTCTTCTAAGTTGTGACAATGTTGAAACAGTTTGCGCGGTATTTCTTTCATTGAACGTGGCAGGCGTACCTTCTTTATACCACTCGAGGCAAATGCCCCATACTCGCCGGTTTTGCCCTCTGTTTGTATGTCGGTAACGCTGTCTGGAAGGTAGAGTTCCCGCAGGTTACCACATGCCATGAAGGCTTTGAAACCTATTTTTTGCACAGTTTCGGGAATAGTCAATTGGGAAATACGGCAATCGAAAAAGGCGCTGGCACCAATTGTTTCCAAACCGTGAGGTAGTATTATGCGCTTGGCAAAGCAGCTGAAAAACATGCTTGGAGCAATTTCCGTCACGCCGTGAGGGATAACAATATCGTCAATACCGCTCAAATAACTAAATGCTCTTTCGCCAATCTTTTTGATAGTGGATGGAAGTGTCAATTTGCTAAGCTTGCAACCAGATAGCGCGCTGTCACCAAGTTCCGTCACCCCTTCGGGCAGGGTAAGCTCCGCAAGGGTGCAATCTTTAAATGTACCGTCGGCAATAACCTTTAGATTACTTGAAAGGCGTATGCTTTTTATATTGCAACCTGAAAAAGCGTAGGCGCCAAGCGTCGTTACGCTGTCGGGCAGGGTTATATTTTGCAAGTTTGGACAGTTTTTAAACGCAAAGCGTCCAATTGTAGTTAATCCTTCCCCCATGTGCACGGTTTCGAGATTGTTGCAGTCGGCAAATGCGAAGTTTCCAATACGCTTGACGCTATCGGGCAGTGTAATTTCGGTAAGAGTAGCGCAATTACGGAAGGCTTCGTCAGCTATTTCCTCAACGCCGTTGGGAATAATGATTTGTTTTGCGTTTTTGTCGGCAATTAAATCGGGGGTAACTTCCGTCATACCTTCGTGAAGCGTAAGTGTAGATGTTTTTACCCTAACAAAGCGTATTCGACAGTTTTTCGGCGGTGTCCACTTGTCTGCCAAGGGCTTGAAAGTTTGCGGAACGATTATCTTCAATTTGTCACAGTTGTCAAATGCGCTAAAGTCAATGCTGTTGACAGTGTGTGGGATAACAATTTTTCTAAGCTTCACACATCCGTTAAAAGCTCCGTGTTCAATCGTAGCCAGTCCTTTGTGTAGCCGCACCGATTGTAAATTTGCGCAGCCGTAAAATGCGGCAGAGCCAATTTTTTGCACCGATGCAGGTATATCAATTGCGGAAAGCGCAATGCATTTGTGGAAAGCGAAACGGTCAATTTCAAGTAGCGACTGTGGCAGTGCTATTTTTTTCAATTTAGCACAGCCTGCAAATGCGCTGCTGCCAATTACCGTGACGGAATAGGGAATGTGTACTTCTTCCAGTGACAAGCAACCGCTAAATATTGAGGTGCCTAGTTTAGTCAAGCTACAGGGCAGATGTACCTTAGCAAGAGCTTCACAATCTTGAAAGCTGTTGTTCACTTGAGTTACGCTGTCAGGCAAGTAAATTTCTCGTAGACTGTTGCACTTGCTAAATGCGTAGTTATCTACAAATTGCAGTCCGTCGTGCAATTTCACGTTAACTAGTTGCGCACATTCGTAAAAGGCTTGGTTTCCAACAACGGTTACGCTGGACGGAATGTCAATACTAGCCAGTGCAGAGCAATTCATGAAAGCTCCACCCTCAATTTGCTTAACGCTGTTGGGTATTGTTACTTGGGTTAACTTTTTACATCCCGCAAACGCAAATTTGCTGATAATTGACAAACTGTCGGGCAGTGTCACCTGCGACAAGCTGTCGCATTCGGCAAAAGCGTGCGCGCCAATTGATGTCAATGTGCCGAAACGGACACTGTTTAGCGCCTTGCAATTGCTAAATGCGGCATAGGCTATTTCCTGTACGCCTGGTGCCTGTATGCTTGACAGTTCAACACAGCCGTAAAAGGCGTTTACATGTATCTGTGTTACGCTTTGGGGAATTGTTACATCTTTCAAGCTTACACATGCGTTAAAGCAATCGCTGCTTATTGTGGTTATACCGCTAGGAAGATACACTTCTACAAGGGACGAACAATTTCTAAACGCTTCTTCTCCTATTTCCGTTACCGAGCTAGGTATGTTGATTTTTTGTAATGACGTGCACCAACCAAAACACCGTTTATCTATTGAGCGTAAGTGGCTAGGTAACACAACGGTATGTAAGCTGAAACAGTTTTCAAAAGTGTTTTCCTTCAACTGTGTGACCTTGCTGGGTACAAAGACGGAGGTAAGGTTTTGACAACAGAGAAATACACCCTCGCCTAGCGTTATTAGGTTGTCGGGCAAAGTTATTGACACAAGACTACTTCCAGAAAAAGCCTTGTCCCCAATGTGAGTAATACTGTTAGGAAGCTTGATGGCATTTAGTCTGTGGCAATCGAAGAACATTTCATCACAAATACAAGACTCGTCCTTAAACGGGAATGTCACGTCACCGTACAGGTACAGTATGCCGTAGTCGCTAATGCTAACGCTAAACAATTGTTCGTTGTTGTTTAGCGTACATTTAGAAGTGCTGTAGATGTCTAAGTCTTCAGGGTAGTAGCATACGCACGTTTGGTTGAAGAATTGCGGATGGGTAAATTTAATTGGGTCCTCAACAAATAACTTGTCTACTGGGTTCAGATTTCGTTCAGTAGCGCTGTTGAGGGCATGCGTTGGCGAATAGGCAATGCCTGTTACGCGTCGGGTGGCTTTAGCGCGCAGGGTTTGCTCTACCTTGTCAAGATCGTACGGGCAGGAAACAAACCCCATGTATTCGCCGTTTAGCTCGTTGTAGCTTTCGTGGCTGTACAGCCCCAGCTCGTCTCTAAAGGGTTCGCTCATCTTTCCGCCAACGCCGCAGCTGTTGTCCCGCATAGATAGTGTTTCCGCCACGTTGAAGCAACGGGGGTATATATTCTTCCCGTCGGTGTAGTTGGTGTTACCTAAATAGAAAATTTCACACAGTGCCCTGCGCACGCCTTTAAGGCTTGGCGCGCTGCTAAGTAGAGCCTTGCCGTCTACCTTATCTGTGATGTCGGCTAGCGTGTTTTTCTGTCCGTAAATGTAGCACACGTCTCGAACCAGCGCCAGTGCAGCAGCATTGCCCTGCAACATATTTAGCGCAAGCAGTGCCTGCTCGTACAGCGAATAGGTGGGCACGTACCAAAACAGCGGTCCGTATGGCGGGTAAATCTTTTCGGCAGATTTTTTCAAAATATCGCACACAATTGCAACTTGCGCATCCTGCTTGTTGTTGCCAAGCCCCTCGCAGGTGTCCAGCAGCAAAGTGTAATCAACAATGTTGCCCGATTTTATCAACTCATTCAACAAATTGCACATTTCCGTGCCGTTCATCAAGCTGTCGGTTTTTATCAGGAACATGCTTATTACCTGTGCCCAATATGGGTCGGAATAGTGCGCAAACAACTCGTTAAACACGTCGTAATCGGCTACTTTTCTGCGCAAAATGCTGCGCTCGTAGTAATACACTGCTGTGAAGTATTCCAAAAACATCTTGTGGTAGAAGCGGTTGCCGTTGTCCACAAGAATGGAGCGTTTCAGCAAAAACTCCACCAAAAATGCTGCGCGTTCCGAGTAATCGTCCTTGTAATCATTGAACAGGATATCTTCAAATATCTCCTGTGGAGAGCATTCTTCGTCGTTTGATTGCAAAATGTAACGTCGCTGTGCAAAACGCTTGAGCAACGTGCTTATTTGCTCAATCATATCCATGTAACGCTCGGGGATACTGGTGTAGTGCTTGCTAGCGTCAATGTTTAGTGTAATTTTCGAAATTGCATCGAATATTCCCACAACTGTATTGGGAACGTCGCCGTTTTCCTTGTAAATCACTGCCAGTTGCGACAAAAGCAGTGGGTTGTACTTGATTTCGTCCTGCAAATCCTTGATACGGACAAAAAAGCCGTCGCTGTTCATTGACGAACCGAAGGACAAAAACAAATTGTTGCCCAGGGTATGAGTTTCTTCGTCGGTAAGCTGCTCAAGGTACAGTATTCGCAGTTTTTTGCCGGTCAAGGCAATTCGATTGGAGCTTTTTTCGTCTCGTCCTGTGATGAACAGGGTGGTATCGGCATTGTGCCGCGCGTAGTACTCCTCTTCCACCTTTTTGATGAATGTCCGCACGCCGCTTTGCGAAGCAATCTCGTCCAGCCCATCAAGCACCAGCACAAGCCGCCTGTTGTTGAGCAGGTTTACAAAGTTGTCCTCCGTAAAGTAGATGGGGTTGCCCAGCACTCTGCAAAATTCCTCAAACATCAGTTCGCGCAGTGTTGCGGAGGACGTGGCAATCTTCGAGCAGGACAGTGTGATAACAAGGCTGTCCTCTCCCACGCTGTTTTGCAATTGGTGGATATACTGTGTTTTGCCGCTACCTGCAGGCCCGCAAATGTAAAAGATGTCGTCGCACTTAACCAGCAATTCGGGCGAGGGATAGGTAGCCACAATGTTGCCGTATTCATCCTTTTCCGTAACGTGTCTGTTTATGTACAAGTCGCTAAATTTTATCTTGCGGTCGGGCGCGTCATCGTCGTACAGGGACAATATATCAATATATTTGGGGCTAATCTCTTCCCTGTACACCTTGTAGGCGCGGTTGTTGATTAGGTCCGTTGTTTTTGCGTAAACATCGTCCAGTATTTTGTCGGTAAGTACACAGTCGGGCATTTCCGTAATGCTGATATTGCGTTCACTCAGCTTTATTTTTTCACCGCCGTAGTTAAATATGGCGTTTCTCCACAACGCAAGGCTGGGACAAACAACAATTATCCTGTTCTCCGCATCTTCTATATTCAAAAATTCCTTTATCTCAAGGGGTACATATGCGCTTCTCAGTGTATTTTCCGTCAATATCAGCAAAAATATGTTTGCCGATTTCGCAGCGTCAGCGCTCCATTGCACGAAGTTGCCCGAGCACCTCCCGTCCGAGCTTTTGCCGTCGGAAACAGTGCAGGTAATTTTGCCCGCAACAAGCCGTTCCACAATGCGGTCCTTCAATGCGCAGTCTGCACCTGTCCAGCTGATAAACACATTTCTCATTTTTATGTCGATACGCGATCTTTCCATATGGTTACTCCAACAAAAGGGTATATAATTATTGTAACATAATTATCTGCAATAGACAAGTAGCGCACAACACTCTTGTACAAAATAATGAAAACGGTAGGCGAATTACCTACCGTTTTTACATTAACAATTTTAGCCGCCTCACCGGCGAGGTGTTACAGTGTGATTAGCGACAGTGTAAGTGGGATAATGAGGTAAATTGCAAACCATATCCAGCTTTTTGTTTTGACGGCGCGCATAACCATGTACACCGATACAAGCCCACTGAGGAATGCCGCAACGATACCTATCACAGTGCAGTACCATGGGGGTATAACCACCGATGTCGTTAACGCTTCCAAGCCCACACCTGCCGCACTGGCAAGTATAACAGGAATGGACAGCAAAAAGGAAAATTCCGCCGCGTCGCTGGCGTTCAAGCCAAATAGCTTCATTGTGGAAATGGTGGTTCCGCTACGGGACAGCCCCGGAAATACAGCTATGCCCTGTGTTACGCCCGTTATCACAATGGGCAACCAGCCAGCCTCTTCCAAGCGCACGCGCGGTTTGCTTAGCCTGTCGGAAAGTATTATCAACACGATTGTCAAGGCAAAGCCAACGGGCAGTAGCAGCTGCATCACGCTTTCCGGCACGAACAGCTTTACCACAAGCGCCAATGCAAATGTCGGTATGCTTGCCACTACAAGAAATAGCAACTTTTTGCTTTTAATGGGGTGGCGAATTGTTTGCCACAGGCTGTGCCGCAAAGATATTACCACTGCAAAAAGCGTCCCCAGGTGAAGCATTATGTCGAAAAACAAGCCTGCCTGCACGTCGAACAGCTTTTCCGCCAAAAGCAGGTGTCCGCTACTGGATATTGGCAGGAACTCCGTAAGCCCCTGCAACAACCCTAAAAATATACTTTGTAAAACTGTCATAGTTGTTCCTGATTCTATTTACTTTTAGTAAATATTATGCTAAAATATATAGCAATTTATTTACAGTTCCGTACTGTAAGTGTACGCAAAAAAATACTCTTTTAGACCGAGGGAAACATGAAACTGGGAGTAGTAGGTTTGCCAAACGTAGGCAAAAGCACACTTTTTAACGCAATAACGCAAGCGGGGGCGGAGATAGCAAACTATCCGTTTTGCACCATTGAACCGAATGTCGGCGTAGTAGCAGTGCCCGATGAGCGGCTTGACAAGCTTGCGGCGCTGTACAACAGCAAGAAGATTACGCCAACGTACTTGCGCTTTGTGGACATTGCCGGGCTTGTAAAGGGTGCATCCCGCGGCGAGGGATTGGGCAACAAATTCCTTTCCCATATTCGCGAAGTGGATGCAATTGTGCACGTTGTAAGGTGCTTCAACGACAGCAATGTCACCCACGTCAGCAGCACGGTGGACCCAGTGTCGGACATGCAAACAATCAATTTGGAGCTGATACTTGCCGACATCGAAACGGTAAACGCGCGCCTGGCAAAAGCCATCAACATGCAAAAGACAGGTGACAAAAAGTACACAATCGAAGCGGACCTGCTCAAGCGCATACTTGCCCAGCTGGAAAGCGAAAAGCCCGTGCGCACAATGGAGCTGGACGACGAAGAAAAAGCGGCAGTGGAGGAAATGTTTTTGTTAACCTCCAAGCCTGTGATATACGCAGCCAACATTTCCGAAGAGGACATCGGGCGCGACGACAATCCGCTTGTAAAGCTGGTGGAAAACGCTGCCAAAGAGGAAAATGCCGAAACGCTTGTTATCTGCGCCAAGGTAGAGGAAGAGCTGTCCAAGATGGATGGCGAAGAAAAGCAGATGTTTCTTGAAAGCTACGGCATTGAGGAAAGCGGCTTGAACCGACTTGTAAAAAAGTGCTACAAGCTGTTACATCTTGTCAGCTATCTCACCGCCGGCGAAAAGGAAACGCGCGCCTGGACTATTACTGAGGGCACGAAAGCTCCGCAAGCGGCAGGCAAGATTCACACCGACTTTGAAAAGGGCTTTATCCGTGCGGAAATTGTCCCCTACGAAGTTATGCTGGAAATGGGCGGCTACAACCAAGCCAAGGAGCACGGCAAGGTACGTAGCGAGGGCAAGGATTACGTTGTTAAGGATGGAGACGTCGTCTTATTTAGATTTAACGTATAAGGAGAAGAGTTATGGCTCGTGCAAAAAAGGAGAAGTTGCCACTTGCAAAGGGAAAGGTCAGCCTGGGTAACAAGCTGGCGTTTGCCTGCGGAGATATTTTCGGTGGCGGAAGCTTCAACATTATCAACTTCCTGTTTACGCCCTTTTTGACGTTGGTTGTTGGTATCCCAATGATATATTTAACACCCATATTGCTACTTACAAAAATATGGGACGGTATTATCGACCCATTTATTGGCAAAATCACCGATGCCAAAAAGCCGGGACGGTTCGGTAAGCGCAGGTTTTTCATGCTTATTTGCGCGCCGCTGGTGCTTGTGGGATTCGTGTTGCTGTTCTTCCCGTGGAGCCTTGTAACAACGCAGATATGGGCTAAGTGCTTCCTTGTTGTGTTTGTGTACATGTTGTACGCAACGGCGCAAAGCTTTGTGCTTATCCCGTACTACTCACACGCAAGCGAAATGACGGACGACTTCAACGAACGCAACAACACCAATGCTGTACGTTTGGCGTTCAGTATCTTGTCCAGCCTTGTGTGCGTGGCAGTGCCCGGCATGATTGCCTCCCCCGAAAAGGGCGAATTTTCCTACATAATCATGGCATCGGCATTTGGCGTGATATTCATGCTGTCTGTGCTTGTTGCTGCATTGTTCAGCCGTGAACAGGTAATTTCCCCTGCTGTCAAGACGAAATTCGACCTCAAGGATTTCGTCCGCCCGCTGAAAATGGGCACCTATCGCAGATACTTGGGCATGCAAATGTGCGCGTCCTTCGGCATGGCGGTAATGAGCAGCTTCTTCTTTACGCTGTGCGACTTCTTCCTGCGCCGTTATTCCTATGCTACGGCAACGGAGTTTGGACAGTACGCCACCCGTTTCCCCATCGCGACGGTTGCGGCGGCAATGATGTTTGTGGCACAGATAATTGCGTTGCCCATCTACTTGAAGCTGATAAAGGTAAAGTCCAAACGCTTTGCCTACATCACAGGCGCAGTGGCGTGGATTGTAGTAGCTATGTTTATGCTGTTTTTACCTGCCGAGAGCGCAATACTCACGGAAGCGGGCACCAAAGAGATTGTTGACAATGGTGTGACTACCGTTGTCGACACACTCAAAATAACCACATCAAGCGGTGCACCCAACTGGTTGTTGATTGTATTCGGCTTGCTGCTTGGCTTAGGTATAGGCGGAACGGTATTCGTTCCACACAGCGCATTCGGTGACGTTTGTGATGTTGGCGAGCTGTACTTTGGCGAGCGTACCGAGGGAAATTTCAGCGGACTGACCAACTTCCTCAACACCACGGCACAGGCAATTGGGCTTGCCATTCCACCGTTGATTATCGGCTTGACCGGCTACGTTGAAACTCAGTATCGCACTGCAGAGGAATACGCAACCTTACTCACGCAAACAGCCGAGCAACAGGCATCAAATTTGGGTATGGCTTTGGACAACTTCAAGGTGTCTCAAGGTAACGGCGTTGTTCAATTTTTGCCGTTGTCTCAACCGGAACCTGCACAGCAAGCAATCAAGCTTACCTTTATACTGTTGCCGATAGTAATACTTATTGTGGCGATTGTCATTGCTTCAAGATACAAGCTTACAAGCAAGCTGCAAGCGCAAATAGTGGAGCTCAACTCTCGCACGGACAAGGACAGCGAGGACTTCGCCGAACAACGCCGCGAATTGCTTGCTCAGGTGGGCGAAAATGTTGAAAAGCTGCCGGAAATAGCACACACTAACGAACAAACGGAAAACTAAAACAAAGGAAACTTAAATGCTGAAGATATCTCCGCTGTTTTCGGGGAGCAAGGGAAATTGCACCCTGATACAGTCCGACAACGTAAATATTTTGTTAGACGCTGGGTTCAATTACCGTTCGATGCTATGTGCTTTGGAAAGTCACGCACTTACTCCCAAGGACATCGATGCGATTGTAATCACCCACGAGCATGGCGATCACATAAATGCGCTACCCATGTGGACTAAACACACGTCAACGCCAATTTATGCGCCTCATCTCATTGCGGACTACCTGCAACAAAGGGTGTACTTTTCCGATGTGCACGAAATTGTCGGCGGTTTCAAGCTTGGGGATATATATATCGAAATATACGAGTGTTCGCATGACGCGCGCTGCTGTTACGGCTACCGTTTTCGTGTAGGCGAGCAGTACTTTGCAAGCGTAACGGACACAGGGTGCGTAACGGATACTCTTGTACAGTTTCTTGCCCCATGTAGCGCGATAATGCTGGAAAGCAATCACGATGTGGATATGCTGCTAAAGGGCGAATACAGCTATCCGCTAAAAAGGCGAATTTTGTCCGACTTTGGACACCTGTCCAATGCACAGGCATCGGAATTGCTGTCCAAGCTGTCAAGTTCGCGGCTTAAAGACGTCATTTTGGCGCACCTGTCTGAAAAAAACAACACGCGCGAATTGGCGTTTAACTCTGCCGTTAGTATGTACACGGCGCAAGGGCTTACGGAAGGCAAGGACGTAAATGTGTACGTTGCCGACCAGTACAAAAACGGAATAACCATATGTATAGACTAAACTACGACAAAAAAGACCTGGGTCCAAGCTTCATGACTGCGGTAACGACAATGGTCGTTGCAAGCCTTGCACTCGGGCTAATATTCGGCGCTCAAGCTTCAGGTTGGAAATTTTGGCTAATGCAAGCGTTGTACACCCTGCTCATTGGTGGGTCGGCAATCTTGTACGCTGCCCTTACCAAAACAAAGGTGTTTGTTGCAACCAAGCTCAACATTGCGCCAAGGTACGCACATATACTGTGGGGGTGCCTTGCGGTAACATGCCTCATTGCTTGCATGATGCCCATCAACAACGCGCTGCTTGACGGCATTGAGGCGCTGGGGCTAAAACGTCCGTCGGTGACGTTGGACGACAACATTGTAGGCTTGCTAATTGTTGCCTGTGTGTTGCCTGCGATATGTGAGGAGCTGGTTTTCCGCGGAACGGTTGCGCAATGTCTGTCAAACGGCAGCAACAAGCTTGCAACCCTGGCAATAAGTGGCGCACTGTTTTCCGTGTTCCACGCCAACCCCGCACAGACGTTACACCAATTCGTACTGGGCGCATTCCTCACGCTGTTGGTGCTTCGCAGCGGCAGCCTGTGGGCAAGCGTGATAGTGCATCTTTTCAACAACACGTTGGTGGTATTGCTCAGCTACACGGCAATTGGCAGTGAGGAGTTTTGGAGCTTCACAACCAACACAGGTGTTGTTGTGGCTTGCCTTGTTGTGGGCGTGGTCGGTTTTGTAGCTAGCGTATTCGGCTATCTCAAAACGACCAAAAGCGTGTGGAATTGTTGCGACCAAAGTGTCGACGAAACATCACACACATCGAGTTCTACAAAAATCACACCCATGTCAACGGTTATGCTTGCAGTTGCTGTAACAGTGTGCGTTGCCCTGTGGGTAGCCGGTTTATTTGCGTTATGAAATTTAGGATAGTTGCTGTAGGAAAAATAAAGGAAGCGTATCTGCGTGACGCTGTAAGCGAATACGTCAAGCGTATCAGCCGTTTTGCAAGCGTCGAAATTGTGGAAATTGACGAGTGTCTCAGCCGTGGCTTGCAGGGCGAAGCGGAAATTGAGCGCGTCAAAAAGCAGGAGGGCGAGGCAATATTGCCCGTGCTTAGCGGGTGCGTTGTGGCAATGGACATCGACGGCACCCTTGTGGATAGTGTTCAGCTTTCCAAGCATATCGAGGAGCAAAAGCAGTACAATTCCACATTCACGTTTGTAATAGGCGGCAGCAACGGCTTGTCCGACGAGGTGAAGCGCAGGGCGGACAAACGCTACTCATTTGGCAAAATAACGCTGCCGCACCAGCTTTTCAGGGTGGTTTTGCTGGAACAGCTGTACAGAGCGTGCTGTATTGAACATAATGTTCAATATCACAAATAGTTTGCTAATGTAACTTCAACCTCCTACTCGCCCCGCCGGCGAGGCGTTGACAAAAAAATTTATTGTGCTAGAATAGCAGGTATATTATGGATAGTGTACTTAATTCAAAAACTTTATGGGAAGGCTTTGATCCCAGCGCGGAACAGCTTGACACGGTTGTTTTGCGGCAATCAAAGGTAAAGGGCGTTGTAACCAAAACACTGTACTTTACAGGCAGGGCTTTGAAAAACAACACCAAGTCACGCGTGTTTGCTGAAATTTGCTACAAGGGTACCTGTCAGGGTAAATCTGCCGTGCTGGTTGTATCCAACTACTCACGTCCCATCAACGAGGATGCCTTAAAGGACATTGCCTCTCGCGGCTTCGTTGCCATGTCTATCGACTTTGCAGGCAGGCGCGAATTCGGTTTACACACGCTGTACCCCGAAGAGCTTGACTACTGCAACGAGGACGTTGCCCGCAGCATTTTTCACATTGACCGCACCCCGCGTGAAACTAAACTGTTCGAATACGCGCTAAACTGCCGCCGAGCAATATCGTATCTGCTACAAGAGGAAAAGGTGGGTAGCGTTTCGGTGCTTACCGCAGGCAAGGGCGTATATGTCGGCATGATGGTGCTGGGCGTTGACAGCCGTGTAAAAAACGGTGTAACACTGTTCGGCAATCTCAACCGATATTATCCCGCGCCCACCGACGAAGAGAGCCATGACCTGGAGCGCAACATCGCTTACGCCACTCGCCGTCAGGTGTGGACGCTTGGACTTGCTCCGCAAACCTACGCAGTGCAAATCAAGGTGCCCGTATATGTAATAAATTCGGCAAACAGCCCGTACGTGGATATAACTGAAGCAAGCAAGGTATTTCAGATGTTAAATCCCGCCAGCCGTTTCCTTGTTGTGCCCAACACCATGGACTATCTGCCCACAAGCTACGTCGATGGCGTTATACGCTTTCTCAGCGGTGAAGCGGCACCTGCCAAGTCGGAAATCAAGTCGGAATTTATCAGCGGCGATTACTGCTTGCGTGTAGTCACATCCCATCCGCTGGAAAAGACGTCGCTGTGGTACTGCACAAATCCGGGCATTGCAAAGCACTGGACCAAAGCAGAGCTATCCCCCACCGACAAGGGCTACGTTGCCAAGCTCAACCTGTACGAAAAGCAATGTAAAGTAACGGCTTTCGCACTGTTCGAGGGAGATATATCCGTATCAACAACTTTGTTTGCGGAAAATGTTACTGCAATCAATCTCAAAAAGGCATCAAATAACATTTTCAGCGGAACAGGCAAGCAAATGCTCATTCCGCTTGCAAGCGACCGTCAGTGGTGGAATGTAAAATTGCAACCCAAGATTGCCAAAGGCTACCTGGGTATATTGGGACAGCAAGGCAGGATACTTGCAACCATTGCCATTAACGACAAGAGTATCGCCAAAAATCTGTCCTTTACCGTGTGCTTCGACGTGTGCAGCAAAAAGCCTCAACAGCTACGCCTCACCGCTGTGTGCAAGTTCGGCACGGAAAACGAATGTTACGACCAACATCTGGAAATTCTCGGCAACGGCAAGTGGGAGCGTGTAAACTTTGAACGGTCCAACTTCCACAGTGTCAAGGACTCCAAACAGCTGCCCGAGCCGGATGAAAAAAGGGTGGAAATGCTTATCATTTCCGCCGAAAGCGAAATTATTGTAAACAATATCTTTTTGGTATGACGACTTTTCAAGTTGGAGACAATGTAATAACGCGCAAGCCACACGCTTGCGGTGGAAGCAAATGGACAATTACGCGCATCGGCGCAGACTACAAGATAAAGTGCGACAAGTGCGGTCACGTGGTGATGCTCACAAGCGACCAATTTCACAAGGCGGTAAAAGGTGGAACAAAATAGCCAACAACTGAATATCAACGAGTTGGGCGAAGGTATCGCTACTAAACGCAACAAATTTTGGGATGTGGTGCTGTGGGTGCTAATTGCGGTGCTTGCAATTGCCGTGATTGTTCGCGTGTTTGTAATCAGCAATGTTGCTGTTTCGGGCGAATCGATGATGGAAACCTACCACGACGGACAAACGGTTGTAGTCAACAAGCTTGCCAAGCCCAAGCGTGGCGACGTGGTGGTGTTTTACAAAAACCCTGTGAAAAGCAAGTTTTTGGGATCCTTTGCCCGCGGCGACAGCGTACAGGACGGTGGCGAGTACTACAAGCTCATCAAGCGTGTAGTAGCACTTGGCGGCGACAAGCTTTGGCTGGAAAGCCTGGGCGACGGCAAATACAAGCTGGTTGTTCAAACACCTGGGGGCGATATTTTGCACGAGGACTACTACAAAAAGGACGGCGAAACGCTCAGTGTGGACTGCTTTATTTTGTCCGACAGTGGGCTAAGCAGCTTGGGACGTCTTGCAGATACAACCGAGCAAGCTCCACTTCTAATTGAGGAGGGATACTTCTTCGCCATCGGCGACAACCGTGCAAACAGCGACGACTCCCGCGGTAAGCTTGGTCCCGTACCCCTAACGCAACTTTTCGGGGTTGTGATTTGACACGGCACAAGCTTTAAATTTATTCATTCAAAGCGGTATAGTGTAAAAGCTATACTGCTTTATTTTATCCATTTACCAAATTAAATTGTAATTGACATTCTGCACACCCATGTAGTAAAATTTAGTCGCTACGTTAATCAATTTGTAGTTGTCGAGGCGCATATTCTACAAGTGTCGTTTCGAAAGAGGCGGCACTTTTTTTATGTAATAAACACCAATCTACCAGGAGGAAACAAATGAACAAATGCTTTAAGTGCGGGACGGAGTTTGAGGGAAAATTTTGCCCCGAATGCGGTCAAAGATTTATTGAACAGAGTGAAGCTAATCAACCCGCTGGCGGTGCAACTTCACAATCGTCCGAATCTGTTAATGTTTCTTACGAATTTAGTGCGAAGTTTTACCAAAATTTACATAAAGCTTTAAATTTGTTACCCATTGCGTTTTTCGCACTGTTTTCTTTGCTTAATTGGGTGTTTATGTCCTGTCAGGCAGCAAGCATGACAATTTCCTGGGGCAACATTTACACAATGACAAGTGACTACACTTTCCATGCCGTCGCTAACGCATTGATTGTCCTTTCCGCAGTGTCCTGTGTTGTTGCCATAGCCTATTTCATGATATATAGCCTGCGCAAAACAAAAAAGCTTAAGTTGGCGGTAACTGCTATTGCGTATGCAATGTATTTTTGTATTTTAGTTACTGCCTGTGTACTATATGTTGCGATAAACAACGACGGTCTGCAAGTAGAAACAGCAACAAAGCTTATGATTACTTTTTCTGTAGTTTTTGTGGCTATTTCTGTTTTATTAACTTTAATAGATATTCTACTTGCTAAGCACCACACTAAATACGCTAGCGCGTTGGTGCAGATGTTATCTACACCCACTTTTATGCAAAAAGTTGCACACAGCTACAAAAGTTGGATAAGCGGTGGCAAGACAGTTGTTGTGGTACACGGTAAGAAAAACGCGAAAACCGAAAGCTACAATAAACGTCAAAGAATTGCTCGCACAGTAGGCGGCGTTATTCTTGCACTGATTGTGGTATGCGTGTTAGTTTTCGGTATAATTGTTCCTGTTACGACTAGCGAATTTTACATAAACACTCTTGAGAAGATAAATATCGGCGACAGCAAAGAAAATGTAGAAAAGCTACTTGGAGAAGCCGATCAAAAATCAAACAGTATTTGGATATATTATGGACAATATCTTGATAATCACCACGATAAGGAAACAGCGCTAAACGAATGGGCTTCTAATATGGAAAACATTGAAGATATGGAAGTATTTTTCGATGTTTCCACAAAGATTGAGGAAAAAGCTCAACAAATAAATGACAAACTGCTTATCGTTTCATTTGATGGAAGCGGTCGTGTTGCCGGTGTTTCAATGGAAACGCACAGCAACAATAGTGACTCAAGCTCCAAGGAAGTCAAGAAAATCACACTTGGGAACAGAAAAAACGTAATAGACGTTGTAGACATATCAAATGGAACAGTTGCGGTTCGCACTTATTACAACGACGGCAGTTTTTCCATGTCAGCATTACCAAGTGACGCATCAGTTTCAAATATGGGCGACAGCAATTCCCGTTTATTTCCCGATTCAGCGACAATATCGTGGTCGGACGCAAAAGGTGACCATAGCCAGCAAGTGAAATTTGACGAAAGCAACTTTATCTTCTCGTGGAAGTATATTAACGATGCCAATCAATTGAATTTGTATGGAACAATACCCTCTAGGTCTTTGTATCAATTCTTTCACATGGGGAATTTCCCTTGGGCTGACAAAACAGTAAAGCAAATTTGGATAGACAGTTCCGTTACAAACATACCCAATATTTCTTCCATTGTAAACGATGAGAGTATTTTAGAAAATATAATCGTGGATGACAACAATCCCTATTATTCGTCGCTACAAGGTATTTTGCTTAATAAAGAAAAAACGGAAATCATATATGTTCCGCCAATGAACAACAATTTGCCTTCAGTTATCTATTACATCAGTTCAGACGGTTTAATATATGTAGACAATGTACTGTATGGATACAAAGGAAATATGCCTGCCAATTTCGCTCTTGAAATACAGGAAGGAACGGTTGCTATTGCCGCTAATGCTTTCGAAAATCAAGCAAATTTAACAAGTATCACATTGCCCGAATCACTTAAAACAATAGGCTATGGTGCATTCAAAGATTGCACCAACTTACATACAGTAAATTGGAATGCAATATCATGTGATATTTTGTTAGACGTTGAATTTTCACCAATATTTAACGGTTGTGAAAGTTTGGAAGAGATAAATATAGGAAACAAAGTCACTACAATTCCCAAATATGCCTTTTACTATTGTAGCGGTTTAAAAAGCATTACTATTCCCAAAAATGTAGTGAGCATAGGATATGGTGCTTTTGACAGTTGTACAGGCTTGGAAAGTATAACCATACCGTTTGTGGGGGCGGCGCTTGATGATACAAGCCAAACTCACTTCGGCTACATTTTCGGAGCTTCTCACTATTACGAGAATTCATTGACTGTACCAAGTTCACTAAAAGAAGTAATTATTACAGGTGGTAAGTCAATCGATAGTTATGCGTTTTATCAGTGCATGTACTTAACTACTATTACCATCCCGACAAGTGTACAATCTATTGGCTTCAGTTCATTCACTAGCTGCGACAACTTGAAAACTGTTTACTACTGTGGCACGAAAGGCCAATGGTTACAACTCACAGGACACATATACCTTAGCAATAAAACACGGTACTACTACAGTGTAGTTAACCCGTATGAAAACGGTACTGCCGTCGACGGGGATAATTATTGGCACTGGGCGGAAGACGGTGTGACTCACGAAATATGGACAGACAGCAAAGAGACTAGCTTTATTATTTAAAACTGTCATATTCACATCACAATATTGCAGTCAAGCGTAAATGCTTGGCTGCTTTTTGTTTGTCGAGTATTTACTACACCTAAAGTATATTTTCACCCCGGGTACGGAATAATTGGGGGTATGAAGGAATTAAATTTTGACAAACTGCAGACGGTGTACCGTGGGCAGGACGATTTCAGGCTGCGCGAAATGGACGTAGGCATAAAGCTTAAGGTTGTGTGCTTGGACAGCATGTGCGACGACGCAAAGGTTGCCAGCTTCGTGCTGCAGCCGCTTGCCTACATCAGGGATGCCAAGACAATTGACGACATTCAAACAAAGCTGTCCGTTGGCAATGGGGTGCGAAAACCGCCCAATTTCTTTGCAATTATCGAAGATTTTACCAACGGGTACACGCTGCTCTTTGACGAAGAGGACAATTGCATTTCCGTCGACACGCGCACTGTAATTGGGCGTTCCATTGCCGAACCGCCCACATCTATGGTCATGCGCGGTCCGCGTGAGGGCTTTGTCGAAGATATGAAGGTGAATTTGACACTGCTACGCAAGCGCCTGAAAACCCCCAACCTAAAAACAGTGAACCTGACCGTGGGAAAATACACCAACACGGCGGTTGCTGTGTGCTACATTGAGGGAATTGCTCAGCAGCGCATAGTAGACGATGTGGTGCAGCGTTTGCAATCGGTAAATGTTGACGGCGTGCTGGATAGCAGTTATCTGGCGCGTTATCTTGACGTGAGCAAAACCGTGCTGTTCCGTAGAATCGGCACAACGGAAAAACCTGACATTGCCGTAGGCAAAATGCTGGAGGGGCGTCTTGCAATAATTGTGGACGGTTCGCCCATGGTGTTGACCTTGCCGTATCTGTTTGTAGAGGATATGCAAAGCCCGGGCGACTACTACGAAAACTCCACAATGACTACGCTCAGTCGCGTACTCAGGTTTATCAGCGTAATTGCTTCGGTGCTGCTACCTGCGCTGTATGTGTGCATGCAGGTGTACAACTATCAGATAATACCGCTGAGATTTTTGATAACGATACTCAACGCATCGGAATCTATCCCGTTTTCGTCGTTGACGGAAATGATAATTGTGCTAATTATTTTCGACATCTTGCGCGAAGCAAACTTGCGCATGCCGTCGGCAGTGGGTATATCGCTGTCGCTAGTGGGTGCAATTGTTCTTGGTGACGCTGCGGTGCAAGCGGGGCTACTTGGTGCGCCCGCCGTAATGATTGGCGCACTGTCCGGCATAGGCTTGTACACGCTACCCGACAACACGCTGATACTGTCGCTTTTGCGCCTGGTTGTGACGTTGCTTGCAGGGCTCATGGGGTTGCTGGGTGTTATCATTTCCACACTTGTGTTGATAATTTACCTTGCTTCCATGCAGGACTACAAAACGCCCTTCCTTGCGCCCTTTACGCCTGATATCCCCGCAGACCGTCAGGACGCAATCGCGCAAATACCTGTGCCGAAAATGAAAAAGCGTCCCCGTTCTATACCCAACGCAAACGACGAAAGGAGGGGTTAAATGGATAAAAATCGAGTGAAACTGGACCAGCTGGCGCTGTTGTATTTGCTGCTTATCACGGGTGGCAAATTCCTGTCGTTGCCGTCGTTACTGGCAGGCGACGTGGGGCACGACAGCTGGCTTGCCATGATATTTTCCTTTCTGTGGGACGGCATATGTCTGTGCTTTTTGCTGTGGGCAATCAAGCTCAACAGCAAGGCGAACATGGACATATCGGCAATTCTCGACAAAAGTGTAAGCAAGGTTGTGTCCAAAATTCTACTGGCAATTTTCTTTGTCATTTTTATGCTGCGCACAATGATACTTATGTCCTCCTGCTTTGAGATGTTCAGTATCACCTTTGACGTCAGTACCAACTGGATTGTGTATGTAATTCCCATTGCAATACTCAGCTTTTTCGCCATACAAAAGGGATTTAACGCCATTGCGCGCACCTCCCAGTTGCTGTTTGGGTTAATATTGCTGGCGGTAATTGCTTTGCTTGCATCTCCCTTTAAAGAGGTGCAGTTTACCCAGCTGCTACCCATTGGCGAAGCGGGCTGGGGCAAAATTTTGGCAACGTCCTACCTGCGCAGCTTTTGGTTTTCCGACTATATGTTCATTTACTTCGTCCTTGACGGAGTAAAGATAAAAAAGCGCGTTTTTACACCCATGTTGGTGTGTTTTGGCATAGGCGTGGTGATAACGGTGTTGTTAAACGCGGTGTTTGTTGCGCTGTTTGGGTCGTATGCGCCCGATTTCGACATGGCAATGAGCAAAATCGGTGCATTTTCTGCCGCAAGCTCGTCAAATGGCAGATGGGACTGGTTGACACTTTCCGTATGGCTGTTGTCGGTGTTTATCAAGATAATTGTGTTTATCTTTTGCGCGTACAAGTGTATCGAAAAGATACTGGACAAAAGCTTTGCAAACGTCAATTGGATAGTGGCGCTATTTATCGTCGCAACGCTGATGATTCCCATGTTTGTGTCCACCGAACAGCTGCTTAGTACAGTTATACTGTGGGGTGTCATTCCCTTTACGCTGGTGCAGTACCTGTTGCCGCTACTGATGCCGTTATTTACCAAGGTTGCGCTCAACAAAACGGAGGTGAAACATGAGTAATATCAAACGTGTGGCAATATTCCTTGTTATCATTGTGGCGGGCATTGTGATAGGTGCCAGCTTCAAGGGTAGCGACGTGTTGGACAGGGCAATAATACTTGGCTTGGGTGTAGACAGCGCCGAGGACGGCGGAATAATGCTCACTGCCGAAGTTGTCAGCCCGGGAAACGGCACGGAGCAGGTGGGCACCTTTAGCAAAAACGTAACAGTCAACGCGCCTACAATTGCCACAGCAATTCAAAACGTGGCAGAATACACCGGCAAGGAAGCATCCCTTGGACAGTGCGTTGTGATAATATTCGGTCAGCCTTACTACGAAAACGTAGATTTCACCGACGTGATAGAATATTTCATAAATCATCACAGCCTAAAGGAGAGCACAGTTATATGCTGCTGTGAAGGTAGCGCAAAGGACCTGTTCAACAATGGCGACGCGCTAAGCCAAAGCGTATCGCTTGCCGTGTCTACGCTGATGCTGGACCAGGCGGAAAAGATTGCGGTGGACACCAACAACCTGCTCACCTACGCACGCAGTCAAACGGAGCTGCATTGCACGGGCTTTTTGAACAAAGTGAAGTTCGTTCCGTCGGAAAACAAGGATGCGCAGTCTCCCGACAAAACACAGGGCTTTTTCTCCTACCGCGAGTACGTCGTCTTTCGCAAAAACAATTACGTTTGCACCTTGAATGAGCAAGAGGCGCAGGGCATGGCGCTGTTTGTCAAGGGAGTACTGGGTGAGACATTCATTGCCGAAATGGACGGGCTCAAGCGGACATTGCAGGTAAGCGACAAAAGTGTCGACCAAAAGCTCACCGACGACGGCGGCTTGGAAATAAAAATAAAGCTATCCGTGCGGCTTGGCAAGACGGACAGCGAAGAGGTCAGCGGTGCAATATCCACCAAGAAAAAGAAAGAAATCGACCCCAAGGTGCTGGAAGAGGTAAAAAAGCAAGCCCAGGCGCTAGCCGAACAGTATTTGGCAAAGCAGGCGGAATACGACTTCGACTTGCTTCAATTTCACGAGGCATACCGTCAAAAGGAGGGCACGAACAAGGCACTGGCGAACAAACCCACTGCCGACTTTCCAATCAAGCTCACCGTTGAAGTTGAAGAAAACTGAGTGAGGCGGTTATAAGCTTCGCAAAATACTTGCGCGCCTCGTCTTGCTTGCTTCTAACCACCTCACTCCTACAATACACTTAAACCGGTTATTTAAATTGAAAAAAGGCTCCTCTGTGCAAGGGAAGCCTTTTTTGTAGAAAGCCAGTAATTACTTAATTTATTATTTTTATTTATTTACTATAAAAATATAATTAATACTTGCCTCAACAGCGCGGTGTATGCTATTATTTGTACAATATGAAAGGCGTTATACTCACCAATCCCTACGACACCAATACGCCACAGCAACACAAGGTTCGGCGCATGCAGCAGGAGCTAACTGCGCTGGGCGTTGACGTGTTTGTTGTGCCAAACGACAGGTTTGTTGCGGGAGTTGTAAACGGCAACATCAGCTGTCAGTTGAGTGCCGATTTTGTGTTGTTTTTCGACAAGGACAAGTACACTGCCGAAATGCTACAACAACGCGGAATAAGGCTTTTCAACAGTGCGGAAGCAACAGCAATATGCGACGACAAGATGCTAACGCACATTGCGCTTGCAGGGCAGGGTATCCCCATGCCGGACACGTTGCCGGGCGCGCTTTGCTACAACCCACGTGGCGAACTGTCCGACGAATATTTGCAGCTGGCATGCGACAGGTTGGGCTTACCCATGGTTGTCAAGCAGTGCTACGGCAGCTACGGCGAACAGGTGTATTTGGTGGAAACAAAGCAGCAGTTGAAAAACAAGCTTGCCGAAATCAAAACTAATGCCTATCTTTTGCAACACTTCGAACAGCAAAGTTGTGGCAGAGATATGCGCGTTATTGTCATCGGCGGCAAAGCGGTGTGCGCAATGCTGCGTGTAAACACCGGGGACTTCCGCAGTAACGTAGCGCACGGCGGCAAGGCAACTGTGACGGAAATTCCGCAAACGGTTGCCGAAATGTGTGAAAAAGCCGCGCGTATCATTGGCTTGGACTACTGTGGAATAGACGTGCTACTTGCCGACATTCCCAAAATTTGCGAGGTGAACAGCAACGCAATGTTTGAAGCAATGGAGAGCGCAACAGGCGTAAACGTGGCAAAGCTGTACGCTGAGCATATAGTAACAACTGTAAAACAAGGAGATAATCATGGACATAAGAAATTTCTTGGATAGCAGCTACACTTCATATCACACAACGGAAAATGCAACTCAGATGCTTGCCGAAGCGGGCTTTGTAAAACTCAACATGGGGGACAACTGGCAGCTGGAGCGTGGCGGCAGATATTTTGTTACGCGCAACGGCAGTTCGGTTGTTGCCTTTTCCGTGGGGGACAACAATGTTTTCAACGTGTGTGTAAGCCACACCGACAGCCCATCATTCAAGGTGAAGGGAAGCAAGCTCATCGAAAGCGACGGTGTAAAGCGACTCAACACGGAAAAATACGGTGGAGGGCTGTTGTACAGCTATCTGGACAGGCAGCTCAAAATTGCCGGCCGCGTGCTTGTGGAAACGGAAATGGGGCTTGCCCAGCAGCTAGTGGTCAGCGACTACAACCTGGTTATCCCCTCCCTTGCGATACATCACAACATCACAGCCAATGACAGCCTTGCGCTCAATGCACAAATTGACACTCTTCCGCTGTTTACGCAAGAGGAAAGCAAGCTGTACGAAAGCTTGGCAGAGGACAAGGTTGTGGATGCCGACTTGTACGTTGTGCCCTCCGCGCCCTCATTTGAAAGCGGAGCAAACGACGAATTTTTGTGCGGAGCGCGTTTGGACAATCTCACAAGTGTGTACGCATCCTTGCAGGCGATTATCAACACCGAGCCGCAAAACATTGCTGTTGTGGCATGCCTGGACAACGAGGAAATCGGTTCCGCAACACGTCAGGGCGCGCCCAGCTTCATACATCAGGTGTTGGATGCCATATCCGATGCACTGGATATGACCCGTGCGGAAACGCTTTACGCTACGGAAAACGGCATGGTGCTCTCCGTAGACAACGGGCACGCAGTTCACCCCGCTCACCCCGAAAAGAGCGATCCGCTTTACCGTTGCCATCTCAACGGCGGCGTTGTCATCAAGCATCACGTCAATTACGCAACGGACGGACTGACATCTGCAATAGTCAAGCGTATGCTAAACGAAGCAGGTGTGGCGCACCAAGATTACTACAACAGGAGCGACGTTCGCTGCGGCACAACACTTGGGCTGGCTACCGCGCGCGAGCTTGGCATGAAAGCGTGCGACATCGGTATTGCGCAGCTTGCAATGCACTCCGCTTGTGAAACGTGCGGTGTGGAAGACATAGCAGCAATGCAAAAGTGTCTTGAAACATTCCTCTCTTCGGACATTAGAGGAACAGACAACATAGAATTAAAACTGTAACCTGTGTTGAAGATTTTAAAACAGAAACAAGGCATTATAAAACAACGACATGAGGAGTAATATGAAAGATTACTTGGCAAAGTACAATCAATGGTTAGCAAATGTTACGGACAAGACATTGCTTGGCGAGCTCAAGGCAATGACGGAGCACGAAATTGAGGAAGCATTTTCCGGTGAGCTGTCCTTTGGTACGGCAGGCTTACGCGGAGTGATGAGCGCAGGTACTGCCCGCATGAACATATACACTGTGTACCGTGCAACCGAGGGCTTGGCACAATACATGAACGCTCACAATTTGACAAGCTGCGCAATCACATACGATTCGCGCAACAACAGTCGCCTGTTCAGCGAAATTACCGCAGCAACACTTGCCAGCCACGGCATAAAGGTGTACATCACGCGTGAGTGTATGCCCACCCCGTATTTGTCGTTTATGGTAAGGGAGCTTGGTTGCGACACAGGCGTAAACGTCACTGCAAGTCACAACCCTGCCGAATACAACGGCTACAAGGTGTACGACAATCTTGGCTGCCAGCTGTTGGACGATGCTGCAAACGAGGTAACGCGGTTTATTGAACAAGTACAGCTTTTCAAGCACCCATTACCGCAATTTTCCGACTACGAGAACAAGCTTATTCAGTACACAAGTGCCGAACTGGAAAACAAGTACATTGAACGCGTGTTGCAGGAAAGGCTGTCGCAAGACCCAATCGACAACTTAAAGGTGGTGTATTCGCCCCTTAACGGCGCTGGCTACCGCATTGTTCCCGAAGTGTTAACTAGGGTTGGCTTGCGTCATTTGGACATTGTACAGGAACAGGCAACTCCCAACGGCAACTTCCCCACCTGCCCCTATCCCAACCCCGAACTGCCCAAGACGCTTACGCTTGCAAGGGAAATTGCAACTGCAAGGGGTGCGGATATTGTCATTGCCAACGACCCCGACTGTGACAGACTGGGTGTAGCAGTGAAAAGCGGAATGGAATTTCAACAGCTTTCCGGTAACGAAGTGGGCGTGTTGCTTACAGATTACATTTTGACCAGACTGCACGAACAAGGCAAGCTACCTGCTAAGCCTGTACTGGTCAAGACAATTGTTACTACAATAATGGTGGATGCAATCGCGCAGGATTACGGCGCAGAGGTCAGGGATGTGCTGACAGGCTTCAAGTACATCGGCAATGTTATTGCAGGGCTGGAAAAGCTTGGTCAGGTGGATAGTTACCTGTTCGGTTTTGAAGAGAGCTGCGGTTACCTCAAGGGAAGCTACGTTCGCGACAAGGACGGGGTTATTGCTTCGCTACTAATTGCCGAGTGCGCTGCATATCACAAAAAGGGCGGCAAAACACTGCTGGATAGGCTGCAACAGCTTTACTCAAAATACGGCTACTTCTTCCAAAACACCGTTAGCTACCGCTTCGAAGGCTTGGAAGGGGAGCGTGTGAAAAATCAACTGCTTAGAAGCTTGCGCAAGTCACCCCAAAAAAAACTGGGCGCAAGTTCGGTTACGGAAATTTGCGATTTCCTCACTCAAACGGAAATGGACCTGCCCAAGGCGGACGTGTTACGTTACCGCAGTGCCGACGGCAGTCAGCTGATTGTACGCCCCAGCGGAACGGAGCCGCTCATCAAGTGCTACATTACCGTCAAGGGCAACGAGCAAGATTTACAGTCGCGTTATACCGCAATCAAGCAGCAAACGGATAAGCTGTTCGGTAACAAGTAACAATTGTTGATGTCAAAATTACCGGTTTTGCAGTTGTAAAACAAACACGAAGGTAAAAGTAAATGAGAAATAAAGATACATTCAACACGTTAAACATCGTAACTACCGCAATGCTATCCGCTGTTGCAATTGTACTGGCATCAATGCTACATCATTTGTTTGGTTGGCAAATTGGCGTGCTGTTTTCGCCCATGCACTTCCCCGTGCTGTTGATGGGTATTTTGTGCGGACCGTGGCTGGGGCTTATCGGCGGTACGCTTACGCCCGTGATATCATTTTTGACAAGTGGTGGCCCGCAATACACAACGCTTGTTCCCATGATATTCGAACTGGCAATGTACGGCTTTTTAACGGGCATGTTGCGCAGCGTATTTTTGAAAAATCCCAAAACAAACAGATTTGCATCTGTCATTGCGCTTGTGCTTGCAATGATTGGCGGACGTTTGCTAAATGCAATAGTGGGCGCCACAATATATGCAATCATAGGCGAAATGCCATTCTTTGTTGCGTTGGGAACAAAGCTAGTGGGCAACTTCACGTCTACATGGGCAGGCATTTTGGTGCAATTGGTGCTTATCCCTGCGATACTGTTTGCATTGCAAAGGAGCGGCGTGCTAGTCAAATACTTACCCGATTCTCCCAATTGAGACGGTGATAAGCTACGCAATACTTTGTTGCACTTGCGTTTCATCTCGCTTGCTTCTGACCGCCTCAATTTAAAAATATTTAATAATAAAAAGCAAAAACTAAAATTAGATTATTTTCAGCATGTTTTGTTAAAATTTTTGCATAGCATGTGATAAAAAGGAGCGACTAACAATGTTAGAGCTTAAACAAATAGTAAAAGATTATCCTGCCGGTAACACAACGGTTCACGCCCTCAAGGGTGTGGACCTTCGTTTCCGTACCAGTGAATTTGTGTCCATACTCGGTCCGTCGGGTTGCGGCAAAACAACGCTACTCAACATTATCGGCGGGCTGGACCAGTACACACAGGGCGATTTGGTAATTGACGGCGTGTCCACCAAGGACTACAAGGACAGGGACTGGGACACCTACCGCAATCACTCGATAGGCTTTGTTTTTCAAACGTACAACCTCATTCCCCACCAAACTGTGTTGAAAAACGTCGAACTGGCGTTGACGTTGGCTGGCGAACCGAAAGCGGAGCGACGTGAGCGCGCAGCAAAGGCGCTTGAGCGTGTGGGGCTGGGCGATCAACTGAACAAACGTCCCAACCAGATGTCGGGAGGACAAATGCAACGCGTAGCCATAGCCCGCGCCCTTGTAAACAACCCCGATATTATCCTTGCCGACGAGCCGACAGGCGCGTTGGACACGGAAACGGGCTTGCAGGTAATGGAGCTACTGAAAGAGGTTGCACGCGACCGTCTTGTAATCATGGTTACGCACAACCCCGAGCTTGCCGAGCAGTACTCTTCGCGTATTATCCGCATTTTGGACGGCGTAATCGTTGACGACTCCGCGCCGCTTACCGAAGTGGAGTATCAAGCGGAAAAAGCTGTCGAAATAGCTAAAGCCCAAGCAGAATTTGCCGAAGAAGTCAAGGAACAGCCGCAAGAGCCTAAGCAAGACACAGCAGGCGCAAGCGAAAGCACAGCAGACGTTGCACAAAATGCAAAATCTGCAAAAAAAGCGCAAAAATCACGCAAAAAGAAGAAAAAGAAATCGTCAATGTCCTTTTGGACGGCGTTCAAGTTGAGCTTGACCAACCTGTTTACCAAAAAGGGGCGTACGTTCCTCACATCCTTTGCAGGTAGCATAGGTATTATCGGTATTGCGCTGATACTTTCCGTATCTCAGGGCATGACGGCGTACATCAACCAGGTGCAGGAGCAAACGCTATCCACCTATCCGTTAACAATTCAGTCCACGGCAATGGATTTGTCCTCCATTGTTGCAGCCATGATGTCTTCAGGCGACCAACAGCGCGAGGATCCCGACAGAGTTTACCAGCGTTCCATTGTCAAGAGCGTTGCTCAGCTTATTGACGCTACTGCCGGCACGCAAAATGACCTCAACGCTTTCAAAAAGTTTTTGGAAAGCGAAGTAGCCAAGGAAGATTCCAAGCTACACAGCGCTATCGCCGGCTTGCAGTACCAATACGACCTCAATTTGCGCCTCTACGGCAAAAATAACAAGCAGCAGGTGCAGGAAATTGACACCCGTCAAATGCTAATCAAGGTTGTCGCTGCCGAATTTGTCAAAAACGGCGGCAACATGCAGGAGGCAATGGGCGGATACGCTTCCTCAATGGCGACATTTAGCTTCAATCTGTTTGAAGAGATGTTGTCCGGCACCGACGGCAGCCCAATAAACAAGCTACTGTACGATCAGTACGACGTGGTGTACGGTAGTTGGCCCAAGGAAAAGGACGAAGTAGTACTCATAATGAACGAAAACAACGAAATTAGCGACATTGCGCTGTACGCGTTGGGAATACTTGGCGACGACTACATCGACGACATAGTAAACAGTGTAGACAACAACGCTACGACAAAACCCGCCGAACCAATCAAGGACAACTGGAGCTATGAGGAAATGTGCACAACCGAGGTGGTGGTGATACTTAACTCAGCGTTGTACGAGCAAAATTCTGACGGCACCTGGTACGACGCAACTGCAACGTCCAACGCGCAACAAAACGCTATCAAGCTTACGGAAATATACAACACCGTTTCAAAGGGTAACTCTAACAAGGGAATCAAGCTGAAAATCAGCGGTATCATTCGTCCCAACCCCGATGCTACGGCGCACATGTTGGGCGGTGCAATCGGTTACACCAAGTATCTGCGCGATTTTATTGTAGAGCAGTCGGAGCTGTCCGATTTGGTACAGGCGCAAAAAAATGACAAAACAACCGATTTGCTTACGGGCAAGCCGTTTGCCAACGATACAACTGCAAGCAACGCCTCCCCCGAGGAAAAAGCAGCTGCTTTCCGCAAATACTACAGCGAACTCAACGACGAGCAAAAACGCGACGCATATGTTGAAATGCTGTTCATTGACATCATTCAAGGGCAAATAGAGGACATGTGGGAACAGTCCGAAGAGGATGTGGCAGTGTTCAAGAATATCCTTGCGGAACAGTGGTCAGGTGGCGATGCAGACGTGAAGGAATCACTGCTGGCGTACCTTGCAGGCTTCGACACGTACGAGGACATTGTTGACGAAATCTGGAAGCGAATGGACAACGAACAGGTGAAGCAACCGATTGTTGAAGAAATAAAAGCTCAGTTAGAAAATCTTTCACCGGAAATGCTAAGCTACTTGTTGTCAAACGCCCTGGAAGAAAAGAGTGACGAGCGTTGCGCGCTGTACTACGACAAAATCAGCTTTTCCTCCTCAACGTGGGAGGGCAACATGTTAAAGCTTGGCTGGGTGGACTTGGACACGCCGTCGGCTATCAACATATACGCAAGCTCATTTGATGCCAAGGACGTAATTGCCGAGGAAATTGCGCGCTACAACAGCACGGTGGACGAATCGCAACAGATATCCTATACCGATTTCGTCGCACTGGTGATGTCGGCGGTTACAACAATCATCGATGCAATTACCTATGTTTTGATTGCGTTTGTATCCATTTCGCTAATTGTCTCATCGATAATGATTGGCGTAATAACGCTCATCTCCGTACAGGAGCGCACCAAGGAAATTGGTATCCTGCGTGCAATCGGCGCATCCAAGCGGGACGTATCCAGCATGTTTAATGCCGAAACTGTGATTATCGGTTTTGCGGCGGGGGTTATCGGTGTGCTATTTACCTACGTACTGTGCATACCCATCAACGCGATACTTCACTTATTGACAGGCATATCTACACTCAGCGCATATCTGCCGCCCGTTGCCGCGTTGATACTCATTGCGATAAGCGTGCTGCTAACGCTAATCTCAGGGCTTATCCCCTCTCGCAGCGCTGCGAAAAAGGACCCTGTTGTGGCTTTAAGAACAGAATAAAAAAAGAACTTGCACTCACAGTGCAAGTTCTTTTTAATATGCGAACTTTTTCATTTGAGGTCGGCTTTTTTGAAGAATAGCCATCCCAAGTACCCGAAAAGGGCGGTTAAAGGAACTAGGTACAGCAGTATTTTGCCAATAAGTGCGCCATCGTTTTGAGTGAGGTCAAGCAGATGCAGGTTGTATATTGGTATCCAGCTCATGTCCGTTTCGGTAATCAAGCCAAATTGTGCAAATGTTTCCACAAACGAGAACAGAATACTGGGCGCAACTATGCAAATTGCCAACGGGCAAGCAAGCGCAACGGCAAGCTTGCGGGTACCAAACATAAACATGCACATCATTGTCTGCAGGAACAGTACCGATATCAGCCCCAGCGCCAGCGACACAACGCATGCGGTAACAACCTTTGCAGCGGTCGCTGTGCCAAAGCCGAATATTATCCCGTTGAACAATAGTGTGGATACAAAGGTTGCACCAAGATAGGTTGCCCCGATAGTAACGGCAACAATCAAAAAGGATAGGTACACATCTGACCGTCTGCGGTTTGCAAGCAGCATATTGCGGAATGTTCCTCCGCTGAATTCCTTGCTCAAAAATATACTGGTGCAGATAAGCGCAAACAGCGAGTCGCCGGACAAACTGGGCAATCCCGACAATGTAAGTATAGTAATGTCGGATTTTTTTACAAGCTCCCAAACGTCGTATTCGACACCCATTCCCTCAATTTCGAAAAAGGCGAGCCCCAGTAAATTTACCAGTACCGACAGCAAAGGCAAAGCTGCGCACACGCCAAACATTACCCAAAACAGTACGCTCTTTTTAAGACGGAAAAATTCCGTTTGCAGTATATTGATCATTTTTCACCTCCAAACGGATCAAATCGAGCCTTGAAGTCGTCCTGCAGGATACTCATGAAGTAATCTTCAAGCGCATCGTTTTGTGTGATGTTTACTACCTCTACGTCCGCACTGGCCAATGCAAGTAGCACCTGGGTGGGAGGAGTGTCTGTGTACAGCTCCACCTGTGTGCTAGCTACAATTTCGCAACGGCCGAACTGCTCCAGTGTATCCTTGGCAACACCCGTTTTGTTAACTGTTAGGCGCAGCTTCTTTTTGATGTGTTGCTCCAGCTCCTCAGCGGTGATGTGCTTCAACACCTTGCCGCTGTTCATGATGTAGTACTCGGTTGCGAATTTGCTAAGCTCGGACAGTATGTGGCTGGATATTATTATTGTAACGCCATGCTCTTGACTGAGCTGAACAAGTATCTGGCGAATGTGGCGTATGCCCTCGGGGTCCAGCCCGTTTGTAGGCTCGTCCAGTATCAACACCTTGGGTCGTCCAACAAGCGTCATGGCAAGCGCCAGGCGTTGTTTCATTCCAAGTGAGTAGTTCTTTACCTTTTGCGCGGAATTGGGTTCAAGCCCCACCAATCTCAATGTTTCCTGCAGATAAAGCTTGTCAACTGTCAGTCCCAGTAGAGTGCTTTGGGCAATCATGTTGTCCATTGCGCACATTCCGCCGTACAACGACGGTTGTTCAACTATTGCGGCAACGTCTGTACTGGCACGCTTACAGCCCGGCAGTATATTGTAGCTTCCCGACGTCGGCTTTACAAGCCCTGTAAGCAGGCGAATAAGTGTGGTTTTGCCTGCGCCGTTTTTGCCCACAAGCCCCACAATAGCCCCACTGTTAATGGTTATGCTAACGTCGTCAACGGCTGTCAGGTTGCCGTACACTTTTGTGAGGTTGGTTGTAGTTATTACAACATCTTGCATATATGTCTCCTTTTCAGGTGATTAGTCTTGTAATGATATTATATCTCACCATTTCAATTTTGCCAACTTACTTTTTTGTTATTTAATGCAAAAATTCATTGCTACTTCGACGATGCTCCAGTCGCTTGCTGAGCCGGGCATATTGTGTTATAATATATCTACAACATTTACTAACAGTAACTTTTAAAAGAAGGTGCAAGAAATGATACTTGAACTAAAAAACATCGACAAATCATTTGGCGACAAACATGTGTTGAAGGGAATCTCTTTTGCGGTGGAGGGAGGAAAGGCTTTCGGCTTGCTTGGTAGAAACGGCGCAGGCAAAACAACCACCATACGCGTATTGATGAACGTGTTTCCCGCAAATAGCGGCGAGGTGTTGCTTGACGGCGAACCGATTGATTACAACAAGATAGGCATTGGCTATCTTCCGGAAGAAAGAGGCTTGTATTCCAAAAAAACCATATTGGACCAGCTGGTGTATTTTGCCGAGCTTAAAGGCATGACCCGAAAAGACGCGGTACAGGCTGTTGACTATTGGCTGAACAGGCTGGGTATGAATGAATGCCGCAACAAACGTCTGGACACTCTTTCCAAGGGCAACCAGCAGAAAATTCAGCTTATTACGGCATTAACTCACAATCCGCACATTGTCATACTGGACGAACCCTTTTCGGGACTTGACCCCGTCAATGCTATGCTACTTCAGGAAGTGGTCAAGGAACAAATTGCGCAAGGAAAAATTGTGCTGTTTTCCAGCCATCAGATGGGGTACATTGAAGAATTTTGCGACAGTATTGCAATTATCAATGCGGGCAAGGTGGTTTTACACGGTGACCTTCACGAAATCAAGAGGAACTATGTGCGCGACCGCTTGGTAGTAAACACTACACACCCCGAGCAAATCAAGGCGGACTTCGGCGATGCTTGCACGCAAACGGACAACGGTTCACTGATTATCAAGCTTCCGGACGCTTCCGAAAAGCAAAGCACCATGAGAAAGCTTGTCGAAAACTACGATATTGACGAAGTAAAGGTATTTGAACCCTCACTCAACGATATTTTCGTGGAATATGCAGGAGAGCAGGTTTAAGGGGGCAAACAATGAAACAATTTGGTAAAATATTCAATTTCGAACTAAAAGGGTATCTAAAAAACAAAGTGTTTGTGGGTATAACGATATTTCTTGTGATAGCTATCGCTGTTGCTACGTTTATTCCAAACATTGTGGCTCTATTTAAATCCGACGAAAACAAGTACCGCCCGGCAATGCTCATTTATTCGGAAAATGCCGACCTGGCAGCACTTGTGGGGCAATATTTCGAGGCAGCATTTACCGATTACGAAATAAAAATTTCCGACGGTTCCATTGACGACATCAAGGAGCAAATTGTCAGTGGCGAAGCCGAATGCGCCTTTGTGTTGAGTAGTGCATCGTCGTACACCTATTACGTCAACAACCTTTCCATGTACGACGCAAACGTGGAAATTGCCAATACCGTATTGCAAGAGGTTTACCGCGTAAATGCAATGATTCAAAACGGCTTGACGCCCGAACAGGCAGGCGAAATAATGGCTGTTCAAATCGAAAGCAGTACAACCACACTTGGTAAGGACCAAATACAAAATTTCTTTTACACATATATAATGATTTTCGCTTTGTATATGGTGATATTGCTTTACGGTCAAATGGTTTCCAGCAACGTCGCAACGGAAAAAAGCTCGCGTGCAATGGAGCTGCTCATTACAAGCGCCAAGCCCACCAATATGATGTTCGGCAAGGTGATGGCGTCCTGTGTTGCGGGACTGATGCAGCTGGTGGCTGTGTTCGGCTCGGCGGTAGTGTTTTACAACATCAACAAGGCTAGCTTGAGTGAAAATGCAATCATGAACGCAATATTCAATATCCCTGTTGGGCTGCTTTTCTACATGCTTGTATTCTTCGTGCTGGGATTTTTGATATACGCATTTATTTACGGCGCAGTTGGGTCAACCGTCTCCAAGCTGGAGGACGTCAACACTGCAACCATGCCCATAACGTATTTGTTTATAATAGCGTTCATGGTGGTGGTGTTCTCCATGACAAGCGGAAACGTGGATAACATCGCAATGAAGATATGCTCTTATATTCCCTTTATTTCACCCATGGCAATGTTCACCCGCATAGCAATGAGCACTGTTGCCTGGTACGAAATTGTCATATCCATCGGTGTACTTATTGGTTCGGTTGTGGGTGTTGGCATACTTGCAGCAAGAATTTATCGCGTGGGTGTGCTGATGTACGGAACACGCCCCAAGTTAGGCATGATAATAAAAAACGTGTTCAAAAAACAGTAAAACAAATAACAGTCGCCTGCTAAACGACAAATGTATCAAAACACTTGACGAATTATTTGCGACATAGTACAATGATAAAGCAAAATTTAAAAGAGAGGTATTGCGAAATGAAACAAGGTATACATCCGAATTATCATAAAGCGACTGTTGTATGTGCTTGTGGCGCAACATTTGAAACGGGAACAACCAAGGATACCGATACAATCAAGGTTGAAATCTGCAACAAATGCCATCCTTACTTTACAGGTAAACAAAAGCTTGTAGACGCAGGTGGACGCGTAGATAAGTTCAAGAAAAAGTACGGTCTTCAATAACAGTAACACAAAAGGGAGCAAATACATTTTGCTCCCTTCACTTTTTTTAAAAGCGCTTCATATAGTACAGTATGAAGATGGATGAAATTCCCCGCCGAGTGCATTTTGTAGGAATAGGCGGAGTAGGAATGAGCGGACTGGCGCAGCACTTGCACAACTTGGGTTACACCGTTAGCGGTAGCGACCGAATACAAAGTGACCGCACTTACGCTCTTGAAAAAATCGGAATAAAAGTACATATCGGACACCGCGCCGAAAACGTGGCAAATGCGGAGCTTGTTGTACACACGTCTGCCGTCCACGACGACAATGTGGAAGTGGTAGAAGCGAACAAAAGAAAAATCCCCGTAATACTGCGCGAGCAGCTACTGGGAACGGTTTTCAACAGCTTTGAAAAGCGCATAGCCGTGTGCGGAACGCACGGCAAAACCACCGTTACGGCAATGATTCACGAAATTTTGGTCAAAGCGCAAGTGTCGCATACCGCGCTTATCGGCGGTGTGTACAAGGGCAACAACTACTTTTTCGGGGAAAATATCGTGGTGGCGGAGGCGTGCGAATTTAACCGCAGCTTTTACAACCTTTACCCCACGGTGTGCGTTTGTTTAAATGCCGAGTACGATCACCCCGATTGCTACGAAAGCCATGACGACGTTTTGCAGGCTTTTGCCAACTTTATGAGCAACACCGACGAAAAGGGTACTGTTGTTTTGCCGTATGAGCTGCGCAACCTGTGTGCACGTCGCAAAAGATTGTGCTTCGACAAGCATTACGAAGTGTCAAACGTAACCTGTGTGGACGGAAAACCGAGCTTCGACATCACAATAGACGGCGAAACACACAGCCTACAGCTTGGTGTTGCAGGTCAGCACAATGTAAGTAACGCACTTGCGGCGATATCCGTCACTCACCAACTACTCAATGTGCCGCTAGCTGCCATTGAAAGTGGACTGCGCTCCTTTACCGGGGTGGACAGACGGTGGACGGAGTACAACAGCGAGCTGTGCAAGGTTATCATCGATTACGCACATCACCCCACGGAGCTGATGTGCTCGGTTGCTACTGCGCAAAGCATTGCCAAGGGAAATGTTGTTTGCGTGTTTCAACCGCACACATTTACGCGAACACAGGCATTTTTCGACGATTTCGCAACCTGCTTCGACGGTGTAAGTGCAGTGGCGTACTTGCCGATATATTCCGCCCGCGAAAAGCCAATAGTGGGGGTCAATTCCTACCTGTTGGCGGAGCGCGCAAATGAGCTTGGAGTAAACGCGCACTTTTTGCCCGATTTCGTATCCGCAAAGCAGTGGATAGAAAGCACCGTCACCAAGGATGACGTTTTGTTGATACTTGGTGCGGGGGATATAAACGAACTAGCCAACATGCTTTGAGTGTCTATAAGCTTCGCAATATGTTTAATGGATATATACATACTAAAGATAAAATTGTTTTTTCTTGTTTTTCCTTATTATAGAGTGTCCCAACAGGACGCAAAAAGGCTCCTTTTTTCAAGGAGCCTTTTGAATACACTGTCTGCTATGTTTGCAAAGCGTTAAGATAGGTATGCTATGTCGCCACCGCAGCCGTCGCACACAAAAGAGCCCTTTTCTGCGCAGGACGGGCACATCTGTTTTCGGCATCTGGTGCATATGCAGTAGTCGTTGGGGTTGATTTCGTTGTTGCAGCCGTTACATTTCATGTCAATACCTCCTGGAGATAATTGTTGCCAAATTACTACAAAATTATTGGCTATTATGAAAAAATTTGTCTAATCAATTTACCCGACCGTATTGCAACTAACATTCAATTATGCTATGATACGGAGGAACACACTTGCTTGCAAGCTGTTGTGAGCAAGCTACTACTTCACAAACTTTACAAATTCGGAGGACAATATGAGCAAAGAAATGGAAGCAAAAGCGCTGTACAAAACACTGTGTCAAACCTTGGACAACATGAAATGGAATTACAACAAAGAGGAGGACAAATATATCATTCGCACCTCGGCAGTAGGCGACGACCTGTCCATGAAGCTCATGATAAGGATAGATGCTGAGCGCCAGGTTATGTATCTGAAATCGCCCATGCCCTTTGCTATACCGGAAAAAGTGCGCGACACAATTGGCAAAGCCGTCATCATTGCCAACTACTCCATGCTCAACGGTAGCTTCGAGTTCGACTTTTCCGACGGCTACTTGGCATTCAAGATGGTGGTTCCCTATATGGAAAGCATAATCAGCGAAGCGGTGTGCAAGTACATGATAGTGTTGTCCTGCAGCATGACGGACAAGTTCAACGACAAGTTCCAGGCCATTTCCGAAGGTCGCATGACGCTAGCCGAGCTGGAAAAGTTTGCAAACGCCTAAAATAGCTTGCTTATATATAGGCGGTAATTAAACTTAAAACAAGTAAATCAACACAATAGCGCTCTCCTTAACAGGGGAGCCTTTTTTTTGTGGCAAATAATTTTTCTTCACAAAAAAATGCACAAAAACCCTTGACAAAGAATACTATGCAATGTATAGTATTAGACAAAGCGGGGTATTTATGGATATTCAACTGAAAAAAGGAATATTAGATGTGTGCGTCCTTGCCGCTATCGAAAACGGAGAAAGCTACGGATACAAGATAATCAGCGATTTGCAGGGCATTATCGAAATATCCGAAAGCACTCTTTATCCTATACTCAAGCGGTTGGAAAGTGGTGGATACGTTACCACACGAACAGCGGAGCACAGCGGAAGATTGCGTCGTTACTACAAAATTACCAAGTTGGGGCTCAAAAAGCTGGCTGACGGCAAGTGCGACATGCAAGAAATAAACGCCATTTATAAAAAGATTTTCGGATGGCGAAACTAATTAAAGGTAAAACTAGGGGGAAAAATGACATATAACGAATGGCGCGACGAACTGAAAAACAATCTGCTAACCGTAACAGATGCCGAGCGCAGGCGCGTGCTTGACTACTACGCCGAGGCGTACGCCGACAGACGGGAAGCGGGCTTTACCGAGCGCGAAATAATAGAGGGCTTTGGCGCACCCTACGACGCTGCACAGCGAATACTGTACGAAAACTCCGACGACTACTACCGTGAGGAATCGCCTCGCAGCAAGATGCACCGTGAAAATACGGACAGAAGAAATCACACCCAATATGACGAAGGTCACAGGGAAGAGCGTGACACTTTCTACGCGCAGGAAGAAAACGCTCACAGGCAAGAGAAGAAACGCAGCAAAGAAAAGTCAACAGAAAGCAACTGGCTATTTGTGTTGCTGTGCGTGGTGCTTGCTATCCCAATATTTGCGCTGGTGATGTCCATGGTAGGTATAACAATAGGGCTGTGTGTTGCACCGTTTGGAATTGTTACCTCCGGCATAGGAACAATTTGCGCAGGCATTGGCGTAATGTTTAGCAATATCTTATCAGGCATATTGACACTTGGCGAAGGCATACTTGTACTTGGGGTGGGAATATTGCTGTTTCCGCTGTGCTTTAAGCTAGCCAAATGGATGTGGAAGTTATTCAAGATGTTTTTCAAGTGGCTCAAACAACTGTGTAGTGGGGAGAAAGCGTAATGAACAAAACTGTAAAAGTAACATTGATAGTGGGTGCCGTGCTTATTTGCATCGGCTTAATCACGGTGATTGTCGCAGGTATTGTGGGCGGCTGGAACTTCGAATCGGTGCAGTGGGAAACCAAATCGTTCACGACGGAAATTGAAGATGACCTCACCGACATTGAACTGGAGTTTTCCGCAGGTGAGCTCAAGGTGGAATTTTACAACGGCGATGTGATACAGGTACAGTATCCGCATAGCCAAGCATTTACAACAAAATGTTCTGTATCCGGAAGCACCTTGCACATTGAAACAACCAAGTTACATTGGTACACTAGCTTTACGTGGATACACAAAATACCCGAAACCAAGATTTACATTCCCGAGCATTTGCAGCTGAGGCTTAACTTGACAGTTAACGCAGGTGCAGTTTCCATTGGCGCGGGAACGTACAAAGCAATTGACGTCGAACTAAATGCAGGTGCAGTTTACATGTATAATATCACCTGTATGGGTAATTTCGATGTGGAACTGAACGCCGGCGCAATGAAAATATCTCACGTTGAGTGCCTGGGCAAATTTACAGTGGACGTAAGCGCAGGCGCACTGGATGTTGCTAACGGTGTGTTGGGTGACGACATCAAGTTGAACCTTTCGGCAGGCTCGGTAAATATCAACATTGACGGAGAGCAAGCCGACTACACGATAATCACGCACGTCAGCGCAGGTAGCTGCAACCTAGCCAGCCGAAGCGGTGGAAGCAAGCGCTTGACAGTGGATGTTTCCGCAGGGTCGGCAACGGTAAATTTCAGTAAATCACGTTAAAAGCTGCACTTGGGATACAAAATCAAACAAAAAACGACTTCAAATCAACGAAGTCGTTTTTATTTTATATAATGCTAATTTCACTAACCGATGATATTGTTACTTACCGATAAATGCCAGTACCATTGCGCTGGTGCCCAGGTGCACTCCGATGATGGGGGAGAGCAACCTTATCTTGATTTCCGCAAGGGGGCTTACCGCCTTGATTTCCTGTGCAAGCTCGTTTGCGTACGCCTCGTCGTTGGCGTGGGTGATGTACACCGTGTGCGAATTGTCAACGTCTGCTTTGCCTAGATAGTACTGAACCATGTTGTGTATGGACATCTTGTAACCGCGTTGTTTGCCCCACATGTCCAGCGTTCCGTTGGGCAAAAATTGAATAAGGGGTTTAATTCCCAACAGTCCGCCCACAAAAGCTACTGTTTTGCTGATACGTCCGCCACGCTTCAGTGCGTCGAGGTCGTCAACATACGCGCAGGCAAATGTCTTGTTTCTAAATTCCAACAAATCGTCGTGGTTTTCCTTGATGGTAAGACCCTTGTCCTTGTTTTCAATCATGCGCTCGCATATTATTCCCTCAATGCCCGTTGCGCGGAGCGAATCCACAACCAGTATGTCTACGTCGGGATATTTCTCCTTCAATTCCTCAGTTGCAAGGCAAGCCGAGTTGAATGAGGAGGACAGTCCGCTGCTGAGGCACAGGCACAGCACCGATTGACCTGCCTTGGCGTACGGCTCGAAAAACTCAACCCATTTAGCAGGAGAAATCTGAGTGGTGCTCATGGGCAACTTCTGCTGAACAAAGTCGTAGAACTGAACTGCATTCATACCCTGCTCGTCGTCGGTGTAGGTGTACACTTCACCGTTGATAACAAATTCCATGGGTAGCAGCTTTACTTTACCCTGTTCAACGTAACTGCGATCGATGTCGCCCGACACGTCCATAAACAGCAAATAATCTTTCATAATTTCTCCTTTTTTTGCTTTAGTAGGTAATATTCGATTACCGACAAACACATATAATATGTATTGTTACTTATAGTTTATCATTTATCTTTGCTCCATTATACATAAATAAAATATTTCTGTCAAAAGGAGACACAGCCATGCGAAAAAAATATATTGTTGTTACTTTGATTGTAGCCTTGTTGATATCGCTTGCGGCGCTGGTGTTGGTTTCCTGCGCAGATGACACAGGTAAATTTACCGTAACCTTTGTGGCAGATGGGCAAACAGTTGCAACTGTGCAATGCAAGCAAAACGCAACTACGGTAAAAATGCCCGATGTTCCCGGTAAGTACGGCTACGAAGGTCATTGGGAGCCTTTCAGCCTCAACGGCAACGACTTGACAGTACAAGCTGTGTACGAACCCAAGCAGTACACAGTTGTGTTCGACTACGACAACGCGGAATACAAGCCTGTACAACAAGCCATCTTTGCATTTGACAGCGCGGTTGGAAGCTTGCCCGAAACATTGAAATCCAACAATTACTTCGTTGGCTGGTTTTGGCGCGACTTGCGAATAACGTCCGATTACGTCTGGGAAACGGACGTCGAGGACACAATTGTGCTTACAGCCAAGTGGATACCGTCGTTGCAAGCAATAAATTACCAGTTTAAAACAGACTTAAACGCCTACTGTGTTGTGAGTGTTGATCGCAACTCAACGGAAGTAGTAGTCCCCTCCAGCTACAACGGATACCCGGTTGCAGCCATCAGCAGTCAGGCATTTGCCTACTGTTTAAATCTCAAAAGCGTACTGATACCCCACAGTGTAAGCAGCATTGGCAACGTAGCATTGTTCGCTTACAGTGACAGCATCGAGAGCATAACAATTCACCCTGACAACCAATACTACTACAGTGAGGGCAATTGCATTATCAGCAAAGCTACCAACAAGCTAATTGCAGGTACATGCTCGTCCGTTATACCCAGTGGGGTAAAAACTATCGGCAAGTTCGCCTTTGGCAAGGTGGGATTTAGCACTTTCACCATCCCCGATGGTGTTGAATACATCGAAGAGGTCGCCTTTGTTGGCTGTGTGGAGCTTACAAGTGTTTTTATTCCTGCAAGTGTTCGCTCCATTGTGACAAGTGCTTTTTACCAATGTACACAACTGACAACTATATACTTCGGTGGCACATTCGATCAGTGGAATCAGCTTGACAAATACGGCTATTTCTTTAGGGTGAATACTTCTCTGGAGCGCGTTATCTGCTTGGGATAGTTTAGCTATCAATAACTACCAAATAAATTTCGCTTTTGCGCTTTCGCCGTTGTCGATAACAATGTCCTGCGCTGTCATGGACTTGTTCACTACCGCAACAAAATAAGCAAACTCGGCAATTTCGGAGGCAAGCGCCCATTTGTTGAGCGGCGTCTCATCCATAACCTGTTGCCACAGCTCGGGGCTGTCGATGATGTGCTGGTTAAGCGGTGTAATTACGCCCCCAGGTGACAAACTGTTGCTTGTTGCGCCGTACTGGGCAATCCTCAAGGCAACATTTTTCATATACGATACCATGCCACCCTTACTTGCAACGTATTCGGGAAATTCCGACCCAGTGGTGGCGCTTGCCGATGCAATGAACACAACGCTTTTTATTTTTTGCTGAATGGCGTACTTTTCCGTAACGCGTATTGTGCCCTTCAAGTTGATGTCAATGTCGCAGCCGCTATCCTGCACGCCGGCGTTGTTGATTAGTATTTCCACGCCGTCAATTTCAGGCAGTTGACCGCTGAAAATATCCGTTAATACATGAGTGTAGTGTGCGTGGCTTAAACTGGGCTGAACCTTATCTATGCCGACGACTGTGTGTCCGCATGCAAGAAATTTCTCCGCTATGGCTTTGCCTATTCCGTTGCTGGTTCCTGTAACTACTATTTTCATTGTTCACCTTTTACTAATTTGACTTAACAATGCTCCCGTAAAATGAGCGCAGTTGCCGTTATTTTGTTATTTTTGAATTGCAATAATCTAAATATGTCTGACCTACATTGTCCCGTTGCCACCGTTTGCACACTAGAAAGCCCAATGGGGAGAAGATTACTTCACACACAAGCTCCGCAAGCATGCCCGTTGCCGCGCACGTCAGGCATTGAACCACGCTCCAACCGAAAAAGAAGTGGCTGACAATCAGTGCAAATATCAGGTTGTCAAGAAATTGCGCAATAGCGGTGGAAACGTACGTTCGGCAGGCGTAAGCTGCAAAGCCGTCGGGGTTGCGGTAAAAAAGCTTGCCTATACCGAAGTTCATGAAGTTGTTGACAATTGCCGATGCAACAAATGCCACGGTGCTACCGACAACAACGTACCACGTTCCGCCAAAGGTGATGTTCAAGCCGTCATTTACAACAGCTTGTTCACCCAAATCGAAGTACGCACCCCACACGCCGCCAATTTTGCTTGCAACAAAAAGCAACAGGCACATAACAAGGTTTACAAAAATTGCAAACAGCGAAATTTGCGTGGCAGCCTTTGGACCGAAGTGCTTTGTAAGCATGTCCATGCACAAAAAAGCCACCCAAGATACGATAATACCGGTATCAAGGGCGAGCCAAGTCCAGGAGCCTGTGTTTATACTTTTGTTAGCCAGTAAATTCATGGCAAAAACTGCCACAACAAAAATCGAAGTAACGGTCGCAGGGACTGATTTCAGTAAAAGACGAAGTTCAAATATACTTTCTTTAAGTTTCTTCACGTAAAAAACTCCTTGTTTTATTTAGCCGATGTGGCAAAGATGGTTCTGCAAGGTAACATCTTTCGCTTTATTATACACGCATTGTGTAAAGTTGTCAAAATAATTGTAATGTGGTAAAATATATAATGCAAAAATGTGCGCCGTGTTAACGAGCGCGCACTGAGGAGTAAATATGAAAACAAAAATCGGTGGACAAGCCGTCCTCGAAGGCGTAATGATGCGCGGTGCCACCAGCATGGCGTTGGCGGTCCGCGACGAGCTGGGCAATATCCGTATGGATACAACACGTCTGGCAACGAAAAAGCCTTGGTACCGCAGGGTACCGTTTTTACGCGGTGTTGTCAATTTGATAGTGTCCATGATAGACGGCAGCAAGATTATCAGTAAATCTGCCGAAGTCATGGTGGAAGAGGTAGATACCAAGGGTGACGGCGGCATGGGCTGGCTCATGGGTATTTCCACGGTGCTGGGCGTTGCATTGGCGTTGGGGCTGTTTGTAGTGTTGCCCACCTACGTTACCAAGGGCGTATTTGCCTTGGCGCAGCTTGACACCAAAAATTTGGAATGGGCATGGCTCAAGTCCTTGATTGAGGGCGTTGCCAAGATGTTGATACTTGTAGTGTACATGGTGGCGATTTCCCAAATGAAGGAAATCAAGCGCGTGTTTATGTATCACGGCGCCGAGCACAAAACCATTGCCTGCTTTGAAAGCGAAATGCCCTTGACTGTGGAAAACGTACAAAAGTGCAGCCGTTACCACGACCGTTGCGGCACAAGCTTTATTGTGTTTGTAGTGGTGCTGTCGGTAGTGCTCATGATGGTGCTGGACATTGTGTGCGCAGCGGTGGGCTTCACGCTGTTCCTTGAAAATTGGTGGCTACGTGCTTTGCTCAAGATAGCACTGTTGCCTGTAACAGCAGGTATCAGCTACGAAATGCTTATGTTACTTGCCTGCTCCAATTTCATCTTGTTCCGCCCCTTAAAGTGGCTGGGCAAGCAATTCCAAAAGCTCACAACGCGCGAACCGGACGACGGCATGTGCGAGGTTGCGATAGCAGCATTCAACAAGGTGCTGGAAATGGACGCGGACGTGACAATCCCCGAGGAGCACTTCCCTGCTCCCGTAAGCCTTGCCCAATTTAGAACCCAAGTGCTGGAAAGTGGCTTGACGGAGTGCGTAAAGGGTGACATTGACTGGTTGCTCACTTCAATGCTCAACATCAAAAAGGAAGATTTATCCAAAGATACGATAAAAATTCCCTACGGCTGGACATTGCGCCTTGAAAAAATGAAAGAACGTATTGCCGCAGGTGAGCCCTGGCAATATGTTGTAGGCAAAACGGAATTTTACGGAAGAACCTACGTCGTCAACAAGGACGTGCTCATTCCCCGGCAGGAAACGGAGCTTGTGTGCGAGCAACTGCTCAAACGCATTGACAAAAAGAGCAAAGTGCTTGACTTGTGTTGCGGCAGCGGAGTAATCGGCATAACGGCAGCGCTTGCAAAGGGCGCAAGCGTAGACATAGCCGACGTAAGCAAAAAGGCATTGAAAGTTGCCAAGCTAAACGCCAAGCTAAACAAAGCAAACGTACAGCTTATTGAAAGCGATATGTTTGAAGAAATAACAGACATGTACAATGTAATCGTTTGCAATCCGCCTTACATTGAAAGCGACGTTATTGACACACTGGACGACAGTGTCAAAAATTACGAACCCAAAATAGCACTTGACGGCGGGGACGATGGATTGGATTTCTACAGACAAATTGCCACCGTTGCGCCACATTGCCTGTTTAAAAACGGCTTGCTTGTATTGGAAATAGGCTACAATCAGGGCGAAGCTGTCAAGGCATTGCTTGAAGAAAAATTCGAAGTGCAAGTTTTGAAAGATTACAGCGACAACGATCGCATTGTAATTGCAAAATTGAAATAGTTGGAGAAAATATGTTAGAAAAATTAGAAAAAATAGTTGCTCGGTACAATTTCCTCACGGAAGAGATATCTAAGCCCGAGGTTATTGCCGACAACAACAGCTGGAAAAAGCTTGTCAAGGAACACAGCAACCTGACCCCGATTGTTGAGTGCTACACGCAATACACCAAGGCTAAAAGTGAACTGGACGCCAACATGGAACTGCTGGAAACGGAAACGGACAAGGAAATGCTTGCTCTCTTGCACGAGGACGTTAATTTGCAAAAAAAGGCTTTGGAGGATTTGCTTGCCGAACTCAAGGTACTGCTCCTCCCCAAGGATCCCAACGACGACAAAAACGTAATAATTGAAATACGTGCAGGTGCAGGCGGTGAAGAGGCGGCATTGTTTGCCAACGAAATTCGCCGCATGTACTACATGTTTGCGGAAAAAAACCGTTGGAAGATTGAGGAAATCGACATCGACGAAAACGAACTGGGCGGCTTAAAGGAAGGTTCGTTCATGGTTGTGGGCGACGGCGCGTACAGCAAGTTCAAGTTTGAAAGCGGTGTTCACCGTGTTCAGCGCGTGCCCGATACGGAAAGCCAAGGACGTATCCACACCAGTACAATCACTGTTGCGGTGTTGCCCGAAGCCCCCGACGTAGACATCGAAATACTGGACAAGGATTTGAAAATCGACACCTATCGCTCAAGCGGTGCAGGCGGACAGCACGTCAACAAGACGGAAAGCGCAATTCGCATTACGCACCTGCCCACAGGCATTGTAGTCAACTGCCAGGACGAACGTAGCCAAATCAAAAACAGAGACAAGGCTATGAACATATTGAAGAGCAAGCTGTACGACTTTTATCAATCACAGGCAGATGCCGAGTACGCCGCAACACGCAAAAGCCAAGTGGGCACGGGCGACCGTAGCGAGCGTATCCGCACCTACAACTTCCCTCAGGGGCGTGTTACCGATCACCGCATAGGCCTCACCCTGTACTCCATCGACAACTTCATGAATGGCGACATATCGGAAATGGTGGAAGCGTTGCGCTTGGCGGACCAAACAGCAAAACTTCAATCCAACGACGATTGAGGCGTTGATATGCGTCGGTATGCTTTGTTCCGCTCCGTTTTTGCTCAGTCATTTACGCCTAGTAAACTCCTTCGCAAAATACTCGCGCGCCTCGTCTACCTCGCATCTGACCGCCTCAATCCTTCGGGATATTTACATGTTGAGGATAAAAAATGAAAAAATATTTAGCAATATTGGTAGCAATAATTTTGATTGCTTCAGTGTGCGCGATGTGCGCATGCAATGACAACAAATTAACCTTGTATGTTCCCGACGGCGCGCCTGCTTTGTCCGTTGCAAAGATTGTCAACGACAAGGCTGTTGGAAAGCAAGCCGTGGACACTGTCGTTACCACAGGCGAAGAGGTTGTGGCAAAGTGCAGCAACGGCGAAGCGGACATGGCAGTGCTACCCACTAACGCTGCGGTAAACATCTGCAAAAAGCGCAACGATTACCTGCTGTTTAGCGTAAACGTGTACGGTGTGCTGTACATCGTGGGTACACAACGCATTGAAAGCTTAGCCGAGTTGCAGGGCGAAACGCTTTACAGTATCGGGCTTGGAAACACCCCCGAATACGTCTTCAAAAAGGTTTGCGACACCTGGGGCGTGAAATATCAAGGTGAAAATGCAATAGATATACAGTATCAAACGGACGCTACAACGATAATTCCGCAGATACTTAACGGCAAGGCAAAGTTCGCTCTTTTAGGCGAACCTGCTGTAACGCAACTCATGGCTAAAGCGCAAGATAAGGGCATTGAAGTGTTCAACCTGTTCGATTTGCAACAGTTGTGGCAGGAGGCTACGGACTCCAGCCAAAATGGCTATCCTCAAGCCAGCTTGATTGTCAAGAAAGATTTGCTCACCGACGAATTTGCCACGCAGCTAATGGCATCACTTACGGCAAACAGCGCGTTCGTAACGGCTAACTGCAGTAGCTTGAGCCAACTGTTGGGAAAAGCAGGAAGTTCGCTTACTGTCACTTATACCACGGAGCTCATTGCTCGTTGCAACCTTACAATTATTGCAGCTCAAGATGCCAAAGCAGACATAGCAAGCTACCTAAGCACGTTCGGTATAACCTCTATACCCGACAGCATTTATCATGAAAATTCGAACTAAACAATTTGTTAGCAATTTAATACAGATAGTTGTGTTAATCGCTGTGGCGATACTTTTGTGGTACGTCGCAGCGTTAATTTTTGACAGCGAATTGATTGTGCCCGAACCTTGGGCGGTGGTAAAGCTTACCTTTACACTGCTTGGCGACGGAGCAATCTATCTTGCGCTGCTCAACACCTTGCTACGGGCAATATGCGCTTTTGTTGTTTCGGTAATTGTGGCAGTGCTACTCAGTATGCTGGTGTTTTTGTATCCCAAGTGCGCTTTCTCTGTAGATTGCGTAGTTACTTTTTTGCGCGCGCTGCCAACCATTGCAATTATTTTGGTTACGCTAATTGTATTTAATTCCACAGTTGTGCCTGCGGTGGTGGCGTTTTTGGTGGCGTTTCCCATTGTGTACAGTGTGCTATCGCGCGCGTTTAAGCACAACGGCAATTTGCTTGACGTGTGCAAGGTGTACGAAGTAACTGCGGCAAAGAAAATAAAATTTATGTTTCTGCCCATTGTCCGTGACGAGCTGCTGACAATTGTTGCCGAGGAGCTTCCGCTGTGTATCAAGGTTGTCATTGCAGGGGAAGTGCTTGCCCTGCCCTTTTCCGGCATAGGCAGGCAAATGTACATAGGCAAGGTAAATTTGGACACGGCAAGGGTGGTTGCGTTGACGTTGTTGACACTGGTTGTTTGCTTTGCTATCAGCGGTGTAATTTCTCTGTGCCAAGCAAGATGTACAAGGAGGTCACGGTAGTAATTATGATCAAGCTAGCAGATATCTCCGTCAGCTACGGCGACAACACAATTTACGATAACTTCAGCTGTGAATTTGGCAAGGGAGTAAACGTCGTTGTCGGTCAGTCGGGCAGTGGCAAAACAACGCTGTTGAGCGTAATTGCCAACCTGGTTGAATATTCGGGCAGTTGCCAATCGGACAAGGTGGCAATGGTTTTTCAAACCCCAAGTCTTGCGCCGATAAGCGTTTACAACAATGTTTTGGCAGTAATTGACGGCAAAACAGGTCGCGAACAGATAGAAAACGTACTGAAGTTAGCACAAATATTTGAATTGAAGGACAAGAAGTCAACTACGCTATCCGGCGGTGAACAACAGCGTGTTGCGCTTGCGCGTGCCTTTGCAGCCAACCGCTCGGTACTGCTGCTGGATGAGCCCTTTCACAGCCTTGACTACGGCATAAGGTGCAAGCTGTATGACACATTGCACACTCTGCTGAAAAATTACGACAAAACGGTAGTGCTGGTAACCCACGACATCGACGAGGCGTTGGCGCTTGCCGACAACATCTATTTGTTAGCCAACCGTCCGGCAAGCCTCACCCACGTTGCCGAGTTGACCACCCCAAGGGAACAACGCTCACCCTACTCCGACGAAACAATCGCCTTGCGCAAGCAACTGCAAGAGCACCTCATCGTTGAGGCAAGTAAAACCGCGGAAGCAAGCGTAAACGACCTAAAAAACAGATAACAAGTCAATTAAAAAGCTCCCCTGTGCAGTGGGAGCTTTTTTCATTTTCTGCAATACTTAGCGCAATTAAATGCACTAAAACCGTTTTGTGTGGACTACTTAGGCCTGTGCCCTAAAAAATACTTATATATCTATAAAAAATTCATATATTGTTATAATGTCTATAAATTTGTCGAAAAACGTATTTTTTGATATACTGAAAAAGTTGTTTTTTAAACTACGCAAAAAAATGGAGGACGATATGAAAGGTTCAACATTACCTTTTGACGGAACGCCGGAACAGGAACGGATGTTACGTCTCAAGCTGAAGGAACTGAAAGAAAAGCAGGGCGCATTGATGCCTGCAATGCAATTTGCGCAAGGGCTGTACGGTTATTTGCCCTACGAGGTTCAGCAAATCATTGCCGAGGAGTTGGATGTGGCACTTAGCGATGTGTACGGAGTTGCAACATTTTACTCTCAATTCTCACTGTATCCCAAGGGAAAGTACCAAATAGGTATTTGCCTGGGTACAGCATGCTACGTCAACGGTTCACAGGATATCTACGACAAGTTGCAAGCGCTACTCGGTATTAAAAGCGGCGAATGCACTGCTGACAAGTTGTTTAGCCTGGACGCAACCCGTTGTGTTGGTTGCTGTGGCATGGCTCCCGTAATGACGATAAATGAAGACGTGTACGGACGTATCAAGCCGGACGACGTTGAAGCAATACTCAACAAGTACAAGGGGGTGTAAGTCATGGATGCCAAGAGACTGAATCAAATAAAAAATAATACCTACAAAAAGGTTGGCAATCGCTTTACCCACGCAAAGCTCAAAGGAATGGAATTTGACAGACAGGTGCTTGTTTGCGGTTCAACAGGTTGCGCTTCCGAATCCTCACAGAAAATTCGCGCTCGCCTAACCGAGCTGGTTAAAGAGGCCGGGCTCAGCCGCGTTCACGTTGGACAAACAGGCTGTTTCGGTCTGTGTGCTGCAGGCCCGGTGGTTGTGGTGTACCCCGACGGAACATTTTACAGCCACGTCAAGGTGGAGGACGCCGAGGAAATCGTAGAGAGCCACCTTATCGGCAACAAAGAGGTGGAGCGCCTGCTTTACATAGATGCAGACGGAAAGAGCAAGCCCTTCAACGAAATTGAAAGCTACTGCCGTCAGCTTCGCCACGCATTGCGCAACTGCGGCGTTATCGACCCGGAAAATATCGACGAATACATTGCCCGCGACGGCTACTTTGCATTGCAAAAGGCATTGACAATGACCCCCGACCAAATTGTTGACGAAGTAACAAGGTCGGGACTGCGCGGTCGCGGTGGCGCAGGCTTTTTGACAGGGCGCAAATGGATGTTCACGCAAAAGGCTCACGGCGACAAAAAATACGTTTGCTGTAACGCCGACGAGGGCGACCCCGGTGCGTTCATGGACCGTTCGGTGTTGGAGGGTGACCCTCACTGCGTTGTGGAAGCCATGGCAATTGCCGCCTACGCTGTTGGCGCAGATCAAGGCTACGTTTACGTGCGTGCCGAGTACCCCATTGCGGTGCAACGCCTGCAGTTAGCCATCAATCAAGCGCGCGAATACGGCTTGCTTGGCAACAACATCTTCGGAACAAGCTTCTGCTTCGACTTGGAAATACGTCTTGGCGCAGGCGCGTTTGTGTGCGGTGAGGAAACGGCATTGATGACCAGTATCGAAGGTCACCGTGGCGAACCCCGTCCCCGTCCTCCCTTCCCTGCCGAAAAGGGACTGTTTGGCAAGCCCACGCTTTTGAACAACGTGGAAACTTACGCAAACATTGCGCAAATAATACTGAACGGTGCCGACAAGTACGCTGCAATAGGTACGGAAAAGAGCAAGGGCACCAAGGTTTTCGCCTTGGGTGGCAAAATCAACAACACAGGCCTTGTGGAAATACCCATGGGTACACCCCTCAAGGAAATCATTTACGACATCGGCGGTGGCATACCCAACGGCAAGCAGTTCAAAGCTGCTCAAACGGGCGGACCCAGTGGCGGATGTATCCCCGCGTCACTACAGGATATCCCCATCGACTACGAAAGCCTGTCCTCCATCGGTTCCATGATGGGTAGCGGCGGATTGATAGTACTAGACGAAGACAACTGCATGGTGGACATTGCTAAGTTCTATTTGCAATTCACCGTTGATGAATCTTGCGGAAAATGTACCCCATGTCGCATTGGTACGCGCCGTCTGTACGAAATGCTGTGCAAGGTTACCGAGGGCACGGCAACAATGGAAGACCTTGACAAGATGGAAGAGCTGTGCCACTACATAAAGGACAATTCTCTGTGTGGCTTGGGACAGTCTGCTCCCAACCCTGTACTGTCCACGCTGAAATATTTTCGTGAAGAGTACGTTGCTCACGTCAAGGAGCACAGGTGCCCCGCAGGTGTGTGCAAGTCCCTGTTGAAGTACACAATCATCCCCGAAAAGTGCAAGGGTTGTACGCTGTGCGCGCGCAACTGTCCCGCAAATGCAATCAGCGGAACTGTCAAGGAACCGCACGTAATTGACACAACTAAGTGCGTTAAATGCGGTGTGTGCGCTTCTAAGTGCCGCTTCAACGCAATCGAAAAAGTTTGAAAGCACATTCATCGCGTTATACGGGCTACGTGCGTCAGGTTGCCTCAGTCACGTACGTATAGTACGCTCCTTTCGGTCAACTGCCACCTGTTACCCGCCTTCCGCGCGACTGTACTTTCAAAAAACTTTATGACGAGGAGATAATGTTTTAAAAATGATTGGTTTAAAAATAAATAATATACCTGTATACGTTGAGGAAGGGGCAACGCTCCTTGAAGCGGCAAGGAGCATCGGTATCAAAATACCCACCCTGTGTCATATGAAAAATATCAGCGAGCTGGGCGCGTGCCGTGTGTGCGTGGTGGAGGTCAAGGGCATGAACAGCCTTGTTGCCGCTTGCGAATATCCTGCCCGTGACGGCATGGAAGTGTACACCAATTCACAACGCGTGCTCAATTCGCGCAAGACTACAATCGAGTTGATTTTGTCCGACCACCGCAAGGATTGCCTGTCCTGCGAACGCAACACCAACTGCGAACTGCAACGCCTGTCCTACAAGTACGATTGCGACAGCTCCCGCTTCGAGGGCGCAACACGCGACTTCGTTTACGACGAATCCACCGACTACATCATCCGCGACAACAGCAAATGTATATTGTGTCGCAGGTGCGTAGCCGTGTGCAAGGCTCAGCAGGGCGTTGGCGTTATCGGAACAAACGAGCGCGGTTTTGCAACCCATATTGCGTGTCCGTTCGACATGAAATTGACCAATACCCCATGTGTGGGCTGCGGACAGTGTACTGTTGTGTGCCCCACAGGCGCACTGAGAACCAAGCCGGAAACGCTGCGCGTACAGGAAGCGCTTGCCAACCACAACAAGTACGTAGTTGTGGGTACCGCTCCGTCGGTTAGGGCTGCGCTTGCCGAGGAATTTGACACACCGGTAGGAACCAACTGTCAAGGCAAGATAAATACAGCGCTTCGCTATCTTGGCTTCAAGCAAGTGTTTGACATAAACAGTTCGGCAGACTTCACCATCATGGAAGAGGCAAACGAGCTTGTGTCGAGGATAGCAAATGGCGGCAAGCTGCCCATGTTTACCAGCTGCTGCCCCGGTTGGGTCAACTACGCTGAGAAGAACTATCCCGAGCTGCTGGACAATCTTTCCACCTGCAAGTCTCCGCAACAGATGTTCGGTGCGCTGGTTAAGGGCGTATTTGCAAAACGGCAAAATTTAGACCCCAGGGATATATTTGTTGTTTCCATCATGCCCTGCACAGCTAAAAAGGGTGAAAAACAACGCACCTTTACCGATGGCGTTCCCGATGTGGACGCGGTGCTCACCACAAGAGAGATTGCGCGACTGTTGAAGGAAAACGGCATATTGTTAAACGACCTGCCCGACAGCGAAACGGACAGCCCATTTGGCGAATATTCCGGCGCGGGTATCATCTTCGGTGCAACGGGTGGTGTTATGGAGGCGGCACTGCGCACGGCAGTTAGTGTACTGGACCCCACAGCACCGTTCAACAAGCTGGAGTTCGAAGAAGTGCGCGGCTTGTCCGGAGTTAAGGAAGCTTCGTATGCGATTGCAGGCAAAACCGTCAAGGTTGCAGTGGTAAACGGGCTGGCAAATGCAAAGAAAGTGTGTGACAGGGTAAAATCAGGTGAATGTGACTACCAATTTATCGAAGTTATGACCTGTCCTGGTGGCTGTGTAATGGGTGGCGGACAACCTATCCGTGCAACATTCGTCAAGCACAGAGACGATGTTGCTACAACGCGTGCAAGCGTGCTGTACAATGCCGACAAAGCCATGTACAACCGTCGCAGCCACAAAAACGGCTCGGTAACGGAAGTGTATCAGCAATATCTTGGCGAACCCAACGGTGACAAGGCGCACAAGCTGCTGCACACACACTACAACGCTAAGGCTAAATACAACAAGGAATAGAATTTTGCAACAGTCAACTAATGGCTCCCCTGTGGTAGGGGAGCTGTTTGTTTTAGATTATTTTTTTAAAGCCCTTGAATTTTCTTAACAAATACGCTACAATAGGTATAGGTGAAGGTTGTCCTTCACAAAAAGAAACGGAGGAACACTCAATTGATACAAGTAATTTACGGCGCAAAAGGCACAGGCAAAACCAAGATAATAGTAGACCAAGCCAACACATACGCAAAGGACGCAAAGGGCGTTGTTGTGTACATCGACCGCTCAAATCACAGATTACACGATTTACACCGTAGCGTTCGACTTGTTGACGCATCTCACTACGGGTTAACCAGCCAGCACGACATTCTTTCCTTCATCAAGGGAATGTTAGCCGCTAACTTCGATATAGAGCAAGTTTATATGGACGGTATCACACGTCTGCTTGATTGCAACGTCAGTGAGCTTGCCGAGCTTTACCAAGGCTTGGAGCAAATCAGTAAGGAGCACAACGTAAACTTCGTTGTTACTGCCAGTGGCACCAAGGAGGAGCTGCCTGCTTTCATCACCAAGCACATAGCGTAAATATCGTAATGTACAATTGACAACAAAATTGGAGGAATTGTTACTAATGAATGTATGTATAATTTCTTTTAGTTCGCGTAAAAACGGAAATTGCGCCAAAATCAGCGAATATATCAAATCATTATATCCCAAAGCAAAGCGCTACAGCTTTTCCGACTTCAGCATACACGGTTGCGGTAATTGTATGTGTCAGTGCTTTAAAAATGGCGACAAGTGTCCTTTTGTTCGCGACAAGGAAAGGGAAGTATTAGATGCAATCACAAACAGTGATCTGTCTATTTTTGTAGTTCCCAATTACTGCGACTATCCGTGCTCCAATTACTTTGCATTTAACGAAAGGAGTATCTGCTACTTCCGCAAAAACGAAAGCTTGTTGAACAAGTATCTGTACGCGAAGAAAAAGTTTATCGTAGTGAGCAACTCCAACAGAGATAACTTCACCCATGTGTTTAGTTATCAGACGGTTGACGCGCCTGAAATACTGTTTTTGGCATCATACGAATACGGCAAGGACAGTGTTGCGGGTGATTTGCCCACGTCCGATGTAGCTATGGAAAACGTGAGGAACTTTGTGCTAAAAAATTAATTGTAAAATTAAATTTCTATTATTAAGTCAAAGGACAGCGAATTTACGCTGTCCTTTTATGTTTTCACCAAATTAAATATGTTAAAAGCTAGGAGTTGGATACTTTGGTGAATTGGTTGTAGCAGGCTTAGGGGAGCGGGCGGCCGCCACCGATTTGAGTGATGGCTTGCCAAGTGATAGGCCCTACAATGCCGTCGGCAGTGAGCCCGTTTTCATTTTGGAATTCAACTACCGCAGTGCGCGTTGCATTGCCGAATATTCCGTCAATGTTGCCCAGCGGATAAAGCTTAGACGTGAGCTTTTCCTGCAGGTATCTCACATATGTTCCGCTACTGCCCTGACGAATTGTAGGTTGGGGTGGCAAAACAAGCAATGTGCGCCAAGTGTTGGGTCCCACAATGCCGTCCGCAGTCAAGCCGTTTGCCGTCTGAAATGCTGTAACGGCGTTTAACGTATTCGGTCCAAAGCTGCCGTCAACGGAAATGTTGTAGCCGTTTTGCGTAAGTATGTATTGCATCAAATATACGAAGTTGCCCTTTGAGCCGTTGCGTAACGTAGGATAATTTTCAATGTTGCCTCTCGGCAAATATGTCTGCCCCAGGTACACGCAAACGCCCTTGCAGGTTTCCTCTGCCACCTCGGTTTGGAAGTCGGGGTCCCTCATGAGCTTGGCTTCGTTGAAGTTGGTCATAAATCCCGGTTCAACCAAAATGGACACACAGTTGACACTTTGCAACACGCCTACGTCCGTCAAGGTTGATACGCCCCGACCCACTTGTCCTGTGCCTTGCAGCAGCTGTTCGTACACGTCCTCGGCAAGCGCGCGTGACAGTGCAGGACGAATGTTCTGCAGCGAGTAGAATGTGGAAATACCCTGCGCCGAATTGAAGCTGTTTCCGCTGCCGAAAGCGTTGTAGCCGTAGGTGACTAGCAACGTCAGGTTTTGCCTGTTTATCCTTGCTACGCGTGTTGAAATGGCGGTGTCCGTCAGTTCCGGTTTCACGTCGTACACGGCAAAGCCGTTTCGGAGGCATGCCTCAAGAAATTTGATTTTTGTGGGGCGGTTGAATTGGTTTTCGTAAAAAGGAACATTCAAGTAGGGCATTACCGGCGTGCGCTTGCCTGTCGTAAACGGATTTTGCCCATGTTCGTCATTTGCGCCAATGTAGATGGTAGCCAAAATTGTTCTCCTTGATATTTTTTCGTAACATTTTATGTCAACGGTAAGCTTAGTGTTACACTTTTAATAGGTGTGGCGCTTGGCGGTGCAACTTTGTTATTTATATTTAATATAAAAATATAATATTTTGAAAACTGGTAATAAATTGACAAAATTGCTTTACTATCGTATTATTAAGGGTAATGAAATGCAGTAAAGACACTTACATATTGGGAATTGAAAGCTCATGTGACGAAACAGCCGCTTCCGTTGTGAAAAACGGGCGGGAGATTTTGTCAAATGTGGTGCTATCTCAAATAGACATACACCGTCTGTACGGCGGTGTTGTGCCGGAAATTGCCAGTCGCAATCACGTCGAAGCGGTGGACAAGGTGGTCAAGATGGCGCTGGATGAAGCAGGCGTTGCGCTAACCGACATCGATGCTGTTGCAGTGACCTACGGCGCGGGGCTTGTTGGAGCGTTGCTTGTTGGCGTGTCCTACGCTAAGGGGCTGTGCCAGGCAAGCGGGCTGCCGCTTATTGCCGTCAATCACATCGAGGGGCACATCTGCGCAAACTACCTCACCTTCCCCAATTTGCAGCCGCCCTTTACATGCTTGCTTACCAGCGGAGGACACACGGCAATAGTAAACGTGCTAGATTACGACAAATACGACGTAATCTGCTCCACGGTGGATGACGCAGTGGGTGAAGCATTCGACAAGGTTGCACGGGTACTGGGGCTTCCCTATCCAGGCGGACCGCAAATAGACAAGCTGGCAAAACAGGGACAAGCAGTGTACAAGTTCCATTCCGTCGTGACGTCTAACGGCAATTTCAGCTACAGTGGGCTGAAAACCGCCGTTATCAACCTGGTTCACAACGCACAGCAAAAGGGTGAAGAGCTAAACAAGGCAGATATTGCCGCAAGCTTTACCGTAGCCGCCATTGACGGACTGCTGATGAGGCTCAAGGACGTGGTGAAAACAAACGGTTACGACACCGTTGCCGTTGCAGGCGGAGTGGGCGCCAACAGCTATCTGAGGGAACGGTTAACCGAGCTACAGGAGCAGGGAAAGCAAGTGTGCCTGCCCAAGCTGTCGCTTTGCGGCGACAACGCGGCAATGATAGCATCGCGCGGTTACTACATGTATTTGAAAAACCAATTCGCAACACTCAATCTAAATGCAAACCCAACGCTTAAGCTTCGTGGCGAGAAGCCTAAGTAAGCCAAATAATTGCCCCACTGGGACAACCCAAACGCTAAGGAGACACTATGAAAAGGAACAAAATCGATCTTGCTCGTTGCAAACCCGACATTAACATCGGTTTGACGGAGCTGGACGTAAAACTTCGCAGAAAGGCAGGATTTGTCAACCGTCAAAAAAAGGTGGTGGGCAAAAGCTACTTGCAGATTTTTATGTCCAACATATTTACGTTCTTCAATCTGCTTGGATTTATCATATTTTTGCTAATGCTGCTGGCAGGTAGCGTTACAAACATGATGTTTGTCGTCATCATTGTGGCAAACACGGTCATTGGTATTTTCCAAGAAATACGCAGCAAGCTTGCCGTAGAAAAGCTGTCCATTGTGTCAGAGCCCACGGCGGAGGTTATCCGAGAGGGCGAACAGCGGACCATTGCCACGCGCGACATTGCCATTGACGAAATCATACTGTACTCGTCGGGCAATCAAATAAGCTGCGACAGCCAGATACTAACGGGCGAAGTGGAAGTAAACGAATCCATGCTGACGGGCGAAAGCGACGCCGTAAAGAAAAGACGTGGCGACACCTTGTATTCCGGCAGCTTTGTTGTGTCGGGCAACTGCACGGCAAGCGTAATCAACGTGGGCAAGGATAACTACGTCGAACAGCTGTCGGCGCGCGTAAAAAGGGCCAAAACTCCCAATTCCGAACTGATGAGGGGAATCAGGAGCATAATCAAGTTCATTTCCATCATTATCTTCCCTTTGGGCATATTGACGTTCTTTTTGAGCAATCAAATGCAAGGGCTAATTGGCAGCGGTGCAAATATCTGGACGGGCTACTTCGGCAACGGCACGGCAACGGTGGACGGTCAGCTTGTTAGCGTGGTCGAGTGGGTCAACGAATCCATCATCGCCATGAGCGGCAGCATGATTGGCATGGTACCCAGCGGAATGGTGCTGTTAACAAGTGTAGCGCTGGCAGTTGCGGCGTTGAAGCTAGCCAAGAAGAATGTGCTTGTGCGCGAGCTGCCCTGTATCGAAATGCTTGCGCGCATTGACACGCTGTGCCTTGACAAGACGGGCACAATCACCGACGGCAGCATGACGGTGGAGCAAATTATCCCCCTAGACGGTCACAACGAGGAAGAAATAAAGACGTTGCTTAGCAGCCTAATTGCCGCAACGGGCGACGACAACATGACGGCGCAAGCACTGAAGAAGTATCTGGAGGGTGTAGCTACCTACGACTTCACCCAGGTAATACCTTTCTCATCGGCGCGCAAATACAGCGCTGCAACGCTTGTTGGCAAGGGCACTGTTGCAATGGGCGCGTCGGAATTTATGTTCAAAAAGAGCACAAAGGAATTCAACGCGCAAACCACAGCGCTTTTGAAGCAGGGACTGCGCGTGCTTGCAGTCGGTCACGCCAAGCAAGCCATCAAAAACGACGAAGCTACAGGGCTGGAGCCCATTGCAATCGTAGTGTTGCAGGATACCGTCCGTGATGACGCTCCCGAAATCATCAAGTGGTTCAAGGATAACGACGTGGCGGTCAAGGTAATATCAGGCGACAACCCCGTATCGGTATCCGTAATTGCGCAAAAGGTGGGCGTAAAGGATGCGGACAAGTACATATCTCTTGACGGAATGAGTGAAGAAGAGGTGTGTGACGCCGCCAACAAATACACGGTATTTGGCAGAGTAACCCCCGAGCAAAAGGCAATACTTGTGCGCGCAATGAAGCAGGCGGGCAAGACCGTTGCCATGACGGGCGACGGCGTAAACGATATCCTAGCCATGCGCGAAAGCGACTGCGCAATATCCGTCGGCTGCGGTACGGACGCGGCAAAAACCGTGGCAAATTTGGTACTTATGGACAACAAGTTCAGCTCCATGCCCAGCGTTGTTGCGGAGGGCAGACAGGTTGTAAACAACATTCAAAACAGCTCGTCGCTGTTCCTTATGAAGACATCCATGACGGTGTTTACAACAATACTGTGCCTGATACTTGCGCAAACCTATCCCTTTGGACCCAAGCAGCTGTACGCAATCGAATTTTTCGTGATTGGTATTTCGTCATTCCTATTGGCGTTGAAGCCCAACCGCGCACTAATCAAGGGCAAGTTCCTTGTCAACACCTTGCGCAGAACCTTGCCAAGCGGCATAGCGATGTTCCTGTCCGTAGCAATGACCTACGCATTTGCAAACGTGTTGGGGCTTGATGCCGACCAAATCAGCACGGTTGCAATGTTTTCAATGACGGCAACGGGCGTTATTTCCCTGTGGATACTGCTGTTCCCCTACGGTTGGTACAACCTGGTTGTCGGAGCAGTCGGAACAGTGGGTACAGCGCTTTGCTATCTGTTCTTCCCGTGGGCGTTGGGGATTATCGCCGGTTGGTTTGGCAAAACGGAAGCCCCCATGTTCGTATCGATAAGCGGCTACTCGATTTTGTTTATCGCACTGAATGCGCTTGTAATGGGTGGCATTGTAATTGGGTTGAAATTCCTGGTTAAATACATCGACAAAACGCGCAGAGTAAGGGCGGAAATCAACGACTTTGTAAACGGTATCGGCGACAACGAAATTTACGTTGAGGAAAATGAACAGCAAGAGAAAATAGAAGAATAAGGAGTTTTATATGCACAAGGAACCTAACATACAAAAGGAAATGGGCTTTTATCTTGAACAACGCAAAAAGATACTGGCAATGCACTATGTCGATTTTGTTATCGGTTGGGATACGCAAACGGACGCAGCGGAAAACAGCATACTGGCAAATAGCGAACAGGCTGCAGTAATTTCCGAAATGAGCTACAACCTGACAACAGACCCGGAATACGAACGCGCTGTGGGCGTACTGTATGAACACCGTGATGAACTGGACAGTGTTTTGCGCCACGAAATAGAGGTGGTGTACAAAAACATTGCCGACACCAAGAAGATTCCCGTTGAAGAATACATGGCGTACAGCGAGCTGTCTGCCAAGGCGTATCCAATGTATGTGCGCGCGAAAAACGAAAACGATTTCGAGCTTTTCCGCCCCTATCTTGAAAAGATTGTGGAGTTTTGCCGCAAACAGACGGTGTGGCTGGCAACGGACACAGTAAAGGGCTACGACGTACTGTTGGATATGTACGAGCCTCATTACAATCAGGCAAAGTACGACAAGTTTTTCAATGTATTGCGCAAAAAGCTTGTCCCATTTGTAAAGAAAATGACGGCAAATCCCACAGAAGTGCCCGAATGGACCAAGCAAACATTTGCTAAAGAAAAGCAACGCGAATTTTGCGAATATCTCAGGGACGTTATGTGCTTCGACAAGAGCCGCGGAATAATGAAGGAAAGCGAACACCCCTTTACAAGCGGTTTCGGCACAGAGGACGTACGCATAACAAATCACTACTACGAGGACAGCCTTGTATCCGCCATTTTCTCTGCTATTCACGAAACGGGACACGCAACCTACGAACGTCAGTGCGACCCGACGCTAAACGGCACGTTTTGCAGCGGTGGCGCAAGCCTGGGACTGCACGAAAGTCAATCGCGCTTTTACGAAAATATAATTGGACGTAGCCGTGCGTTTTGGCAGGTGCATTTCGGCAAGCTGCAACAGGTATTTGCTCCGCAACTGGACAATGTAACGCTGGACGATTTCGTTGCTTACATAAACAGAGTGGAAGCAAGCTTTATCCGTACCGAAGCGGACGAGCTGACCTATCCGCTGCACATCATGCTACGCTACGAAATTGAGCAAAAGGTAATTGCAGGCGAGCTTGAAGTAAAGGACTTGCCCAAATACTGGAACAGGAAGTTCACCGAGTACTTCGGTATCACACCGCCTACGGACACATTGGGCGTGCTTCAGGACGTGCACTGGGCGTACGGTAACTTCGGTTACTTCCCCACATATGCGCTGGGCAGTGCAATTGCGGCGCAGCTGTATCACTACATGAGCAAGGACTTCGACGTGGAAGCCAGCCTCAAGACAAAAACAACCAAGAAAATCAACGCTTGGCTGAAAGACCATATCCACAAGTACGGCGCATCCAAGTACCCCGACGAGATACTGCGCCTGGCTACGGGTGAGGACTTCAACCCCGATTACTACGTGGAGTATCTGATAAATAAATACTCTAAGTAAAGCGGTATGAAACTACTTATTCCCGCCGCCACAGGCATAGAGGCGGTGGTAAAAAGACAACTTGATATGCTGGGTTACCCCGACACGCGTGCAATCAACGGGCGAATAGCGGTGGAGGGTTGCAGCTTCAATGACGTTGCACGCCTCAACATGTTTTTGCGCAGTGGCGAACGTGTGTTGATTCAGCTAGCCCAGTTCCCCGCAAACGATTTCGACGAGCTGTACGCTGGGGTTGCTTCTGTTCCATGGTGGGAGCTAGTAAGCAAAAACGGCCGCGTAACGGTGATTACAAAGGCAGTCAACAGCAAACTGTTTGCACATCACTCGATACAGGCAGTGGGCAAAAAGGCCATTGTATCCGTTTTGCAACAGAAATACGGTGTGCTGATTGAAAGCGACGAGGAGTACAGGGTGGAGCTGGACATCACCGACGACGTGTGCTCCGTCAACCTGGACACTACGGGCGTTGGGCTGCACAAACGCGGCTATCGCGTAAAGCCCTACGACGCTCCGCTAAAGGAAACAACGGCTTCGGCTTTGATTGACCTGTCCGTGTGGAACCCCGACAAGACATTTACCGACTTGTTTTGCGGAAGCGGCACATTGCCCATTGAGGCAGCCATGAAAGCGTTGAAGATTGCGCCCGGGTTAAACCGCAAGTTCGCATATCAGCAGTGGGGTTGCGTCGATGCTAACGCTTACGCGCTTGCATTGCAGGAAGCTAACGACGTGAGGGTGGAGCGCGATTTGCAGATTATCGGCGGAGACATTTCGGAAAAGGCCATTGAAATTGCGGAATTTCACGCAAAGCAGGCAGGCGTAGACAAATACATCAAGTTCAACCTGCGCGATGCACGCGAATTTGTGTCCAAGTCAAGCTACGGAGTGAATATAAGCAACCCGCCATATGGCGAAAGGCTTGGGGATATCGAGCAGGCAAGGCAAATAGCGCGAGATATGGGCAAGCTGTACCGCGCGCTAGACAAGTGGAACTTCTACTTCCTCTCCCCCGTTGAAACATTCGAACGCGACTTCGGTCGCCGCGCCGACAAAAAGCGCTACATCTACAATGCGGGCATAAAATGTTCATATTACACCTTCAACGGCCCAAAACCTAAAAAATAATAAAATACATGTAAAGGAGCAGTCACTATGAAAAAAGAAATAAGAGTGCAAGACGATTTGTACCTACACGTAAACAAAGAGTGGATTGACAACGCAGTTATACCCGACGACAAACCACGTATCGGCGGCTTTGCCGATTTGGACCAAGACGTTGAAAAGCTGTTAATTGGCGATTTCAACAAAATGGCGGCAGGCAAAATGAAATGCCCTGACGAAAACGTCAAAAAAGCGGTGGAACTTTACAAACTTGTCAAAAACACCGAAAAGAGAAATGCCGAGGGCGTTGCTCCCGTCATGGAAAGACTGCATAAAATCGAAAGCCTTGGCAGTATCAGCGATTTCAATACTGCTTTGAGCGAATTCGTTTCTCACAGAATAAATTTGCCCTTTTCGCTTGAGGTTACGGTCGATTTCAAAGATTCGTTGCATCACGCCCTGATGCTATTTGGACCAAGCGCCATTTTGCCCGACGTAACCTACTACAAGCCGGAAATGGAGCAACAGAAAAACGCCCTTCTCGGCGTATGGCAGGGAATGGCAGCGCAGTTGTTGACGTTTACCGACTTGACTGCCGAACAACAAACGCAGTACGTAAAAGACGCGTTGGAATTTGACGCTATTATCGCTACGCTTGTCAAGAGCAACGAGGAGTGGTCGGATTACCCCGCAATGTACAACCCCATGTCGGTTGAAGAAGTGGCAAAGCTGCTTGCTCCCGTCGATTTCGTCAAACTCGCAAAAGATTTGTTTGGAAAATTGCCTGAAAAGGTAATCGTTGCGGAACCGCGTTTCCTCAACGGATTTGCCAAGCTGTTCAATGCAGACAACTTTGAAAAATATAAGCACTGGGCGTACGTCACGGAATACATTGGTTCAACGAGTCTGCTTTCCGAACAGATTCGCGCAATCGGCGCAACGTATAGCAATATGCTGTCGGGTGTGGCTGCGTTGCCCAGCATTGAAAAACAGGCTTACCGTTTGGCTTCATCGGTATTTTCCGAACCCGTCGGCATTTACTACGGTAAGAAATATTTCGGCGAAAAGGCAAAGGCAGACGTCGTCGAGATTGTAAAAGAGATAATCGAGACCTACAAGGGCAGAGTTGCGAAAAACGATTTCCTGTCAGAACAGACCAAAGAAAAGGCAATCAAGAAGCTTGGAACTATCGTAATCAAAATGGGCTACCCCGACAAATGCAAGGAGATTTACAACAAGCTTGCGTTTGGCTCAAGCGACAGTTTGTACAAAGCAATGGAAGTTTTGGGACATATCCGCACAGTGGACAACAACTCAAAGCTGTACAAGGACGTAGACCGCACCGAGTGGCCCATGCCCGGACACATGGTAAACGCTTGCTACAGCCCCACAAGCAACGACATTACCTTCCCCGCGGCAATATTGCAAGCGCCCTTCTATTCCATCAAGCAGTCGAGGAGTGAAAACTTGGGCGGTATAGGTGCAGTTATCGGACATGAAATTTCCCACGCATTCGACAACAACGGCGCTAAGTGCGACGAAAACGGCAACCTTAACAACTGGTGGACGGACGAGGACTTCAAGCGCTTTGAGGAGCGTACCCACGCCATGATAGAGGAATTTGACGGTATCGAATTACCGCAAGGCAAGGTAAACGGCAAGTTCATCGTCAGCGAAAACATTGCAGATAACGGCGGCATGGCTGTAACTCTCGAAATGATGAGCCACCTAAAGAACGCCGATTATCAGGCGTATTTCCGCAACTGGGCGCGCGTGTGGTGCATGAAAGCCCGTCCGGAATATTTGCAGCTATTGCTGTCCGTTGACGTGCACGGTCCTGCCGAGCTTCGCGCCAACATGCAACCGCGAAACTTCCCCGAATGGTACAAGGCATTTGACGTAACGGAAAAGGACGGCATGTACCTAGCTCCCGAAAAACGCGTAACCATTTGGTAACGGTGGAAGGGAAGTATCTATGATTACAAAAAAACTATTTGAAACCTACAGTGGTACCCCGCTTTACGCTTACACGCTGGCGGACAATATTGAAGTTACCGTGCTCACATTGGGCGCAACGGTGCTGTCCTTGCGCGTGCCGGACAAGACAGGCGCACTCGTGGACGTAGCTCTTGGCATGACGGATGTTAAGTCGCTACTGCACAACGGCACCTACATGGGCGCAGTTGTGGGGCGCTGTGCCAATCGCATTGCAGGCGGAGCCTTTACGCTCAACGGCAAGCGTTATCAAGTGACGCAAAACGACGGCGCAAACAGCCTGCACGGCGGGGCGCGTGGATTCAATTCCAAGGTTTTTGCTGTGGAGGAAGTTGACGAACGCGCCAATAGCGTAACGCTACGCACCGAACTAGCGGACGGTGAGGACGGCTACCCTGCAAATATTGTGCTGTGGGTGAAGTACACAGTTAGCGGAAGCAGTCTGTTTGTCGACTACTACGCGGAAAGCGACGCGGACACACTTTGCAACCCCACAAATCACGCCTATTTCAACCTCAATGGCGAAAGCGACGGCAACGCCATGGACAACATCTTGTACATCAACGCCAATAGCTATTTGCAAATCAACAAAGAGTTGATACCCACCAAGCGTGCGCTTGTGGGCGACACTCCGTTTGAATTCCGTATTTCAAAGCCTATTGGCAGGGATATTGATCAGCAGGACATGCAGTTGCGTTTTGCAAATGGCTACGATCACTGTTACTGTTTGGACGGAGAGCATGCAGCATCGGCTGTTTCTACCAAAAGCGGTGTTCAGATGGACGTGTACACCGACATGCCGGGCATGCAGCTGTACACGGGAAATTTCCTCGTTAGCGAAAATGGCAAGTCTGTTTACGGCAAACGCGCAGGTTTTTGCTTGGAAACCCAGTTTTATCCCAACGCTATCAACCGCGACGATTGCGCTCAGCCCATTTTGAAAAAGGGCGACAAATTCCACTCTCGGACGACATTTATTTTCAGCGTAAAAAGATAGACTTATGTTATTTGCAGAACCGATAGATTTACAAAATATTTTGCCTTGGGTAATAGTTGCGCTGGCGGTGGTCATGCTCGTGTCGATACTTGGCAGGTGCATATCCATCTACCGCAACCTAAAGCGTAACAGAACCTACGTCAAGCGTGAGGGCAGCGATACACAGGACGAAAAGGAAACACACAATGACGAGAACGTATAACGGTTGGGATGAACTGTTCAAGCGTGAGTTTGACAAGCCCTATTTTGCACAGTTGAAGAGTTTTTTGGTGCAGGAATACGCAACTAAACGCATTTACCCGCCCAAAAGGCTTATGCTAAATGCATTTGACAACACTGCTTACGAGGACGTAAATGTGGTGATACTTGGTCAGGACCCCTATTACAATCCGCACCAGGCAATGGGTATGAGCTTTTCCGTACCGGCAGGCATTGCGCCGCCGAAAAGTCTACTCAACATCTTCAAGGAGATAGAGGAGGAAACGGGCAAAAGGTCGGAAATTGTCGGCGGTGATTTAACGCCGTGGGCAAAGCAGGGCGTGCTACTGTTGAACACTGTGCTGACGGTGGAAGAGGGCAAGCCCAATTCGCACAAGGACAAGGGCTGGGAAATCTTCACTGACGCGGTAATCAAGCATCTCAACGAGCGCGAACGGGGCATGGTGTTTTTGCTGTGGGGACGCAACGCTTACGAAAAAAAGCAACTGATTACAGCGCCACAACACTTGGTGCTGACGTCAGCTCACCCCAGTCCGCTGTCGGCGTACAACGGATTTTTCGGGTGCGGACACTTTACAAAAGCTAACGAATTTCTTCAAAAGCAAGATAAACAGATAAGGTGGTAAAAATTGAGCAAAGCAGTAATGACAATACACGGATTTTTGACCGTCAAGGAGGACTTCGGCAAGCTGTACGACCACTTCGAATGCTACGACGAGGTGCTTGCGGTGGAAATCCCCGGGCACAACGGCGATTCGACACTGGACGAGTTCAACGTAGACGACACCTTGAAAACCGTGCTGTCCGCCTACGACAAGCTGCGAGCCGCCCACGATCAGGTGGACGTAGTGGGCTTTTCAATGGGCGGTGCGCTAACAACCTGGCTGTGTTCGCAGCGAGACGTGCATCGCGCAGTGCTTTTGGCGCCTGCCAACAAGTACATCAATTTTCTTATGCCGTTGGAAACAATCAAGTTCTACGGCGAACACGGCTTAAAGCCCTTGCTTGACAACGAATCGGAGGAGAGCATTGTGGAAAAGGGCTACGAAATAAAAAAGGTGTTTACCTCCTATTTCGAAAATGTTGCCACAAGCATAAACATACTGAGAGGCAACGTCAACAAGGACAGGATGCTCACCCCGCGCGTGTACAACGTATTTCGCAAGATTATCAAGAGCTGCAACAAGTTGGTGGAAAGCAACAAGCCCCTGCAAACGCCAATACTGGTGTTGTGGGGCAGGTTGGACGAGCTTGTACCGCACAAGTCGGTCAAGTACGTTTTGGAGCACTTTGTCAACGCTCAAAACAAGATTTACGAGGATATCGGGCACGCCATGCTGTACACCAACCACGCTGATTTGCTTATCAAGGATATAATAGATTTCTTATCTGAATAGAGGAAAAATGCTGCAACTAAAACACATCAAAAAAGATTACAAAGTCACCAATGAGTTGACTGTTCATGCCTTAAAGGGCGTGTCGCTAAACTTCCGCAAAAACGAATTTGTGTCCATACTTGGACCCTCCGGTTGCGGAAAGACGACCATGCTCAATATCATAGGCGGGCTGGACAGGTACAGCGACGGCGACCTTGTCATCAATGGCAAAAGCACCAAGGGGTTTAACGATTCCGACTGGGACGCATACCGCAACCGTTCGATAGGCTTTGTATTCCAAAGCTATAACCTCATACCGCACATGAACGTGCTTGATAACGTGACGCTGGCGCTGTCCATTGCAGGCGAAGCCAAGGAAGAGCGCATCAAAAAGGCGCGTTTGGCATTGGAAAAGGTGGGGCTGGGTGACCAACTCAAAAAACGCCCCAATCAGCTTTCCGGCGGACAAATGCAACGTGTAGCCATTGCGCGCGCTATCGTTAACGACCCCGACATAATCTTGGCAGACGAGCCCACAGGTGCATTGGACAGCGAAACGGGCGTGCAGGTAATGGAGCTGTTGAAGGAAATTGCCCAAGACCGTTTGGTAATCATGGTTACGCACAACGGCGAGCTTGCCGAGAAGTACTCTACGCGCATTGTCAATTTGTTTGACGGTGAACTTGTGGGAGACAGCAACGCTTACTCCGAAAAGGAATGTGAACAGGACCTAGCCGCACAGCAAACGGTAGTTGAAGCAGCAACGGAGAATGCCTCACAAGCTGACAGCGCAAGTCAAGCTAAATCTGTTAAAAGGCCGAAACGCCAAAGACGTGGAATGTCGCTGTGGACGGCGTTTGTGATATCCGCCCGCAGCCTCAATGCCAAAAAGGGTCGCACCTTTTGGACGAGCTTTGCAGGCAGCATAGGTATCTTCGGCATAACGATAGTGCTTGCAATATCTGCAGGCATGGACCGTTTCGTACTAAACATGCAGTCGGAAGCGGTTGGCGACACAGCCATTACCATTACGGAAACGGCATACGACGTCAACAAAATTTACGATGTCATTGGCGATGTTACGGGTGGCAAGCCGTACCCCAAGGACACCACGGGCGTTGTGCCGTACAATGGCAACATGTTCAGTAGCATGGTTGTCAACAACAACCTCAGCGAGCAGTACATCCAATACATCAACAACATGAACGTCGGTTGGGTGAACGCAGTCAACTTCACCTACAGTGTCAAGATGAACGTGTTGCAGCTGAACGCAAACACAGGCAAATACGTTCGCCGAAACCGTTGGTCCACCTATGCGCGACAAATGATAAGCAACGCCGAGCTTGTCGAGGACAACTACAGCGTGCTGTACAAGCTGGGCGACGACGGGGAACCTACCGATTACGTCGGCAACGGTTACCCGAAAGATTACACAGAGGTGTCCATAGTTGTGGACAGGTACAACCGTCTTTCCACTTCGGCGTTGGAAAATCTCGGGCTTATGGAAAAGAAAAACGATGAGCTACCCAAGGAAATTCCCTATTCGGAAATTGTGGGCAAGGAGTACAAGCTGATACTAAACGACGGCTGGTACACCAGGGGTAGCAACGGCTGGTTTACCTCATCGGACAACGCAAACGCCACCAAGTACGCGAATCTTGCAGATAGCGACTACGCCGTGACGCTCAAGATTGTAAGCGTTTTGCGCCCAAAAAACGACAAGGCAACAATGTGGTTGCAATCGGGCTTGGCGTATCTGCCGGAATTGACGGACTTTGTGTTGAGCGATTCGTTACAGTCGCAGGTTAGCTTGGCGCAGCTGGAAAACACCGACAAGGACGTGTTTTCAGGCTACAGCTTCCCCGATTTGTCCAACTACGGCATGACCACCAAGGAGCAACTGTACATAGAGGCGCTGAAAAATATCGGTGCGTACGCTTCACCCACGGCGATAGCAATCTACCCCAAAAACGCCTCGTCCAAGATGCAGATAGCAAACTATCTCAACAGGTGGAACGAGCTCAACCCCGACAACGTCGTGGTGTACACCGACTACACCCAGGTGGCAGTAAACGTGTTAAACACCGTTATTGACGTAATCAGCTACGTGTTGATTGCATTTTCGGCAATATCGCTTGTGGTGTCTACCGTTATGATAAGTATCATTACCTACACGTCGGTAGTGGAGCGCACCAAGGAAATTGGCGTGCTGCGCAGTATCGGCGCGCGCAAGGTGGATATTGCAAGCATATTCAACAGCGAAACGGTAATTATCGGTTCTATGGCGGGCTTGCTTGGCGTGGGCTTCTCGATAATTATCGGCATTATCGTCAACATCGTTATCAATGCGCTTATGGGCGTTTACGGCATAGTGCTGTTCTCCGCCGAAATTATACTGGGCATGCTTTTGCTTTCCATCGGCTTGACTTTGCTTGCGGGCTTGGTACCTGCAATCGTCGCGTCGCGCAAGGACCCGGTAACCTGCCTCCGAACAGATTAACACTTAAAAAAACGCTTGCAATATTCGAAATTATACTATATAATATATGTTGCCCAACTAGGGCGCACCTTGCTGCGGGGTACTAACCGCGGCCACATAGACCACAAGGAGGTAAAAGTATTATGAACAGTTACGAATTGTTGTATATCCTTAACAACGAACTGGCTGACGAAGCTAAAGAAGCAGTTATCGAAAAGCTCAACGCAGTTGTTACGGCTAACGGCGGTACGGTTGACAACGTAGACAAGTGGGGAACAAGACGTCTTGCTTATCCCATCAACTACAAAAACGAAGGTTACTACGTTCTGGTAAACTTCACCGCGCCTGCAACTCTTCCCGACGAATTGGAACGCGTAATGCGCATCACTGACGCTGTTGTTCGTTTCATGATTGTCAAGAGATAAACAAAGGAGAAAATATGAACAAAGTATTTTTGATTGGTAGATTAACACGCGATCCTCAGGCGTCGACTCTTGACTCGGGACGTTCCTACTGCCGTTTCTCAATTGCAGTAGACCGTTTCAGCCGCGACAGAGAAAACAGCGTAGACTTCATCAACATCATCACTTGGAACGAGCTTGCGCAAAACTGCGTCAAGTATCTTGCAAAGGGTAGCCAGGTTGCAGTGTTCGGCAGTATCCAAACGGGTAGCTACGAGCGCGACGGCGTAAGACGTCAAACATTCGACGTAAGGGCCGACCAAGTAGAGTTCCTGACCCGCGCTAACGGTGGCGCTCAACAGGGACAGGGCGAACAGGTAGCACGTGACGAGGCAATTGACGAGTTGAAGGAAGTTGACGACGACGATATGCCTTTCTAATTTGCAAGTGTATTCTTCGTCTGATACGAACTACGTTTACGCCTGCAAATAGCTTTGCTAACAAATAAAAGGAGTTTAATAACAACAATGGAAAATAAAGAAGTAAAAAGACCGATGAGAAGTCCTGCACGCCGCAAGGTTTGCAACTTTTGCGTAGAAAAGTCCGAGTACATCGATTACAAGGACGTTGCTAAGCTTCGCAAGTACATGGCAGAAAGTGGCAAAATTCTTCCTCGCCGTATGACGGGAGTATGCGCTCGCCACCAAAGAGAGCTTGCAGTAGCAATCAAGCGCGCACGTCAAATGGCTTTGATTCCCTACGTTGCAGACTAATTTAGCAACACACATTGAAATTACAAAATCCCGCCTTAGTTACAAGGTGGGGTTTTTGTTTTGGCAATAATTGTTTACTTAACTTACAAAATGTTGATTTTCAATTCCAATTACGATATAATTACACTATGGACATCAAGCAAATATTACGGGATATGGGGTTTCGGTTTAACAAACAGTTTGGACAAAACTTCCTTACGGACGAAAACCTGTTAAATAACATATGCAACGACGCCCAAATCGACGGCGGTACAGTGCTGGAAATCGGTGCAGGCGCAGGAACGCTCACGCGCGTGCTCAGCAAGCACGCCGACAGTGTGATAGCCTTTGAAATTGACAGAAACCTCCAAAAGGTGCTGGACATCACACTTGCCGATTGCAAAAACGTCAAGGTAGTAATGGCAGACGTGATGCGCTACAAAATGCCTGAGCTTGAATCACTGTGCGGTGGGGCTTACCGCGTTGTTGCTAACATTCCCTACTACCTCACGTCACCGCTAATTATGCGATTTGTGGAAGAGGCGACAAATGTCACTTCGCTGACGTTGACCATTCAAAAGGAAGTTGCCGAGCGCCTTGCGGCAAAGCCCGCTACTAAGGACTACGGTGCAATTACCGTTGCAGTCAACGCCGTTGCAGATGTGGAAATCACCAGGATACTAACGCGAGACCTGTTCTATCCGCAACCGAACGTGGATAGCGCGGTGGTGCGTATCACCTTTAACCGTAGCAAATTCAATATACCCAATGCGGCGCTGTTCCGCAAGGTTGTGCGTGTGTCATTTGCTATGCGCAGAAAAACTCTTGTCAACAACCTTTCCGTCGGATTTGCAATCAGCAAGGAGCAAGCGCAAGATTTACTTGTAGCCTGCAACCTGCCCGTTGGCTGTCGCGGTGAGGAACTGTCCGTCGAGCAGTTCGTAAACTTGTATCAAACTATTGAAAGATTGCAACTGAAATAAAGAAAGGCTCGTACTTGTTGCAGATTGTTTTGTAGCGCAACACACTCGCCTCTTTTAATGCGGTAGCTAAAATTTATTTAGATAATCTGTTATTTTTGAGGAACTGTGAACAACAATGAAGTATTTAGATTTACAACTTAAATACGCGTTGGCGGTGTCCGGCGGTGTGGACAGCATGGTAATGCTGCACAAATTCGCAACACTTTCGCCACGCCCGAATTTTTATGTTGTAACAATCAATCACGGCATACGCAAGGAAGCGGCAAGCGATTGCAGCTTTGTTGCCGACTACTGTGCCCAGCTTGGTGTTGAGTGCCGTGTGGTTTCGGTGGACGTGCCAGGCTACTGCGCACAGCACAGGCTATCCGTGGAAACGGGTGCGCGCATACTGCGTTACCAAGTGCTTGATGCCCTTGAATGCGACTGCGTTTGCCTTGCACACAACGCCAACGACAATGCGGAAACGGTGCTTATGCACATTTTGCGCGGTAGCGGAGCAAAGGGCGCAACGGGCATAAAGCGTACCAACGGCAAATACTTCCGTCCGCTACTGGAGCTTACGCGAGAGGAAATCGAACAGTACGCACGGGATAACGGCGTGCCCTTTGTACAGGACAGCACCAACGACGACACCAAGTACACGCGCAACTTTATCCGACACAGGGTTTTGCCGTTGCTTGGCGAGTTAAATACGTCGGCACAACAAAATATCCTGCGTTTTGCGGAAAACATATTGCAAGATGACGAGTACTTGGACAGTCTTGCGGACATTACAACCGTTGTGTTTGACGGCAGTGTCACCCGCGTTCCCAAAAATTTGCTGCTGCAACCCTCACCCATTGCGTACAGGGTACTGAGCAAGGTTTTCAACAGGCTGGGCGTGTTTTACGACATGGAAAAGGCGCATTTCGACGCCATTGTGTCAATTGCAAATAATGTTGGCGGAAAACGCCTCAATTTGCCCTTTGATTACGTTGCAATCAACGACTACGACTTTGTGTCAATACTGAGGCTTAGCGACTTGCCATTGGACAAGTTCGAAGTGCCTTTCCGTCTTGGCATCAGCAAAACGCCACTGGGAGCGGTGGAAGTATCCGAGCAGCCCTTGAATGGAAGTTTGCGTGTAGACGTCAGCAAAATTCCCCCAACGGCAGTGTTCCGTACGCGACAGGCAGGGGACAGCTTTACCAAGTTCGGTGGAGGCACAAAAACGCTAAAACAGTACCTTATCGACAAAAAAATACCCCAACGTGAACGGGATAGACTGTTGCTTGTTGCCGACGGCAGCGACATACTTGTGATTTGCGGGGTGGAAATTTCCGACAGTGTAAAGGTGGAGCAGGGGGCGCAAAGCTATTACATCAAATTGAAGCAGGAAAAAATGTAAACAAAAAAAACGCCGAAATATCGGCGTTTTTTCAATTAAAATCTTAATGGTTGTAGTTTAAGTGTTACACAGCTTAGCCGTTGGGTCCGCCAGCGCTTTGCAACGCTTCCAGCAAAGCAGCGAACATACCGCTACCCATGCCCACAGCAAACAAAATGCCCACAACAATCAATGCCAGTATCAGCACGCAGAAAAAGCTTCTTGCATAGCTACGTCTGTTGATGTTGGAGTTGCTGCAAGCAAATACAATCAGGCAGATGAGTCCGATAACAGGAATGCTGAACAAAATGTTGTATCCAAAGTATCCCCAAGCGCCAATAGGTTTGTATTTGTTGGGCAATTGTCTTATTTCGTCTTTTTCGTATTTAGTCATAACAATTCTCCTTATATTTCAAGTTGTTTTAAGTTTCTATATATAATTATATAACAAAATTTTGTATTTATCAATATTTTTCGCGCATATTTCCAATATCTATTGATTCAATTTGCACAAAAAAGTATATTTGCACCGCGCATCTTGCTAATTGCCCCGTCGGCGAGATGTACTTTTTCGACAATTTCGACATATATTAAAAGAGCGCAAAAAGGAGTCGTGGGTTGTTTCGTTACAGTGATTTGTTAGACGAAATGGAAAAATTTTGCCAATACGGCGTAGAAACGGGCATTGTTGGCGAAAGTGAGCTAAAGCAACACATTCCCTATGTATTCGTGGGGAAGAAAAACGGTAATTACATGATAGTGCAGGGTGCAATGCACGCGCGTGAGCACATCACGGCGTTACTTGTGGTGTGTTTGGCTAAGCATCTTGTGAAAAACTCGCATTTGCCGCTAGACGGCGGCATATATTTTGTCCCCATGACCAACCCCGACGGCGTACGTCTTTGTCAGGAGGGCGTAGGCTGGGTAAGGGATAAGCAGCGCAAGAGCAACCTGTTAAAGATAAACGGCGGTAGCGACTTTACGCTGTGGAAAGCCAATGCCGACGGCGTAGATTTAAACGTCAACTTCGACGCGCGCTGGGGCGAGGGGGCACAAAACGGCTACTTCAAGTCGGCGCAAAACTACGTTGGAAAGGCGCCCTTTTCCGCTGCGGAAACGCGTGCATTGGCGGAATTTACCGAGCGCGTAAAGCCTGTGGTTACCTTGTCCTATCACTGCAAGGGGGAGGAAATCTACTGGGAGTTCGGACAGGCATCGCACCGACGTTACCGCGACAAACGCTACGCCGAAGCCATTGCCAAGTACACCGGCTACAAGCTTGTGACACTTTCCGGCAGTGTGGGCGGATTCAAGGACTGGTGCGTAGACAAGCTGCGTATCCCCGCTTACACAATCGAGGTGGGTTCGGACAGCTTCGAGCACCCATTTCCCTACGACCAGCTGTCTGTAATAGTGCAGCAAAACCTCGACCTTCCGCGCAAGTTGCTAAACACCATTGTCCGCGACCGCAAGGGCATTGAAACCGCGGGAATTGAGGACGTGTTTTAGTTTAGTGTGGCTGCATCCCGCCAAAAACAAAAAATATATAAAAAATCGTTGACAATCTTCACAGATTGATTATAATTTTATATTGCATAAGTGAAAAATACTTGCTTTATTTTAACAGTTGATTACTGGAACGGTGGGTAAGATGCACAGCTTTAATTACGGTTCTCGTATTATCGAAAACGAGCAACAGGTAAGATTGGAATGTAACGTAAGAAGAATCGGCAATTTGCTACATGCGGTTGTCCGCCTTTTTGTTACGTTCTTTTTGTTTGTGCTAATCAATATCCTACTTAGCAGCCTTGTTCAGCACGTAAATCTCACGTTTGTCAAGCTGCTTCATTTGGTTCAGCAAAGTGCGGAAATTTTGTTCAGTCAAAGTGCGCTGTCCGCTGTAACCGGCTTTTTATATCACCAATCCTTCAGCTTGATGCTGGCAGTTACGTTTTTCTGTGCGTGCCTGCTTGAGCTGGTAATTTTAAATCTGCTTTGCAGAACAACCCAAAACGTCGAATTAGAAAAGGAAAAGCACACACATATCAGAAGAGTATTCAACACTGAAGCCGGTGAGGTTGCTGTTTCCTACAGACAAAAGGTCTGCTTTTTATCTTAACAACTGAATACCTAACCCTAACCGCGTAAGACGGTTTGTTTTGTCGCGCATTTTAATCTGCTGGGTAACAGCGGATATTGCAGGCAAAGTATCCGTTGCCGTCCTTTGCGAAAATCGGCGAAAAAACGCAGTTTCGGTTAATGAAAGTAAATCCGTTTTTTGCACACTATATGTAGTGTAGATTGGCGGATTTTTTTGATGCAATTCTGCACCTACCTTGTACATAAGTAAAGGAGATACTATGCTTGGTATTTATTACGCAATAGCGGCGCTGGTGGCTGCGCTGGTTATCACAATCGGCTTGCTGCTGCACAAACGCGCCCCTGCAAAAATCAACATATTCTTCAAAACCGTATCGCTATTGCTTGCTACGGCGCTGTTCTTCCGCTACATGTTGGCAACAGACGGCGACAACATTGCAAAAATCATTCATTTGCAGTCGGGCTACGGCTTTGAGTCCAAGTCGCTGATACTGCTGGCTTTGTTCCAGGTGTGGCTGGCATACGCTGCGGAAATGTTGGTGATTCTTGCAAGCTTCTTCAAGGTGAGGACAGTTCCCGCGTTGGTAAGCTACTTTGCAACGATAGTGTTCATTGTCAACTTCGTGTTGCTGGGAACGCACATTTTGGCAATCACCGGTACAGAGGGGTTGGAGGCGTTCAACGTAAGAGCAACGCTAATAGCAGTGGAAACGGGCCTGGGGCTAGGTTACTGCGCAGTGTTTGCAGTAAACCGTATCGCCGACATTCATTTGCGCAAGACGGAATGGCTGTGGTTTACGTTGGCTGTTATAGGCATGGTTTTTGCATCCATTCCCAGCTACGCGTTCCAAGTGGTGCTGCCTGAGTACAGCTTTCACCCCTTGGACTTGAATTTCTGGCACCGCTTGATATTGTATCCCTCCTTTGTTGTTCCTGTTGTGCTGTACGTGCTTTTAAGGAACAAGGACATAGAGACCAAGCGTCTTGCAATGATGTACTACGCATGGACGGGACTGTTGATGTTCTCGTATCACCACAGATTTATCGACTTCGTGGGCGAAAGCTGGGTTACAACCCTGCCGTTGCACCTGTGCAACACTGCAATGTACGTCACTCCGCTGTGCTTGACGTTCAAGTGGAAACGGTTTTTCTACTTCACCTACTTCATTAACGTACTGGGCGCATTTTTGGCGCTGACAATGCCCAACTACAGCGATAGCACAACGATAGTGTCCAACGATCTGTGGCTATTCTACATCAATCACTGGCAAGCGTTCTTCATGCCGCTGTTGATTGTCGGCTTGGGAATATTCGCCCGTCCGCGTTGGAGGCAGTTCAGCTACAGCATGATTGGCTTTGCCGTGTACTTCGTGCTGATGCTAATAGTTAACCCCTGGTTCAGCAACTACAATCCTGACGTCGACTACTTCTTCATCAACAGCGACTTCATTGCGGACAAGCTGGGCAACTGGGCGGAAAACTTGCGAAATATCGTGTGGACGTACGAATTGAACGGAATGACATTAACATTCTATCCACTGTATCAATTTCTGTTCTTCCTTGTGTATGTGCTGCTTGCGTTCGGCATGTGGTTCATATACGAGCTGGGCTACAACGCAGTATCGGGATGGTTGGATATTGCTGAACGTAACAAAAAAATCAAGGTGGACAAGCTTGCTATGGAAGTTAAACTGGCAGGACGTAGCATAGAGGAGCCAATGAATATGGAAAACGTAAACAAACTAGTACTAAATAAATTTACCAAACGCTACGGCACAAGCGACGTTTACGCCGTTAAAGACGCAGACCTTGAGGTTTGCGGTGGCGAAATCTACGGCTTCCTTGGACCGAACGGCGCAGGTAAATCTACAATTATCAAGAGCATTGTCGGTATTCAGACCATAACGGACGGCGCGATAGAAGTGTGCGGCTACGACGTAGCAACGCAAAGCGTGCAGGCAAAGAGACAAATAGGGTTTGTGCCCGATCACTACGCGCTGTACGAAAGGCTTACCGCACGCGAATACATCAACTACATTGCCGACCTTTACGAGGTAAGCAAGGCGGACCGCGACGAGCGCCTCAACAAGATGATCAAGCGCTTCGAGCTGGAACACGCAATTGACAACCCCATCCGTACCTATTCACACGGTATGAAGCAAAAGGTTACGATAATGGCAGCGCTGATACACAACCCCAAGGTGTGGATACTGGACGAGCCCTTGACAGGCTTGGACCCCAACAGTATCTTCCAGGTAAAGGAATGCATGAAGGAGCATGCAGCTGCAGGCAACATCGTGTTCTTCTCCAGCCACATTATCGACGTAGTTGAGCGTATCTGCGACAAGATTGCAATTATCCGCAAGGGTCAAATTCAGTGCGTTCGCGACGTTCACCAAATGGAAAAACAGGGCGAAAGCCTTGAAAAGTTCTACATGTCCGTCATCAACGACAGCGTTGTAGAGCCCATTGCAGTAAATGAAGCTAAACACAGCGAAGAAGAGCAACCCAGCAAAAAAGCCAAGAGAGGCAAGAGGGCGTAACAATGGCAGGTCTTAAAAAACTTAAAACGCTTGTCATGATGCAGCTGCGGGATAAGCTTGATTTATCCTTTGTCCGCTCCGCCCGCTCTACGATAATCAAGGTAGGCTTGGCGATAATCAAGCTGGCGGTAGTAGTGGCAATTTTCTACTTGCTGTTCATGGTATGCAACATGCTGTCCATCTTTTATCCGTCAAGTTTCATCCCCGATACTGTTGTAAACGTGCTGTTTACGCTCATTCAGGTGATGTCAATTATTACTTGTACGGTAGGGTTGACACAGACACTGTACATGACGGCAGATAACAGAGTGTTGTTGACGTTGCCCGTCAGCTCCACCCAAGTGTACATTTCCAAGCTTATACTGTACTACATCTTCGAATTGAAGAAGAATATCACACTTACTTTGCCGCTGTTTGTGGCGTACGGCATGATAAACGGCGCCGTGTGGTACTACTATCTGTGGTTACTGTTCTGCTTCCTGTTTGTATCGTTGGTGCCCGTGGCAATTGCGGCAATAGTTAGCATTCCCACCCTGTACGTGTGGCAGTTTGTCAAAAAGTTCAAATGGTTGCAAGCCATACTGACACTAGCCGGCGCTTCCCTCGTTACTTGGGGCATAGTGGTGCTTATTGGGCTCATACCGTCCAATATCAACATCTTGGGACAGTGGTACGCTATTACATTGTCAATTCAAGATTTCTTGAACGCATTTGCTAAGTATTCTGCGCCGTACTACTACCTGACCCTCATGATAGTGGGCGGAACGCTGCGAATCGGCGCAAGGCTTATCCAAGGCGACACATTTATGTACTGGGGCATTATGGTCGGTGCTGTGGCAGTGCTGCTGGCGTTGTCCTTTGCAATTGCCAAGCCCATGTTTGTGTGGATGGCAAGCAAGCAATTCGAATACGAAAAGCGCAAGGTTAAGCCGCAAAAAAACAAGGTTCACCGTCGTCGCACGTCCCCATTCTTCGAATCCATGAAGATGGACGTACGTAGCAGCAGGTTCCTTATCATGTCATTCATTCAGCTGGTGCTGCCTGCCATTGCGATACTGTTCCTCAACAGACTGTACGCGGCAATGAACACCAACTACTCGGGACAGGTAATGACCAAGGCGTTCAATTTGCTTGTCATGCTTGTTATTACGCTGGCGTTTAACAATGTTTACGCTTGTGTTTACAGCAAGGAAGCGGCTGCGCGTAACATCCTGAAAACCCGTCCGCAAAAACCCATCTACACACTATTTGGACGTATTGTCTTCCGTGCGGGAGTAATTGTGGTATCGACGGCGTTAGTGGTTGTGGCGTTCATTTTGGCACTTGCGTACAAAAACGTAGATGGCGAGCTTGTTTATCAAGCACTAAGTTCGGACTATCTCAAGGAAATTGTGCTAATGGGCGTAATAACGCTATTAGTTGCCGAATCGCACCTGCTGTGGTGCGCCGAGATGGACATCATGCGTAACTTCGCCGATCAGTATCAGACAGTAGGCGTGCAGTACGACAGCCCCAATGAGCGCAATGCAACAATTATCGGCTTTTTGCTATCGGCGCTATTTACCGTGATGTATTATCTGTTTTCCGACAGAGGTACACAGAGCGCGCTTATCAAGGGTGTTTGTATTGCAGCAGTAATTGTCGTTGCTAGGATATATCTGTATGTGACCCGTTCCAAACTGTATTTTGTGGAGAAATAGACTATGAAAAAATCAACGATAATTTTACTTTTGATAGTGTTTCTCGGTTCTGTAATAATTGTGGGTGTGTTCGGCATGCAGGCTATCCCCATCGATTCGCGAGTGTATGTCACAGACATCATCCCGACATCCGTTGTTACGATAGACGGACAGTCGTTGGAAATAAAAAAGGGTGAATCAGCCGATTACTATTACGTTATGTTGCCTTACGAAGAAGGATTGACCGTTATCATAAGCACCCGCATAGAGCCGGTGGATAGCACCAACAAGGAGCTGACAATCACTATCGACAACAACAAGGAAGACAATCCGCTTGCCAAGATTGGTGAAAAAGGCGAAATACTTATCCTTAGACGAGGCACCGTTCGTTTGCATTACAGCTCCAAGGACTCGGCAACATTCAAGGGTATGGATTTCAGAATTTACACCTACTAACAAAAACAACCGTCACTTTTGACGTTTAATATAATGGAAAAAAATCAAATTTAAGGAGAAAAAAACATGAAAAAAAAGCTAACAGTATTGATTGCTTTGATTATGGTGCTTACCATCGTGTTGCCTGTACTGGCTGCATGCGATCTAGGCGGAACAAAAACAGTCAAAGAAATCTCTGTTGTTAACCCCAAGACAGAGTACTACGTGGGTGACACAATTGATTACGACAGCCTTGTAATCAAGGTAACTTACAGCGACGGTACAACCGAGCAAAAAACGGTAGCTCAACTCAAAGCAACTGTTTCCGAAGCAGATTTGAGTCAGTCCGGTACTACTTCGTACACAATCACTTACGAAGGCAAGTCCGACCAAGTGCACATCACCGTGAAGGTAAAGGGCAACGATAAACCTGTAGAAGTATTTATCGTTTCCGAATTGACAGAACCGGCATTTTACACCAATTACGTCCGTAAGTCCTCCAAGCAAGAGGAGAGCATGGCTGACTTCCGCGTTTCCGGCGAAACTTACGAAGTTGGTAATGTCAACAAGTTTATCTTCCGTCCCTCCATTTCCGGATTGGACCTTGCTGCCGAAAAGGACGTAACAATTGAAAACGCCAAGACAGTTGCAACGGTTTCTATGAAGGAAAGCAAGACCGGCACGTATCAAGTTCTAAGCGGTGCCGACCTTGACGAATACGTTGCAATTGACGACAACACCTACAAGTTTACCGAGCAGGCAGCAGACAAGTACTTTAAGATTGTTATCACTCCCGACGAGGAAGAGTACGACCTTGACAGCGTAGAAGACGACAGTGACGTCACCATTACAATTGAAGTCAAGGTTGTCGGTGGCGGTTACAACGTGTACGATCAACTTGGACTTTCCGTCATGGCAGACCTTGAAAAGGGCGCTTGGTCGGAAATCTGGAAGTGCGACGTCGAATTTGATGAGTCAGCAGCTAAATTCAATTTGAAGGAGAAACAAGGTGTCACCCCGTTGAAGCGTGAAGCAGACGAAGAACCTCTTTACAAGTACGTTGGCAAGGTAGACTACGTTATTTTGCACGACAGCATCCAGCTCGACCCCGATTTGATGCCTTCACTGTTCTTCTGGTCAAGTGACGAAAACACGTTATCCGGCAACAAATACACCGAAGCAATTGAAAACCTTAATCAACACAAGGTTGCTCAAGACGGACTTGTAGGCACGTTGCGCGACGGTTTTGGCGGAGGCAGCGAGGGTGACTACGAAGACATGATGCGCGTAATCGACTGCGACAAGGACAGCAAAGGACACAACATCAAGTTTGCTCCCGAGTTGAACTTCAATCTGAACATGGCAAAGGCGATTTTCTCCACAAGCAGAGTCAGTGTTTCCGGTAACTACAACAGCATCACCAGCCCCGCAAAGGGCGCCCGCTCCAAGGACGGCAGACTGCTTGAGGTGTTCCTCGATTGGGACAAGGATACAGCGCAAAGTGACCCCTACTCACATTGGGCAGTGTTCCAATTGCTTCAAAGTAGAAAAGAAGGCGCACCCAAGACGGAGTTCACTATCAAAAACATCGCTATGGACGGCAACAATCCGCAAGTTACCAACACGGAAGAGACCTTCCACTCCGCAGGCCTGCAACTAAGCAGCAATTACACTACAAGTATCTCCTGCTACAACGTAGTTGCTACACGCTTCTTCACCAACCTTTTGGGCGACAACTTCGGCGACTTCACCTTTGACAGCAATGACCAATTTGCCGCACAGGGTGAACAATCCAAGGCGTACGTAAACCTTGACCACGTCAAGTTCTCCAATTCCTACTCCAACATGATGTATCTGTGGCGCAGCAACGCTACTGTTACAAACAGCACGTTGGTTGGTTCCGGCGGTCCTCTGTTTATCCTTTGCGACGGCATCCATGAAGGCGTCACAACAACAACCAGCGACGAAGGCGGTCCTACTCTCACCGTTGACGACAAAAGCGAATTGCAAGCTTACGCAAACGGTAATGAGGCTTGGTACAAGGCGCAAAGTCCGTACGTTGCAGGACTGTTCACCTATCTCAAGAAGATGGAACCGTTGTTGAACAATATGGGCAAAACAATGCTGTTCACCGACGCTAACAATCCCAATCGCGGCAACGAGCTATTTAACGTAATTGCATTGATGATATGTTCACCCGGCGCTCTGTTCGATGGCGACGGCGCAACAAGTGTTGAACACATGATTGACGTACGCGGCTCATTTACTCAAACAAGCGATCCCGCAAACGAATTTAGAATGCACAACCAAGTGCTTCGTACAGTAAGTTACGCGCAAGGGTACAACGCAACGAAATATCCGCCCATTTTGCAAATAGGTGACCTATACGCTTTGTTTGTTCCTGCAGGAACATTTGGTCCATCGCAACCTAATGATATTTTGGCTAAACTGGATCCTTCTGCAACAGCAACAGGCGGAATGTCTCCTTTGACCGCTGAGGACTATCAAGCGTTTGGAGCTCTCACAAACGACAAAATGTGCATCTATATGTCCGCAGGAGCTATTGTTTCTCAGCAATATGCGCCTTACTTCGGTATGGTTATCGACGTTGCTCGCAAAGCTGCGTAATTGATACGGTATCAAAACTAAACAAAAAGAGTTTTCCTAAAAACTATACAAAAAAGGCGAGATTTAATCTCGCCTTTTTTTACCTCTTATTTATCTAATGTTTGTGCTGAATATGTGCAGCCACAGTAGTGCTGTCGGTACAGCCCGTAGCATTGCGACAAGCGTATGCTTTCGTTGTAACCGTTTTGCTTCTTGAAGTCGGAACTTAGCCACTTGACGTTATCCGTTTGCAAGCTCAAGCCTATTTCGTTCAACAGCTTGCTGTTTTTGTAGGGGGAAACGGTGAGCGTGGTGCCAAAGTAGTGGAAGCCGTGTTCTGTAGCGTATTTCTGTGCATCGGCTAGCCTCAACACAAAGCACTGTTCACAGCGAGCGCCTCCTTCTTTTTCGCGCTCCAAGCCCTTAGCTGCGGCAAAGAACCGCGAAGCGTTGTGTTCCTGTACAACCAAGCGCAGCGGGCGAATTGCCGAAATTTCGAATTTGTTGCCGTTTACTGCGTCCACAAGCTTTTGCACTTGCTCAAGCCTCTTTTGCCATTCGGCTTGGTCGGTGATGTTGTCGTTGGCGTAGTACAGCGTCACGTCGAAGTGTCTGAGCAGCCGCGTGAGGCAATATGTGGCGCAGGGCGCGCAACACACCTGCAAAAGCAGCCTCGGCGGATTGTTCACGTCAATGCCGCTCTTTATTTTTTCCAACTCTTTGTCGTAATTTAGGTTCATTCTTTTGCTCTTATTCTCAGTGGAATGTGTAGCCTATCTGCAAGCCTTTGACACTCGGCAATGTCCTTTGCACCAATGCTGTCCACAACGGAAAATATTACGTTTCCGCCTTTTTGCTTGCACAGCGTTGCAAATTCCAACATCGCTTCGTACGCTTTTGTACCGAATATGCTGTTGCAGTGCTGTTGATACTTGTCCGCATTGCATTCGTTTAGCGACACATTTATCACGTCACAGCTTGTTACAATCAGCTCCGTTACGTCCTCTTTGTTTATTAGGTTTGCTTGACCGTTGGTGTTTATCCTCGTGGTTTTGTCCACGCAGTGCAGGTAGCTTGCCACCTCGTCCAGTGCTTCCAGGTTGTAGGTGGGCTCGCCGAAACCGCAAAATACCACTTCGGGCTCGTAATCGTCCAGGTTTGTGGGTAGCTGTTCTATTACGTCGGCAGCAGTGGGTTCATCGTCAATCCACAGCGCCGTTCCCGACATGCCCTCGCGCCCCTGCCGTATGCAAAAGTCGCAATTGTTGCTGCAACGGTTGGTGAGGTTGATATATATTTTGTTTCCTATTATGTATACATAATTATTCATAGTTCACCTTAAGAAAGGGACTGTTTTATTTTTTCAAATATGTTTTTATTTTGGGGAATAATCTTAGCGTATTTTCCCGAATTTGCGCTTCCGTTGTTTCAACGTCCATGCCGTAAAAGCTTGCAATTTTTGCAACAATTATCGGGATGTTAAGCGGTGTGTTGACCCTGCCCCGTAGCGGTTCGGGAGACATATATGGGCTGTCCGTTTCCGAAAGCACGCGCTCCATGGGAATTTGCTGAAACACGTCCTCTTTGTGCGCATTTTTAAAGGTAATTGCCCCGCCGAATGCAAAGTAGTGCCCTTCGCGCACCATTTGGCGTGCAAATTCCGCGCTACCGCTGTAGCAGTGCCACAGCACACCGTTGTTGAGGTGTTTTTTCTGCGCACGCAGGATATCCCACGCGTCGCCGTACGCATCACGGACGTGCAGTGTTAAGGGTAGGTGCAAGCTGTCGGCAATTTCTATCTGCTGTGCAAATACGTCCCGTTGCGTAAGTCTGTCCGACAAATCGTAGTAGTAGTCCAGCCCGATTTCGCCCACAGCAACAACTTTGGGGTGCTTTGCGTACTGTTTCATTAAGGAAACAAACTTTTGGTTGAAATGCTTGCTTTCGTGGGGATGCATGCCCACAGTGGCAAAAATATTTTCGTATTTGTTTGCCAATTCCACGCCGTTGGTCATGGTGGGCATGTCGCAGCTGTTGTTGATAACAAATTCTATGCCGCAATCTGCAAAACTGTCATATATTTCGTCAACCATGCTTGACAGCTTGGCATCGTCCAGGTGCAAGTGACTGTCTATCATTATCTTACAACCTTTCCGCTGTCAATGTCCTTTTCGGGAGTAACGAACACAACGCTTTTGCCATCGGCAGCGCACAGTATCATGCCGTTGCTGTCTACGCCGCGTATTTTTGCGGGCTTGAGGTTGCTAACAAGCACAACGGTTTTGCCAATCATGTATTCGGGGGTGTAGTGTTCGGCAATTCCGCTCACTACTTGGCGAACTTCGTCGCCCACTTGCAGCTTGAACACAAGTAGCTTGTCGCTTTTTTCCACTTTTTCGCAGCTAAGTACCTTTGCGGTGCACAGCTTTACCTTCATGAAGTCGTCAATGGATATTTGCTCCTCTTCCGACGGCTTTTCTTCAGCTTTGTTAGCCTTTTTTGCTTGCTCTTCGGCAATTTTGTCCAATTCCGCAAGCTCCTTGGGTATGTCGATACGGTTGAACAGGTTGTCGCCCTTTGTTACCTTGACGTTTTTGCCAATACCGCCAAACTTTTTCAGCTTGGTGAAGTTGGTGGGGGTGGGCAAGCCAAGTTTGGCAAAAATAGTGTTTGCCGTGGTGGGGATAAAGGGCAGCAGCATTGTCGCCGAAAAACGGATACATTCGCACAGCACGTACATTACTGTTGCAAGGCGCTCCTTGTCCCCTGCCTTGTTCAGCGCCCAGGGCATTGTTTCGTCAATGTACTTGTTGGCGCGCTCGACAATCTTGAATATATCCACCAGTGCGTCGGGGGCGGACAGATTGTCAATATCTGCGCGAACCTTTGTGAGGGTGCCCTCGCACAGTGCAATCAATTCACTGTCCAGCTCCGTGTAGCCGTTAGGACGGGGAATTACTCCATCGAAGTATTGCGTAACCATTGCCGTGGTGCGCGACACAAGGTTGCCCAGGTCGTTGACCAAGTCGGCGTTGGTGCGCGTTAGTAGCGCTTCGTTGTTGTAGTTGCCGTCGCTGCCAAAGGGAATTTCGCGAAGCAAAAAGTAGCGCAGTACGTCTGCACCGTAGCGATTGCTCAAAAAGATGGGGTCAACAATGTTACCCTTGGACTTGCTCATCTTGTCGTTGCCAAACAGCACCCAACCGTGTCCGTACACCTTTTTGGGCAGTGGCAAATCGAGAGCCATCAGTAGCGCAGGCCATATGATAGTGTGGAAACGTACAATTTCCTTGCCCACCATGTGCAAATCTGCCGGCCAAAACTTGTCGTAAAGTGTGCTGTCCTCTTGCAGATATCCCAGTGCCGTGATGTAGTTGGTCAGCGCATCTATCCAAACGTAAGCAACGTGTTTTTCGTCAAACGGTAGCTTTACACCCCAGTCGAATGTTGTACGCGACACGCACAAGTCCTTGAGACCCGGCTTGATAAAGTTGTTTATCATCTCGTTCATGCGCGACTTGGGTGAAATAAATTCGGGGTTTTCCTCGTAGAACTTGATTAGTCTGTCTTGGTACTTCGACAGGCGGAAGAAGTAGCTTTCCTCCTTTTGCAGCTTCACCTCACGTCCGCAGTCGGGGCACTTGCCGTCTACAAGCTGGCTTTCCGTCCAGAAAGATTCGCAAGGGGTGCAGTACCAGCCCTCGTATTCCGATTTGTACAAATCGCCGCTTTCAAGTAGCTTTTCGTACACCTTTTGCACGGTTTTCTCGTGGTAGTCGTCGGTGGTGCGGATAAACTTGTCGTAGGATATCCCCAGTATTTTCCACAGCTCCACAATCTGTTCGTACAGCCTGTCTACGTATTCTTTGGGTGTTACGCCTGCCGCTTGGGCTTTCTGTTGCACCTTTTGTCCGTGTTCGTCGCTGCCCGTCAGGTAAAACACGTCGTAGCCGTCCATGCGTTTGAAGCGCGCAATGGCGTCGCAAATGACTGTAGTGTAGCAATGCCCGATATGCAGGCTTCCGCTACTGTAGTAAATGGGTGTGGTGATGTAGTAAGTTTTTTTGCTCATAATATACCTCTCGGTTTTTCGTATGCGGCAAATGAAACCGCAGCGAATATTTTTAACCGCACAAACAAGCGATTAAAGTACATATAGTATATATCTTTTGTTTTTTTTTGTAAACAAGTTTAATAAACTACAGTATGAATATTGTTTGGACGGTTGTAACGGTGCTGTCGCTTGCGGTGCTTACATTTACCAATCCGCAGGGCGTGCTCACTGTATGTTTGGATAGCTCGGCGCAGGCATTGACCACTGCACTGGGGCTATGTGGCGTGTACTGCCTGTGGCTGGGCATTTTCGAAGTTGCCGACAGGTGCAAGCTGGTGGAGGGTTTGTCGCGATTGTTTACTCGTCTCAACAGGTGGCTGTACGGCAACATCGAAAAGGCCGCTTCCGACTACATTTCGCTAAATCTTGCCTCCAACCTGCTGGGGGTGGGTAATGCAGCAACGCCATCGGCGATTTCCGCAATACAGGTGATGGAGCATGAGGAGCAGCTATCACGCAGTGGGGCAATGCTGTTTGTTATCAACGCCACAAGCGTGCAGCTAATTCCCACAACGGTGATAGGGTTGCGCGCCTCGATGGGTTCGGCTAACCCGTCGGATATCCTGCTGCCCAACCTGCTTTCCACCATTGTAACAAGCGTTGTGGGCGTGGCGCTGGTGTTTATGGCGTATGGAAGGCCCAAGTCATGAATTACGTCGTGCCGATATTGCTATTAGCCGTGCTTGTCACGGGGCTTGTAAAGCGCGTAAACGTCTACGACAGTTTTGTACTTGGGGCGAAAAAGTCCTTCAATTTGTCGCTGTCTATATTCCCCTACCTTGCGGCAATATTCATCATGGTAAACGCGTTACACGCAAGCGGTGTAGACGTGTACATCACCCGTTTCTTAGCCCCACCCTTTAAGCTGCTGGGTATTCCTAGCGAAGTTGTCCAGCTTGTGCTGCTTCGCCCGTTTTCCGGTAGCGGTAGCCTGGCAATACTCACCGACGTTTACAACACCTACGGCGTGGACAGCTACGTCGGGCGTTGCGCTTCGGTTATCATGGGCAGTAGCGAAACGGTATTCTACGTTGCTTCGGTGTACTTTGCAGGCACCAAGGTTAAAAGGACAGGCTGGGCTATTCCCATCGCGCTGTTTTGCAATCTGCTGGGGAGCGTGGTGGCGTGCTTGCTGTGCAGGTTAATGTAAAGTTACTTACCATTTTTTTACAATAATTTACACATAATTTCAAAACCAGCCGTACTAGCCGTTGTATTATTACCCCAAGTCCACTTTTGGGGAGTTTTTACAATGAAGTTATCTACGGTAAAGGAAAAGCTGACAGTCAAGACAATTTTACTTTACGTTACCTTTACTGCGCTGGCGGTTGTGTCCGGCGGCGTGTTTGAGGGGAACATTGCTTTTGGCTTGTTTGTCGGCGCGGTGTACTCGGCGAACCCCATTGTTGCCACGGTTGTGTATCTCAGCAGTGCAGTTGTTTACGGCTGGGTCAACCTGCTGCACGCTGCTGTGAAAGCTGCCGTGTTGCTGGTGTTTGTGGGTATTCACTACTTTACCAAGCACAAAATAAACAAGCTTACTTTGCTTATTTACCTTGTTGTAGCCAACGTCTTTTACGTAGTTTACAGCTTTGTCGATTACTTCAGTCTGTTTGACAGGTGCCTTTACGCAGCGATAGGCATTGCCTTTTCCTATGTGTGTATTTACGTGTTCCGCGCGGTTTTCGTTCGCGGGCTCAACTACCGTCCCGCCTTGGACGAAACTGTGTGTATCGGCTTGCTGACAGCTGTTGCAAGCTACTCGCTGTCGCTAATTACGTTCGGTCAGCTTCAGCTCATTTATTTTGTTGTTCCATTTGCAATTTTGTTTTGTGTGGTGTGTTTTAGCGACAAAACCGCACTTATGGGTGCAGTGCTTATCGGTATTGGCAACGTGTTTGCAACGGGCAGCTACGAATGCTGTGTGTATTGCGTTATCTCCGCGCTAGCCAGCGTTACCCTGTGCAAGGTAAACAGATACGTCGGTGCGCTGTCTGTGCTGTTGGTGGATGTGCTCATGTCCTATTTTCTCAATCTTCACGGCGCGTTCAATATGGCGGTGTTTGCTCCGACGTTTGCATCTGCGCTGGTGTTCGTCGTTGTGCCCACAGGCGTGTACAGGCACGTTCACGATTACTGTTCGGGCAGTGCCGAGCGGTATCTTAGCAAAAGCGTGGTGCAAAAGGTGGGCGACACGGTATCGCGTAGGTTATACCGTCTGTCAGATATATTCATGTCCATGAAGCAAGCCTTTTTCACAATGTCGGCAGGGGCTATCACTCCTGAAGAGGCGGAAAAAGGCATTGTAAGGCAGTGCTCCGAAAGCGTTTGCCGCGACTGCCCAAGCAGGGCAAAGTGTTGGCGACAGGATATCGCACAAACGGAGCAAAGCCTGCTACAGCTGGGAGTGTGTGCAGTAAAACGGGGCAAGTGCTCCATTTTGGACGTTCCGCAGGCGTTATCCGTCAAGTGCGATAGGGTTTCGGCAATGCTCAGCGAGGTGAACGAACAAGCGCAAATTTACCGCGCTTATCGCGAACGTGTTGAACAGGCGGACAACGGCAAAACCTTGCTTGGCGAACAGATGGGCGGCGTGTCCAACTTGTTGATGCAGCTGGCGTCCGATTGCAAAAACCGCACAGGCTACGACCACACCCGAGAGCAGGAGCTGGTGGACAGCCTTGTGTTCCACAACGTGCTGTGTTCGGGCGCGGTTATCGCCCAGCAAAAGGAGATTGTTACAGTTGTGCTTACGGTAGCCAAGAGCGACGTCGACAACGAAACTATCGAAAAGGTGGTAAGCAACGTCGTCAAGCAAAGCATGGCAATCGAACGCATTGAAAGCACCGAAAGCGCTACATGGGTCAATGTTTTTTTGAATGTTCGCCCGCGTTACAATGTTACCTTTGGCGTAAGCTCCGTTGCAAAGCACGGCAATGAAATTTCCGGCGACACCCACACCGTTACGCGTACGGACAACGGCAAGTGTATTGTAGCCCTTTGCGACGGCATGGGTAGCGGAGACAAAGCGGAACAGATGTCCGCAACGTCGATAAGCCTGGTGGAAAGCTTTTACCGCGCGGGCTTTGACAACGACACGATACTGTCCTGTGTAAACAAGCTGCTGGTGGGTAGCGGAAACGAAATCTTTTGCGCGGTGGACGTGGTTGTGCTGGACTTGTACAACGGCCTGGCGGACTTTATCAAGCTGGGTGCATGCGCCGGACTTGTAAAAAATGACGGCAAGGTGGAGATTGTTTCCGGTAGCAGCCTGCCCCTTGGTGTGTTGGAGGAGATGAAGCCGTCCATTACCAAAAAGGCGCTTATGGGTGGCGATGTTGTAGTATTGCTATCCGACGGTGTTGCTGATTGCTTCAAGGATCCCGTGGCACTTGCCCGCGTGTTTGCCGAAGTGTCGCTGAATGTTCCGCAAAGTATTGCCGATGTGATACTTAGCAAAGCGCTAAAGCTGTGCAACAACAAGCCGGCGGATGACATGACGGTAGTCGTCGCCAAAATTGCGTGAGGGGCTATAAACTTCGGTATGCTTTGTTGCACTTGCGTTTCGGCTCAGTCATGTACGCCCAGTACACTCCTGTCGCCTCATCCGCGTGCGCCTCGCCTACCTCGCTTCTACCCCCTCACCGGCGGGTATGTATTTTAACTAAAGTGACTTGAAAACACGTCCCTGTGTATTGGGCGCTGGACGTGAAGCAAACTGATGGACTGTAAAGCCATTTCCTGCATATAATGATATATCTAGTGTGTGGGGAAGAACGTGGCAGAGTACATAATTGAAGAAAGCGTCAAGGTGGGCAAGAACGTAACTATCGAGCCGTTTGCTGTGGTAAAGGGCAACACGGTGTTATCCGATGGTTGCGTTGTTCAAAGCTTTTCGTATATCGAAAATGCAACAATTGGCAGGAACACAGTTATTCGTTCGTCGCGCATAACCGACAGCGTAGTAGGGGATAACTGCACCGTTGGGCCGAATGCGCACCTGCGTAACAACGCTCACGTCGGTAACGACTGCCGCATAGGCAATTTCGTGGAAATAAAGGCAAGCCGTCTGCACGACGGCGTAAAGGCAGCGCACCTCAGCTACATTGGTGATGCGGAAGTGGGCGCGCGCACAAATATAGGATGTGGGGTAGTGTTTGTCAACTTTGACGGGCGAACCAAGCATCACACAACGGTGGGTGAAGATTGCTTCATTGGGTGCAACGCCAACCTAGTTGCGCCACTTACTGTCGGCAAGGATTGCTTTGTAGCGTGCGGAACAACCGTGGACAAAGATATGCCCGACGGCGCGTTCAGCATTGGGCGAAGCTATCTTACCGTCAAAGAGGGCAGAGCATATAAATATTTCAAACAATAAGTTAGGCAGAATAATATTGGCGCAATCTTTTAGGATTGCGCTTTTTTAATGCGTATGGTAAAATAAACGATATTGATTATGCCGAAAAACAATGCAAAACTTAATAACACTGTCATGGTCTACATTGCCACCTTTGACAGCGACGTATCTGTAGGTGAAGTTGAGCCTGCAATTCGCAACGAAATGATACACAGCTGCACCGACTTGAAAACAAAGCAACAGCGTTACTGCGTGTGGAAGCTACTGGACTACGTTTTGCGCGATTGCTACGATGGCGGAGTTGCCGATTTCAACTTTTACATCGACGACAACGGCAAGTGGAACTGTCGCAATGGGTTCGAATTTTCGCTGGCACACAGCAACAATGTGGTGGTGGTCGCGGTGTGCAATCATTTTGTTGGGGTGGATATCGAGGCGGTGGAACGCTTCGAACGTCACACCGACAACAGCAGCTTTTTCAATCGCATACTCACCGACAACGAGCAGCTTGTGTTGCGCGAAGCTCCCGCCAAACAAAAAGCGGAACTTCTTGCACAGATGTGGACGAAAAAGGAAAGCTTTTACAAGCTTCGTAGCCGCAGTGCATTTGTTCCGAAAGCATGTGACACTACCGTGAAATCAATTCACAGCCAGCTTGTGACAATCGATGGTGTCGAATATGCCTTGTCTGTTGCAAGATACATTCCGTCGAAGATAGAGTTGGTTTGGAGGAACAATGTCTAAGATTTTGCGGTGTGACCTGCACACTCACACAAACTACAGCTTCGACAGTACGGTAACAATGCAGCAGTATGCGTTGAAAGCAATCGAGCGTGGCATAGACGTCGTGTGCTTTACCGATCATATCGATTGCAACAGGCACTACAACACGTTTGACGGCTTTCAGTTTGAGGCACGCAATGCGGAGTTTCAACGTCTGAAGCAACAGTTCTGCGGGCAGGTAGATTTGCTTTTGGGGTTTGAGATAGGCGAACCGCATCTCCACCCTGAAATTATGCAAGCAGTGTACGAGTGCAAGCCGGATATGATTATCGGGTCAATTCACCACCCTGCCGATTACGAACCCAGCGGCAAGCACTACAGCAGGCGCGAGTACGAACAGCTTTACAACAGATACGTGCGCGAAATGGTGCAGTTTGGCGGTTTCGATGTGCTTGGTCACGCTGATTTACCCAAGAAGTACCATGACGATTTCGTCGAAGATTTAGATTATATTTGCCAAACATTGCGCTTGTGTGCCGAAAAGGGCATTGTTGTGGAAATCAACACGTCCTCTTTGCGTAATGGAGTTGCCGCCACCATGCCGTCGCTCAAAGCGATACAGTACTACGCCCAATGTGGCGGTAAGTACGTAACAATCAACAGCGACAGTCACAATGTTAACGACTTGGGTTGCGATTACCAGCATACGTTGGCTAGCCTCCCACAGCCATTACAAACCTGCTACTTTGTAAACCGACAACTCAAGCTTACCAACGTAAAAAATTAAACCCACACAAAAAAGACCACAAATACTTGTGGTCTTTTTGAAATTTTCACAGTTACCAAAATTTATTAAAAGTAGAAAATGTTTTCAAATTTTCAGTCCAGCGATATACACAAGATTTGCAAGCCCCTCTTGTGACAGCCCTGCTTTTTGCCGCGCTTCCTTGACGTGGTTTTTAAGTATCAATTTGTCGTCCATTATTCCACTCCGCACAGATGCCCAATGCCAAATTGGCTTTTTTGTTTTTTCTGCTGTACTTACTTTGCCAAGTTTACTTGTCAATAGTTTTTGTACCATGTTTTCAATATTGTAAATGGCAACATTGAAATTTATCGCTAGTTCTACTTCAAGTAATAAAAATTCAAAATAGGATTTCTTAAAGAGGACCATTAATATACTAAGTTTATCTATTGCCACAAAGTAGCGGAACACTAACAATAATACCACTTAAAGTTCGAAGGTAAGCACCTGCGCTAGGAACAAAACACAGGGATGGCAAACCACTGAACATTATTCCATATTGTTTGGCAATCACAATATCAAAAATGAATGTTAGAACTGCAAAAAGAAGTACAATAATTGCACAAATAATGCGAAACATCTGCTTTATTTTTATAATGCCTATAGGTTGCAAGATACAAATCACGCAAGTCGCTACGGAAAGTATGAGCGAGATAAGTGCAAATGACTGCAAAACTTCGAGAGGAAAATCAGTTTCACGGAATTGTTTAAAAAGACCATACATACTGCCTTTATAAAGTGGATGTTCGGTTTCAGCAGCAAACCATGGTACAAAAATACCAACGATTGCAATAATAACACCGACTATAGCTACAACAATTTTTATAACGGATATACGGTTAATTTTTGCCATTTCGATTCTCCTGTAAATCACTGTTTGTCGTAGCACAGATTATCACATAACTGCGCTCGAATTGAAAGTTTAAACAGCTTATTATTAGTGGTGGAGCAGTCGCAACCCATGACGAATTTTTAATATATACAACTTGCATATATCGCTATTTTTTGATATTATTAAAACAAACCATTATTACGCAATAAATGTTTTATGGGAAAAATCATGAATTATAGCGAGATTAAAAAACTTCGACAACAATATAAGATAAGTCAAATTAATCTGTCCAAAATGTCCGGGTATTCTCCTGCGACTATTTCAAATTGGGAGCTAGGGAAAACAGTTCCATCTTCTGAAGATATTTCTGTTCTATTTTCTGCGCTACAGGAATCAATAAACAATATTGAAAGTAATACATTTGATGTCAGGAAAAAGCGCATTACAATTGATGGTTCCAAGAAAGGGACGCCTAAACCTATTCAATCAGCTGAAGATTATTTGTCGCGGCTAAAACACAGAGAGGGTATTGGCAATACTGACTATGTTCGTACCCTTTCTAATATCTATCAATCCGCACAAAAACCGGTAGCATTAAATGCTCCCAAAACATTAGCTTTATTTTCCGGCTGTGGAGGGATGTCTTTAGGTTTTGCTGCAGAAGGATATAATCTTATAGGTCATGTGGAAATTGAACCATCCGCAAATGCTATATATGAAGATAATTTCCCAAACAGCATGCTATTAGAAAAGGACATTTGTCTGATTACAGATGAGGATTTAAAAAAATGGGAAAACGAGTACGGTCCAATTGATGTCATAATCGGTGGTCCCCCTTGCCAAGGCTTTAGCTTAGCAGGGAAACGAGACCCCAATGATATTAGAAATCAGCTATATAAATACTACGTACACATTGTAGCAATACTGCGCCCCAAAGTGTTTGTTATGGAAAATGTGCGATTGTTAACTTCAATGAAAACGCCTGATGGTACATTATTTATTGAAAATATCCTTTCGGCATTTCAACAAGAAGGCTATACCGTAACAAAAGAAGAAATAAATACCTATGAATATGGCGTTCCACAATCTCGAGAACGTATTATTTTAGTAGGAGTGCGAAACGATATTAACCAAGGTAATTTTGTGTTCCCTCTTCCTACACATAACATCAGTAAGCCGAATCAAACTCCCGTTGTATTAGATTGCAAGCAAGCATTAACATTTAGAGATGCAACACATGACTTGCCAAATATTGAGAGTGGCGAATCATCAACTGACCCATTGCATTGGAGCGTTGTCCACCCTGAGCACGTCATCAGGTGGTTGAAAAATGTTCCGGAGGGCTGTAGTGCACACGAAAATAAAGACCCCTCACTGCGTCCACCCAGTGGATTTAACACTACTTACAAAAGAATAATTTGGGACGAGCCGTGCTCGACAATTTCCACAAATTTTAGTATGATATCCGGATGTCGCAATGTGCACCCCACGGCAACGAGATCTTTAACAATCCGTGAAGCAGCGAGAGTTCAATCATTCCCGGATGAATTTATATTTGAAGGTAATTGGGGGAATATACGAAAAGCAATTGGCAATGCTGTTCCGCCAATCTTTGCCAAAAAATTAGCAGAAGAAATATTCAGTCAGTTACTATCGGAAGATGTTTAAAATAACCTGCCTTTAGATTAAATTGTAGCTGAGTTGGATGTTGTTTCTGCCCACCTCTTTGGAATTGAATGTATCCAAATCTTGGGGCAGAGTGTATTGCATTATCATGTTTATATGTTCCCTTTCTAATGGTATATGTAGATAATGCATAACTGCTGTATTGTTTTGAGTATGATACTATCTCATCCATAGAGAACAATGCGACTGTACAACAATCAAAGTTTTCATACCTTACAGTTTGGTGTATTAGATAATCTGGCGCATACGGGTCATTTTTATATGCTTTTTGGAACAAAAGACGAGTTATCGCATCTTGATGCATTGTGAAAATCATTTTCCACTCATTTTGTGCAGTGATGGATAATTCTTCCCAGTAAAATCTGTTTGGATCTGATATGCGCAATCTTAATAAAGATTCATCTAACATATCTTTGGGTCTGTATCCAATGTCACCACAAAACTGAGATAACCCTTTTATGGCTTCGTCACTTACGTGAATACCGTTTGTTTCCAGCAAGTTGCAAAAAGCTTTGGCTGTAGTAAAATACATTTGGTCATTGGTAGGCGTTTTCTTATCACAGGTTTTTACGGAGATACCAATCAATTTTTTAATATTTGTTTTTAATACAAGTTCTATTAAAATGTCAGACTTGGATTTCGTGATGGGGTTCCCATTCTCGTCTAATAGTCTGTCTCCAACCCCGGAAGTTGCCAATGCACCTAACCACCATGCTTTGGCAGCAACAATAGTTTCATTTAAATCATTAGCAAGATATTGTAAAAGTAGATGAGCAGGATTCCCACAAAAAATGTGGGAAATATTTCGTTGCGGAACTATTTGTACAAAATTGTAATTATTTATAGCGCAAGATAATGTATTTTCAAATTTGTGCCCTCTCTTTCTTCCCAATATGCCGGCATTGATTTGGGCTTGATGCATTTCATCTTTTGCAATCAATGACATTTTATATCCTCCTTTGTAAACGCAAAAATTCCGCAAGACTAACTTGCAATATTAACAATGGAAATATTTCGTTTACCACGCTCAACTCTAGTTATATATGTTCTGTTTTACGCAGCAACTTATTTTTAATTCGCAAGCTTGCTTCAACGTGCATTATCCAATGACGTGTAAGCGGCATTTGAATGAGTCCCCTAACGTCTTTCCCGCACCAATAATCAATCAGCCAACAGGCTTTTTCGTCCGCGCTTACAACATTTAACTGTTTCAAGTGTTCTTTCTCAATGTTTGTTATTTTCCGTTTCAAATCTGCAAAAGTCAGGTTGCTCAATATCTCATTTGTGCTATCTTTAACAGCAGTCGCATATTGATACAGTTCGTCTAAATCTAACGCTTGGGAAAATTCTACTACCTGCTTATTGTCAAGTTCATTTCCCGTTGTTATGATAGGGCAGTTGATACGGCAATCGAAATTGCCCGACACAAATATTTGTTCATTGTGACTAATGAGTGTATGCGCAACAATATCTTCAATGCGAAATATATGCCATATTGAGTAAGCAATGGTTTTGCTGTGGTATCCTTGCGTATTCATGAAAGGACTGGCATTAAATTCTTCACGGGTCAATTCAACCTTTAATTGACACAGCACATCAAATAGTTCTTGCCGCAATCTTAAAACCGTTTGCACGCCGTCGGCAAAGGTATCTACATCTTTTAGTTGACATTGCAATGTCCTATTAAGTTCTGCCCATTCTTTATTCATTAATTCTCCGCTAAATTACTGTTTATCTTAAATTTTATTTTCTTTCTATTGTAATCAATGCTTGGTAATCGACAACACTGTGTACTGCTTTTTCGAGGCTTAGGCGCAATTCATCGTCGGTTTTTTTGCAGGAGTAAGACACTTCAACGTCAAAAATCACCTTGTTTATTGCCCCGCGAACAAGTCGAAAGTCGTGTAATTCAATTTCATCTGCAATTCCTTCAATTGCATCGCGCACACGAGATTCAATCTCCAACGCCTCTCTGTCCTGCAAATCAATCGGGTCAAAGTGTGCAGTAAGTGAAACATTGAGTGTATCTTTTACTTCATGTTCTATCATGTCAAGGATTGTGTGCGCTTCAAGAGAAGGCAATGTAGCGTCCATTTCCACGTGCACCGTCGAGAAAACCATATCTTTCCCGTAATTGTACACGCGCAGATCATGCACGCCAATAATTCCCTCTTTGCTGCAGATAATTTCTTTGATTTTTCCAAGCAACTCCGCAGACGGTGCTTGTCCTAGCAGCTTGGAGCTGGCTTCTTTGACAATTTTGACACCTTGCCACAGAATAAACAATGCTACAAGTATTCCTGTCCAACCATCAGCAGAAAAACCCGTAAATTGCATAATCAACACACCGCAGATAACGGCTGTAGTTGCAATACAATCGCATAAGCTATCCGTTGCCGCTGCTTTTAGAGAATCGGACTGTAATTTCTTTGCGACTATACGATAAAAAACAAACATTCCTGCTTTAATCACTACGGAAATTGCCAACACAAGATAAATTATCCATGAAGCTTCGGGCAACACGCAAGAAACAATTTTTTCTATTGATTCGCGCACAAGCTCCACAGCGAAAAACAGCACGAAAAATCCGGTAACCAACGCTGCGATATATTCCGCGCGCCGATGCCCATATGGGTGTTCTTTGTCGGCAGGCTTTTCTGAAATGCGAAAGGCAACAAGTGTTACTGCGCTGCTTCCGCAATCCCCCAAATTGTTGAAGCCGTCTGCCACAACAGAAACCAGACCAAATACAAGACCTATGGTAATTTTAGAGGCGGCAAGCAAAATGTTGCAAACAATTCCGATTGCGCTTGTTAATGTTCCCTTGCTCACGTGTAAATTTTTGTTTTTCATATTCTATTCCACAAATGCCCACAGTTAAATTACTGTTATCTTACAAACAATTATAGCGTGCCAAATAGTTATTTGCAAGTTTATATAAACAAACCTACAATTAAACGCAGTTTTGAATTTTTACAAGTGAAAAACAACCTAAAACTGTTCCCCGATAACATAGGGTCGTTTTAGGTTATGAGTGGTGGACTGACCCAAAACAAAGTCGAACCCCACCTGTAAATTGATTTTTATCTTTGAAATGGTTTATTAAAAGAGCCTATTTCAATCAAATTACCTTCGGGGTCGGCAATATAGCATGTTCTTTGTCCCCACATTTCTGTTGTAGGTTCAAGCACGGGCGTTGCGCCTTTACTTACGACTTCGGCAAAACGCTTGTCAACTTCTTCAAAAGTATCTACATACAACGCTATTTCAAAATGTCCGTTAAATCCGTTGATATACTCGTATTTCCTGCTTGTCATTGCTTCAAAATTCTTTCTTTCGTAAAGCATAAACAACGTGCCGTCTTTAATCAAATAAACATTGACGGCATTTTCGCCTTCTTTAATCTCAAAACCTAATACGTCTCGATAAAAGCGTACCATTGTAGCCATATCTTTCACAAACAAGCCAATTCCGGCAAGTTTCCTAATTTTCTACGTTTGCTTTTAGTTGTTTTTGCCCGTAATCTCTTTTTGTAATTTTTTCGGCAGAGATTGTAAAACTAACGTGTATGATTTATCAACCATATCACGCAGTGTATCGTCAGGAACTGCGCCATCGGGTTTGATAGAATTCCAATGAACTTTATTCATATAGTATCCTTGTATAACGTCCTCATACTTCTGACGCCAATATTCCCCTTCGGCAGGCTCTAATTTTAGTGTAATATAATAGGGCTTATTGTCTTCACCCATACAAACGGCAACAAACATTTTGTCGCCAATCATATAGCGGTACCAACCCCACTCTGCCTTGAAGTCCTTTGTAACTCCATTTTTGCTCAGTAAATATTCATCTAACCAATTATATTTCATAGAATACCTTGTATCGACAGCACCTGAAAAGGAGCATTGGAATATTTCTAATTATTGATTAAATAACTGACCATCGACCAAGTAATTATAGCGTAATTATACATTATTTGCAACTGTAAAGACTAACTTGGCACTGTTGCTGGTGCTTGTATAAATAAAAAACACGCCTTAAAGGGTGCATTTCAAAGAAAAAACCCAATCAAACCCTTTCGGGTTCGACTGGGTATCGTATGGTGGACTGACCCCAAACAAAGTCGAACTCAAATGCATTGACGGAGCGTTGCGTTATATTATATAATATACATATCCTTGTAAGGAGTTGTAAAGAAACTATGTTTAAAAGTTATCAAGCTAGAAAAACAATTTTAATTGTGTGTCTCGGTTTGATCTTGTTGTTTGCTGTGTTGGGGCTAACAATAAATCCCATAGCAGATACAGACAAAGTCTACGCTTGGGGCGAGTCTGTTTCCACCGTGGAGCCCGATTCTGAGTGGTTGACAAAGGAATACAGAGACGTGTATCAGTTGATGCCAAACGTAAATTTTACTTACAAATTTGCACATGATACATACGGTGGCTATCCGTTGTCAAACGCCTTTGACGGCAAATTCGATACGGTTTTCATATCTAAAAGAGTAGTTTCCGCAAGCGCGGACATCTACATAGACATTGACTTCAAGCAGAACGCTACCATTGACAGAATCATCTACAAAAGTATGTCCTATAACGGTTCGCCAAGCGGCTTTCCCACTAATTTGAAGGTGTGGTACGGTGTAGGCAATTATACGTCCAACAGCGTTACGTTTGAGACTTGGTCTCCGACATCGGACATAGTGGTGTTCAAATTCGGCGAGCCGATAACGGCAAATAGACTTAGGTTTCAATTTGTCGAAGTTTCCGTTGTCAACAACTCGCTGTCCGATTATTGGGCGGTGCCATCTGCGGCTGAAATTATGTTTTTCCAGCCGGAGCACAGTTCCGTTGACATTGTGAGCGATTTGTTTACGGATTACAGATGGACCGAGTTGAATCCTAAGTATGCAAATCAGGAAACCATGGCGCTATTGAGGAAGGAACTTAGCGGACACGCCAACTACCAAAGCGCGTACTTGCCCCGTATCGAAAGAGCGGAGGCTTTGCTAAACGGTACGGCGGGCTACGTTGAAGGGCGCGAATTTGCTACGGACGATAGTAATTTAAGAAATATAACTCAATACGGAAATATAATCAACTATGCGAGAGGTACTCTCAAGATGGATTACGCCGGCACGAACAAGCAACCGACGGGAATTTATCAGAACGCAGGACAAACAATAACCGTTTGGGTAGATGCACCCGATGGAGTACCCCTACCCGGGATAGACGTGGCACAGTATCTCAATTATTGCTACAATTATCAACAAAGTTATTCTCTTTCGAGGGGAAGAAATGTTATCACCATACCCGATTTTGTACATGCCAATCCCGATTTCACATACAATCGAGCTACCGTTTCGGGTGGGGCTATCTACATCACCAATCCTTACTTACCCAACCAGCAACAAGGTGGAGTCAAGGTGTACATCGAGGGTGGCTACGAGTTCCCATTGATGACGTACGACACCGACGTTGGGGAATATAGAGCGAAATTGGCTGAATACAGCGCACTTGTAAAGTCCAGCCCCAATGAGTATGCCGACGTAACCGAGCTAATTGCCGACCACGCAATCTTGACAATCCCGGCATCATCGGCGTACAATGTTTACGCCTCTACGCGCGACCCCCTTGATGTTTTGAAAACTTGGGACGATATGGTGGAGGATATACTCACCTTCGAAGGCATTGCGCTTAAACCCGGCGGATACCGTTATGACGAAAGGGTTCAACACTTAAATTTCAACGTCAGATACGTTCAAGCGATGGGCATGTATGCAGCTTATGCATTTCCTGAAATTATAGGCTTGGTGGACTTTCTTCCCGAAGCCATCCGATCCACGACGTTTGGTTGGGGTATTCCGCACGAAATCGGGCATTTGTTTGATTTGTCTGACCGAAGGCTATCCGAAACTACCAATAACGTCATAGCAAAATATTACGAAACCACACACAACACCGGCAATCATGGCAGTTTTGAAATGATAAGGAACACGTTGACCAGCGACCTCGCGGACACAACCAATTTCTGGTCGGGACACAAGGGATGCTTTGACTTCTGGTGGGAAATCGAGTGTGTTATGCCCGGCTATTGGGCGAAGTTTGAAAACTTCTACAGGTACGAGAATAGGAAAGGACTTGCCAACACCGAACTGATGGCGTACTTTGCCTCGCTTGCAACGGGTATAGATATGTCATACTACTTTGAGCGCTGGGGGTATTTCTATGGTTCGGATAAACCTTTCAAATACGCAAACACCTCCAACACTTACAAAAGTGTTATGGCGCAAGCGAAGGCAGAAAATAGAATCACCGATGCAAAACAGTACAAAATATGGTACGCAAACAACAACACGTACAAATATGTGGCTAATGGTGGCGCAGGACTGTACACCGATACCTACAAACCGTCCATAAACTCCGTTGTCAAGGTTGGGGGCGGATACAAGCTTATTTTGCCTACGTCAACTAACAGCGCGCATTACGGCTATGAAATTCTTCAAGGCAATGACATAGACGGCTACAAGGTCATAGGCTTTACAGAGGGATACAGTTTCATTGACTCAACCTCATATGAAAACGGATACGTACCGTCATATAAAGTAGTTGCCTATGACAAAAGACTGGAGTGCTCCTCGCAAAGCGACGCAGTTTCGGCTGAAGTAAATACTGCTCATCCCGTTTGCAAAATTAACCAAATAAGCTACGGCAGCCTGCAGGAGGCGTTGTATGCTGCTGTTGCCGGTGATACCATTTATCTGCTGGACGATATATGGGAGCTTGACTTATCAATTACGCTCAACGTGACTATTGCCATTGCGGACAGTGTTACCAAGGATATTACCATCACCAAAGGTGGCAACGGCGTGTTATTTGACGTGCATAGTGGCGTACGCCTTACCTTGCAGGGAAGCGCTACCCACAAGCTGATTCTGGACGGCAATTCTTATGGCGGCGGACCACTGATAAACGGCAACGGAGCAACTCTCAACTGTAGCTATGTCAAATTTACAAATTGTAAGTCGAGTGGCAAAGGCGGAGCGATAGCTATACATAATGGCACCTTGACGGTGGAAAACTGCCAATTCGTAAATTGCATAGCGTCAGACGGCGGCGCTATTTATGCAGACTCCACAACGGTTACTATCACCTCCTGTCAGTTTGATGACTGTCACGCGGAGGAAGGCAATGCATCTGGGTCTGCAAGCGGCGGCGCAATATATCTGGTGGATTGCGGTAGCAAGAAGGTAACAATCAACTCCACAACCATTTCTAATTGCAGCGCTGAGGTTAATAGCGGACAGTCAATTAGCAACGGCGGCGCAATATACGTTCAAAGTTGCGCAAGCGTAACCTTGAATGGAACAACGATAAACGATTGTAACGCCAATTACGGCGGTGGAATTTTCTTGGCAGGCTCTGCTTTAACAGTACAAAATAGCTCCATCATCACGGCTTGCTCGGCGGTAGACGGCGGTGGAATATATGCTGCCGATACATCAACGCTGACCTTTACCAAATCAACAATAAACTACAACACGGCAACGAACAACGGTGGTGGAATATTTATCGACACTACCTCGTCGGCATCAATAAACAATTTTTCAACGCTATCGAACAATACTTCCTCAATTTACGGTGGGGCTATCGCATGCGAGGGAACGATTACGCACATTATCGGAGATACAAATACATCCTTTACCCAGCGCATGATGATGGAATACAATACGGCGCAATACGGCGGGGCTATTGCATTAATTGGCGGAGCCAAACTAACAAAAATGCAAAATGTAACGCTAAGATACAACAATGCGAACTACGGCGCCGCAATGTTTATAGAGGGTAGCGCTTTACTTCATGAAGATATTATGATTACGTTGAACACAGCATCGCAGCTTGGTGGAGGTATTTATTACAAGGGTGATGCCAATTCCGAACTGAAATTTACTTCGGAAAGCATTAGCGGCAGGCCTCAATTGTACAACGACTCCGCCCCGGTAGGTTACGAACTGTACATGGAAAGTGGCAATTTGCAGCTGCTCGCCGTCAACTTCTTCTTCAATTACGCGTCTAAGGCAACAATGCCGACGGAAGATGAAATGAAGTATTCTCTTTACGTCAACAGCGGAAACGTCGTTATTGCAGGAGCTACCGGTACCGGTAAAAAAATCGATGCGGAACTAACGAGAGATATTTTCTTATCGCAAAACGCTACCGTCCACCTGACTACAGCCATGTTTACCGTACAACCGTTTTACGGGCCGATAGATTGGGGCACCATGCAGCCTCAAACGTACACCTCTTTCCATATCACGCTTGATAGCTATGACTTCGATTACGTAAAGGTAATTTTCACTGCAGATTTTGACATTCCAGCGAATGCGCTTGAGGATATGGAAATTTCTTTCTTAAATTTAGACGAAAGCAGGGGACGCATCGAGATAAGAGGAAATACCATTTGCTATGTGCCCAAACGCGTCAAAGTGACGCTGGATTACGGCGATGAAATAGGTGCGGAATCCTTCTTGGTTGAAAACGGTTCCACCTACACCTTCACGGCAGATGACTTTGAAGCAACACATCCCGACAAGTATATTATCTCTTTTGTTGTGAACGGCGTCACTTACCACGTTGGCGACTCCATTGCTATTGACGACATGACGGTCATTCAAGTGGTAGTGGGGCAAAAGTACAAAATTACAATCCGTTATGGCGACGAAGAAGAGTATATCTACGTTACTCCGGGCGAAACATTCGTGTTCCCATCGACATCAAGTGCGGTGGACGGAAATATCATCAAGTGGGAGTACAACGGCAGTTATTATGACGTGGGTGACGAAATAGACGTTGCCGAGGATATCGTAATCTTGCCCATCAAGGAAGGTTCGCTAAGAGTGGAGTTCCGCGTTGGCAGTGACTTGGTTGCCGTCACGTACGTGGATTACGATGGAACAATCACCATGCCGTCTTTGTCTCAAATTGAACAAGGGTATGAATTTTTGGGTTGGTACGCCGACGACGTGTGCTACGGAGTGGGTGAAACAGTATCCGTCACCAAGGCAATGACGTTTGTTGCAAGGATTGAAAAAATCAAGTTGACAGTTGCGTATTACAACGGTAGTGAGTTTATTGACAGCATCACTGTTGAGTATGGCGCGGTAATAACGCTACCAAGCTTCATTCAACTTGCAGAGGGCTACAGGCTTACGGGTTGGAAAGTGGGTGATACCAAATACGCGCTTGGTCAAGAGGTAACTGTAACAAGTAACATGATCTTCCAAGCGGTAACCGTTTACGTTGATCCGTCTACCCCGACCGATCCCACTGAGCCGAGTGAACCTACTGAACCAAGCGAACCTACCGAGCCGAGTGAACCCACCGAACCAAGCGACACGACGGCCGCAACCGTCGGTATTGTCGTTGGCTCCGTTGGTGGAAGTTTATCAATAGGTGGTGCAGTTGCATTCTTTATTCTAAAGAAAAGAAAGCATATAAAATAATTATCGAAAAACTTCAAATAAAGACAAAATAGAAAAAAGTATCAAAAAACAACAAAAAAACGCCCGTTTAAGGCGTTTTTTTCGTTTTCTAGTGAGCATGAGCTTTTTTCTTTTTTAATCTTTTTGTGTAATACCTTTGAAATCTTCCGCCTGTCCTTGGCAAAAAATTAAATCCGTCCTAATCCTACTGAAAAACCCAGTCGACACTTCGACTGGGTATCGTATGGTGGGGAGTACAGGGCTCGAACCTGTGACCCCCTGCTTGTAAGGCAGATGCTCTCCCAACTGAGCTAACTCCCCATATGGTGACTCCTACGGGAATCGAACCCGTGTTACCGCCGTGAAAGGGCGATGTCTTGACCGCTTGACCAAGGAGCCGTGTTTGGTAGCGGCGGTCGGATTCGAACCAACGACCTGCCGGGTATGAACCGGCCGCTATAACCATCTAAGCTACGCCGCCATATTGCTCTTCCGACATTCGCTACTGTCAAAAGCCTACTTATTGTAACAAACAAATTGAATGTTGTCAACAAATTTCACGCGGTTTTTGCGCAGTTGTTTATATGTAAAAAAAATCATTAAATTTTCATTTTTATTTATTATGCGCGCGCGGTGTGATACAATACAAGCAAGAAACGGTGCATTTTGGTAAAACTAGAGACAAATTGCGCCGCATATTATGTTACAACAAGAAAAAGGAGATTGTTATGGCGACGAAAGCGCTAAAAACAGAGCTATCTGCCGAAGACAGGCAGTTTAACCGCAACAAGTGGCTGTTTAGCGTAAGCGGAATCGGACGCGACATGTCTTACCAGCTTATTGCATCCTTCCTGCTCACCTACATACAGTTCGGCATGACGCTGACCATCGCGCAATTTACCACGATAAGCTTGCTTATTGGTATTGCGGGTCGCATATGGGATGCAATCAACGACCCGATGATGGGCGCGATAATCGAAGGCACGCACATGAAGTTCGGCAAGTTCCGTCCGTGGATACTGATCGGCGCCCTGTTGACAGGCACGATAATTATCCTCATGTTCAACATACAGACGGTGTTTACAGGCTGGGGCTTTGTGGTGTACATGGTAATCATGTACCTGCTGTGGGAAAGTGCATTCACCATGAACGACATCGGTTACTGGTCCATGCTGGCAAGCCTCAGTAGCAAAAAGGAGCAACGTAACTCCGCAACCATGCTCACCGTTGTATTTGCCGGGCTGGGCGCATTTATCGGGCAGGGCGGTATATCATTCCTGTATCCCGGTAACGTGCTTCAGGCTTTCCGCTGGATTTCCATTGGCATTGCAGTGATATTCATGGCAATGCAGGTTGTGATGGTGGTGTTTATCAGGGAACGTCCGCGTTCGCTCATGGAGGTAAACGAAAAAGTTTCCTTCCGTCAGATGTGGCAGACAATCAGGAAAAACGACCAAATACTGTGGATGACGCTGTCAATGCTGTTCTACAACATCGGTAGCTCACTGTTGGTCGGACTTGCGTACAACCTGTATTATCTGGAAATCGGCTACGACGGAAACGCAATCGTGTTCATTGCAATATTCGGCGTATTCAACATCCTGGCGCAAGTTTTCTACCCCAAGTTGGCAAATTGGCTGGGCAGACGCAAGCTGCAAATAGTATCGATAATTGTTGCATGCGTGGGATACCTTGGTATTGCGCTCATAGGTTGGACGAGTATTTTACCCTTTAACCTAATTACGCTTAGCATATTCGGTATACTTGTATTCGTGGGGCAAGCGCTGTTCTACATGGCAAGCATAATCAACATGACCAACTGCGTGGAGTACAACGAGTACAAGCGCGGTGAACGCAACGAAGCGGTAGTGTCAACGCTGCGCCCCTTGATGGCAAAGTTCGCCGATGCAATGAAATACGGTATCATCACGTTGGTGCTGATTGTTTCCGCCGTGTACGGACTGTCGCAAAACATCTCAACCGTTGAGGCGCAAAAGGGTTACTTCGACCGCATGACGGTTGCCGAACAGGTGGAATATCTTGATGCAGTGAACCGTTATCTTCACATGTACGACGATGTTGTAATGGAAGACCCCGAAACAGGCGAAGTGCAAGTGACTACAACATGCATGGTGAATTTCGACGAACTGAACGAGAGGCTTTCAAACGACCCGGTGCTCAAGGGGCGTCAAATTTCCGCGGAATATCTGTTTGCAATCGGTGACGTTGCCATCATGGAAAAGACGGAAGACGGCAACATATTTGTAGCCTTTGTCAACGACTACAAGAGTGGCGACCTAGTGGAGGGCAAGACGTACATCTTCCTGCTGTCGGGTGAAATAGACGGTGTAGCATTTAACGTAGCCAACATTCACTTCAAGGAGCAAAGCACAATGTCAATGCGCCTGTGGATACGCGCTGCGGTAACGGTGGTACCAATGCTGTTCCTGTTTGCGGCGCTTATCATCCAGCACAAAAAGTTTGTAATAGACGAAAAGTATTACGACATGATGATGGAAGAAATCAACAGTCGCAAGGCCGCTACAGAAGATACTGATTCGAATTAGCGTATCGGTTGTATTACATTTGTAAATTGAAAAATAAGGGCACAGTGTGTTAGAACACGGTGCCCTATTTTTTGTTGATTTTACATTATCAGGTAATAAGCTTGCTTTCGTCCAACGTGGGGTTAAAGGAATCAGTTACCGTTTTAAATTGCTTGAAGTCAAGCTGGTAATCGGAGGGTAACGCGCTGGGGGAGTAGCCGGTAATCTGCAAAAAACTTCTGTTAAAGTGGCGTATTGAGGAGTATCCGCATGTTGAGGCGATTTCCGTCATTGAGTAGGAATTTTTCGAAGAAAGCAGTTCTATTGCCTTTTCTATGCGAACAACATTTAGGTATTGTGAAAATGTCATTCCGCACAGGTTTTTAAACAGCTTGCTGAAATACGTTTCACTAAGTCCCATATACGTTGCCGCATCTTTGAATGTTAAATATTCGTAGCTTTGGTCGATGTGGTTTAGCAATTCCTTGTAGCCGGAAATGGTTTTTCCTTCCGATTTGTTCAGTTTTTCCGTGCTGTCGGTTAACTGTTGCGTGTGCTCACGGCGGAAAATGTCCGAAATCAAGTAAATTATCAGTGCGTTGGTCCTGCTTTCGTAAAAATCTTCTCTGTTTGCAAGTTCATTTTTTATCAAGTCGAAGAAATAATCCAAATTGTAATTTCCCTTCAAAACAGGGTCGGCAAGGACGTAACGCGAAGTTATGTCTTCAACGAGATTATTATCAAACAAAAAAATGTCTATCAGGCTGTCTTTTTCGCCATTTATGTAATGCAACGTGCCACTTTGACAAAATACTGCCTGTCCTTGCTCGACGTATCTTGTTTCACCGTTAAGAGAAACCTTGGCATTGCCTTTTGTGACAAAAATAATCTCGTTATCCATGTGCCAATGGCTCAAATTGTGCAAATTTTCGTAAGTTCCCACCCAAATTTTTTCATTCCCGATGTAATTTCTTTTCTCGTGTCGGCTTAACATGATTTTGCTCCCTCAACTTGATTTTGCAAGCAAATAATAGCACAAAAACTAATAAATGTCCAGTATTGGCTAATATTCTTCTTTAATAACGCCTCAATACATGCTAGTATGTTTGTAAGGAAACTCGAATTATGTTGATAAATGCAAACAATTTGTTGCACGGCGATGACCGTCGTATAGAAACAGAATGTATCGTCATTGAAGAAGGCTGTTTGCACAGGTTTAACGATATATTGCGCCAATGTGGAGTTGACGGCGCAATAGTTGGACTGTTCGATACCAACACGGTGCGCGCCGTAGGCATGCACGTACCCGCTATCGATCAAATGATTGTGTTGAACGCCAACAACTTGCATGCAGACGAAGCGGCGGTGCGTTCGACGTTGTTGCAATTGCGTGAAGATGTCAAGGTAATAGCAGCATTCGGTTCCGGTACTGTCACAGATATTGCGCGTTACTGCGCTAAGTTAAAAAATCTTATATTGGTGTGCTGTCCTACAGCGGCAAGCGTAGACGGCTTCTGTTCGTCCGTTTGCGCCATGACTTTCAATCATACAAAGGTTACCGTTCCCGCAATAGCACCCAAAATTGTCATTGCAGACTTGGCGGTAATTAAAAATGCTCCCGACAGACTGGTAAAAAGCGGACTGGGAGATATACTGGGCAAATACGTTTCCCTTGCGGACTGGAAAGTGGCGCATCTCGTTACGGGAGAGTTTTACTGTGAGAAAACAGTTAAGCTGGTAAAAGACGCGCTAAATGCCGTTACCGACTTGGTTAACAATGATATTTTGCAGGGAGATGACTTTTATCTGCAAATCACCTACGCGCTGTTACTGTCGGGCTTGGCAATGCAGCTAGTGGGGTCGTCGCGTCCAGCGTCGGGCGCGGAGCATCACTTTTCCCACCTGTTGACCATTGCGCCACCGACGTTGGGTATTCACACAGACGCGCTTCACGGCGAAAGCGTAGGCGTAGGCACGCTGGCGATAGCGGAACATTACCGCAAGCTTGCAACGGAGCTTCAAATGGACGACAGCCTTGCGCAGCAAATTGAAAAAACGGTTGCCGTCATACGGCAAAAAAAGCGCATTAAAAACATAGCTTTTTACCGTCGCAATTTCGATACGCTTGCCGATATGCTTTACAAAGAAAATGAAAACGACTGCTTGGCGGCAGTGAACGCTCAGTCGTTGCAAGACAACTGGCAAGAGATAAAGCAAGTACTGCTGGACATTCCATCTGTTGAGGAACTTAAATCGATGTACAGTAAACTGGGTATGAAAAACAGCTTGAGCGATATAGGAGTAGAGGAAAGCAAAAAGTCGCTTGTCATCAAGTTGAGTCCTTACATACGCAACAGATTGACGTTTAACAGACTAAGCTTGCTAATAAATGAGATATAGCCGACACGTTGTCGGAAAAAACATATATCTAATAAGGAGGAAGAAACATGAAAAAATTAACAAAGACCTGGATTGCGGTTATCTGCGTAGTTGCGGTTTTGTTACTCAGCATGGTTGGTAGTTATCTTGTACAAACCAGTTTTTTCACTGTTAAGCAGGAAGTAACGATTTGTCCAATTAACGAATTAGCTGAAACTATCAACAACAATATCGAAGCGGCAGGCAAGGACCTAGAACCAGCTACCTGCGCCGGCTCAGGTATGTCGCAATTGACGGGACAAATAAGCCTGACAACTTATATTCCCAAAAACGCGACGTCGGAAACACCTGCGCCTGCTATTGTTAGCGCACACGGCTGGAACAACTCCAAGGAAATGCAAATTCAAAACTTTGTTGAATTGAGCAGACGTGGTTTTGTTGTAGTTGCAGTAGACCTTGCAGGTCACGGTCGTAGTGACGCGTCAATTGGCGACGACAATTGCGTACTTGCCGCTACGGAATACGCAATGAGCCTTCCCTACGTTGACGAAACAAAGGTTGGCGCAGTAGGACACAGCGCGGGCGACTTGGCAATTGGTAACACAATACTTAAGCTCAACAAAGAAGGCTCCAAAAAGCACGTATCGGCATACTGCTGCTCGGCAGGAGCTTTGTCAGCATTCATTCTCGGTATGGGCAACAAGGACTCATTCTTTGGTGAAGGCACTCACGTAAGTGAAGGTTTGCTTATCGATGTCATCGCAGGTAAAAACGAAGAAATGGGTGATATGTCCTCTTGGTTAAGAGTGGCATTTACCGGTTTCGCGCATGATTTAGCACCTGAAGAGGGCGTTCCTTTCGGCGAATGGCACAATGCAGAAGGTAAAGTTGAAACTCCTGAGTTCGGTCAAAAAATCGGTACCGATTCGGCAATCATTATTCACGAGGCAAATGTTACTCACCCCGGTGCAGTAATGTCCGTTGAAGTTACCTCAATGACGATAGAGTTCTTCTACGCAGCATTCGGTGTTCCTACGGGAGCTAAACTGCTTGCTACAGGCAACCAAACTTGGGTTGTGGGCGTAGTATTCCAGCTTTTGGGATTGTTGGCATTCTTTGCTTCAATATTTGTGTTTGGTGCAGCATTACTCAAGCGCAAGAGATTTGCAAGCCTTGTCAACCAAGACGCTCCTGTTGGAGATATGCTTCCCTCCATCAAGAGTTGGAAGGAAATCGTTCCCTTGCTGTTGACGTTTATTCCTTTGGCTATTTTGGCTTACTTTATGTACTTCCCATGCTTCGATGCAGGCGCAGGCATAATACAGTCCAACAATATTACGCCTGTGGTTAGCGGTGTGGCTTGGTACACTTTGGCAAGCGGTCTTGTTCTGTTTGCTTTGATAGGTGTGAACTATCTTATTAAGAGACTGTGCTACATCAAGGACAATGTACAGGTGGAAAGTCTGCTTGTTAGCGCAAAGCTTAACGGCGGTGTAAAGCAATTCCTTAACACAGTGCTGTTCTGCGTAGAGCTGATTGTGCTGATGTACATTCCCGTATTTATCGGCTACTACGTATTTGACATGACGTTCGGCATTTCAATTTACGTTGTCGGCTTACCCAGACTCAGATGGTTGCCTGAAGTTCTGTTCAAGTATCTGCCTATGTGGCTTGCATTCCTAATTCCTAACGCAATGCTCAACGTCAAGGCTAGATTTAAGGAAGTACCCGAATGGGCATCCACACTGTTTGTTGCTTTGGCAAACGTACTGCCTATCGTAATACTTACAGCAGTAAACTACGGACATTTGGCTAAGACGGGCTTGCCGTTGTACACAACAGGCGATCCTTCCATCTACACGTGGACTTTGTTTGCACCGTTGGTTCTCATAGCTCCGTTAAACAGATACTTCTACAGAAAGACCGGTAACATTTGGGCAGGAGCAATTATCAGTGCGACAATCTTGACGCTCATGGCAACAACAATTACAAGACATACTTCTGATTTCGCATTCTTCTTCTAAGAATCGACAAAATAAGCAGTTTATGGTATAGTCATACACGCAGGCTACTTTTATTAGCCTGCGTGTTAAATAAGAGGCCGTTTGCTAAAGCGTTTAACGGGGTGAAATAATGAAACAACTTGCAGATTACATATTAAACGGCAACGCCGTGTTGGGCGTCGAGTTCGGCTCCACGCGCATCAAGGCGGTGTTGATTGGCAGCGACAAAAGCGTACTGGCGTCGGGGTCGCACGAGTGGGAAAACAAACTTATCGACGGCTATTGGACGTATTCGCTGGATGCTATTTGGCGCGGACTACAGGACAGCTACGCAAAACTGTGCGAGGACGTGCACGAGCGTTACGGCGTAAAGATAACAAAGCTCAAGGCAATAGGCATTTCCGCAATGATGCACGGTTACATGCCATTTGACAACAAGGGTAATTTACTTGTTCCGTTTAGAACCTGGCGCAATTCTACAACTGCAGTCGCCTCCGCCCAGCTTTCGGAATTGTTCAAGTTCAACATTCCGCAAAGGTGGAGTATCGCGCATTTGTATCAGGCGGTGCTAAACAACGAGCCTCACATCAAAAGCATACGTTATCTCACTACGCTGGCAGGCTACGTTCATTGGCAATTAACCGGTCGAAAAGCGGTGGGTGTAGGCGAGGCTTCGGGCATCATTCCGCTTGACAGCGACGGGAAAACATATAACACTGAAATGGTGAAGCGTTTTGAAAGCATTGCGTCGGTTGCGAAAATGCCGTGGAAGCTTAGCGACATTCTGCCCGAGATACTACCTGCGGGTGAAAATGCCGGCTATCTCACGGCAGAGGGAGCAAAGCTGCTGGACGTATCGGGTAATCTGCAACAGGGAGCACCGTTCTGCCCGCCCGAAGGAGACGCACAAACGGGCATGACCGCAACCAACAGCGTAAAGCCCAAGACAGGCAATATTTCTGCCGGGACGTCGATTTTTGCAATGCTAACGCTTGACAAACCGCTGAGAAAATATTACCGTGAAATCGACGTGGTTACTACGCCCGTCGGCAACCAAGTGGCAATGGTCCACTGCAACAACTGCACAAGCGACATTAACGCTTGGGTGGACGTGTTCGAACAGTTTGCAACCTCCCTCGGGCTGAACTTAAGCAGGAGCCAATTGTTTAACCTGCTGTTTACCGAGGCGCTAAAGGGCGACGGCGACTGTTCCGAAATGGTGTCGTACAACTTTTATTCGGGCGAACACATTGTGGAATTGACGGAAGGGCGACCCATTTTGGTGCGCGGACCCAAGAGCAAGCTTACTCTTGCCAACCTTGTAAAAACAAACCTGTACTCCGCTTTTTGCGTGCTGAGATACGGCTTGGATATTTTGTACAAGGAAGAAAACGTCAAGATTGACAAGATAGTGGCGCAGGGCGGTTTGTTCAAGGTGAAAAACGTGGCTCAGCAATTTTTGTCCGACGCGTTGAAAACGCCGATAGTCGTGCGCGACACGGCCGGTGAAGGCGGAGCATGGGGCATGGCGCTGCTTGCGGCGTATATGTTTGAAAAGGACAATTTACCTTTTGACAAATATCTTGACGACAAGGTATTTTGCCAACAAAAGGGAGATTGCTGCAATCCCTCTTCCGACGGAATGACGGGTTTTGACCGCTATTATCAACGGTTTCTCGACTGTTTGGAGGTTGAAAGGGAAGCTGTAAGGAGGCTCAGATAATGCTTGAACAACTGAAACGCGACGTGTTGCGCGCCAACAGAGAATTAGTTACAAACGGACTTGTAATTTTTACGTGGGGAAACGTGTCGGCAATAGACAGGGCTAGCGGATTGATTGTAATCAAGCCTAGCGGAATGGACTACGACGTCATGACGGAAGAGGACATGGTTGTAGTCAATTTGGACGGTGAAGTTGTCGAGGGCAACAGAAAGCCGTCCGTCGATTTGTACACCCACATTGAACTGTACAAATCGTTTGACAAAATAGGGGCGGTAGTGCATACTCATAGTACTTTTGCGACGGCTTACGCGCAAGCGGGCAAGCCAATAGAGCCCTACGGCACTACGCATGCAGATTACTTTTACGGAGCCATTCCCTGCGCTCGCGCTTTGACTAAGAAAGAGGTAGACGGCGAGTACGAGCGTAACACAGGCAAGGTTATCGTGAAAACTTTTGCCAAGCTGGATTACAATGCAATCCCCGCCGCTTTGGTGGACAAGCATGGCGTTTTTGCTTGGGGAGTCAACGCGCACAAGGCAGTTTACAACGCTACCGTAGTGGAGCAATGCGCCAAAATGGCGTATTTGTCGCGCGGTATCAATCCCGATTTGTCACCGGTCAGTCAATATCTACTGGACAGGCACTATCTGCGCAAGCACGGCAAAAACGCTACTTACGGACAAGGAGAAGACAAGTGAAAACTATTTACTTTATCACAGGCAGTCAAGATTTATACGGTGAGGAGGTGCTTACAAGGGTTGCCTCCGACAGTAAGGAAATCGTTGCTTTTTTGCAAAATAAACTGAAGGATACAATAAAGCTGAAGTACGTTGCCCCCGCCATTAACAGCGAGGCAATTATCGACGTTTGTCAACGTGCTTCCGTCGACAGTAACTGCGTTGGCGTTATTGCCTGGATGCGCACCTTTTCTCCCGCAAAAATGTGGATCAAGGGTTTGCAACGGCTTACAAAACCTTTGTTGCACCTGCACACGCAATACAACGAAAAAATTCCATATGACGCAATCGACATGGATTACATGAACATCAACCAATCTGCGCATGGCGACAGGGAATTCGGCTTTATTCTGAAAAGGCTGAATATTGCTCACGATATAGTTGTCGGTTACTACAAGCACAAGCAGACAATCGAAGCAATCGCGCGTTTTTGTCGTGTAGCCAAGGCGATAGATTATTCCCGCTCACTAAAGGTTGCAATGTTCGGCAGCAACATGAGGGAGGTTGCCGTTACCGACGGTGACCGTGTTGAAAGTCAAATCAAATACGGCTGGGAAGTTAACTACTACGGCATAGGAGATTTGGTTGAACTTGTATCGCAGGTAACGGACAAGGAAGTATCGGACAAAATGGCAGAGTACGCACAAAAGTACGACATTGCAACAGACAATGTAGAAGCCGTCAAGGAACAGGCTAGGTACGAAGTGGCGTTGAGAAAGTTTTTGTCCGCTACGGGCGCTAACGCATTTTGCGATACGTTCCAGGATTTGCGCGGACTGAATCAATTACCCGGGCTTGCCGTACAAAACCTTATGGGTGACGGAATTGGATTTGCCGCTGAGGGCGATTACAAAACGGCTGCACTTTCAGCTGTGTTTATGAAAATGTCCGAGGGCGTAAAGGGCTCCACCGGCTTCATGGAGGACTACACCTACGATTTAAGTGAAGGTCAGGAAGTGGTGCTGGGTTCACATATGTTGGAGGTGTCTCCATCTTTCGCCGCAACAAAACCCAAAATCGAAGTTCATCCGTTAGGCATAGGCGGCAAGAGCGATCCCGCGCGATTGGTATTTGACGGAGTAACGGGTAACGGCTTGCAAGTAAGCATGTTAGACGAGGGGTGCGATTTCCGCTTGGTATCGGCGCAAATCGAACTGGTAAAGCAACCCAAACCTATGCCGCGTTTACCAGTAGCTCGCGTTATGTGGAAGATAAAGCCCAATTTCAAAAGCGGAGTTAAAGCGTGGCTTGAAAGCGGTGCAGGACACCATTCGGTTGTTACTACCGCGCTTACCGAGGAGGACGTGGCTCTGTTTGCAAAGTTGACGTCAACGTCGCTGACACTTATTGGGTAGTGTACAGTCAGCAAGCTTAAATGCTGTAATAGAAAGCGCTGCTATCGGCAGCGCTTTCTTTTTTATATATTTACTCAATTATTTATATATCATTGACAAATGTATCGCGCGGTGTTACAATAGCCGTAACCCTATCGAGAGTGGTCGAGAGACGGACTTGATGACGCCACAGCAACCTAAAAATCTTTTATTAGGTGCTAAATTCCGCGGCAATCGCCTGCACGGCGAGCGCCGACAGATGGGACTGCGAAAGGAAGATTTTGCGTCTTGTCATAGGGCAGGACGCTTTTATTGTGTCAAAACCCCCAACAGGATATAATCACTGTTAACATCGCCTACAAAATTAGTTGCCTCACCGGCGAGGTGAAAGGAGAACATATGAAGAACAAAAAGCACAGATTTTTTACTTCGGAAAGCGTAACGGAAGGGCATCCCGACAAGATGTGCGACCAGATATCCGATGCGATACTGGACGCAATACTAGCCAAGGACCCCGACGCACGCGTTGCGTGTGAAACGGTTGTATGCACGGGTACGGTATTTGTAATGGGGCAAATTTCTACCACGGCGGTAGTAGATTACCCCAAGATTGTGCGCGACACCGTACGCGAAATCGGCTACACCCGCGCAAAGTACGGCTTTGATGCCGACAGCTGCGGGGTTATCATTTCGCTGGACAAGCAGTCCCCCGACATTGCTCTCGGTGTGGACCGCTCGGGTGAATATCGCGACCGTGGAGAAATTCTCGACATGTACGGCGCAGGCGACCAAGGCATGATGTTTGGCTACGCTTGCAACGAAACGCCGGAATATATGCCCATGGCTATTACCCTTGCGCAAAAGATAAGTCAACGCCTTGCTCAGGTTCGCAAGGAGGGCATTGTGGACTACCTCCGCCCCGACGGCAAGTGTCAGGTAACGGTGGAATACGACGAAAAGGACCACCCATGTCGCGTGGATACAATCGTGCTGTCCACACAGCACGGCGCAAATGTAGACAGTGCCACAATCGCTCACGACATGATAAACCACGTTATACGCGCGGTGGTGCCCCTCAATCTACTGGACGAGCAGACCAAATATTACATCAACCCCACGGGACGTTTTGAAATTGGCGGCCCTGCTGCGGACAGCGGACTTACTGGGCGTAAAATTATCGTTGACACCTACGGCGGCTACTGCGCGCACGGCGGTGGAGCATTCTCCGGAAAGGATGCAACCAAGGTGGACCGTTCGGCAGCATATATGGCGCGCTACATTTGCAAAAATATTGTTGCCGCAGGCTTAGCGGACAAAATTCAGCTGCAGGTCAGCTACGCAATCGGACGTAGCAAGCCCGTATCTATCGACGTGAACACCTACGGCACGGGCAAGGTGAGCGACGCCTCATTATCTGAAATTATCGGCGAGGAGTTCGACCTCCGTCCACGCGCAATCATCACCAAATTCCACATGCAGGAGCCCATATACAAGGCAACGGCAAGCTACGGTCACTTTGGCAGGAACGAATTTGCCTGGGAGCAGCTGGACAAGGTAGACGACCTTAAAAAGTACGCTCGGTAACTGACAGCCCCTGTGTGGCTTTATCTAAGATGAACGAAGAAATTACAGCAAAAGGCACCGTTAGCGGGATAATATTTCGAAATGAGGAAAACGGCTACACCGTACTTAGCCTCGAAACAACCGACGGTGATACCATCACCTGTGTGGGTAGTTTTGCCACGCTTTCTGTTGGCGCAGTGCTTAGCGTTACAGGCAAGGCAACGATGCACAACCGTTACGGCGAGCAGTTGACAGTGGAAAGCTACACCGTGTGTGACCCCACGTCCAAGGCGGGTATTGTCAAGTACCTCAGCAGCGGACTTATCAAGGGTGTGGGCGAGGTGACGGCAAACAACATCTACGCAATGTTTGGCGACGACACCTTTGGCGTGATAGAAAACAACCCCATGTTGCTTTCCAAGGTAAAGGGCATATCCAAGAAAAAGGCAATGGATATCGCCAACGCCGTGGCTTCCTTGAAGATAATGCAGGAACAGATTATGTTTTTGCAAAGCTACGGTATATCGGTTAATTTGTCCGTCAAGATTTACAACATATACAAGTCGGAAACAAAAAGCCTTGTGCTTGCCAACCCCTACCGTCTTATCGACGACGTAGACGGGGTAGGTTTTTTAACCGCGGACAAGATTGCACAAAGCATGGGAATTGAACCTGTGAGCGATTTTCGTGTGCGGGCGGCAATTGTATATGAACTGAAAGAGGCAGCGGAAAAACAGGGCAACACCTACCTTGTGTTCGACGAGCTGATGACGGCGTGTTCAACGCTACTGGGCATTGACCTGACAGAACACGGTCAGCTTGTTGAGGACACAGTTACCAAGCTTGTACTTGAGCCCACCGTCACCGTGTTCGAAGTGGAAGGGCAGCGCTGCATTTCGCTAATCAAGTACTACAGGCTGGAAAAGGCAATTGCCATGCGGCTAATCATGCTAAACCACGACGCGCGCCGCATAATGATTGACGCGGACAGCCAAATATCTCACTTCGAAACGGTCAACAAAATTAAATTTCACGCAAGCCAGCTGGGTGCAGTGAAGTCGGCACTGATTAACGGCGTTACCGTCATCACAGGCGGACCCGGTACGGGCAAAACCACCATAATCAAGTGCATTGCGGAAATTCTCGGTTCGCACGGTCTGAGGTTGGAATTTTGCGCGCCCACCGGTAGAGCGGCTAAACGTCTGTCGCAATCCACCGGGGCGGATGCCAAGACCATTCACCGACTTCTCGGCTACGAGCTTCACGGCGACAAAATGGCGTTTAAATACAACCGCAACAACAAGCTGCCCTGCGACGTAGTTATCGTGGACGAGCTGTCGATGGTGGACGTTTCCGTCATGTTCAGCTTGCTTGCTGCGCTTGAGGACGGCACACGGTTGGTGCTTGTGGGCGACAAGGATCAGTTGCCCAGCGTTGGCGCAGGAAACGTGCTTGCGGACATCATTCGCAGCGGCGTTATCGAAATACGGTATCTCACGCACATCTACCGTCAGTCGGAAGACAGCTTGATTGTAAGCAACGCCCACCTGATAAACAAGGGGCACATGCCGGAAATCAACAATCAAAGCAAGGATTTCTTTGTGATGAACTACACCGATTTCCAACAGGTGTCAGATACGGTTGTGGAATTGGTCACAACCAGGCTTCCTAAGTTTACGGGCTTGCCCTGTTCGGAGATTCAGGTACTTGGGGCGCTAAAAAGCGGCGTTGCAGGGGTGGAAAATCTCAACAACCGACTTCAACAGGCATTGAATCCGCGCGTGTTTGGCAAAAGCGAATACGTCGTGGGCAAAACCATAATACGCGAGGGCGACAGGGTAATGCAGACGGTAAACAACTACGAATTGCCCTTTACCCGCTTTTACGCGGACGGCACTCTTGTGGACGGACGGGGTGTATTCAACGGCGACATTGGCGTGGTTAGGCGCATTGACCGCGCAAACGGTATCATGGAGGTGCTGTTCGACGACAACCGCCTGGCAAACTACACCGAGCAGGAATTGTCCGATTTGCAGCTGGCGTACGCAATTACGATACACAAAAGTCAAGGCAGCGAGTTCGAGGTGGTGGTTGTGCCCCTTGTAAACGGACCGCCGACGATAATCAACAAAAATCTACTGTACACAGCTATCACGCGCGCCAAAACCGCGGTGGTGCTTGTGGGTAGCAAAAAGATACTTGCACTCATGGTGCACAACAACTACATTGCAGCGCGCACTACCAACCTGTGCAGATTTTTGCAGGAGGAAAACGCCAAGTATCAGCGGTTTTTCGGAAATGGGGCGCAAAATTGTGCAAATGACGAAACAGACGAACCAAATTTTGACGAAGAAATTTAAATTAACGGGTGAACTATGAAAGAAAACTACGGTAGAGCAAATGCTCGCCAAGTTAAGAAACTAAGTAAAATAGCCAAGCTGGTTTCGGACAAAGAGCCGAAGTATTCCGTTATGTCCGACGAGGAGCTGCGCGAACAGACGCAGGTTCTCCGCGACAGGTACGCTAACGGCGAAACACTGGACGAGCTGCTTCCCGATGCCTTTGCGGTGTGCCGTGAAGCGGGCAAGCGTGTGTTGAACCAACGCCACTTCGACGTTCAGGTAATGGGCGGTATTGCTCTTCACCAAGGGCGTATATGCCAGATGGCAACAGGTGAGGGTAAAACTCTTACCGAAACGCTGCCGGCTTACCTCAACGCTTTGACGGGCAAGGGCGTACACATCGTCACCGTCAACGAATATCTTGCAACCCGTGATATGGAGTGGATGGGCAAGATATTCCGCTTCCTGGGGCTTACCGTCGGCGTTACGCTCAACAAGCAATCAGCCAAGGAAAAACGCCAGGCATATGCTTGCGACATCACCTACGGTACCAACAACGAATTCGGCTTCGACTACCTGCGTGACAACATGGCAACAAGCAGGGCAAGTCGCGTGCAGCGCGAGCTCAACTTCGCCATTATCGACGAGGTGGACAGCATTCTTATCGACGAAGCGCGCACACCCTTGATTATTTCGGGACCCAGCGGCAAATCCAGCGATATGTACATCACCGCAAACACCTTTGTATGCACACTTCGCAACTCCACCAATGTGGATGAAGAGGGCAAGACGGAAAACGACGATGAACCGGACGGCGACTACATCGTGGACCAAAAGCACAAATCGGTGCGCCTGTCCGACAAGGGTGTTGTCAAGGCGGAGCGGTTCTTCAAGCTGGACAACCTGTCCTCACCCGAAAACACCGAGCTCAACCACTACATTAACAATGCGTTGAAAGCGCACGCTATCATGCACCGCGACGACGACTACATCGTGGAAAAGGGGCAAATCCTCATTGTCGATTCCTTCACGGGACGTAAAATGGAAGGTCGCCGTTTTAGTGCGGGACTGCACCAGGCAATTGAAGCAAAGGAACACGTCACCATTAAGGAAGAAAACAAAACCCTTGCAACAATTACTTTCCAAAACTATTTCCGCCTGTATCACAAGCTCAGCGGTATGACAGGTACTGCCAAAACGGAAGAACAGGAATTTAACACAATTTACAACATTGACGTTGTTGTTATCCCCACAAATCTTCCCATGATAAGGAACGACATGCCCGACATCATTTACCTCAACAGGCAGGGCAAGCTCAAGGCAATAGTGGAGGAAATTGTAGAACGCAACAAGGTAGGTCAGCCTGTACTTGTCGGCACCATCACAGTGGAAAAGAGCGAAGAACTGAGCAAGCTGCTGAAGCTTGCCGGGGTCAAGCACCAGGTGCTCAACGCCAAGTACCACAAGCGCGAGGCGGAAATTGTCGCTCAGGCAGGACGTTTCGGCGCGGTAACAATTGCCACCAACATGGCAGGCCGCGGTACGGATATTTTGTTGGGCGGTAACCCCGAATTTTTGGCAAAGCAAGCAATGGCACGTGACGGCTACGACGACGAACAAATCGAGGCTTCCACAAGCTTTGTCACGGGCGACCCCGAAATAGAGAAGCTGCAACAAATTTTCAAAACCCATGTTCAGGCTTTCAAAAAGGAAACGGACGCCGAAAAGGAAAAGGTGCTTGCCGCAGGCGGACTGTGCGTAATAGGTACCGAAAGGCACGATTCACGCCGTATCGACAATCAGTTGCGCGGACGTGCAGGCAGACAGGGTGACCCGGGCTGCAGCATGTTCTTCATATCCGCAGATGACGACATGGTGCGCGTATTCGGCAAGGATATGCTGCAACGCGCCATGATGTTTATGAATGTGGACGAGGACACGCCAATGGAAGGCAAAGTGCTCTCCAAGGTTATCGAAACGGCGCAAAAGCGTATCGAAAGCTTGCATTTCTCCAGCCGTAAAAACGTGCTGCAATACGACGACGTAAACAACCAGCAACGCAAGGTTATCTACAAGGAACGTGACAGAATACTGGACAACGAGGACGTTCACACCGACATCATTGCAATGGTGGACGACTACGCGCGCTACGCTCTTGCCGAGGCATGCGACAGCAACGAAAACGTGGACGAATGGAACCTTGACAAGGTTAACAAAAAGCTTGGCGAATACTTTACCTTTGAGCAACCGATATTGACCGAGGACAACGTAAAAAGCGCACGCCAGGTGTGCGATATGCTGTCCGAGCGTGCAAAGGAGTACTTCGACGAGAGAGTTGCGGAGGACCCTACAGGCAGTGTGGTTCCCTTCCGTGAAGCGGAGCGTTTCGTACTGCTGCGCACTTTGGACAACCTTTGGATGGATCACATCGACGCTTTGGACGATTTGCGCAAGGGCGTTGGCTTGCAGGCAATAGGTCAGCATGATCCCATCATCGTTTACAAAAAGGAAGCTTACGACATGTTCGAAAACCTCAACGAGCAAATCAAGGTACAAACCTTGCGCATGCTGACGTTTGCGCGTATCGTTCACACCTTGAAGGTCAACACTGCTCCCGACGAACCCATCAACACCGAAAAGAAGTTAAACGGACCTTGCCCCTGCGGTAGCGGAAAGAAATACAAAAACTGTTGCTACGCGAAAGACCAAGAGAAGCAGGGTGAGCAATCAGCTGCTAATGAGCAAGCACAGGGCGACAGACCGCTGACCAAACAGGAAGAATACGCCTTGAAGCGTCAACAAAGAAAATTAGAAAAGAACAAGAAATGATACAAATTGAGGAACTAAAACTAAATATTAAGGATTTGCAAACCAAGCTTGCGGGTATTGGTGAAAGCCTTAACATTCCAAAGCTGCAAAGCGAGTTACAAGCCCTTGTTGAACAGCAGCACAAGCCCGATTTTTGGGATGACGTGAAAAACGCCCAACAGGTAAGCCAGCGCGCCAGCAACATCGAGGACAAGATCAACAGCTACGCCAAGCTCAGCAAGCGCTTAAATGACGTTACCGAGCTGTTTGCTATGTGCGACGGTGACGAAGCCATGCTGGAGGAAACGGCATCGGAGCTTGCACAAATCAGCGCCCAGGTAAACGAAATGCGTATCGCAACCCTGCTGTCCGGCAAGTTCGATGCAAATAACGCAATACTTACCCTACATGCGGGTGCAGGCGGTACGGAAGCGCAGGACTGGGTGTCAATGCTTTACCGAATGTACACGCGCTACTGCGAACGTCGCGGTTACAAGCTTGCTGTGCTGGACTATCTTGACGGCGAAGAGGCAGGTATCAAGTCGGTAACCTTCCAGGTGAACGGCACCAACGCCTACGGCTACTTGAAAGCGGAAAAGGGCGTTCACCGTTTGGTGCGTATTTCTCCGTTCGACTCCAACAAGCGCAGGCACACCAGCTTTGCCTCCCTTGAGGTTATGCCGGAATTGGTACAGGACAACGAAATTGTAATTGAAGACAAGGACTTGAAAATCGACACCTATCGTAGTAGCGGTGCAGGCGGACAGCACGTCAACAAGACGGAAAGCGCAATTCGCATTACGCACCTGCCCACAGGTATTGTGGTTGCCTGCCAAAACGAACGCAGTCAAATACAAAACCGCGAACAGGCAATGAACATGCTGCGCGGCAAGCTGGCGGAGCTCAAGGAGCGCGAACAAATGGAAGAAGCGATGTCGTTGAAGGGCGAGATAAAAAAGATAGAATGGGGTAGCCAAATTCGCTCCTACGTGTTCTGTCCCTACACGCTTGTCAAGGATCACCGCACGGGCTTTGAAAACTCCAACGTCGAAGACGTCATGGACGGCAATATTCAGCCCTTTATCGAAGATTACCTACAGAAACTTTATTGAGGCGGTGATATGCGTCGCAATACTTTGTTGCGCTGTGGCAACTTTCAGTCATGTACGCTTAGTACACTCCTTCGAGTTTTCCTCGCGCGCCTCGTCTTGCTCGCATCTAACCACCTCAATATTTCGGTATATTTAAATTGTTAATAAAAAACATCTAACAGGAAGAATAATGAAAAAAGAAGTACGCAAGTTTTACACGGGTGAGCGCGCACTGTTTGCCGTCAAGGACATGCACCTACAGGAGTGCACCTTTGACGCAGGCGAATCGCCATTGAAGGAAAGCAGCAATTTACTGCTGGACAACTGTCTGTTCAAGTGGAAGTATCCTCTTTGGTACAGCAAGGACATTGTGCTCAACAACTGCACGCTGTTTGATACGGCGCGAGCAGGTATATGGTACACCGATAACATCACATTTAACAACTGCGTGATAGAAGCGGTCAAGTCTTTCCGCCGAGCAACGCGAGTAACGCTCAACAACGTCGTCATTCCCAATGCCAGCGAAACGCTGTGGAACTGTGAGCATGTTTCGCTCAAGAGCGTTCAGGCGCAGGGTACATATTTTGCCATGGGGTGCAAAAACATCACCTGCGAGGACTTTGTTCTCACGGGAGATTACTGCTTCGACAGTGCGGAAAACGTAACTATCAGGCGTGCAAAGCTGCTTAGTAAGGACAGCTTTTGGAATTGCAAAAACGTCACCGTTTACGACAGCTTTATCTCCGGCGAGTACCTTGCCTGGAATGCGGAAAACGTAACCTTTGTAAACTGCACGATAGAAAGCCTGCAGGGGCTGTGCTACGTCAAGAACTTGAAGCTTGTCAATTGCAAGCTTATCAACACAACACGTTCGTTTGAGTATTCCACCGTTGATGCGGAAATTGTTGGGCATGTGGACAGCATTGTCAACCCCACAAGCGGACGTATCGTTGCCGACAGCATCGGCGAGCTTGTTTTGGACGACAGCTACATCGACCCAAGCAAAACTACTGTAGAATTGAGGAAGAAGTAATGACTGATTTTAACAAAGTGGTAAACCGCAGGGGAACGGGGTCGCTGAAGTGGGACGTAGCGGAAAACGAACTGCCCATGTGGGTTGCGGATATGGACTTCCCCACCGCGCCCTGCGTAACAGAGGCAGTACTGCGCAAGGCGAAAAGCGGTGTGTTCGGCTACCAGATTGTCCCCGACGAATGGTACAGTGCAATTATCAACTGGTGGCGCACCCGTCACAACCTAACAATCGAAAGGGACTGGCTGTGCTTTACCACGGGTGTGGTGCCGGCAATTACCAGCAGTGTCAAGCGCCTCACAAACATTGGCGACAACGTGGTAGTGTTGACCCCTGTGTACGACATTTTCTTCCACTCGATAGAAAACACAGGCAGGCACACTCTCGAGTGCCCACTTGCCTACGACGGTGCACGCTACAGCATTGACTTTTCGGACTTGGAGTTGAAGCTATCTCACGAGAACTCCACCCTGCTGATACTGTGCAACCCACACAACCCCGTTGGAAAAGTGTGGAGCAAGCAGGAGCTTGCTGCTGTAGGTGAACTGTGTTTGAAGCACGGCGTGACGGTGCTGTCCGACGAGATACATTGCGATTTGACCGAGCCTGGCACACATTACGTTCCGTTTGCTTCCGTTTCGGCTACCTGTCGCGACATTTCTGTTACGGCAATATCCGCAAGCAAGGCATTCAGTATTGCGGGGCTTCAATCGGCAGCGGTATTTGTTGCCAACGAGCACCTGCGCAATATTGTGGTGCGTGGGCTCAATTCCGACGAGGTTGCCGAGCCAAACGCCTTTGCGTGCGAGGCTACAATTGCCGCATTTAACCAAGGTGGACAGTGGTTGGACGAGCTTCGTGAGTATATTTCGCAAAACCGCAAGATTGTTGGGGAATACCTGACAAACAATCTGCCCCAACTCAAGCTAATCGCACAGGACGCGACATATCTGCTGTGGGTTGACTGCTCGGCAGTAACGGACGACTCGGAAGCGCTTTGCGACTTTATCCGTGAACAAACGGGGCTGTACCTCAACTGCGGAACTAAATACCGCGGAAACGGCAGGTTTTTCATTCGCCTAAACGTCGCCTGCCCCAAGAAAACTCTTCTTGACGGGCTCAAGCGGTTGAAAGTGGGCATAGAAAACTATATAAAGAGTAAATAAAAGGCTCCCAATCCACCTCCCTTTACACAAGGGAGGTTTTTTTTGCATTTTTTACACTCAAATATAGGCATTTAGTATATTTTTCAAAAAAATTTCCAAAAATTGTAAAAAAAGTGTTGACAAATCGGCTAGATGTGTTACAATATTAGCAGTCGATACACAAGAGTGCTAACAATCAATCACAAAGATTGCTAAACTAACTCTTCAACTATAATTCAACAAGGAGATATTACCATGAAAAACTATATGACTACACGCAGAAACAACGATTTATTTGACGAGGCATTCGAAAGCTTTTTCCGTCCCTTCTATGTGGACAGTGAAAGCAGCTTTATGAAAACAGACATCAAGGAAACGGACAAAAGCTACATTATGGACGTAGAAATGCCCGGTTTTGACAAAAAAGACATCTCTTTGAAGTTTGAAAGCGGCTACGTTACCATTTCCGCCAAGAAAGAGGCAACAAGCGACGACGGCCGTTACATTCGCAGAGAACGCGCAAGCAGCTTTTCGCGTAGCTACTACATGGGCGACGTAGACGAAAAGCAAATCAAGGCAAAGTACGAAAACGGCGTTTTGACCGTTACCGTACCCAAAGACAAGCCGGAAGAAAGTCGTCACAATATAGTTATTGACTAATTCAATAGCATTTCCTCCTTATTTATTGTAACAAGACCCCCGCACGTTGTTGCGGGGGTCTTGTTGTGTTCAATCGCGAACAAAAATTTATGTTTGTTTTCCTATAATTTGTATCATATTTAATTTGTATATGCTACAATGATATATACAATTTGAGGTAACAATGAACAGAATTATCAAAGCATCAATTAAACGCTCCGTAACGGTGTGCGTGCTGGTAGTAGTGCTGCTGGCTGCGGGTGTGCTTGCAACAATGGACATGTCCACAAACCTGCTGCCGAACATCAAGCTACCCATGCTTGGCATATCGGTGGTGTATCCCGGGGCAAGCGCTACTAGCGTTGAGGAGGGTGTAACCAGCAAGATTGACAAGGCGTTGCAAACAGTGCCGGGAATAAAGGAGCTGGAAACAATGTCCTACGACAACGCTTCGGTTGCGGTGTTGACCTTCGACTACGGCACGGACATCGACGAAAAAATCTCCGTGATACAGGACGCATTCAAGGCGTTCACATTTCCCGACGGTTGTTACGAGCCCAGTTACATAAAGATTGACATGAACGGCACCGCAACGGCAACGATATCCGTGTACAATGCCCAGGGCGACGTTGACGCACTTACGCGCGACGCGAAAAACCTTGCGGCAAAGCTCAACGGTATTGAGGGCGTTGGCTCGGTGGAGGTAATGGGCACGGCGGAAAGGCAGGTGCGCATTACCGCGCTAGAAGGTTTGGACATAACGGCGCTACTCATTGTTCAGTCACTGTCCGGCGAAAACTTGAACATACCGCTTGGCACAATCATGCAGGACGGAACGACTGTATCCATACGAAACGCAACGGATGCAACAAGCCTGCTTGATATCATGCGGTTACCCGCTGAGCTCAACCTCGGTTCGTCGGTAATCAACAGCTTTGCCTTGCTCAAGCGCGTAGTGATGGAGTACCTAACGTGCACGCTGGAGGAATTTAACAGCTATATCGACAGCGCATTGGACGCCAAAAGTGTAATTGAGGATATTGAGGGCAAGCAAGCTTCCGAACTGGAAGAGCAGCAGCATGGACTTGTCGCAGTCAAGTCGTTAATGACACTTGTGCGCACCAATTCTGCGCCCTCTCTACGCTTGATGTGGCCGACAATTGAACGTATCATCTCCAACGAGGACTTCAAAAGCATGTCCGACGACGATTTGCAAGCGCTTGCCGACCAGTACGGAGTGTCGGTAGATGCGCTCAAATGGTTGCGCGACACTGACGGGGAAACGGTCAAGCAGGATTGGGACAAAATTGTGGCGTTCCGCGCGTTGGTGGACGACAAAAACAAGCTTGAAGATACAAGCTACGAAATAACCTACGACAACTTCGCCGATCTGTTTCAAGATGGCGGATATCTTGACGTAAATCAACAGCAACACTTTGACGGGCTGGACATCTTGCACTCAGACGAATACTCCCACGACGAGGCGGTAGACATTTGCACATTTGCCGACAAGGTGAACACCGTTGCATACGCTGACATTGTGCAAACCGTGCGCAATGGTGAGGAAATTACCGATGCGCAATTTGCCGCATTGTTTGCAAGCGTATCTCCCGCTAACGGCTTTGCCGCGCTAATGTCTCCACAGGTGATACACGTTATCCGTTCCGACAACTTCTACGTCGAAGACGACGACAGCTGCATTGTAAGCGTACTTACCTCATACAAAACTGCGCGTGTAAATGAAAAAGGCAACCCCATTTACGCAAACGGTGCGGAAATAACGCTAAATGACGACGGCAAGCAGATAGTAGAGCTCAACGGCACGGAATACTTGTTTGTAAATAGCTTCGGACGTTTGGTTGATTCCAACAACAGTATTGTTGACAAAAACGGCAACATTGTCCATCTCACCGACGATGAGATTGCCGCTAACTACTACAGCTACGGCGAATACGTCGTGTACAGCGACACGGAACTTGTGGAACTTTATCAAAAGCTCAACCTGGGGCTGGATTTCGGAATTACGCCGACGACTGACGTGGTGCGCTTTGCGCGCATATGCCAGTTCGATAGCGGCTCGGATAAGCTTTTGGTTCCCCTCTCATATATAGGTCACATAGCCTTTTACGAAAACAACGATGCATACGCGCAGTACAACGGGCTGCTGTCCGTAACCATTGAAGTGTACGCCGTATCCGATGCAAACACCACGGACGTTGTCAACGCAGTGAAAAAGGTGCTGGCAAATTTCGAAAGCGACAGCGTGGTGAAGCTGTTGGACGACAAGGCGGGATTTATCAACGACAGTATCAGCAACGTGCTTACATCGATAGTTATCGGCGGTGTGCTTGCCGTGCTTGTTATCTATCTGTTTGTGCGCAAGATTGGTTCGTCGTTGATTGTGTCCATAACCATGCCGCTGTCCGTGCTGGTTGCACTTGTTGGACTGTGGGTTATGAACATATCCTTGAATCTTGTTTCGCTTGGTGGACTTGCCGTAGGTATCGGTATGCTGGTGGACAACAGTATCGTAGTGTTGGAAAGCATCACCAAACGGCGCGACGCAGGTGAAAACGTAGCGGACAGCTGCTTGCACGGCACACGCGAGGTGGCAGGGTCGCTGCTTGCATCAACGCTAACAAACGTGTGCGTGTTCTTCCCCATACTGTTTGCCCGTGGCTTGACAAGGGAAATTTTCTACGACTTGGTGTGGGCGGTACTGTTTTCGATAGTGATGTCGCTGTTGGTGGCAGTTACAGTCATACCGTCGCTGTACCACCTCATTTACAAAAACCCGCTGCGCAAAAGACACGCTTTCGAAGCCAACGAACCGCGCAGCAACAACACCGACAAAAAGGCGCAACGCATTGCTAAACGACAAGCCCGCAACAAGCGTATAAAGAGCAGGCTGCACAGGATATCCATCAACAGAATGGAAAACGCCTACGGCAACATCTTGACCAAGGTGCTGACCAAGCGGGTGATTGTATGTGTTGTGGCGTTGGTGTTGTTTGGTGCAAGTATCGCGCTTGTGTTTACCACCGGTACGGAATTTATGCCGGGCGTGGACAAGGGCATTATTGAAATAAACGTGGAATTTGATACGTCTGTTACGCTGGAGCAGGCACAGGATACAAGCAAGCACATTGCCGATACAGTTTCCGCGCACTACGGCAACAAGCTGGAATACCTTGCCATGACTGTTGGTAAACAGGGCATACTTGCAACAGCCAACAGCGGAGTAATACGCATTCAGATAGATACAGCCCAGCTCAAGACAAGCGAAACCGTCCAGGAAATTCGCCAACTGATAAAGCAAGAGGGAGTGTCCGCCAAGAGCGTAACGGTACGCGAAATGGACGGCGTAATTGCCGAAGTTACGGGCGGAATGTCGGGGCAATCGGTGTCGCTACTCGGCGACGATATGGACACGCTGCGCGCTGCTGCGGCTAAGGTTAGGGAAAAGCTGCTTGTAGCAGACCCCAGCCATATCGTATCGGCAGTGGACAACACACCCGAGCTGACCACGCAAATATCCTTTACGTTCGACCGTATGCTGTGCGCCGAACGCGGCGTGGACTACCAAACGGCAGTTATGCTGCTGCGCGTGGGTATGTCGGGCTACTCAGCTGCCAACGTCAACATTGACGGCGAAAGCTGCGACGTTTCGGTACAGTTTGTGGACGCGACAAAGGACAACCTGGATGCACTGACAAATATAGTAGTGGGCTTCGATGCCGACGGGGCGATATTACTTTGCGACGTGCTGGTAAAAGCAGACGACGGCAAGCTGTACACAACGGAGGAGGTTGCAAACACCATCCACAAAAAGGACGGCAAATATTTCACCTCCATCGATTTGGAAATTTACGGAATCGATTCCGGCACAATAGGCAAGACAATCAGCAAGGTTGTAAAGGAAACGCTTGCTGAATTCGACGGGGTGGAATACCGTGAGGGTGGCGTAGCAAGCTACCTCAACGATGCGTTCACCGGGTTGGTAATATCGCTAATTGCTGCATTCGTGTTGCTGTACAGCGTAATGGCTTGCCAATTCGAATCGCTCACCAAGCCGTTTATCGTAATTATGTCCATACCATTCAGCTTCACTGGCGGATTTTTGGCACTGGCAATCACAGGCATGACGCTAAACGTCGTGTCATTTGTGGGCTTGATAATGTTAATGGGCGTTATCGTCAACGGCGCAATTGTAATGATTGACAAGATAAACATGCTAATTGAAGAGGGCATGGAGCCGCAACAGGCAGTGGTTGAGGGTTGCAAGTCTCGTTTACGTCCCATTCTCATGACCACCCTCACAACCATACTTGCGCTTGTTCCCTTAGCATTGGGGCTGGGACGTGGCGGAGAGCTAATGCAGCCCATGGGTATAGTGGTGCTTGGTGGCTTGCTACTGGGTACACTGGTAACGCTAGTGCTCATTCCCTGCTTCTACTGCATTGTCAAGCGCATAAAGTTCAACAGCAAAGGCAAAGTTGTAAAGTCGGACGTGGCAACTTCCGACACAGTGGAAAACCAATAGACAATGAAATACCAAACAAACGGCAGGGGTCAATCTCCTGCCGTTTAAGTGTATAAATAGGCACTAAAAGTGTGTTTTTTGGAGTTTTTTTGTAGATTTGTAGTATAAATTTACAAAATCGCATTGATAAAATTGTCTTTATATAGTAATATTACATTAAATATATTTACTTGCGCAGCTAGGATTTTTTACAAGTTAACGCTGCGTGTGGGGAGTTTTATTTATGTCAAATATGCCCAAATGGCTGTCTAACGCTAGATTTTACGAAATATATCCGCAAAGCTTTTACGACACTAACGGTGACGGTATCGGCGACCTCAACGGTATAACCGCTAAGCTTGATTACGTCAAGCAGCTGGGCTTCAACGCGCTTTGGTTGAACCCATGCTTTGTTTCTCCCTTTAAGGACGCAGGCTACGACGTGGCAGACTACTACAAAATCGCACCGCGTTACGGCACAAACGAAGACATGTACCGCCTTGTATCCGAGGCGCACGCTCGCGACATGCACGTGATACTGGACCTTGTGCCCGGGCACACGTCGGACAAATGCAAGTGGTTCCGTCAAAGCTGCAAGCCAACGCGCAATGTCTATAGCGACCGCTACATTTGGTCAAAGTGCGTTTGGGATAGACCCCAGGGTTACAGCTGGGTAGCAGGAGGAGCAGATCGCGACGGCTGTTACATGCTCAATTTCTTTAACAGTCAGCCTGCGCTGAACTACGGCTTCAATGAGATAACCGATGCATCGTGGCAAATGTCGTACACAGACGAGCGCGTACAGGGCACCCTCAACGAAATGATGAATGTCATGCGCTACTGGCTTGACCGCGGTGTGGACGGCTTCCGCGTGGATATGGCGGACAGCCTTGTAAAAAACGACGAGGACAAGACGGCAACTGCGTCACTGTGGCGCAAGGTACGCACAATGTTGGATGAGGAGTATCCCGAAGCAGTTATTGTTTCCGAGTGGTGCAACGCGCCCCGTTCCATCAACAAGGCGGGCTTCCACTGCGACTTTATCCTTAACCACTGGTACAAGCTGGGTCATTATGCTTTCCGCTACGTAGACGACAAGGGCGTAAACAAAAGCTACTTTTGCAAAACTTCACACGTGTCCGCCAAGGACATGCTGGAAAAATATCTGGACGAGCTAAAGCAAACGGAAGGCAACGGCTACATATCCTTAATAAGCGGCAACCACGACACGGAGCGCATTTCCTATACGCTTGACGAAAGCGAGCTGCGCTTGGCGTACACCTTGTTGCTGACGTTACCCGGTGTTCCGTTCTTCTACTACGGCGACGAAATAGCAATGCGCTACATTCCGCAACCCAGCAAGGAGGGTGGCTTCCACCGTACAGGCACGCGTACGCCCATGCAATGGGACAAAACTCAACAAAACCTGGGCTTCTCAACTGCGGAAAGGCGCAAGCTGTACCTTGACGTAGACCGCTTGGACGATGCACCCTGTGCCAAGCAACAAATGGAGGACCCGTCCTCACTGTGGAACTTGGTGCGCACCCTCAACGGCATCCGTCAATCGCACGTCGATTTGCAGTCCGACGCTCAATTAAAGGTGCTGCACTGTTCAAGTGACAGCGTGCTGTGCTATCAACGCGGTGGCAATATTGGTGTGGTATTCAACCCCACCGACGAACAGCGCACGCTGCCTTTGACAATGGGCGACAAGCTGCTGGAAATTGGCAAAGCAACAACTGACGGCAACACAACGATACTTGCCCCGCAAACGGCAGTAATCTTCAAACTCAAATAATAAATAAGGTGATATTATGAACAAACCGATAATTGCTCTCATTTACGACTTCGACAACACCCTGTCCACCCACGACATGCAGGAATTTACATTCATTCCCGCACTTGGCATGTCGTCAACGGAGTTCTGGGCAAAGTGCGACGAGCTTGCCCGTGAAAACAGCATGGATCACATCCTGGCATACATGTACCTCATGGCGCAAAAAGCCAAGGAAAAGGGCATCGACTTGTCGCGCGAATCTCTGCGTGCAATGGGCAAGGATGTTGAATTTTTCGACGGTGTGGAAACATGGTTTCAACGTATCAACAAATACGGCGCGCGGCTTGGCTTTGAAGTGCGTCACTACATCATTTCCTGCGGACTCAAGCACATGATTGAGGGCTGCCCAATCGGACACGAATTTTACAACGTGTTTGCGTGCGACTACCTTTACGACAGCAAGGGGAAAATAGTGTGGCCGTCGGTGGCAATCAACTACACCAGCAAAACACAATTCCTGTACCGTATCAACAAGGGCGTAGAGGATGCCGGCGAACACAAGCGCCTGAACATGTACATGCCTCAAAGCGAACGCGCAGTTCCCTTTGAAAACATGATATACATCGGCGACGGACTGACCGACGTACCCAGCATGAAGTTGACCCGTACGCGCGGTGGCTACGCAATTGGTGTTTACCGCAACCCGGAGGATGCAACCTACCTTGTCAATGAGGACCGCGTAGACTTCTATGTCCACAGCGACTACACCGAGGACTCCGAAATGGACATTGCCATGAAGGCAATCTTCCAAAAAATCAAGGCAAAGCAACGCTTTAAAAAGCTATCTGAACACAGCTACAACGCTGCTCGCCACAGTGGCGAATAGGTAAATAGGGTGAGCTGCCTGTTTTTACTTGATTGCCCCATATAGTGACAAAATTTTACATATAAACTACTTATACACGCTTGCAAGTGCGTTACAATTTCCCAAAAGGGAGATGACGTATGTACTGCAAGCGTATTTTGATATTACAGCAAACTAACCATCGCTTTGCCGAGCGCAACAAGGAACTGTGCGGTTTGGTCAAGCTTATCAACAACAGCACCGAAACAACTGACGTCACGGTGTTTGTCACCAATGCAGATATTCAAATGCTGGGCGAGTGGTGGGTGGTACTTGGCTTTGGTCGCAACTATTATGCGCGAAAGCTTGATACGCTCAACAACGGTTTGTTCAGCTTGCCGCAGCAAAGCCTGGACAGGGTGAGCTGCTTGCTAATCAAGCGCGAGGACAGGTGCTACGAAGCCGCGCGCGCCTACATCGGCGAAAACGTGTGCGACATCTTGTCCCGTCAAATGGAAGCGTTGGTGAAGTCCGCCACATTCGAATCGGACTCCAGCGCCTACGAGCAGTTTGTTGCCTCCACCGAAAATTTCTACGACGGAATGGACGTCCACAAGCTAAAGGTGCAGGCGGACGAACGCTACAAGAGCGTGTCCGAGTACAGCAACGCCTTCGAGCGGTTCTACGCCGCGGGTGGCAGTGCCGATTACTACGAGAGTGTCAAGACGGAAATCAGCCGTGTGTTTGTGCAGTTCCCGCCCTATTTTCCCCTGATACGCAAGTACAACGAGTCCTTTTTCGTACGCATCGATTTCCCGTCGTCGGACAAGTACTTTGTACTGGGCGTGTTGCAAAGCAAGGGGCAAATTCGCTACATATGCTACGGCTTGCCCGCCGAAAAAGAGTCAATTTCCGACAAGGATTTCGTCTACGTCGACAATTCTCCCGTGTCATTTTGGATGTTGTTTCAGGACGCAACGACAGGGCAAATATCGGCATTAAATGACCTTGTTTAATTTATTTCTTGATTTTTGTACAGTGCGCAACAACAGATTACCGCAAAATTGTTGCTTTTTTAGGAATTATAGGATATAATAAAGTCCGTATGTAGTATCTACATAAGGAGTAGTATATATAATGACTAAATCTGTGAAAAAATTTATTATTCTGCTTGTTGCAATGCTCATGTGCTTGGCAGTGGTTTTTGCGGCATGCGGTAAGGCTGTATTTACGCCTGTCGAGCCCCCTGCTGACGGCGATGTAGACAGCAATGGCGGTATTGCAGTTAGATATGGCGAATGGCTGTATTATGTCAACGGCTACACATCCAATGTTTCTGCCGACAACACCTACACCGATGACGTTAAGGATGCACCCCGTATCGGTTCGGTAGTTCGTATCAGGCTGTCGGATATTGAAAAGCTGTTTGAAATCAACGACGACAAGGATCTGTCCTCAACTGACAAGAGCAAGAAAATTGCTTCTGCAGTTCGTGGCGACGAAAAGGAAGATTTGGCAATCGTTGGAGCTGAAACGGTAATTCCCAAGATTTACTATTCGGGCAACGCTACAACAACGCAATTTACCGGTATTTACATCTTTAACAAGCGTATTTACGTTACAACCCCCAGCGACGAGCTGACACCTAACGGCGATCCTTTGACCAATCAACTGGTGCTCATGAGCTTCAAGCTGGACGGTAGCGACCCTCAATCTCACTACACGTTCACCAGCAACAGCGCTCAAATTTGGCTCACTAACAAAAACAACAAGGTCATTGCAACCTACGTGATGGACAGCATCTTGCACACCTTGGACGTTGAAAGTGGCAAGGATACAATTGTTTCATTGGAAAACGACCCCAATCCCGAGATTAAAAACACAGTAAGCAGTGTAAACTGGGACACAACCAAGGGTAGCGAGGCTGTTTACTTCCTTGACAAGTTCGGTTCTGTTTGCAAGCTGGTTGTTGGCGAAACCAAATACCAGGAAATTGTAAAGAACACCGACTACAGTGTTCACGACCATGACGGCGAAAAACAGATTGAAGCAGGCGACACAACCTACACAATCAAGTTTGTAAACAATGGCATGGTTTACTACACAATGGCAACGGGTGTTACTCCTGATAACGTAGTGCTGTACTGGGCTACAGATGCTGAAAACAATCGTTTCACGGCTCTTCCCACCAACAGCGTAAGCGTAAACGCATGGAAAGAGGACAAATTGATTGTTACCGATTCCTACAAATCAGGAAACAAAACATTCTATTCAATCTGCATTGTTGACGGCAAAACGTACGAATCCAAGCCCATACTTGAGTACGGCGAAAACGACAGTAGCATAACTATCAACAAGATTGAAGGCGACAACCTGTACTACACAGCAGACGGCATTTCCTACGTGCTTGACCTTACCAAGGCTGAGAAATTAGCAGAAGGCGAGTACCTCGAGGGTGAAGCGCGCGGCAAGAACATCGGTTCAACAACAGGTTGGGCAGCTCCCGATTTCCTCAATATTGTTACAGAAGACGGTGTAATTCATTACATTATCACTGCAGGTACGGACTCGGTTACTATCACCAAGTTCGATGCAGAAGATCTCAAGGCAAGCACAGTTTCCGTTTCGTTGACGTTGACAGCTGCTCCCGACGAGGACTAACAATTTGCAACTATTAAACCCCGCATTCAGTGCGGGGTTTTTTGTTGTCAACAACAAGATTCTGTTGTAAAATATATTCACAACCGCATATAACTACGGGTTGCGCAAGCAGTGCGCATTTACGGGGAAACAATGTGAAATTCATTGACAGTCCCGCTACGGTAAAGCCTTGCCTGTTGCCAAGGTGAGGAACAAGTCCGAACGCCCAACCGTTTGAGACGGTTATAAACATCGATATGCTTTGTTGCGCTTCGTATTTTGCTCGGTCATGTACGCTTTAGTACACTCCCTCGCAAAAGCCTTGCGCGTCGCGCCTATCTCGTTTCTAATCGTCTCAAACAAGAGTGATTTTGCTTTTGTTAAGTTGTGTTGCAGTTAAAAAAACAAAAGGAGACAAAACATGAAAAACACAAAAAGACTACTGACGTGGATTTTGGTAGCTGTGTTGGTTGTTTCAACTGTTGCTCTTGTCGCATGTGTTGACAAGCCTCAGACGGTGGAGTTAACCGAGTTAACGCTTCCCGAAATGAAGGACAATCAAATGGCTGTCATAATCAAAAACAGAAACAACACCTACACGGCGCACATAGTTACGCTGGGTGGTAGCGGCACGGATGCGACCACGGTGGAGGGAGTAATCAGCTACCTTGTACAACAGGATATGCTAACTGTCGATTGGACGGACAGCGACACGGGCAAGTGGCTCAACGACATCGGCGGACTTCAGCCGAACGCTGACGCACACGAATACGTAGCTGTTTACACCAGTGTGGAAAAGGACCAAGGCGTGGGTGCTAGTGCAACCGCTTATTTGATTGGCGACGTTACCGTAGGTTACTCACAGTACGGCGTTAGCGGAATGTCCGTTGAAAACGGCGCAATCATTTACTTCGAAATTCAAACCTGGTAATGAAACAAAAAACTAAATACAACGCTTTGCTCATTGCCGTTAGCGCAATGTACGCTGCTCTCATTGTCGGCGGAAAGCAAGCGCTTGCGGTACTGCCCAACATCGAAGTGGTAACGCTACTGATAGCCTTGTGCGCATATGTGTGGGGGGCTGTGGTGGTGTTCCCTGCCGTCAACGTATTTATTGTAGTGGACGTGGCTATATGGGGTGTAAACACTTGGGTTATATCCTACCTCATTCACTGGAACACGGTTGCGCTTGCCTTTTGGCTGCTGGGCAAAGCTTGCTTCAAGCACAAGGGCGTGGAGATAACAGTAGCCACGCTCACCGCGGCAGTGCTCACAACATTGTTCGGCGTGGTAACGTCCGCCGTGGATACGCTTGTGGGCTACACAGGCAAGGGCTTCTTTGTTGACTTGGACAACTACTTCCACCGCTTTGCCGTGATGTACGTTAGCGGAGGCAGCTTCTACATCACACAGATAGTGTGCAATGTTGTACTGTTTGCGGTGGCGTTTTTGCCACTGGTTGTACTCAACCGCAGGGCAAAGCTTCGCATATCATTTGACAACTAAATAAACTTCAATTATACTGGAAAAAAGGAGTATTTACGATGGCAGACAAACAGTTTGTAAAGGAAATTGCAGACATAACACTTGATTTTCCCCAATGGTACACAGACGTAGTGCTGAAAACTCAGCTTGTAGACTACGGTCCCGTCAAGGGCACAATGGTTATTCGCCCATACGGCTACGCAATTTGGGAAAACATCCAAAAGGAGCTTGACGCGCGTTTTAAGGCAACAGGACACCAAAACGCTTATTTCCCCATGCTCATTCCGCAAAGTCTACTTCAAAAGGAAGCGGAGCACGTGGAGGGCTTTGCTCCCGAGGTTGCTGTTGTAGACGTTGCCGGCGGTGAAAAGCTTGCCGAACCCATCGTTATACGTCCCACCAGTGAGACGATAATTTGCAACATGTATTCCAAGTGGATAAACAGCTACCGCGACCTTCCCTTGAAGCTCAATCAGTGGGCAAACGTCGTCCGTTGGGAAAAGACAACGCGCCCTTTCCTAAGAACGTCGGAATTTCTGTGGCAGGAGGGTCACACAATCCATGCCACGCGTGAGGAATCCATGGCGGAAACAATCGACATGCTCAAGCTGTATCACGACTTTGCGCGAGACGTACTTGCAATGCCCACCTTTATCGGCAGAAAGAGCGAAAAGGAGAAGTTCGCCGGTGCGGAAGCTACCTACGGCATGGAAGCAATGATGCTGGACGGCAAAAGCTTGCAGGCAGGCACAACTCACCACTTCGGGCAAAAGTTCAGCAAGGCCTACGACATTCAGTTCCTGGACAAGGACAGCACGCACAAGTATGTGTGGCAGTCCAGCTGGGGCGTATCCACACGCCTTATCGGCGGTCTGATTATGGCGCACGGCGACCAACGCGGCCTTGTGTTGCCGCCCAAGGTTGCACCCATTCAGGTTGTTATCATTCCCGTTGCCGCTCACAAGGAGGGCGTAACGGACAAAGCAACGGAAGTTGCAAAACTGCTCAAAAAGGCAGGGTTGCGTGTTGAATTGGACACGCGCGACCAATCACCCGGTTGGAAGTTCAACGAGTGGGAAATGAAGGGCGTGCCTCTGCGCCTTGAAATCGGTCCTCGCGACATCGAACAGGGTGTTGCAACAGTGTCTCGCCGCGACACCTGCGAAAAGTTCACAATGACCCTTGACGGCATTGCAAAGCAGGTAAAGAAGATGCTGAGCACAATTCAAAGCAACATGTACGAAAAAAGCCTTGCTTTCCGCGACAGCCACGTCAAGGTGGCGCACAACATGCAAGAGCTGGGTGAAATTCTGGACAGCAAGTGCTTTGCCAAGATCATGTGGGACCAAGACCCCGCTTGCGAAGCGCTAATCAAGGAGAAGTTCCAAGCAACCGTGCGCGTCATGCTGGAGGAGGAAAAGCCCTTCCAAGATGTTTGCACAGTGGACGGCAAAAAGAGCGACAATCTGGTAGTTACGCTGGTTGCAAGAGCATACTGAGAAAAATTCAAGGCTCCCCTGTAAAAGGGGGAGCTTTTTTGTCACCAACACGTTATAAGCTGCATAAAATATGGAAAAAATAAGATATAGAAAAATTTTATATAATTATTACAAAAAATTTATTTAACTATGCTATTAAAAAAGTTGGCTAAATAATTTTTGTGTGATATAATACGCTCAGAAATTTGTGAACTAAATTTCTAAAAACAAAAAATATATTTTTTGAAGGAGAAAAGAAACATGAAAAAACTTATTGTTATTGCTCTTGCAGTAGTAATGGCTTTGTCTCTCGTTCTTGTTCTTGCTGCTTGCGGCGGCGAAACATACGAAGGCGAATGCAGCTACGGTGTAAAGTACAATCCTAATGGCGATCCCAGTATGTACGGTGTAAAAGTTAAGGTTACCGTTAATAACGGTGTAATCACCAAGGTTGAACTTGTTGATTATGACGCATGGACTCGTACAACAAAACGCGATCCCGACTGGGCAGCTGGTAAACCCGGCGAAGCTGGTTTCATGCTTGGTTACGAAAAGACAGAAGCTGCTTATCCCGATTTCCTTACGAAGTTCGAAGGTAAGACTGTTGAAGAAGTAAAGGCTATCAAAATCACAATGATTTCCGGAACAGACAACACAGCTGAAGCTTCCTACACAGTAACTGTTGCTGACAAAGCAAACTGGGCTATTGCAGGCGCTACACAATCTGCCGCTCGTATCATTGCTGCAGTTCAAAACGCTCTTAGCAAGATCCCCGCATAATTGAAGCGAATAACAATTGATTAAATAAAAATCTCACTCGAATTCGAGTGAGATTTTTTTGTGTCTTTGCAATTATTTTTTGTCGCCATTGTGAACAACAATTTGCGGGAAGGGGATACCTATTCCGTTTTCGTCAAACATGTTTTTCACTGCTGCGTTCAATTCTCTGCTTACTGCAAATATATCAGGCTCATTGCAGTGGCATGTAAATTGCAGCGTTACGCCGCTTGCACCAAGCGATGCAACTCCGTCGTAGCTGACAGCGTCAACAGCGCCTGCAATTTTCAAGTCGCCTACGTGTTGCTTTATTATGCGTTCCACTTCGGGCAGCTTTTCGCCGTATTCCACGTCAATCAGCGTTTTTACAAGTGACGGCTCCAGGCTTTGATTCAGTACGCCTTGGATAGCGTTGTTGTTAAATATCTTCACGTTGCCTGCGGCTTTGAGCTTGGTGGTGCGTATGCCTATTTCAACAACCTCGCCGCGGAATCCGTCAACGGTAATGATGTCGCCTACGTTAAAGGAGTTTTCAAACACAATGAACAGGCCTGCAACGATGTCGGCAATGAGTGATTGCATACCAAGACCGATAACCAGTGTTACAACCCCTGCGCCTGTAATCAGTGCGGTGGTGTCCACGCCGAAGATTGCCAGTATCAGTACTATTGTTACCAATGCCGTTACCCAGTTCAACAAGCTCTTTATCAAGCTGTAGATTGTGGTGCCGCGTTGTGTATTGCCAAATATTTTGTACGCAATAAGTGACAGTGCAGTTACAATGATTAGCAGTATTGTAACGGACTGTATGCATTTAACAACATCCGGTACATAGGTGCAAACCTGGTCCAGCAGTGCAACGCCCGTATTGGGAGTGTGGCACCAAGCGTTTTTGTCCGTTGTTTCGCCAAAGATATAGCCGTAGAAAACGTAAGACAGTACCGTTACCACCAGCAAAATTGACAGTATTATCCAGCGCGACGGTTTTATCGCTTTTACCTTGCGTTTGAGGTTTTCGGTGTCTTGTTTTATTCCGTCCTTGAACTTAGACATAAAATATTCTCCTTTGTGTTTAGTCTTGTGTAAATTATAACGCAAATTTACATATTTATCAACCGAAAGGATAGTTACAATTTCTTTGCAAATAAAAATAATTGCCTCACTTGCGATGTGTTGCCAAAAACCAACAAATATAGTAAAATATTTGTTAGTTATGAAACGACTATTTGGAGCCATTGTGATAGTAGCTTTGCTGTTAAGCGTAGCAGTAGGCTGTTTGAGTTTTTCAAACGGCAATTTTGCACATGCCGAAACGGGGAAAATGAGCTACAGCTTTGACGCAGGCAACCGAACGGTAACATTGGTGTCTATCACAGACGGACATGGCAATGTGGTCGGCGTGCGGTTTAGCGGCTACTACTTTGGCGAAAGCGGCATACCGGTAATGGCGGACGTGTATTCGTCGGGTAAGCTTGCAATAGATTTCAGCATCGGCGAAGACGAAAGCAAATTGAGCAAAGAGCAAATTGAAACGCGCAAAGACCTTGTTGAGCTTTTTTCCGATATCAGCCAAATGATAGACAGAGTGGACGGCTACGCAAACACAACTTACGACGGCAGGACGGTGGGCGACTACACCTATCCGACGTCGGACGTGTACCGTTACAACCAGGCAAAGCATGGCGACACAATGGAAATATCGCAAGATACCTACCAAATGCTAAGCTTAGCACGCGAAATGTACGACGTAACTGGCGGCGCATTCAATCCTGCCGTTTACCGCTTGGTGGACTTGTGGGGATTTTCCTCTCGTATCTATTCGCAGGGTAATTTCGGCTTGAAATACGACAGGGTAGTGACGGCGGACGAATTTTTCGGAAACGGTTACCCTTTGCCCGATGAAAAGTATATTGATGCATTTTCTAACCCCGCTTTTACAGATTTTTCGCAAAAGTCGGTTACGTTAGAGCAAATCAACGACAAATATTACGTTACCAAAAACGTAGCCCCTGCTGTTGTGCAAGGCGACAACGGTGACGAGCTTTACGAGCAGTGGATAGACCTTGGCGGCATTGCCAAGGGGTATGCCGTAGACATTGCACGCCAAATGATTGCCAATTACCGCGATTACGGCATCGACTGCTTCAACGTAGACGCGGGAAGCAGCAGCATGGCATTCGGCTGGGGGTACGACGGCAAGGAAACAACGCTCAGTATGTCCAACGCATTTGACCCGCTTTCGGCGGTGTTTCCCACGCCCCTGTTCGATGTAAAGGTGGGCAAGGCAAGCATATCCACAAGCGGACAGAATATCCGCCAATACACCGTGGACGGCGTTGAATACGCGCACATACTGGACGGCGTAACAGGTGCGCCCGCACAAACGGGTGTGCGCTCCGTTATGGTGGTTGTGCCCGAGGAAGCAGGCGAATTTTGGGCGACTAAAGGAGACTGTCTTACAACCGCGCTCACCGTCATGGGGCGTGACAGGATAGTGGACTTTGTAAACGGTTATTTGCAGGGAAAGGGTATCAAGATTGTTGTGCAGTACGAAACGCTGGACGGCAGAAAGCAGCTACTTTCCAACTACAGCGAGGGCGAAGTTCAGGGTGCGTCCGACAGCTACAGTGAGTTTGGCTGGGCATTGAAGCAGGACGGCAACGGCAAGTTTTATTACGACGCAAATGCCAAGTTCGACAACCCCGTTGACGTGTACACTGTGCTATTGATAGTGTTGGGCTCAGTATTGGGTGCGGCGGCAATTGCGCTGGTGGTGTATCACTTTGTGCGCGGCAAAAAGCGTGTTGTTAGCAACGTACAAAATGCCAAGAAGGACAAGCCCTTCAAGGTGCTGGACGTAATGGTGTATCTCATTGTGGTACTGTTGATACTTGTGCTGTTTGCGGTGTTTGTTTTCGATACGGACAGCACGCAACTGCAGATAGTAAATGTCATCGACGACGAAACGGGCGAAACACTTGTGGTGTACAACGTAACCAGGGGCGAATATTCCGTTAATGATGCTAACAGCAACGGCTGGACCATACAAGTGGAGAACAAGGATAACGGCGTGGAAATAACGCTAACACGGGAAATTAAAGGTGAAGAGCATTTCAACAAAATGAAGATTGTGCGCGGAAGAAATCCGTCAGTGCAAATGATTGACTCTATCTGCGGCTTCCACAAGGATTGCGTACGCAACTTCCCGTCAATTACACGCTCGGGCGGCGCAATAGTGTGTAGCCCCAATCGCTTAAAGATTGTAACGGAGTAGTATGAAAAATTTACGCAAAAAAACTTCATATTTTTCCGCAAGACGGGTGGCAACGCTAGCCGTGCTTACCGCCATGGGGCTTATCATGTTTATGGTAGAAAGCCTGTTTCCGCCATTGTTTTTGCCCGGTGCAAAAATGGGGCTCAGTAACATCTTTTCGCTGTTGACGCTTTTCGTGCTGGGACCCACCGAGGCGATAATTTTGGTGGTTATCCGCACAACGCTGGGTAGCATATTTACCGGTAACATATCCACGATTATGTACAGCCTGACAGCAGGGCTTGTGAGCGTTGTTGTATCGGTAATATTGGTGGAGTTTATTTACCCCAAGGTAAGCATTGTTGCCATTTCGGTGGTGGCGGCTGTTATGCACAACCTCACGCAAAACATTGTGTTCTGCCTTGTCAGTAACACGCCGGAAATGTTTTCCTATATGCCCTGGCTTGCATTGCTGGGCGTTGTTGCAGGTATAATTGTCGGCTTTGCCGTGTGGTTCATACTGCGCGCTGTTCCCACGCGGATATTTGTGGGCGTAGCAGACCAACTTGAGACGGAATAAGCGTTAAGAAAAATAATAATTATGAAAAATATACTTATATTTAATGATATATCGGGGTTGGGTAATTGCTCAATGGCGGCGAACCTGCCCATATTTACCAAGCTGGGGCATTACTGCATGCCGGTGGTGACGGCAAGCTATTCGTCTCAGACGGGCTTTGGTAATTTCTTGGCGCAACGCAATGACAGCGTGGCGGAGTTTTGCAACCGATTGATTGCTAACAGAACGCCCGATGCAATATATGTAGGATTCGGCAACGACAACGGTATTTTGACGGCTTTGACGGGCATTGTGAGCGAATTTGCAAGCAAAGACGTCTATTTGTTTGTTGACCCCATTATGGGCGACAATGGCGCACTGTACCCCGTATTTGACGGTGAGTATTTAAACAACATGAAACGCCTTGTACCGCATGCGCACTGTATCACACCCAATCTTACCGAGGCGTGCCTGCTTGCGGATATCGACTATCAACAGTTGGTGAGCCACAAGCACGAACCGACGTTCTTGGCAACCTGCGGTGAGATATTTGGCGATTTTCTTGCAAAAACGGGCGCAAAAAGCGCAGTTATCACGGGTATTGAATGTGGCAAGCTAATAGGCAACATCGTGCTTGACGGCACCAACCGTTACTTTGTCACAAACGAGCGTGTAGAAGTTACCTATTCGGGTACAGGCGACGTGTTCAGCTCGGTAGTGCTGGGCGAACTGCTCAACGGACACAGCCTGCTTGCCTCAACCCAGGTAGCGGCAAACTTTGTAGAAAAAGCCGCGCGCACAACCTCCTGCACCGACCGCCGCTTCGGCATCGAATTCGCGCGCGTGTTGAACTTGCTGTAATTAGGCTTATTAAGAAAAAAGACTCTCACAATACATGAGAGTCTTTTTTGTGTTAGTTGTTTATAATGGGCTCAAATTAGTCGTCATCGGCGCCGGCAAGCATCTCCATCTTATCCTTGGGTGCTTCGGGCTTGCTGTCGCCGTGCTTTACAAATAGCATGGTCACAAACGACATTGCAACAAATATCGATGCGTAGGGGAACAGCACAGACATCGATCCGAATGCATCCATCAACGCACCGGACAGAATAGGTGTAATAACCTGCGCCGCCATGCTTGCGGTGTAGTAGTAGCCTGTGTATTGTCCTACGTTGCCACCCTTGCTCAGTTCCACAACCATCGGGAAGCTGTTGACGTTTATCGTTGCCCAAGCAATGCCAGCCAATGCAAACAGTATGTACATTATCCAACCCGGGGTGGAAGCATTGATAAATATTGCACCGCCAAATGCAACGGTTAACAGTCCTACGCCAATAAGTATGGACTTCTTACGTCCGATTTTGCTGGCAATGATACCAACGGGAATGTAGGAAATTACTGCTGCCGCCTGAGCAATTAACAGAGTGGTGTTGTAGCTCTTGTTCAGTACGTTCAACGAATACACACTGTATTTGCTGGTAATAGCGTTGTAACCCGTAAACCACAATGCTACAGATGCCAATATCAATATGAGTGATACAAGCTTGTCCTTGGGCAATTTGTCCTTAGCCTTGGGCTTGTCCGCTTCAGCATCCGTTGAAACGTCCTGTTCCTTTGCATTTTCCTCTTCGTCCAGGATAGCCTGAGCCTCAAGCATTTCGGCATTCCATTTCTTTTCCTTTACGGTAAATATAAATACGATAAGCGCAGCCAGCATGATGCCGCACACTGCAAACACAAACCAAGTGTAGCTCATCATTTGGTTTTTCACTGCGCTGGTGTCGAATATCATGCCAAGTAGCAGTACCAAAATTCCACCTGCAGTACCCATCAAATTGATAATCGCGTTACCCTTGCTACGCAGCGGCTTTACTGTTACGTCAGGCATCAGAGCCACAGCGGGTGAGCGGAATGTCGCCATGGATATAAGCACCATCAATAGCACTACGATAAAGATTAGCAGCACCCACCAGTTGGTTGCGGTAACCGTCTTTGCAAATTGCGCCCTAGCGTCGGACACAAGCGACGAATACGCGTTGGTGGTAAGCGCCTTGCCAATTGCATCTCCGCTATCGGCAAATACCTTGTTGCCCTCTGCATCGACAGTTACCAGCTTATAACTTTCCTCAATGCCCTTGTCCTTGTCGGGTTTTGTGTAAACGTAAGTGGTGTTGGCATCCAGGTTGTCCTTGTACCAAGCTTCAAGCTCTGTCTTTTCGTTTGCAGTAAGCTCGTCGTACAGCTTGTTGTATTTTACCTTTGCAGCGTAGTCGCGCACGGTGTATTTCTGTTCAACGCCATTGTTGGTGATGCTGTTGTATTCTCTGTTTTCCACCTCGTAGTTTTGTTCCCAGTAGGTATCTGCGCCGCTTGCCATCACCTTGTTAAGTTGCGCGTTGTCGGCAAAGGTCAATCCAACAAAGCACACAATGGCTGCAACCGCGCCAATTACAATGAATGGTGTGCGCTTGCCGAAGCGTGTGTCCTTTTTGTCGGAAAGCGCCCCAAACAGCGGTAGCATAAACAGCGCCAAGATGTTGTCCAACGACATGATTACGCCCGACCAAGTTTGGTCCAGACCGAACCTGTTGGTAAGCATAAGGGGAATGATAGTGTCGTATGCCTGCCAGAATGCGCTTATCAAAAAGAAAGCGAAGCCTACAAGCAATGTGCGTTTGTAGTTTAATTTCATATTTTTCTCCTTTTTTTACATTATATATGAAAAAAAGTGCTTTGTAAATATGCAATTTTGCCTTTTTGCTTTTGTACAATTTACTGTTAACAATGTAAGGAGCAAAAGCAATGAAGAAATTGAAGATAATCAAACAGCGCAAAAAAGACAACAAGGTCGAAACCAACGCCTCAACAATGCAAGCGGGTGAAACCGGGGTAAAAAAACGCAAAAAAATTGTAATTTTGCCCATTGTGCTGGTTGTACTGGTGTGTGCGGTTGCACTTGTTTGGGCATTGCCACAGCTTCCCGTAACTCCGCAGCAGCAAGCACCCGTTGGCTACAAGGGTGTGTTGGAGCTGTGGAACGTGGAGACGTTTGAAGGGGGCATTGGCAGCCGTGAGGCGTGGCTGATTAACAAAGCGGCGAAGTTCGAGCAAGCAAACGCTGGGCTATTTGTTCACGTCACTACGCTAACCGTTGAGCAGCTCCAAACAAAGCTACTGAATGACGAACAGTTCGACTTGATATGCTTTTCACGCGGGGCAGGTAGTGTAATTCAGGAAAGGCTAGCGCCCATTTCGAAAAATATGGGCTTTGTCATGGAGAACTTTCTTCTTTCTGCGCAAATGGACGGCAAGCAATACGCCATGCCACTGTATTCCGGCGCGTACTGTCTGTTTGCCCGTGTTGAGCAGCTATCCGCCGAGCAACTGCTAACTAACGCACTGACACAAACCTACACGCGCAAGGTGGGCAAAACCACAGTGGAATTGCAACCCCTTGTGTGCGGTTTTACTCCGTACAACAGTCCGCTGTCGGCGCTGGCGATGTCGGGTGGAAAGGGCAAGGTCAGCGGAATAGCGGAAAGCACCACACAGTACCAGGCGTACGAAAAGTTTGTAGCTAACCGCACGGCGGTAACGCTACTTGGAACGCAACGCGACATTTACCGTCTGTCGCAAAAGGAAAGCAATGGCAAGATTGAACAGCTGGGTTTTGCGGCGCTTGGTGGCTACACCGATTTGGTGCAGTACATCGGCGTATCGACAACAGCAGGCGATAAGGCAACGGCATGTGAGGAATACATCAGTTACCTCTTGTCCGAGTCAACGCAGTCCACTCTGTGCAACCTGTCCATGTTTTCCGTGCTTGAAACAACATTCTACACCTCGGATAGATACAGAGAGTGCGAACAATTGCTAGCTACGGCGTATGTCCCCAATGTGTTCGGAGATGCCAGTGCAATCACCCGTCAACGTGAAATGGCTCGCGCAACGCTAAACATGTGATGTCAACAGTCAATATGAGTGAAAAAATTTACGAGCAAGTGCTTGCAAAAATGAAAAAATATTGCGTGGAAACTTACCTGGACAAGACGTTCAGTGAGTTGACAACTTTGGGCGCAGGGGGTACAATCAAGATTACCGTATATCCCGACACGGTACGCAAGCTTGTAAAGGCTGTGCGACTGCTGTGCAAGCTCAACGTCAAGCATTGCATTCTAGGCAAGGGCAGTAACGTGCTGGCGTCGGACAGCAATTTCGACGGAGTAGTGATTGTAACTACCAAAATGTCGAAAATTAGTGTACATGGGGTGAAAATTTACGCTTTAGCAGGCACATCTACGCTGAAACTGTACAAGGAAACGGAAAAGTGGGGCTTGACGGGCGGAGAATTTCTGTCCTGTCTACCTGCTACCATTGGCGGAGCAACAGTTACTAACGCAGGGTGCTACAATCAGGATGTAAAGGGCATATTGCATAGCGTTACCGTATTGCACAAGGGCAAAATACGCAAGCTGTCCGCTGAGCAGTGCAAGCTGTCCAAGCGCAACAGCATTTTCAAGCAAGATGACAGCTACACGGTGCTGGCAGTCACGCTCAAGTGCGCGCGCAGTACGCCTGAGGAAGTAAAGCAGCGCTCTGTACAAATGCGCAGGCAGAAAGCGCAAGCACAACCGCTCAACTTCCGTTCGGCAGGGTGTATGCTGTACCACGACAGCGTAAGCATATCCCGACTGACGGACCAGGCAGGGCTAAAGGGGTACACAGTTGGCGGTGCACAGGTGTCGGACAAACACGCAGGCTTTATTTTAAACATTGACAAAGCCAGCTCAAAAGATATATACTTAGTTATGCAACACGTGGAGCGAACCATTGCCGAACGCTTCGGAGTGCAAGCTCGCCGTGAAGTGTGTCTAATCAATTTTACACAGGAAGACTATGACCTTTTCGCAAAGTGTTAAAAACGAAATATTGAAAACTGTCAGAAACTTAAAGGGGTGCTGCGCCACCTCCTTTTTGACTGCTGTTTTGAAAAGTGCCGGCTCCTTGACGCTGGGGCTCAACGGTTTTTCGTTTACTTTGGAAAGCGACAATGTTGATTTCCTGACAATATGTCAAAGCCTTGCACTGGGTGAGCTTGGCGTACAGGCGGATATTGAAGCGGAGGGCAACAACAAAAAGGGTGTGCCCATATACAGCTGCACTTTCGACAAGTCGCTTGGCGAAAAGCTAACGCTCATTGCGCGCGACGAAGACGGCGCGTTGATTTTTGGACAAATGCAGTCGATTTTCCCAGAAAAGCCCTGTTGCAGACGGGCATTTTTACAGGGGTTGTTTGTTGCGGGCGGTTCGGTTGTTATTCCGCAAAATGACGACCTGGATAGCGACGTGGCAGACAATGCCAAATACCACTTGGAGCTTCGCCTGACGGATAACGCCTTTGCGGAAAAGGTAAACGAGCAGTATCCCGAATTGAAATTCCGCGTTACGCAGCGCAAAAACCACGTTGTGCTTTATTTGAAGGATAGCGAAAGCGTTGCCGACTTCTTGGTGTACGTCAACGCCATGTCAGCCAAGCTCAGGCTGGAAAACGTGATTGCAGCACGTAGCCTCCGCAACAATTTGAACAGGCAAACCAACTGCACCGTGGCAAACATCGGCAAAACGGTTGCCGCAGCAGCCCGACAGCTTGATGCCATTGCCGCAATCAAACAAAAGGGCTTGTTTGACGGACTGCCCGACAGCCTGAAAGAAATAGCGCAACTACGCGAAAAATATCCCGAGGCAAACCTGGACGAAATTGCCGACATGCTCAGCATCTCCAAGAGTGGGGCAAACCACCGTTTCGCCAAGCTTATAGACATTGCAAGAAGGTAAACACAAATGAAACAGTTCGTACATTTACATGTTCACACGGAATACAGTCTCCTTGACGGCGCAACGCGTATCGACGATATGCTTGCTCGCTGCAAGGAGCTAAACATGCCTGCCGTTGCCGTTACCGACCACGGTAACATGTACTGTGCATGGAAATTTTTGAAGGCTGCCAATGCTGCGGGAATCAAGCCCATTATCGGATGTGAATTTTACATGTGCGAAAACTTGCACAGCGTGGGGTTCGACAACAAGGAATATTTCCACCTGGTGCTTTTGGCGAAAAACAACACAGGCTACTACAATCTGTGCAAGCTCAATTCCATTGCCTTTGTGGACGGCTTTTACTACAAGCCGCGTATCGACTTCGAAACATTGCAAAAGTATTCCGAGGGGCTAATATGCCTCTCCGCATGTATCGCGGGACAGTTGCCACGCCTGTTGCTTGCCGACCGTCCTGAGGAAGCGGAGGAGCTTGCCCTGCAGTACAAGGCACTGTTCGGCGAGGACTACTACATCGAAATTCAGCGCCACGGCATAGAAGAGGAAGATGCGGTAATGCCGCAGCTTGTGGAATTGGCACGCAAGCTCAACATAAAGATTGTTGTTACAAACGACGTTCACTACCTAAACAGAGAGGACGCGGAAATACAGGACGTCATGATGTGCGTACAGATGGGCAAATACCTTGACGACACGGACAGAATGAAATTCCAAGGCGAAGAGTTCTACCTCAAAAGCTACGACGAAATGGCGCTTTTGTTCCCCAAGTTGCCCGACGCAATGGATACAACCCTTGAAATTGCCGACAAGTGCAACGTGGATTTCGGCAAGGAAAAGCTGCTGCCGTTGTACACTCCGCCCAACAACATGTCCTCACCCGAGTACCTCCGTTACCTGGTAGATGAGGGGCTGAAAAAGAAATATCCCAATGCAAGCCAAGAAATCTTGGACAGGATCGACTACGAATACAAGGTAATTTGCGACATGGGCTTTGTCGATTACTACCTCATCGTGTGGGACTTCATCAACTACGCCAAGACCAACGGTATCCCGGTAGGTCCTGGGCGCGGAAGTGGCGCGGGCAGTGTAATCGCCTACCTCATCGGTATCACCGAGGTGGAGCCCTTCCGTTTCAACCTTATGTTCGAGCGTTTCTTAAACCCCGAGCGTAAATCCATGCCCGACTTCGACGTGGACTTCTGCATGGACAGGCGCGGCGAGGTCATCGATTACGTTCACGACAAGTACGGCAACGACAACGTGTGTCAGATTGTCACATTCGGCACCATGGCAGCCAAGAACGCCATTCGCGACGTGGCGCGCGTACTGCGTGTGCCCATTGCGGAATCCAACCGTCTTGCAAAGATGGTGCCCGACAATTTCAAATACACATTAAAACATCTACTGGGGCTCAAAAAATACAAAAAAGAAGCGGACACTTACATTTCCGAAGAGCTTGTTGCCGCCTACAACGACCCTGCTACGCACAAGCTCATTGACATTGCAATGCGCCTTGAGGGCTCACCCAGGCAAACGGGCATGCACGCGGCGGGCGTAGTTATCTGCCGTGAAAAGGTGTCCGACCACGTTCCTTTGCAGACAAACGGCGGTAGCCTAGCTAAGGGCGGCATTGTTACAACCCAGTACAACATGATAGAGGTGGAGGAGCTGGGGCTACTCAAGATGGACTTCTTGGGGCTGAGAACCCTCACCGACATCAAGAAAGCCTGCGACTACGTTTACGAGGACCACGGCGTAAGGATAGACTTTGCGCAGGACAACTACGACGATCAAAAGGTATTCGAGCTTATCAGCTCCGGCGACACGATGTGTATCTTCCAGCTGGAAAGTGGCGGCATGTGCGAGCTTATGCGCAAGATGAAGCCCACCCACTTGGAAGAAATTATTGCAGGAATCAGCCTGTACCGTCCTGGACCTATGCAGTACATCGGCGACTACATAGATTGCAAGTTCGACAAATCCAAGATAAAATATCTGCACCCATCTATGGAATCCATACTTGCCGTAACCAACGGCTGTATCGTTTACCAGGAGCAGGTTATGCAGCTTGTGCAAAAGCTTGCGGGCTTTTCCATGGCTCTTGCGGACAACGTGCGCTACGCCATGAGCAAAAAGAAAGCGCAAATGATGAAGGACCTTGGCGAGCTGTTCGTACACGGCGGAACGTGGACCAACGGCGAAACGGTACCAGGTTGCGTGAAGAACGGTATCCCCGAGGACGTAGCGCTGGAAATATACAAGCAGCTTGACGACTTTTCGCAGTACGCATTTAACAAGTCGCACGCAACCTGCTACGCGTACGTAACGTACCAAACGGCGTACCTCAAAAAATACTACCCGGTTGAATTTATTTGCGCGCTTTTGAACAACCGTATCAGCGATATATCGCAAATAAAGAAGTACATGGCTTACGCCAAGTCGCAGGGCATTGAGGTGCTTCCCCCCGACATCAACAGGAGCCGCGACGAGTTCCGCGTGGAGAACGGCGCAATACGTTTCGGGCTGGGCGGTATCCGCAACATTGGTGTTGGCATTGTCAAGCAGATTGTGGACGAACGCGAAGCTAACGGCGAATTTAAGGACATGACGGACCTGTTTGAACGGTGCTTCAGTTTCATAAACAAGCGCATGGTGGAAAACCTTATCAAGGGCGGCGCGTTCGATTGCTTCAACCGTACCCGTGCCGATATGCTGCAATGGTACGTTGAGGAGCTCAACGAAGTGTCGGAAAGCAACAAGAAGCACGCAACTGGGCAAATCTCCATTTTCGACCTTGTGCCGGAAATTAAAACAACAACGAGAACTCAGCGCGAACAGGTAAAGGAATTTCCCAAGCAGGTGCTGTACAGCTTTGAAAACGAGGTGCTGGGCGTGTATATGACCGGCTCTCCGCTGGACGACTACGACGACATTGCCAAGCGGTTTTTGTTTGACTTCAACACGTCGGAGACAATGGCATACGTACCCGACGGGTCGGAGGACGGCGAACCTGTGCGCCCCGAGGTTGCCAAGCGTTTTGTTACCACAGGTGGCATACTGCGCGACATCCGTGTAGCCGTAGGGCGGGACAACCAGCGCATGGCGTTTGGTGTGTTGGAAGACAAGTACGACACAATTGAAATCAGCTTGTACGGCCCGACGTACGAAAAATACAAAAACCTTTTTGCCGAAGACGCATTTGTAGTTGTCAAGGGAATGATAACGGAATCGCGCGACGCCTACAAAATTAACGTCCGCGAGCTGATAAACCCGCGCACGGAAAGCAGCAAGGTTCCCGAGCCCACTGCGGAACAGCCCACAAAAAACATTACCCTGTGGCTCAAGATGGATGAGCGTGACGACGAAAAATACGAAAAGGTCATGGACACGCTTCGCTCTTATGAGGGCGAAATTCCCGTCAAAATTCGCATTGAGGGTAAAAACTACGAACTGGAAAGACGTGTGCGCAAGTGCCCCGGTATCGAGTACGAACTGGCAGGAATACTGGGCGAAAAGAACGTAATCTTCTTCGAGAAGTGATGGCTTATAAGCGTCGCAATACTTTGTTAAACTCCGCTTTCCTGCGGTCACGTACGCCTAGTACGCTCCCTTGGAAATGCTCGTTTGCCTCGTCTTGCTCGCTTCTAACCCCTCACTAGTAGATAATGTGTGATGTTGATTTGGCTTTTATAATTGACGGCTCCTCTGTATAAGGGGAGCTGTCTGCATTAACAGACAGCGGTCCTAAATAGTTAAAAAACGGCAAAAATTCAGTTTCCATAAAGTTTAAAATAGTATATAATATAGTCTAAAGTAAATAAAAGAAGAATTGGAAAATGATAAGAAAACTTTTGAAAGGAGCAAAAGGGTACGCTGTACCCTCAATTTTTACGGTAGTGTTGGTAATGCTGGAAACGGCGCTGGAAGTGTTTTTGCCGCTGTTCATGTCCAGTATTCTCAACACCATGCAATTGTTTGCATCGGGTGAGGCGCTAACGTCTAACCTGATATACCTTGATTTTTCAACAGGGGAAATTGTCACCAAGCTTGCAGGCACAGCCTTTGTGGACAGTGCAATATTGCTCAACACCGTGTACACCTACGGCATACTGATGATTATCAGTGCAATATTGTCGCTGACGTTCGGCGCGCTTGCAGGACATCTTTGCGCAGTTGCCGGCGCAGGCTTTTCCAAAAATATGCGCGGCTACCTGTTCGAAAAGATACAAAGCTTTTCCTTTGCCAACGTGGACAAATTCTCTACAGCAAGCCTGGTAACGCGTTCCACAACCGACGTCAACTACGCGCAACAGTCCTTCATGATGATTATCCGTACCGTTGTGCGCGCACCGGCAATGCTGATATTCTCAACCATCATGGCGTTTATCAATCAGCCGGATATGGCATGGGTGTTCATTGTGGCTATCCCCGCGTTGGGGCTTGTAATGGGATTACTTGCAACGCGCGTACATCCGCTGTTCAAGTCTATGTTCAAAAAGTACGACGCAATGAACGCCAGCGTACAGGAGGACCTTGTTGCTATCCGCGTTGTCAAGGCATTTGTGCGCGAGGACTACGAGGAGCATAAATACCGCCAAGCCACCGAAGACGTACGTCAGGCGCAGCTCAAGGCGGAAAAGCTCATGATACTTATGAACCCGCTCACAAGCAGCATCATGTACGGCACGATTGTGGCATTGCTGCTTATCGGCGGCGCGGATATTGCCAACGGAAAAATTCAGTCCGGTACGCTCACCGCCATGATGAGCTACTGCACGCAGATTCTCATGTCGGTAATGATGATATGCTTTATCGCCGTTCAGCTTGTTATGAGTAGAGCATCCATCGACCGTATCTACGAGGTGTTGGAAACGGAATCCGACATCAAGGACGGACAAAACGACAAAACTGTCGGTAGCGGTAGCATCGATTTCGTCAATGTCGATTTCTCCTACTCCAACAACGGCGAAAATTTAACTCTGGAAAATATCGACCTGCACATAGCTTCGGGCGAAACGGTGGGTATCATTGGAGGAACGGGCGTGGGCAAGAGCAGTCTTGTTCAGCTTATTCCCCGTTTCTACGACGTATATGACGGGCAAATACTTGTCGACGGCACCGACGTGAGAGACTACTCGTTGTTCAATTTGCGCGAGGGCGTTTCCATGGTGCTGCAAAAGAATGTTTTGTTCAGCGGTACAATTCGCGAAAACCTGCTGTGGGGTAACGAAAATGCCACCCAGGAGGAGATTGAAGCAGCATGCAAGGCAGCTTGCGCGCACGACTTTATCACCTCTTTCCCCGACGGTTACGAGACGGACCTTGGGCAGGGCGGTGTAAACGTATCAGGTGGACAAAAGCAACGTCTGTGCATTGCAAGGGCACTTTTGAAAAAGCCCAAAATTATGATACTGGACGACTCCACCAGCGCAGTAGACACCGCAACGGACGCGCAAATACGCAAGGGGCTCAAGGAGCTTAGCAAGGATATGACTACCATCATCATTGCTCAGCGTATATCCTCTGTGGAAAACTGCGACAAAATCGTCGTGTTGGACAACGGCAAAATCAACGCCATCGGCACCCACGAAAAGCTACTCAAGACCAACTCCATTTATCAGGAAGTGTACAACTCCCAACAAAAGGGTACAGTGGAACAGGGAGGTGATAACTAATGCCGGGACCTAACAGAAGAGCAATGGGTGCGCAAAAACCCAAAAATCTCAAGGGAACAATGTTCCGTTTGATCAGTTATCTCAAACCCTACAAGGGCAGGATGATTGCAGTTATACTGTGTATCATTACCCAGTCGATTGCCAACATTTTTGCAACGTCACTGTTGGACCCGCTGCTAAAAGGCTTGGCGGCAACCGCAGATAGCGACGTAAGCTTGACGGGCATTGCGGCGTTGGACAATCTTGCATTGAGCCCAGATATAGGCAACAAAATGAGCTACCTGTTCATAATGGTGGCATTGATTGCGGCAATCTACATTGTTGTGCTTGCAGTCAACTACGCGCTCAACCGCATACTTATCGGTATATCAACCTCCACAATGAAAAAGCTGCGTACCGATTTGTTCCAACACATGCAACAGCTGCCCATCAAGGTGTTCGACACAACCACGCACGGCGAACTGATGACCCGCTACACCAACGACATCGACATGATGAACGAGTTTATCGCGCGCTGTATTCCGCAATTTATCAGCAGTACGATAACCATCACAGGCGTGTTCGTAATCATGTTTATAAAGAGCTGGGAACTGTCACTTGTAATGGTTGGCATGCTTGTACTGATGTTTTTGATAGTGAAGTTTATCGGTGGCCGCTCCAAGACAAACTTTGTAGCGCAACAGGCAGCAGTGGGTAAGCTCAACGGCTACATCGAAGAGATGACCGAGGGGCAAAAGGTTGTAAAGGCATTCAATCACGAAGACAAATCTATCGCGGAATTTGCCAAAATCAACACCCATTGGCAGGAAGTGTCAACGCGCGCCAACAGCTACGCTAACATCATGGGACCGATAATGAACAACCTGTCGCATTTCTTCTACGCAGGTATTGCCGTTATCGGTGCGGTTATCGCAGTTACAACAACGCGCAAAAACCCGTTAGATTACGTTGGTATCATTGCCGTATTTTTGCTTTATATCCGCAACATTACCATGCCCATTCAGCAAATTGCTCAGCAAATCAACCTGCTGTTCATGGCAGTTGCAGGCGGCGAACGCGTATTTGCGCTCATGGACACCCCTGTAGAGGTGGACGATGGTTACGTAACGCTGGTTTACGCCAACATCGACGAGGAGGGCAACATCACGGAAAGCGAAACGCGCACAGGACGTTGGGCGTGGAAGCACCCGCACACTGACGGCACGGTAACCTACACCGAACTGAAAGGCGATGTGCGTTTCGAAAATGTGACATTCGGCTACGAGGAAAACAAGACGGTTTTGCACAATGTGTCGCTCTTTGCGCACCCCGGGCAAAAGATTGCTTTCGTCGGTTCGACGGGCGCAGGCAAAACTACAATTACCAACCTTATCAACCGTTTCTACGACGTACCCGACGGCAAGATTCGCTACGACGGTATCAACATCAACAAAATCAAGAAAGCCGATTTGCGCAGGTCGCTGGCAATGGTGCTTCAGGACACGCACCTGTTCACGGGCACCGTCATGGACAACATTCGTTACGGGCGCCTTGACGCAACGGACGAGGAATGTATCGAAGCGGCTAAGTCGGCAAATGCGCACCAGTTTATCATGCACTTGCCCGAGGGCTACCAAACCATGCTCACACGCGACGGTGAAAACCTATCGCAGGGGCAACGTCAGCTGCTGGCAATTGCGCGCGCAGCGGTAGCCGATCCGCCGGTACTCATTCTCGACGAAGCGACAAGCAGCATCGACACCCGTACCGAATGGCTCATTGAAAAGGGTATGGATGCGCTGATGGAGGGTCGCACAACATTTGTTATCGCGCACCGTTTGTCCACCGTTCGCAACAGTGATGCTATCATGGTGCTGGAGCACGGTGTAATTATCGAACGCGGCAATCACGACGACCTAATCAAACAGCGCGGTAAATATTATCAGCTTTACACTGGAATGTTTGAGTTAAGTTAAGGCTCGGGTATTCTGCCCAAAACGGCTTCGCTTTGCAAAAAAAGGCTCCTGTAAAAAAGCACCCCAAAAGTTGTTTTCAACTCCTGGGGTGCAATTTTTTACGAATTTTTATTTAATATTCTTTTCTTCCCGTTAAAATATCTAAATCTTCTCCAAAATAATCGGCTATTTTACAAAGATTTTCCAAACCAATTTCTCTTTGACACAATGATTCAAAATGTGCCCTTATTTCTTTCTTATATTTTGTGCTGACAGCTATCTTGAGGCACTCCCTCGTCTCACTCTTTAATGTGGTGCAAAAACAGATTGTTTACCTGTGTGCAAAATTCCTTTGCAATTTGCTTGCGGTTGAGCCCTTGGTTGAGGTAGTCGTGCAGGTATTGAGGCTGCCCAATTACCATTGTTCTTTTCTTTGGGTGGTAGTACACTGGGTAAATGGGTATATCCTCGCGGTGCTTGCGGTAGTAGTATTTTGCCAGCTCCACAAAGCCCGCAAAAAAATTTGTGAGCTGCTCGTGGTATCCGCCGTTACTGTCTTCGGGGTAGATTATCACGCTGACACCGTTATCCAGCATTTGCACACTTTGCCGTATCGTAGTAATGAAGCGTGTATCGTTGTAGCTGGGCAACACGCGCATGTTCCTGTAAAAGAATGGCGCAAAAAACGCTTCAAAAAAGGCAAGTACTGTCGCGGAAAACCTGGACTTGTGTCTTTTTTGGATAAAGTAGACGTTTTTGAGATAACGGTAGCGCTCTCGGTAATTGCCCAGCATGGGATATGCTCCCCATGCGGAAGTTTCAGCAGGCAGGTACAAATTGTACATGAGCGGGCCGAACATCGCGCTGTGATTAGCCAGGTAAATGGCTTTGTTGGGTAGCTCTCCCGACAGGCTTATTATTTTCGGCTTTTTGAAAAACAGCTTCAGCACGCCCGCAACGCATTTCCACACAGGTTGGCGTTGTTTTATTCCGTTTTTCTTATTCTTTTCAGTCATTATTGTAGCTTCTATTATTTTCTGCATTTATTCTACACTCTCTGACTTAAAGTAACCTGCAAATATTTCACTTTTGTGAAATATTTTGTTGCTAAAATTGTTGCGTAACGAACAGTTTGGTTTGCACAAACTAAAAATGTTGATTTCCATTGCTCTTTTATGGTATATTATAAGTACATATCTATCTAAGGGAGTTGCACATGTTTGACATCTTGGTAGTAGAAGACGACAAAAACACGCGTAAGCTGTTAACTACGATACTCAAAAATCACGGCTACAACACGCTTGAGGCGACCAACGGCGAAGAGGCGCTGGATGTATTGGATCACAATCACGTTGACCTCATGGTGTTGGACGTCATGATGCCCCGTATGGACGGCTTTGAACTGACAAAGACGTTGAGGGACGGCGGCAGCCAGTTGCCCATACTGATACTGTCCGCCAAGCAAAACGTGGTGGACATCAAGCAGGGCTTTTTGGTAGGAATTGACGACTACCTCACCAAGCCGTTTGATTTCGACGTGCTGCTTTTGCGTATCAAGGCGCTACTAAGGCGCTCCAAGATTGTCACGGAAAACAAGCTTACTGTTGGTAATGTCGAGCTGGATTACAACTCCTACACGGTTACAACACCCACCTTTTCCGAGCAGCTTCCGCAAAAGGAATTTTTGTTGTTGTTCAAGCTGCTTTCCTATCCCAACGTCGTTTTTACGCGGTTGCAGCTTATGGACGAAATTTGGGGTATGGATGCCGAAAGCGACGAGCATACGGTAAATGTTCACATCAACAGACTGCGCACGCGTTTTGCTGACACGCCCGATTTTGAGATAGTAACGGCGCGCGGTTTGGGTTACAAGGCGGTAAGACACGATGAGTAAAAGAAAGAGAAACATTTTTAGCCGAATCACGTTAATTGTAGTACTGTGTCTGTTTGTGATGCTAACCCTCACTATGGTCATTACATTCGGTCTGTCATCACTTATCGCAGCGGAAACGGGCATTGCCGAAAACAACATTCTGCTGTTTGCTGTAATCACCCTTGCCATAAGCACCGTATTGGGTGTGGCGCTGTCCTTTGCCTATTCGGCAATAATAGTGCGCGCAAGCAGACCTTACCTAAACGCACTGCAAAAGGTGGCGGAGGGCGACTTCTCCATCCGCATTGAGGACAGCAAGGTGTTTGCCAATCTCGGCTTAGCCAAGAACTTCAATCATATGGTTTCCCAATTGGACAGCGTTGAAACCTTGCGCGAAAACTTTGTGTCCGATTTCTCACACGAGTTCAAGACGCCTATCGTTTCCATATCCGGCTTTGCCAAGCTGTTGAAGGACCCCAGCCTCTCACCCGAGCAGCGCAACGAATTTCTTGACGTAATCATCGACGAATCCAACCGACTTGTCGAGCTGTCCGAAAGCGTGCTGTTGCTAAACAGGCTGGACAGCCAGGAAATCACCAAGGAGCAGTACCTGTTGGACGAGCAAATTCGCCAATGTGTGCTTATGTTTCAGCAGCAGTGCGAAAGCAAGGGCATTGATTTGGACATTGAACTGGAACCAATCAAGCTCAACAGTAACTACAAGCTGCTAAGCCAGGTAATTGTAAATTTGCTGTCCAACGCTGTAAAGTTTACTGATGAGGGCGGAAAAATAACGGTAAAATGCCGCTCCATGGGGCTAAATGCCGTGATAGAAGTGCAGGACACAGGCTGCGGCATGGACGAAGAAACCAAAGCTAACATTTTCAACAAATTTTTCCAAGGGGACAAGTCGCACACTACGCCCGGCAACGGCTTGGGTCTCAGCATTGTTCAAAAAATTGTGGAGCTGCTGGACGGCACAATATTTGTGGACAGTAAGCTTGGTGAGGGCAGCACCTTCACCGTATTACTGTTGAAGGGCGTATAAGCGTCGCCGACATTTATTAAAAAGAGGATTGCTTATAACCAATTTTTTGCTATGTTAAAGATAAACGACACAATTACATACACCGCGCAAAGCTACGGCAACTGTGAAACGGTTGGCGTAGTGGACGGCTATACCGTTTTTGTGCCGCGGTTGATTGTGGGCGAGGTTGCGCGCGTCAGGATAAATTATGTGAAAGGTGCCGTTGCGTACGGCGACGTGGTGGAACTGCTGGTAAGTTCTGCTCACAGGGTGCAGCCCGCTTGCGCACACTTTGGCAACTGTGGCGGATGTACGCTGTCGCACATGGATTACAGCGAGCAGTTGGTATTCAAGCGCAACAAGGTTGCCACCAACATTTCCAAAATTGCCAAGCTAAACTTGGACGTTTTGCCATGTGTTGCTTCGGAACAAGTCACCGCTTACCGCAACAAGCTCAGTTTGCCCGTTTCGGGAAAGCGCGGTGATGTAAGGATTGGAATGTATCGCCGCAGCTCCCACAGCGTTGTGGATATAGACGATTGCTCTCTTGGCGGCGAGTGGTCTAAGAGGCTGGTTGCGTTATTCCGTGAGTACTGCAACAACTGCGGCGTGATACCCTACGACGAAAAAACATTTAAGGGCGAAGTGCGCCATCTGGTGGCGCGTTATGTTGACGGACAGCTACTTGTTACAATAGTATCCAACGGGGCGTACAAGCGCGATTTACAGCCCTTGGTGACAGCGCTTTCTACAGCTTTTGACAGATACGGGCTTTTTGTAAATATCAACACGCAACACAACAACGTAATCTTGGGTAAGGACACACAGCACATTTACGGGCTACAATACATCGAGGGCACGCACCTGGGTGTAAAATTCCGCCTCAGACCGACAAGCTTTTTCCAAGTAAACGACGGCGTTAAGGATGCAATCTACAGCAAGGTGAGGGAGCAGCTTGACGTGTCGCAGACGGAAGTGCTGGTGGACTGCTTTTCTGGCGTGGGGATATTGACAAACATTCTTGCAAGCGACAAGTACGACACCTACGCGATAGAGATTGAACCGTCGGCGGTGCACGATGCCAACGAAATGGTGGAGCTGAACAACACCCCACGCACGACAAACATCTGTGGCGACGTAACAGTGGAGCTACCGAAAATTGTAGAGGCAAATTCGGGCAAACGCTTGACGCTTGTTGTTGATCCACCGCGCAAGGGCTTGGGAGACACAATTTGCAAAACGCTACTGGACGCCAACATCGACAACCTGGTGTACATATCCTGCGACTCGGCAACGCTTGCCCGTGACCTAGCGCTGCTCACGCAACAATACACCCCCACCTACGTAGAGCCCTACGACATGTTCCCCAACACCGACCAAGTCGAAACTCTCGTCTGTCTCGAAAGAAATGAAACTTGTTAGAATTTGCTTTGGTTCGGTTCTTTGATTTAATCGTTAAACGAAAATAAAATAGAAGATTAGACTATAAAAAGTTTGTTTTACAAAGGAGTAATTTTATTCATGGATGTGATGAAGGGCACAGAACATTTTTTCACTGATGCAGGCGAAATAGACAAAACGGTTACCGATTTTTGGGCGTGGTATGCTTCGGATTTGTTGAGTAATATATTGCGTGGCGCACTTTCCGAATTTATTGTTGCGACTGCATTAGGAATTGATACAAAGAAAACACGAGTTGATTGGGAAGCGTATGACTTGCAATACGGCGAAATACGAATTGAAGTAAAAAGTTCGGCATATCTACAATCATGGGAGCAAAAATTCTTGTCAAAATTACGGTTCAGTATAGCTCCTGCGTTGATTTATGATTGGGACAAAAATACATATGCTGGCGATTTAATACGCCGCTCGGACTTTTATGTTTTTTGTGTGTTCACTTGCTTAAACCGTTCGGAAGCTAATTTATTGTCAATGAATCAATGGCAATTCTATGTTTTACCTACGGAAGTTTTGAATGAAAAATGCGGTGGATAGAAAACAATAGGTTTACCACAATTGATTTCTTTGGGTGCCAAGTGTTGTAGTTACGAAAAGATAAAGGAAACAATTGATGCTCAATTAAAGAACGAAAGCTAATGAGATGTGACAAGGGTTGAAAATAAATAAAAAAATCAAATGTATAACTTAAAACTTATTGTAAAATTACTTAAATTATGAGGATTTACATATGATGGAAACAATTATTAGTTCATTAATCAGTGCCATAGTTGCTGCTCTAATAGCTGCGTTGACCACTATATTTGTCGAGAGACGGAAAGAAAAAAACAGGAAGTCTGAACAACAAGAACAAAACAGTAAATATGCATTTGAAAATCGTCCCGAATACAAGATTGTTGATTATAAAGATTATACTAGTCGGACAGGGTACGGTATAAAACAAAAATGTGATATAGACATCTTTATGACTAGTATTGTTGATGTTGAGGTGCAAGACAGAGTAGAAGCGTTTTATTGTGAAAAAGATTTTAATCAATCTGAATGGTGTTGCGTAATTTATACTTTTCAAAATGTAGGGAAAACAGATGTTTCAGTAACTGATATAATATGTAATCACAAACGCACATACGTAATTTTTCAAAGCGACTTTGCTTCTGGATATTTAAGTCATAAATGTTTGAATTATTCCGAATCAAGCGATAAAAAAGTCCGAGTTGGCGAAACAATCACGATTAAAATTTGTTATCACAAAGATCACATAATACGTAGTGCCATTAGTGCAAATCTTTCCATTGGCTTAGTAGATAGCAATGGTCAATGTTGGAAACAGTCGTTATTTGCGCCGCATAACAAAATTTATGATAGTTTTCGCGTTCCATATGGTAGATATCATAGTGACCTTAGAACAGATGACGCCGAAGAGTGTTTTAAGGACCCATATAAATGGTGAGACACAATGTATGAAGGAAATGTATAAGTGAAATACAAAAGGAAATTTGTGATACAACTTATGTAAGCAATACTCTTTTTGCGCACGAAACAATCAAGACCTTTTGTAGTTTTTTGCCAGGTGGAAAATATTGTTTGTCTTGAACGAAAACAGTAATTTATGAAGGAAAAACTATGGATAAAAGAATAGAAATTATTAATCAGTTTTACAATGGATATGACGAAGATACAAGAGTGTCTCGTAGTAGACACGGACAGCTTGAATATCTGACAACTATGAAATATATCCATCAATTTATTTCGAAAAAAGCCAGCATTGTGGAAATTGGCGCAGGCACAGGAAGATATTCGATAGCATTAGCAAAAGAAGGACACGACGTAACGGCAATCGAACTTGCCGATAGCAATCTAAAGCTTTTGCAACAAAACAGTAAAGGTTTGAAGAATATAAAATCTTACCAAGGTGATGCGCTTGATTTAAGTCGATTTCAGGACAATACCTTCGATTTAACGCTGGTGTTTGGTCCTTTGTATCATCTTTACAACAAACAAGACCAACAAAAAGCTTTGGACGAAGCGATCAGAATTACAAAAGATGGCGGTGTCGTTATGGTGGCGTTTATATCGGTTCACGCAATTTTGTTTGATAACTATCTTCAGGGCGATTTGCGTGCGGGAATTGAAGAAAACTTTACACAAGATTATCAAGTAAGGCACTTTACAGAACAACTTTTCACGGGATTTAATGTTGACGAGTTCGAAGCCTTGTTTGAAAACAAACCGGTTAAATGGATTACAACTGTTAGCACAGACAGCATTCTTGAACTGGCTGAAGGCAGAAATGATTTTGCAATGTCGGATGAAGACTTCAACGCGTTCGCAGAATATCACCTGCACAACTGTGAGAAACGTGAGCTGCTGGGTTGCGCCAGTCATCTCCTTTACATCTGTAGAAAAAACACAAAAGCTATGTTATAGTTGCTAAATTGCAGATGCATTGGGCGTTAATCAAACAACAGTAAGCCAGTGGCTATTGGGTAACAAAAAGCCCGGCTACGATAGCATTGCCTTGCTGTACGAAAAATTCGGCATTGAGCCAAACTTACTTTTCGGAATAGAAAATTAGTAAACATCCGACTGCGGAACAACACACCGCGGTCGGTTTTTTGTAGCTTATCAAAATCGACAAAAAAAGAATTTTAGTTTGTTAAAACCAAAAAATAGTAAAAATATTGACAATTTAATCTAAATATGGTATAATAATTTCACGTTAATAATTTAACACACGAAAGATGTTTATATTGTACAAAAGATAGTGGTTTTATTTTGGACAAAGGCGGCATCTTTGTGGATGTTTACAAGCACGGTTGATTGCTGCCCTAGTAGTGGGCAGCTTTTTTAATTTATCCGGCAAGTATTCGCCTTTCAAAAAATTGCAAATAACGCCAATATATGTTTTAGCATTGTAATTATATGCACAGTGCTGCAATTTAATAACATAATTGGGCTGTTTGGGTGAAGTAATTGTTCACAGTTTTGGTAAGGGGAATACAGGCAGTATGGAAAGTAACGGAAAAAATAAGGTAAAACACAGTAGAACTAAACAAATAAGTAAAAAAGATAAAGGCAACATCGTAAAAAAGCTACTGTTTGCAGAACGTATTGCAAAGTTTATTTGCAGAATTATTTTCTTTGTCATTGTCTGCATGGTTCTTTTGGTTGTGCCTATTGCCAGCGTTGCAGCAATCATTATTGTTGCGCAAAAAAGTGAAAGTACATTGGCTGATTTGGGGGTGGTACTGACAGGCTTAGTCGGTATTGTGGGCTCGATATTTTCATCTTTTCGTATTGTGGTAAAATATCTTTTTCCACCCAATGCCGATCAAGCCGAATTAAAATATTTGCTACAAACGAACAATGCAGATGTGCAAGAAAATAGGCTGTACAACAAAGATAGTAAATGAAAGTATATTTGAATTACATTTTTTCGCACAAAAAAGGCATTTTCAATCTATAACGGTTGAAAATGCCTTTTCATATTTTGTATGCGTGTGCTTACGGTTTAATGTTTGCGTCAATCATGCCTTGGAAAGCGGTGATGTGTTCCGTTTTCACGTTGCCCTTGGTTAAATTGAGTTGCAACGCAAGGCAATTTTTGTGTGGCGATACGAAATCGCGCATTATTATGTTGATTATGCTCAAGTCGTCGCTGTTTTTCAAGCTTTCAACATATTGGTTCATGTTTTTGTTGTGAGTTGCCTCTCTGAAATGGGGACCGAATACAAACAGTCCGTCTGTAAGCTGTCCTTGCAACACAAACAGCCCCTTGCCCTCCGTTTCGTATCTGCCGATGTAGTGCGGCAAAGCTTCCTTTATGTAGGAGGATGAGCTCTTTTTGTTGAGGCTTGACGTGTAGTACGATTGCAGCGCACTGTGCTCAATTGTACCCTCGTCATTGTTTCTGCGCAAAAATACTTCGCCGTCTGCCGATTCGTCACCCCACAAAATAAGGCATTTGCCGCGCACTTCGCCAAGCGTCAAGCTGTCTACAAATTCCACAAAGTCACCTTGCGCCGTAACGACATTCAAGGCGGAGCTTTTTATTGCCGCCTGTGTGTCAAGCTCGGCGTCGCCGTCAAAGTGCTGAAAGTCCAAAATAAGCGCCTCAGTTGGATAACTTTGCATAAATTGCGATATGTCACCCAGTACGCTGTCTAACGTCACGCCCTTGAATGGTCCGTGGTAAATTTTCAATTCTCCGTTTTTAGTTTTGGAAACGCGCAAGTCCAGGTAGCGTATTCCGCAAGCCAGCATGTCGGCAGTGCTCCTGTCCTGTGTCTTCGCAAGGTAGGGCAGATCCTTGGTTCCTGCATCGTGCGCACCGGGTATCACAACGCTTTTCAGCAATGTGTCGTCCTTTATCATGCTCATCCATTGCGAAAGCTCTTCTGTCGGTGCGCTGTTGTCGTTTTGGCTGTTTGCCACGATTACCAGTACGCCCACGGTGCACAGTATCACCAACAACACCGCCGATAAACAAATAATACTCATCTTTCTTTTCTTAGACATAAATTTCTCCCGTAGTTAAAAGCAAGTTTTTCATGTATTGTATCAAACTTTCTGGGCAAAATCAATACTCATTTTGCTTTGGCTTTTAACGTCACTTGCTGTGTTTGCGACGGCAAGTGGGAGTTTTTATTATGGGGATGTGCTTGGACAGTGGCTGTTCGTGAATACGCAATGTGCCTGTAAAGCTGCGCTGCTCGCCATCCATGCAAAAGTCCTGCTGTTCGGCAAGCTCCATTGTCAGCTCGGAAAAGGGCAACAGCATCCAGTTTTTGTTGACGCTTGGGCTGGCACCTCTAAAAAACACTTTGAAAAATGGGAAGAACATTTTAGCTCGGTTCACAAGGCTGTCCTTGCCGAACGACCTTATTGCAAGCAAATACAACCCCTTGTGTTGCTTGTATGCCGCATTAAAATTGAACCCAAAACAGCGGTGGCTTTTGAGCACCATTAGTAGCGTGTAGTCGTCCTCGTAATTGCTGCCGTCAACATTGAGCTTGGCGTGTATCTGGTGACTTTTGTAAAACCGTAGCACCTGCGGTAGGTAGGCAACGCTTTTGAAACGCTTTTTGCTTTTGGTATTGGCGGAGTAGCCGATTTCGGTAAAGCTGCCCGTTGCGCACACGTAGCTGAACAGTGTGTCGTTAACCTTGCCGACGGTTGTTACAACGTCGTCCGTCATGGATGTTTCGTTCAGTGTCCCGCATGGCGCGTAAATAAGCTGCTTGTCGGGATACTTTTCAATTGCGTTGTGTAGCGTTCCGTCTCCACCGCAAACTATCACCGTATCGCAGTCCTCTGCCGACCAGTCCGTCCATTTGTCTATGTTTACTATTTGCGCGTCTTTGCAGTCCAATAGCGTTAACAGCCTGTCCAAATCAAGGCTGGCGCAGTTACCGCTGTCGCGGTTTACAATAACCTTACAAGCCACAGTTGCCTCCGTTTTAATATACTAAATAGTGAGTAAACGTGTTAAAGATAGAAAAATCCACCCCATACCCTAAGTTTGTGGATATGAGGTGGATTTATGCAGAGGAGCATTTATTTGCGTAGGGTGTTAATTATCAGTTTTTGTAATTCGACAAGCGGTATTACTGCAAATGCCAGCGCAAGGGATATGAAGTACTGCGTGGCGGTGATTGCTACAAAACCGAAAGCGGTGTTCAGCCCGGGAATGTAAACAACGGCAGTGGTGAGCGCAAGGGAAAAGACCGTTGCCACCCACAGCAGCTTGTTGTGTGAATTTAGGCGCAAAAGACTCCGGTTCATGCTGCGCGCGTTGTAGGCGTGGAATATTTCCGTCATACTGATAGTTACAAACGCCATTGTCATGCCCTGTTCGCTTTGCAAGCCGTTGCCGTCCAGGTGGCTTCCCACAAAGTAGGCGGCTAATGTTATACCTGCAATCAGCACCCCGTGAACAATGACGTTTACTCCCAGTCCGCCACTGAATATGCCCTCGTGCTTTTTGCGGGGCGGGCGTGTCATTACGTCGTTTTCCGCCTTTTCCACCCCAAGTGCAAGGGCAGGGAAAGTGTCGGTGATGAGGTTTATCCAAAGCAGATGCGCCGGCTTCAACAGTACAATGCCGCACAGGGTTGCGACAAACACCGCAAGCACCTCGGCAAGGTTGCTGGACAGCAAAAACTGTATCGCCTTGCGTATGTTGTCGTAGATACGCCGCCCCTCGCCCACAGCCGTTACAATTGTGGCAAAGTTGTCGTCGGCTAAAATCATGTCGGCGGTGTTCTTTGTTACGTCGGTGCCCGTAATGCCCATCCCCACGCCGATGTCCGCGCTTTTGATAGAGGGTGCGTCGTTTACGCCGTCTCCCGTCATGGCGCACACCTTGCCTTTCATTTTCCACGCGTTTACAATGCGCACCTTGTGTTCGGGCTGCACGCGCGCATACACCGAGTACTGCTCTATGCAGCTTGCAAGCTCACTGTCGCTCATGCCGTCCAGCACTGAGCCAAGTGTTGCCTGGCTTTTGTCTGTGATAATGCCAAGCTGTAACGCAATGGCTACGGCGGTGTCTATGTGGTCGCCCGTTATCATTATTGGGCGAATACCTGCCTGCTTGCACCGTTCGATTGCCAACTGTACTTCAGCTCGAACGGGGTCTATCATTCCGCACAAACCGACGAAAACCAACCCCATTTCAATATTTTCCGCCGATATGTCGTCTGGAAGCGTGGTGTAGGTTTTGTAGGCTACTGCAAGCACACGCAAAGCGTTGTCTGCCATGCGTTTGTTTTCCGTCAAAATTTTATTTGCTGCCTGCTGTGTTAGCGGTACCGTTTTGCCGTCAACGTGGACGTGCGTACAGTGCTTGAGTATTTCGTCTGGGGCGCCCTTGGTGTACTGAACAACGCCCTCTGCGTTGCGGTGCAGTGTGCTCATCATCTTGCGCAAACTGTCGAAGGGCGCTTCGGCAACGCGGGGCGATTGCTGCTGCAAACTGTCTTTATTCAACCCCATGCTCAGCGCAAAGTTGACCAACGCGCATTCGGTGGGTTCGCCAACAGCAGCTCCGTCCGTTACACTTGCGTCGGTGCACAAAGCCATGGCCTTTGCAAGCAGAGCCTTGTCGCTGGCGTAAAAATCGACAACCGTCATTTTGTTTTGCGTGAGCGTACCCGTTTTGTCCGAGCAAATGATTTCTGCGCACCCCAATGTTTCAACTGCGGTCATCTTGCGGATAACGGCATTTTTTTTGCTCATGTTGGTAACGCCAATGGACAGCACAATTGTAACAACCGTAGCCAAGCCCTCGGGAATAGCAGCAACAGCCAGCCCAATTGCAACAAGCAGGCTGTCCATTACAACGCCAACGGCAAAGCCCGTGCCGTCGATGTAGCTCATCAACAGCTTGAACAGAAATATAAATACCGATATTCCAATTACCACATAGGTGAGTACCCTGCTCAGCTGAGCCATCTTGATTTGCAACGGCGTACGTTCGTCGCGGGCTACGGCAAGCGCATTGGCAATCTTGCCCATTTCGGTGTGTGCGCCTGTAGCTACAACAACAGCCTTTGCCCTGCCGTATGCAACGGTGCTGCCCATGTACAGCATGTTTTTTCTGTCACCCAGGGCAACGTCTTTGTCAATTGCGTTGGCGAATTTGTCTACAGGTACGCTTTCCCCTGTCAGTGCCGATTCCTCAACCTTGAGGCTTGCTACTTCAATTATCCTACAGTCGGCAGGAACGCTGTCGCCCGCCTCCAGCAACACAACGTCCCCCGTTACGATGTCCTGGCTGTCTACGTAAACCACTTTGTCGCGTAGCACCTTGCACTTGCTAACGGTCATTGATTGCAGCGCCTTTATTGCGTTTTCCGCCTTGCTTTCTTGGACAACTCCCAGCGTGGCGTTTAGCAGTACCACAACGGTGATGATAATCACGTCGGCATACGATTCCCGTTCGTTACTTGGGTTCGAGTTGTTGACAATTGTCAGCACCAGGCTAACAAGCGCAGCAACAAGCAAAATGATAATCATGGGGTCGGCTAGCTGCTTTAAAAATCGCACGGCAAGGTTTTGTTTTTTGGGGGTTGCAAGCATGTTTTTGCCGTTTTGCAATAGCCTTGAATTAGCTTGCTGTTCGCTCAAGCCGCTAGCGTCAGATTGTGTTTGTGCGAGCGTTTCCTCAACGCTCAGTTGATAGTAGTTCATATATGCTCCCGATTTAGGTTTAAACTAACTAAGTATTCTTATGCTAAAAGTAAGTAGGTATTTACTATATTGACATTTTGTGATACAATTATCATTACGCAAGGAGATTGAAAAAAATATATGATAGAATTTAAATACGACGAAAAGACATACAGAAAGATGTCGCTAAGACTCGTCTGGTGGTTTTATGCTATAATATTCGGTGTTTTGTTAGCAGCATACGCTTGGATAATGGGTTCAGTCATTTCCAACATGGTCACACAAAAAACCGACTTGGTAATACTTGTTATGGGCATAGTATTCCTTGTGATACTGTTGGCGGCAATGGTTGTTACCATGGTTGTGGGAGTTCGCAGGCAACTATCCAAGAGCTTTACCATGTACAGCGACAATGGTGTGGTAATTCAACAGGCGGAAGTAACAGACGAGGAATTGATTATCCGCAACGTATCCCGTCAAAATGTTACCAGGACAAACAGGCGTGATATTGCATCGGTTAAAAAATACAAAGGCTTTTTCGTAGTGACCACCAACGCAAAGGTTAAGTGGGCGGTTCCGCTTGACGAGAATACGCAGCTACTGTACGACGTGCTGACGGGAAAGGCAAGCGTAGCAGATTTGCCTAGCCAATCGAAAAGTGACGAAAGCCATTTGGTTGAGGAAAAAACAACCCAACAGCCTGATATCCCCTTGCAAAGCAACGCACTGAGCTTTGAGTACGAGCTGAGCGAGCAACAGGCAGTATCTATGCTTACCAAGGTTATTTCCGTACGGTTTCGTATGCTTTTGGCATCAACAATAATTTTGGCGGGATTCACAGCATTTTTTTTGTTTATAACGGTAACGGACTACCTCAAGAGCCAGCAGATTTCAACAGCTAATTTGATATTTGCTGTACTTTTCGCGGTTCTAACGGCGTTGTCTCTCGTTGTTTACGTCAACAAAAACAAAAGCGGTAAAATAAGTGGCAGTAACTACTTCCAGCAGCAATCGAAGGACGGACAATGCATGCAACGCGTAGAGCTGTACGACCAAGGCATAGTGGTTGTCAATATTCTTCGTGATACTCGCGTGTATTTCCGCCTTGCCGACATGGAAAAAGTGAGTTTGTTTGCAGATTTCTTCTTTGTAGATTTCAAGTCGAAAGAAGTGTTACCCGTTCCGCTAACGGACAGCACAAAAAAGCTTTACGACATCTTAAACGCAGCGGTAAACCGCAAATAAAAAAGAGATTGGGCAAAAACCCAATCTCTTATTTTTTTGTTATTTTTATTCTCCCTTAAAGCCCAAATAGCTTGCCACGTATGCAAAGTTGTCGTACAGCTTGTCAATTTCGTCGGGAGATTTCTTGCGCAGTGCGTAGCTCAGCTTTTTGTCTACCTCCGTCTTTAACGACGCAAGCATGTTCTTGCCCTTTTCCGTGGGCTTGGCGAAAAACTTTCTGCGGTTCAACGGGTCGCAAACACGTTCCACCAGCTCCAAGTCTACCAGTGCGTCCACAATTTTTGTAAGCTGTTGGTTGCTCATGCACAAATCATCCGCCAGCTCCGACATGGACAGCCCGTCTCGCTGGTCAATGATGTATATGCAGGTCAATTGCGTCAAGGATATTGGTATATCCTTGATGGATACAAGGCTCCTGTACACCTTGCGCATTTTGGGATAATAGGCAAAAATCAGATCCGCCAATTCCGAAATACTTTTACTCATACGTTTCTCCTAAGTATATCCAAGATTATACAATATACACACGTCAATGTCAATGGAATATTAAATCAACTCCATTCAGCAAATTATTTTTCGGCAAGTTAGCTTGTTCACTTGCGAAGTTTTGCTTTTTGTTGTACACTAATACGTGACAAAAGGATAGGAGAATTTTATGAACAAAGCAGTGGCAGTTGTTGGAATGTGCGGTTCCGGAAAGAGCGTGATGTGCAGTTACTTTACGGATATGGGCTGGAGTAGCGTTTATTTCGGTGGAGTGGCAGTGTCGCAGCTCAAAAAGAACGGAATCCCCGTAACGGAAGCCAACGAGCGCGAAATTCGCGAAAAGCTGCGGCAAGACCTTGGCATGGGTGCCTTTGCCGTAATCTTGAAGGATGAAATTCTCGAAAAACTGGCCAAGGGCAATGTGGTGCTGGACGGCTTGTACAGCTGGTCGGAGTACGTAATCTTGAAGGAGCTTTTGGGTGACAACCTGGTAATACTGGCAGTTGTAACAAACAGCGAAGTTAGGAAACAGCGGCTAAAATCTCGACCCATTCGTCCGCTTTCGGCAGAAATGGTGGACAGTCGCGACATCGCCGAGATAGAAAACTCCGAAAAGGGCGGTCCAATCGCCAAGGCAGATTACTATGTGCTTAACAACGGCACGGAGCAGGAGCTGAAAAAGCAGTTCACCGAATTTATGACCTGGTTCAATACAAAACAACCGTAGAACAATCTACGGTTGTTTTTCTTCGTCCGTTTGGTCGGTACTTGGGGTTGTTTTGAAAAAGTGTATCAGTATCGGCAAGCTTACTAAGCCTGTCAGTACGTCGGCAATGGGTTGGGATATTTGTATGCCCGTAAGTCCAAACATCGCAGTGGTGGCAAACAGTATCGGGATAAACAGCAGCCCGCTCCGCAGCATAGCCAAAAAGGACGCCATGCCCGATTTGCGTATGCTTTGGAACATCATATTCAGTGGGATAAACAGCGGAACAAATAGCTGCCCTATCATTGCGTACAGCATTGCAGGTGTAGCAAAATCAAGTACCATTTCTTCATGCTGGAACAAGCTTACGAAAAACCGTGGTGCGCATGCAACAGGCACACCCAGCACAACAATGCAGCCCCAGGTTATCAGTAGTGTCACAAGTAGTGCACGTTTTACTCTTGCGTATTTTTTTGCCTGGTAGTTGAAGGACGCAACCGGTTGCAAGCCTTGGCTTATGCCCATGCCCACGCACATGACGAAGTTGGATATCCTGTTTACCACCGTCATTGCGTCGATGGCTGCGTCTGCCATTTCGTGGCTAATCTGTGCGCCGTAGGTGCCTGCAAGCTTGTTGAGCAGTCCGCTACTTATGGAATTGAGCCCCTGGCGTATGAGCGACGGCAAACCGTTTTTGAAAATCTGTAAATACAGCTTGAATTGCCTGCTTATGTTGCGCAAGGATATGCTGCTTTGCGCCGTCTTGAAGTACAGTATCAACAGTATTGTAAAGCTGATTATCTGGGAAATCGCCGTTGCCATTCCCGCGCCGAACACCCCAAGGTTACACACGCGAATGAACACGGCATCCATACCCATGTTCAGTATTCCGCCCGAAACAAGCCCAATCATTGCGTAAAACGCCTTGCCCTCGTAGCGCAGGTTGTTGTTGAGTATCAAGCTGCAAATCATGAACGGACAGGATATCAGCACCCACATTCCGTATTGCTTGGCGTAGGGCAGTATCGTATCCGTTGAGCCCAGTAGCTTCATGAAGGGCGACAGCACCGCCAGCCCAACTGCCGCAAAAATCAAGCCTATTGCTCCACCCAGGAAGAACGCCGACGAAACGTAGGCGGAGGCTTTGTTTACATCCTTGTTTGCCAGTTCTTTGGAAACGTATGTACCCGACCCGTGCCCCAGCATAAAAGCCACGGCTTGAATGATGGACTGCAGCGTAAACAGTATGCCAATGGCACCCTGCGCGCTTTTGCCGAGGGTCCCGACAAAATAGGTGTCCGCCATGTTGTAAATGCTTGTTATGAGCATGGAAACGGTAGTTGGTATCCCCAAGCGCACAACAAGCTTGGCGACGGGCGTTTCCGTCATTTTTTTGTAGTGTAACTGCGTTGTGTCCACTGATTACCTCAAAACTAACAAACTGTTTTATGTTATGATATGTTAAACCACCTTGTTTCATTTGTCAACTTAACTGTGCCAACCAAGCGTGAGGTGCTTTTGCAATATGTTAGTTGACTTGCTAATATAAATGTTGTAACATATACTAAAGATATTACGGAGACAAACTATGCAAATTGATGAAAGATATTTTTACGAAAACGCCATGCAGAAAAACAGTATCGATGACATTGTTGACCCCAACGAAAAGGTGTTGTGGAGGGGGCAACCCAATGCAAAGTCGTACGTGCTTGCTTCCATGCTCAAGATGTTGCCGATAGCACTCCTGTGGATGGCAGTAGACGGATTTTTTATTGGCTTTATCGCAACGGGAATGGCAAGCGGAAACATACCTTTGGCATTGCTGGGGTTTGTTGTGCCATTTTTCCTGATACATCTTGCCCCGGTGTGGATATGGATTGGTAAAACCGTCAAGGCAACGCGAGAAGTGAAAAACTTGGAATACGCCATCACCGACAAGCGCATTATCATCCGTTCGGGCGTTGTCGGTATCGACTTCAAGTTTATCAACTACGCGGAAATCGATTCCGTCAACGTCAAGGTGGGCATCATCGACAGGATTTTCCGTGTGGGCGACATCTACGTAAATGCCTCGGTTAATTCCGGCGTTTTGTGGGATGTTGACGAGCCGTACAGAATCGGCAACGCTTTGCAAAAGGTGACAATGGACATCAAGAGCGACATTCATTACCCCAACGCCATGCGTCCCGGTGCAAATGGGGGCTACAAAACGGAATATGGCCAAAATCCTTTTGACGAAAAATAAACTGAATTGGGAAATACGGAGGAACACAAATGAGTAACGTGTTGGTAATAGACGTCGGTTCGCAAAGTATGCGTGGAATAATTTTCGACGACAAGGGCAACCTGCTTATCAAGGAGCAGGTAAAGTACGAGCCCTACAAGAGTAAAGCTAACGGCTTTGTGGAAGCGTCTGCCGATAGCTATTTCGACGTGCTTTGTCAGATAACAAATGCGATAAACGCAAAAGCTCCCGAATTGATGCGCAGTGTAATTGCCATGTCGGTGGACACCTTCCGCGACACGGCGGTGCTGCTGGATGCAGACAACAAGCCTTTGCGCGATTGCATACTGTGGAGCGACCAACGCAAAGCCGCCGTCGAATACAAAAACATACCGCTTTTCACCCGCTTTTGCTTGAAGCTGGTAGGCATGGACGGCGCTATCAAAGCCATCCGCAAAAAGATAAAAACTCGCTGGATACAACAACACGAGCCCGAGCTGTGGGCAAGGGTTAACAAGGTGGTGCACATATCCGTCTATCTCAACTACCGCCTGACGGGCAATCTCACCGATTCCTACGCGGCAACGATAGGGCTGCAGCCCTTCGACTACAAAAAACGCAAATGGCACACCAAGAGCGCGTTGCTGTACCCCGTGTACGAAATGCCCTTGGAAATGATGGTTCCCGTGTGCAACCCGGGTGACGTGATTGGTACAATATCTGACCAAATGTCAAAGCTTAGCGGCTTGCCCCAGGGGCTCAAGGTAATTGCCAGCGGTTCGGACAAGGGCTGTGAGACATTGGGCAACGGTTGCGTTGACCGCAATGTTGCAAGCGTGTCGTTTGGCACGGCAAGCTCCATTCAGTTTTCCACCAAGAAGTACTTTGAACCGGAGCCCTTTATGCCTGCGTATCCGTCGGTCTTGAAGGACTACTACAACCCCGAAACACAAATATTCCGCGGTTACTGGATGATTAGCTGGTTCAAGCAAAACTTTGCTGAAATTTTCGAAGAACGCGCACAGGCTACGTGCAGAAGCGTGGAAGAGCTGATGAACGAGGAAATAGCCAACATCCCCGCAGGGTGTGACGGCTTGGTGCTGCAACCGTTTTGGCAGGCAGGGCTCACAACTCCCGAGGCAAGGGGTGCGATAATCGGCTTTTCCGATTTCCACAGCCGCGCGCACATGTACAGGGCAATCATCGAGGGCATAGATTTCGCTCTTCGCGAAGCCTTGGAGCGCATGGAAAAGAGGGGCAGACAAAAGATAGATTACATCACAATTTCCGGTGGCGGATCGCAAAGCGACGTGATTTGCCAGATAGCAGCAGATATTTTCGGACGTCCCGTCAAGCGTGCGCAAACCTACGAAACAACAGGCTTGGGTGCTGCAATGGTAACATTCATGTCACAGGGAGTATTTGCCAATGAGCGCGAAGCAGTAAAGCAAATGGTGCGCTACACCGACACCTTTACGCCCAACCCCGAAAGGGCAAAGGTGTACGACGACATATTCTACAACATCTACCTCAAGATGTATCGCAAGCTACGCAAGTTCTACAAGCATTTGGAAAAGTAAAAAGATTGCTATATAATGTCCGCAAAGTTCGGGCGTGTATCAAATCTTTGCGACCTTGCGTAAGCGCAATGTTGCGTAAGTCAACCAAGCCCACGCACGTCTGGTCGGAGGAGTTATGAAAAGTTTACGTCAATTATACAAGATAGGAATAGGTCCATCCAGCTCTCACACAATGGGACCTGTCAAGGCAACGGAACGGTTTTTGTCACAGTACGACGGGTACGACAGCTACGTTGTAACGCTGTACGGCTCTTTAGCCATGACGGGCAAGGGTCACGGCACGGACGTGGCAATTGAAAGAGCATTTGGAGATCGCAAGGTGGAAGTGCGGTTTGACACAACGTCGCACTCCTTTTCTCACCCCAATACTATGGAATTTGCCGCATACAAGAAAGGTCACGACCCTGTAAAAATGGTCATTTTGAGCATAGGCGGCGGAGATATTCGCGTTGAGGGCGAGGGCTTCAGTGAGGGTGCGGAAATTTACGAACACAACACCTTTGAGCAAATAAAAACCTACTGCGAGCAAAACGGTTTGCGCTTGTGGCAATATGCCGCTATGCGCGAGGGCAATGGCATAGAAAGCTTTTTGCAAGAGATATGGCACACAATGCAGGACTGTGTGAACGAAGGCTTGAAGTGCGAGGGAGTGCTGCCCGGCGGACTAAACGTACAACGCCGCGCAAAAAAGCTGCTTACCGAGCGCGAAGACGAAGCCCGTCAAACACGCAAGGACAGGATAGTTTCCGCTTACGCCTTTGCCGCAGGTGAGCAAAACGCTGCAGGAGGCAAGGTTGTCACCGCGCCCACTTGCGGAGCATCGGGAGTGTTACCTGCGGTGTTTATGTACGCCAAGGAACAGCAAGGCTTTACCGACGAGGAAATATTACACGCCCTGCTCACTGCAGGTATTGTAGGCAACGTGGTCAAAACAAACGCTTCCATTTCCGGTGCGGAATGTGGCTGTCAGGCGGAAATTGGCACGGCATGTGCAATGGCTGCGGCAGGGCTTGCCGAGCTTTACGGCTACACCCTATCCGAAATAGAGTACAGCGCAGAGGTTGCGTTGGAGCACCAGCTGGGCTTGACCTGCGACCCCGTAAACGGACTTGTGCAAATACCCTGCATTGAGCGCAATGCAGTAGGCGCAATGCGTGCCATCAACGCCGTGAGCCTGGCAACCTTTCTTGCGGACAGCCGCAAGGTTTCGTTTGATACTGTGGTCAAGGCAATGTACGAAACGGGCAAGGATATTTCCGAAAGCTACCGCGAAACATCCATTGGCGGGCTAGCCAAAGTGTTTCCGACCAAACGTGGGTGAACTTGGTTGACTTCACGTTGTTACGCAACCTTACGGTAATATATTCACACACTGAACAATACGGAGCAAAGAAATGAAGGTACTGATTGTCGATGACGAAGTAAAGCTTGCCGATGCTTTGGGTGAGCTATTCAGGCAAAACAAGTTTATAACAGACGTGGTGTACGACGGCGAAGACGGATACTTTTACGCCAAAAAGGGGGATTACGACGTTGTAGTTTTGGACGTCATGCTGCCCAAAATGGACGGCTTTGAAGTAGTGGAACGCTTGCGTCGCAACAAAATCAACGTACCTGTACTTATGTTAACTGCCAAAGACGAAGTTGACGACAGGGTGCGTGGCTTGGACTGCGGTGCGGACGACTATCTCACCAAGCCCTTTGCCTCCGAAGAGCTGCTTGCGCGGGTTCGTGCTTTGACACGCCGTCGCACGGATATGGTTTACGACGAGTTGACATTCAACGACATCACGCTGGACACATCTAATTACACGCTCAAATGCGGGCAAAAGGTGGTGTCTCTCGGTGCCAAGGAGTACGAAATCATGCGCCTGCTTTTGAGCAACCCCACACAGGTGATAAGCAAGGACACAATCATATCCAAGGTGTGGGGCTTGGACAGCGACATCACGGAAAACAACGTGGAAGCGTACGTGTCCTTTTTGCGCAAAAAGCTCACCTTCCTTGAAAGCAAGGTTACAATAAGCACCAAGCGTTTGCTCGGTTATTACCTGGAGACTACCATTGATTAGCAAGCTTCGCAAAAAGATAATAGCAATAAATGTTGTATCCGTGTGTATTGTATTTGCTGTGGCTATGGTGTTGGTTTTCAGCACGGGATATGCGCGCATTAACGACGAACGTATCATACGGCTCAACGGTATTGTGGAACAGGAAAGCTTGCGCGACCTGGAAATATCCAAGCTAAAGGGCGTTGTCGTGGTGGAGTACGACGAGGACAATGCCAACACGCTTTGGACAACTACCGGCGAGGACGTACGCTTAAGCGATGAGCAAATCGAGTCGGTGGTGAAAAAGGTTGTCTCCAAGGAGAAAAACGAGGGTTGGGCAAGCGTTCGTGTGCTGTACGCCAAGCGTTCGGTGGACGGTGTTACACGAGTTGCGCTGTACGACAGGCATTCCAACATGAGGGGTGTGCTGCTGTACATGATTTACACGCTGATTGCGCTTGTTGTAGGCTCAATTAGCTATCTTGTAATCAGTTACGTTCTTGCACGCGTGGCTCTTGCGCCCGTTGAGGAAAGCTGGAACAAGCAAAAGCAGTTCCTTGCCGACGCTTCGCACGAGCTGAAAACGCCGTTGTCCGTCATCATGGCAAATACGGAAATTATTGCCTCACACGGCGACGAAACGGTGGAAAGCCAAAAGAAATGGATAGAAAACACCCGCTTGGAATCGGAACGTATGGCAGATTTGATAAACGATTTGCTGTTCCTTGCCAAAAACGACGACGGCTTGAAAGCGCAAATGGACAAGGTAAACATTTCCGAATGTGTTGAAACGATAGTGCTGTCGCACGAGTCGGTTCTGTACGAAAACGGCAAGATTTTCAACTACAGTATAACGTCGGACTTGATTGTTTTCGGAAACGACGGTCAGCTAAAGCAGCTTGTAGCGATATTGCTAGACAACGCCAACAAATACTCCATTGGCGCGGGCAACATATTGCTTGAGGTGGAAAACGTAGGCAAAAACGTACACATTAGTGTCAGTAACGACTGCGAGGAGCTGACTGAAGAGCAGCTTGAGCACCTGTTTGACCGATTTTACACCGTGGACGAATCCCGCAACAAAAGCAACGCCGGCAACGGCTTGGGGTTGTCCATTGCACAGGTAATAACACACACTCACCGTGGCAAAATCACCGCCGAATGTCACAACGGGCGAATTACATTTACGGTGTCAATACCGTTACTCAAAACAAAATGAGACAGAAGTGCTGTCTCATTTTTGCATATACTATAGTGCAAAAAAAAGTATTTACTTCACACGAATTTAGGTGTATAATAATCTCAAGCATATTTCAAGGAGAAGCTCCATGATAAAAAGCAGAAAGATAGGGATAGCCGTTGCGTTGATGCTAACTTTTGTGTTGGCATGCGCTGTGTTGGTTCCCATATGCAGCGTCAACAACGCCAATGTTGCACAGGCTGTTACTGTTGAAAGCCGAGATGAGTGGACCAATTCCTATACGGGAACCTACTACAACAATCTCAATACGGACTTGACGGGTGCAGCGTTCCGTAGCCAATTGGCAAGCTTGATAACAAGTACGCACAAGACGTTGACATCCTACGACGGCTTGAAGACGGTATTCAAAACCGCCGATGCCGACCCCAAAAAAAGCGGCAACATCATTTGGTTTTACACGGGAACGTCCGCGTCATATAACGGAACCTTGGGCAGTTCATCGGGTACAACTAACCGTGAGCACGTTTGGGCTAAACACGGTGGCGACACCTTCCCCGCTACAACCGGTCCCGGTGCTGACGCACATCACCTTCGTCCGACAGAATCACTGTTAAATAATGCAAGAAGTAACTACGGCTTCGGTATTGTAGAGCAGTCCAACGCAAATGCCGTGAAGGAAGCAGGTTCGTTAAACTACGGCAGCACGGCGGACGAGTTGTGTTATCTGGGTAGCTACGGCGGAAGCAAGCTGTTTTACCCTGCCAAGGGATACCGTGGAGCAACGGCGCGAATTTTGTTTTACATGCAGGTTCGTTGGGGTGACGAAAACAATTTGTACTTTGTTGACGGTATATCATCCTCCAACGGCAAGGGCATAGGTAAGATTTCCGACCTTATGCGTTGGCACCTTGAAGAACCGCCAACAGACGAGGAAATTCGCCGCAACAATGTTGTTGCCAATATTCAGGGTAACCGCAACCCGTTTATCGACCACCCCGAGTACGCCGAAATGATTTACTGCAACGGCTACGACAACAGCTACAGCAACAAGCTTCAAAATATTGTTGAAGAGGTGGGGGGTTACTTGGACAATGACAACGAAAAGGAAACTCCTACAAGCCTAACACTTTCCGTTAATTCGCTAAATTTAACAATTGGACAAAGCTCTTCGCAAATTACAGTTACGGCAACACCGTCAGGCGCAAGCAACAGGGTTCGTTGGAGTAGCTCCAACAGCAGTGTTGCAGAAGTTAGCGCAACAGGAGTTGTTACAGCGAAAAACGAAGGCACAGCCACAATAACAGCAACCAGTACCCGTGACACAAACGTCAAGGCCACACTCACGGTAAATGTTTCCAGACCGGCGTTGCAATCACTTTCCATTTCGCCTAGTTCGTTGAACCTTACGCAAAACAGTACACGGCAGTTGACGGTGACGGCAAGTCCCAGCGGCGCAAGCAATAGCGTAACGTGGTCAACTAGTGACAGCAGTGTAGCAACGGTTAGTGAGGCAGGGCTGGTTACAGCAGTTGGCTCAGGTACCGCCACGATAACCGCAACAAGCAAGGCTGACACGAGCAAATCGGCAAGCATCACCGTTACGGTAAGGACGCAGGAGGAAAACTCGCAGGCATTTTTGCAAAGCTTGCAAGCAATCGAAAGCGCAACAACGCTGGAAGCACGGTACACAGCTATCAAGCAGGCAATTGACGCCTACAATCAAATGAGCTCAAGTGACCAGGATGCTCAAAAGGCAAACGGCAATTACGCCAAGCTGGAAGCGGCACTCAACCAATACAATGCCGAGATAAACAAGATCAACGGCGAATTTGACAAGGCAAATAACCTTGCCGCGCAAATAATGGCAGGCGGTATATCCGTGTCATTTATGGCGTTGGTGGCAATAGTAATCAAGCGTATGCTGAGGGGGTAATGGACGTGAAAAAGAAAATTTTACTTTTGGTAATTGCGCTTTTTGTTGCGCTCACTTGCCTTACGGCATGCAACAGCTACGCCTCCACCTTGCAGGATTTGCAATCGCTGCTCAAGGTGCGTTACTCCGAAGTTGTACTTAGCACCACAACAACTACGTCAGATATCACCCTCAAGGGCATATACACAATGACCTTTGAAAGCGACAAAACAACCGTTGATTACAGCTTTGACAGGCTAAACGGGCTTAGCCTGGACGGGAACAATGCGGACAGATACAAGGATACAATACAAGGTTGTGCCGTGGTGCAAAACGGTAGCGTAATCGAGGGTGACACGTCGGTTGAATTGCCGCAGGAGCTTGACTTCAGCGGAATTAGCTTCAAGCAGGCGTTTTTCAAAAATTACACAATTTCCAACACGAAATTCGATGCTGACGTAGCGTATCCCGCAGGCTTTACTGGTGGCAACGTGGAATGCTCCGACATGCACGTAACGGTACTGTACAGCCACACAGCACTGAAAAAAATAGAAATCACCTACACCTCCAACAACGGTGCAGACGTGAAGATAACCTATCTGTTTACCAAATAAGCATATCGGTTACTGATTTTAACCCACAATACACAGGCTCCCTCACAAATGGGAGCCTTTTTGTTACATTTTTCACGGTATTTATATATATATTTATATATTTTTATAAAAATTTCGTTAAAATGCGCCACAGTTTACTTTAAGTTTACATTTCCGGCATAAAATCAAAACGTGATAACCGTTAAAAGGTAAAAATTATGCCCAAATACAAAATAGTGTGTTTTTTACTCGCTGCAGTGCTTGCGGCGGTGGGAACGGTGCTCGTCATACGCAACTTGGGTGGCGGCGAAATTCCCACTTTTGAAAAACCAAGCGAAGATCTAAATACATATTTGGACAAAACCGACGATATCGACATCGACGACGTTAATGCCGATACAAGACAATTTTTGTTCGTAGCGCACAAGCTCCTGCTGGAAAGCAAGGGCTTTTACGGCGTTGCAGACGGAACGTCAACTGCTGTGGGCGTAAAGCAGTACGTTCGCAACACCCGCTACGTTGTGGGCGACTTCGGCAACAAAAACACCTTTAAGGAAATGGTTACTAAGGGCGTTGTCGGCAAGGCATATCAGCTTTACATGTGGGAAAACAACTATGTTTACCGCAAGGGCAACAAGATCAACTCGATAGACGACGTGGTTTGGGCTAGTTCGGCACAGGCATTGAGTGAGGCGGCATTCTACAGCGATTTCGGTCACCGCAACGACAAGCTTACCGGTTACATCCTCAACTGGGACACGGTAACCGGCGGTGAATTGGTGGACAAAGCGAACGGCGTGTACACATTCCGTTACGTTTTGGATGCGGAAACCGCGCCCATGTATCTGCGCAGAGAAATGATATTCAACGGCGGCTTGAACAGTGAGCCCAGCTTTAACCGATGCGTAATTTACGTTGCAATGGACGCCGACTTCAATGTCAAAACGCTCCGTACCGACTGCGAATACAAGGCGCAGACAATGGGTATCAATGCAACCTGCGTTGAAGACATAACCGAAGTGTTCACCCCGTACGAGGGCGACCTTCCCAACAAAGATTTCTTCGAGCAGTATTTCACGGAAAACCCCGACGACGGCATAGTCAATGAGCAAACCGCGCTTGACGTGCTGATGGAAATGTTCTCACCCTACTTGAACGGGCAGGATTTGCAAGTGGCAATTGCTGCACGCAACAATGGCGACATTGTAGTGGACGGACTGGTGTCCATTGAAGGCTTGGACATTGCCGATTTGTCAAAGCTTGCCGTCAACTTGAAGATAGGCAATCTTGACCTTGCTTACGTGCACGGCGACGGTGCGATATATCTCAAGTACAAGGATTTCCAAGGCAGCACCACAGTGAGCGGCATTGTTGAGCTGGTGTATGTACTTGCTCCGTTGTTTGGCGACGGCACAACAAGCGTTGCTTTGGGCGACTTCGATATAGCATCGCTACTGGACAATCTCACATATTCCGTTGCTGACGGCAAGGTTGTGGTAAGCCTGCCTGTAAGCTTGGGCGACTTGACAATTGACGCCAAGCTGTACGGCGACGTCGACGGCGAAACATATACGTTTACAAGCGCAATCATAACAATTGGCGACGTGGAAATCAACATCACTCCATGTGCATGGACAGTGGCAGAGCGCACGGGCGCATATCCCGAAATTTTGGGCTTGGTGGACCTGCTTCAAAACGGTAAAATTGCATTAAACGCGCAATTAACACTGGGTAAATACGCAGTCAACGCCGACGTTTTGGTGGAGCTTGCTACAGGCAACATGGATATCACAGCAGAGCTGGGCAACAACGGAACAGTCAATGTTACCTACGTTGACGGCGTTGCATATGTTGCGTTTGGCGAGGTGAAGTTAAAGCTTGACACCGCAAATATCGACGAGCTGTTGGAGCTTGTTTACAAGTACACAGGCTTGAATATCGCAACCGCTACCCCCTCGATGACAATTTCGGCGCAATCTGTTTTGGCATTGCTTGGTAGCATTTCTACAACGCAAGTAGAGGGCGGTGTGGACTTCAACCTGTCCGTCATGGGTATCGACGCTAGCCTCCGCCTTGCAAATAACAACGGCAGGTGGAACCTGCACAGTATCACAGCAGTTGCAGAGGGTATCAGTGCGGTGATTGTGGGCGCGGAAGTACTGTCGGACGTTTCAGTGCCTAGCGACAGCGAAGCGTATGCGGACATCACCGAGCTTGTGGAAACATTTGCCGAGCCCCTGCTTGACATCGTTCGCGGAAATGTTTACGGCGCCAACTTCAACGCTACGCTTGCCATTGGCGGAAAGCAATACGACGTTGTGGGCAAGGTATCTGTTGACCTCAACAAAACCTTGAAGCTCAACGCAACAATTTACGACGGAAAACTTGGCGTGATTGACGCGGAAGTTATCTACGCAAATGACACTGTGTTCCTCTCAGTCAACGGTGTAAAAGTGGCGTTCGCAGTGAACGGCAGCAGCGATGTTGACGTTATCGCTAAGGTAAGTGAGCTGCTCAACAACGCGCAAATAAAGGAAATTTTGAACAGTCGGGCAGAGCTTGCACAGCTAGTGGAACAGGCAACAACCTTGATTGGCGTTGCAACCAACTTCACCCTTGCCGACTTGCTGGACGTTGACTTCACGTCTGTTGTTACGGCGTTCAGGTTTGAAAAGGGCGTACTGTCGCTGTCCGTAAACGGCAACGCTTTGGGAGTAGACGGTCTTGCATTGGATATTACTCTTGCTAATTGTAACGGATGCCTTGCAGTAGGCATTGGCGGACTTAGTGTTGCAGGTGTTGGCTTGGACGTATCCGCAGTGGTACTCAACACAGCCGAACAGATTGCCATCCCCAACACAAATGAATACATGCTCAGCCTTGCAGGTGAGCTTATGGGTGCAGAGCTACAGCTCACGCTGGACCTTGTACATATGGACATTTGGGCAAGCGTCAAGTACAGCAAGGAATTGATGCTTGTACGCTACCTCAACGGCAAGGTTTACATACAGTACGGCGGGGCAAAGGTTGTGCTCAACACATCCGAGCTGGATACAGTTGTAAGCAAGCTGGGCAAGCTTGTAACAGGACTGCCCGCAACCAACTCACTTGATATAACCAAGGTGCTGGCAGTACTGTCGGCAATTCAATCAGATTTAACGGGCGAAACACCCAACGTATCAGTGGACGTAAGCGGTGTACGCGCAAGCATAAACTTTACAAACGTAGACAACAAGCTTGTGTTTGACAATGTTTCCGTACGCTTTGAACTGGGCGGCAAAGCTCAGGTTGCAACAATATCCGCACAAACTAAACGTGCCGAGCAATTGGACGTTAGCGGCGAATTTGTGGACGGCAACGCACTTGTTGAAAGCATTGTGGACACAGTTGCGGCATTTAGAAACATCAACACAATATCCGCAAGTCTGTCACTTGATTTGACAGTAAACGGAGCACGCTACAGTGCAGACGTTACGTTCAACCTCAACGGCGGGCTGTACCTCAACGCAATACTCAAACACAACGGCAAGGCAGTTGTCAGCGCGGAAATTTACCTTGTGGACGGCACGCTGTACTTCGACGTCAACGGCATACGCCAGGCAGTAGTGTTGCCCGACTCAAACAGTAGCGACATTGACATCGCTGCAATCTTGGGCGCAATCGGTATGCTTGACGGTATCAACGGCGAGCTGGACAGCTTGGTGCAATACGCAAAGCAGCTTCCCGATTACCTTGACGGCATTGTATTATCACAAATAATCGACAGCCTAACATTTGCTAACGGTGAGCTTACGCTCAAGCTTGACCTGGCACAGCTGGGTCTTGGCGAAGTAGCATTGAAGCTGGGTCTTGGCAGCACACTCACCGTTGACGCTAGCGGACGCGTAGCAAACGTAAATTACAACGCAAGTGCCGCAGTGCGTGGCAGCAGTGAGCAGGTTGTTGCTCCCAAGCTTGACAGCTACGTAACGGAGCTTAAGTTTAATGTAGGCAATGAAATTTCCGCTATTGTCAAGCTGGACTTGTATCACAACACGGTTGTAGGCACGGCAGTAGCTTACGGACAAACAGTCAACTTCAAGTACGCAAATGGCGTTGTGTACTTAACCTACGGCAATCGCAGCAATGTTGGCTTCAAGCTTGACCTTGACGACATAGACGTTTTGCTCGAAGCAATTTCCCGCTTTGTGGAACTGCCTCAAATGAACTTCGACGGCAACGGCAACATTGCCGAAACATTGATGGGTATTTGGGACAACATCACCCTTGCCCGTCGCAACACAAGTGACGGCTACACGCTGGAAGTAACCTACGGCAGTGTAGCGGTAGCAGTGAACTTTACAGCAACCGAAAACAGCGTTGCCCTTGCAGCGGTGCAAGTAAACGCAGGCGAACTTAGCCTGACAGCAGAGCAGGTCCACGGTGAAAAATATCCTGTACTGCCCTCCGGCGGTTACGTGGATATTGCCAAGCTTACAGGTGCATTTGCTGAGCCTGTTGCAGAAATTGTTGGTGCTAGCGGCTACAACATCGGTATCGACGGCAGCATAGCTCTAAACGGTAGAGTGTACAGCTTCAAGGCAACATTGAAGCTCAACAACAATGTCTACGTTGAATTTGACTTGTGCTACGAAGGCACGCAAATGATAGCGGGCGAGCTGTGGGTTGTGGACAAAGTACTGTATCTACAGTCGGGCGACATACGCTTTGCTCTGTCCCTTGGTGACAACACCGACAAGGGCGAAACGACATTGGATAGCATCAAGGAAACACTGTCCAAGGCCCAGGGCTACAACAGCTACGTTGACCAAATAGTGGAGCTTGTACTCAACGTATTGAACACACCTGCTAGTGAAGTAAACTTCGAACAGCTTTTGTCGTCGCTCACCTACAACAACGGCAACGTGACGTTGGGTGTAAACGGACAGCAGTTCGGCTTGAACATCTTTACACTGGCATTGGCTAACGCAAACGGACTTAGCATTTCCGTAAACGGCTTAAGCTACAACGGTATCGCACTGAACATCAACAATGCAAATATCTTTGCCTTTGACGGCGAAATCACTGCTCCCGACGGCAACTTTAGCACGAACATTGTAGTTGACGTCAAGGTGGACAACAATGCCAACACAAGCGGCGAACACAATGTAATTTACGCTAACCTTGACCTGTTAAACGGTGTAATACTCATTCGTATTGAAACTACAATGCCCAACGGTACCGTGACGTATCTCGACGCGAAGTACACAGTTAGCGACAATGTTTTGAAGCTTACAAACGGCAAACACCTCAACGTCCTTGTACAAATCAACAACATTGCAAGCATTGTTAACCGCATTAACGACATTGTAAACGAGTACGCCGGTGCAGGCGATCAGGCTTTGCCCGACCTGTTCGGTTCGCTTGGTGGCGACATCGACCTGAAAGCAATTGTGAAATCGCTGTTTATCTCACGCAGTGACGGCAACGTACTTGTTGGTGCAAAGGCATTGGGCTTTGACATCACAGCTTCATTCAACAGGGGGCTCAACAGCATAACCGTTCCCGTTGATATGCTGCAAAGTGACTTCGTTGTTACCTTCAGCTCTATTTGCCATGAGTACACCAAGTTCTCCGACAAGGATAGCGATTACGTAAGTGTCGATCAGGTATTTGACGACTTCTACTACGGCGAGGGCGGCGAAGGACCTATCTACAACCTGGTGCACACAAACAGCTGGATGTTCAGCTTCAACAAAGATTCGGAAATAACCGTCAAAAACGACGACGGAACTACAACGAAATATCAAATTTTAAGTGGCTCGTACGTGGCGTTCTACTACAACAAGACGGCACCGCAAAACAGCAAAGTGCGCGCAAAGCTCACAGTGCAAAAGGACGGCAATGAGTTCCTGTATCTTGACGTAGCGTTCATCGACGGCAGAATTTACGCAACATACGATTCCAACAAGAGTAACAACAACAAAAACGAACTCAAAGCAACAGTGTCTCTTGATGCAATCAAGGAAACAATCGACTTGTTGCCCGCGCTAATCAAGGTTGTACCGCAAATAGGCACCGTGATAGACGACGTCAAGTCGGCAATGGCAAATGCGCAAGGCAAGATGACGCTGGGTAACGTGTCGCAGATAATCGAATCCATTTCGTACGTCGACAGGAAATTCACACTGCAAATCAACGGTAGCGCAATCGACTCCAACAAGTTCGACAGTGAACCGATAACGCTGAAAGTGTCCGAATACGGCAATGAGGGCTTGAGCCTCGACCAGTTGACACTGGGTTACGGCAACGTATCGGTCAACCTGGTGGAAGTAGTGGTAACAGGCTCCAACAAGATTGAAGGCACGGACGAATTCGAATACGTACGTGATTACATAGAATCATACTTCCAAGAACGCGGCGACATCAACAGCCACATGAACTTCGACAGCATACGCGAGTTGCTTTCCGCATTTATCATCACGGCGGACAACACGGACGAAAACGGCTACAGGTCGTTTGCACTTGAGGGAAAGATCAACGCTACGCTTCTTGGCAACAAAGCAATAATCGGCATCACAATACACGTCGATATCGACAGTGACAACAACGTGTACCTTGCTGTAAAGCTTTCGCGCGACGCATCAGGTATACTCAGTGGCATGATTTACGCCGACGACGGCGGATACAGCTACATGTTGCTCAACACCAAGGACAGCACTGTCAGCCTGTACCGTGATTCCTACAGTGACTACACCTATTGCAGCCGTTGCGGAAACTGGACTTGTAGCAACAGCATTTTGCACGCTGCATGGCGCAAAAAGCAATCCTTCCTGGACACCCAAGCGCCCGTAGGCAATCAACTGCCCAGCTTTATGATTGAGAACATGAAGCTTTCGGAATTTACTGCCGACACCTCGACAATGGTAGGTTACATACTTGACACAATCAACCTTGGTAATATGATTGACAGTCAAATACGCAAGGCTATCGGCAAGGAAAACACCAACGTGTACGGCATTGAAGACATATTCAAATCCTACACCTACAGCTACGTCGAAGCGACAGAAATAGGTACCTTTGCCCTGAAAGCAGACTTGTCACCCATTGACAGCGCGCTTGGTGTGATAACTGCAAATATCATTCACACAGGCAACTTCGACAACGTAGGCTACGACGATGAGGGCAACTTCAACGACGGTAACGTCAAGCTCACTCAAATAAACGGAACCGCGGAAATGATAGAAATCATGAACGCTACATATGAACTCAACCTCATGACCCCCACGTCGGGAACAGCGTACAACTACGTAACAAATAACATTTATGTGTGGTAAACACATCTAAACACAAAAACAACGCTTGGAGCTTTCCAAGCGTTGTTTTGTTTATTATATTGTATGTTGACGTGATAAATGGCTTTACTTGCTAAGCGGCAAGCTCACAAGTGGCATGAGCTCGGCAAGCGTGTGTACTTCGTAGTCGTCGTAGCCCTTTGCGAGCACTATTTCGAAGTCACCGGGGCAAAACTCCGTCATTACCTGCCGGCACACTCCGCACGGCGGGCAAAAGTCTCCCTTGCCAATGGGTGTGTTGATGTCGTTGCCGACAATTGCGATAGCAACAAAGTCGCGTTCACCCTCCGATACAGCCTTGAAAAAAGCTGTGCGTTCCGCGCAGTTGGTGGGGGAGAATGTGGAGCTTTCGATGTTGCAGCCACGGTATATCTTGCCGTCTTTGGTCAATAGCGCTGCTCCAACTGCCCAGTGAGAGTAGGGGATATAAGCAAATTTTTGCGCTTCGTATGCTTCCTTTACCAGCTTTTTGTAATCTATCATAGTGTACCTCTTTTATGCAGTATTTAATGGATATATTCTAAGTAATTCATGCCCTAATCGATGGGGATACTATTCTAAACTAAAAAATAGTGTTTGTCAATACTCAAATCTAAAAAAAACGACGAGGCTATGGCTCGTCGTCATTTATATATTCGTCCGGTATCTTGTCGTATTCTTCTACTATTATTTCCATATCCTTCTTTTTGCGCTTTTTGCGTTTCTGTTGTTCCTTGGCGTAGGCAAGTATTTCGTTCGCATCTTGTTCTTCAAGGAAGTGTATTTGTTGCACGCCGTCAAAACGCGTCAAGTACAAACTTGTCAGTTGAGTGGACTTTGTTACTGCGTGGTCGAAGTCGTCTTCCATATTTCCCAATTTGACAGGGCTTCTTGGGCGGGCGCTGTCGTCAGATGTGATTTTTATCTCGTTCCAAGTATAATACGACCAAGACGGATTCCAAAAATGCTTTTTACCCCTAAAATCTACGCCCCACCAAAAGGTGCTGTAATACATTATCCAAATGCCTTCGTTGGTAACAACGACGTATTTTGCGTATTTCCAAAACCACAATTTTTGGACTGTAAAGTATATGTAAAAGAACACCGATATAAACAGAAATGCGTACGCAATAATCCAAGGCATAATGTCATCGTCGCCTTCCATTAGATTAGGTAACACTAGTGTAATTGTCGCAACAATGGCTAGCGCCATAACAAACAGCCCGATGGCTTGGAAATTTATGAATACGTGCTTGATGTATCCGCGAAAATTTTTCAGGTAATACTTGCAGTACGTTTCCTCCGCGCGCGTTGTTTGGTTGCGCAGGCGCAGGCATGGCTTGTTTTCGTCTATCATATATACTCCTTGATGTTAACTATGATATATACTTTTAAATGATAACATTATAATAATATACTACAAATTAAAAACAGTCAATAAATTACCCGTTTTATACATTGCAGAGGGGTGTCAAGCGGCAATTTTAGTTGCCAAATGTCTTAAATATCGTTGACATCGATGCACAAATATGGTATTATTAACTAGCATTCCGTAAGGGGTGTAATTTTTTGCGTGCAAAAAAAGTGGATTTTTCCCCGCTTACGCAACACAGGAGAATAGATTATATGGCAGCGAAAAAAGGTAACAGAGTGAAGGTTGTTCTTGCTTGCACCGAGTGCAAACAACGCAATTACGACACTTTCAAGAACGGCAAAACCACAACTGACAGACTTGAACGTAACAAGTATTGCAGATTCTGCAAAAAGCACACAACTCACAGAGAATCCAAGTAAGGAGTGATACTATGGCAGCTCAAGCTAAGGCAAAAAAACCCAATCTGTTCAAGAGACTTGGCGCGTTTTTTGTAAAAAGTTGGTCAGAACTTAAAAAGGTATCTTGGCCCAATTTCAAGACCGTATTGAAAAATACAGGTATCGTTTTGCTTGTAGTTTTGTTCTTTGCGGTAATTATCTTCGGCGTAGACGCACTGTTTGCGTTCCTTGTGTCGTTGATGTCCTAGTAATAAGGTATGAGCAAAGAGAAAGCAAAGTGGTATATATTGCACACATATTCGGGCTATGAAAGCTTGGTAAAGAAGAGCATCGAGCAAATGGTGGAAAACGGCAATTTGCAGGATGTCATTTTGGACACCAAGATTCCCACCGAAACGCTTATTGAGGAAAGAAACGGTAAGCGCAAGGCGTACGAAGCCAAGGTTATGCCCGGATACGTGTTTATAAAGCTTATCTATTCTTCACAGCTTTGGTTCATGTTGACGAACACTCGCGGAGTTACGGGTTTTGTCGGCCCCAACGGTAAGGCTTGGCCCCTTGAAGAGGACGAAGTGAAGCGTTTGCGCCTTGAAGACCCTGTTGTGGACTTCACAATGCAGGTTTCCGACAATGTAACGGTCATTTCCGGCCCCTTTGAAGGCTTGGTTGGCGTTATCAAGGAGATTGACCTTGCCCGTCAAAAGGCAAAGGTAGTGTTGAACATGTTTGGTCGCGAAACAGCCGTTGATATGGACTTTATTCAATTGGAAAAGATTGCTAATCCCGTAGTAGTGGAAAATACCGACGGGGAATAGTTAAATTTTTGCGCCGCCTGTCGCTTTACAGGTAAATGGGAGAGGCTGTTTAAATTTAATTAGGGACAGTTTCGCTACAACCACGAAAAGGAGGAACTCACCATGGCAAAAAAGGTATCGGCAGTTGTTAAACTTCAACTTCCTGCCGGCAAGGCTACACCGGCACCCCCGGTAGGTTCTGCGCTCGGTCCTCACGGAATTAACATTCCCGCATTCACCAAGGACTTCAACGCAAGAACACAAGACAAAGCAGGACTTATCATTCCTGTAATTGTAACAATTTATCAAGACCACAGCTTCACATTCGTATTGAAGACTCCGCCCGCACCCGTGCTTATCAAGAAGGCTTGCGGAATTGAAAGCGGTAGCGCAGTACCCAACAAGACGAAGGTAGCTAAGATCACTAAGGCTCAAATCGAAGAAATTGCAAAGCTCAAGATGGTTGACCTTAACGCAGCATCACTCGAGTCAGCTTGCTCGATGATTGCAGGAACGGCGCGCAGTATGGGCGTTACCGTTGTGGACTAGGAGGCGCATTATGGGAAAGAAATATGTTGACGCTTTAAAGCAAATCGACAAGAGCAAACAATACGACATGGCTGAAGCAATCGAAAAGGCACTTGAGGTTGCAACTGCTAAATTCGACGAGACATTGGAACTTCACGTAAAGCTGGGTGTAGACCCCCGTCACGCTGACCAACAGGTAAGAGGCGTAGTGGTGCTTCCCAACGGAACAGGTAAGACCGTTCGCGTATTGGTAATCGCTAAGGGCGCAAAGGCTGACGAAGCTACTGCTGCCGGCGCAGATTACGTAGGTGCAGAAGAATACATCGACAAGATCCAAAAGGAAAACTGGTTCGACTTCGACGTAATGATCACAACTCCCGACATGATGGGTCTTGTAGGTCGTATGGGTAAGGTTTTGGGACCCAAGGGCTTGATGCCCAACCCCAAGAGCGGCACCGTTACCATGGACATTGCAAAGGCAATTTCCGACGTCAAAGCAGGTAAGGTTGAATACCGTGTTGACAAACAAGCTATCTGCCATGTAATCTTCGGCAAAAAGTCCTTCGGTAAGGATAAGCTTCTTGAAAACGTAACCACAATCATGGACGCTATCATCAAGGCTAAACCCGCAGCAGCTAAGGGCACATATCTCAAGTCCGTTGCTATTGCAACAACCATGGGCCCCGGCATCAAGGTTACTTACAGATCGTAAAACTGAATACAAAACCCCAAACCGTTCCAAAGACAGCAAGTAACAGTAAATCTTGCCGAGGTACAACTTGGTTACAGTCTCAATTAGACTCCTACCCTTGTACTGACGCTTGTACGGTACAAGGGTTTTTTATTCCCCAGGTCGATATGGGGTAAAAATATAAACAAGGAGAAACAAAACATCATGGCACATCAAGAAGGTCATCTGAGTCCTGCACAGCTTGAGAAGAGAGAGATTGTTCAACAAATCAAAGAAACTATCGAAAACAGTCATTCTTTCGTTATCATCGACTACAAGGGACTGACCGTTGCTCAAGATACCGAATTCCGCGCTGAGTTCAGAAAGAACGACGTTGAATACAAGGTACTCAAGAACACACTTGTAAGAAAGGCTTTGAACGAACTTGGTTACACCGAATTTGACGAAGCTTTGAACGGCCCCAGCGCATTCGCTTTCGGTACTAGTGACGCTATCGCACCAGCTAAGGTAGCAGCTGAAGCTGTCAAAAAGTACGGCAAGATGAAGGTTAAGTGCGGTATGTTCGACAAGAAATTTGCCGACGCTGCAACTTGCGACGCTATGGCTAATGTTCCCAACAGAGAAACATTGCTTGCAATGTTGGTATCTGTACTGTCCGCGCCCATGCGTGGATTGGCAGTGGCTTTGAACGCTGTTGCCGAGAAACAGGGTCAATAATCCTGTAAAAAGGGCAGTTTCCACCTTGCGGAAACAACACAAACTAATTAAAATAGGAGATATACAATAATGGATACAAAGAAATTTATTGAAGAGATCAAGGCTCTTTCTGTATTGGAACTCAACGAACTTGTACACGCTATCGAAGAAGAATTTGGCGTAAGCGCAGCAGCTCCCATCGCAGTAGCAGGTGGTGCAGTAGCAGGTGGCGCAGCTCCCGCAGCTGAAGAAAAGACAGAATTCGACGTAGTTTTGAAGTCTGTTGGCGGCAACAAGATTGCTGTTATCAAGGCCGTTCGCGAACTCACAGGTCTTGGACTTGTTGAAGCTAAGAACATGGTTGAAAGCGCTCCCGTAACAGTTAAGGAAGCTCAACCCAAGGACGTTGCTGAAGGTATCGTTAAGACTTTGACCGAAGCAGGCGCTGAAGCTGAACTTAAGTAATTTAACAATAATAAATTTAATCAAAAAAAACTCACTTCAATCTACGAAGTGAGTTTTTTATTTTGTGTTTAGATATTAAGGTAAGGTAAAGGTGAGTGTATTGCGCACAAAACTCTCACCTTCTATATTTCGGTATGCACGCGTTATTCCCAGCTAAAATTTACCGCAATCAGATTGATTATCCTTTAATTCCTCTCGTCCGTTAGACCAAGTAAAAAATCAACGGACACCCCGAAAAAACCAGCAACTTGTTTTGCCAGTTTTGCCGGCAGGTAAAAACCACTGCAAGCATTGTGAAATATAGTAGGTGGAAGCCCCAGTAGTTTTGCTTGTTTTAATTTGTCTTTTTCTTCTAAAGTATCCAGTAGTTTATTGAACCTGATATAAAATATATTTGAAGATTTGTTAATTTCTCCGTCCGCTCCCCGAAATAAAAAGTCCAGCGAAACGCCGAAAAATTCCGCTATGGCTATTCCGTAGTCGATTTGTGGAAATTTTCCATAATTATAGGCATTGTTAAAAGCGCCGAACGGTATTCCAATGAGCATAGCGCAACTTTCTTTTGATGACATTCCGAGTGGGTCAATAAGTGCGTGAAATTTGTTTTTGAAATCCTCACTGCATATCACAATATCAATCCCCTTAAAATATAAATTATAGGCAATGCTTATATTGCAAATAGTATCATAGGCGGTGCCTATAAGTCAAGAATTTTATAGGCTATTCCTATAAAATGGAATAGAAGGAGATGTCATATGATTTCATTGCAACAGATACATGAGAGATTAGCGGAAGCGATAAGACAGAGTGGTTTGACACAAACGGAAATTGCTAATAAAATCGGTGTCAAGCAACCGACAGTAGGGCAATATATCTCTGGTAGAGCTATGCCTGCGCTTGATACTTTTGCAAAATTGTGCAAAGTACTTGATGTTTCTCCTGAATATATACTAGGCTTATCAGACTTTTAATAAAAACAAATATTTAACAAAAATGCTCACTTCGTGTATGAAGTGAGCATTTGCATATATGTACATATTTTATTAGATTGGTTTGATTTCAGAATAATGCGAGTAAGCTTCCTATACCCAAGCCGAGCAGTGTGCCGATTGCAAGTCCAAGGGTGCCGCAAATGATGCCGGGCGCAATTAGCTCTCTGTCGCCGTAAGCGTTGGCAACGGGTGCAATGAACGGGGGACCGTAAATGCCCGCTGTGCTTGTTATGAGCGCCGTACCTGCGTCGATTTTGAATAATTTGCACAGCAGCAAGTGCAATAGTATCACGGCAATCTGCGAACAAGCAAAGAACAGTAGTGTTGGCAGTATTTCCACAGCCAGCTGGTAAATATCAATACTCATGGACAGCCCCAGTGAGAATATCAGTATCAGGTACTGTCCGCACTGGTATGAGCCCTTTACACGGCGTATCGGCTTGACAAAGCTGAACGCAATGCCCAGTATCGAAACGGCTAGAATGATGAACAAGCTACCGTCAAGGCTGCCGTTGATAAGTATCTCCAAGCCTGCGCCCACTGCCAAGCAACCGATTGCAAGTGCAATAACACCAATGAGCTTGCCTATTGACTTTTTGTCACGGGGAATGGACTTGTAGTCGTATTCGCCTGCTGTGTTTTGTTCGGTAGCTGCCTTTTCCGCCAGTGTTGCTTTCTCTTCCGCACCCACTTCGTCAGCCACTGTAGCAACTTGCTTCGGGGTTTTGTCTCCGAGAATCTTGCGGTAAATGGGCTTTATTACCGTCAGTATCAACAGGAAGTACACGCCACCTACGAAAAAGTCGGACAGTTGTGCAGCAGCGATAACATTGTCGCGGTTAGCTTCGTCAAGTAGACTGGTGCCTATTGCAATCAAGTTGGGCGTTCCGCCTGTGTACAGGCCGGTGGTCATGCCGGAAAGCTGGCTGGCGTTGTTTAGCCCTGCCGCGTTTGCAATGAAAAATGCCGCAACGGATATCACAGCTGCCGAAGCAATAACCAACGCAAAGGAAATGATTGTTTTCTTGGCAAGGTATCTCACGCTGACAATATCGAAGCTGAACAGAATAAGCGGTATTGCAATGGCAACGAAGATGGAAGCTATCATTTCCGTAGTGCCCTTGTCGTAGGGGATAGGTATCACGGAAATTACAATTCCCAGTGCATAGCACAGTGCAATTGCACCGATAAAGTTGAGAAATTTTACTTTCTTGGTGAGCCACAGTATAAACGCGGGTACAGCAAGCATGGCAACAATTGCCAATACTGTGCACAGTGTAGTCATTGTCAAATCTCCTTGTAGTAAATTCGGTAAACGCGCGCAAGCTGCGAACCAATTGCCTTTAACGCATTGTTGGACTGCGCATTGTTTTCCATTATCGTGCCGGCTTCCATATACGTTACGCCGTTGTTCGCCATGGTTTCAAACAGCTTGAAGTACAGTGACATTGCCACGCCCAGCGCCTGATACTTGGGGATAACGTACTGCAGGATAGCCCGCACTGATTTAATCTTTTTGCGTTCGCGTTGAAAGGTTATCAGTCCCTTTAAATCCATCTTGCCGCGCATTTTTCTGAACACCTCGAAGTAGTCGGGCAGTGCAATCACAACGCCCAAGGGTTCATTTGTGTCGTTACTGCGCGCAATGAGCAGGTAATCTTTGTTGAGGTAATTTTTCCAGCCTACAACAATGCTTTTCAACGCTTCGATTGACGGTGCGTCCTGGTAAATAATGTCCGTTGTGGATGCCTCCATGACGGCGTGTACGTCCTTGATGTCCTCTTCTATCCGCGACCAATCCACCGTGTCCACGCGGAAGTTGAATTTTCTTTCTGCGTACTGTGCTACCTTTTTTACCCTGTCGTAGCTGGTAATTTTGTCAATTTCCAGCTTGTATTCCAGCGTGTCGGCGTGCTTGCTAAGTCCGTAACATGTGAGCAGCTCGCTGTAATAGGTTTTGTTGTAGGATGTAAATATCAGCGGTGCACGGTCGAACCCCTCCACAAGTATTCCGCGGCGGTTGTCCTGATCGTAGGGGAAGTAAGTGCCGGAAATGTATTCCGCGCCCCATTGTTTGAGTATGCGTACCATTTCGTTGAGCAACTCGTTGCAAACAACCTGGTCGTTTACGCATTCGAACATGCTGAAAAAGCCGCATTTTTCGGTGCCCAGCTGCTTGTTTTTGCTAAGGGTAAATAACACCCGTCCCAACACTTTTTTGCCCTCTACGGCAAGTAGTGCAACGTAGCTTTTTTCTTTAAGTAACAGTTTGTTGAGTGTCTTTGTCAAGTCTCCCTTCATGTAGGGCACGTATTTGTCGTCGCCGGCATACAGTCGGTCGGGGAAATCGACAAAGCTCTTTATTAAGCTTTTGTTTACCTGTACAATTTGCATTTACTGCTCCATTCAGTGCGTTTGCTAACGCCTGTGATTACATATAAGTTTAACATTTGCTTACTATTTTGTACAGTAATTGTAAAAAAAATAAATTAAAACAAACTTAAAAGAAAAAACCTCCTTTACGCAAGAAGGTCTGAGCAATTGTTTCACTCTACGATGACGTTAACGGTAGTGGAAATCTCCGTGTACATCTTCACGGTAACGGTGTAGTTGCCCTTTTGACGGATGGGGTCCTTTAGTACAACCTGTTTTTTGTCAACGGGGAAGCCCATTTTTGTGAGCTCTTCGGCAATTTCCTTGTTGGTGATGCTGCCGTACATCTTGCCCTGCGCGCCTGTGGAGGAGGTAATCTTCACAGTTTGACCTTTCAGCCTGTTTGCGTCCTCCTGCGCCTTTTGACGTTCGGCTGCCTTTTGCTTTTCCACAGCCTTGTTGTGTATGTCAACGGAGTTGATCTTGTCCGCAGTGGCAACAACGCCTAACCCCTTTTTGAACAAAAAGTTATTTGCATATCCGTCCGATACGTTGATTATTTCTCCCTTTTTTCCTTGACCTTTTACGTCGGCGAGTAGTAGTACTTTCATATTGTCTCCTTTAAAACAACAATCTACGTTCAGTATACATTAAAAAGAGTATCAAGTCAATGCAAAATGCTCACAATGTTAGCAGGAGGTGAATTATGAAAAACCAACAAACTATTATGTGCGACGTATGTGCGTGCAAGTATCACGACAACGCGCAATGTTGTTGCAAGCTTTCGCAAATCACTGTTACACCCTGTGACGATTGCGAAACAGCTCATTACTGTGGCAACTACGAAAAGAAAGTGTGAGGGGCTATAAGCGTCGCAATACTTTGTTAAGCTGTGGCAACAAATACGCTCGCGTAAACTTGCGAGCGTGTACATATGAACCTGTATTTGCTTGACACTTTTTGCGTATAAAGCTACAATAAATATGCAATATTTAGCAAACAGAGGAAAGTTGTTATGCTCAATCAAATACACGGCGCAATCAAGATTTTTGCAGGCAATTCCAGCCAAAAATTGGCAAAGGAAATCTGCTCACGGTTGGATTTGGAGCTGGGAAAGCTCGAGGTTGGCAAGTTCTCCGACGGCGAAACGTGTGTAAACATCAAGGAATCCGTGCGCGGTTGCGACGTGTTCGTAGTGCAATCTACCAACACCCCCGTCAACGACAACCTCATGGAGTTGCTCCTTATCATGGACGCATGCAAGCGCGCTTCCGCAGGGCGTATCACCGCAGTAATTCCTTATTTCGGCTATGCCCGTCAGGACCGCAAGGCGCGCAGTCGCGATCCTATTTCCGCCAAGCTTGTTGCCGATATTTTGCAAACTGCCGGTGCAAACAGGGTGCTCACCATGGACTTGCACAGCAGCCAGGTACAGGGCTTTTTCAATATCCCTGTTGACAACCTCAAGGGCGAATCGGTAATTTCGCGGTATATCCGCAAGATTGGTGTGCCCGAAGCGTTGACAATTGTAAGCCCCGACACGGGTAGCGTGGTGCGTTCGCGCGCGATGGCTAGCAAGTTCAATGTTCCGCTGGCTATTATAGACAAGCGCCGTCCGCAAGCAAACGTAATGGAGGTTATGAACGTCATCGGCGACGTAAAGGGGCGCACCTGCCTTATGCTGGACGACATGATTGACACAGGCGGCACAATTTGTCAGGGTGCCGAGGCGCTAATGGCGCAGGGCGCAAAGGAAGTAATAGCTTGCTGTACGCACGCTGTGCTGTCCGGTCCCGCAATCGAGCGACTGGAAAATAGCGCGCTGTCCAAGCTGATAGTGTTGGACACAATCGAATTGCCTCAAAGCAAAAAGATTGGTAAAATTGAAATTGTAGGCATTGCCGACACCTTTGCCGAGGCAATTGAACGCGTCTATACCGACCTGCCCGTCTCGAAACTGTATGATTGAGCCACCTCAATTTCTAGAGTGTAAAATTATTAAATATGGAACTTTAACTGTTTACCCACAACCACCGCGGTTGTGGGTTTTTTGTCGTTTTTTATTATATTTTTTTTGCAGGTATTTTTGCTTTCATTGATGTCAACAATGTTGGCGGTGACATTATGAAACGGTTTATTGTAACACTGATTTTAACAACGGTAATTGTGGGAGTATTGATACACTTCATGCCAAAGGGGCTGGAGGTGTACATCGAAGAGATAGACGCCGATGCAACGGTATCTGTGTACTGTCGCGACACACGCATGGACAATATTGACATGGGTAGTGGCAAGATAGTGCAGTGCCGCGTTGCTGACCTTAATCAAACGCTTGCGCAATGCAGCAATGTGGACGGCTTCAGCTTTTGCTTCGAGGGGACAAGCCAGGATGTAGATCGTATTGTACGGTTATTCAATTTGCAGGTTAGTTCAAGGCTAAATCTGGACGGCTTGCACATTATCTGCGGCAACAGCGCGCGTCTTACCGGTGGCGTTATCTTGGACGGAGCAAAGGTAAATTTACAAATAGCCTACAAGGACGGAACTGTTACCGTCGGTAGTCCGCTAATCTTGGGCAGCTACTAAGCCCAGTGTTACATACCCCTAGAAATTACCGTGGCAGGTATATTAAACCGTAAATAGGGAACAATCACGATAAACTTATATTGGAGGCATCAAATGAACAGAACAAAACAACCCAGCAAATTTAAGAGATTTTTGCGCAACAATGCAGCGCTACTCTTACTTATCTTTTGCGTGCTGGCGATTACGGCAGTTGTACTTTCCGTCACCTTGACAAGAAACACGCCCGTCATTCCCGATGACACCGTGGTAAACAAACCCAACGATGATCAAGGCGGCAACAAGCCCGACGATGACACGCCCAATCCCCCCAGCAAGGAAAAGGTAAAGATTTACTTCACAGCTCCCCTCAAATACACGGGTAAGAGCATGGATTACACATCAGGCGCGGATAACCCCTTTGAGTACAACCGCACGCTTGAAGTGTGGGCAGCACACAAGGCAGTAGACCTGCTTGCAAGCGAAGGCACAGATGTTGTTGCAATGTATGAAGGCACAGTTATCGACGTCGGTTCAACCTTTAACGAAGGTAACTACGTTGTTATCGACCACGGTGACAATGTAATTGCAACCTACGGATCCCTGCAAAACGTACAGGTGCAAAAAAATCAAAAGGTATCTCAAGGTGAAGTAATTGGCGAAGTGAGCATTTCTGCATCTGCGGAATACCTGGACGGTGCACATTTGCACTTGCAAGTAAAAAAGAACAATGTTGTTGTAGACCCCACACCGTATATTAACGGTACAGTGTACAGAGAAGTAGAAAGATAAACCGACAATCAAACCAAAAGGGTTCCCCTCAGTGAAAGGGGAGCCTTTTTTTTGCCAGCTGACAAAAAATTGGCGTGTATTACAAAACTTTGCATTATATCGCTAAATACAGTAAATACAATTACGGTATGAACGTCTACATTGAGTACGTCATAGCCGACAACTTAGTCATTGACACGCTGCTACTGTGGGCGGCAACAGTAACGCTGAAAATTCCTTACCGAAAGTTCCGCGTGGTGTTGGGCGGGGCGGTAGGGGCTGCGTGCGCCGTTGTGAGCGTGTATGTGTCGGGCTTTTGGACGTACCTTGTCAAAACAGCTTGCCTTGTTTGCATGTGTATTGTAACGGTGGGCTTTGGCAAAAAACTTTTTTGGCATATTTTGCTGACAACTGCATATACCTTTGTTTTAGGTGGGGCGATAGTTGGGCTGTTCAACCTGTTCAACATCGACTACCTCACCCCAAGCGGCGAATTTTATCAAATGCGGGTGCCGCTGTTTGTTTACGTACTGGCAGTGGCACTTATGGGCTTTGTGTGCTACAGCATTGCGGTGTACGTCAAGCAGGTTAAGAAATTTGCTCCCCACATCGCAAAAATTACCGTGATACTGGACAAACAGTACTGCCTCACGGGTTTTTGCGACAGCGGCAACACCTTGATGCATGACGGCGTACCCGTCTGTTTCGTAACAAAAAGGTTTGCGGGCTTTGCCGACTACTTCGCCCAGCAGGTACTGGCAGGCAAAGCCGTGGACGTACAGGTTACAACCGTTACGGGTAGCACATCGGTCAAGGCAGTCAAGGGCGAAGTGGTGTGCAATGACAAAAAGCTAGCGGTGTATTTGGCGTTGCCCGTCAACAAGTGTCAAACATTGTACAATGTTATTTTATCCAACGAATTCTGCGGAGGTGAAGTATGAAACTAATAGATTTTTTGAAAAAGCTATTGGAAAAGCTGTCGCTGTCACCGTCTATGGTGCATTATCTTTGCGGCTCGGAAGCGTTGCCACATCCGCTATCTGCCGAGGAAGAAAGCGAACTGCTTGCAAAAATTGCCAATGGCGACAATCTGGCAAAGGACAAGCTGGTGGAGCACAATCTGCGCCTTGTCGTATTCCTTGTCAAAAAGTTTGAAAGCAGTGGGCTGGACATGGAGGACCTTGTTTCCGTTGGAACAATCGGGCTTATCAAGGCAATCAACAGCTTCAAGCCGGAAAAGCAAATCAAGCTTGCCACCTACGCAAGTCGCTGTATCGAAAACGAAATTTTGATGTATCTACGCAAACTGTCCAAACGCAAGGCGGAAGTGAGCCTTGACGAACCGTTAAACGTAGACGGTGAGGGAAACGAGCTGCTGCTTGCCGACATTCTAGGTACGGATAGCGACGCAATTTATACCCACGTTGAGGGGCAGGTGGAACGCCAGCTGCTGACGGAAGGATTGTCGCGGCTGTCCAAGCGCGAACAGCAAATAATAGAAATGCGCTTCGGCTTGGACGGTGAGGATGAGCGCACACAAAAGGAAGTAGCTGACCTGCTGGGCATTTCACAGTCGTACATATCCAGGCTGGAAAAGAAAATAATTAATCGCCTAAAGCGCGAAATAGGAAAACTCGTGTGAGGGGTTATAAGCGTCGGTATGCATTGTTGCACTTGCGTTTGCCCTTAGTCATGTACGCTCAGTACACTCCTGTCGGTCAAGCCGCGTGCGCCTCGCCTACCTCGCTTCTAACCCCTCACACCTACGGAATATTCACATTCAATAGGCAAAAAAAGGCTCCCCTTGTTTGTTTCAAGGGGAGTTTTCACGTTGTGACTGAGGGAAAAACTATTTAACTTTGATGTACAGTATTGCCGCGTTGGGAATTGGGTTGTTGGGGTCGGAGTATTTAACGGTGGGAATGTGCAGCTTCTTCAACAAATCTGCCATTTTCTTGCAGCCGTAGTTGCGGCAGTCGAAGTCGGAAAATCTGTTTTGCAATATTGTTCCCACCTTGCTTGCAGGCACCAAGCCGCTTTCGTCGTCGCTGTCTTCCATTATTTGGAGTACGGCGCTTTTTATTTCGTCAATGGGTGTTGTTGTGTCTTCCACCTTTGTTGTGACGTTATTTTCTGTTGGCGCTTCTTCAAGTGCCGTTACCGTTTCACTTTTTGCTTCCGCCTTTGCAGCACTGTCCGTCTTGTCAGCAGTAGTGCCTTTCTTCGCCGATTTAGCTGACTTTGCCGATTTGTTGTTGGGCTTTGCTTGCTTGTTTGCCTTTTCAGCACTGCCTTGGTTTGCCGCAATCAAGTCGATATACTTAAACTGACTGCACGCCTTTACAAACGGTTGCGGTGTGTGTTTTTCGCCCATGCCTATTACAATCTTGCCTGCCTCGCGCAGCCTTGTTGCCAGCTTGGTAAAGTCGCTGTCCGAGCTTGCTATGCAAAATCCGTCCACGTCGCCTGTGTACAGTATGTCCATGGCGTCAATTATCATTGCCGAATCTGTCGAGTTCTTGCCCGACGTGTAGGCATACTGTTGCATGGGTGTTAGCGCGTAGTCAAGCAGTACGCTCTTCCAGTGCGTTTTGCCACTTGTCCAGTCGCCATATATACGCTTGATTGTTGCAACGCCCAGGTTTGTTATTTCGTCCAGTATTATCTTGACGTATTTGCTCGATACATTGTCGCTGTCGATAAGTACCGCAAATTTTTTCTCTTCCATTTTCTCTCCTTATGTTAAACGACCGCAAAAAAGCGGTCGTAATTTTTGCAAAAACTGCGCATTTGCAGTTGACAGTCGACGCCGAAACGGTATCTCGGTAGGTAGCTACTCCAAAGCTCCCTTGTGGCACACGCTCGAACTGCGTAGTGCTGCTATGTTCCCATCCTGACACGGTTAACAGCCTCACGTTGCACAAGACCTTGGTATCAACACTCCTTGCCGCTTCCTGCTTTCCACGCCGAAAGCCGCCTGCAACATTCAGCCCCACTGTAGCGGATTGTGAGTAACAGGGCACCGCTAGCTCCCCGCTTAGCGCAGTGGATATATTATACATCAACTGTTACAAAAAATCAAGTGTTTGCTTGTAGCGTATTTTGACGATAGTTTGACATACATTCATATGCATGTTATAATAATTATATCTTAATTTACAGGGAACAACGTACAATGCTAGAGGAAAAAATAAAACGTATCAACGAACTTGCAAATAAGAGCAAAACACCCGAGGGCTTGACTGACGAGGAAAAGGAAGAGCAAGCAAAGCTCCGCAAGGAGTACATTGCCGAGTGGCGCCAGGGTGTAGTGCAGGTGTTGGACAACACCTACATCATGGATGAGCACGGCAACAAACACAAGCTCGAAAAAAAGTAGGTTATGACGGAAATTTTGCAACCTATACAACAATTTAATAATGAATTCAAGGACAAGCACCGCGCTTTGACGGAGGAGTACTTTGACAAGCTGGTGGCAGAGTCGGGCGTGGACGAGCAGGAAAACGCCCACCTGATGTCCGAAAGGAGCAAGGCGCTCAACAAGCTTAAAGCCGCCGACCACACCGTACAAAATCACAAATATCTGCGCGGTTGGCTGATATTTCTGATAGTGGTGCTGTTGCTTGCGACAATAGTTACGGCAGTGGTGTTTGCAAAATCCGACAATCTGTTCTTCTTGGCGATATTGCTACCCATCGTTGCATGTTGCGGTGCCGTTGCGCTAATATTGGTAATTGTAAAGGTGCTCAACAACAAGATAAAGCACGGCAACAGTGTAGTTGATGAGTTCAAAAAGCAAGTTGCCGATATTGAGTCCCAAGCGTGGGAGCAGATGCGCCCGCTAAACATCAAATACGGTTGGAACATCCCCGACAAGCTCATTTACAACACCCTGCCGCACATACAGCTGGACAAGTACTTCGACGAGGACAAGCACGACTACTTCAAGCACAACTTCGGGCTGGATGTCAGTGGCAAAAATGACGTATCCGTTTACTGCGCGCGTTCGGGCAACTCCTGCGGAAATCCGTTTCTGTTAATACGCTACTTTGTGCGCGAGATTGTCCCGCACACCTACAGTGGGTCGCTCACCGTCAGCTGGACGGAGCGTTACACCGATTCGGAGGGCAAATCGCACACCAGGACGGAGTACCAAACGCTGGTTGCAACGGTGGTCAAGCCCAAGCCGGAGTACTACTTTACAACCTGCCTGTACTACGGCAACGACGCCGCGCCCGACTTGAAATTTTCGCGCAATCCCACCGTCCCCAAGAATGCCAGCGACAAAAAGATAGCCTCCCTTGTCCGCAGTGGTGAAAAGCAACTGGAAAAGAAATCGCGCGAGGCGGTAAAAAAGGGACAGTCCTTCAACAAGCTTGCCAACAGCGAATTTGAAGTGCTGTTCGGCGCAACAGACAGAAATCACGAAACGCAGTTCCGTATGATGTTCACGCCGTTAGCGCAACAAAATATGGTACAGTTACTCAAATGCAAAGAGCCGTACGGCGACGACTTCACCTTTGAAAAAAACGGCTGTGAAAACATAATTTACTCGTCGCACAGTGCAGACCTGGATATTGATGCCAACCCAGCCCAGTTCGCAAGCTTCGATTTGGCTCAGGCGCGGGAGAACTTTATCAATTTCAACATGCAGTACTTTGCATCAATCTATTTCGACTTTGCGCCGCTGTTTTCCATTCCCATATATCAACAGGAGCGCCCGACAAGGCACTTTGGCGAATGTACAAACCACGGCAACATTGGCGATTTCGAAATGGAATCGGTGGCAAACTACTTCCGAAAAGAGCTGCTTGCGCCCGAAGATGCAACAACGCCGCAAATACTAAAGGCTGTGCCTGTAAATGTCAGTGAACAGGCAACGCTGGCGGAAATCACCTCCTACGCCTATAGGGGTGAAGACAGGTTAACCTACGTGCCCGAAATGGCGCGCAATGGCAGGACGTATCAAGTGCCTGTACACTGGGTAGAGTACATACCGGTACAAAAGCAATCGTATCTACAAATGCAAGCGGTTCAGTTAACGCGAGAGCAGTATCTGCAATCCAACGAGGCTAGCGACACAACCATACTTGTGGGCGGAGTTACGGCAAAACTAATAAACAAAAATTAACACAACAATATAAAAGGAGAATAACTATGGCAAACGAACTTGACGAAATGACCGGTCCGGTTAACGCGGAAGGCAGAGACGTAAACGTAATCGCAAAGCAAATCCCCGTAAAGGTGGGTTTTGGCTCAGTGCTATTTGAAATCATGCTTTGGGTGTTGGGTATTATTCCCGGCATTGTATTCCTGTTCATGAAGACAAAAGCCAGAACATATCTACTTAAGCTGCAACAAAAGCTTCAACACGACGCTTCGCAAATTGACAACTATTTAGAGCAACGCGTGGTAATACTGCAAAACACTGCAAAAATCTTGGAAAAGTCCATTGAGCTGGACAAGACCACGTTTACGCAAATTGCAGCACTTCGCAGCGGTGCAAATTCCGACGGCGAACGCAACAACGTAGCGCAGGAAATCGACCACATGTACGCGCAAATTCACGTTGCTATGGAAAACTATCCCGAGCTTCAAGCGCACAAGGATATTCAGGAGGCGTTCCGTCAAAACAGCTACTTGCAAAAGGAAATTACCGCAGCGCGTGAGCTATACAACGACACGGTTAACCGTTGGAACACCGACATCTACGCTTGGCCCACCAAGATGATCGTTGCCGCTCGCGCAGGCTACACAACGCGTATCCCCTTTACAACCACGCAGGAAATAAAGGAACAAGCACGAGGCGTATTCTTCTAAAAGCCGAGGCTTATCGAAAATGTAACAAGGACACACTGCTTTTAACGCAGTGTGTCCTTTTTCTTGCCTTATTTACATTTTTCAGTTGATTTTAATTTTAAAATGATATATATTTTATGTATATTTAACAAAAGTGAACTATTTGTGTAGGTATGCAAGGAGGCAACTAATGAAAAAATATGTCAAATTTCGACATCGTTTCTTTTTCGCGATAGCGCGCCCTATTGTGCGAATCCTTGCGCACAAATTCCATTTCAAAACCAAGCCGCTGAAGCTTGAAAAGGGACAAAACTACCTGATAATGTCCAATCACCAAAGCTTTTGGGATCCGGCGTTCCTTGCGCTCACCATCAAGCACCCCATTTATTTCGTAACAAGCGACGCGTTACATTCGCAAAAGTGGTATTTGCGGTTGCTGTTTTACTGCTTTGGACCCATTCCCAAGCGTAAGGGGTTTGCCGATTCGTCCTGCATACGCACAATGTGTCAAATTGCCAAGGAGGGCGGCAATGTCGCCGTGTTCCCCGAGGGCAACCGTCTGTGGAACGACAGCATGTTCTACATTGATAGGGCAGTGGTCAAGCTTGTGCGCCTGATAAAACTTCCGTTGGTGTTGTACAACATTCAAGGTGGCTACGGTGTGCTCCCGCGGTGGGGCAAGTCCAAGCGCAAAGGCAAGCACGTCGGCGCAATCAGGGAAATTGTGTCCTGGGAAGAAATATGCGCCATGACCGACGACGAACTGTACGAAAAAATCTTATCAGGGCTCAAGGTTGTCGATTCCTACAGTGGTGAGATGTACAAATCCAACGAGCGCGCCGAATATCTGGAACGGCTGTTGTTTGTTTGCCCCAAATGCGGTGCTCAGTCCACATTGCATTCGCACGGCAATGATATAAGTTGCGAGCAATGCGGCTTGACGGTGACGTACGGCGAAGATTTACACCTGACTTCACCCGACCCTCAGTTCCACCTCGACAGGCTTGTCGATTGGTACGAATTTCAACAGCAATATGTGCGTGACTACGACTTAAATTCCGGCGACATTCTGCTTAGCGACGACAACGTCACACTCTACGACAAAACGGTGGAGCAACGCGTGCTTGTAGCTCAGGGCAAGCTCACCTTGACCAAAGATACGCTATCGGTGGGCGATTGGCAGGTTGCCACCTCTGAGATTTTCGGAGGCAGCACACAGGACAGTGAAAAAATGTCCTTCAACGTAGGCACCCGCTCCTACATAGCCATCGGTACCGAACGCTTCAACGCTATCAAATATTTGCTGTTTTTCAACCGTGTTTGTACACAAATTGCAGAAAAAGGAGGAGACAAATACTATGGGCTTTACCTCGATCCCAAGCAGCGCTAACGCTGTATCAACAAATTTACTGCTCACAGTATCAAGCTTTGCCGACAGCTCGGTTTGGACGGGGCTTGTACAGATATTCATTCTTATTGGGGCATTGCTTGTGGGCAATACGCTTCGCCGTGCAATTCCATTCATGCGCAAGAGCCTCATTCCGTCGGCGCTTTTGGGCGGAACGATAGTGCTGTTGCTCAAATTGATACCCGCTGTAAACGAATTTATCAACAACGATTTGATGGAAACAGTGACCTACCATTGCCTGGCGCTTGGCTTCATTGCTACTGCGCTCAAAAAGAACACAGGCAACAAAAAGACCTCGACGAAAGCCATTTTGGAATCGGGCGTGCTGCAGGGCAGTGTGTACTCCATGCAAGCGATGTTGGGTATCGGTATCACAATATTGTTGTCGGTAGTGGCAGGCTTCCCCTTGGCGGCAGGCGGTGTATTGCTTGCATTGGGATACGGTCAAGGCACGGGACAGGCACTAAACTACGGCAAAATATTCGAAAATGACTACGGTTTTCAGGGCGGCACAACATTTGGCTTGAGCATTGCTGCGATAGGCTTTTTCGTGGCGTCCATTGTGGGCGTGGTGTATCTAAACATTTTGCGCAAGCGCGGCAAGCTACGCGTGATTAGCGCTGACGAGCGTGTTGTTGAGCACAAACTGGAAGATTACGTCGGCGACAACGAAATTCCCAATACGGAATCGGTGGACAAGCTCACCATCAACGTGGCTGTGGTGGTGGCAATCTACGCCGTAGTGTACGGTATCATGAGCTTGGTCAAGATAAACTTGGTGTGGGGCTTCAACTTCCTTTTGGGTTCCCTGCTTGCCTTGTTTACACGCCTATTGCTCAATTTCTTTACAAAGAAAAAGGTTATCAAGCGCGAAATAACAAACAATTTCCTACTGGACCGTATCAGTGGCTTTATGTTCGACATGATGATTATCGCCGGCGTGGCTGCAATCGATTGGAACCAATTTTCCACAATGTGGTGGCAGCTGCTTATCATTTGCACGGTGGGTGCGGTGGCAACATTTGTGTACATTCGCTTGGTTTCCAACAATATTTACAAGGGCTACGAACATGAGGGCTTCATTTCTATGTTTGGCATGCTCACGGGCACAGCCAGCAACGGAATGATACTTCTCCGCGAAATCGACCCCAAGCTGGAAACGCCTGCGGCTTCCAATATGGTGCTTTCGGGCTTGCCTGCAATAGCATTTGGCGGAGGTTTGCTGTTGGTGCTTGGATATTGTCCCAAGGGGCTTACGGAATCAATCATCACCTTTGCAATACTGCTTGTTGCGTGCGTAGCGTTCAATCTGGTGCTGTTCCGCAACAAACTCTTCCGTCGCCGTGGCAAGGCTGCACCCGTGGAAGAAGTTGCACCTGCTGAATCTACCCCCGACGACACTCCACAGTAAAATCAAAGGACACATTGCTCAAGGCAGTGTGTCCTTTTCGTATCGTAAAAATATTTCGCTTATTTACCATTAACTAATTCGTCAAGAGTTATATCAAATAATTCACAAAGTTTTCTTAGCATGGCAATATTAGGTTCCGTGCGCCCTTGTTCCCAATTAGCATAGCAGCTTTCTACAACATTCAACTTTTCTGCGACTTGCTTTTGTGTCATAACAGCTTCAATTCTCGCAGTTTTTAAATTTTGACAGAAAATTTTGTCCATATAAAAAGTTTACCCAAAACTACACAAAATATCTTGACACTAGACAATTTATCTAGTAAAATATAACCAATATCAAAAGCGCACAGGTATAATTTATTTATATTTTTATTTTATTTTTGTTTCCATTCACAGCTATCACGATTAACAAAAATAAAGTGCTTGCTTTGATAGGGCAGACAGTAGACGACTACTGTCTGTTTTTTGTTTGTTTTGAACAACTTTATCTTCATGTGGCAGAAAAAATGCCTAGGCTTTGCATTTTCAGTAAAATACTTGCAATTTTCATTATATTTTGCTAAAATACAGTTAATATAAATAGTAAATACGTTTGAGTAGGGACAAGACTGCGGAATGTGGTTTGCACAGAGAGCGCGCCAACGTGGTGCAAGGCGCGACAAACCAACCGTAAGCCATCACCCTGCAAGTAGATTTGTCGAAAGGTGTTCTCAGTAGGCAAGTACGGCAAGCGCTCCGTTATCTTGGCGCACGGTATAACTTGCACATCTATTCATGTGTGCAAACGTACTTGTTTGAAATGGTAACTGTTGCTTGCCACCTTCGTGTGGCTGATTGGCGTGTTTTTCAAACATGCCAATTTTTTTTCACTACAAATTTTCTAAATCCACAATACAAGGAGATAGTACAATGTCCAAATACAAAAAGGTAGACAGTTCCCTAAACTTTGTAGACAGGGAGCAACAAATACTTGCCTTTTGGAAGGAAAACAAAATATTTGAGCAGTCCGCAGCTAAAGGCGACGGCAGCTTTACGTTCTACGACGGTCCGCCGACAGCAAACGGCAAGCCGCACATCGGTCACGTGCTCACCCGTTCGATAAAGGACCTCATTCCCCGTTACCAAGTAATGAAAGGGAAAAATGTTTTGCGCAAGGCAGGTTGGGACACTCACGGCTTGCCCGTTGAATTGGAAGTGGAAAAGCTACTTGGTATCGACGGCAAAAAGCAGATAGAGGAATACGGCATTGAGCCATTTGTACAAAAGTGCAAGGAATCGGTGTGGAAGTACAAGGGTGAGTGGGAAGCGCTCAGTGACCGCGTTGCGTACTGGGCGGATATGGAGCACCCCTACGTTACCTACGACAACAATTACATCGAGTCGGAATGGTGGGCGTTAAAAACCATTTACGACAAGGGTCTTTTGTACAAGGGCTTCAAGATTGTTCCCTATTGTCCCCGTTGCGGTACGGCGCTGTCCTCCCACGAGGTGGCACAGGGCTACAAGGACGTAAAGGAGAAGAGCGCAGTTGCCCGTTTCGAATTGGTTGACCAGCCCAACACCTACTTCCTTGCTTGGACTACAACCCCTTGGACATTGCCCAGCAACGTGGCGCTGTGTATGAATGCCGAATACGACTACGTAACGGTGGAACAGGACGGCTCACGCTATATCCTGGCAAAGGACCTGGTGTCAAAGCACTTTGAAGAGGGAACCTACAGGGTAATAGATTGCAAAAAGGGTAGCGAATACGAACGCGTACATTACAAGCCGTTGTTTACGTTTGCAAACGTAGCGGGAGAAGATTGCTACTACGTTACCAACGACAGCTACGTTACGCTTACCGACGGTACAGGCATTGTACACATTGCACCCGCATTCGGTGAGGACGATGCCAACGTAGGCAGACGTTACAACCTGCCCCTTGTTCAGCTTGTAGGCGAAGACGGCAAGTTCGTGGAAAATTGCGGTGATCTCACAGGCGTTTTCTGCAAGCATGCCGACAAGGCAATACTAGCCGACCTCAAAAACCGTGGACTGTTGCACTCCGAACTGATGTTCGAGCACAGCTATCCGCATTGCTGGCGTTGTGACACTCCGCTAATTTACTATGCGCGCAAGTCTTGGTTTATCAAGATGACGGATATCAAGGAGCAGCTACTAAAGGTTAACTCCACAATCAACTGGATACCGCCCACAATCGGCAGCGGACGTATGGGGAACTTCCTGGAAAACGTCATCGACTGGGGCATTTCCCGCGACAGATATTGGGGCACACCCCTGCCTATCTGGATATGCAACAAGTGCGGCAAAATTCACGTAATTGGCAGCCGCAAGGAGCTTGCTGAAAAATGTGGCTGCAGCGAAGACATCGAACTGCACCGCCCGTTCATAGACGACTGCAAGTGGAGCTGCGAATGCGGTGGCGAATATGTCCGCACGCCGGAGGTTATCGACTGCTGGTTCGACAGCGGAAGCATGCCCTATGCGCAATTCCATTACCCGTTTGAAAACAAAGAGCTGTTCGAGCGCAACTTCCCTGCCGACTTCATCAGCGAAGCAGTGGATCAAACGCGTGGCTGGTTCTACACGCTAATTGGTGTATCTACGCTGCTGTTTAACAAGGCGCCCTTCAAAAACTGTATCGTACTGGGGCTTGTTGGCGACGAGCACGGCGTAAAGATGTCCAAGCACAAGGGCAACGTGGTAGACCCGTGGGACAGCTTCAACAAGCAGGGCGCAGATGCGGTGCGTTGGTATTTCTACACGTCTAGTGCGCCTTGGCTTCCCAGCCGTTACTACGACGAAGCCGTGTCGGAAATGCAACGCAAGTTCCTGGGTACGCTGTGGAACACCTACGCATTTTACGTGCTGTACGCAGATATTGACAACTTCGACCCCAGCAAATACAATCTTGCCGATTGCAAGCTTACGCTTATGGACAAGTGGATACTGTCCGAGGTTAACCAGCTTGTACAAACGGTGGACAAGGGACTAAGCAGCTACGAAATTACCGAATCGGCACGTGCTATCGAAAAGTTTACCGATATGCTTTCCAACTGGTATGTTCGCCGTTGCCGTGAGCGTTACTGGGGCAGTGAGTGGACAGCGGACAAAGAAGCTGCCTACATGACGCTGTACACAGTGCTTGATACGCTTGTCAAGGTGTCCGCGCCCTTCGTGCCGTTTATTTCCGAAAGCATTTACCAAAATATCACTGCTAACTGCTTCGACAACGCGCCCAGGTCGGTACATCTTGCCGACTTCCCCGTTGCGGACAAAAAGTACATCAACGTAAAGCTCAACAAAACCATGGAAAAGGTGCTTGACCTTGTAGTACTGGGACGTAGCGCGCGCAACGCAGCAAATGTTAAAAACCGTCAACCGCTTGCTAAGATGTACGTATCTACAAGCATGCGCCTTGACGACGAAATGAAAGACATCATTCAAAACGAGCTAAATGTCAAAAAGCTTGTCAGGGTTAAGTCCACAGATAAGTTTGCCGATTACGAAATCAAACCGCAGCTTAAAACGCTTGGACCCAAGTACGGCAAGATACTGGGTAAAATCCGTGAGACGTTGTCCACCTTGGGTGAAAAGGCAAGCATGGTTGTAGCTAACGTCAAGAATGGCGGCAAGCACGTGTTCGACATCGACGGCGACAAGGTAGAAGTAACAGATTCCGACCTGCTCATCTCAACAAAGGACAAGGAGGGCTATTCCGTAGTGTCCGACCGTGGCGACACAGTTGCGCTGTACACTAAGCTCAACAAAGCGCTAAAGGAAGAAGGAACGGTGCGCGAAATTGTTTCCCGTATCCAAACCATGCGCAAGGAGTGCGATTTTGTCGTAACTGACCACATCATTGTCGGATACTCGGCAAATTCCAGCCTGGGTAACGTGCTGCAAAACAATGCTGAGGAAATTGCCGACGGATGTCTTGCCGACAGCGTTGAAGCAACCTCAATCGGCCCCGAACTGAAGCTCAAGGCAGACGACTCAAGCAAAGCAATTCAAGTTAGCGACAGCTGGTTAAAATCTTGCGACATCAACGGCGAAAAGCTGTATCTCAAGCTAACAAAGTCGAAATAAAATATGAAAATAAATAACGAATGGAAAGATTACCAAATTATTGCCACAGGCGACGGCGAAAAGCTTGAGCGGTGGGGCGACATTGTACTGCTACGTCCCGATCCGCAGGTCATTTGGCATGCGGCTAAACCCTTGCACACGCAAGTAGTACCTGCTGCACGGTATATCCGTTCCAGTAGCGGCGGCGGACACTGGGAGTTCAACCGCAAGGTGCCCGACAGCTGGATTGTCGGCTGGCGCAACCTCAAGTTTAACGTCCGCCCCATGAACTTCAAGCACACGGGGCTGTTCCCCGAGCAAGCAGCCAACTGGGCAACCATGATTGATTTGATTGAAAACGCAGGCAGGCCGATAAACGTGCTCAACCTATTCGCTTACACGGGCGGTGCCACTGTAGCGTGTCTTTCGGCAGGCGCAAGCGTTTGCCACGTTGACGCAGCCAAAAACATGGTGGAAACGTGCAAGGTTAACGTAGAGTTAAGCGGTTTAAGTGCAAAACCTGTGCGTTACATAGTGGATGACTGCCGAAAGTTTGTCAAACGCGAAATTCGCAGAGGTAACCGTTACGACGCAATTATCCTTGACCCGCCCAGCTTCGGACGTGGCGCAAGCGGTGAGGAATGGAAGATTGAGCGAGACATTTACGACTTTTTGAAGCTGTGTGGAGAGGTGCTGTCCGACAATCCCTTATTTGTGCTGTTAAATTCGTACACAACGGGCTTGCAGCCTGCAGTGCTATCCAATTTGTTGAAGCTTACCATTCCCAAACAGGGCGAAGTTACCGCTTACGAAGTGTGCTTGCCAACAGATGAGGGCGTAGTGTTGCCCTGTGGCGCCAGCGGACTTTTTGTAAGTAAAGGTGTACAAGTGAGCAAAGGAGCAAATGACAATGAGTAGAACATTTACAATGGACGACGTCCACATTCTTCATGAGGACAACAGCGTGCTGGTGGTGGTAAAGCCGCAAAATATCCCATCGCAGGCGGACAGTAGCGGCGACCTTGATTTGCTGTCGTTACTCAAGCAATACATAAAGGACAAGTACGCCAAGCCCGGCAATGTCTACCTTGGGCTTGTTCACAGGCTGGACCGTCCTACAGGCGGCGTGATGGTATTTGCCAAAAACAGCAAAGCTGCCGAACGCCTAAGCAAGCAGATAGTGGACGGCGACATGACCAAACAGTATCTTACAACGGTGCTGGGTTGCCCCAAAGAGAAAAAGGGAACGCTGGTCAACTACCTTAAAAAGAACGCCCTGACCAACAACGTGTACGTGGCAACCGTTGGCGACCACAATGCAAAACGCGCCGAGCTAAGCTACGAGGTGCTGGAAAAATGTCAGGACACAATGAGCCTTGTAAAGGTGCAGCTGGGCACAGGCCGCAGCCATCAGATACGCGTACAGTTTTCCGCAATCGGGTGCCCTGTATTCGGCGACGTGCGCTACGGTGGCGACGCGCTTGCTAAGGGTGCAAACCTGGCGCTGTGGGCGTACAGGCTGGAATTCAATCACCCCGTAAGCCGCGAGCGCATGGTGTTTGTGGCATATCCGCCTGAGACGGAGCCGTGGAAACGCTTTGACATCAGTAAATACGTGGAAAACTTCAGCGACAGTGAGGACGGCGAAGAGGACGGAGTTCCACTCGGGTATTTTGATTGAGCCCTAGATCTTCGAGATGTGCTCAATCCAAACACCCTCGCTCCTATGGTTGCGGTATGCACAACAGTTTTGTAAGACTGAGGAACTGTAACTTATATCATCTTGGAAATTGCAAGCGCCATCAGTATCACCGCGGAGAATATGTTTGTGTGTTCAAGCTTGACCTTGCGGGCTAGCAATTGTCCGAGCAGCACGGTGAAGAAGTGCGTTATGGCAAAAACAATGGGGGCAAGCAGCCCCACGCCGAGCAACGCCAATGAAAGGTTGGCAACTGCTGCGTCCATTCCCACCGCAACGCCTATAGTTAGGCTTTCGGACATGGTAACGGTGCTGAGGTTTGCCTTTTCGTCATCGTCCCCTTTGGTAAGGCTGATTAGCGCAAGCAGCGCCAATAGTCCTGCGCCGAAGTAATCGACGACTTTGCCCAGATATCCTTGCAACAGCTGCCCGATAAGCGTAGTAGCAAGGCACAGTACAAGTGTAATAAGAGCCACCGCTGATGGTAACATCAGGTTGGCTTTTTTGTTTAGCGACAGCGAAAACCCCGCAACAAAGCTGTCCAACGACACAATCACCGCGGTTACGGCTATTGTCAGTAAATTTTTCACAAAGTAACTCCGTATTTCTCTTAGGTTGGTATATTGTAGCAAAGGGCGTATTTTTGCCCTATGTTTTACACTATGCACGGTGTAAAATTTTTGACAGTGCAAGGGGTATTTTTTACTTTATATTTGTAAACCGTTGACAATATCTTGAAATAAATGTAAAATATTCCCATATGCGGTGAAAGACGCATTTTTTGCCGCGCACAAAAGTCACTAAGAGGGAAGTAGCTGCTACAGCTACTGCGACCTTTGGAGGATTGAATGAAAAGATTTTTAAGTTTGTTAATTGCGTTGGTGCTAGTATTCAGCATGTTTTCTGTAACAGCTGTTGCTTTTGCTAACACAGAAAGTGGCGATACGGGAAGCGGTGAAGCATCCACCGGACGTACAGTCAGGTTTGATGATAAAGTGTTCCTGGACTACGTTTACAACAATCGTCCATTTGACATCGAAATGAGCAAAACCTTTATGTTTGATGGCATTGTAAAGGTTGGCGAAGGTGAAAACGAGAAAAACGTAGTATGGTTCAAGGATTCCGACATTCTTCACAAAATGTTCGACGGTATCAACTACATTGAGTTGAAAGACGAAAATATTGTAAAGCCTAAAGATGACGAGGAATTGGGCGACGACGTTGTAACCTACAATGTTCACTATGAACTCAACCTGCCCGAGGGCGTGGAAGCTAGTGGCGCTGAAGAGGACGAAGACGCAGTTGTAATACCCAAGGTTCCCGAAGACAAGAAATATCAAGCAACCGAGCATGTAACCCTTGCTGATTCTCTCACTTTGAAGGGCTACACGTTTGCAGGCTGGGAAGTTAGTTTTGACGGTCGTGCACGTGAATTTCAAGAATACATCTTTGCAGCAGGCTTCAAGTTCAACATGCCCGCAACGGAAGTTACCGTAAAGGCAGTTTGGAAAAAGGTTGTATCTAACGACAATCAGGACGGAAACGATGCAGCTGGAAGCGACGAAGTAACTATCCCCGATGTGTATGCAAACGACCTTATCTATGTTTTGTACAACAGTTCCGACTCCAGACAAACCATGGACAAGTGGGAGCGTTGTCTTGTAACAAGCAATTTCAGCGTTACAACCAAGGGTTGGTGGAATTTCCGTTTCGCAGTTGCTGACGGTATCAAGTTGTCCGAAAAAGATCACGTATTCGATTGGGATGAAGACATCCTTGTAACAACCTACCAAAACGTACAGGATGCAATCGACAAGGGCGATAAGAAAGAAAGTGAACTTCTCGGCATGGACTACACCCTTCGTTGCTATGCAAAGGACACAACTCACCCACAAGTAAAGCTGTCCACCACAATGGAAGAAAAGCAAAAAGATGGCTTGACCGTAGGCACAACTTACAGCATTTCAACGGCTTTAACCATTGAAGAGGCAGGTTCGTCCACACACGTTACCTACGAGGTATTCAAAAAGGTTGGCACAGATGTTGAAGGCGCTGACAAAGACGGTTGGTTGCTAATATATGCCAGCACTACCGGTGAAGTTACAGAAGGCTACGAGAAGTACATTTCCACAAGTGGCGTTATTACTCCGCGTGAGGAAGACATCACAGGTGACTACGTTTACAAGATTGTTTACTCCGTTGTAGACGATTTCGGTTACTTTGGTGTTGACGAAAAAGCGGACAGCTTGGAAGAGTACAAGCCAAAATTGTTGCTCAAGGTTTACGCGGAAGTGGTTGAACCGGGTGCTCCCAGCGCTACCGAGATTTGGAAGATTGTGCTTTACGTAGTAGCAGGTCTTTCCGCAGTAGGTATCGTAGTGCTGCTTTGCATCAAACCCAAGCAAGCAGAAGCGCAAGACGCACGTTACAATGCTAAATCTAACGAAGCTGCTGATGGTAGCTCCGACGGCGACGAAACGCAGGAATAACATATAATTTAAATTAAAGCGTAGCTAGTAGTAGCTGCGCTTTTTTGTTGCAAAACATTGCCTTTAACAGTTGTTTGTGATATACTTAACTTACAATAAAAATTTTTATGGAGGACACTCAATCTATGCAATATTCACACGAAGTAGAAGTGATGCAATGCGTTGCTAAGGGTTGCAATCACGGTCCCGCTCCTATCCCTGAAGAGGGTAAATGGGTTGCCGTCAAGCAAATCAACGAAATTAGCGGTCTTACCCACGGTTGCGGTTGCTGCGCGCCTCAACAAGGCACTTGCAAGCTTACCTTGAATGTTAAGGAAGGTATCATTCAGGAGGCCCTGGTGGAAACTATCGGCTGCTCCGGTATGACTCACTCAGCTGCAATGGCTGCGGAAATTTTGCCCGGCAAGACACTGCTTGAAGCATTGAACACCGACCTTGTTTGCGATGCTATCAACGTAGCTATGCGCGAGCTTTTCCTGCAAATCGTCTACGGACGTACTCAGTCGGCTTTCTCCGACGACGGACTTCCCGTTGGTGCAGGACTTGAAGACCTTGGTAAAGGACTTCGTTCTCAGGTTGGTACAATGTACTCAACAATGAAGAAGGGTCCCCGCTACCTGGAAATGGCAGAGGGTTATGTTACTCGCCTTGCTCTTGACAAAAAGGGCGAAATCATCGGTTACGAATATGTAAACCTTGGCGTACTCATGAAGCTTGTTACAGAGGGAGTATCCGCAAACGAAGCACTTGAAAAGGCTAAGAAACACTACGGTCGTTTTGAAAACGCCGCTAAATACATCATTCCGCGTAATGAATAAGGGAGGACGAGACAATGGCTATCAGATTTGAAGGTTATGAAAGAAGAATAGACAAAATCAACTCCGAACTTAAACAATACGGACTTAAGTCTCTTGAAGAAGCAAGAGAGCTTTGCCTTTCTCACGGCGTAAACGTGGAAGAAATCGTAAAGGGCGTTCAACCTATCGCATTTGAAAATGCAGTGTGGGCTTACACATTGGGTTGCGCAATCGCATTCAAGAAAAAGGTAAAGAGTGCAGCAGAAGTAGCAGAGTGCATCGGTCTTGGACTTCAAGCGTTCTGTATCCCTGGCAGTGTTGCCGATCAACGTAAGGTTGGTCTTGGACACGGTAACCTTGGCGCAATGCTCCTCCGTGAAGAAACAGACTGCTTTGCTTTCCTTGCAGGACACGAATCCTTCGCAGCAGCAGAGGGCGCTATCGGTATTGCACGCAACGCTAACAAGGCACGCAAAAAGCCTCTCCGCGTTATATTGAACGGTCTTGGCAAAGACGCAGCTTATATCATTTCTCGTATCAACGGTTTCACATATGTTCAAACCAAGTACGATTACTACACAGGCGAGCTTTCCATTGTACGCGAAGTTGCATTCTCCGACGGAGAACGTAGCAAGGTTCGTTGCTACGGCGCTGACGACGTAAATGAGGGCGTTGCAATCATGCGTTTTGAAAAGGTTGACGTTTCTATCACAGGTAACTCCACCAACCCCACTCGTTTCCAACATCCCGTTGCAGGAACGTACAAGAAATGGTGTCAGGAAAACGGCAAAAAGTACTTCTCCGTTGCAAGCGGTGGCGGCACAGGCCGTACGCTTCACCCCGACAACGTCGCAGCAGGTCCTGCTTCCTACGGCATGACGGATACACTTGGTCGTATGCACAGTGATGCACAATTTGCAGGCAGCAGCTCCGTTCCCGCTCACGTTGAGATGATGGGACTTATCGGTATGGGTAACAACCCCATGGTTGGCGCTACCGTCGCTTGCGCAGTTGCAGTTAGCCTTGCAAAATAATTATTGACTACTCACAAAAAAAGGGCTTTGAAAACTCAAAGCCCTTTTATGTTATTCAAGATAGTTTTTGCGTAGTTTGTCTATTTCCTCTTGCGTTACTCCGCAGTTTGCAATGAAGGCGTCTACGCTGCCGTAAAGCCGCTCAATCTCACTCCAAAAGCTTTCAAGGTAGCTTTGCTCCACAAGCAACATGGACTGTACCAGCTCCAATCTGTCGGGTGACACGTGCGGACGAACCTTTGCAAGGATACTTTCTGCGTGGCTTAGCACCTGTTGGTTGGTTTGCAGATAGTCGCGCATTATATCTTCCCTGCTTGCGCCAAGACAGTGCAAGAGGAGCGCAGTGCACGTTCCGCATCTGTCCTTGCCACCGGTGCAGTGCCACAGTGTTGCGCCGTCTACGGGGGTGTTTGCCAGCGTTTTGATGAAATTTCCGTACCCGGCGTGGCTGTAAGCATTGTTGACAAATGTTTTGTACAGTATGCGCATGTGGTCAATGGGCGTTTCGCCGCGGTTTATCATGCGCTCAATGCCCGCCTGAAGTTTGACGGCAATTTCTTCCCCGTTTAGCGTTTCGTAGCTTATGCCAAAGGTGGTGGCACTCATTATGGAGATGTTTATGTAATCTACGTTGGGTATTGTTACGTCGGGGTGGTTGGCTATTTCGGTAGGCGTGCGTAGGTCTATTATGCGCCTAAGATTTCGCTTTGTAAGCATCTCTACGTCGTTGGCGGAGGCTATACTAAGATGCCCCGAGCGGAGCAGCCTGTTTTGTTGTACTGTACCGTATTTGGTACGTATCCCTCCAATATCGCGAGCGTTACTCACCTGTTGTAAGTTTATTATCATAGTTAAATTAGCTTCTTTTTTATTCCGTCAATTATCATTGAAATGGCAATATCGTTGTGCCCGCCCTGCGGTATTATCAGGTCGGCCTTTGCCTTGGAGGGCTCTACAAATTGCTCGTGCATCGGCTTGACTGTACCCAGGTACTGATTGATTACCGAATCCATGTTTCTGCCACGCTCCTTTACGTCACGGGTCAGGCGGCGAATAAAGCGTACGTCGGCGTCGGCATCTACAAACAGCTTGATGTCACACAGGTCGCACAGCTCCTTGTCGGTGAAGATAAGTATGCCCTCGATTATTATTATCCTTGCACTGTCCGTTTTTCTAAATTCCGTATTGCGGCTGTGATTGGCAAAGTCGTACGTGGGGTGCATGATGGAGTTGCCTGCCTTCAGTTCGCGTATGTGCTCCACAAGCATTGCCGTGTCCAGCGAATCGGGGTGGTCGTAGTTGAGCTTGGTGCGTTCTTCCAAGGTTAAGTCGTCGTGCTGCTTGTAGTAGTAGTCGTGCGACAGTATTACCGCGTCATTGCTAAACGCTTTGTACAGCTTTTCCGCAACGGTTGTTTTGCCCGATGCCGTGCCGCCTGCAATTCCAATAACAATTCTCTGCATGTTTTACCTCATCTGTCTACTTGGGTGTTGTCGGAATTTTAGTTTCACTTTTTTTAGTATACCATGTTTACGGGAATATATCAACAATATACATTGCCTGCAAAAAGCTTAAAACTATTGAAATTCTGCTGTAATTTTGGTAAAATATAATCATGAAGCAGGTTAAACCTACCAAAAAATTGTTGGAAAAATTCAAGAGTTATGCGGACACGCTTATCTTTGAAGGTTACTGCACAAATGCCGACAGTGTTGTGACTTACAACGACGGCGACAGTTACGCGTTGATTGCCGACGTCAATGGCGATATCAAGTGTTGCTTCAAGACAGATAGTGCCGAGTTTGTTTTGGCGGTGGTCAGCAAGCTGAAGCTACATTACAGTAAGGTTGAGTTTAGCGGAGTAGACCCATTTGTTACCAACATTTTGCGCAGTAGTTACGACTTTGTGTGGGAAACCAACTGTTATTTGTATGTATGGAACGGCAAGCCGTTAAGCTACGAGTGTAAGCAGGAAATTTCCCCCATGTCGCCGAACTTCGCGCAAAAAATATCCGACGGAACACATTATCACGCGCCGATAGCGGATATTTTGGAGGTGCTTCGCCGCCACCCGTCAGCAGCCATATACGTTGACGGTAAACCCGTTTGCTGGTGTCTGTTGCATTTGGAAAAGAGCCTTGGCATGCTTTACACCGAGCCGGAGCACCGTCGCAAGGGATACGCACTGGAGGTTATGACGGCGCTGTGCAACATGGTTATTGCAAAGGGAGATATTCCGTACGCTTATATTGTTTGCGACAATGTTGCTTCGCAAAATCTTGCCCCTAAATACAACCTGGAGCGAGTAAGGGCAGCCGATTACTTTTTGGTCAACTTCAACTGACAGGCTGTTCGCAGCATGGACGCAAATTCACACACAAGTACAAGCTAGCAATTTATTTTTACATCACGACAAGGAGAAATTTATGATCTATACGTTATTGGCAGAATTTACCATCGACTGGAGCGTAGAGTGGCTTGGGATAATTGCCTCGGCATTTATTCTGATATCCTTTTTGTTTACAAAACAGGTAATTACAAGATTAATAAATATGGTGGGTTGTTTGGCTTTCGTCATATATGCCACCGTGTTTATCCAGTCCTTCTCTACCGCATTTATGAATGGCGCGCTGTTTATCGTGCACATCATCTTTCTTGTAAAGGATTTTCTTGCCCGTCAGAAAAATAAAAATACCGCTGATGTTAACACGGAGTCAAACGAAAAAACGCAGGGCTCTGAGGAACAAAAAGATTAAATAAATACAGTAAAATAATATATTTTGAATATTGAAAAAGGAGAGTGCAAAGCAGTCGCATTCTCCTTTTTAATTACGCAATAGTTAACAATCTATTTTATTACTAAGCAACAGTATTTTAAGCAAATATATAAAAACATAATAACCTATTTCGTTAACATCAAGCAGTGGTGAATGCAAATCTAATAGAAGAGTATCAACTTTTATATGTGTATTTTGATAAGATAGAATTTAATTTTATACAATGGAAATAAACTATATTTAATAACAAATAGCATTTGACAACTTCAACAAATTGGATTATACTATAAGCAATATTGGGGTATCGCCAAGCGGTAAGGCAACGGATTCTGACTCCGTCACCCGCAGGTTCGAATCCTGCTACCCTAGCCATAGACGGCGACTTCATTATGAGTCGCAACAGCAAGAGTGTACCGTTGGTATGCTCTTTTCTATTGCTTTAGCATTTTTGCCATGCTCGTTATGAATTTTAAATGAATAATGCGCGCTAAAAGACATTGCTTTTCGGGAGGCGGTCATGCTATAATAATAGTGTACGATAAACCATTTTAGTAGAGAAAAATCAACATGAAAATAACAGTAATAAATGGCACAGAGAAACGTGGCGTTACATATCGCTTGAAAGAGATTTTTTTGCAATATTTTCAAGGGGCAGAAATAACTGAATTCTACCTGCCAAGAGACTGCTCGTCCTTTTGCGTGGGTTGTACTAGTTGTTTTATGAAAGGCGAAAATTACTGTAAAGACTTTAATTGTATAAATGCAATTGAAAAATCTCTTATGACAACTGATTTAATCGTTATGACTTCACCTGCGTACGTTATGCACGCTACGGGTGCAATGAAAGCATTATTAGACCACTTTGGGTATCGTTGGATGCCCCACAGACCTGCGCCCGAAATGTTTGGCAAGCGAGCCGTAATAATTACGCAGTGCCTTGGCGCAGGAGCAAAGTCAACTGCAAAAGATATAAAACACAGTTTGTCTTGGTGGGGTATATCAAAAATTGGCGTATTCAATGGTGCGCTAATGAGCGATATTATCTGGGATAAAGTTTCTGAAAAGCGGCGCAAAAAACTTACTAGAAATATAAACAGATTAGCTTGCAAATTTGCTAAAATCAAATATTCAAAGCCAGCGCGCACAAAGCTTATAACTAAAATTAGGTTTAATCTTTGTCGTATAATACAAAAACAAGTACGTAAAAACGGTGTTGTAGAACTTGACAATGAGTATTGGTACAATAACGGATGGCTTGGGAAAAGTCGCCCGTGGAAAAGTTGACACATTTAATTTAATCAGAGAAATTTCAGTTATTTTTTGCATTGACGTGAGTAGCGCATAGTAAAAAGGTCGATAAATCGGTTTATTTTTATTTGTTTAAAAAAAGTTTTCCGTTTGCATTCGGAGTCTCCCCATTTTTCTTGTTCTGAGCAAACATCTCCAAAGTTTTTTGAAAGATTTTCATTTGCTCTTGTAATGCCTCCAAGAAGTTCAAATCATTGACGGCATTATTTTGTGTCTGTGATTGTATTTTTGCCAATTCCTCTTATTCGGACAATAGTGCAGAATTATTCTGCGTCCTTATAGCTCCGAATACAATCTTCTCTCTCCATCGCGTTTCCTCCTTTTTCAAAAAATGAATCACTCATTTTTCTTTTGTTGTAATTTTTCAAATTCAAAGAAGTCGTCATAGTCATCCTTAATCTTGCCGAGTCCTAGTGGTGTTCAGCAGCGTCATCTAACAGCGCTTTGTATCCTGCTTCAATGAGCTGCACCTTTGTATAGCCGTATCTTTTCAAAAACTCATTTATTTGTTCGGCTTTCTCTCTCGGTACACTCGTGCCCCATACCATGCATTTGGCTTTGCGTTCTTCTTTGTGTTTCTCTTCGTATCTTTTGTCCTTGATTGATCTTGCTTTCTTTTCCATTTGTACCTCCAAATATACAAGTCGTATTTATACGATAATTATATTTTACTTGCTTCGGAGAAAAATGTCAATAGCATGTCGCAAATTTAGTGTCGCTGTGGACTACAAACCAAGCGGAAAGTGGGTTTCCCACTTGTCCAGACTTTGCGCAAGCAAAAGTCAACCGAAAGTGTTAAAAATCCAAATTGTGGCACTTTCCTTATCCTGCCTATGTTTTTAGCAAAATGTGCCACATTTATCTATTTGTGTTTATATTCTCGCCTGCTAACTATGTAGCGTGCTAGAAGATTTGTTTGGCGTCGTTTGCCGTGTTTATCGACTTCCGGCAAGTCAATAATTGCACATCGGTATCACCTCCTTTGCTTTTTATGAGAGTATTCTAACGTTTAAAGCGGACATCTAATTATCGCTTGAAAATCTTTTTTTATTTTTTGTAGTTTATCCGCTGTATTTTAACAGTCAAACAGTAGTGTTTCCCTACGGTTTAATATTTTTCTTCATAACTTTACACAACAAACTCGACACCTAATGACGAGTTTGAAAATGTTTTCAAACTAACGCAAGATTTTAAAATAATCACACCAAGCCATATTTATTGACAATATTCTATCTGACATGTGGGCGACATAATTACCCATTTAAAAATCATTTTAAATATTAATGTTTCAGCAATGATTTTTCATATTTTCTTCTACCTATCAAATACATTTTTTAAATACACGGCTATCAATAAAAAAGCCTGTAAAGTCAACAATGACCGTTATTGCTAAACAAGCAAAAGTGGGACGAAAACTGTATGTAAATAGGGCAGGATAAGGAAAGTGGGCAAAATGCCACTTTCGATGCCGTTGCCATCGCAACCGCCGAACAAGCGGGAAACCCGCTTTTGAGAGTTCTCTAGTAAGTAATTTTAATGATTTATTTGCGAGATGAAAAGGTTAATGTGATTAAGTTAAAACCGTATTATTGATTAAAACTGAGTTTTGTGTTATTATATAAGATACATATAAATTTCAATGTATTTCCGTTGAAGGATAACATAGGAGCGTTAGATGCCTAAAATATACGACAACATAGAACTTCAATTTGCACATGGACTCAAGCAACATATTAGTGTGGCAAAGAGAGTCGATTATTGTGCAGGCTATTTCAATATTCGCGGCTGGAAGACAGTCTGCGATCAAATTGATTTATTAGATGGCATGCCTGTCGAAGAAAATGAAGAGACAGTAGTAAGATACTGTCGCTTACTTGTTGGCATGACCAAGTTACCATTGGATACAATCATTGACGAATTGGATCCTAGAGATGGCAGCTTGATTGATCAAAAGAAAGCCAATGCATTGAAAAAACAACTTGCCACGGAGCTACGCAAACAACTTACAGTTGGTACTCCAACAAATGAAGATGAAAAAACTATTCAACATTTACTCAAACAATTAAAAAGCGGCAAGGTAGTTATAAAACTGTTTCTTCGTCATCAACTTCATGCCAAGCTCTATCTGGCATATTCTAAAGACACTATAACAGATAAACTTGCATTAGTCGGCAGTAGCAATTTTACATTTTCCGGATTGCAAAACCAAGGCGAGTTGAATGTTGACGTTTTAGAGCAGGATGCTGCAACTAAGCTTGCTAAATGGTTTGATGATAGGTGGAACGATCGTTGGTCTATAGATATTACAAAAGAATTGATAAAGGTAATTGAGGAAAGCTGGGCGCGTGAGGAATCAATCCCTCCGTACAATGTTTATCTCAAAATGGCATATCATTTGTCGCAAGAAGCACGTACAGGTATTAGTGAGTTCAAGTTGCCAAGAGAATTCGAAAGAGAATTGTTGGATTTTCAACAAAAGGCTGTTTTAATTGCGGCACATCATCTTAATAAGCGAAATGGTGTTATGGTTGGCGACGTTGTCGGTTTGGGCAAAACAATGGTCGCTTCTGCTATAGCAAAGATTATGGAAGATGACATTGGCTTTAATACACTCATTTTGTGTCCAAAAAATCTGGAAGAAATGTGGCGTGGATACGTTGAGAAGTACGGTCTACATGCAAGAATATTGTCACACAGCATGGTAAAAGAATTGCGCAATTTGCGTCGCTACCGTCTAGTTATCATCGATGAAAGTCACAATTTCCGAAATAGTGAAAATAAAACATATAAAATGGTCAAGTCGTACATAGAGGATAACGACAGCAAAGTTGTTCTTCTATCTGCAACGCCATATAACAAGTCTTATCAGGATTTAGCAAGTCAACTCAAGCTATTCTTGCCAGAGGACTATGATTTAGGTATTAGTCCGGAACATTACATCAATAAACTTGGTGGTGTAATACAATTTCACGCCAAACATACAGATACGCATATACGTAGCATAAACGCTTTTGAAAAAAGCGACTGTGCTGATGATTGGCGTGAGTTGATGAAGCAGTATTTAGTTCGTAGAACACGAAGTTTTATTAAAGCTAATTATGCACAAATAGATTTACAAACTGGTCGTAAGTACATAGAATTCGCTAATGGTCAACGCTCGTATTTCCCCGACAGAATTCCCAAGAAAGTTGAGTTTGCTTTGAACTTGGAGGATAAAACCGACGAATACGCAAGGTTATATGGGAAAAGTATAGTACAGCGTATTGATGACCTTGAGTTGCCTCGCTACAGTCTTCTAGATTATATAAAAAAAAAAGAAGTCAAAAGCATGAATTCCGAGGAAGCAGCGTTAGTTGAAGGACTTTCACGTGCGGGACGACGCACGAGAGGATTTTGTCGTACTAACTTATACAAACGTTTGGAAAGTTCCGGCTACGCATTTTTGCTTTCGGTTAGCAGATTGATTCTTAGAAATTACATAGTCGCGTACGCCGTAGAAAACAACCTACCGGTGCCTGTCGGTGGAAGTTCCGTTGATGTCGATTTTTATTCCGATGTAGAGGATGATGAACTTCTTTTCGGCAGTTCTTACTTTGGCTTTACAAAGGAAGAATATCAAGCGAAAGCTAAGGATTTGTATCAAGAATTTAGTCAAAATAGACAAAGTAATTTCAAATGGATGCGAGCTCAGTATTTTGACCGTGAAAAGTTATCCCAAGCACTGAATGAAGACAACATATCTCTTCTTTCAATACTCAAAAAGGTCCCTGAATGGCATGCAAATCAGGACAGGAAATTGCAAGCGCTTGCTCAATTTATTACAGATTCACATAAGAACGAGAAAATACTCGTATTTACTCAATTTGCCGATACAGCCAATTACTTATTTGACGAATTGAAAAAACTTGGCATAGATAACATAGGTGTTGCAGTGGGTGGCAGCGAAAATATTTCCGACTTGGTAAAACAGTTTAGCCCTAAGAGTAATAAAACCACTGATGTCAACAAAAGCAACGAATTGCGCGTCTTAATTTCAACAGATGTTTTGAGTGAAGGACAAAACTTGCAAGATTCACATATTGTGGTAAATTTCGATTTACCTTGGGCGCTTATCCGACTTATTCAACGTGCCGGTCGTGTTGACAGACTTGGGCAGGAAGCAGAGCAAATATTGTGTTACTCTTTCCTTCCGGAAGACGGTATCGAAAAAATTATTGGGTTACGCAAAAAGCTCAAAAAGCGCATAAAAGATAATGCCGAAGTGGTTGGCTCAGACGAGGTATTCTTCGATGGCGATCCTATCAATATTTCTGACTTGTACAGTGAAAAGGCAGGAATATTTGATGAACAAGACGACACCGAGGTTGACCTTGCATCTTACGCATATCAAATTTGGAAGAATGCGATAGACCAACATCCGGAGTTAAAGAACACAGTGTCCAATTTGCCAGACGTTGTATTCAGCACCAAAAGCAACACAACAGCCAAAAACGAAGATGGTGTTGTCGTCTATGCGCGCACGTATGAAGGAAATGATGTAATGACATGGTTGGATGCCAATGGTCAGATAGTTACTCAATCACAGTTTGCAATACTTAAGGCAGCAGAGTGTGACTTTGATTGTGCAGTACAACCAAGACTTGAAAATCATCACAAAATTGTTAAGCAGGGCATAGAGCTGATTTCTACAGAGGAACGCAACGCTACAGGCACATTGGGTCGCAAGACTGGTGTCAAGTACAAAACATACATGCGTATGAGTAGATATCTCGAAGAAAACGAAGGTACAATTTTCATAACAGATGATAACAAACGTGCTCTTGATGATATTTACAAGTATCCAATCAAGGAGTATGCACGTGATGTTATTTCGCGCCAGTTAAAAGCAGGTATTAGCGATGAACAGCTTGTTGAGTTAGTTACAACGCTTATGAATGAAGACAGGCTATGTAATAAAGACGGTTTTGAAACCGAACATAAATTGACACAAATAATATGCTCGCTTGGACTAAGAAAAACAGAGGATTAATATGAATATATCACGCAAAGACTTTTCGGAATATGTCAGATCATTCGATTTCAAAGGTTTGTTTAATTACTTGGGTTGGGACTATAGTCACAACACATTACAGCCAATAGAAATCAAAGGGGGCAAATACAACTTTGAAATTGTCGCAGACAAAAGTGGTTTCAAGGTCATTGTCTGTATCTCTGATGACGGTAGAATACCTGTGTATTCGACGAGAATCACAATAGACAATCAAATTAAGAAGTTGTTGCATGAACATATCTTGATATTCACAAATAAGGTCAAAACGCAACAAGTGTGGTTGTACTCCTACAACATTGGCGGAAAGGCAAAGAAGACGGAAATTGTGTACAATACTTCGCAAGATCCAGAACGACTTTATGAAAAGGCCGCAGGTCTTATATTCGATTTGGATGAGGAAGATAAGATTACCATTCTTGACGTTACCAATCGTGTCAATGCCAACTTTGCTGTCAATGCCGAGCAAGTAACAAAAAAGTTCTACGATGGATTCAAAAAGCAACATAGTGGTTTGCTCAAACTTATAAAAGGCATTGAAGCAACGGCGGATAGAGAGTGGTATGCAAGTATTACTCTCAATCGCCTCATGTTCTGCTACTTTATGCAAAAACGCGGTTTCTTGAACAATGACCGAAACTACCTTCGTAACAAATTGGAGGAAAGCAAACAAAAGCTTGGCAAAAATCAATTTTATTCTTTCTACCGCAACTTTTTATTGACATTGTTCCACAAAGGTTTTGGTTCGCATAAACACACCCCTGAAGTAGTGGAGATGATTGGCAGAATTCCATATCTGAATGGTGGTTTATTCGAAGTTCATGAAATCGAACAAAGATGCCCCAATATTGAAATCGACGACAGAGCATTTGAAAATATCTTTAATTTGTTCGACCAATACGAATGGCATTTGGATACTCGCGAGTGTGCAAGCGGTAACGAAATCAGTCCCGATGTACTAGGATATATTTTTGAAAAGTATATCAACGATCGCGCACAAATGGGCGCTTACTATACACAAGAAGATATCACTGAGTACATTTCCCGTAACAGCATCATCCCATTTGTGTTCAACAAGGCGGAACAGCAGTACAGAGACATTTTCGCTCCCAAGAGGGAAATATGGACACTGCTAAAAAACAGTGGAGACAAATACATTTTTGAATCGGTAAAGAAGGGCGTAGACTTATCCTTGCCCGACTACATTAAAATTGGTGTCGATATTAACACTCCTAATCTGCTGGAAAGGCGTGCACGTTGGAATGAACGTGCTGATGAACAATACGCTTTACCTACAGAAATATGGCGTGAGGTTGTTGAACGCAGACAACGTTACCACGAAACGTTGCAAAAGATACAAAGTGGGGCAATTACATCCATTCAAGATTTCATTACCCTCAATCTGGATATCTGCGCTTTTGCGCAGGATGTTGTGGATACGGTCGACGATCCTCAACTCATATACGTTGTATACGAAGCCATTGCCCATATGACCGTGCTGGATCCCACCTGTGGATCGGGTGCATTCCTTTTCGCTGCGTTAAACATATTGGAACCGTTATACAGTAGTTGTCTTAGTCGAATGGCAGACTTCATGTCAAATAATGTTAGCCTAGATAAGAAAGTGCGTCGGCTATTTGAAGATGAGTTGGAAAAGATGTCACAACACCCAAACAAGGCGTACTTTATATACAAATCCATCATTCTCAACAATCTGTATGGCGTGGACATCATGAAGGAAGCAGCTGAGACCGCAAAACTTCGCTTGTTCCTCAAACTTGTGTCCACTGCTAATCCTAATTACGGCAGGGACAACATTGGTATTGAACCTCTGCCCGATATCGACTTCAATATCAAATGTGGCAACACCTTGGTAGGCTATGCAACGGAGCAAGAATTACAAAATGCCCTTTACGGCGACTTGTTTGCCATGAGCATGATGGGACAAGTTAACGAAAGTATGCGTATGCTTTCCATGGCGACACATCGCTACAAGGATTTGCAACTTGGTGGCGGTGAGGATTATGAAACATTCAGAGAATCCAAGCAACGACTGAAAGAACGCAGAAAGGCACTAAATGATATTTTGGATAAGACTCTTTACGAGGAAATGCACGAATCTAAGCCATATGAACAATGGCTTGCTGATACTGCTCCATTCCATTGGATATCCGAGTTCTACGACATAATTGCCAAAGAGGACGGCAACGGTGGTTTTGATGTTATAATTGGCAATCCACCGTATGTAGAGTATAATCCTAAAGAGATTGCGTACAAAGTGAGAGGATATGCAACAGAGAAATGTTCAAATTTATATGCGTATGTAATTGAAAAATGCAGATTAATTGCGCGCGACGATAGCTTGTTGGGAATGATTATTCCAATAAGTGCTTTTTCAAACGCTAGCATGAAAGATTTGCAGGTGTTTATTAGACAAGAATTTGATACATCGTGGATATCAAGTTTCCACCAAAGACCTGCAGCCTTATTTAATGGGGTATTGCAACGACTCTCAATTTATATTGGTAAGATACATGGTTATCAACGCGCTTTTTATACATCGGGTGTAAAAAGATGGTATTCTCATACACGTCGTTTTTTATTTGAGGGAGTAGCATATATTAAATCGAATCAAGCAAAAGTTGACCACTTCTTAAAACTAGGCAATAAAATCGAGTTGGCTATCGAAGATAAATTATATAGGCACAGACCTATTAACCTCTATCTAGATAAACACAATGTTGAAAATGCCGTTTATTATAGAACAGCAGGTGGTGGATATTGGATAACTATTCTCAATTCTCCTTTTCAAACAGAGTCTTTGAGTAACAAGTCAAAAAGTTTTGAAGTTAAATGTGATTCAAGAGTAATAAGTGCTGCGCTGAACTCTAACATTTTCTGGTGGTATTACTGTGTAAATTATGATCACTTCAATTTTAAAGACTACATGCTATTTGGTTTTAGAATGAACTATTATTCCATTGATGTAGCCTCTATTGTAGAATTATCAAATACCATGGAAAGCGAGTTGCTTTCTAATGCAAAACACTACACTATAAACAGTGTCACACGTGGTGCAAACGAGACTATTACATACAATAAGGCGCTCAGTAAAAACACTATGGATTTAATTGATATAAACTTGGCGACAGCATATGGCTTTACACAGGAAGAATTGGATTATATTATCAACTACGATATCAAATATCGGCTCGGCGTTGAAGACGAAAACGATTAACGGTGTTAAGTAGCTATTTAACGAAATGAAATCAATAGGTAATATACAACTATTAAATACTCAAAAGATAGCTTTTCTTTGCTCGGATAAATACAGTAGCAAATCTGTTCTGGCATCTTATGACTGGGTAAGTGAAATTAAAAAGCAAAAGAGGTGTGTAATTTCCGGCTTTCAAAGCAGATTGGAAATGGACATCTTGGATATTTTGTTGCAGGGGACAAGTCCAATTGTAATGGTGTTGGCAAGAAGTATCTTTGTCAAGTGTCCTGCCAAATACCGTGCAGCAGTGGAAAGCGGGCAAATGTTGATTGTATCACCCTTCGATGATGATATCCCCATTGTAACTCGCGAACGTGCTCGGATTCGCAACCTCAAAGTTATCGAACTTGCGGACGAAATTGTTGTCGGCCACATAAATCAAGGCGGCATGCTAGAAGGGATACTCCTGGAAACTGAAAAAGGAGTAGTTGTACTAGACAAATAGATGCGAAAGAGGAGATTATTAAGTGTCGAAAAATAATGATGATTTTTTCAAAGAGAAGAAGGCATGGTCTGAGGTAAAGGACGAACTACTTGGTTGTTATTTTAGACCGTACGTTCAAAAAATTTTACATACATACAAACCGTTGGTTTACGTCGATTGCTTTGCCGGAAAGGGTAAGTTTGACGATGGCAAACCTGGTTCGCCACTGATTGCGTTAGATATAATACAAAATTGCGTGAGTAGCACAACTATGGATGCTGTTGATATCAGCACCAATTTTATTGATCTAAATTATGCTGATGATTTACGCGAAAATTTGTGCGGATATCAGTATGTAAATATCTATTCGGGTAAATATGAGGATAATATTCTCGACATCTTGAAAAAAAAAGAAATTGTAATGTGTTCTTATACATTGATCCATATGGTATAAAAGCACTTAATTGTTGGCAGTTTGACGGTTTTGCAAGAAGTGGCTTTAATTCAATTGAGTTGCTAATAAATTTGAACTCATTCGGTTTTATCAGAGAGGCTTGTAATGCTTTAGGAACACGATTCGATGATAAGGAATTGTTTGATGACCTAGTCGAATATGAACCCAGTAGATTTGTCGCTTCCGAAAAGTCAATACAAGACCTTAACGATATTGCAGGTGGAGATTATTGGCAAGAAATTATTAAAGATTATAAAGCGTCAAAAATCGACGGCTATGAAGCAGAGAAAACATTTGCCGACGAATATTGTAGAAGACTAAGTCATAGTTACAAATATGTTTTGAATTTGCCACTTAGAATAAAACCAGGACAAAGACCAAAGTACAGAATGGTTCATGCCACTAATCACAAAGATGGATGTCTGTTGATGGTAGACAATATTTATAATCGTTGGCAAAACCTTAGAGATATTCAAAATTATGGACAAATGTCGCTATTTGAAGAGACCTTTGACAATGAGATAATAGACATAGATGACATCAAAGAAAAAGCAAGGCGCCATTTTTCTAAATATACAACAGCAATTTCACTACATGAGGCTTTGGCGAACTTTTTTGTTGAATATGGAGCAATCTGCGCTACGAATCACATCAAAGACATATTAAAAACATGGGAAAAAGCTGGAATCATCGAAGTAATTCGCAATCCTCAAACCACAAACAATGGAAAGGCAACAACTTTTATGTCTGAAGGACGCGGGAAAACTGTTTCTGTGAGGTGGAAAAAGTGAAAAAGATCAACCGAAAATCTCTTTTATATAAAACAGGTGTGGAATATGGGGATTATACAATAAATCATGTTCAAGGCTGTTCACATGGTTGTAAATATCCTTGTTATGCGATGATGATGAAGAAGAGATTTGGTCAAGTTAAAACTTATGAAGATTGGTGTGAGCCCAAGCTTGTCGGGAATGCTCTTGAAATACTGAACAAGGAAATACCTAAATACAAGAATAAAATTAAATCGGTCCAATTGTCCTTTATGACAGATCCTTTTATGTATGGTCAGGACGAAGTAAAAAATTTAAGTCTACAAATAATAGGTACACTAAATGATAACGGTATAAAGTGCACTGTATTGACAAAAGGTCTTTTGCCAATTGAACTCGTCAACTATTCTCATGAAAATGAATATGGTATTACCTTGGTATCCTTGGATGATCATTTTCGCGTGCAATATGAGTGTAACACAGCACCGTATCCTGAAAGAATAGCCGCTCTACGTGCGTTACACGATGCAGGGTTTAGGACATGGGTAAGCGTTGAGCCGTATCCTACACCTAATATGTGCGAGCAAGATTTGGCACAAATATTAGAAGAAATAAGCTTTGTTGACAAAATAATCTTTGGGCGTATTCACTACAACAAGGTGGCAACAACATATAAACAGCACAAAGAGTTTTTCAACAATGCAGCTCACCAAGTAATAGAGTTTTGCGAGGCACGTAATATAGCCTATCATATAAAAAATAAAACTTTATCCTAAGCGATATCAATATGAAGCTATTGTAATTGAGCAATAGCTTTTTATAATATTTTTAATTGTGCTTAACAAAAATATATTTGTATAGGTATATTATATATCTACTTTTATCGAAGGGAATTCCTGATAATTATTTTTCACTCTTATGAGAGGAAACCCAAATCGATGGTAGAACAATTTTTGTACAAATAAGATGAGGTGTGTTTTATGTATCAAATCATAAAAAAATACTGCGAGAATAATGACAAATCGAACGGGTTATTACTAATAGATATGCCAACAGGATTTGGTAAAACACATTCTGTTTTAGACTATATTTGTGATGCAGTGCTGTCGCATAAGTTTGATAAGAAAAAAGTGTTTTTTATTACCACGCAAAAAAAGAACCTGCCGATTGATGAATTAAAAGAAAGGTTTGCTAGACGTAATGAACAAGTGCTTTTTGATGAAAAATTTGTCTTTTTGGATTCCAATATTGATACTGTATTAACCAACTGGAATGCCAAATTAGAAAAAAGTATGCCATCTGAAATAACAAAAACAGACGAATATAGAGCACTTAAACAAGATCTTCTTTTTATCAAAAGACAAAAATCTGATAATACGACTAAACAATTAGTGGAGACCATCGAGAAAAATCTTCGCGAAAAAACAGAGCCCGCATTCCGAGGCTTAATACAAGCGTATCTTAATAAAGAATTTACATCCGTTAAAGATAAGCTTTATGCCATAAAAACAAGTGAGCGTTGGCAATGGTTAGGCAGGTTATATCCTGCTGTATTTACACAAAGCAAACAAATTATTTTTATGAGCATGGATAAATTTCTTTCTAGAAATTCAACCATTGTTGAACCGTCATATATGTTTTACAATTCAGACATAATTAAAGATGCAGTAATATTTATAGATGAGTTTGACGCAACAAAGGCAACGATTTTAAACAATATTATAGAAAATGGGTTACGAGATAAAATTGATTATATTGAATTGTTTAGAGAAATTTATTCTGGTTTGCAAACCACTGAATTTCCCTCTGTCTTAACAACCGCATCGCGACAGAGACAAGCTAGTAGATTCGCCGATCAGTCACTTGATGGTATTATTGATGATATAAGGTCAAAAGCAGAGGTATTATACAAAGATTTTTCTTTAAAATTTAGTCATAGAACTAGTGTGGAAGCAGAAGATCAAAATAAGAATTTTTTATTTCAAGATCACCAATTTCATTCGATATTGAATGGTAATAAATCTTTCATCTATACATACAGTAATGAAAAGTTAAGACTAAATGAAATAAAGTTTGCGGATAAAAAGCCGCAGCATGATTCGCAAAATATCCATGTTATGCTTGGCAAATTGCGCGGATTTATTACGTATTTTCAAATTGGCGTCAGCATTCTTGCAATAAATTATCTGGAAACGAAGCGGGAGAGACATAAAACTGGCGAAGACGATTTTTCGATGGAATCAGCAATAAGATCGGTTTTGTCAGAATTCAGATTGTCAAATGATTCGATAGAATACCTTACACTACAAATACTATCAGCATCGCCCAAAAGGTCTACCAACATTGAGGGAGCAAACTATGACCTGTCGTTTTATGAACGGGGTTTCAGATATTACGCATTTGAGAACGACACCTTTCATGATATGCAGTCTAAAATAATGATGTATTCTTTTCAAAATACTCCAGAAAAAATATTGTTGAAAATTTGCGAGCGTGCCAAGGTAATTGGTATTTCAGCAACGGCTACAATTCCAACGAATATAGGAAATTATGACATGGATTATTTACAAGCAAAAATGAAGACTGCATTTTGCAAGGTCTCGCAAGAAGATCTGAAGCGGTTAAGCGATCAATATGCAATTGCTACAAAAGGCTATGACAATATAGATATTGATGTGTCCATCATTGGTGAAAATTCAGAGGCAAATTATGGTCTATCTGCATGGCAAGAAGTTTTGAAGACAGAACGCGTTTATGATGTTTATGAAAATTTAGAAATAATGTTCTCCGATGACAGTAATAATTACGATAAGAAAAGATACTGTCGAGTAGCATCCGCTTTTAAATTTTTCGTTCAACATGATGATATTCAATCATTCTTATGTGTATTAACCAGACATCCTCGAAAAAATAATGCAATGCTTGATATTGATTTTTTGTTGAAAATTTTCAAACACATATGGGAAGAAAACAAAAAAGAGGTTTTTCAAGAGGATACAGTTATTCAGTTGGATGGAGATGAATACGATGCTCGAAAAGAACATATTATTTCGCGTTTAGCAAAAGGGGAAAGATTATTCGTCATCTCCGTTTATCAAACTATTGGAGCTGGACAAAACTTACAATATCCTATACCGCAAGGTGATAGAAAACGGCTAATTGGTGTAAATGATTTTGATTCTAGAAACGAGAAAGATTTTGATGCTATATATTTAGACAAACCAACAAATTTATTGGTTCGACTAGACGAACATTTGATAGAGGAGGACTTTGCCAAATACATTTTCCATGTTGAGTTTTTACAGCAGAATGGACAGCTTTCAATGACGGAAGCGTTCTCCCATATAAAAAAGGCTTTTAGATGCTACATGACTGGTCATGCACGTTCAGAATGGGTTAAAAATTTATATGACCTGCAGGATGTTAAACTGCTTTGCACACGGACCATAATTCAAGCAATAGGTCGTATCTGCAGAACCAATCAGAAGAAAAGAAAAATTTATATTCTAGCAGATAGTAGATTGCATGAAAATATTGATAAAACAATTATTAATAGTAATTTGTTTAATCCTGAGTTTTTGGCACTGATGAGTAAGGTGCAATCAACATCATGTATCAACAATAGCAATATCGCCGAAAATACGGCCTCTTTACTATCTGTTCGTGTTAATAAATTTATACAGAACATTTTGCGAGAGGATTGGACTGATGATAGCATGAAGGATTGGAAGGAAATGCGAGAAATGGTGTTACGAAATCCAACATTCTCTAGAAATGAAATTGATATGGATAAAAATTTTATGATAAATCAGCTGTATGTAAAATTGCCGCAAGTACAAGATCGCATATTTTACCAGCAAGAATCAGATTTTAATAACATATTAGTTTCATTCCAGCAAAGAAGTCATTTTAACTATGAAGTGTCAGCCCACGATGCGCGACTAAATGTTTTAATGGAAATAGAAGGTGTAAAAGATCAATTTAATGAAAAACACTATGCAACCACATTTAAACCGGGTAATTTTATTGTGTCCCCAGCCTTATATAACAACATATATAAAGGCGCATTGGGTGAATTCGTTGGCAGGTATCTCTTAAAGCGTTATTTTGACATAGACCTAGATGAAATAAACGATAATGACTTATTTGAGTGTTTTGATTTTAAGGTTAAAGACGCACCTATATATGTTGATTTTAAACACTGGCATGAATCTATGACTATAGATAAAGAAAAAATGAGATCAAAAATAATTTGTAAAGCAAAAAAATGTGGATGCAAATGCGTTTTGACTATTAACATTTTGACCAAAGAAGAACGTCCAATTGTTCGGAGTTCCGGCGAAGTCACAATTGTAGATGTTCCATGTTTGTTTTTCGGTTATAAAAAACCGCAGGTCAGTGTAAAGGCATTTAGAGAAATAAGGAGTTTGATTCATGAGTTTTCCAATTAGTACTAATAGAGTAAACTACTCTTTGAATATAACAGAATTAAATAAACAATTTGATGTTTTTCAAATATCAACATCTGAGAATTATATTCGGAGTGGTGCATTTATATTAGATGCACCATCCCTTGGAAATTCTGTTTATTCATTGTATTTTGAAAAAGGCAAATCGTTATATGTATTAATGAAACATAATGAAGAAAACAGACATTCATTACTCCTAATCCTAAACAGTTGCGAAGGATCTGAAAACTTGTCTATACAACAACTCAATTTTTCTCAACTTCCTCATTATATCTCGTTGCAATTATTGTTAAATGGCATGGGAAATTTTGAGAGTACAAACTTGAAGTTTAATAACTTAACTGGACACTTATACTGTTTTCATCCCCAATGGTTGAAAAAATCTAAGGAAAAAACTAATGAAATCATATGGCAAATTCCTTGCCTAGACATTAGAATAACGAAAGACTTTCATTTATTGTTCAATGTTCATACTTTTACATCAATTAAATTACGCAATCATATAGTGTTCGAAAAGCGAAAATTTGACGAATATCCACAATATGTCATTTCAGCACATTATACATTAAAACGCAAGTTGAAAGATGATAAAGGTGGTGCCTTTATACTAAGACAAATAGAAGGCAAAAAGATTGAAATTCCATTTTTAAATTTGGAAGACATCGACAAATTTAATTGTTGTAAGCTAGGCGTTTTGTATTCAGTTTTAAATGAGTTTAATGGCAAGCATGCAAAATATGCGCAAATAAAGCTCGAAAAGATAGAGGAGTATTCTTCACTTGATTATTCACATGTGGAAAAACGAGAAAATAAAAAACGTATCGAGACGATTTTGACTTCCAAGTCAATAAACATTGTTGATAAAATATCTGACGAATACTCAAAAAGATTTTGTTCGGAAATCCAACAACTTTTATATGATACATACAGTATAAATGCAAACTTAAGCAAAAAAATCAACAAACAAAGTTTAAATATATGCGTTATTCATAATGCCGAGTATTATGGCGGAAATGAGGATGCTTATGAAGAATATAACGATGCGGTTATTCAGCATATCACATTGGAAGATTTCGTCGACTGTGCTGAATTTGCGATTAAAACGGTAGTTAACGAATTGTTAATTAAGGACGACATCAAGACAAAACGCATTTCTTTGTTTGAATGGGACAAGCTTGGTTACAATGAAAACATTTCTTTTGGCGTGACGCATGAGGATAGATCTTTCTTTATGAATATACATCCAGATGGTACATTTGAATTTAGAGAAACGAAGTTAGATTTGTTTAACTTAACAGAATATAGCGAATGTGTTGAAATATTTGAGGATGCCAAATTAAGATCGGAAAAGATTAACGGTATTATAAAAAACTCGAAAAATGAAATTAACATTATTAAAGATACCGATTGGTTTACTATTCCGATGATTGATAGTATCAAAGCAGAACTTGAAAGCGGAAATACAAAGCTGCGTGGTAAAGCAATGCGAGAAAAACTACTATCAGCGTGCTTAGATATTAAGATGTTTAAAATTGATGGCATACAATATTATTTTGTCGGCGAAATCGGAGAAGGAATGAAGAGAAAAATTAATCGAGCAGCTAATATTAGATTAATAGAAGCGCACAAAAATGCAACTGTTATGTTTGATGATTTGCTGCCATTAATGTCGGTTACATTTGTTCGCAACGGACAGTTAACAGTTGTGCCATTCCCATTTAAGTATTTGCGCGAATATATAAAAATTACTATTGCTGATATATTATAATTTAGGAGGAATTATGAAAATAAGTGAGAAATTAGGGCTTAAGAAGTCTCAACTGGAATTGGATTTTTATGACTATGAAATAGAACTCGACACATATATGTTTTTCGATCCTTATTATATTTCCCGGAAGGAAGATGCTTTTTTAGCTGAATGTAATGAGTACATAGAAACCTTTTTTAATAGATTTTTATACTTATTACAATATGATGAAGAACGTGCGTTTGAGCTTTTTAATCATTTGGGAGAAGTTAATGAGATATGCTTAGGAATGAGTCGTGGCAAGCCGGCGGGTAAAGGCGTTGGACGAGTAAACGCGCGAACGATTTTTGAAGCAATCAAGAAAAGTTGCGCAATAAATGATGGGGTAGCAGAACATATTGAAGATTTAAGATTGTTCGTCGAAGGTGTGGATAAGGACAAGGTTTCTGATATGGTTGCTAATATTATAAAATATCCACTTATTAAGTACACTAAGGAACAGTGTGAGTTATTGGGTATAAAGTTAACTAATGCTGAGGTTGGCTACTATTGGAATAAAACTGCTACACGTTGGGATAGAGGACACCACGAAACACTGGTAATAGATGGGAAAAGATATCTATTGTTTCCTAAAAATTTAGTTTCTGACGCAAAATATTACAACGCACAGGAATTCTTGAATCAATATGTGCTTGAATTTTTAAAAGAGAAAAACTTAAAAGAGGACACGCATTTGGTTCGAAAAACATACGACAAAAATGGATCACTAAAAAATGCTAAGGTTTGTAAGAAAGACATTGTAGCAGATTACGAAAGTCGTGGCGAATTTTTAACAAAAAATTGGTTATCACGTTTTACAAAAGAAAATCCTGATGTGCTGAGCAAATTTAAAAATGAGATTATTCAAAAGATATCATATGGAGAATTAGATGATATAAGCGATGAAGATATAGAAGAAATTATCGATAATCTTATAGAGGCGCTTAAATCTATACCACCGGGAAGTGAGCATGCGACAAGGTATCATCGACTGATTAGCGGAATTTTAGAGTTGCTTTTCTATCCATATATTGCTCATCCCAAAATCGAGAAGGAGATAAATGACGGCAGAAAGCGCATAGATATTGTGTTCAATAATATTGCTGAGAGTGGATTCTTACATTATTTAGGTACGACCTATAATGTACCATGCAGTTTAATTATGGTAGAGTGTAAGAATTATTCTAAAGACATTGCAAACCCAGAATTGGATCAAATGTCAGGGAGATTTTCTGCAAATAGAGGAAAATTCGGTATTATTTGCTGTAGATATTTGGATGATCCGCAAAAATTTATTCAATGTGAAATGGACACAGTAAAGGATGGGCGTGGCTGGATAATACATATAACGGATGAGGAAATAATTGAATTATTGCAACAAAGGAAAATCGACAATACAATTAGTGACTTTTTATTAAAAAAGTACGATGAAATCAATAACAGTTAAAATGTGCATGTGTTTAATAAATCAGATTTTACGCGTTTTAAGAGGTAACAAATGAAAACGTCAGAGTTAATAGCAATGATTTCTTCGATTTGTGCTGCAGTTTCAGCAATTGCAGCAGTCGTTTCTTGTATTATACACTTTCGGCATTCAAAACCTAAAATAGGTGTTAGGCTAAAGAAGAATTTTGGCACATTGTCATATGCAGATGCTGTATTTGAAGGTGTGGGTTTTAAAACTTTGGTGGATTTAAGATTAAGTTTTTACAATAATTCTTCGGTGGGTGGTACAATTGCAGATATTTACATAGAATATGAAAATATGCAGTATCATGCTGAAACAGTAGGTTCAATTTATGATATCGCACCGTTTAATCTAACGTTTGGTCAGAGAAGCGGCATACCACAGGATAGTAAATCATTACGACTACAGGTGCCGCTTGTAGTTCCGGCATATTCGGCAATTATGGGTTATTTTATATTTCCGAATTTTCCGGCCATAAGAGAGACAGAGACTTATGTTACCGTAGTTTTTACATTAATAGATAACAAAATTAGATATAAAAAATTTAGAAATGTACGGTTGGATAACGTCACGGGTAATACCGTGGTATACAAAGCACATTATAAGAATATTGAAGATAACAACTAATCAAACTTTCCCCATTTCTCAATAAATTGGGGAAAGTTATTTTTTGCTGCTTTTTAATCTGGCAAATCCGATAAGGTATATGTTACATCTTAAATGATGTAAAGGATTCCTGTTCCGTATATGGGAAAATTGGGGAAAAATCCGTTGTGCAAACGAGAAAATTGGTAAGGTGGTTAAAAAATCCTAATTTTATCACGAGTTTACCGTCTTTTTTGTGCAAAATGATGTCAAATGGTTAAAATATTCAAAATCGAATTTATGATGTCAAGGCTTCTGACATTTTTCGACAATATATAACAAAATATGGTATCAAAATCTCTAAAGAAATTTTGCATAACAACAAAAAACATAGTGGCAGCATTGAACGGTAATGAACTTATTGTTCGATTGCTATGTAAATGGTAGTCTTAATTATGTAAAAGCAACAATGATGAATATTATGTCGTTAGTTCAAGTTGTTTTGAATTTACGTAAAACAACATATAATTTTGATGCATCTATTGACAAATTAGTTAAGAGATGCTAAAATAAATCTAACCCGAGGGTATAATAGATTAAAATGCTGAACATAAAATAGGGTTATTTGAATTGGGTTGGCAGTGGCTTAATTCAAATAAAAATGATTTATGTAATTTATTTTAATATATGGTGCCTAACGAAATTTAGAGGGGAATACTATACTCTTATCGTTAGGCTATTATTATACCTTCGTGTAAATTTTACAACGGAGGTATTTTTTTGTGACAAAAAAAGAACTAAGAGAAATTGAAAAACAAATTGGATATCAGTTTGATAACAAAATGTTGTTACAGCAGGCGTTTATCAGAAAATCCTATTCGCAAGAGCATCCAGAAAGTGAAGATAATGAGGTATTGGAGTTTATTGGAGATAAAGCTCTTGATATTGCCGTAATGAAAACACTTATAGAGTATTATGGCGAATTTACTGAGGAAGAAGAATTTATCTCAAAACGCACTGAAGGAAAGCTGACCGAAATCAAGAAACGGCTTGTGAAAAGCAAAATGCTCGCCAGCAGAACTGAGTTGTTCGGATTTCAAAAATATTTGATAATGGGAAACGGCGATATTAAGCAAAATGTTGCCGAGGATACTCATGTTAAAGAGGATTTATTTGAAGCTATCGTAGGAGCTGTAACACTGGACTGTAATTGGGATCTTGAAATCATACAAGAAGTAGTCGGTCTTATGTTGGATATTGATCATTATATTCAAAATAGTTTCACTGAGGACAATAACTATGTCGCTTTAGTTCAACAGTGGCATCAAAAGGAATTTGGCAAGGCGCCGAATTATAGATTTAAGTTTACGTGGGATTATTATCATTGTACAGTAAATGTTGATGGCTACAAATTTTCAGGCGATGGAATGACAAAGAATGAAGCCCGAATGGAGGCAGCAAAACAAGTTTATCGCTATCTAGAAGATAGTGGGAGGATGTACTCTATGGCAGATGAAATCGACGAACCATCGTTAGACAATGCAATAAATCAATTGCAGGAATTGGCGCAAAAGGAATATTTTTCGATGCCCGAGTATTTATTCGAAGAACAATTGGACGTGCACAACAATACTTTTTGGACTTGTACATGTAGTATAGAAGAATATGATATTTGCTTTAGGGAGACAGCGCCTCTAAAGAAAGAAGCTAAAAAGGCATCAGCATACTCAATGCTGTTATATGTACTCGAACAAGATGAGAAATAATTTAAGGTGGAATTTAGAAATGTTTATATTTAAAAATAAAACACCACAAGAGAGAATTAGAATTGCAGATAAAAATATTCAGCGCTTACGTAGTAAAAGATCTAATGTAAGTGAATTTTATGAACCGAGTAAATATTGGCAAATTAACCAGGAGATACATCGCAACAAAGTTGAAATTGACATTGCAAAAGTAGAAATGAGACAACCGGTTAGTAAAACAACTAATATTACTACATATATTAGTCTCAATAAAACGAATAAAAGCAAGTCTATACAATTTCACGGACATTACCATAATAACAAAAAGAAAAATATTGTAGGCAGTAGAAGTGGAAGGTAGTCGACAATATTATGAAATTCGAAAGCGATGAGATAGCAGTAAAATAAATTGTTATTAGAATGCGTGGTGAACATTTTGAGAATTGGTAAAAAAAATTTATTATGGGAATATCACATCCAAGCACATGGCAATAAGTATATCACTCATTCATTATTTATAGACCAAAATAATAAAAATGTGAGAGCGAAATGCTAAGGAGAATAAATGAAGTTAAAACAAAAATATCGACTCAAAAAAACTGAACGATACATAAGGAACATGTTGCTTGAAGAGTATTTTAGAGAAATGTCAGAAGATCCGAATTCTATTTGGGCTTCGCTGAAAATATCCGAGCAGCGAAAAAAGTTTGATGATTTAGGATATATTTTGGATCACCTGAAGACGGTTCCGAAGTGTTTGTTTAAATATCGAAGTTGCAATGCGAACAATTTCAAAGCGTTAGAAGATAACAGTATTTGGGTATCTTCGGCTGAACAATTTATGGATCCATACGATTGTAGACTACCTTTTTCAATCAAGAACCTGCCGAAAAGTAAAATAAAAAGGCTTGCAAAATGGTTTGTTTTTGCCTCCTACATTTATGTCAACAATGAAGATAACCTTTCTAAAGACGAAAATTCATTAACGCCAGAAGAAGTAAGAAACATATTTTTTGCACATTGTTATAATGACGATTTAGTATTAAATGTTAAGAGAACACAAAAATATATAAAGAAAAAGTATCCGATAGAACAACGGGAGAAAATTGTAAAAAAAATTGTGCTGTTCGATCAAGAAATATCACAGCGCGGCAGAGCACAGGGATTGCTTGATTGGTATAAGGCACACTGTGAGGAATGGTGTTCGTCTACAATCGATTTAAATCGAAAAGCAAGATATGTTTGCAGTTTGACTGAAACTAATAACAACCCTAAAATGTGGGAAGAATATGCGGACAATTATGGTGGCTTTTGTATTAGATATGATTTTACTCAAGGAATAAGATTCGATTTGCTGGATGTTGAAAGTTCAGTATATGCGTTGAAAGGATTATTACCTGTATTTTATACGGAACGAAGACCGAAATTTAACTCATATAAATTTCAATTTCTACAATACCATGATACATTGTTCGAAATAAAGAACACCTCCCATGATCCAGATATGGCAACAAAACTACATCTGCAAACGCTTATGAAAAACCCGAAGTATTCGAATGAGCAAGAATGGAGAATTGTAATCGGCGGAGAAGAGCCGGGTTTAATATGGTTTCCTTTTGCCACAGGGATTTATATGGGGAAAGATATATCTAAAGAGAATAAAGAACGACTCATGCAAATTGCAAAGAAAAATAATCTCACTGTATATCAACAAAAAATAGGTGTGGCCAGCTTTGAGTATGAGATTGTAAGACTCGCAGAACCGAGAGAAATCATTAGTTCTAAGACGATTATTGTCCATAATTCAGCTTTAAATTAATATGGGTATATTGAATGAATAAAAAAACTGTAGATAGAATTATTGATAATAGTGATACGGAAGAGTTATGTAACTTAATTCAAAATGGAAATTTCCTTGAGAATATTAAAGAATTAAAGAGTTGTGACTTTTTAGTTGATGTTCGTGGGACTCATAAATTCAATAAGTTGGTTGATGACATTTTGGAGAAACTTCAAATAAAAGAAGCTATAGCTTATCTCGAGGAAATAAACATAATAAATGCTATATTTGAGGAATGCGCAAGGTTGCAAAGCAAAATCGATGCTGTCCCACCCAACTTAATTTTGCCGCTTTTACTTTATTGGGGATCATATAATGTTGAAAAATACGAGTCTGCTAAAGCAAAAGACTTTTTCAAGGGAAAACATGCAGACAGCGTCACGGCATATGAAAAAAATGCGGAACTTACCATACAAGCAATAAAGTCCTTAATATACAATGAAAAAGTGTATAGCGATAGTAAGTTTATGTGTAGTTTAAATGACGCAGATGCTTTGTCGTCACCATTTAAATATAAAAGGTGCGTGATGGAGTATTTAATTAACTCATACAACGTTTCCATGTGGCATGAAAAATATAATTATTGGAAAAAGAACATTTATGGTTTAGAAATAATAAATGATAAAGAAGTTCACCTATCTATACTTGATAAGATAAGGCTCACACAGTACACGAGTCCGTATATAAAAGAAAAAATAATGAGTTTTATCTATGAAAATAACGCGCTTCATGAATATTATTTTTATATTAAACCGTTTAGAAATTTGACTCCCAAAGTGATGGAGTACACTAGTCAAAAAATATTGGATAAGCACTTTTACTGCGAAAGTGCAGACATCGAAATAAAAAGTGTTAAAATAAAATATTGGATTAAAGCCTATGTGATTATTTATAAAATAAGCCAAAATAACTCTAACAAAGATATTGTGTCTTTTTCAAAAATTCTATCTAATCACATTTATTGTAAGACTAAAAAGCAATGGATTAATATATTTGTAAAAAATGGAATTCCTGTAGAGAGTGCGACAATCGTTTTTGATAACATGATACTACGCAAAGGTGCGACAGATTTATACGATTATCCATTTATTCCAATAAACAATAAGTATGCCATTTGTCTTTCTATTACAAAATGGATTCACGCAGCGAGGTCTGTCATTTCGAGGTTTAACAGTCAAGATATTAATATTGATATCAAAGGACATAATTTTGAAAAAAATTTATATAGATTTTTAGATTTAACCAAAACTCCGTATGTGCAGATGCATCATCATGTAGATAGGGAAGAATATGAATGTGATGCCGTGTTTTATATGAATGATACTTTCGTTTTTTGCGAATGTAAAAGTAGAACTGGACATGAGTTAGAAACAAGAGAATCAGTCAAATATTTAGATGATGTAAAGCAGTTGAATCGAATTGTTTCTTTTTACAAAAACAATATGAACTTCGTTTTTGAAGCATTTGAGAAAAAAAGAATAAAAATTAAAAGCAAAAAATTTTATAGTATAAAGAGCATTGTTATACACTCTGGAACAGTAGATGGTGTTATTGTAAAGGATGATGTGTATATCATGGATTTTGACAATTTTATTTTGCCATTTGACAGAGGGACATTATTTGAAGATTATGTTAAGATACGCAAACTAAAAAAGGTGTTCGAGGGTGAAGTAAATATCTATAAACTCTTTAAATTCTATGATTGTGATTTCTGTATTTTTAATTATAGAGATAAAATAGTTTATCAAGAAAATCAAATGAGTATCGGGCGATATAAACTGCGTATAGAGAACTATTTTGTCGGTAGCATGTTTGATCATAATTTTTTTGATAAAGTGAATGAGATATGTCTAAGAGATGTGATGAAACAGTATGGTAAAACAAAATAAATAATTATAGGAAGTCCCCAAGTTTATTGACTAGCGGTCAATCATAAATGTTTATTTTTAATTCCAATGAAAATCAGTTCAATACATCATGATATCTATTTTCCCCAATTTATTGAAAATTGGGGAAATGTAATTTTTGCAACTTTTTAATCTGGGGAATTCGATGGGGGTATATGTTATATTCCACCGGATGTAAAGGATTCCAGTTCCGTGTTTGGGAAAATTGGGGAAAAATCCGATATGCAAACGAGAAAAGATGTTAAGTGGTTAAAAAATCCTAGTTTTAGCACGAATTCGTCGTATTTTAAGCGAGAAAAAGAGGGAAAATGGTTAAGATTTCCTAAATTGGATTTTGGGTCAAAATGCTTCTGACTTTGTGATATGGGATTAAGGAATAGTGGTAGTAAATGGAGAAATTGAACTGCCCAAAACATTGCGGTTTTGGGCAGAAAATTGATTTTGGGGATAATAGTGAAATTTATAATTTGGCGTGACCTTATTGTGAGTCTATGGTTGGGATTATTTCAATCAATCTTATTTCAAAGGGTTGAAGAGTAATGCGAATATTGACAGGAGCTTTGATTAGCTCCTTTTTTATTTGCGGTTCGGTAATTTGTTTTAGCCACACTGTTTCTTCTTTTGAAAGTGGTTCAACTGCGCCCATGTTTATAAAATTGTCAAAGGCAGATCCGTGCTTTCTGTTCATAATGTGGTGTACAGCCAAGTGTGTTCCTTTGATATTGGGAAAATTGAAACAAAATTCCTTGATGCCACTTTCGGGGAATACAGAATACCTGTCTGTATAGTTTGTGTTTATTCCTACCTCTTCGGAATATGCAGAGGAGTAGTGGGCGTAATTGTATAATAGAATTACATAGCTGTCATTGCGTTTAGTAACGAAATACCCGTCACCCTTTGTTATCAGTTCATCGCCAAGAATCGATAGGAAACGATACGCAAAATACGCCGGCTTCTTGATGCCGTTAACAGTAAACATCCCTAATCCACCGTGGAATAATTTGTCTTCAAGATAGCTCTCTTCGTGCAAATCCGTTAAAAGCCAATATCCGCTTGCCTGTAACATACCGTACGTTTCAAGCACATTTTTGACAATGTAAGACGATTTAAAGCAAGTGTCGGATAGCAAATCTCTATGTGACGTTGTGGAATTCCATTCTGTTAGATAAATTGGAATGTCTCCGAAGCCTACAGCAGCAAGTTCGGCTTGTAGTTTTGTCATCTCTTCACCGAAAGTTCCCGGGCGAGGTGAAAGCTGCGTGGAAATTTTCATTCCGTTTTTATCTAAATAAAGACGCGACATATCAGTGTCGTAATAGTGCAAATCGATGAAATCCGGGGTACAGTCGCGTTCTTTCATTACTGTTAAAAACTCCGCAAGCAGGTGGTTATTTTTCCCATATGCTGCAAAGTGCGACGGACCGCCGACTTTAATATTGGCGTCTATATTTTTTATTGTGTTATATGAATTGATGTACAGCGAATAATAGTCTTCTCTATTTTCAAACCCAAAAATATTTTGCGAAGTAAAGGGCTCATTCCAAACGGCAAAGGGCCAGCTTTCAACTTCTTCTTTGCCATAACGCGCAATAAGATGTTGTACAAATTTGTCTACCAATGCATTCCATTTGTTGATGTCTTTGGGTGTGGATACTATTACTTTGGCATAAAATGTGGTCTTATCTTTTTGCGTAGCCAAAGCAGATGGCATAAAGGAAAGCTGTACATACGGCTTCAAATTGATGGAGAGCAAAAAGTCGTAAACGCTGTCAATCAAGTTGAAGTTGTAATGTGGCGTACCGTCAAACTCACTGTATACCATCATGTCGTCATCAAAAATGGAGTGCATTTTAACATATTTAAACCCTATCTCTCGCTGTAGCTCTGTTATCATTTCCCGTACCGGCGCAAACAGTAATTCTTTTGCGCGACTTACGCCGAGTACATATCTTTCCGTGCTGGTCAGCTTAGTGCTAGTGTCGTCAACAACGGTAATTTCATTTTGCAGAAAGTTTACTTGTGAACTTTCGCCTGTAGAAATAGTGGCATTGGCATATTTGTCTATAAAGTCAGTGACGCTGCTATAGAGAATAGCGGAGTTGGTTGCGTTATAACCAATTGTCTGTTCGGGGTCGTCTATGACATTGGCCCGACTTTTATTTTCTTTTCTCCATTTGCTTGGAAGGGTAGAATACTTCTCCTTGAAAGCGGACAAAAAGGAATGCGTGTTGGGGAAACCGCATTTTTCACAAATAATTTCCGAACTGAGATTAGTAGTGCTCAATAAGATAGCAGCTTGATGCAGTCTTATACTTTTGATGTAATCACTCACAGTCATGCCCATCAAAAGTTTAAACGATTTCGAAAGATACGACGGGGTTACATTAACTATTCCTGCAAGGCTTTCCAGTGATAAATCGTCGGAATAATTTTTATTGATATATTCCAGCAGGACATTGAGCCGTGAAAGTTGCTCATTTTGATTGCCGGCAATCTTGTTTTCCGGATTGCCGAAATTGACGTACAATTCGTACATCAGCCTGTAACACAACGAAATATTGATAAGATTGGAATAATCTCCGCTGCTTTCCACGTTGAACTTTAGCAGATTTGCAAGACACTGTTTTATCGGTGTATATTTGTCTTTGTCGTCAGATATGGAAACGCAATTGAAAAAATAGTTTTTTATCTTGTCGGGAATGACAGAGAGGAGGTCGATTTTAATTTGTGCCGCTATCATGGTGGCGTTTTCGGCATGTAAAGAATGCGGAACCTTCGAATTGATTAAAATTATATCGTCATCCTTAAGCGTGTATAAATTACCCCCTTCGGTAATTTTGACTTCTCCCTTGACAATATACAGCAATTCCAGTGAGCGATGCCAATGCATGTTGACGTCGCCAAGCTTGTGAATGAATACTTTAATTGGAGAGTTATCGGGGAAGCTGATAATTTCGTGTCTGTGTTCCATAATGTTCCTTTGAAAACAAAATTTTACATAATTTATCAATATTTTACGATATAAATAATGTAAAGTCAATACGGAAGAATAAAAATTGACAATTTTCGTCCGTTACAGTTCAAAAATTTACATATAATAAGACATCAAACTGTATTTATTTGTTTTTTATACTATATTAAAATAAAAACGAAGGTGAATTTTATGGGTGAAATTTTTATTGAAACACGCGACCTGACAAAACACTTCGGAGAAGTTGTTGCAGTTGATGCGGTAAATATCAAAATAGAACTTGGTAAAGTGCTCGGGCTAATAGGAGAAAACGGCTCGGGTAAATCTACTATATCGTCAATGATAAGTGGAATTCACACTATAACGTCAGGCGAAATATTTTTGAAAGGTCAACCGTACAAACCGACAGATCCCGGTGATGCGCGCAAGCACGGCATAGGCATGATTGTTCAGGAAGCGGGAACGGTTGACTACATTTCCGTGGCGGAAAACATCTTCCTTGGCGAAGAAAACAAGTTCGCCAAATTTGGCATTGTCAATAGAGCGAAGCTGGAAGAGGAAGCGAGAAAAGCTTTGGCACTTGTCGGGCTTGAGATTGATGTAACTGCACCTGCCGCCGCTTACAACTTTGAAACGCGCAAGATGGTGGAAATAGCAAAGACATTGTATTACAATCCCGAGCTCCTCATAGTAGACGAGACGACAACGGCGCTTTCGCAGGATGGCAGAAATAAGATTCACGAAATAATTAGGCAATTTGCACAAGAAGGTAAAGCAGTATTGTTTATCTCGCACGATTTGCCGGAGCTTATGGAAACTTGCGATGAGTTGATTGTTTTGCGTGACGGACAGTATATCGCAAAAATAGACAAGAGCGAGTTCGATGAGGACAAAATCAAGCAGACAATGGTTGGCAGAAAAATTGAAGGCAACTATTATCGGTCTGACTACGACCCGACATGCAGTGACGAAGTAGCCCTGTCCGCCGAGAACGTAACGACGGCAACGCTAAAAAACATAAACCTTGCAGTGCATAAAGGCGAAATCGTCGGTATAGGCGGATTGTCGGGAAGCGGAATGCATGAGATAGGAAAACTGTTTTTTGGAATGGAAAAAGTGATTTCCGGAACCGTTACGGCATATGCGCCCAGAAAGCCCGATTTCAAAGAGCGACGCACAATTCACCTGCATAGGCTAAAGGACACGCTCATACTTATCGGTCACAGGGTGAGAAAGCTGTTTGGTAAAGCAGCTGCAAATCCGAACATTGACCTTGCCGGTAAAACCATTGTCAAAGATACTGTGGGTTACAACATAAAAAACATCAAAAGTGCATTTGACGCAGGTATTGGATATATTTCAAAAGATAGAGATAGAGAGACGCTTATCACTGCGGCAACAATAAAGGAAAATCTTTGTCTTTCGGCAACAGAGCTGTTGAGTGTATTCGGCGTCATTCCCACTTCGAGGGAAACGGTGTTTGCGCAAGAGCAGGTGGACGGCTTGAAAATTAAGTGCTCTTCACCCAATCAGGAAGTCAGGGAGCTATCCGGCGGAAACAAGCAAAAGGTTTCCTTCGGCAAATGGATAGGCAACCGTTCCAAAATACTGGTGTTTGATTCCCCCACGCGTGGCGTTGATGTGGGCGTAAAAACCACGATGTATCAGCTTTTGTACGAACTAAAGAAACAAAATTACGCCATTTTGATAATATCTGAAGAAATGCCGGAGCTTATCGGTATGAGCGATAGAGTGGTAATCATGAAAAACGGCGAAATAACCAAAGAATTTGTTCGCAGTGAAAATTTGCGCGATACGGATATAATAAATTATATGATTTAAGGCGGAGTACGATGGAACAAGAAAAGAAATCAACAGATAGAAACAAGTTGAATACCGCCTTACACTTTGTTAAGGTAAACAAAAACACATTTATTCGTTACGGACTTCTGATTTTGGTTGTGGTAGTGTTTGCTGCTGCTACGGGAGGAAGAATCTTTTCCAAATTCAGTATCAGTTCCATTTTAAGCCAGCTTACGCCGCTAATCATACTGTGCGTGGGAATGACATTCATTTTTGCTCATGGTAACTTTGATATTTCTTCCGGCGCAGTACTGGCTTTGAGCGCGCTTGTTTCCATATTTGTAATAAATGGAATGGGGTGTACGCCGCTAAGCGTATTTGTGGCGCTGCTTGTCGGAATAGTCCTGTGCGAAGTGTTCTATTTATTCAACATTTTTGTTTCGATTAAATTTAGAATAATGAGCACGATAGGCTCCCTTGCCATTATGTTTACCGCAAGAGGTGCTGTAACTTATCTCGTTTCACAAACGATGAGTGGATACAAACTGGACGATACGTCTGCGCTTGCATTGTTCCGCGAACAGTGGTTTATGATTTTGTGCGTAATTATCGTTGCGGTGATATGTTGGTTGGTATTTTCCTTTACTGCTTTCGGCAAATACGACAGGGCGATAGGCGACAATCCCCTTTCTTCCATGCAGTCGGGCGCAAAGGTTAATAAGGTAAAGTATATCAGCTATGCCATAGCCGGAGCATGTGTCGGATTGGCTACTTTGTTCTATCTTTCCCGTACCAACAGTGTCACGCAGAACTTTGGACAGGGAAGAGAAATGGATATAATGATTGCGCTTATACTGGGCGGAATGCTACTGTCCGGCGGCAGCAAATCGAGAATGAGTGCCGCGATTGTCGGCTCAATAACTTACGTTATACTGACCAATGGACTGTCACAGCTTGGGCTGTCAGATGCGTACGTGCTAATTATTAAGAGTGTTGTATTTATTATTATGATAGCTACTACGCTTCGCCGTTCGTCCACAATCAAGGCAATGCCTAGATAAAAATTACGGGCAAGTTACCGTAAATATAATAAAAAAACACAAAAAAAGGAGAAAACAATGAAAAAGAAACTTATAGCAACAATCTTGATTGTTATGTTGGCAATCACATGTATGTTGTCGGTAGTGCTCTTGTCAGGCTGCGCAGATAATGCTAAATACAAGATTGGTATACTTCTGTACAACTTCACCGATATACAAGGCACACAAATTAAAGCATATGGCGATTATCTGGAAAAAGACTTCGACGTTAAATTCGTTTACGTTTCAGTAGGTTCTGACGATGACTCGCACATTCAAGGACTTGAATCCTGCTTAAACCAAGGCTGCAACGCAATTTTCAGCGGATACAACACAGCAATTGATACCTGCATTGAAAAGTGCGAAGAGGCGGGCGTTTATTACGGACTTATCCTTGGCGATACACAAACCACACAAATTGCTTCCGACAAGTTGCAAAGCAAATATTACCTGGGCGGTGTAAAGCAATTTAGCGGCGATCCCGCTGCAACCGGCAAAATCTTTGCAGAAGTTATCAACGCAAGTAACCTTACAAAGATTGCAGGTATCTCCTTCCCTCCTTTTGCATTTGTTGACGGAACAACATTGTTCAACCAGATGGTTGACGATTTGGACGCATCTAAGACCCTTTACAGTGCCGGCAATGATCCGATGCCTTTCCCCTTCAATTACAGAGGCGACTACTGGTACTTTATGTTCACGCAGGAAATGTGCGAAGCTACAGTTACGGCAATGTTCACGGCTCACTCCGACATTGAAATCGTTGTAGGTATGGGCTCCGGTATGGACTACGTACTTCCCGCACTGCGCAACGGCGGACACAACAATGTAAAGATGCTTTCTCTCGGTTACACAGATGATGTTGCATCCTATATGCAAGACGGTACATTGCTTGCTGCAGGCACCAACAACTACGTTCAATGTATGGCAAGCATGTTTGCAAGAGCATACGACGCACTTGAATCCGACGGTACTGCATGGTATTCGGACAGAGCAAAAGCAGATAGCCAATATTATCAATACGCAGGTGCAGACGGTGTAGCAGATTATACAATCCTTACATCAGTTGCAGAAGTAAATGACTTCAAAGCATTCATAATCGGCGACAAGGCAAACGGCCCCATCACCAATGAAGAGCTTAAACAATGCATGCTCTCCTTCAACGAGAATGCAACCTGGGCTAGCTTAACTGCACTTACAACCAGAACTCTTGCACAAGTTAAAGCTGCAAGAAGCGCATAATTAAATTTCTGTTACCTCGTACCCACATTCGTGGGTATGAGGAAATACAGGAGGACCGTTATGAAATTTAACGCTAAAAAAGTAAAAAAGACAGCGATTAACTATTCGTTGACGCTTATATTTCCCATAGCCATGTGGCTGTTGTTTTTGATAATAACTGCTGCATACGGACAGGCAAACTTGTTTGTTTCGGCTAACGGATTTGACAATATATTCAGACAGAGTATTCTGTCTACATTTGTCGCGCTTGCTATTGCCATTCCGCTTTCCGGTGGAAGGTGGGACTTCGCTACGGGAACAATTGCCGTGCTTGGTGCCATTATCGGTGGTAACATCGGGTTAATGATAAGCGAAAATGTAATTGTGGTGCTTTTGTGTTGCATAGTAACTTGTGTTATCCTTGCAATGGTTGAAGCAGTGTTGTATATTTTCCTGCGGGTACCCAATATGATTGTTTCGTTAGGTGTAGTTATGCTGTACGAAGCTATTTCTCAAGTGGTGTTCGAAGGCGGTGGCGTTAAATTAAATAGATATGACGGAATTATTGCAATAACACAGGCTCCGTGGTGCTATATCGTATTGGCGGTCGTTCTCGTTGCGGTGTATTTCCTGATGGAGCACACAAAATTCGGCTACGACACGAGATCGCTTGGAAACAACGCGTTGCTTTCGATAAATTCCGGAGTTAAAGAAAAAAAGAACATATTCCTAACTTACCTGCTAGTAGGCGTGTTGCTGGGTTTTGCCGCGCTGTTTAATGCAAGCAAAGCAAATGTAAACCCTGCCTCCAATTTGAGTTCTACGTCACTAATGTACTCGTCAATGGGACCTGTACTTGTTGGCTTGTTCCTTGCGCGTTTTTCCTGTATGCCTTGGGGCGTATGGATGGGCGCTATCGGTATGCAGGTAATGACATACGGTATGGTTTGCACGGGAATAGACGGCTCTATTCAAACGATAATTACAGGTGTGGTCATTGTAGTAATTATGGCTTACACATCTAACCAAGACTTGATAGTAACAGCTATTAAAAAATTTATTGCAAAAATTAAACCTGCCAAAAAGAAGATCGCTTAAAATGATAAATTTCGCACAATTCAAATTAAATCCATTCTTTTTACAAGATAAGGACATTGAATGGGTTAAAAATACGCTCAGCACAATGAGCATTGAAGAAAAAACAGGACAACTGTTTTTTCTTATCATTTACGAACCTGACGTAAATTATATTGAGAAACTTACCAATCAAATACATGCTGGCGGCGTAATGTGCCGCGTAATGTCACGGGAAAAGGTGGTGGAAACAGTTTCTCTTTTGCAACGTGGCAGCACAATTCCTATGCTTATAGCCGCTAATCTTGAAGCCGGTGGCAACGGGATATGTTCTGACGGAACGAAAGTCGGGTCTCAAATGATGGTTGCCGCTACAGGTAACAAAAAATACGGTGCTTCGCTTGGTGCTATTTGCGCCGAGGAAGGACTGTCAGTGGGAGCGAATTACGCATTTGCTCCAATAGTTGATATCGATTACAATTTCCGTAACCCAATAACTAACACTAGGACATTTGGATCCAGTCCCGATACCGTTTTGCACTTTGCTTCCGAGTATATGCGTGAGTGCCAAAAAAGAGGCGTGGCGTGTTCAATAAAGCACTTCCCCGGGGACGGTAGGGACGAGCGTGATCAGCATTTGTGTACAACTGTAAATGATTTCTCGGTTGAGGATTGGGATAGAACTTACGGCAATATATACAAAACGCTAATTGACCAAGGCGCAAAGACCGTGATGGTGGGGCATATTATGCAGCCTGCATATGCAAAGCTGTTAAATCCATCTCTTTCAGATGAGCAAATATTGCCTGCGTCGCTGTCGAAGGAACTGCTTAACAATCTGTTGCGTGAAAAATTTGGCTTTAACGGTCTAATTATTTCCGACGCGACCACTATGGCCGGTTTTGATGCGGCAATGCCACGGGATAAAGCCGTGCCCTATTCGATAGCGGCAGGATGCGATATGTTCTTGTTTTCCAAAAACTTGGACGAGGATTACGCATACATGCGGCAGGGTATCGACGAGGGCGTAATAACGCAAGAAAGACTTGATGAAGCTGTTGCCCGTATTCTTGCACTGAAAGCGTCGCTTAAGCTGCACGAAAAAGACAATATCCCCAATGGGAAAAATGCGCAAAAAACACTTGGTTGTGCCGCTCATAAGCAAGTAGCGAAAGAAGTGGCAGACAAGAGCATTGCACTGGTAAAAAACAAGCAGAACATACTGCCGTTGGACAAAAAGAAAATCAAAAATATTCTCATATACGACATAGAAAGTGGCGAAAACGCTTTGGGTTATGTCCGTAGCTTGGGTGTTTACGAACAAATAGAACCGTTACTGAAAAAGGAAGGCTTCAACGTAACGCGATTTGTCCCCAACACAGGCAAGGAGGGAAAAACCGCACGGTATTCCGACACGGTCGAAAACTATGACCTCATTTTATATCTGTGCAATTTGGCGACTAAATCCAACCAGACGACGGTGCGAATCGAATGGATGAATCCCATGGGTGTAAACGTGCCCAGGTTCGTGAAATCCGTTCCGACTATTTTTGTTTCGACGGAAAATCCGTATCACCTTCTGGATGTACCAATGGTAAAGACGTATATCAACACTTACGGAATGAATGAATACACCGTGCCGTGCTTGGTAGATAAACTTTTGGGTAGAAGCAAATTTACTGCACAGCAACCTGTTGACGCTTTCTGCGGCAAATGGGATACCCGTATATAAAGGACTGTAATATGAAGATTAAATGTAATTACTTATCAAAAGCAATGGGAAGAGCCGTGGACATCATAGTAGCGGTACCTTCGCCCGTGTATCCGGAAATCTTGGGATACACAGGTAAAGCAGAATATGCCCCCGAAAACCAATATCCCGTTTTGTATTTCCTTGGCGGAATAGGCAATGACTGCAATGCAGTGTTCGATTACACTCGCGCACAGCTTTTTGCAGAAGAATACAACATCGCCGTTGTTGCCATCAGTGGAGAAAACAAATTTTACGCTGACGTGACAGAAGAAAAATTTTCCGAGTTTCTTGAAGAGGAATTGCCCAGCCTTGTGAGCGGCTATTTCCCCATTTCGAAACGCCCCGAAGACACCTACATTGCAGGTTTGTCTATGGGTGGCTATGGCGCGCTTCTTCACTTTTTCAGATGTCCCGACAAGTACAGGGCTGTCGGTTGTTTTTCGGGTGCGGTAGGCAAGTTCGATTACGCTGAAACGGAAAAGGGACAGGAGTACAATATTTATCATCTTGTCGATAAAAGATTGAAAGAACGCGCAAAATTGGGCGATATATATGTATCTTGCGGCAAGGAGGACTTTATACTGGATTGTAGCCTGAAATTGAAACAATATTGTGAGGATAGAAAAGTTAAATTCAGTTGGAACGAAGTGGGCGGATACGGACATGAATGGCGTTTCTGGGATGAACAGCTGGAACAGTTTATAAAGTGGCTGCCACGCACTGATTTTTACAAAAACAAACGCAGGAAAGTGTAATATGCAGTACAAGGGTGTAATTTTTGATTTAGACGGAGTTATATGCTTTACCGACCGCTTTCATTATCTGGCGTGGAAACAGGCGGTAGAACCGTTGGGCGTTTACTTTGACGAAAAAATAAACGACAGATTGCGCGGTGTAAGTAGAGAACAAAGCCTGGAAATTATTTTGGAAAAGTACGATGGCAAGCTTTCTTCACAGGAAAAGGCGTCGTTGTGCGAAACTAAAAACAACATTTATAAGCAACTGTTGACAAACCTTTCTCCCAATGATGTGAGTGAGGATGTAATGTTCACGTTGTGCAGTCTTAAGCACCGTGGTGTACCGATTGCAATCGGTTCGTCTAGCAAGAATACCCGTTTCATTTTGGAACGGCTTGGGATACTTGAGATATTTGACGCTATTTCCGACGGAAACGGACTGACCAAGTCGAAACCCGATCCGGAAGTGTTTTTGAAGGCGGCGAATATGCTACAGCTACCACCGGATAAGTGCCTGGTTGTGGAGGATGCTGAATCCGGTATTGACGCAGGTAATGCAGGCGGTTTCACAACCGTTGGTATAGGTGTAGCGGCAAGTTATGAAAAATCGAATTACAAAATCAACAAGCTGTCCGACATTCTGCAACTGAAGGGGAATTGATTGTTAAACATGCGACAGTAAGAGTGTACCCAGTGTACGCTCTTTTTTGTTGCAAAAAGCTAATATGTGGCAATGTGCTTAACAAAATTGATGTAAATGCGGTATATATTATATGTAATGCGATGATATGGTGGCAAGATAGCTGTTACAATAGCTTGGGTGGGAATGTTGTGTTGCAAGTGAAAAAATGGCATGTTGTGGTGTGTTATTTGCGCAAATAGTGTCACAAAAGAGGAGTAATGAAGATGCTTGAGACGGGAATGAAGGAGTTTTTGAAACAAACATTGTATGACAAAAAATTGGCGGGTACATTAGCCCCCATATTTTCAACCTACAACTATTTCGATTTGTGTCGGGCAGTTTTTTGTATAAACGCGTGGCGATCCAACAAGGTGCAGCTGCAATTTGGCCTGACGCTAAATTACGCCCTGACTGTTTGCGAACGCAAGGGTGAAAAAAGATTGCAAACGTACTCGGAATTTACTCAATTTTTCAATAAAATCAAGCAGTTTTTTGTAGACACGAATTACGACAATATTTTGCCCGATTTCGGGGATATTAAAGTGGCATATAACGAAAAATTTTATCCTGTGTTTTTAGGCACGGGACACAATTTCGTGTTTCCGATGATGCAAAGCATGTATCCTATCGCCAGAAAGTTTGACTTCGTGTCTCAACTTGAAGAAGTGTTAGTGTATGTCCAAGATATGGTGCGCGCATTGGGTGCAGCAAATCCATATGATGAAAACAGCAGTCTAACACAGCTGCACTTGCCTAAGAAAAGCTTTTTCGACGCATGCAAAAAGTGGTATCGTGTGCGCAAGTTAAGCAATGGCAGTGTCCTCAACGGCTTGACAAATGAAAAGAAAAGCGAAATTGAAGAAGCGCACTTTGTCGTGGTAAAAAACGGCACCTATGCGCTGTTTAATGCAGGTATTATTGTAGATGCTTTTCAATTGCTGTTTCTCAATTGCAATTTAACGAAAACACAGGTGTGCGAAGCGGCTAACCTGGCAATGTACGACGCGCTTCAAAGCAACATAGTATTGAACCCTGACAGTAAAAATCTGATGCTGAATGTAGGCGTTGTGGAGGATTTGCCTACTCAGAAAATTGCGCAGCAATTACTGTTTAATTTTGCAATTGTGGGTGAGCGGTCTCTTGTTTTGTTGCTTAATGAAGACAACATTGAAAAACGAGATATCAAAAAGCTGGAAAAACAGATAAACTCATTGGTCAAAAACAAGCAGTTGAAGATTGCGGAATTTACCGATTCCAATCGCGTAAACGTATACGATTTTTCTCCTATTGAGAATGCGGTGGTGGTAGTATACGACAACCACCTCATGCTGGATTACGCAATGAAAGCGTTTGAAAGAAATGAAGCGATACATTACTTTGTGTACGATATCATTGCGTTGCTGTACAGGACGCGCCATGTAAAAGACGTGTGTGAATTCTTCACAAAGCTATACAGTGGGCAAATAATAAACTTCGATTTTTGGGGAATAGCAGGGCTATACGAGGCATGGTTGAAGCAAAACAAGGAGTTTTCGCAGGGCGCGGTGGAAATAAATGCGGTGTATGCCGGCGTGTATGTGTTGGAATGGAGCCTGTTCGAGGAGTACAGGACCCTTGCAGCTTGGTATCCGTTTGAAAAATACACTTACACGTTCGATAACCCATGTAGATGGATAGCTGATTACAGGGCGGAAAAAGGTTTTGTAACCTTGACCAACAAAGCCGCAAGGGATCTTGGCGGGTATTTCCGAAAGGTAGCTTCCTCCTATTTGTTTTTGACACACAACGCCACACTTTTAGATTTCGACGACGGTGTCCACCAGCGTATAGAAATAATACGAATGATTGAGGAAGTGTGCATGCACAATTTTGTTACGCACGAGAAATCTTTGTGCGAAAACGGCTTGTACAATTGTACAGGCGTGCATGTGTTGTATATCCCCACGAAATATGCCAGGGATAACTTCGGCGACGCATTCTTCGACCCAAGCAGAAAATACGTGTACAGCGACGCGCGTATTGAGCAAGACAGAATCCTTATCCGTTTTGCGGTAAATGAACAGCAGCTTTTCGATGACATCATGGCAAGCGAGGACAAGTCGGTGGAATGCGACTTTTTGAAGGAGCTGTTGCTGTGTGTGCAAGATTTCCCATCTGTAAACTACGCGGAAATATGCAAGGCAATAGACGGCGCGCGCACCGACAAAAAAGACATCGAAGCCATGAAAATAGAAATCAAATGCTTTATGTCGGATAAAAACATTGGTATCAAGCTTGACGACAAACACTACATAAACGTCAGAAAAAAGATTGCCTACGACTGCAAAAAAGCCAACGTGAAAAGTGGCGTGTACACGGCAGAGCAGGCTACTAAAACGATAAGGTCAATTCAGCAGATAGTCATTCCCCATTTCGAAGAGGCAATCGCCCAATACGACAGGATAGAACTGCACAAGGCGTTGCTTTCCGAATTGGCGTACAACATACACAACAAAAACATAAATTTTCAACGGTATGCGCTAATACAGAAAAGCAATTTGAGCGCGGATGCGCAGCAGACGACCGGCGCAAACACTCTGAACAGCAGGGAGCGCAACAAGGAAACCATACGCGATTTGCTTTATATCATTGACACCAACCTGGCAATAGAGCACACAGCTAAATCAACAAAGCTAACAGATGACAACTTGAAAGAGTTGATTGCATATTCGCACTGGTTGGTGGTGTTGCAAGATTGCGCCGACCAAGCACACTACAATCTTTTCGAAACCAAGGTGCAAATTGAAGAGGACTACAGAGTTTCCACCGTTCATAACGACGAGCAATCGGAATTGGCTCTCAGGCGAAACAAGCGATTTTACGACAATGTTGATTACCGACCGCTATTGGAAAAGGACGAGGAAATGGTGAGGCAGGTTAAGGAATGCTTTTACAATGACACCAAAGTCAGCCTGGATTGCATTTGGCTTGTATGCTCCTATTTTTACAGAGAGTTCTACCACACATTTCAGCAGGAGGCTTGCCCGGACGTGTTTGAAATACCGCAAGCAGCGGTAAAGGAAGACATAATAAGCTGGTTAGAAGGTTTTGAGGAGGAGAAGCTACAGGGCGTATTCGACGCATTGGATTACCTGATTGCGCAAGGCGACAGGATAAAAGACTTGAAGGGCAAAAAGGAGCAGTTTGTTCCCCTGTGGCACAGAGAGGGGCGTGATTACAGGTTCGAAGTGCGCCCCATTGTAAAGCACAACGATATGCTGATATTTTCCCCTGCGGTAATGTACGAGTTAAGTACGATGTGGCAATCGGGAATTGTGCAGTTTTACCCTCCGTACGAATACGGGTTAGATTCGACAATGGCAAAGCTTAAAGAATGGAAAGCACTGTGCGAAAAGAAAATGGAGGAGGATATTGCAAACAAATTCAAAGCGCTGGGCTTGGATACAAGGAAAGACTTGAAGCTGCACAAATTGGACAAAAGCTACGGGCACCCGGAAGAGCTGGGCGATTACGACATTGTTGCAGTTGATACCGCCAACAAAAGGGTGTGGAACATCGAATGTAAATTTTTGATAATGGTGGGTTCCACCAGAGAATATTACAACCACCAATACACATTTTTCATTTCGGACAAAAAGGACGAGAAATTTTCGGCGCGGATAAAGTATCTTGAAAAGCACCTGCAGCCCATCTTAAAGGCGTTAAACGTGCAGCATACCGATGGTTACACGGTGCAAAGCTACATGGTTACCAACAAGGTGTTTAACGCCGACATCAAGCAGGTAGACTTCGACATCATAACCTACCACGAACTGATGAATATGCTGTAAGTTGCGAACTTGTGAGGTACTTGACACCTTTTGCAAAATTTGGTATATTTTGGATATGAAGTGCGATTTACACATACACACCAACTGTTCGGACGGCTTGTTTGCTCCCGAAGCTATTGTCGAGATGGCGAAGGAGCGCGGACTGGACTGCATTGCAATCACCGACCACGACACCTTTCAGGGCGTTGAACGTGCAAGGGGGCGCGCTCACGAACTGGGGTTGAAATACGTTGTCGGGGCGGAAATATCCAGTGTGCTAAACGGGCTGGACGTACACATGCTGGCGTACAACGTCGACATCGATAATCCCGAGTTCCGCGTGGCAATGGAGCGTATATCCGATTTGCGCAATCAGCGAAACATCGCAATTGTGGGCAAGCTTCACGAACACGGGATAGACATCGATCTTGATGCGCTGAAACAAAAGGTCAACTCCGTCGGCCGTGCCGTCATCGCTCGCGAAATGGTGAGGCTGGGAGCGGCAAAGGACGTTGCCGACGCCTTTGAAAGATACGTCGGTACGGGCAAGTGCTGCTTTGTGCAGACGCGCAGGCTCACCCCTGTTGAGGTTGTGCGCTTCACGTTGCAGTTTGGCGGTATTCCCGTCCTTGCGCACCCCAAGCAGCTGCATATGAACGAAAGGGAATTTGAAGAGTTTTTGAAACCGTTGGTGAAAGCGGGGTTGGCAGGTATTGAAGCCAACTATTTTACACACAATATGCCCGAGCGTAATTTCTACAACAAGATGGCGAAAAAGTACAAACTCATAGTGACAGGCGGCAGCGATTTCCACGATTACGTGCACGGCGTCGAGCTGGGAACAAAGAGTTTTTCGCCAAACGTCTACACTCGAAAGATATTGGGTATATGAAAAAAATTTTTACAGTATTGACAATTATGCTCGTGTTGTTCACGGGCATTTTTATTTGTAGCAAGGACGTTGCTTTTGCCGAATCTCTTGCTCCATGGAACGTGCAGTTCACTGTGGAGTACAAGGGCGACGTTGTCGCGTACAATCTGCAAAAGGAAATAAAGGGTCTGGAGGCGCAGGCGGAAAAACGTGGGTTCTATCTGGGGCGTAAGGCCAAGGGTGAATTGTACCGACAGTTACTTGGTACCGGCGTGGACGAAGTTGCAGTGTACGAGTATCTGTTGCCCAACTTTTCCAAGCTTCTTTCGCATTTTAATTACGTCAACTGTGCAAGACAGGACGCCTCCGTTACATTTGGTAAAAACGGCTTCTGCTACGCTAACGGACGCAATGGGGTGAAGATAAACGCACAAAAACTGTTTGAGCAGGCGTTGCGTTCCAACGGGAAGCAGCTGCGACTGACCCTTCCGCTTACGGTGGACAAGGCCGTTACTGTGACAGAATTGAAGCAAAACACGGTGTTGAAATCCACTTTTACTACAACCTACGCAAATAGTGCTGCTAACCGCTGTTACAACATTGCAAAGGCCGCCGATGCTATCGACGGCACAACTGTAGGTGTGGGCGAAACATTTTCCTTTAACGACATAGTGGGAGACAGAACAGTTGAGCGCGGTTACAAGCTATCCAAGGTGATACTGGACGGCAACTATACCGAGGGCGTTGGCGGAGGCGTGTGTCAGGTATCCACAACGCTGTACAACGCGCTGCTGCTTGCGGGCTTTGTTCCTCATGCCGTGCAGCACTCACTTATTTCCTCCTACGTCAAGGCGGGCTTTGACGCCATGGTAAGCTACGGCTCGGCAGACTTGACCTTTACCAACAATACCAACCACCCCATATACATTGCCGCTACAACGCAGGGCAAAAGCGTAACCTTTACGGTGTACGGCGAGCCCAATGTGTACCGCATTGAGCGCGTAAGCGTGGAGGAGCGGGACAAATTTAGCACAACATACGTTGTTGACACCGACAAATATCCCGACCTTATCTACACCGACCAGACCAAGGTGGTTACAAGCGGCTCCGACGGGGTGAAAACGCAATCATATCTGAAGTACTACCAAGGGGAGCAGCTTGTGGAAACGAAACTCATCCGCAAAAACAGCTACAAGCGCGTAGACCAGGTTATCGCACACGGTGCAGAGCAACGCCCCGTGGAGCAGGAGCCCATGTAGTGTTGCAATAATTTTAAAATTTTCAAAGATTTTATTGCTTTATAAAGGTAAATACAGTATAATTAGGCTAGCATATTATGCGTAAATTGGCGCTCGGTGTACAACACGGGGCTATTTGCGTATCACTAAGGAGGCTAAGATGCCAGCCAAGAAAGAACAGGTAGCTGCAACCGTAACAATGCCCAACAGCGTAGAGGCGGAACAGAGTGTTTTGTGCTGTATATTGCGTGACGAAGCATTCCAGGCGGAAATAATTGCGGCGTTGAAGCCTGAAGATTTTTATCAAAACAATCACTCGGTGATTTTTTCCGCAATGCGCGAAATCAACTCGGAAACGCACCGTTCGGGGGACGAAAACAGGGCAAACACCGTAAATATCGCCTCGGTAATCGACCACCTGAGACGTAACGGGCAGTTAGCCGCTGTAGGCGACATCGACTACATAACGCGACTGAACGATTTTCTTCCCAGCACGGCAAATTACGACGAGTATCTGTCCATTGTGCTGCGCGCTTCCAAGATGCGCCAGCTTATCCGTATTTGCAGCGACGTCACGCAAAAAGCGAGAAGTGCAAGTAGCGCCGAGGAAGCAATCACCTACGCGGAAGAGGAAATATTCAAGCTTTCGCAGGGTGGTGCAAACGGCGGTTTGGTTTCCTTGGCTGACGACACGTCGCGGGCATTGTGGGAAATCAACGAGCGTTTCCTCAACCCCGGCAAATTCCGCGGAATACAAACTGGTATCAGGCGTCTTGACCGTATCACAAACGGACTGCACGGCGGCGAGCTAATTGTCATTGCTGCCCGTCCCGGTGTGGGTAAATCGGCGCTTTCAATGAACATTGTCGAGCACGTGGCAAAGCAGGGCAAGACGGTAGCGGTGTTCAGCTTGGAAATGAGCAACCAACAGCTCATCGAACGTCTGCTGTCCAGTATGTCCACGGTGCCCCTTGAATACATCAAGAGCGGTCAGCTCCCCGGTGGCGCAAGCGACCTTACAAAGCTGAGAGTTGCACAAGAGACCATATGTTCATCTATGCGCCTGTACGGTAACGACTACGCTAACATCAAGCCGTCGGAAATTGCCTCTCAGTGCCGCAGGCTCAAGGCGCAACACGGCTTGGACATGGTGCTCATCGACTACATCCAGTTGATGTCGGGTGGCGACAAGTCACGCAGCGACGGCAGACAGCAGGAAGTTGCTGCAATATCCCGTGCATTGAAGCTGCTTGCCAAGGAGCTCAATGTTCCCGTAATTGCGCTGTCACAGTTGAAGCGTGATGCGGAAATCCGCAACATCAAGGGTAAGGACGGCTCCACAGGCGGTGGCGAACCTGTACTGTCCGACTTGCGCGAATCGGGCGCAATCGAGCAGGACGCCGACATCGTCATGTTCATACACAAGGAGTCGGACGGTGGCGGAAACACCAAGTACAGCCTGATTATAGCCAAGCACCGTAACGGTGAAACGGGCAACATTCCCATTTTCTGGCTGGGCAAGATTGTTCGTTTCGTGGACGAGGAATATTTGATGCAACACGGTATCCGCGTAACTAGCGAGCAACCCGCTGAGCAAAGCAACGGCGAGCCCCCGCAAGACGAAATGGACGACGTTGCTCCTGAGTACGTTCCCTCAGACGAAGAATAAATTGAACCGCTTGAATCCATCGGAGGTTTCAAAATTATTCTTATACAAAGTAAAATCCAAATAAATAAGGACGAAAGTCAAAATAATGAGTGAATTTAAAAATTTTATCGAAGACATCATAGACAATGATTTGGCAAGCGGAAAGGTCAAAAAGGTTTACACGCGCTTTCCGCCCGAGCCAAACGGATACTTACATATCGGTCACGCAAAGAGCCTGTGCATCAACTTCGGCATAAAGAGCAAGTACAAGGGCAAGTGCAATTTGCGTTTCGACGACACCAACCCCAGCAAGGAAGACGTAGAGTACGTTGAGAGCATCAAGTCGGATATTGAGTGGCTGGGATTTAAGTGGGACAAGATTTTGTTTGCCAGCGACTACTTCGACGTGATGTTTGACTGCGCTGTAAAGCTTATCAAAAAGGGCTTGGCGTATGTCAGCGACGAAACGGCGGAGGAAATTCGCGAGCGCCGTGGAACGCTTTACGACGCAGGCGTTGAAAGCCCATTCCGCAACAGAAGTGTGGAAGAAAACCTCAAGCTGTTTTACGAAATGCGTGACGGCGTATATCCCGACGGCTCCAAGGTGCTGCGTGCAAAAATTGACATGGCTTCACCTAACCTCAACATGCGCGACCCAGTAATTTACAGGGTGCTACACGCAACGCACCACAACACGGGCGACAAATGGTGTATCTATCCCATGTACGACTTCGCACACCCAATCGAGGACGCGCACGAGGGTATCACGCACTCTATATGTACGTTGGAATTCGAAGATCACCGCCCGCTGTACGACTGGGTTGTACGCGAGTGCGGCTTCAAAAAGCCTCTTCCGCAACAGATTGAATTTGCCCGCTTGAACGTCACCAATACGATAATGTCCAAGCGTTACCTCAAAAAGCTGGTGGACGAGGGCAAGGTTATGGGCTGGGACGACCCCCGCATGCCCACCCTTTCGGGACTTAGACGGCGCGGTTACCCACCCGAAGCGCTCAAGGACTTTTGCGAGCGTATAGGCGTGTCCAAGGCAAACAGCGAAGTGCAGGAAAGCTATTTGCAGTCCTGTGTTCGCGACAACCTCAACCGCACGGCAAACCGTGTAATGGCAGTGTTCGACCCGTTGAAGGTTGTGCTGACCAACTACGACGGTGCAGAAGAAGTGACGGTTGAAGACAACGGCAATGCGGAAGTTGTGACGTACAGGTCCGTTCCGTTCTCCAAGGAGATTTATATAGACCGTAGTGACTTCGCGCTTGTTCCCCCGCCCAAGTACTACCGCCTGAAGCCCGACGGATACGTAAGGCTCAAGGGTGCGTATATCATTCACTGTGACGAAGCAGTGCTGGGCAGCGACGGCGAAGTTGTTGAACTGCGTTGTTCGGTGGTGCCCAATTCCAAGTCGGGCGACGATACAAGTGGAGTAAAGGTAAAGGGCGTTATACAGTGGGTAGATGCCAAAACGTGCGTTGACGTGACCGTTCGCAAGTTGCAAAGCCTGCTGTGCGATGTTGTTGACGGCGTAACCGACTTCAACGAACGCTTCAACGAGGACAGCTTGCAGGTTGTAACCGCCAAGGTTGAGCGCAGTCTACTTTCTGCCAAGGTGGAGGATAGGTTCCAATTTATGCGGGTAGGCTACTACGTACTGGACAAGGACAGCAAGGGCGACAGGCTTGTTTTCAACGAAATAGTCGGCTTAAAGGACAGCTTTAACCCCTCCAAGTAACTTTAATCGCGTAACTTTGACAATATTAAATCTTGACAAACGTGCTCAAATAGTATAATATTGTATAAATAGTAACAATCGCTATTTAAGGTGGTACAATGAAAGTATGTAAACACTGCGGAGAAATCAACACTAACGATTCGTCGTATTGTTGTAACTGCGGTCAATCCAACTTCATATTGCAGGACGAAATTGCCTGTCCCAATTGCGGCGCACTAAACGACAAGTCCTTTTCTCACTGCATCAACTGCGGCACAAGGCTAAGAGATACTTCCACTCGCGAAGCACCGCAAAGCGCCGGATACACACCCGTTCCCGTGGACATCAAGCAGGAGCTGTCGGGGGTATTCGACACAGGGCTGACGTCAATTCCGTCCGAAATGGCGCGCTGCCCTCATTGCGGAACGATGGTGCCCATTACGGCAATCTTTTGCCCCAAGTGCGGAGTAAGCGTTGCAAATTTACACTCCAGGCGCGTAGTAGAGCGCAAGGTGTGCCCACACTGCGGCAAGCTCAACAAGCTGGACACAAGCCTGTGTTCCTACTGCTTTAGCTCTCTTGCGCACGCCGATACGGAGCAGCTGCACGTAACGCACGAAAGCGAAAACCTTGGGGAGATTACCATCAGGCAGGTGTACCTTGAGGGGTTGAACGGCAAGCAGCTCATTTGTTCCAATTGCGGCACATTGAATGAGCCGGGTGAACCCTTCTGCGTAAACTGTGGCTTGAAGCTGGAAGTAGACGCTCCCAAGAAGTACTGCCCCAACTGCGGTACGGAGAACTCGGCGGAAAGCCAGTTCTGCTCAAAGTGCCGTTGGTCATTTGAGGGTGAAACACCCGACAAAATAGAAAAATGGACGTGTCCTTTCTGTCAACACGCCAATGAACACGAAGATTCGTTTTGTTCCAACTGCGGACAAAAACGACAAAAATAAGGAGAACGGTTATGAACAGTTCCAACAGTTTCAATATATGTCCGCGTTGTGGTAACTCCAACGCATTGAACGCCAAATATTGCAGTAGATGTGGCGGACAACTCAAGGTTCCCGAAGAGCCCGTGGTATGTCACAAGTGTCATACACACAACACGCCTATGGCTAACTTCTGCCGTAACTGTGGCACGACCCTCAAGGTGGGTTCGGAAACTAAGCTTTGCCCAAGATGCGGCAAAGAAGTGAGCGGAGACAAAGCAATTTGCGAATGCGGCTACTCATTTGTTACTTATCAACAAACAATTCCCAGTACCGAGCACGCTGTAGATGTGTCTGTATTGAAGGATGAGCAGACTTCCGCAAATTCCCAAGTGCAAGACCAAGCCAAAGCTGACAAGCCCGAAAAGAAAAAGCAAAAGAAAGAAAAGGTTGAAAAGGTGTACAGCACCAAAGGCGGCCGCGGTTGGGCAATTGCAGCGCTTGTTTTCCTGTTGCTGTTTGCGTATTACATTGTAGCACCGTACCAAGCACGTCCAAGCGTTTTGGTGGGCATTGACGGCGGTTTTACCAATGGCGGAAGCGTTGATACAACCACCTACGGCTACGAAACATTATTTGCGCTTGTAAGCAACATCATGGCTGTTGTAGGCGGCGCTGCTATCGGTGAAGCATTGTTTGCCAATGGCGTTGCAGGCTTTATGATAGGTGTGCTTGTGCTTCTTGCGGTATTTACGTTGCTGGTGCATTTGATTGTAGTTATTGTACGTATCTTCACTACGAAACGCTCCAAGAAGATGAACTTGTACTTCATGATTGTTGCCATCGTTGCAACGGTTGTTGTGGGCTTAATGACGCTGTTCAAGTATGTAAGCGTGCCCGATGGATTTATGTCCACGGTTGCCGGCTGGTTCATACTGCCTGAAGATACATCGCTGGGACTTGCAATCTGGGCAATCCCCGTGTATTTCTGGTTCTTCTATCTTTTCTCACTGTGCGCCAAGGCTAAGCAGCTCAAAGAGAAGGCGTAGTTAAATACAACAATTTACAATAGCAAAACCGAAAGACCAAGAGCCTTGGTCTTTCTTAATGAAGAGGTCTTATGAATATCACATCACAATTTTTGAGAGAAAAATTTTTGAATTTCTTTAAGGACAGGGGGCACGCTGTTATCAAGTCGGCAAGCCTCATTCCCGAAAACGACCCGTCCGTTTTGTTTACGACGGCAGGCATGCACCCACTTATTCCGTATCTGCTGGGACAAAAGCACCCTGCAGGAACGCGCCTCACCGACGTGCAGAAGTGCGTGCGTACGGGCGACATTGAAGAAGTGGGCGACGACAGCCACTTGACGTTTTTCGAAATGCTGGGCAACTGGTCGCTTGGCGATTACTTCAATCACGAGTCCATACAGTGGAGCTACGAATTTTTGACAAGCAAAAAGTATCTTGGCTTGGATAAAAACCGTATTTCCGTAACAGTTTTTGCAGGCGACGACGATGCGCCGAGAGATACCGACTCCGCAAAGGTTTGGGAACAGTGCGGTATCCCCAAGGAACGTATTTTTTACCTTCCCAAGAAGAACAACTGGTGGATAGCAGGCATAACGGGACCTTGCGGACCGGATACGGAAATCTTTTGGGATACGGGCAAGCCGAAATGCAGCGACCACTGCGATCCGTCCTGCGACTGTGGCAAATACCTGGAAATATGGAACAACGTATTTATGCAATTTAACCGTCAAGCTGACGGAACGTATCTGCCACTTCAACAAAAGAATGTTGACACAGGCATGGGCTTGGAGCGTACGGTGTGCGTGCTTAACGGCATGAAATCCGTTTACGATATCGATTTGTTCCAAGGTGCACTTGCAAAGATTCAGGAGCTGTCGGGCAAAAAGTACGGCGCAGATGTGAAAACCACCAAGGCTATGCGTATCATTGCCGACCACGTTCGTACGGCAACATTCCTTTTGGGCGACCCCGTGGGTGTAGTGCCCAGCAATGTAGACCAAGGTTACGTGCTCCGCAGGCTCATTCGCAGAGCCGTTCGCATGGCTAACTCCCTTGAAATGAGCAAGGGCGCAATAGCGGAAATTGCCAAGGTGTACATTGACGTGTACCAAGACGTTTACACCGAACTCAAGGATAACGCAGCAAAAATTGTGGACGAACTAATCAAGGAAGAGGAAAAGTTCACCAAGACATTGGTTGCCGGCGAAAAGGAATTTTTCAAGGTTATTTCGCACATCCCCGGCAAGGTGGTGCCCGGTGGTACGGCTTTCAAATTGTACGACACGTTCGGTTTCCCTGTGGAAATGACAGTGGAGCTTGCCGCTGAAAACGGCTACGAAGTGGACGTTGAGGGCTTCAAGCAAAAGTTTGCCGAGCACCAGGCTAAGTCTCACGCAGGTAGCGAACAACGCTTCAAGGGCGGCATGGCAGAAGGCGGCGGCTTGGAAACAACCCACCTACACACGGCAACCCATTTGCTCCAAGCGGCATTGCGCAAGGTGCTTGGCGACGAAGTAAAGCAAAAGGGCAGCAATATCACACCCGAGCGTTTGCGCTTCGACTTCAGCTTCGGACGCCCCATGACTGCGGAAGAAATTGCTGAAACGGAACGCTTGGTAAACGACGCAATTGCACGCAAGCTACCCATCACCTGCGAAGAAATGCCAATCGAGGACGCTCGCAAAACAGGCGCAATCGGCTTGTTCGGAGACAGATACGGCGAAGTTGTCAAGGTGTACACAATGGGTGACTTCAGCAAGGAAATATGCGGTGGACCGCACGCAAACAACACCGAAGAGCTTGGACATTTTGTCATTACCAAGGAACAGTCGTCGTCGAGCGGTGTGCGCCGCATTAAAGCCGAGTTGAGACGGTGATAAGCTTCGCAATACTTTGTTACCCTTATAAATAGAAATGTAACTATAATTAAACGCGACTGCATTTGCAGTCGCGTTAGTCATTTTTCTTGTATTCTATTATATCTTCAACTCGGCAATTGAGTATTCTGCAAAAATCATCCACCTTAGCTGTGCTTATTCCGTTGCCCTTTTTCATTCTGTCAATGGTGGCACTGCTTATATGATGCTTGGTTATAAGCGTGTACGTACTTTCGCCCTTTTCCTTGAGCGTTTTCCAAAATGGTTCGTAACTTATCATATCAATAATTATATTTTGTTGTCAAAAAATTGACAATATTCATAATTATGACTATATTTTCATTAAAATATATTGCAAGTTTGACAAAATCATAGTACAATATATCTATAAACTTTATTCAAAGGATAGCTATGAACAAAACGAAACAAAAATTGTTGATATTGGTGCTTGCCGTAATGCTGACATTGACGGCAACTCTTTTGATTGCATGTAACAATTCGCCTTTGCATTTAAAGGACGGTATTTCGTCAATTAAAGGCGCAACGAGATCGGGCAATGAATTCACAATGCACGTTTACGGCAATGTGAAAACTGTCGATCTTTCAGATAAGGTAAAGTGCGGCGTGGGTTGTACTTGGAAGCTTTGCGCCGATGACGAATACGGACAGCGGGAAATTGCAAGCAAGGTTGCCCCTGTAGGAGAGGGAGAAAACATCTACTACATCGTTGTTACAAGCTACATTACCAACGATTCGCTTACCTACACCCTTATCATTTACCGTAACAGTGAAATCACCATACATTACTACGACGGTAGCATATTGCTGTACATCGATACATGCCAAACGGGCGTGGAGTACACAGCAAGCTATCAGCCTACCCTTGAGGGGTACACCTTCAACCGATGGGTAGACGCAACGGGCAAGCCATTCACCACAGAAACGCTGTGGGAACCTATCTCCCTTTATGCCGACAAAACGGGAAACAAGTACGCCGTATCACTTAGTGTTAACGGCGGAAACCAGCTGAGCAAAACGGAATATGAACTAACCTACGGCAGTTCCTTTACGTTGCCTGTACCCACGCGCACGGGATATTCCTTTTTGGGTTGGTATGCGGGCAACAATCAGCTCACAGGCGCAAACGGAGCAAGCCTTTCAACATGGTCAACAGCACAAAACGCGCAGCTGGCCGCGCGTTGGCAAGCAAATAACTACGACGTGACAATCACTCGCAGTGATACAAGCGCAGGTAGTGTAACGGGAGCCGGCAAGCACGCTTACGAAAGCAGTGTAACGGTAACGGCAAGCACCAACGCAGGCTACACCTGGGTGGGCTGGTTTGACGGCAACACCAAGCTTACGGACAATCAAAGCTACACCTTTACAATGGGTTTAGGCAGGTCTCTTACTGCCAAGTGGTCCAAGGTAACCGTTGCAACAAACATCAGCGGTGCAGGTGTAATCAACGGACTAAGCGGCAAATACAAGGTGGGCGACAGCACTATACTCAGTGTAACTACGTACATGGGCTACAAGTTCCTGGGTTGGTTTGACGGCGATACATTGCTATCCAATCAATCCACCTATACTATTAAGCTGACGGAAAACAACGCTACTTACACTGCAAAGTGGCAGGCTAATGAGGAGCTGCAACTGTTCCGCTTTACTTCAACAATAAACACTTGTACAATAACGGGTATCTATGACAAAACCGTTACCGAAATTATTGTTCCCGATTACGTAACCGCTATCAACGAGGGCGCATTCAACGGCTGTAGCCAATTGGAGAGCATTACCGTCCCATTTATAGGCGCGTATGCAAGCTACGGTACTAAGGATTACCTGTATCCGTTTGGTTACATATTTAACGGTCCTTCCTTTGAGGGAAGCACGATAGTACGCGGATACTATCGCAGGGCAGACGGCACGGGAAGCAACATGAGATTGCATACAGTTCCCGGTAGTTTGCGGTCGGTTACCGTTACCGGTGGCGAAGTGCATTACTGCGCATTTAACGAGTTCGACATGCTCGAAAGTATCGTTCTTAACAAAACAACCACGATAGGTGAGTATGCCTTTGCAGAATGTACCAATCTTGCTCAAATTTACATCCCTGCAAGCGTAACTTCCATTGGCGCTAAAGCCTTTGACGGGTGCAGTAGCCTCAATAATATATTGTTTGATGCAGACATCAAGCTTGCATCGATAGGGGAACAAGTATTTAAGGATACAACGGGCTTACTTAGCATACAATTCCCCAATAGCGTTACGGAAATCGGCGAGTCGGCTTTTATAAACAGTGGCTTGACGGAAATTGAATGGAACAATGTTGTGACTGTGGGAAGTTCCGCTTTCGAAGGCTGCACAGGTCTCACTTCGCTTACTATACCCAACACTTTGCAAAGCCTGGGTAAAGGTGTATTCAAAAATTGTACTAATATATCCACCTTGCATTGGAACAACTCGCAGTGCGTAATTGGTGACACTATTTTCGAAGGTTGCACAGCGCTTACGACGTTGGTGATAGGCGAGGACATTCCATCCATTCCTAGTAAGGCATTTGAGTATTTGGAAAATCTTGTAAGCGTAACCATTCCAAGCAATATCACTCATATTGGCGCAAGTGCATTTAGCAACTGCACGTCGCTATCTCAAGTAACGCTTTCGGACGGACTGCGTATCATAAACAGTGGGGCATTTGCTCACTGTGACAGCCTGTTGAGTATCACGTTACCCAGCACCGTAAATATCATTGGCAACAGCGCTTTCTATTACAGCGCAATTGAATCTATCAGTATACCTAGCGGTGTGAAAGAAATAGGCAGCTACACATTTTCACACTGTTCCAACCTCACACGAGTGGAGCTACCCGACGGCATTACTACATTTGGCTGGTATGCTTTTGCCTATTGCGACGTGCTGACCGAAATAAATTTGCCTGCTCATTTGACGGAGATACCGACGTACTGTTTTTACAAAAGTGGAGTAACAAATATTGAAATTCCCGCAGACGTACAAACCATAGGCGAATACGCGTTTAGCGATTGTAGCAGTTTGAGTGTCTTGACGTTTGCTTCGGGTAGCAAGTTAAACAGCATTGACGAAAGAGCATTTTGGTGGGCAAATATCAGGATTCTTGAGTTGCCCGAAGGCATAGAAACAGTAAACGCAACCGCCTTTTCTTCCAACGACCTGGAAAGGATAGTGATACCTTCAAGTATGAAGGTGCTGAAAAGTAGCGCATTTGGCAGCAACACTAATCTTCAAACTGTCGAATGGTATCCGTTCGATTGCACGCTGGACGGCAGCGCTTTCTACAAATGCGGAAACTTCAATGTTATTTTCCACGGACAAACGGAGCTTCCCGCGTATATGTACGCAGGTAGTAACGTAACCGAATATACCGTGCCCGATAACATTACCACAATTGGCGACAGTGCCTTTTCCGGGTGCAGTCAACTGTCCGTTATTACCATCCACGAGAACGTAACGTACATTGGTAGAGATGCTTTTAACAGATGCACCAACATTTACCTAGTGAACTGGAATGTAATAGAATTGACCTCTTCTGTAAGCTTTTCGTCCGCTACAAACCTGACAAAAGTAGTTTTCGGCGACAAGGTCAAGGTAATTCCCAATACTATGTTTTACGGTTGCAAGGAGCTGAAGAATGTGCAATTGCCCGATTCGTTGGAGACAATCAATTACTCGGCATTTAACGGTTGCACAAGCTTGACGGCGATTACCATTCCCGAAAATGTTACTCGCATTGGTTCCGGGACTTTTGGAGGTTGCACTAATCTAAAGGAAGTCACCTTCGTAAATGCAAAAGGTTGGATTGCGAATAGAACTTATCCTTTGGGTGATGACAGACTGTTAAGCGAGACTGAGCTTCTCGACGCAGAACACGCTGCTCAGCTACTCACAGTCACTTATGCAGAACGCTCGTGGAGTCGCACGTAAGATTGAAATATTAAAAATAATGAAAAAACTTCAAGTCATTTTCGACTTGAAGTTTTTTATTGCAATATTTTTGACGACGGAAACAATCCAGCCTTATTTTTCATCAAATAGCAACTGTCCGTAGGTGGGTATCTCCCAATAATGCCGCGGAGTTAGCCGCTCCAACCTGTCAACGCTTTTGCGCAAGTTGCTGAGTGCGGGCAAAACGTAACTTTCGCAGTAGTGCGCCTTTTGCAAAGTGTTTTCGCAAGTGTTTAGCTTTTGCAGGTGGTTGCGTAACGCTGCGGTCCTTACGTTGCACAGCTTCAACAGCTTGGCAAGCTTGTCAACCTTGCTCAGCTCCAGTTCACAGGGAGTGTTTATGCTGCTTTTGTTTGTTATTATATCCGTCAGCTCTTTGACGTATTTTTCCACACATGGCTCAATTTGCTTCGAATACATTTTAAGCGCAACATTACCCTCGATGTTGACGGTGTTTACGTAGTTTTGCAGTAACACCTGCTGGCGCGCCAACACTTCGCGATGGCTCAACACATTGTGCTTTTCCAACAAGTTTACATTGTGCGCGTTGGACAGGTTTTCAATGGCTTCAACGGTGGAGACGTTTTTCAAATTGCGCCGCTTTGCCTCCTCTGCCCAGGTATCCGAGTAGTTATCCCCCTCAAATATTACACGCTTGTGCTTGGCAAATGTTTCGCAGATTAGCTCGTGTACCGTCTGCCACACGCAGGTGCTGTTTTCCAACCTGTCGGCATACACTCGCAGGCTTTCTGCAACGGCAGTGTTCAATACCGTGTTGACGTCGGATATGGACGCAGACGAACCCACCGTGCGGAACTCAAATTTGTTCCCCGTAAATGCGAATGGCGAAGTGCGGTTTCTGTCCGTCACCATGGATATTGTGGGTAGTGCGTCAAGCCCGCAACGCCATTTGCGCGATGTTGTTGCGTACTGTATAGCTTTGGTTAGCGGTTCGCCCAAAAACACCGTCAACACCTTTGGCGGAGCTTCGTATCCGCCCAGACGGCAGTCGTTTCCGTGAGTGCTTACGCTTTCAATTAGTAGCTCGGAGTAGTCGTCCACCGCCTTGATAACAGCGGACAAAAACAGCAAAAATCGCGCGTTTTGCCGTTCATTATCGCCAATTTCCAGCAGATTTTCGTCACCGTTCGTAAGTAACGACCAATTGTTGTGCTTTCCGCTACCGTTTACGTAGGCAAATGGCTTTTCGTGGAGCAAACAGGCAAAGCCGTGCTCGCTTGCCACCCTTTTCAGCGTTTCCATAGTAAGCTGATTGTAGTCGCAAGCAAGGTTTGCCTTGGTGTAGCATGGTGCAAGCTCATGCTGGTGGGGTGCTACCTCATTGTGCTCCGTTCGCACAAGTATGCCCAGCTTCCACAGCTCGTCGTCCACCGATTTCATGAATTCGTCCGTGCGTTTGTTCGGCGGGCGGAAGTAGTGATCGTCAAATTCCTGCCCCTTGGGTGGCTCAGCCCCGAATATGGTGCGACCTGTGTACATCAAATCAATTCGACGTTCGTACAGTGCCTTGTCAATGAGGAAGTATTCCTGTTCGGCGCCAACAACGCTGTACACGTGCTTTACGTTCTCACCCATTGCCCTAAGCACCCGCACCGCCTGCATGTCCAGCGCCTTGCAGCTGTTGATCAGGGGCGTTTTTTTGTCCAGCATTTCGCCGTTGTTGCCGCTGAACGTAGTGGGGATACACAGGCAACCGTCCTTGATAAACGCGTAGGAGGTGTAGTCCCAGTGCGTAATTCCCCTTGCCTCAAATGTTTGGCGTATACCGCCGTTGGGGAAGCTGCTTGCATCCCCCTCGCCAATGGAAAGCTCCTTTCCGCGAAATTTGACCACGGCGTTGCGCTCCTTATCAACGCTGTACAGGCTGTTGCGCTTTTCGGCGGTGTAGTTGTTTAGCGGCTGAAACCAGTGCGTGTAGCGTGTAACGCCCTTTTTGAGAGCCCAACGGCACACAGCGTTTGCGTATATGTCTCTGTCCTTTTGCAACAGCTCCGTGTAGTTTTCACGGGCGTAAATTAGTGCCTTATATGTACTTTTTGGCAGGTATTTTTTCATTTTGCCGTCGTCAAATACGTTTTCGGCAAAACTTATACTGTCTTTTGCTCTTTTCATAACAATTTTCCTCTGTATACAATATGAAAAATACCATGAATTTGCAACAAACAGTCGCGCAAACGGCTTTATTTGCTTGACAATAGTTGTAGTTATTTATATAATAGTAAGGCTGTGAATAATTCGGCAAGGTATTTTAAGCTCTGCCTTGTCTAAACCGCATTTCCACTGGCGGTAATTGTTCAACCGTGAACAGCAATAGCCACTCAGGAATTGAAACCAGCAAGCCGAATAGCGCGTATCTCGCGCGTTCTTGCCACATTCCATTGCTCCACGTACTGCAGAGAGTACGAGTTCGCAACGCAATAATGTCAATTCCACACAAGCTACACCCTTTCGGTGCGTAGCAGTTTTGGCGGATGGAATGGACCGTTAGGCAAGTAAATACATGCGAAGCTGTACTGGACGTACTGCAAACATGGATTTACGCCGAATAACTGTTCATTACACCGACAAAACCTTACTGATTCAATTCCTGAGTGGCTAAATCTTAAATGTCAGGAGAAATTAACAATGGTAAAGACCTTTATGGCTAAAAAAGAAGCCGTTGAAAGAAAATGGTACGTTGTAGACGCTGCAGGACTTCCTCTCGGACGTGTTGCAAGCCAAGTAGCTTCCGTTCTTCGCGGTAAGCACAAGCCCACATTCACTCCGCACGTTGACACTGGCGATCATGTAATCGTTATCAACTGCGACAAGGTGGTGCTGACAGGAAATAAACTACAACAAAAAATGTATGTTCGCCGTTCACCCAGACCCGGTCATCTGAAGCAAACGCAATACGCTAAGCTCATGGCTACACGAAGTGATTTCGCAATGATGCACGCTGTAAAAGGCATGCTTCCTCACAACAGTCTCGGTAGAAAGATGCTCACAAAACTTCGCGTTTACAAAGGCGCAGAACACAAGCACGAAGCACAACATCCCGAAGTGCTGGTGTTGGACTAAGGAGGGTATGAACAATGGCAAAAGCTAAAGCTAGTAAAAAAGTTCAATTTTGGGGAACAGGCAGAAGAAAGAAGTCCATTGCACGCGTAAGACTTATCCCCGGCGGCACTGGCGCTATCACCATCAACAAGCGTGATATCGACACCTACTTCGGTCTTGATACGCTTAAGTACATCGTTCGTCAACCCTTGAACGCAACAGAAACTCTCGGCAAGTACGACGTAGTAGTTAACGTCTCAGGCGGCGGTTACACAGGACAAGCCGGCGCAATCCGCCACGGTATTTCCCGTGCGTTGGTAATTGCAGGCGAAGACAAGGCAATCCTCAAGAAGAGCGGTTTCCTCACCCGTGACCCCCGTATGAAGGAAAGAAAGAAGTACGGCTTGAAGAAAGCTCGTAAGGCTCCTCAATTCAGCAAGAGATAATCTTTCAACATCTTTACAAATTCAAACAAAAACCTCGAAACGATTGTTTCGAGGTTTTTTTATGCTGTAAGAAAAAACAACTTACGGTAGTGTGTGTCAATTTTGCATTTGTTTGCGCACAATTTCGTGGTAAATAAATACAATTGCTACGGTAACTATCAATAACAGTGGTGAAGCTAGTGCCACCCAAAACTGTACAAAAATCATGTTGATTGCAATCATAATCAATGCTGTTGCGGAAATACATATGGAGGAAACATTGTTGATTTTCTTCCAGGCATCGACATTTGTCATAGTGAAATTGGTGCGCATGCCCATAACAAAGTTTTGCGGTGTAATTTTCGGGTGAGTGGCAATTGCAACGACAAGTATCAGCGCCGATGCTTCACAGTAAACAAATGAAACCACGCTTTCGCTTACCAGATAGGGAGCGTAAAAGCACAGCACAAATATTAAGTACCCTAGCTGTATTGCCAATACAATTGAAAACAGAACTATAAAGGATGCCGAGCTTGTGTTGGGTAGCTTGGTTCCTACATTTCGCCTGCCTGTAAGATACAAGCACAAGGCAACAATGTAATATACGGTAAATGACAGCAAGTGCAGCAGTATTTCCGACTTATTGGCATAGCGGTCTATTTCGCCGTGAATATTGTAGTGCCCGGGCATGGTATCCTGCAAAAAACGCCAAAAAATAAATGCTGTCAATACGCAAAAAACAAAAAGTAGCGTGCTTGCCACAAACAAGCATTTGCTTGCCAGGCGGCGTTTATCACCCGGGTTTTTAACATTTATCCCATCGCCTATCAATTCATCAAGCGACACGTTAAATATTGATGCGTACTGCTTGAGAGTGTAAATGTCAGGCTGATTTACGCCTTGCTCCCATTTAGATACGGTCTGCCTAGTTACATGCAGCAGTTCGGCAAGTTGTTCCTGTGACATGTTGCTTTGTATTCTTAAATCTCTTAACTTTTCGTAGTATTCCATTACCCATTACCTCACTCAATTTAGATACAGCCAAATAATGCCGAAAGATTACAAAAGAATTTCGTTTTTTCCTTGTTATATTTATATTTTACCATAGATATTTCCGAAAATAAAGAACTTTATCCGCACTGTATCGGCGCGAGACGTTTTGTGATTTACACGCAAATATCTTTGTGATATAATAGTTGACGAAAAGGCAATTTTTTACAAGTTGCGTAATATGTATGATGTACAATATAGTAACTGTTAATCAGCACGCAATTGGAAACTTGCATCACAAAGGAGAATTATGAAAAAGATAGCAATTATAGGCGGTGGAGTTGCAGGACTGTCCGCAGCGGTGTACGCATTGCGCGCAAATGCCGAAGTTACAATGTTTGAACAGTTCGGCTTGGGCGGACTTGTAACAACAATCGACAAGATAGAAAACTATCCATCTTACAAGAGCGTGGAGGGCTGGAAGCTCTCAAGCGACATGGCTGCTCAGGCAAAGGCGCTGGGGCTCAAAACAGTCCGTCAAAAGGTGCTTTCGCTGGAAACTCACGAATTGGGCTTCAAGATTGTAACGGATAAGGGAGAGTACACATTCCCCAGTGTGGTAGTTGCTACGGGAACAGCGCACAACAAGCTGGGAATAGAGGGCGACTACGTAGGTCGTGGTGTGAGCTACTGTGCAACCTGCGACGGCGCATTTTACCGCGACCTTCCTGTTATGGTTGTGGGCGGCGGATCGACAGCAGCGCGCGAAGCGTTGTATCTGTCCGACATTTGTAGCAAGGTTTACGTTGCTGTTCCGCAGGCGAACTTTACTGCGGAAGAAATGCTGGTTGAAACGCTGCTGAAAAAGCAAAATGTTGAGGCGTTGTACAACACTTCCGTTGCCGAGATACTAGGCTCCGACACGGTAAGTGAAGTAAAGATATTCAACAACAACGAAGTGCAACACTTGGCAGTTAACGGCATATTTGTGGCAATAGGTGCAATCCCCGTAACAGACTTTATCCACATAGACCAAGTGGAAAAGCAACGCGGTTACATTGTTGTAGACGGAAGATGCGAAACAACGGTCAAGGGCTTGTTTGCAGCAGGGGACGTTACCAACGGTCCGCTGAAACAAATTGTTACCGCCTGCGCTGATGGGGCAAAGGCGGGCGCTTTTGCATCAGCATTTGCGGCTAGTACAAAGGAAAAATAGTCATGCCTATCTTGGGAGTACAACAACCCGAAATCATTCATATAAATAGACAACTTAGGTTGAGAAAGTACGACGGAGTATTTGATTTCGCACTTGAGTGGTATCAAGATACACAAACTGTGTATTTGGTCGATGGGGTGCAAAAAACGTATGATGAGCAATTATTAGCCGATATGTATGAGTATCTCAATGATAAAGGTGAGTTGTATTTTATTGAAAGCTTCATAGATGGGATGTACAAACCAATTGGTGACGTTACGTTTAGTCAAACGGATATGCCGATAGTAATTGGCGACAAGAATTTTCGCAGTAAGGGTATAGGTAAAAAGGTTATTTCAACGCTTATTGATAGAGGTAAAAAACTAGATTATGCATATCTTTGCATTAGAGAGATTTTTGATTACAATACAGCGTCAATTAAACTTTTTGAAGAGTTGGGTTTTACTCCGTTAGATAAGACAGCCAACGGACATAGTTATATTTTGCAGCTTAAATAAAATTTTACAAAGCTAATACGAAGTACCAAAGAAGTAACAAAATCTCAGGGGGATAATTATGAACTACTTTGGTACGGACGGAATACGCGGAACATACGGCAGTACCCTTAAGGACAGTACTGCCTTTCTGTTAGGAAAAAGCCTGGCAAGTTTGGGCGATTGCCCGATTATTGTCATTGCACGTGACACACGGCTTTCGGGCGACAATCTGTTCACAGCTTTGGCGCAGGGTGTGTACTCCGGTGGGGGCAATGTAATCAATCTTGGTATATTGCCCACCAACTCGGTGGGGCACTTTGTCCGCAAACTTGGTGGCGACTACGGCGTTATGATAACGGCAAGCCACAACCCGCCTGACGACAACGGCTTGAAAGTATTTGACAGGTACGGGGTGAAGCTGTGCGAATCCAAGCAGCTGGTTGTATCCCGCATGATGGACGGGCTGAGAAACGAGCGCGCAGAGGTCAGCAAGATTTACGAGCCTGTATTTTACGACATTGAAAACATCTACTGCGACGATATGCTGCGCGCGGTGAATGTGAAGCTGCCCTTTATCAAGGTGGCCTTGGACTGCTGTTACGGTGCATCATATAAGGTTGCTCCGTTGGCGTTCACCAAGGCAGGCGCTAGCGTTACGGCATTTTGCAACCAAAACAACGGTGCAAACGTCAACGTCGGTTGCGGAGCAACAAATCCGCAGTTTTTGCTGGATATACTAAAACAGGGCGATTACCAGCTTGGGTTTGCTTTCGACGGTGATGCGGACAGGCTTGCCGTTTTTGAAGGGACGGAGCTTGTTCCCAACAACAGAGTGTTTTACGCTTTTGCCAAGTACCTGCACGAAAAGGGCGAACTGCACAAGGGCACTGTTTGCGGTACAGTGCTCACAAACGGCGGAGTTGAACTTGCACTAAACAAGCTGGGAATTACGCTTGTGCGCTCAAGTGTCGGCGACACAAACGTATTTAACAGAATGGTTGAGGACAGCCTGAACTTCGGCGGAGAGGAAAGCGGGCATTACCTGCTGTGCGACTACGCCACAAGCTCGGACGCCATTGTCAACGCGCTGTTTGCGTGCAAGATTTACGCCGAAAAGGGAAGCCTGCTCGGTTACACTGAGGAGTGTTGCGACAAGCCCTGTGCCAGCGCCAACATACCCATTACACGGGCAAATTTGCGGCTTACAACAAACGAAAGCCTTACTGCAACTGTCAGCCGTATAAATGCGCTGTACCCGGGGTGCAGGATTGTACTGCGCAAAAGCGGTACGGAAAATGCCGTCCGCGCATATCTCGAGGGTGAGCAAGCAAACGAAGCAATGTCGGAGGTTGTTGCCACATTTGCTTCGAAAAGCTGATAAGCTTCGCAATACTTTGTTGCACTTGCGTTTCGGCTCAGTCACGTACGATTAGTACGCTCCTGTCGCCTCATCCGCGTGCGCCTCGTCTTGCTCGCTTCTGAGCTTTTCGAATGATGATACAATAAATCATAATTAATAAAATTGATAACAAAAAGTAGCGTACGGTTCGTACGCTACTTTTTTTATTTAGTATTTGGTTTACTATGCAATCTTTGTCAATGCATTTGTTGACAGGTTGATGCTGTACAGATGTCCGTCACCCGATTTGTACTGCGGGTAGTCGGTGGTGTAGCTAATTGCAATGTTTACAAAGTACAGTTGATTGTCAACAACCTTGAAGCCGTGTCCAACTTGTTCTGTTAATCTGGTAGTTGTACCGCTTGCAATATTGTAAGCATAAATACCTGTGTTTTGGCTGCTCTTACTGGTGTAGTAAATAACGCCGTTGTATACGTAGATGTCGGTGATGTCCACTTTTTGTGTGATAACTTCCTCTTTGGCGTTTGTTATATCACTACTGCAGAAGGTGTTTTTCTTGTGATTGTAGTAGAAATATCTGCCGTTGCTTATTACGAAGTTATTTGACGTCAAGCCCACGTTGGTATGTGACTTGGGATTGCTGTCGTCTAGTGCGTGAGTGTAGATATTTTCCGACACTGCCGAGCTTGCAGGATTGATTGTGAAGTGGAAATTGCCGTTTACTAAGTACAGCTTTGCTATATACAAGTTTCTTTCAGTGTACAGCTCTGTTTCCTCTGTACCGTCAAGGTTCATCTTTATAATATAGTTGTGATAAGCAAACGGCGGTGAAACCCGTATTGCGTAGAAGTGGTCGCCCTCGAATATCAGGTTTTCGTATCTGCTGGAGGAAATCTTTTCCGGTACAGCTTCGGGGTTGGACAAGTCTACTCTCCACAAAGCGTAGTTGGTAACAATGTACGTGCTGTAGTACATGTAGGTGCCGTTGAAGTACACGTTGGATACGCTGTCGGAAAGCACCTTGTAGGTTGACTTGGTTTGCAAGTTGTACTTGTACAGATTGTTGCTGTCGGTTACGTTAGTGAAGTAAATTTCGCCGTTGTAGGTTGCAATGCTTGCGTAAGGAGAACGTGAAATCGACGTCGTTTCCTGCGGCTCGAAGTTGCGCATCAGGTCAATTTCCCTTTCCGTGGATACGTAGTAGCAGTAGATGTGCTTGTCGTTCAGCTTGTAGTAGTACAGGTTGGTTCCGTCCGTTGCAAGCGAGTAGTAACCGTTTCCGTCATCTTCCAGTACCTTGTCCTTGTCGCCGCCCTGTATTGACACGCGGAAGATACCCTTGCCGTAGATATGTGTTGTTAGCAAATCTTTGTTGACGTAGTAGATGTATTCGCCAATCTTGGTCAGGTAAGCGCCGTTGTCTACCGTTAATTGCTTTTTCTCCTTGGTGGTGATGTTGTATCTTTGAATTGTGGTGTTCAACGTAGCATGCTGTGCAAAGTATACAACGCCGCCGTCTACAATGATATCCGATACCTTTTCGTCGGTTAGTTTTTCTTTAATTCCGTCCGTGATTTCAACTACTTCCTGTGCCTCCACAGATATGCGGTAAAGCTTGCCGCTGTCGCTGTTGTTGCAGTAGTAGATGTATCCGTTGTAGTATGCCAAGTAGTCTGCCTTGTCAGTTGTCAAGCGAACAGCTGTTGAATCTTCTACAATTTTGCCATCCTCGTCCAGTATTTTTACTTTGTAAATTCCGTTTTCATTTTTGGTATCTACAAGGTTTGCCTTGGAGTAGTAGATGTAGCCATCACCGTCGCTTGTGAGGTAGGTGCTTCTGCCGGGGTTGAACGCAACGCTCAGCTTGCCGTTTTCGTCAAAGGTCTTTACCGTTTGAGAAAACAAGCTTGCACTGTAAAAGAATAGCTTTGAACCGCTTGCGGTAAAGTGTGTTGCCACGTCGTTGGACACTTTGGTGGGTGTGCCGTTTCCTGTTACGCGGTACAGCCTGTTTCCGTCAAGATTGTTTTGGAAGTACACGTAGCCGTTGTAGTAAACGCTGTACAGCATTTCTTCGCTGGCGGTAATGGTGAGATTAGCCGTCAGCTCCAACGTCTTGTGGTTAGGTCCGCTCAGCACTGCTGTAACCTCGTGCTTGCCAACGGCAGAAACGCCGTCTGCTATTTCGCCGTCGTAGTAATAGGTAGTGGTAACACCTGCGGGGACGTTTCCAACCACCTGCAACGAGTGTACAAAGGTGTCGTATTCTACGTTTTTCCCGGTGAGGGTTACACCTGTGATAGTTGCTTTGTCAATTGTTAAGGTTGCGGAGAGCGTTTTTGTAACGTAGTTCTTGCCACTGAGTGTTGCTACTACTGTGTATGAACCGACTACTGTTGCACTAGTTGCTGCCTGTCCGTTGTAGGTGTAAGCTACGCTAACGCCGGTGGGCAATGTTCCAACGATTTCTATCGAGTGGGGTTGCTCGTCATACGTTACGGTATCGTCGCTAATGTCAATGCCTGTTATTTCCGCCGGGTTTATCGTGAGAGTTGCTTTGAGTGTCAAGGGCTTGTAGCCTACTCCCCAAATTTCGGCAGTAGCAGTGTAGGTGCCCACATCTGTTGCCTTGTTGCCGGTAATGGACTGGACAGTGACACCTGTAGGCAAGCCTGTAATCGTGTCGATAGTGTACTCGCTTCCGTTGTAGGTAACAGTGCGGTTGGCAAACGTAACGCCAGTTATATCCTTTGCCTCAATGGTGAGAGTAGCTGTGAGCGTAAGTGTGTTGTAGCCCTTTCCGCTAAGTGTTGCAGTAGCGGTGTGCACACCGTAGTCCGTTGCTTTGTTGTTTTGGTAAACAACGGTTACGCCGTCGGGCAGCTCACCCGAAATGGATATCGAATGCTCCTGCTTGTCGTATGGAAATGTTGCATCTTGAAATGTGATGCCCGTAATATCCGTTCCCACAATTTTAAGGGTTGCATTGAGCGTCAACGTGTTGTACTCTTCGCCCGATAAGGTTGCGGTGGCGTTGTATGTTCCCGTGTCCGTTCCCTTGTTGTTGGTGTAGCTTACATTTACACCCTCGGGGATAGTGCCGCTTACGGTTATTTCATGTTCGTTTCCGTCGTAGTTGACGGTAGCATTTTCAAATGTTACGCCCGTAATGTCCTTTTTCGGAGTTACGGGAGGTTCATTCGTTGCGCATGCAGCTAGCAGAGCCGCTGCCAAAACTACCGTCAGTACCGTTAGTAGCAAAGTGTTAAGCTTGCGTAGTTTGTTCATTTTGCCTCTCCTATTAAGTGAATGTTTATTGTTACAAAACAAGTTTTACAGTTCTCGCAGTTCCTTTATCAGTGCAAAGGGGAAGATTATCATTGCGTATGCCCAGGTTACGAAGAAACCGACGATAAACAGCAACACGCCTATGATTGCGCCCAGCACTGCAAACAGTATCTTTACAAAGATAAGGAAGAATATTCCGTCAAGATCAAGTGTAAATATTACGCCGGGCCACTTGACCGTTTTCAAAAAGAAACAGAACACGTCCCACACACTGTTCACCCATATAAGCTGCGTAAGCATGGCAAAGCCGCCGTACGCGCCGAGTAACGTACCTATTGCAATAAGCCACGCCGGTTGTTCGGCGAATATGCCGCCAATCAGTGCAAGTACTGCCAACACAACGCCACCGAGAATTCCCCACAGCATACCCTTGCGCAGTTCGCGTCGGTTTTCGGCTTTTTGGGCGGCTCTCTTTTGTTCGCGTGCCTTTGCAGCAGCCTTTTGCTTTGCGGCAGCCTTCTTGGGTACGCATTCCATGCAGGTGGTGTGCTGTACGCCGTTTTCTATTGTTACCTGATATTCCTTGGGGTTGTACAATGGTTTGTCACAGGTGTCGCAGTACGCAAGTATAACTGACGGTGCCTCTTGCGATTTTTTTTCTTGCGTTGATTCCTCCTCCGAATCCTGCTTGGCTGTTTCTGCGCCAAAAAATTCGTCGAAGGTTATGTGGAAAATTTCACATATCTTTCTTATGGATTCAATGTCCGGTTCGGACAATCCGTTTTCCCATTTGGACACCGCTTGTGAAGTTACGTTGAGCTGTTCGCCTAACTGAGCTTGCGTCATCTTGTTGGCTGAGCGCAACTCGGCAATTTTAGTTCCGTAGTCTGTCATAAGTCCTTCCTTAAATAAGTATTTTGGGCGGAGCAACACAGTCGCTCGCCACGTACAAACATTTTACCAAAAACGGCGCGGTTTGTGTATAGTTTCCTTGCAACCAAAAGTTGTATTTGTCTACATTTAGTTGAAAATCAACTTTTTGGATAGTTTTTGGCGCATTTTTTGCTACTTTTAAAGGCGAAATTGTCTTCGTCAACTATCAGTTGAGAATGTTTTTGTTATAACAAACACTCTTGCAACTTTTTGTTGCAAAGCTTTTTGTTGGCTTAAATTATAACATAATTATAAACTGTTAGTCAATGCTGATATATAGAAATTTATATTGCAAACCACTGTTTAAAAACTAAATTTTAATGTGATACACCTACATTTACATTTGACGGCGTGGTTGTGTTTTGGTACAATATCTTCATTATTTGTGTAAGCTCAGGGAGAAAGCAAATGAGTAGAGCGGACGAAATCTTTATACAAAACATGCAGGACATTTTAGCTCACGGTGTAGACGACGCCAATTCGCAGGTTCGTCCACACTGGGCGGACGGCACACCCGCGCACACACGCAAGCTCTTTTGCGTTGTCAACCGCTACAACCTGCAGGAGGAATTTCCCGTAATCACCCTGCGCCGCACGGCATTTAAGTCGGCAATTGACGAGCTGTTGTGGATATGGCAAAAGAAGAGCAACAATGTTCACCAACTTAACTCGCACATTTGGGACAGCTGGGCGGACGAAACCGGCAGCATTGGCAAGGCGTACGGCTATCAACTGGGTATCAAGCATGTGTACCCCGAGGGTGAGTTCGATCAGGTGGACCGCGTGCTGTACGACCTCAAGCACAATCCGTCAAGTCGGCGCATAATCACAAATATATATGTGCACCAAGACCTGCACGAAATGCACCTGTATCCCTGCGCGTACTCCGTCACGTTCAACGTGGCAGACGGCAAGCTCAATGCTATCCTCAATCAACGCTCCAACGATATGGCGGTAGCCAACAACTGGAACGTAGTGCAGTACGCCGTGCTTGTGCATATGTTGGCGCAGGTTAGCGGGCTTCAGGTAGGCGAGCTTGTTCACGTCATTGCCGATGCGCACATCTACGACAGACACATCCCGCAGGTTGAACGCATGCTAAAGGGAGCAACGCACCCCGCTCCCAAGTTTGTGATGAACAGAGAAATTACCGATTTTTACAAGTTTACTGTGGACGATTTCGCGCTGGAGGGCTACGAATACGAGCCATTCAACGAGAAATTTGAAGTAGCAATTTGAAAACGCATTCGCTTCGTGATGCAGGCTATGTGTTAAGTTTTTAAAAAATCTACTATTTTTTTATCACGCGGGACAAAACTTTGTCCCGCGGTGTTGTATTAGCAGAAACAAGCCCCGAGTGGCTAAAAAGGTGATATTATGACTGGCGTTAAAAGGAAAATCTGTTCAATTATTTTACTTGTAATGCTTGCGACGGTTGTGCTTGCAACCTTGTCGGCATGCAATCTTTCAGATTTGAAAAACGGAATATCAATACACAAGGACGGCGTGTATTACACGGTATATGTACTCAAGCGCTATGCTGTGGCGCACGGCTTTGACAAAAACATCAGCGGCAGCGTGTACGAAATACCGTCACGCGTCAAGTACAAGGCAATCAGGTATCCTGTAAGGGAGCTGAGTCCGTCGGGAGACACAAACTACAAGCTTGTGCGCGACAACGGTGTTGTCACCGAGCTCATTGTTCCCGAAACGATGGCGGAGCTGAAGCTGAGCAGGTATGCGTACGCGGAGCTTGAAAACTTGCAAAAGATAACTGTCAACACAGCTAGCTCCACTTACATGAGCGTAGACGGCGTTGTTTACTCCAAGGACTTGAGTACGCTTGTATTTTATCCGTCGGCTAAGGTGGGCAACAATCTTGTGTTACCCAAGCAAACTTCGAGCATCAACGACTACCTCAGCGGCAAAAAGAATTTAAGCACAATCGAGGTGGAAGAGGGCAACACAAGCTACAGCGCTAAAGACGGTGTGCTGTTCACCGCCGACGGCAAGGAAATGCTGTGTTATCCGCTTAACAAAAAGGACAATACCTACGTCATCCCCCAAAGCTGTACAGTGCTAAACACCTTCCGCTTAGATGCTAACGCACATCTCAAGTACCTGGAGGTGGAAGAGGGCAACACCGTATTTGCCACGTTCCAAGGCGACTTGTATTCACACAACTACACGATACTGCTGTATCGCCCCCGCGGCAACAACATGGAAGTGCTGGAGCTGGCGGAAAACATCACGACAGTCGGACTTGGCATGTTAGACAAGGTGAAGTATCTTTACGTTCCGTCGGGACTTGAAAGGATTGTATTTGAAACAAGCAACCGTTACGAGGACGTCAATGTGAGCAACCCCATTGCAGAGGTGGCGTACGTTTATTTTGAAAGCAGCGAGCTGCCGATATTTTTGCGCTACACCAACTTTACAGGCAGTGTGCAGTTCGGGGTAACGCGCGAGCAGTTCCAGGCTGACGTTGAGGCGCTACAGAGTGCAGGAGAACAGTTATGAACAAAACAAAAAAGATAATTTCAATATTGTTAGCAGCAGCAATGTTTGCATGCACATTGATTTTGTTGTGTTGCTGCGATCCTTATATAGATGTGCACATCAACGGGCTTTACGCAGTGCTAGACACTTCGAGTAATACGGCATCCATCTACGGCTTTGACAAGGACAGCAGTGTAGGTGCGTACGAGCCACAGGAGTGTGTTGTGCCCTCAATCATTTACTACAACGACAAGGAGTACACAGTTACCGAGTTGACCGACAACGGCTACGAGCGTGAACTTGTCGTGGGCGGACATGTGAAAAAGCTTGTCATTGCTGAAACTGTTACGGAAATCAACCTGTTCGGCTTCAGCGTGACGGACACCTTTGATTACCTGGAAGAAATAGAAGTGCACAAGAACAACGAAAGCTACGCAAGCCTTGACGGAGTGCTGTACAGCAAGGATTACCTTACGCTCATCATGTATCCGCCGGCAAAGCGTGACACAACAATGTACATCAACCGTGGCGTTAGTGAAATTTACGAAAGTTATTGGAACTACTGCAACAAATACGTTGAAAGGGTAAGCGTGGAAGAGGGCAATGTTGTCTTTAGCGAAGTGGACGGCGTGCTGCTTTCCAATAGCGGTACAAGGCTGGAATACGTGCCTTACGGTCATGACAGCGTGCTGGAGTTGCCCGACGGAGTGCGTACAATTGGTCGTCTGTCGCTACGCTACGCCAGCATTGAACATATGTACATCCCCGATAGTGTTTACGAGGTGGAGTACGCGAATAGCGCTTATTACAATCCGTTGCGCTACGTAACCAATTTGTATTTCGAAAATGAATCACCCATGTGGATTGTTGGTATCAGCGAATACTTGCAGGAAGTTCACAAAGGCGTCAGTCGCGAGGAATTTCAACAGTTAGCCGTTAAACCCTTGCAAATTTAGCCAAAGCATAGTAAACTTACACTGTTGAAAAATTTTACACTTGGGGTGCAAAAACGTGAATGTAATTGTAGTTGTGGACAATCACTGGGGAATAGGCAAAAACAACGGTTTGCTCTTCTCATTGAAAAAGGATATGGCATTTTTCCGTCAGACAACAACGGGCAAGGTGATTGTTGTCGGTGCAAATACCTACGACAGTTTTCCTAACGGCGCGTTGCCCAACAGAGTAAACATTGTATTGGACGACAGTGGTACACCTCGCCCCGATGCCACAACAGTTGCCGACATTGAACAGCTTGACAAGGTGCTTGCAGGCTACGACAGTGACGACGTGTTTGTTTGCGGTGGCGCAAGCGTGTATTCGCAGCTATTGAGTCGCTGCAAGTATGCCTACGTAACCAAGGTAAATTCCTGCGGCAATGCTCAACTGTTTTTCCCAAATCTTGACACATTGCAGGGCTGGGAATTGGTGGAATCAAGTGAAATTGTACAGGACGGCGAACATCAAATACAGTTTTGCAAGTATGTAAATAAAACAATACTGTGTTGAAGCGCGCAATTTGGTTGTGTATCGAATTAAAATATGTTAAAATATAAAGCGGTTGTCGTTATCGACAGCCGTTTATTTATGTGGGTGAAAAATTGAGAAATAAAAAAATATACCAAAGACAAAACGATATAGATTTAGTAGAAGCAGACATCGAACCGCAATCAACTGTGACCGACGGTGATGAAGCTAGTCGTCAGACCGGTGAAGTGGCACTGCAATCGGACAAGATGCGCAATACCAAGATTGGCAAGCTGCTGCTAACCATGAGCCTGCCTGCGATATTTTCCATGCTGGTGCAAGCGCTGTACAACATTGTGGACTCGCTGTTTTTGACAAATATCAGCTACAATGTTGCAGGCTATGTCGGTACCAACATCGGCAAGGATTCCTTCAATGCAGTGAGTGTAGTTATGCCCATGACCATGTTTGTTGTGGCACTTGCTATTGGCATTGGCGTGGGTGCAAACGCCTACATTGCGCGTAAGCTTGGCGAGGGCAACCGCGACCATGCCAACAAGGCGGCAAAGACGGCAATAGTCATGAGCGTTGCAGCTTGGCTTGTTATGCTTGCGCTGGCGTTTGTGATATCCAAGCCATTTATGCGTGCGTTCGTCAACAGCGACAACGCAACAGATGTAGATTACGTTGTAAATCAAGGTGCGCTGTACCTTGAAATTTACTTGGCAGGCAGTATCGGTCTGATAATGGACATCACCTGCGCGCGTATACTGCAAGCAACGGGCAACATGAAGATACCCATGATTACACAGCTTGTGGGCGCGCTTACAAACATTGCCCTTGACGCGCTGTTTATTGTCGTATTCAAGATGGGGGTGCTGGGCGCAATACTTGCCACTGTTATCGGACAGTGGGCGGCTGCCGCGATTGACATTGCCACGTTCATATTCAAAAAGCAGGACGTTTCCATAACGCTAAAAGGCTTCCGTCTTCAAAAGAAGTACTTTGCGCGCATACTTCGTATAGGTACGCCCGCGTTTATAATGAACGCCATGGGTAGCGTAGTTACGATAATCATGAACATCATGCTGAAGAGCTACCCCAACGGTATCACGGTGTTATCGGCGTACTTCAAGGTGCAGTCATTTATCTTTATGCCGATATTTGGGCTTATGCAGGGTGCAATGCCGATACTGAGCTACAACTACGGCGCAAACCAAAAGAAGCGCTTTAATGACACATTTAAGCTTGGTCTTTTTATCGCGCTGGGCGTTATGGTGGTGGGCACGCTGCTGTTCCAAATATTCCCCGAAGCGCTAATGACCATATTCAAAAGCAACCAGGTTGCAGAAGGGCAAACAGCGGAGCAGCTTGCACAAGCCAATCAACAGCTGATACAGGAGGGTGCCTACGCATTCCGCGCGATAAGCATAGCCTTTATTCCTGCGGCATTCAGTATATTGATTATCAATATGCTGCAGTCCATCAACTGTGCCGTTTCAAGCTTGTTGATGAGCCTGTCACGTCAGCTGCTGTTTTTGATACCGTCGGCATTGCTGTTCAACTATCTGTGGCAACAAAGCGGAATTTGGTACTGTTATCCCTTTGCGGAGGTGCTGTCGGTGCTAATTTACTTGCCCTTTGCAATACGCGATTATCGCAGGCAATTTGCTTACAAGGAAAAGCAATATCGCGACAATTTGTTCGATAGACAATAAAAACCATATCATAAACACACAAGGACACAATGTATCAAGGCATTGTGTCCTTATACATTTTTGAACTAGCGTACTGAATTATTTTTCGCCTACCGAAATACTAGAGGCGAGGGTGTTCGGATTGGAGACATCGCAAGGCGCTAGGCTCCAAGATGAATACCCGAGCCTGCTTCTTCATATACTTTACGGAAGATTTTTTTGGAGAAACAGGATTTTGACGCAAAACGACAAAATAGTAAATAGCGGCTTGACAGACGAACAGGTTTCGGCGCGCCTAAGTGAATTTGGCGAAAACGTAACGGAAGAAAAGGTCAAGCACGGCTTCCTGCGGAAATTTATCAACCAGTTCAGCGACTTGATGATTATCATTTTGTTGGTTGCTGCGGCGCTGTCGTTTGGAATGGCACTTTACACCGGCGAGCGTGCGGACCTACTTGAACCGCTGATAATAATTGCCATTGTGTTAGCCAACGCAACGCTGGGGACAATTCAGGAGTACAGGGCGGAGAAGTCGCTGGAGGCGCTCAAGCAGCTCACCTCACCCAAAACCAAGGTGATACGCAACAACACCGTAACGCTCTTGGATAGCCGTCAGCTTGTGCCTGACGATGTGTGCATATTCGAAGCAGGCGACGTGGTAACAGCGGACTGCGTGCTGCTATCTTCCGAGAGCTTTTTCGTCAATCAATCGGCGCTGACAGGCGAAAGCATACCTGTGGAGAAGCAGGCGCTTTCACACGGCAAGCGCGAAAGCGACGTCAACAAGATATTTAGCGGTAGCCTTGTGACAAAGGGCAGGTGCTACGCCAGGGTTACGTCCACGGGCAGGCGCACAGAGCTGGGCAAGATTGCAGGCATGCTTGCCAATTCGCAAAACAATCTCACCCCATTGCAACAAAAGCTAAAACAGCTGTCCAAGGTTATTGGGCTTGTGTGCCTTGCTGTGTGCTTGTTGGTGTTGATTATCGGCTTTATCAAGGGCGTAAAGAACATGGCGGCAGGCGCAACGCTCACCTCCGTTTTCATTGATATTTTGCTAACCTCCGTGTCGCTTGCTGTTGCGGCAATTCCCGAGGGCTTGCCCGCAGTGGTCACGATAGTACTTGCCAAGGGCATTGAACGGTTGGCAAGCAAAAACGCCGTTGTCAAGCGCCTCACTGCCGTAGAAGCACTGGGCAGCGCAACGGTTATTTGTTCGGACAAGACGGGCACACTCACGCAAAACAAAATGAGCTTGACAGGCATGTTCGACGGCAAATCGTATACAGCTACAGGCAACTTGGATAAGCAAAGCTTTCTTTTGCAAGCGTACTGCTGGTGTAGCGATGCCGTTGTCAACGCCGAGGGGCAGTGGCTTGGCGACCCAACGGAAATTGCAGTTACCAGCATTACAAAAAACTCCAAGCACGCTGTGCGACTTTACGAAATACCCTTTGACAGCAACCGCAAGCTCATGACGGTGGTTGTCAAGGTGGATGGCAGATACTACGCCGTAACAAAGGGCAGCCTTGAGGCAATGAAGGGGGCCGACAACTACGACGAGTTCAACAAGCAGTACCGCATGTACACCAAAAAGGGACTGCGTGTAATGGCGCTGTCGGTAAATGAAGTTGCGCACAACTTTCCGCGGTCGTTGGCGCTCGAGAAGCAGCTGACTGTTTGCGCCCTGTTTACCATTGTAGACCCACCGCGTGAAGAGGCAGCAACGGCGGTTGCTACCTGCAAGAGTGCAGGTATTCGCCCCGTTATGATTACGGGTGACAATGTTGATACCGCAACGGAAATTGCACTTGGGTTGGGGATTTTGAACGAAAACGACCTGGCGGTGGACGGTGAAACGCTTGCCGGCTTTACGGATGAAGAGCTTAGCGAAAAGGTAAGCCGAATTGCCGTGTACGCGCGCGTAACCCCTGCCGACAAGCTGCGCATAGTCAACGCCTGGCAAAGTGTGGGTGCAGTTGTTGCCATGACGGGCGACGGTGTAAACGACGCACCTGCGTTAAAAAGCGCGGATATCGGTTGTGCAATGGGTAGCGGCACTGAGGTTGCCAAGGATGCGGCGGACATTATCCTTACCGACGACAACTTCGCAACAATTGTGGATGCGGTGTCGCTTGGCAGAAGCGTATATGAGAATATCAAAAAATCCGTAACATATCTACTCACCTGTAACATAGGTGAAGTGCTGTCGGTATTTGTTGCGCTGTTGCTTTGGAACGTCTCGCCGCTGTCTGCAATGCAGCTGTTGTGGGTCAACCTTGTAACGGACGGCTTGCCCGGGCTTGCGCTTGGAATTTACAAGCAGGAAAGCGACGTAATGTGCCGTCCGCCAAAGGGCAAGGACGAAACATTTTTCAGCGGTGGCGGTGGCAGGCGTGTAGCTATCGGTGGTATTCTGTTTGGACTGGCAACGCTTGTGGGGTATGCAATAGGTAACACTGTGAGTGACAAGGCAGCGTGTACAATGGCGTACCTGGTGCTGTCGGTATCGCAGCTGTTTTACGTGCTGGAAATGCGCAACAATCAAGGCCTGTTCAAGGGTGGAATTACCAAGTTTATGCTGTTTAGTTTCTTCATTTCCGTCGGGCTTGTGGCAGTGGTTGCATTTGTTCCGCCCTTTCAAAAAGTGTTTGGACTAACGCAGCTAAGTTGGCATTTCTATTTCATTGCCGTTGCGCTTTCGCTGTTGCCTACGCTGGCGCGCGAATTGTCGCGTATGGTACGCAGAACCGTACACTTCAAGCATACCGACAGGAAGAAACTGAAAAGCAAACAAATGGGATAAGAAAAATCACTAAAAACAAAGCGGAGAGATAATACTCCGCTTTTTTTAATACATTTAAGTAGCAAAACTACTTTATTTACACCAACTGCCCGTATTCCCTTGAAAAAGTTTCGATTGTTTGGTACAATATGCGTACATAATCAGATAGGTGAACGAAATGCAATCGGAAACTTTGCAAAACGTATATGAATTTGCCAATATGTTTGCGCGTAGCCTCAGGCTTTCGCAGTTGGAGGGACAGCATGTGCTGTACGCTCTTTCGCGTGTCGAAAACGAGTCACAAAGGTACTTGACAAGCTTTGGCTTGACTGAGGACAAGCTTGTTCCCAGAAACAAGGGCCGTGGAGGCATGCTGCAAAACTCTCCCGAAATTGATGAGCTAAACGAGCGCGCTGCAACCATAGCCGAAACACTGGGCGAGGCTGACACCAACTGCATACACACACTGCTGGCAATGCTCACAATGAAAGGAACCTACGCCTATCAAAAGATAACGTATTTCCTTGACGAAAGCGGAAAAAAGCCCTCAGATTTGTTTTTTGCAATAGCACGAGAATTGCCCAACGGCGTTAAGCTGAGAAATTTGGGCATGCCCAAGCCTGTAACCTTGAAAGAGGAAGAAAAGCACCCCGAAGAGCAAAAGAGCGACATGCCCTACGAAACAACTTTCGACCGCCATGAAAGCAGACTGACTGATGAAAACGTCATTCAGTACGGCATCGACTTGACGGAGCGGGCAATGATGGGCGGTTTCGATCCCGTCATTGGCAGAGACTTGGAAACGGAACGCGTGATACAAACCCTCACGCGCCGCACCAAGAACAACCCCATACTTATCGGCGAAGCGGGCGTAGGCAAAACAGCCGTCGTTGAAGGGCTTGCAACGTGCATGGCAAAGGGACAGGTTCCCGTAGAGCTGCAGGGTAAGCGCTTGATAGAGCTGGATATGGCGTCAATGGTGGCAGGAACGCGTTACAGGGGCGACTTCGAGGAACGTCTCACAAACCTTATCAATCAGGTAATTGCCGAGGGCGACATCATTTTGTTCATTGACGAAATTCACAACTTGGTGGGCGCAGGCGGCACGTCAACGGGCGCAATGGACGCGGCGGAAATTTTGAAGCCGGCGCTTGCCCGCGGAGACTTGCACATCATCGGCGCAACCACCACGCGCGAGTACCGTTTGTATATCGACAAGGACCCCGCCTTGGAACGCCGTTTCCAACCCATCACCGTGGACGAGCCGTCGCCCGAGCTTGCGGTGGAAATTGTCAAGGGTGTTCGCTCCAAGTACGAATCGCACCATGGGGTGCAAATAACGGACGATGCGATAGTTGCTGCTGTGCAGTTGTCCGTCAGATACATCACGGATAGATTTTTGCCCGACAAGGCATTCGACATCATAGACGAAGCGTGCAGCAAGCTGAAGATTACCGAGTTTCAGGTTCCGCGCGATTTAGTGGAGCTTACAAACAACCTCAAGACGGTAAAACGCAAGCTGGACGCTGCAAACGAGGGTCACGATGCGGAGCAAATTCAAAACCTACAAACGCAGTACGATGAGCTGCGCGTGCGTTTTGAACGGGAGCAAAGCCTGTACCAACAACAGCTCAATGAGCACAGGTGCGTGCTTACAAGCGAATACGTCCGTTTGGTTGTGTCGCAAATGACGGGCGTGCCCGTATCCGAATTATCCCGTGCGGAAAAGGACAAGCTTGTTCACCTTGAAGAGGAACTTACCGCGCGCGTAATCGGTCAAAGCGAAGCGGTCAAGGTGGTGTCGCGAGCAGTACGCCGTCAGCGTGCAGGGCTCAAGGACCCCAACCGCCCAATAGGAAGCTTCATTTTTGTCGGTCCTACAGGTGTCGGTAAAACCGAGCTAGCCAAGGCACTTTCCGACTGTCTGTTCGGCACAAACTCCGACGTTATCCGCATAGACATGTCCGAGTACATGGAAAAGGCATCTGTTGCCAAGCTTATCGGCGCGCCTCCGGGATACGTCGGTTACGAAGAGAGCGGTTATCTTACGGAAAAGGTGCTGCGCAGGCCCTACAGCGTGGTGCTGTTTGACGAAATAGAAAAGGCTCACCCCGACGTGTTCAATTTGCTACTGCAAATACTGGATGAGGGCAGGCTGACGGATTCCCACGGCAAAACGGTGGACTTCCGCAACACGGTGATTATCCTCACAAGTAACATCGGTATTGGCGAGCTTAACAGCAAGTCCATTGGCTTTGGCATGCAAAACGACTTTACCGCAATGCAGGACAGTATCGACAGGGCATTGCGCAAGTTCTTCCGTCCCGAATTTTTGAACCGTTTGGACGAGATAGTAACTTTCAATTACCTGGGCACGGCGGAAATGGCGCGTATAGCCGAACTGATGTGCTTTACGCTGTACAAGCGGCTGGTGGGAGTTATTAACCTTCAATTTACCGAGCGCGCAATACAATTTTTAGCCAGCGACGGCTACGACAGAAATTACGGCGCGCGTCCGCTCAAGCGAACCATTCAACGCAAGGTGGAAGATGCCCTTGCCGAGAAGCTGTTGACAGGTGAAATAAGCAAAGGCGACAACGTACGCGTTGACGCATGCGACAAACAAATAACATTTACCACAATGCCCAAACAATAAATATGGGATAAAAAACAGGGTTTACCGCAACGGTAAACCCTTTCTTATACAAAAAACCGAGTCGGCGATAAAGCAGGACTCGGGTTGATGCGCTCTAGAAACGCATCTGCTTAATTAGCATATTTATTATATTATTTTATATTGTAAATGTCAATTATATTACAATATTTATATCCTTTCTATATCTTGCAGTATTTCTGCGCCTTGCTTTTCCAGGGTGGTTTTCAGTGTGGGGTCGGTAAGTAGCTGCGTGTTGGCGTGAACATTTAACAGGCAGTTTCTTGCAACGGTTTTGCACAAGTCAACCGCAATCACGCAGTCCGTTTTGACATACTTGCCTAGGTGAGGCATTATGCGAACCTTGCACAGCTTTACTATTTCGCGGCAAATGTTCATTACGTCCAGCGGGACGATTGCTGCACGGTGGTATGCCTTTTGCAATTCGCGCGAGCGGTGTGACGACTCCTCCTCGGTGGTCTTGGGCAAGCGTAGCACGTCAATTATCCGTTGAAAAGCCGCAGCATCGTCGCTGCTTAGCTTGTAAAATGCCTTTTTTGCCCTAGCTATTACATCCAATTGCCTGTTCAGATATTCCGCGGTGTCGCTGTCGGTAGGCTTGCTCAGCGTGACGTTTACGCCCATTTCCACAAGCGAACATGCAACCGCTCCCACCTGTGCCAGCGCGCTTCCCCCTCCCGGAGTGGGGGCTTTACTTGCCAAAATTTTGTTGTATTCTTCAATTGTCAGCTTTTCAAACATTGTCTTCTCCTGTGTATGTAATCATTATATATAAAACTCGGCTATCGGTCAACATTTTGTTTTTGCTTTATGATTTTGCAAAGTTTTCCAAAATTTTGAAAAATTATTGGTATATATTATTGACAATGTGAGCATATAGTGATATATTAGAGACAGAAATTAGCAGTCGAACGGCTGGAGTGCTAACACTCAAATATTTTGGCTGTCAAGGAAAAGTTATATGTTATCGGACAGAAAGAAAAAAATACTGTGCGCAGTAGTTGACAGTTATATCGACAAGGCAACACCCATTGCCAGCAAGGACATCCAGGAAGAGTATCTTTCGGAATGCTCATCGGCTACTATCCGTAACGAGCTGTCCACACTGGAGAGCATGGGCTATCTCATTCAGCCTCACGTGTCGGCAGGGCGCATACCGTCGGAAAAGGCTTTCCGTTTTTACGTCAATGAGCTGATGTACGAAAGCAATCTCACCGGCAAGGAAGCGGAACTGATTGAACAGTACTTCAACCGCAAGATAAATTCGCTTGAGGAAGTAATGACGGAGGTTACGCGTGTACTTGCGGAAATCACCAACTACACGTCGGTGGTGGTCAAGGAGGATATGTCGGATACAATCACTGCAATAAAGCTGCTGGACCTGTCCAACGGCAAGATGCTGGTGGTCATCGTAACCGACTCCCGCGTGCTGAAGGACGGCATGGTGGATTTGCCCGACGACTTCGACGAAAACATGGTTGCGCAGGCTCAGCGCTGGCTCAACAAGATTTTCTGTGGCAAGCACGTCAGCGAATTTATCAACTTCAACTATCCGTTTGCACTTGTCAACGACGAGTTCGCGCAGTACAACGCTCTGTTCAAAAAGATTATCGACGTATTAAAGAAGGTGTCCCTAGCCAACGGCATGGACGTTGAAATGTACGGCGAAAGCAAAATTTTGGAGCACACCGAGTACACCGACGTGACGAATGCCAGGAAGTTCCTTGCTCAAATGGAAAACAAGGAAAGGATTGCTGAAATACTCACCAACGACGGTGGCGCAGACGGCAGCGTAACGGTCAAGATCGGTTCGGAAGAGAACGCGCCCGAGGGTTGCGCAGTGGTAACCACGCGAGTGAGTCTTGGCGAAAACGTCAGCGGCTCAATTGGCGTTATCGGACCTGTACGCATGAACTACAAAAAGGTGCTGTCGGTACTGGACAAGATAAGTGAGATAATCATCGATTACGTAAGCCACAAGGAGACTAAATGAAGAAAGAAACTAAAAAGGAACAACCCGAAGTGAACAAAACATCTATCGGGGTGGAAGATAAACAATCGGAATTGGAAAAAGCGCTGACAGAAGAAAATGAAAAGCTCATTGCGGAAGTGGAGCGCTTAACATCGGAAAACGAAAAACTTACAAAAACCTGCAACAGGCTGCAAAGCTCCGCCGACAAGTCGGACACCTACTTAGGTCAGCTTGTCGCAATGAAGAACGACTTTGAAAGCTACAAGCGCCGAATGAAATTCAACGGCGAACAGGCCAAGACGGAGGGCGTGCAATCGGTAATTGTCAAGCTGCTAGCGGTAATAGACAACTTCGAACTGGCAAAACAGCACCTGACTGACGAAAACCTCAAGGCTTTCCAAATGGTGTACGATCAATTTTTGCAAATATTGAAAGATTGCGGCGTTGAAGAATTGGACGTTATAGGTCAACCGTTCGACCCTGCTACCATGAATGCGTTGTCGAAAATCGACTACGGTGAGGACAAGCACGACCTTGTTGTAGAGGTGTATAAAAAGGGCTATGTCATGGGAGACAAAATCCTCAGATATGCAGAGGTTATTGTAGGAGCCTAAAATCCCAATATGGGGTGAAAATATTAGTAAATTTATCAAAAGGAGATATAAATCATGGGAAAAATAATAGGAATCGACCTGGGAACAACTAACAGCTGCGTTGCAGTGCTGGAAGGTGGTGAACCCGTAGTAATTGCAAATGCAGAAGGTAACAGAACAACCCCCTCTATCGTGGGTTTCACAAAGGACGGCGAACGCCTTGTAGGACAGGTTGCTAAACGTCAGGCTGTTGTAAACGGCGACAGAACAGTGCTATCCATCAAGCGTGAAATGGGCACAAACTACACCGTTAACATTGACGGCAAGGCTTACAGCCCGCAAGAAATCTCAGCAATTATCCTTTCAAAGCTCAAGGCAGATGCTGAAGCTTACCTTGGCGAAAAGGTAGCTCAAGCGGTAATCACCGTTCCTGCATATTTCAGTGACGCTCAACGTCAGGCAACCAAGGACGCAGGCAAAATCGCCGGTCTTGAAGTACTGCGTATCATCAACGAGCCCACAGCAGCAGCATTGGCATACGGTTTGGACAAGGGCGAAAACAAAAACCAAAAGATACTTATTTACGACCTGGGTGGCGGAACATTCGACGTATCCATCCTCGAAATCGGCGACGGCGTATTTGAAGTGCTTGCAACCAACGGTAACAACCGTCTGGGCGGCGACGACATCGACAAGATAGTAATGGACTACCTCATTGCAGAGTTCAAGAAGAGCAACGGCATCGATTTGTCCAACGACAAGCAGGCTATGCAACGCTTGAAGGAAGCAGCAGAAAAGGCCAAGATTGAGCTGTCATCTACACTCAAAACAACAGTTTCGCTTCCCTTCATCACAGCTGACGCTACAGGCCCCAAGCACCTGGAAATTGAAATCACCCGCGCTAAGTTCGAAAGCTTAATCGACGGCATCATCAAGCAAACAATCGAGCCTATGAAAAAAGCTATGGCTGACGCAGGCGTTACCAACAACGACCTCAACCGCGTAATTTTGGTTGGCGGATCCACACGTATTCCTGCCGTTGTTGAAGCAGTGAAGAACTACAGTGGCAAAGAGCCCTACAAGGGAATCAACCCCGACGAATGCGTTGCTATCGGCGCTGCAATTCAAGGTGGCGTACTTGGTGGCGAAGTTAAGGACGTATTGCTCTTGGACGTTACGCCGCTGTCGCTTGGTATCGAAGTACTGGGCGGAGTTATGGCAAAGCTCATCGAGCGCAACACGACAATCCCCACAAGCAAGTCGCAAATCTTCAGCACAGCTGCCGACAACCAAACCAGCGTTGACATTCACGTGCTTCAAGGCGAACGCGAAATGGCTGCCGACAACAAAACTCTTGGACGTTTCCAACTTAGCGGAATTGCTCCCGCACCGCGCGGCATTCCTCAAATCGAAGTTAAGTTCGACATCGACGCAAACGGTATCGTGCACGTAACTGCTAAGGACCTTGGCACACAAAAGGAACAAAGCGTAACAATCACTTCCTCCACCAACCTGTCCGAGGCTGATATCGACAAGGCAGTTAAGGATGCTGAAAAGTACGCCGAAGAAGACAAGAAACGTCGCGAAGCAGTAGAAGCGCGCAACGGACTTGACCAAATGATACTGTCACTTGAGCAATTTATCCGTGAAAGCGGCGACAAGCTTGAAGCCGGTGACAAGGAAAAGCTTGAAGAGGAAATCAAGAAGGGCAAGGAAGTGCTTGAAAAGCAAGGCGTTACAACCGAAGAACTCAAGGCGGAAACAGACCGCATTGCTCAAAGCTCGGCTGCAATTTTCCAAAAGTTCTATCAACAGGCGCAACAAAGCGCGTCTCAAGCCGACGGTAGCGAAGTTAAGTACGACGTACACGACGACGATAAGAAATAATAACTATGCCGCAAAAAGACTACTACAAAATTCTCGGCGTGGACAAAAGCGCCACGCAGGATGAAATAAAATCGGCGTACCGCAAGCTCGCCAAACAGTATCACCCGGACCTACATCCGGGTGACAATGCTGCCGCCGAAAAGTTCAAGGAAGTAAACGAAGCTTACTCCGTTGTGGGCGACCCCGACAAGCGCGGCAAATACGACCGCGGTGAAATGGACATGGACGGCGCAGGCGGCTTCAATCCGTTTGGCGGCGGTAGTGGTTTTACCGCAACGGGCTTCGACGACATCTTTGATATGTTCAGTGACGCGTTCGGGTTTGGCGGTTCGTCGCGCAGACGTCGCGCAGATCAAAACTCGGTTGGTAGCGACATTACATATGCCGTCAACCTCAGCTTTATGGAGTCTATCTTGGGTTGCACCAAGCAGGTGTCATTTACCCGCGTTGAAAAGTGCTCCACATGCGGTGGCACGGGTGCTAAGGACGAAGCGCACATGAAGTACTGCGACAAATGTGGCGGTAGCGGACAGGTGCGCAGGGTGCAAAATACCATCTTCGGTCAGCAGGTTACCGTGGGCGTGTGCGACAAGTGCGGTGGCACGGGTAAAATCGTTACCGAAAACTGCAAAACCTGCAACGGCAAGGGCGTACTGAACAAAAACAAGGTGATAAACGTCACAATACCGGCAGGTGTTGAGCACGGCTCCATTTTGCAGCTTGCAGGTGAGGGCAATGCGGCGCGTGGCAAGGGCGGACGTAACGGCAATCTGCTGCTGGAAATCTCCGTCAAGCCCAGCGCAGTGTTCAAGCGTGAAGGCTTCAACCTGTATGTGACCGTTCCCGTAACATTCTTGACGGCAGTGTGCGGTGGCGAAATTGAAATTCCCGCCCCCGACGGTGTGTTTATTCACAAGCTTGCCGAAGGCACCCAAAACGGCGAAACACTACGTTTCCGCGGCAAGGGCATACGCACAGCCAGGGGAGTTACAGGCGATCTGTTTGCAACAATAGATGTGGAAGTGCCCAAGGGCATCACACGCAGCCAAAAGAAGGCAATCGAGCAGTTCGAAAACGAGTGCAGCCTCAAGAACTACTCTCAAAAGCGCGCGTACCTGGACGAAATTGCTAAATTGTACAAGTGAGGCTTGTATATTTTATACAACGGTATTAAATTTAATAAAAAGGACACATCAGTTTGAAGCTATGTGTCCTTTTTTGTTCAATGTTTTCCACACAGTATCCCTCAAAACGAGGCGTATTCCGAAAAAGTGAATCTCGAAGAGGGAGCGCAGCGGGGAATCTTTTTCGGAATACCAGAGTTTCACAATGTTCCACATTTGTGAACAAAAAAATAAAATTTTATTTTTACAAAAATCGCCTTTTCACGCTTTACAAATCTTGCTGTATTTGCTAAAGTATATTACAGACATAGTACTGGAGAGCAAAAGATGAAAGTTATATCAAGCGATCTGCTTCGTGGGCATATTGATACCTTTGTTTTGTCGGCATTACAGGCAGGCACTAAGTACGGCAATGAAATCCGCAAGTTTATCGCACAAAAGACAAACAATTTGTACGTTCCCAACGAACAGAGCCTGTATTCGGCATATCACCGCCTGGAGGATATGGAGTGTATCAAGGGCTACTGGGGCGAAAATATCGGTGCGCAGCGCAAGTATTACACCATTACGGAAAAAGGGCGCGAGCTGTATGCCGTGAGGAAGCGCGAGTGGGAAAATGCAAAAATGCTCATTGATATCCTTATCAAATAGGGCTCACACAAGGTCAATATGAATTTTAGTGAGATTGCCGTTTATACAACTTCGGAAATGGCAGAGGTAGTTGCCTATTTCCTGCAAGAGGTCTGTATGGACGGCGTAAGTATTTACGATATTAAAGACCTGTACGACAACCCCAGCTGGGATTACAAGGAAGAGGGAATTGAGCTTCAATATGCCAGCGAAGTGGTTGTCAAGGGCTACTGCAATTTAGAGGACACGGACAGTGTTCTCCATTTTTTACGTCAAAGTTTAAGTGGGCTTACCGATGCAGGCAGCTTGGACATAGTTGTTAACACTGTGGACGGCAACGCCTGGGTAGACAGTTTTCGCAAAACTTTCCGCCCCATTGAAACGGAGAGGCTTGTTATTTGCCCCGAGTGGCAAAGTGTTGAAACGCCCAAAACGGTATTTTTGATGGATAGTGGCGTGGCGTTCGGAACTGGTCAGCACGAAACCACATCTATGTGCTTGGAAATCCTTGAAAAGTTGAATCTGACCGGCAAAAAAGTACTTGACGTAGGCTGTGGCAGTGGAATACTGGGTTTGTGCGCGCTGTTGCTTGGAGCAAAACAAGCCGAGCTGGTGGACATTGACGTACAGGCAACGGACGTGGCAAAGCACAATGCCGAAATCAACGGGCTTACACAGCGCGCTACCGTCAAGACGGGCAACCTAACAGAGCAGACCAGCGGCAAGTTCGATATTGTGTTTGCCAACCTCACGGCGGACATATTGCAGCTGCTGCGCGCGGATATTGCGCAGGTGGTTAAACGTGGCACGCTGTTGGTGCTGTCGGGAATACTGGATGTAAAGCTGGACGGTGTACTGGCACTTTATTGCGACATATTCCAAGTGTTGGAAATCAAGCAAAAGGGCGAATGGCGCGCCTTGATACTTAAGAGAAAATGAAAGTTTCAGTATTTACACTTGGTTGTAAGACCAATTTATACGAAAGCGGACAAATAATTGCCCAGCTACAAAAGGCAGGGCACAACGCGTTTCACGGGCTGAAAGAGGCAGATGTGTTCGTGCTCAACACCTGCGCCGTAACGGGCGAAGCGGAACGCAAGTCACGCCAGGCGATTGCCCGCGCAAAAAAGCTCAACCCCAACTGTAGTGTTGTAGTTGTAGGTTGCGCCGCAGAGAAGAACGCCCAGCAATTTGCGGACATTGCAAATGTCACATATGTAAAGGGCGTTGCCAACAAGACGGCAATTGTGAACGAAATCGAGCGCGTGGGCGTAGACGTTGAACAGCTCCCCTCCGCATATACCGAGGTAGCATTTGCAACGCAAGAGCGCACCCGCGCCTTTGTCAAGATTCAGGACGGCTGCAACAACTTTTGCAGCTACTGTATCGTGCCTTACCTGCGCGGTCGTAGCCGTAGCAGGCGCATAGCGGACGTGGTAGAAGAGGTCAAGCAGGCAAACGCCGCCGAAACGGTGCTTATCGGCATTGATATTTCCCAGTTCGGGCGTGATACAGGGGAAAGCTTGCCTCAGCTTTTTTACGCATTGCAGGGCGTAAACACTCGCATAAGGCTAGGCAGCCTGGAAGCGCGGGTTGTAACGGACGAGTTACTTGAAAGCCTTACTAAAATCAATTTCTGTCCACATTTCCATTTGTCATTGCAATCGGGTTGCGACACGGTGCTCAAGCGTATGAACCGCAAATACAGCACACAGCAGTACTACGAAGCCGTGCAAAAAATCAGGCAGGTGTTCCCCACTGCGGGCATAACTACCGACGTAATCGTAGGCTTTTCCGGCGAAACGGAGGAGGAATTTGAAGCGACGTGCAGGTTTGTGGAGAAAGTAAACTTTGCCGACATTCACATATTTCCCTATTCTCCGCGCGAGGGTACTGTATCCGCCAATTGGGCTGATACCGACGGCGTAGTGAAAACGCAACGTGCAGCTAAGCTCAACGAAATAAAGCAACATTTAAAGCACAGCTTTGCTGAGAGTAACTGCGGAACAGTGCAGGAAATACTGTGCGAACGAAAGAGAGGCGGTTACTACGAAGGCTACACGAAAGAATATTTGCGTGTGTATTTCACAGGCAAGGCAAAGATCGGCGAGATTGTAAACGTAAAAATATTAGAGCCCTATCTAGACGGCGCAAAAGGCGTTTTGAGCCGTTTATAAGCTACGCAATACGTTGTTAAGCTTGCGTTAATATAAATTTATGTAGGAAAATATAATAGGAGAGAGATATATGGATAACTGCATATTCTGTAAAATAGTAAAGGGAGAAGTGCCCAGCTACAAGATTTACGAAAATGACAAGGTGTACGCATTTCTTGACATCGCATGCGACGCGGTAGGGCACACGCTTGTCATCCCCAAAAAGCACCGCGCAAACGTACTTGACTGCGACAAAGAGTACCTTGACGCTGTTGTCGAAGCAGTGCAAATAATTTCCAACCATTACGTATCGAACTGCGGCTTTGACGGCGTAAACGTGCTCAATGCCAGCGGAGCGGCGGCAGAGCAATCGGTGTTCCACCTGCATTTCCACATCATTCCAAGGAAAAATGGCGACGGGCTTCACATGTGGCCGCTCACCAGCAAGCAGGAGCTTGACCTTAGCGCCATTTGCAAAAAACTTGCGTTGTAATTTGTCGCAAATAATTGACAATTATCCCGAGCTATGAGATAATGTTTTAGCACTAGAAAAACGGTGATACCGAAAGGAGGCGAAAAAGGAATGGCAACAATCAAAGTTGGTGAAAACGAAACATTGGACAGCGCATTGCGCCGTTTCAAAAGACGTTGCGCCCGCGATGGTATCATTGGCGACCTTCGCAAGAAGGAACAGTACGAAAAACCCAGCGTAAGACGTAAGAAGAAGGCAGAAGCTGCACGCAAACGTAGCAGAATGTAATTGCCCCTTACTAAAGATTTTTGAAGTACGACAGAAGAAACTGCTTACCTAAATTAGGTAGGCAGTTTGTATTTTACGTATATTTTTCGACAAATTTAGTCTCGGAGGAACAAATGTCTACATTCAAAGAATACGCCAAGCGAGCCAAGGAGCGCATGAAAAGTGGCTTTTGGGAACAAGCCAAGCAAAACATACAAACGGAAAAACAGGTTGCAGCAACGCTGGGACTGAACACACGTCAGGTGGGTGAAGAAGAACGTCGCAAGCTGCAACGCCGCATTTACGACTACGACGGGTTTTGCGAAGAGCAGGAATTTTACGCCAAGGTGGAAGAAATGCTCAACAGCAACGAGATTGTATCCAACCCCATCATGCGCCTTGCCGACCGGGACTACATGGAAAAGCTATCCCCTGCCGAACGACAAAGCTACATTTCAAAGATTGCCACTAAATATCGCGAGGCGGTGGACAAGTATCACCGTTTGAGGTCGTGAAAGGTGCGCCACAAAAGTTCCTTTTTCTATAATTGATTTTTACTTATATATATGTTAAAATAATATCAATAAAATTTGCCTACAAGGACACATATGCCAAAGATTACCGACATGCAAATTCAAAAGAACAACAAAACTCGCGCCAACGTGTACATTGACGGCGAGTTTTCTATGGCTCTTGAAATGCTGACGGTCATGAAGCTGGGGCTGAAAATCGGGCAGGATGTTGCAGAAGAGCGGCTTGCCGAAGCGGTGTTCGACAGTGAAAAATCTGTCGCGTTTGAAAAGGCAATGGGGTACCTTGGGCGCGGAATGAAGACGGTCAAGCAAATGCGCGATTACCTTACAAAAAAGGCGTACTCACCCGAAGTAGTGGATTACGTCATACGCCGCCTCAAGGAGTACCGCTACATTGACGACGAAGAGTACGCCAAGACCTACGTTGAACACAACAGTAGCACCAAGGGCGAACGCAGGCTCAAGCAGGAGCTTGTGAGCAAGGGCATTGCCCTGTCACTGGCGGAAGAGCATTCGCAGCTGGATAGCGAACAAGCCTTGACCGACGCCAACCGCCTTGCGCAAAAATACATGCGCAGTAAACCTTGCGACGTCAAGACATTGCAAAAGCTTCAACGCTATTTGCTGTCCCGCGGCTACGGCTACGACACCGTAAACGCTGTTTTGCGAAATTACAAATTAGACAACGGCACAGACGACTAAGTTGAAAATAACCAAGCTCCCCTTGAAACAGCAAGGGGAGCTTTTTTGCAATTTTACGCGTGTGTATATTATTTAAATTGTGTTTCATACTACAAGTACAACTAACAAGGAGGAAAAGCAATTTGAAAAAGACTTTCAACGTGTTTTCGGTTATTGCGCTTATTTTGACCATTGTTGGCGCACTTAACTGGCTTACAATCGGAATCTTCGGCTTCAACTGTGTAGCTTGGATTTCCTTCGGTATGGCGTGGATTGAAAGACTTTTGTACATCTTGGTTGGTATCGCCGGCATCTATATGATTGTTTGGCTGTGCGTATCTCGTTTCAACATGGTTGAACAAGACACAACCTACCGCGATTACAAATATTCTGAACATCGCGATCACCGTTCAACAGTAAGCAACAATAATTAGTTGTGACTAGACAGAATTATAAATAAATCTGTCGGCAAAAGCTGATAGGCCGCACGTGAGCCTATCGGCTTTCGTTTTGTTGAGGCGAAATTTACATTGGCATGCCGCATGGATAAAACAAAGCCAAGTCAATGGGCGCATTGTGCCCGGGAAAGACAACATGCTCATCTACGTTTTTGACGTCGGAAAGTCTTTCGATAGTGAAATCTCTATTTTTCATATTATTTATCCTAACAAATAAATAATTACCCCTCAACGTCCTACGGTTGTGTTGTCGTGCTTCCTATCGCGCAGCTCCTCAATGGGGTGCTCGGCAGTTTCGTAGCGGTAGTCCTTGCGGTTGTCGGAAATGTACTTGCTTATCACGCAATGGCTTGCCACTTGGCTGTCCTTGCCATTTACCTGTTGTTGGTACTCGAAGAATTTTGCGTCGGGGCTAAGCGCCGATACTTCAACGTAGTCCTCGCCGCGTGCAGTGATGTTAACGGTGTTTTGCAATACGCTCCTTACGTAGTCGATGTTGGAGTGGAACTGTAACAGCTCGGGGAATGTTCCGTCGGGGATAACCTGTTGCCATTGTTTTCCGTCGTACTTTTGCAACAGCTCGCTAGCCTTGTGCAGGTGCGCCAGCTCGTCGTTGAAGTGCTGTTCCCAAATGCTCTTGATATGCTCGTCCGTTTCGTCCTGCATCAGTGAGAAGTACAAGTAGCACTCGGTGTATTCGTGCATCAGTAGCTCTTCGCACCAACTGCAAGTGGTGTCCTTAAGTCCGCCGTAAAGTGATACGTGCTGTTCCTCAATCATGCCGATTTCCGTGTACAGCTCGCGACCCATTTTGTTTTGGTAAAATGCCGCCTGGTTCATGTAGTAGTTCATGGTCTGCTGTTCGGCAGCGGTCAAGATGTTGATGTCCAGCTTTGTGAGGCTATTTGCCTGCTTGAAGTTGACGTGGCGCTTGATGTCGTCGGTGGGGTAGCGGTGTTCGGCAATTGTGGGTCTGCCCGGCATAAGCTCGGTGTAGCCGCCAACAAGCTTTTCCGCGTAGATGCCCTTGTCCATTTCCAGTAAATCTGCATATCTGTACAGGTGGTCGAAGTCTTCAAGTAGTGCAAAGTCCATTGCCTGCTTTACGTATTTGTTGCTTTCGCGCTCGGCAAAAATGGCGGTAAGGTCCACTGCCAACTGTTCGTAAGCAATGGTGTGCTCCAGTATTCCCTCTCCGATGGGCTTCAATGCCGCAATGCGCTTTTGCTGTTGTTGCTCCTTGCGGCGCAAGGTTGCAAGCTCACGTCTCAGTTCGTTGTCCGAGCAGTGGCGGTGGAATTGATGTGAAAACCACACTGCTTCGTACTCCGCGCCGTTAGCCAGTATGATACGCACCTTGGTGTAGGGATCTACGTCGAATTTATTGTACGGTTTAGGTGCAAGCTCCTTCCAGTTGTAAAAGTCGCTGTTGGATTTTATCGGTTTTTCGTTAAATGGATTAAGTGTCATTTGGATACTCCTTGTGGTTTTTCTCAAGTGTGTCCTTTTGTCAAGATAAATATACTTTTTGCCAAGCGAAATACCGCTGGCGACTTATGTGTGCAATAGTAGGGGGATACTATTTGTGCAATAGTTCAAAACAGTTCAAAATTATCAAAATTTCGACATTTATTTTTCATTTTTCGCAGTGATTTTTGGTGTTTTTCCCACATAGAATAGGCTTGTAACAACAGCTTGTCCGTTTCATGAAAAATGTGAAACAGGTTGTCCACCGTTTTGCACTTTATTGTGGATAACTTTGTGGATAAGTGTATAACTTTACACTTTTTCACGCGAAAAAGTGCGTTTTTTGTCAAATTTGCCCGAAAAGGGGGTCAAAAATGTTTATTGTATGGAAGAGTAAAAGGGTCATTGCCATGTTGCTACTGTTGATATTTGTCGAGCTTGGCTTGACGACGTATCTTATGGTAGACATGTTCTCCTCTCAAAAGAGTGCACTCATTGATTTCACGGTGGTAATCGACGCGGGACACGGCGGAATTGACGGCGGAGTAGTGGGTGTGGATGGCGTGAAGGAATCCACCTTGAACCTTGCCTACGGAAAGACTCTTGGGGAAATTTTCGAACGCAGCGGCTTCAACGTGGTGTACACTAGGAAGAACGACAACGGGCTGTACGGATTGCCCACCAACGGCTTTAAGCTCAGGGATATGAAAAAGCGCAAAGAGATTATCGACAAGGCGCGCCCCAACATATTGATAAGCGTACATATGAACAAATTTAGCCAGTCCACACGTACAGGACCGCAGGTATTTTACCAAGAGGGCAAGGAATCGGGGCAAATACTTGCCGAAAGCCTGCAACGCGTATTTAACGACTTTACAGGCAATTCCCACCAGGCGATAGCGGGCGACTTTTACGTCTGCCGCGAAACCAGCTGCCCCGCCGTGATTGTGGAATGTGGCTTTCTGTCCAACCCGGCAGAGTGCGCCGAGCTACAAACGGACAGCTATCGCGAAACCATATGTAACTATATTTACAACGGAGTTATGTTGTATTTGTACAGTTAAAAGGGGCGCAAAACAACAATTTTTAGTTTATTGTGCGCAAATAAATTGTCAGTGTCGAAAAAATGCAGTATAATTAACCTATCAATATGGAGGTTGATATTATGGCAGAAAAGAAATCTGAAAACAAGAAAAAGACAACTCGCACAAGGACTGTGTGGAGCCTGAACAAAATTTCATTCTACCTGATTGTTGCAACAGCAATACTGTATCTTGTAGCTATGATTTTGTCATGCATAGATATGTCAGGTCCGGTACTCGTTTTGCAAGGTATCGCAAACTCAATCATGATTTGCGTTGTAGCTGTGCTTGCTTACAGATACATTCGTAACAAACCTACAGTATGGCTTGTACTCTATATAGTGGTACTGCTGGTTGTTCTTGTGGGCATTGTGATTCCAACTATCAGACTTTGGTAAGCAATTAGTTGCAGTTTTAAAACAACACAGTTGAAAATTAAGGACGCATTTACACATGCGTCCTTTTAATTTGCTAGTTGCCGTATATCAATACAAAACGCGCATGAGAAACAAACTTATTTAATATCCTTGATTTTGACTGTGTTTCGCTGTATAATTTTGTCAATATACCAAGGAGAATTTTTCTATGGGTGACAAAAACGGTAATGGCGGAAGCTTTGTAGGCTTCCTTGCATTTTGCGTAACTATGTTTGCAGCCATTTTGTATCTGTTGGCAATGGCGCTGTCGTTTTTTGAAATAGATATCAAAATTATCGATACGTTGCAATCTGTTGCATCGGTAATTATGATTTGCATAGTTTCCGTTACGGGCTGGCGTTTTGTAAAGACTAAATCTATGCCATGGAAGCTAGTGTATATCTTGGTGCTTTTGGCAGTGGTGGCAAGTGTGGTAATTCCCGTTGCTGTGCAATTTGCTGCGTCAAATAGCAATTAGGACGACAATGATAAACAAAGTAACAAGCTATTTGGACAAAATTGGTGTAAGCTATCAGCTGCTTCGGCATGAAGCTGTAGTCACCACCGATGAATCGCGTAGAATTGTGCACGTGGACGGGTGTATGTCCTGTAAGTCGCTGTACGTCAAGGACAAAAAGAGCGACAACTTTTACATGGTGGTATTACCTGCAGATAAACGCGCTGAAATGCGCAAGTTGGCTAGCTATGTGGGATGTGCCAAGTTCGAATTTGCAACGGAGGACAAGCTTTTTTGCGATTTGCAGGTGCACCGCGGTAGCGTATCGCCATTTGCTTTTCTCAACGAAAGCCCAGCTTACTCGGCGCCTCTTTTGATAGATGAAGAGGTTTGGAACGCTGATAAGGTCAAGTTTCACCCATGTGACAACACTGCAACAGTTGTTCTGTCGGGAAATGACCTGAAGTATTTCCTTGAAAGTATAAAAAAACAGGTAATTGTTGTAAACGAATATTAAAAGTAAAAAATTTGAAATTTTTGCAATTATGTGTTGCAAATGAGTTACTATTGTTGTATAATATATACAGCCAAAAAATTTTTAGGAGGACTATATTTATGGCAAGAAAAGGTGACTATTTCGGTCTCGCGTACATCGTAAGTTTGATTCTCGCAATTATCCCCGTAACTAGCTGGATTCTTGGTGCTATCACCAGATTTAGCGAAGGTAAGATTGTTGCAGGCATTCTTCGTCTGTTGCTTGGTTGGGGTATTATTTGGCTTTGCGACCTTATCCTTATGATCTTCAGCAAGCACATTCTTCGTTTGCTACCCGTTTAATCAAACTACATAAAGAGGCTTCGCTTAATGCGAAGCCTCTTTTATTTAGTCTAAGTATTGACGTATTTTTTCCAGTGCGCGCGTTTCTATGCGCGATATGTAGCTGCGGCTTATCCCCAGCTTTTTTGCAGTTTGCAATTGCGTTAGCGGTGTGGAGTTTTCTTCCAAGCCGTAGCGCATAAGTATTATTTTTTGTTCCCGTTCGTTTAGGTGTTCGCGTATAATCTTGAGCAGGTTTTGCCTCAGTATCGACATCTCCGCCTGGTGAAATACGCTGTCTTCCTTTATCGCAAGCACATCCATCAATGTGTATTCGTTGCCGTCGTTGTCCACTCCAAGCGTGTTTTGCAAATACACCGTGTTTTGGTAGCGCTTGTTGGAACGCAATGTCATGAGTATTTCATTTTCGATACAGCGCGCCAGGTACGTTGCCAGCGTGGTGCCCTTTTCTGTGGAGTAGCTTTCCACACCCTTTATCAGCCCAATCGAGCCTATGGATATCAGGTCGTCCAGATCGTTTTTGCCGTATTTCTTGGCAATGTGCGCAACAAGTCGCATATTGTGCGTGATGAGCTTATCACGAGCGGCTTTGCTGCCCGCCTTGAAACGGCGCAAGCATTCAGCCTCTTCTTCGGGGCTTAGCGGTTGCGGATAGCTTCCATTGCTGAAATATCCCGTCATAAAAAACAGCCGTCTAAGCAGACCTAAAAATGCCTCAAACATTTAATTCTCCTTGTCAAATTATATTAAATAGGTTATTATATTATCACTATGAAATGCACCCTTTGCCCGCGAAATTGCAACGTAGACCGATCCGTCCAAGCAGGCGTTTGCCGTACGGACGGCATACTGTTATCTCGCGTTGCCAGGCACGACTGGGAAGAGCCGTGTATCTCGGGTGACAAGGGCAGCGGAACGGTGTTTTTTGCAGGGTGCAACCTGCATTGCAGGTTTTGCCAAAACTACGACATCTCCGTACGCCCTCATGGTGTAGCGGTGTCGGTTGAAGCGCTTGCGGACATCTTCCTGTACATTCAGCAAATGGGGTGGGCTAATATCAACCTTGTTACGCCGTCCCACTTTTCGGACAAGATTGCGCAGGCTCTTGCGCTTGCCAAGCCGTACTTGAATATTCCGGTGGTGTACAACACAAGCGGCTACGAAAAGGTAGCTGCGCTAGCGGCTTTAGATGGGCTTGTGGACGTGTATATGCCGGACTTGAAATTCTGTTCGACAGACGTGTCACTTCAGCTTGCAGGTGCCATTGATTACTTTGAAGTGGCAACAAAAGCAATAACGGAAATGCGCCGTCAACAGCCTTGCGACGTATTTGACAGTCAAGGCTACATGACACAGGGCGTGATTGTGCGCCATCTTGTATTGCCCTCGTTTGTGGAGGACAGCAAGCGTGTGTTGGATTGGCTATCCCAATTTGACAGGGACGTATATGTGAGCCTTATGTCGCAGTATTTCCCCGCGCGTAAGGACGACAGCTACCCACAGCTCAACAGACGGCTGTACAATCACGAATACGAAAGTGTACGCCAGTATTTTTTCAACGTGGGGCTTCACAACGGATTTTCACAGGATGTGGCTTCTGCAACGGTGGACTATCTACCCGAGTTCAGTGACGGCACTGTGCTTGAAGCGCTTAACAATGCGCCTTGTGTATTTCGCGCAAAATAACTTCGTTAAGTTGCAGATTGTTTTGTAGCGTAGAATATTCACAAATTACTAAAAAATGAAAAAGACAAGAAAAGCAAAACAAAATATAGATGAGGTAAAACCTGCTGACAAAAGGGTTAGCCTGTGGCAGCTGTTTATCACCTTTTTCAAAACAGGGCTGTTCACGTTTGGTGGCGGCTACGCAATGATTGCCATTCTCGAAGAGGAGCTTGTTGCAAAAAGAGGTTGGATAACGTCACAGGACATGCTGGATATGCTTGTAATTGCCGAATCTACACCCGGTGTTGTTGCGGTTAACACGGCAACGTCCGTTGGCTTTCGCGTGCGCGGTTTTCTCGGTGCGCTTGTTGCAACCCTTGGCGTAGTGTTGCCGTCGTTTTTGATTATCACTGCGCTGACCTTTTTTATTACCGCGTTTGAAAACAACCGTTGGTACAAGGCAGCCTTTACGGGCATACAGGCGTGCGTTACCGTGTTGGTAGTAAATGCTTTTGTCAAAATGGCTAAACAGGTGCAGTGGAATTGGTTTTCGTGGATAATCATGCCCGCAGCCTTTGCCGTTGCAGTGTTTACCAATTTTGACGTTATCTTTGTTATACTCATTGGCGGAGTGTTGGGTATTGTGTATACCATGATTGCCGAACGCGTATCAAACAAAAAACCGCTTCCTCTTGAGCAGTCGGAACGGCTTGACGACGGGGGTGACGAACAATGAGTGCTTTTCTCTCCTACCTCACGCTGTTTTGGGAATATTTCAAGATAGGTCTGTTTACCATAGGCGGCGGTTACGCTATGCTACCGCTTGTAACGCAAATAGTGCTTCGGCACGGTTGGCTCACCGAAGATCAGCTTATCAGCTTTATCGGTGTTGCCGAGTCCACACCAGGGCCGTTTGCTATCAACCTTGCCACGTTCGTGGGCAATACGGTGGGTATGTCAACCGGTCTTGGCGTATTTGGCGGAATACTCGGCTCCATTGTTGCCACAGTTGCGGTGGTGCTTCCGTCGCTTGTTATCATTATCGTAGTAACAATGCTGTTTGAAAAGTTCAAGTCGTCCAAGTACGTTCAGGGAGCGCTACGCGGCATCAAGCCCGTCGTTGTGGGGCTGATTTTGTCCGCAGTGGTTACGGTAGGCTGCAAGGTGATTTTGCCCCAGCTCAACTTCAAAAGTATCAACGCCAGCGGCTTTTCGCAGTTTAATTGGATATCTCTGATTGTAATTGCCGCTATCGTTCCGCTTTCCCTTGTCAAAGTCAAACGCAAAAAAATTCATCCCATTTTTCTCATTCTGCTTTCCGCAGTAGTGGGAATAGTTGTCTTCGGTGTGTTCAACGTCCAACAATAGCATTTTGCAAAATTGTTGTTGCAAATTCTTTGCAATTATGCTACAATACTATTACAAAACCATTTACAGGAGTATCCAAGATGGAATTCAGAGAAAAGGTAAAAACTGTCAGAAAGAAATTGTATCTCAGCCAGGAAATGATGGCTAAGGAACTGGGCGTTGCTTTCGCTACCGTAAATCGCTGGGAATCTGGCAGATGCAAACCTAACTATGGCGCACAAAAGGCTTTTGCCGAGTTTTGCAAGGCTCATTCTATCGACGTTGACACCTTGGAGGAACGCAACTACTAATTCGTAGTTGGAAATTTCAGCGTTTTCAAGTAAAATTCGCTTTCTTGAAAAACAAAACAATTGTATAACACAACGCGCGTATTGTGTTTAGCAATACGTGCGAGTGCTATTTGTGAAAGTTTATATATGGAGGTATAGCTCAGTTGGTCAGAGCGCTCGCTTCACATGCGAGAGGTCGTAGGTTCGAGCCCTACTATCTCTACCAGCGTGGCTACGCTATTAGTCGCAACAGAAAGGGAACACGGTGGTGTTCCCTTTTCTATTGCTCCTTTTTACTTGCCACGCTGTCGTGTCAATAGTCAGGACAGTACGAAATAATGTAGCGTTCCGCTTTGCTTCACTTACGTCGCTACGCTCAGACGAATCCTACTATCTCTACCACCAAACGGCAAATAAGGGCGCATCTAGTGCCCATTTTGCATGTCTCATGCTTCGGTCATGTACGCCTAGTACACTTTCGTCGCATTCGCATTTAATAGTTCCCAATCTGCAACCCTTCTTCACCGTTTGGGCACCTTTTGTCATTATATAATTTGCTCTTTTGTTGCTGTATCTAGATTCTTGATTTGCATGTGAATATTTGCTATAATATGTGCTACGATAATCGGTAATTTATCTTTAAGAGGAATCATTGTATGTTAGTGTTAGAAAGATACAACGCGGACGATTATGATTTGTATTCACAGTTGGTGTTCAATGAACAAACGATGAATATGAACATGGGACGTGTTTTTAATGTTGAAGAAGCAAGTATGTTTTTTCAGCTAATTTTGAGTTGTAATGCTGAACATAATGATTATGGATTTTATAAGGTATATTCATCGTATAACAATGAGCGTGAGTACATCGGAATGGGCGCATTGACATTAAATGATGACTACAATGCTGTTGAAATCGAGTATATGCTTCTTCCTCAATATTGGAACAAAGGCTATGGAACTGAATTGGTAAATTTGCTACTGCAAAAAGCAAAGCAAATGCATAAATGTGTAGATATTATTGCAATCACCGACCCAATGAATACGTTTTCAAAAAGGATTTTAGAACGTGCCGGCTTTGAATTGGTGAAGCAATACATTAATGATGATGGTGAACTTGCGGAACTATATAGATTAGCAAGAGCATCAAATAAACTTCAACCTACGATGTAAAATATATGAAAAAGCAGACGACAGCAAGAGATTTACAAATGTCACAGCATAGTGCAGAGCTTTCAAAATTTGAAAAAATGTGTCGTTTTTTCGAATTTTGCCCGCAACTCGGCAAAACTTGTTGACATTTCGGGCGTTGCAAGTATAATAGTAATACTATAATAGTAAATTATCGGCTTCGACAGGTGAAGCTGTACTGGTGAGGCTATGCGCACTTTTGTGTACGATTCTCGCGTAATCGAGAACGAACAACAAATCAGATTGGAACACAAGGTTAAAAAGTTTGGCAATGTCGTTGGAATGTTTGTCAAGTTTTTTGTTGTGTTCTTTTTCTTTGTTGTAATCAACACGTTGCTTAGCAATCTTGTACAGCACAACAACAACCTGTTTACAATCAACACCTGGCGCAATATCGACGAGGCTGTGCGCGTTCTGTTCGTGGACAACGCCTTTACTACGTCGTCGTTTATTTTCCAATTTGCAATCAGCATTGTATCTGCGCTTACCTTTACTTGTTTGGACGAGTACGGTTTGTTTTTGCGCGCGCTTGGCAATGCCGATGAGCACAAGCAAGAGAAGCAGGACAATTACAACAAGCGTGAAGAGAGAAACCAAACTGTAGATTGCTACAGTACCGTTTCCTACAGACAAAAAGTCTGCTTTTTATCTTAACAACTGAATAACTAACCGTAACAGCATCGTGATGTGAGCCAAAACGTGGGTAAAATGCCTGCGACGTTTGTGGACGTTTCATGATGTTTTGTTTTGTTTCGGTTAGGGTAGTAAATCCGTTTTTTTGCTCACACTACACAGTGGGGGAGATTGGCGGATTTTTTTGATGCAATTTTTCTGAATTACAATTACTTACTGTATGTGCGGTAAAGGAGAAGCCATGGCAAGCAAAGTTAAAAAGCATGAAGACCCCCAAGCGGAACCTTCACAAGAAATAAAAGTCATCCAAAGTGCAGACGCGACGGAGGCAAATACGCCTCACCGCCTGCAAATAGTAAATTACAGCAAAAAATACTCGCGCAGCGATTACTACGCAACCAAGGACGTGTCGTTCACAGTGGACTGTGGCGAAGTAGTCGGCCTTGTGGGTAGCAACGGTGCGGGCAAGTCCACGATAATCAAAGCGCTGACGGGCATATTGCCCTTTTCGGAGGGATCCATATCCATTTGCGGGTTCGACTTAATCAAGCAACCCGAACAGGCGAAGTCGCTGATTGGTTACGTGCCTGACGACCACTCCGTTTACGAAAAGCTTACAGGTAGGGAATACATCAACTACATGGGCAGCCTGTACAAGGCAACTAAGGAGCAAAAGCAGTACGCGACGGACACCCTTGCCAAGCACTTTGAAATAGACCACGCCTTGGACATGCAAATTGCCAACTATTCGCACGGTATGCGCCAAAAGATATGTATTTTGGGTGCTATCGTACATCAGCCAAAGCTGTGGGTACTGGACGAACCTATGGTGGGACTGGATCCGCAAACTATGGCGCTTTTGCGTAAATACATTCGCAATTATGCCGACAAAGACCACGCTGTGCTGTTTTCTTCACACAACCTCGACACAGTTCAAAAGACGTGCGACAAGGTTGTATTTATCAAAAAGGGCACAATAGCAAGCATTGTGGACTTGCGCGGCAAAGTAGGCTTCGACCTTGATGCTTACTTTATGAAGCTCAATGAGGTAAAGGACAAGTGAAAGAGTTTATACGCTTACAACTTAAACTGAAGTGGGGCTTCAACCGCAACAACAGCAAGAGGAGCGCATTTCTTACAGGCACAGTAAGCTTGCTGGTTATCATTGTTGCGCTGGCGTTGGAAATGCTACTTACGTCCGTGCTGTCAAGCAACCTCACTGACGTATCCGACAAGCGCCTTGCAATGCTGTTTATTACGATAGTGGAGCTAAGCCTTACGGTTGTGGGAATTACCATGCAGCTCAAGCGCATGTATCGCCCCGGCGACTTGCACATTACCGCGCGTTTCCCCATTTCGCCGTACAAGGTGTATCTGTGCAACCTGATACTCATCTACATTGACCTTGCGCTGTACTCGGCAATGTTGCTACTGCCCATTTTGCTTGTTTACGGCTTTGTGCAGGGCATATTGAGCCTAGTATATGTCATCGGGATACTGCTGGGTGTGATTTTCGCGCCGATGGTACCGTTTGCGCTGTCCACACTTATTGCAATACCCCTGATGTACGTTACGTCCAAGCTGGAAACGCACAACATCATTCGACTGTCGATATTTATTGTTGCGCTGGTTGGCTTTTTCGTACTGTACAACTACGTGCTGACGGTGCTGGCAGATTACTTCATACACCGCAACATGTCTACCGACACGCTCAACATCTGGGGGTCGCTGCTTGGCGCGCTGGATTCGTACTACAACCCCGCCTTTTACCTGGGCAGCATTGTGTTCTTCGACCGTGCTTGGTTGGGGCTGTTGGTAACAGTGGGGCTTGCAGCCCTGTTGTCCGCCGCGGGTATAGCCATTGCTCGCCCCATATACAACCGTGTGCGCATCGATTTGTTGGAGGGCAACGGCACAACATTCCGTCGCCGTTCGCGCCTGGACGACTACGGACCGACAATCTCAATGCTTAAGCACGGCTTTAAGGAGATTATCCGTACAAAAACCTATTCCTACTTTTACTTGGGCATTGCAATAGCCACGCCCGTGATGGTGTTCTTCTGCAACAGGCTAATCACGCAGGTGGGGCAGGCACAAATAGGCGACAAGATAAACTTCGGCGCGTCCATGCTGGTAATTTCGGCATTCATGGCAATGATTTCCGCATTTTCTGCCAATTCGCTGAGCATGGAGGGCAAAAACTTCTATATCACCAAGCTGGTGCCGGTTAGCTATCGCAAGCAGCTGCTTATCAAGGGATTTTTGAACCTGTGCGTGTCTATTGGTGCGCTACTAATCAGTTGCGTGATATTGGTATCGTTGGAATTTGTATCCGTGGGCGAAATGTTTATTCTCATTTTGACAGAGCTGTTGCTAACCGTCGGGTTCGTATTCAACGGTCTCAATCTTAACTTGGCAAACCCCAACCTTCGCCCCAAGGCAAATGGCGAAGCAGATGAAATAAACATCACCATAATGATGCTAATCGGCATGGTGATAGGCGCAATAGTGGGCGTATTGGCGTTGGTTGTACCATTTTTCCTGCAACACGCAATATGCTATACGATAGTAGATTTAACAGCTGCCGTGTACGCGGCAATCAATGTTACAATTTTCGTAACAAGCGCGTCCGTTAAATACAGATGCATAGAGATTTAGGAGATTGGCATATGAAAAAACTAATGGGATCGGCAGTTATCTTGCTACCACTGGTTGTACTGATGGTATTGCTCGTTTCCGGTGCAGTGCTGGGTATGTTAACACACATATACGTTGAAGCGTTGGAGTTCGTTCAGCCTGACACAGTGGTGCTGATTATGGACGACGAAAGCGCTCCACCCACATACAAGGCAGAAGTAAATGTTCTGCCACTTAATGCAACCAATCAAAAGCTTACCTACACGTCGGACGACGCGTCGGTGGTTACTGTTGACGCTAACGGACAGGTAAAAGCAGTGGGCTACGGCGAAACGTACATTCGCGTGCGCAGTGTGGAAAACGAAGCCGCAAGCATTTCGAAAAAGGTGCTGGTTACCGATACGAAAGTGCACAAGATTCTGTTCAACGAATATCCAACCACCATGTACGAGGGTGAATCCGCAACTCTTACGGTCAGCTTGTACCCCAAGGAAGCGGAAAACCAACTTGTTGAATGGTTCAGCTCCAACCCCGAAGTGCTCACCGTCAACCAAAACGGAATGGTCACAGCACTTGGCGAGGGAACCGTTACCGTTACCGCTCAACTAAACGAAAACCCCAATGTCAAAGCCAGTGTGGAAATTACCTGCCACAAGGAGCTTGTTGCAATTGACTTCGACTCAAGCGTTGAAATCATCGTAGAGCACACGGCCAAGTTCCCCGCTGTGTCACTGATACCCACGGACGTGTTTGCAAGAGTGGTTTACTCCTCGTCCAACACGGATATTGCCACGATTGACCAACAGGGTAACATCTCTTTCAAACAGGCAGGTATAGTGGACTTCACTGTAACAGCAACCGACTTTAGCGGCAAAACTGTGCAGGGGCAAAAGCAATATTCTTGCACGTTCGGCTACTACACGGGCGCGCTGTTCAACAGTACTTCGGCAACATTTGACTTCGACGAGTACTACCTTAAAGGCAAAAATTTGCCCATAGAAATTACGCCCAACCCCAAAGGTTCGTATCGCGAAATTATCGAAGTGGTTTTCAATCCGCAAGGGGTAATCAGCTTTGATAAAAACAGTCAAACCTTTGCCGTCACGGGTGACAAGCCTGTTGACACCAACGACGTAACCATCACACTCCGCGCGCGCAAGTACAGCGCAACGGACGGCAAGCTAATCGAGACGAACTCCGACGTGTTCAGAGTTACGTTTACACGCAATGTGAAAACCATTGAGTTTGTGGGCGACAGCGTGCACGACAATGCAATGCTGACAAGCAACAACTACGTCAACCTTGCAGCTGTCTACGACGATAGCGTTTCGGCCAATTCCGTAGGCGTGCGCGTAACACCTGCAAGCCACACCAATGAAATTAAATACGAAATTACAGAATACTCCGGAAGTGTTGCTCCCACAATCACAAGCCAAGGACTGTTGCACTTCAACAGCAACGGTCACGCTGTTGTAAGGGTATTTGCAGTAGACGGCAATGGTGAAGAACAGTCCTCCGCAAGCCTTACCGTTACTCGCGTAAAGGCAGAAGGCAAAACGGTGCAAATAGGCGGACAAGTAACGTCTGCTAGCCTGGCATTGGCGCTAAACGATGTTGACGAGCAAACGGCGCAAATTGTGTTTACACGCCCCAGCGGAGCCAAGGAAGTTAGCTATCAGATAGTGGACGGCGACGACGTAATACAGCTTGTTGACGAGGATGAGTTCAAAAGCATCAAGCCGTTAAAAGGCGGCTTCGCAACAGTAATAATAACGGTAACTTTTGACGACACAACGGCAACGGATACTTACACGATAAACGTGTACATTGACAAGTCGGTATCTACCTCCGACGTGAACTTCGACTTCGAAAACGGCTTTGTAACAAGCCTCAGCAGCTACGAATTTACCGTGTCCGTTGCGGATAACGACGGGTCGCTTGCAGGCAAAAAGCTGACGGTAAGCGTCACCAGCGGAAGCGCACAGGCATCACAATCACCCTTTATATTTAACGGTTTGTTGGAGTTCACTGCGGAAAATCAACGCCTGAGAGTAACGGCTAAGTTGGTGTACACCGACGCTGTACAACAGTTCGGCTTCAGTGGCGAACACATATCCGTTGCTTGCGATATGATCTCCACTTTCGGCACGTTGCGCGAGGCGCCCACGGTTACGGCTAACGGTGTGGCTTTGCAAACTGATGCGGTAAACGAATTTGTGCTGGAGGACATTGGCGAAACGCTTGTGTTCACTGTGGGTGATAGCTTTGTTCCTGCCGATTTTGTTTTGAGTGAGCATCTGCCTGTTTTGAACGGCACAGCTTACTTCAATTCCACCGTGTCGCAGGACGGCAAGCAAATCATTATCAAGGCAACAAACGGCGGTACAGCTACAGTACAGCTTACAATAAGCAACATACAGTACGACATCAAGGTGACTGTAAAAGTAAAAGCTAACCAAATTGCGGTAAGTTACGGAAACACAAAGTTTGTCAGCGGCAATGGCGAATACTTCACGCTATTGGACAAGATTGACTTCACTGTAACGCTAAGCAGGCTGGATAACAGAAGCGACATTACCAACAAGCAGGTAATGTGGAGAATAGACGGCGGTCAATGGGCTACGGTTGACGTTGTAAACGGCAAGGTAACGGTAGACTTGGGCTACGACGCCAGCAAGGTGTACTTCAAGTCGGCAGACGGCGGAACGAACGAATTTGAAATCAACCTCAAACAGATTTCGCAAGTGGAGTCCTTCACGCTCACTGCCTCCTACACGTCCACGCAAGAGGGCGCAAAGAAGCTGGAAACCTACACTGTGTCAGGGGGCGGTTCAGCTATCAATTACACCTTTCCGCGCAATATGCAGGACAGGATAACCTTTATCATCGGCTTGGGCGACAACCTACTTGGCGGTGTGGGCAACAACGAAAAGTTCCAAACGCTGTTCAGCATTGACGGCTTGCAGGATTGGGCTGTCTCCTACGATGCAACTTCAGCAACTATCGTTGTAACCCCCTCCGTTACTAAGTTCAATCAATCGTTGGACATTCATCACGGCAACATCACTCAGACGGTTATCGTTACACGCGTTGCTATCCAAAGTATTGAGTTCAACGGTTACGACATCGGCAAAAAGGACGACGTATATCTCGGTTACCAACAGGTGAGGGTATTTGCAAAGCACTCTTACTACGACGGTAAACAGGTGGACTACTACAAAATACCCCTTAGTGTCACCACAAATATCGGTGCCGCATCACAAGAAGATTACCAATCGCTCAACTGGGTGCTTACGCGTGTGGTAGGCGGAAATCAACAGGTAATCACTTCGCAATCAGGTACAACTGTAACCTACAACGGCAAAGCGTACAGCATTATCAAGGGAACAAAAGGTTACTATCTGCAAGAGGTTGGCGGCAACGTCGTAACGGACGAAAACGGACAAAACAGTGGTGGTATCACCTGGGTTGACGTGTTCAGCGAACCGGGATATGCGCGTATTTACTTCGGAAGCTTTGCAGGTCTGTCTGAAAGTGACGTACAAAACGACTACTTCGGCGACTTTGGCGAAAGCGGCTACAAGTACACACAAGCAACTGACGACGGCAGCGGACGTACCTTTGCCCCCAGTGCAAATGCGGGTGCATTCCTGCGCGTAGAGGCAAACGACGGCGTATCGGAAAGCACCGTATCCCGTCACTACAACTTCAACGTGCTCAACAACACGGCGCTAGTTAACGTCTTTGACGCAGCGGGCTACCTTGCATATCCCGGCGGTAGTGTCGTACTGCAAAACAACCTGTACGGACCTGGTGAGCGCGACGACGTTGATTCGAAACTCGTGCTTGATCCGGCACTTTCCGAGTACAGCATAAACGAAAGCAACGGACTTGTGTATCTCAACGTGTCTACGCTTAACAAAAGTATAATTTACGGTAACGGCTATCAGGTCAACTTCGACAAGTTCAATACCAGAGCTTACGAAGCATGTAAAGCGGAAGGTCAGGAGGTAAGCTGGAACCATTATCTCAACATCGGCCAGGCGTACAACGTCACGCTTAAAGGGCGTAACATTGTAAGTGAAATAACTAAGGATAATTACCGCTTAAACATCGGCGTTGGCGCAACATACAATTACTACTTCTACTGTGACATTCAAGGCTGGCGCATTGGCTTGGACTTGGGCGGCAACAGGAAAGACTATCTGAAAAACACCGTTGTGCGCTACTGCGCTGACTACGGTATCGTAATGAATGGCGACAACACGCAGGCGTACCTTGAAAACATTGTTATCGTCGAATCGGTAAGAGCAATTTGCAGCGGTTCGGATAGCAGCCTGTATTACTTCAAGGGCTTTGTTGATTGCTTGAGCTACTTCAACACCAGCGGCTTGCTCAAAGCCATTGCGTCAAGCGTTGTAGATGCAGTGGGCTCGTCCACAGTTAAATCGTTGATGGACAGCACCTTGTTGGAAATGAACGAATACACAGAGTGGTTCGGTCAAGACGGTGGTAAGCATGCCGATGATACGCGATATTTCAACCTGGTACTGCTCAACCAATATTCGGGCGGAAGTACTCGTAAGCATTATCTGTGGAACAATAGCTCCAACAGTTACGAGCTGACAAGCGGTGGCTCGGAGGCCGGCGCGCTTAAAACTTTGGCTACGAAAAAGTCGATTATTTCAGCGCTCAATGTTGACCTTGCTGCTTGGTCGTACAATTACAAAAACAGTGTAGACGGCGGAAGCGTAACTTACAAAAAGGAGTTATTCAAAACTACCGATACAAGCACGCGCGATATGAGCAAGCTGTTCAGTGACGATCGCTACATTCGCTTGCTTTGCCAGTTCAAGAGTGCAGGCGTTGCAAATACCGACCACATCCAGTGGCACATGAACCGCATTTACCGTGATTCCGGCCTTGTGGGCACAAACGGTTGGCACTACACCGATCACATCAGCAACCTCAAGCAATCGCTGGCAGATACGGAATGGGCCAAGTACGCTTGATGTGCAAGCATGCGGTTTGCCATCAACTTGGCACGGATATTTCAAACAAATGAGGTGAAATGATGAAAAGTTGGCTTAGATTTTTTGGACTGAGCTTCTTCTCCGACAAGGTAGCCAGGGAAAGCAATAGCAAAGGCTTTTTGAGCTTCTTCCTTGGCTTGCTGTTGGCACTTGCGTTCATTTTCTGTGGATTGCTTGCGGCAAATTTCTTGCCGTTTGCAACGCATTACAACCACGCAACGGACTTCAAGGCATTTGCGCAGGCGGCTTTCGACAACTTGGACGTAACAGTCAGTGACAGTCACGCTGCATTTGACACAGTGGTAAACACCTTCGTCAATAAGGAGGATGCGGACCTTTACAGCACAAACGGTTACAACCTGGTTGTTGATACTCGCCCGTCTACGGCATTGGACGATTTCGAAACGTACTGCGTGTACTACGACGGTTCAAGCGAGATTACCTACGAGGCTTATCTGGCATTGCCCGACGAAGAAAAGATAAATTACATCTTCAATTTGCGCTACACACCCAACGAGCTGGTGCTGACAGACGAATTGGTTGCACAGTACGAGCAGTACTTGAACACGACAGATAGTGACGACATAAAGCAGCAGTACAATAGCTTACTGGCAAGCAAAAACTCCATTTCTCAAGAGGAGTACAATTTAGATGTTTACGCGCTGTATCTGCAAGCATACTATCCCGAAATAACAAAGTATGTTTCCGCAGGTTCGGCGCCGTTGCTCAGAAATTACTACTACGACAATTATATAAATAGCCAACAGGCTTGCGATTATCTGTTTATCTTTGAGGAGTTTTTGGTTGGTTCATTTCATACCGACGGTAATTTGCCGGTTACTTTCTACGGCTTGTACAGCGCAAAGCACGTCGGCAACGTGTCGGCAAGCGAAACCGATGCTTTCCTCAGGGAGGCTTTCTATGCCGCTGTTCCGCTGTATGCGAGCTTGTATCTTGGCAATATCTTAAGATACCTGGTGGTAGTAACACTCTTCGCTTTGGCGCTGGCGTTTGTGGCATGGCTAGTACTGAGGACTATGAAGTCGCAGTGGGGCAGGAGCTATTCAACCGTTTTGAAGGTTGAGGGCGCGTATCTTGCAGTTGCTGCACTTATTACAACGCTAATATTCTTCGTATGCGGATTTTTCGTTTCGGGCAGCCTGTTGAACGATCTTCCGTTAATGATACTTTCCGCTATTTTGTTTGTACGAACAGTATTTTTGCTTGTTTATGACAAACGCCACGGAAAAGTTACAGCCAAAGCTAGCGAAACTGAAAACAATGAATAACAGAAAACGGCGAGATAATTTCTCGCCGTTTTTATTTGATATTAAGTGGTGCTTGTGCACCTTGATTTTTAGTTGCGTTGTTACAGCTTGGCGCAATCGCAAATAGCTGAAATGCCAATGATAATGAGCATAGGTCCAAACCCCAAAAATACCGAAAACACTGCGTGGAACGGTGTAAACGTGGTGAGTACATTTACTAAGGAAATTTCTTCTACCAAATCAACTATTTGCAATGCAATGCCAAGGGGCAAGCCAACTAGGAGTATTCCTCCCAGTATTGTCAACACGCCGTGTCCTATCACTGCAATGTCGCTGAATTGCGCTGTTATGAAAACTACGCCAAATGCCATGAACACAATTCCGAAGATAATGGGCATGCCTTGCAGAACCAAACTGCGCAAAATTAGAATGGCAATGCCCAAAAGCAGCGGTAAAAATGCAAAAATAAGCATTGGGAACTTCTTTTTGAAATACCCCTTTTCTCGCTGAGCAGGAGTGTATTCGAAGTTGTCGAAGTGCTTTTTTATAAAGGGAATTTCCGATATTGGCAGCTGAAGGTAGGTCATTACTTGCGTGTCGTCATACAAGTCAAAGCAAACATGATATCCCACAGACCCGCGCTTACACGATACACGTCGCAGCTGAGAGCGGTCTATTGTTGTAGTTTCGCCACGGTTTACCACAACAATGTAATCGCGGTAAACTAGGACAGCGTCTTCCTTTGCCTTGTTTGCGTCAGCGGCTTGTAGTTCTGCTTCCAATTGGCGAGTTTGCGCGCCTTCTATGCCGTGTTTACGTGTTAAAGACTTGTGTTTTAATACTGCGCGAGCAAATTTCCCCCATGCGTTAAACGCCGTGAGCATCAAGATTACCTCTGCCATCAACAGCAGGAAAAATGCTGCTATATGTTCCACAACGGCCTTGCCGAAACCAACGTCAGGTTGACTTGCCTTGTGGATGAGGCTGTACAAAAACCATCCGAACAATAGAACGGCAAGAATTATCATATAAATTCTCTGTGCCCAACCCTTTGCACCAACTTTGCCTGTTGGAGCGTCCAGTACGGACTTGGCATTGCTGTTTTCGTATAACACAACGCCGTAATCTACTTCTGTTTCGTGAACCTTCAATTCTTCCATAACCGTTTCCTTTACCTTATATATTTTACTTAAAAAATAGATGGGAATGCAGCAATTACCGATGCAAATACTATCGATACAATGGACAGTAGCTTTATCAGTATGTTGATTGCCGGTCCAGATGTGTCCTTGAATGGGTCACCTACGGTGTCGCCCACAACAGCCGCTTTGTGGTTGGTGGAGCCCTTTCCGTCAAAGTTGCCGTTTTCTATGAATTTCTTGGCATTGTCCCACGCTCCACCCGAGTTGGACATCATTATCGCAAGCATAAAGCCCGTAGACGTTGCGCCCAGTAGCATGCCAGCCACGCCGCTGATACCAAGCAACAGTCCCACAAGTATCGGTGCAATTACAGTGATGATACTGGGCAGTATCATTTGTTTTAGTGATGCTTTGGTGCAGATATCTACGCATGTGTGGTAGTCCGGTTCACTTGTTCCGTCCATTATGCCTACAATTTCTTTAAACTGTCTGCGCACTTCCAACACAACGCCCTCCGCCGACTTTCCTATTGCGCTCATGGTCAGTGCCGAGAACAGGAAGGGGAGCATACAGCCGATAAACAAGCCGATAAGCACCGCGGGGTTCATAATGGATAGGTTAACTTCTAGGTTCAACTTGCTTTCCACCAAATTGACAAAGGAGGACAGCAGTGCAAGTGCAGTAAGCGCAGCCGAACCGATTGCAAAGCCCTTGCCTGTGGCAGCCGTGGTGTTGCCCAGCGCGTCCAGTGCGTCGGTGCGTTCGCGCACGTATTCGGGCATATCTGCCATTTGCGCAATGCCACCTGCGTTATCTGCAATGGGGCCGTACGCGTCTGTTGCAAGTGTAATGCCCAGTGTGGAAAGCATACCCACAGCGGCAATACCAATGCCAAACAGCCCCATTTGTGGGTTTTCAACCGTTCCGCCGCAAATAAGGAATGATACAATCACAGCAGCCGCAACAATAATAACAGGTACCACGGTGGAAAGCATGCCCAGCGACAAGCCGGAAATAATTTCGGTAGCCGAGCCCGTTTGGGTACTTTTGGCAAGGTTTTTGGTGGGGCGGTAATTGTCGGAGGTGAAGTATTCGGTAAAGAACCCGATAGCCACACCTGCAACAAGACCTGCCAGCATTGCGAAGAACAAATAGTAGAGGTCGATATTTACAAGCAAAATAAATGCCAGTGAACCAACTGCCGAGATGGCGCTTGCAATGTAGGTGCCCCGCCTGAGAGCGGCAAGCAGCGACTTGGACGACAGCTTTTCGCCTGTGCGCACAAACAGCGTGCCGATAAGCGAAGCAAATATACCGATAGAAGCAATACCGACGGGAATGATTATCCCCAGGATATTGCCCAGTGCGGCGTAGCCCAATGCAACGGCAGATAACAGCGAACCCACATATGATTCGTACAAATCTGCGCCCATGCCTGCGACGTCGCCGACGTTGTCACCTACGTTATCTGCAATTACGGCAGGGTTTCTGGGGTCGTCTTCGGGTATTCCTGCTTCCACCTTGCCTACAAGGTCTGCGCCTACGTCAGCAGCTTTGGTAAAGATACCGCCGCCGACACGCGCAAACAACGCCATAGAAGAAGCGCCCAAACCGAATGTGATCATTGCTTCCGTTACGGTTTTGGGGTCCAGCTTAAATGCGTACGTAGTGAGGAAGTACCATATGGAAAAGTCGATCAGTCCAAGTCCGACAACGACAAAGCCCATTACCGAACCTGCGCGGAATGCAATTTTCAGCCCCGAGTTTAGGCTCTTTTGTGCTGCGTTTGCCGTGCGTACATTGGCGCTTACGGCAATGTGCATGCCGATAAAGCCCGACAATCCCGAAAGTACCCCACCTGTGAGAAATGCAAACGGTGTAAATTTATTTACAAGTCCAAATGCGAATGCAAGTACAATCAATACAACAAACACCACGGCAAAAAATATGCCCACCGTCTTGTACTGACGTCTGAGATAGGCGCTTGCGCCACGGCGAATGGAAGCGGCAATGCTTTTCATGCGATCCGTGCCCTCGTCAGCTTTCTTGACGCTACGCGCGGCAAACAAAGCGTAAGCCAACGCGACCAAAGCGGCAACAGGCGCCATTATCATCAATAGTTCCATAATATTCTCCTTAGTAGATATCTTTATCACTTATTTATAATATAGTTGTTAAATTATATATCTAAGTTGCAGTTGTGTCAATATCCATTTGAAAACAATTGAAAGTTTTGCGCAAATCGTGTTGTGTAAATGCCTTATTTTGGCTTTGAGATTTTACAACAGGCTCAGTTTGACAAAAATAATGAAATATAGTAACATATCTCAAAGAGCGCAAAAAAAAGCACAGAAGTTTAGGAGGAATGTCCATGAAATCGGTAGTGTATTTTTCAAAGAATTTGACCGGTGACGAGCTTGTAAAGCTTTACAACAAGCTGGGAGTTCAACTTGGTGGCAAGGTTGCAATCAAGCTGCACTCGGGAGAACCCGGCAATCAAAACTTTTTGGGACCGGATTTTTTCAGACCAATAATTGACAAGGTGGGCGGCACGGTAGTGGAATGTAACACTGCCTACGACGGTGGCAGAGATACCACCGAAAAGCACCTTGAAACTTTCAAAAAACACGGCTGGGATGTGTTTGACCTTGATTTGATGGACGCTGCCGGACCCGACCTTGTGTTGGATATTTCCAACGGTAAGGTTATCAAGAAAAATTACGTTGGCAAAAACATTGTAAATTACGATTCGATGCTGGTGCTTTCGCACTTCAAGGGACACCCCATGGGTGGATATGGCGGAGCGTTAAAGCAGCTGTCCATTGGCGTTGCATCCAGTTACGGCAAGGCGTACATTCACGGTTGTGGTGATCCCAAGGATATCTGGACTGCCGACCACGACAGATTTTTGGAATCGATGGCGGATGCTGCAGGTAGCGTAATCGAATTTTTCAAGGGTAAGATTGTTTACATCAATGTCATGAAAAATATGTCCGTAGACTGCGACTGCTGCGCTGTTGCCGAAGACCCCTGTATCAGTGACATTGGCGTGCTTATTTCCACCGACCCCATTGCAATCGACCAGGCTTGCATTGACCTTGTGTACAAATCTAATGACAAGGGGCGTGACCACCTGCTTGAAAGGATAGAGTCGCGCAACGGTGTTCACACAATCGAGGCAGCTGCTGAGCACGGCTACGGCAGTAGAGAATACACGCTTGTTGACATAACCAATGAGTAATGAAAAAAGGCTCCCATTGCACATGGGAGCCTTTGGTTTTGTTCCAAAATGATTGCTATATTAAGCCTTTGGTCAGGTCTTTAATGACTTCGCCTGCGATAATCAGCCCAACAACGGATGGGACAAAAGCAGTGCTACCGGGTACTTGCCTACGCGCCGTGCATTTTCTCTCCGTACCGGGCGGGCAAATGCAGTGCTGTTTGCAACTTATTTCCAGGTCGTCTATCGGAACAAGCGGCTTTTCCTGTGAATACACAACCTTTAGCGCTTGTACGCCTCGGCGCGACAGCTCCTTGCGCATGACCTTTGCAAGCGGGCACACACTTGTCTCGTAAATATCAGCCACTTGAAAAGCAGTGGGGTCCAGCTTGTTGCCTGCCCCCATCGAGCTGATAATGGGTGTTGCTGCTGCCTGCGCTTGCAACACAAGCCCGATTTTGCCCGTTACCGTATCGATAGCGTCCACAACATAGTCGTACTGCGTGAAGTCGAATTCGTGGGCGGTATCGGGGGTGTAAAATGTTTTGTAGGTGTGCACCGTAACATTGGGATTTATTTCCGCAATACGTTCGGCTGCAACGTCCACCTTGTATTTGCCTACAGTTTTCCTTGTGGCGTAAATTTGACGGTTTATGTTTGTAAGGCATACCCTGTCGTCGTCTATTAAATCAACGGCGCCAATGCCCGAGCGAACAAGTGCCTCAACGGTGTATCCGCCAACGCCGCCTATTCCAAATACTGCAACGCGGCAGTTGCCAAGACGTTCCATCGCCTTTTTACCTAATATAAGCTCTGTCCGTGAAAACTGGTTTAACATACTACAATTATATTTGATTTTAGTCGCCAAGTCAATTTGTTTGTGTTACAATATATAAAACGACAAGGATTACCCAAGATGACAATGTATAGTAAATGGAATTCGATAGTTAACAATATCAACAGAAACAGACACCTACACGAAACCGAAGTACAAAAACTGTGGGAGGGCATATTTGCCGATTCCTTCTTGTTCGGTTACAGTAGGTTTGCCGGCGAAATAGACTCTTTTCGTAACATTCAAATAGGCTCACAGGAGAGGACGATTCCGGATATTGTAATAAGAGATTCTGTTGCAAATAAAGATTTATTTGTAGTGGAGTTGAAACAACACAACTTGGAATTTCGTACAGGCTACAAAAATCAGTTGTTTAGTTATATGCGCCTGTTGAGACTGAATGTAGGCGTGCTCATATGTAATAAAATATATTTGTACATTTTGGACAACGACGACCAGGAATTTGCTGTTGAAATTCCCTTTTTGCAAGACAATCCTCTCGGCAAAGAATTTGTAGAACTTTTTGGCAAAAATAGTTTTGATAAAATCAAGGTTCAACAATTTATACAACGTACTCATGAATTCAACCGCCACGTAGAGGAGATAAAAGACAGCTTGTCGCATCTGTCAGCGGTTGATGTTCTCAAACAATACTACGCTAATAGTTATACAAACGAAGAAATAGAGCGCGCTTTCAGCAGTGTTCACGTTAACATAGTAATGGAAACGTCACAACATGTCGGCAATACGAGAATGACACCAAGTGTTCGGCAAAACGCAAGTTTGTTAACAACAAATAGGGCAACACCCTCTGCAGAGACATCTCGTTTAATGACAACATTGGAGTCACGTATCAAGGAACTATCTTCCCGTATAACTGTACATCAACAAGCTTTATACATGGCGTATAAGATTGACAATCACAATATATGCGCCATTTGGCCTTACTCTCATTACGTGGAAATTGAACTGTACATCGACTTACAAGATATAATAATACAAAACTCAGGTGCTTACGATATCACCAACAGAAGAAGAGGCAAGAGAAAATCTGCTATCAAGGTTGCAAATAGTGGAGATATAGAAAAAGCAATATTGATAATAAAACAAATTGTAAACCGAATGTGAAATGTAAAAGTCTAAAATGAAAAAAGTTACGTTGATACTGAGCTTAATACTTGTGTTGTGTATGCTTGTCGCATGCGATCCCAAGCCTAATAAAGGAGGAACGGATGACGACAATTCACAAAATGAACAGGAGACTACGAAAATGTATATAACAATTTACGGCAACAAACTGGAAGTAACTTTAGCGGACAATTCCTCTGTCACGGCACTTGTTGAGCTGTTAAAGCAGGGTGACATAACCTACACGGCAGATGACTACGGCGGGTTCGAAAAGGTGGGAAGCATTGGGCACAGCTTGCCGCAAAACAACACCCCGATAGATACCAAGGCGGGCGACGTGATACTGTATCAGGGCAATAACATATGCCTGTACTACGGCAACAATTCGTGGAATTTCACGCGCATTGGCTGGATAAAGGGTTACACAGCAACTGAGCTGCGCAATCTGCTAGGCGCGGGTAAGGGTAGCACACAAGTTACCATTAGCCTGAATTAGCGACCTGGGGTGTCAAGAAATAACAGTATTTGTTACTTGTGTGAAAATGAACTATGGGGTTTGAACAATGAACGCTGAAATAGACATTTCCAACGTCACAATCGCAACGGAGCGGCTTATTTTGCGCCCGTGGAAGGAAAGTGACTTGCAAGATTTATACGAATATGCCTCAGTGGACGGCGTGGGGCAAATGGCAGGCTGGTTGCCTCACAGGAGCATAGAGGAGACTCGTCAAATACTGGAAAAATTTATAAGTGAAAAGAAAACCTTTGCGTTGGAATTTAACGGAAAGGTTATCGGCTCGCTGGGTATAGAAGAATACAGTGATAAAGAATTGCCCGAGTACAGTGACAGGCTTGGTAGAGAAATCGGCTATGTTTTGTCCAAAGATTACTGGGGTAGGGGACTTATGCCCGAAGCGGTAAAGGCTGTAATAAAATATCTGTTTGAAGAAGTAAATGTGGACTTCATTGCGTGCGGACACTTTACTGAGAACAGCCAGTCTATGCGCGTGCAGGAGAAGTGCGGCTTCAAGCACCTGAAGCTTGTTAAATACCAAACCAGCTACGGCGCTGTTAAAGATACATGGATATCCGTCATGGAACGCTAGTGAGCGTTCCTTTTTTATTTGTTACAGCTCGACCAAAAGCTTTCCAAGCAAGTGTTGAACTCGCTGGGCTTGTCCATATTTGCGCAATGCCCCGCGCCTTGAATAATTACTTTATCACACTGTTCGTAAGCAGCCCACTCGTTTACAATGTCTATTTCCATGGGAATATCGTGTTCGCCGCAACCAACCAGTAAATTGTATTGCCTCGGCTTTCGGGGATATTTGTTTACAAAGCTTTGAAGCTTTGCCAAATATATGAAAGAGCTCTTCCTAAATTGCAAATTCAGCTTGTAAAATTCTTCCTGCGCTTCACTGGTGTAGGCGGAAATCTTTTTGTTTGCCTTTGCAAACCATTTCACGGACACAAGCGCTTTTAACATCATTGCCATTTGACCTTTGGTATTGCTTTTTTGCCTTTGAATGTCAAAATTATTGATGTCGTAGCCGCCAAAACAGGCAAGGGAAAGAACACGGTTTTCGTACTTATTTGCAAAGTCCTGTATGAACACTGAACCCAACGAAACTCCCACAAAGTGTGCGGCAGTGATGTTGTGCTTTTGGAAAATGAGGTTTATCCAATCGGACATCTGTTCAATGCTGTCGCCCTTTTGCGCGTGAACGGAATTGCCGTGACCTAAAATGTCTATTGCAAGCAGATTGTATTTACCTGCAAAGTATTGGAACTGTTTTTTAAACATTCGGTGATCGACAAAGGCAGCGTGAGCAAATACCACCCAGTGATTATTTGCCGTATCGTCAATGTAGTAAGTTATCGGTGTGTTTTCAAGTTGTAATGTTTTCATTTTACTTTCTTATTTCCTTTAGCAGACGACTGTACCAGTCAATATTGAATTTCATTAAATCACGTCCGTAGCGCGCTGTTTGCAACTGATAATATGCAATTTCGTTATTCTGTAATTCAGTGGATAATCTTTCCCCATCCTCACATATTACTTGTAATTCAAGGTAAAGCTTGCGCAATCCCTTTAGGTGATTTTCAATTAAATGTACGCGGTTTTCCTTTTCGGAAAAGCCCATAAAATATATCTTTGCAAGCTCGGGATTTTTCGCAGAGTTGTTTATTGGGCTGTTTATCCACAAGTGAAAATATTGTTTTCCTTCGTCGGTAATACTGTACAGCTTTTTCTTCTTGCCGTTTTCCGTTACTTCACTGATGCAAATGTAGCCACTTTTCAATAGCTTTTTTAATGCGGCTTGTATGCTACCTGTACTGCAACTGTACATCAAGTTCAGTCCGTCATTGATACGCTTGCGTAGCTGATAAATTGTGCGCGCCTGTAACAGCAGTAAGCCCAAAATGATATTTTCCATAATTTCCTCCGATGTTACTAATAGTAACATATTTTACATTTTAACGTCAAGCAAAACTGCACAAAAAAAAGAAACCGACATATCGGTTTCTGATTTTTTGTCGGGTGTGCGCATACCCCTGTAATGGTGGAGGTGACGGGACTTGCACCCGTGTACCAACGTAAGACTACCTGACTTTCTACGCGTGTAGTTTACTTTCATTGTCGCAACGGCTAGATAGTAAACCAACTTGCCGTTGCCTGCAACGAAATTAGCTTCGAGCTGTAACGTCTCGTTGCAACCGTTACGGCTCTATTTGCGTGTTATAACGCAGGACATCTCGCAACGCAAAAGTGCGAAAGCCTACGCGCTGGCATTAAACTAGGCAGCGAATGCCATTCCTGTGGAACGGCTTGTGCTATTGTTAGCGTTTAATTTAATTTTGCCTTGATACGCAGTGGGCGCTGCGACGCGCTTATCAAATCTCCTTTGACGCCGGGCGAATCTAAAAACACCCCCATATGCAAATGGATTTTTGCAAGTATGTAACAGTATATATTATTTTATTCAATTTGTAAACATATTGAAAAAAATAAAGCATTTACCTTTTTGCGAAATTTTACATATTTTAAAAAATAGTAATTTACATTGACAAAAAATAATGTTAATATATAATTGAAAAAGTATGTGCCGAGGTTATTTATGACAGAGGTTTACCGTAGCATTGATGCGCTCATCGACTACGCCGAGCGCCAGTTAAATTTGGACAGAAAAAATGTTCATTACGTACGCAACGGGATATTGCGTTTGCTTGGGCTGGAATCATTTGCGAATGACACGCAGGAAAAGTGCCTGGACGTAACGCCCGACAACGTGCTTAAACGCTTTGCCGACGCGTGCGTAAATGCGGGTGTGTTCGAGCGTGAGGAGGCAAGCTACTTTTGCGACAGCGTAATGGGCGAGCTCATGATGTCCCCAAAGGAAACGCAGGCTGTATTTGAAGAAAAGCTGCGCACGCTGGGCAGCGGTGAAGCTATGCAGTGGTTTTACGACTACTCAGTAAAGGGCGACTACGTAAAAAAATCTCAACTGGACAAAAACCCACGCTTTGATTCGCAGGGGCTTGTAGTTACAATCAACAAGTCCAAACCCGAGTTCCGCGACCCGAAAAAGGCAGCCAGCGGTAACGCTACAAAGGGCGGTTATCCCAAGTGCAGCATCTGTCATGAAAACGAGGGCTTCGCTGGCAGAAGCAAGCGTACCCTGCGCACAATCGACATCACTCTTGGTGGCGAGCAGTGGTTTTGGCAGTTTTCGCCCTACGGATATTTCAATCAACACGGCATTGCGGTAAACTACGAGCATATACCCATGCACACCGACCGCGCAACCTTTGTGCGACTGATGGATTTCGTAGATATGTTCCCCAACTACTTTATCGGCTGTAACGCAGCGTTGGAGCGTATCGGCGGCAGTGTTCTTGCGCATGACCACTACCAAGGCGGTGGCGAAATATTGCCCATGCACAAGGCGAAAGCCAGCTACACACTGCGCAACTCCAAGTACCCAGATGCCATTGTCGAGGTGGTGGACTGGGCAGGCACCGTTGTGCGCATTGTGTCCGCTAACCGCAGCGCTATCGAACAGATAGGCGAAGCTGTACGTGCCAAATGGGTAAGCTATGAAGACAAATTTAAGCAGATAGTTCCCGTTGACGGCAAGGGCTTACACAACGCCATTAGTCCCACGGTTGTAAAAACTGCGCGCGGGTACGAAATGAGCATCATCTTGCGTAGCAACATCACAAGCGACATTTACCCCGACGGAATATTCCACGCTCATCCCGAGTTCCACATTATAAAAAAGGAGTCCATCGGGCTTATCGAAGCGCAGGGCTTGTTTATACTCCCAGGGCGCTTGGAAGCTGAGCTCAATCAAATAGAAACGCTGATTGCCGAGGGTAAGCCGCTAAGCGACGAACTGAAAGACTTTGCTTTGGTGTACGACGAAGTGACAAAACGTCTCGTCGGTGCGCGTAGCAAAAACAAGGTTCACCGGGCAATGCAGGACGAGCTGGGCGACATCTGCAACCGCATTTTGGACAATACCGCCGTATTCAAAACAAAGCAGGAAACGGTGGAGTTTATGAAAGATTTAGGTTTTACGATATGAACAATTACCAATACAAAGTAACTGCTTCCGGGCGCGTTAATCTTATAGGCGAACACATCGATTACTGCGGAGGCAAGGTGATGCCGTGCGCGCTGTCTCTTGTCACAACTGTATACGTTCGAGAAAACGGTTCGCAAATTATCAACCTTTCCTGGACAACCTTGCCCGACAAGGTATCCATGGATATTAACAGACTGGAGGAATACAAATCGCACAAATACGCCAAGTATTTTGCTGGTTGCGCTTCGTTGTGGAAGAGTGCTGGGCACCAACTTAAAGGTTGCGATATGCTAATTGACTGCAAGGTACCCTTCGGTAGCGGGCTGTCCTCTTCGGCGTCCATTGAAGTATCCGCGCTTGCCGCGTTTGCCGTGATAGCAGGTGAAACACCCAACCCTGTGGAGATTGCGTTACTTGCGCAAAAGGCGGAACACGAATACGCCGGGGTAAATTGCGGAATCATGGACCAGTACGCATCGGCGTGTGGCAGGGCAGGGCACGCAATGCTGCTGGACTGCAAAACACTTGATTGCGTATATGTTCCAGTAAATACGGGAGACTATTCAATAGTGATAATCAACAGCAACAAGCCGCACAATCTGGTGGAAAGTCGCTACAACGAACGTCGCGAAGAGACGGAGCTGGCATTGAAATTGCTGAGTAGCAAATTAAATGTTACCTGCCTTGCGGAGGTTAAACCTTGCGAGCTGGAGGCGCACAAAAGCTTGCTTCCCCCCACGGTGTACAAGCGCGCAAAGCACGTCGTGGAGGAATGCGAACGCGTACACCTTGCGGAAATTGCCATGCGCAACAAAGATATGGTGCAGTTCGGCAAGCTCCTCAATGCGTCGCACGCGTCACTATCTGAGCTGTACGAGGTGACGGGCAAGGAACTGGACGCACTGGCCCACATTGCACAGTCGCACCCTGCTTGCATCGGTTCGCGCATGACGGGCGGTGGCTTTGGCGGTTGTACGGTGTCGCTTGTCAAGACGGATGCCGTTGATGACTTCAAGCAGCATGTTGTAAGGGAATACAAAAAGCAAATCGGTTACGACGCCGTCTGTTACGACACGGACATTAACGACGGTATCGTTGTTACTAAATGTTAAAGGAGGAACACTATGAAAATACTTGTTACAGGTGGCGCAGGCTACATTGGATCGCACACGGTAGTGGAGCTACTCAATCGCGGGCACGAAGTTGTTGTAATAGATAACTTCAGCAACTCTTCACCGTTGTGTCTCAAGCGCGTGGAGCAAATTACCGGAAAAAAGGTAACCGTTTACAAAAATGACGTACGTGACCGTAAAATTTTGTCTCATATATTCGCTAAGCACAAGATAGATTGGGTTATCCACTTTGCAGGGCTCAAGGCAGTGGGCGAATCGTGCGAAATGCCACTGGAATACTACGACAACAACATCGGCGGCACGCTGGTGTTGCTTGAAGAAATGAAAAAGCACGGTTGCAAGCGCATAGTGTTCTCGTCGTCGGCAACGGTGTACGGCTCACCCGAGCGTTTGCCCCTTGACGAACAGTGCGCAGTGGGCGGAACAACCAACCCCTACGGAACCTCCAAATACATGCAGGAGTTGATACTCAAGGACGTGTACGCAGCGGACAGTGAGTGGACGGTTGCGCTACTCAGATACTTCAACCCCGTTGGCGCTCATGAAAGCGGGCTTATAGGCGAGGACCCCAAGGGTATCCCCAACAACCTCACGCCCTTTATTGCAAAGGTTGCAATTGGCGAGCTGAAAGAGATTGGCGTGTTCGGCAACGACTACGATACACCCGACGGCACAGGTGTACGCGACTACATCCACGTTGTGGACCTGGCAAAGGGGCACATTGCGGCAATTGAAAAGCTTACAAGCGCAGGTGTGTACACCTACAATCTTGGTACAGGCATTGGCTACAGCGTGCTGGACGTAATTCACGCTTTCGAAAAGGCATGCGGACACACCCTTCCGTACGTTATCAAGCCACGCAGAGCCGGAGATATAGCAAGTTGCTACGCCAGCGCTGAAAAAGCCAAAAAAGAGCTTGGCTGGGAGGCAAAGCTGGGCATTGACGACATGTGTAGCTCGTTGTGGAACTGGCAAAGGAAAAATCCCAACGGATACAGATAAAAGGGTAAAGTAAATATTTATAAGTAAAAGGTTCTCCCTTTAAATGAGGGAGAGCCTTTTTGCATTTTGCGACATTTACACTCAATATTACTGAATATCTATTGGAATTTTTGCGTTACAGTATATAAGCAATTGACTAAAAATATTCGCTTTTGACAAAATCAGATTTTTACTTGGAGGGTTCGCGTGAGAAAATACGTTTTACCGATAGTAACCGTTGTGATGCTACTTGTGGGCGTAGGGCTACTTGTTACGGTGCTACTTACAACAGACAACGATTTGATGAAAGATATCACACTAAATGACAATGACATCACGCGCGAAAAGCTGGAATTTTCCGCCAGCGGTTTGAATCCGGGCGACGTGAGGGAGTACACAATCAACCTCAAGGGCAAATCGGCAGGCACGTACATGTTAAACTTTGATTTTGTCGAGGTGGACAATGGCGCACTCAAAAATTACGTCGACGTGGCATTGCAGTACGGGCAGGATTGCTACACCTACAGGCTTTCGGAGCTGCTAGAGGGTAAAACCGTCAGTTTTAATTGCCGCATAGGCGCAAAAACAACTGTAATAAAGGTGATATATTCCATGCCGTTAGATACGGGCAACGAAGCGCAAAACGCAACAACCCATTTCACAGTTAACCTCACAGCGGAAAAATTTTGACAAAAACCGTGAAGAAATCTGCAACAAAATTCAACAGGGCGCTGACCGTGGTGGCAAATGTGCCGGTGTACGTATTTTGCACGCTTTGTTTGGCGATGCTGCTGTTTACCGTTTTCAGCAAACGGGATACGGACGGCGCGGTAAAGCTGTTGGGCTACGAAATGCGGATAGTGCTTAGCGGGTCAATGGAAAAGAACTCCGACGTGGACGTATCCGACTGTCGGATAAAGGACATAAGAAAGGGCAGCATGGTATTTGTGCAGCTTGTTCCCGATGGTGCAGCGCAGGCGCAGGAGTTCTACTCCCGGCTAAAGGTGGGCGACGTGCTTACGTTCCGCTACGACGTGTCAGGTCAGCATTTCGAGGGCAAACAATCTCCCCAAATGACAATCACTCACCGTATCGTTGACATTGAACCCAACGACACAGGCGGATACGTCATAACATTACGCGGCGACAATTCGTCGTCAACGGGAATTGCCGACGTGCAAACTATCGACACAAGCAACACGGCAAGCCCCAACTACGTCATTGGCAGGGTAACGGGCAAAAGCTACGTTTTGGGCTTGTTGGTGTACTCACTCAAACGTCCGCTGGGATTGGCTGTGCTCATCATTGTTCCTTGTGTAATTGTCATTGCCTGGAATGTATCCAAAATTGTAAACATTGCCAAACGCAAAAAGGCAACAGAATAAAAATTGTAAATTTATTGAAACAAGGAGGAATATATGGAAACTTTAATTTTCGGTTTTATGGTATTGGTTGTGGTAATGTGCATATTTACCGTATGTGTAGTGGTGCGCGATATGCTTCGCGATAGCAACAAGCGCAAGACAAAAAAATCAGCCGACACAACACAGGTAGGGCAACAGCAAGCTGCTCAACAGTCGACGGTGGTGATTGCGGCGGACGACGATCAGGTGAGGTTTTCCGCTGAGCCCAAGCAAAGCCACAAATACAAGTACATGGCACTGAGTGGCGAACAAAAGGCTTGGTACGACGAGATTGCCGAATACGCCAACAGGGTGGAAGAAGTAAAGTGTGTCACTACCGGCGGTTACGACGAGTACCGTCTGCATGGCAAACGCATTATCCGTTTGCTTATCAAGCGGGGTACCGTTATCTGCGAATTTATCATTGCAAACCCCAATTTCAGCAGATACGTATCCACCAACAAAATATCCGTCAAGCAGGCGGCAACATCCTTGAAGCTATTGACGGCAAAGGACGTGGGCGCGGCAAAGGACAGCATAGACATTGCCGTACGCGAAATACGTGAAGAACGCGAAGAAGCAAAACGCCGCGAAAAGGAACGTCGCAGACTAGCACGTCAGGCATCACATGCTGCAGCAACGCAGGTGCAAACTGTGGCAACAACGTCTGCAGATTAATCAATCAAAGCTATCTAAAGGAGATAATTATGTCAAAACGTATAAGAGCAATCAGTCTTTGTTGCGTGACGGTACTGTGCTGTCTGGCATTGATAGTGGGTGGAACTTACGCGTTGTTTAGCGATTCGGTAAATGTGGTAAATCACCTGCAATCAGGCGAACTGAAAGTGCAGCTTTGGCGTGACGAGCTTAGCAGCACATTGCTTTCCGATCAGGGGCTGTTGACAAGTGTGCAAGACAATGTTGCAAAGGAATTTACCAAGGCAACAAACGACAATATATTTGGATTGAGTGATGAAGTCAAGGTTGTCCCCGGTTGTGAATTTGGGGCGAAGTTTTCGCTGAAAAACAACGGTGACGTGGCAATCTGCTTTTACCTGGAGTTTGTGCTACAGGGCGAAGCAAACAAGCTTGCCGAACAGCTTCAGCTTACACTGAAAACCGACACAAATACACAAACGGTAATGCTTGGTAATCTTGGTGAAAAATACCTGTGGGGCAATGCCTCGTCACCCCTTGGTAACGTGCTGTTAGATGGTGTTGGCACGTTCACTGTGCAGTTGAAATTTGTTGATGACGACGAAGTAAACAACGAAGCGCAGGGGCAGCAGCTTACCGTTGACATGATTGTACACGCAGTGCAGCTTACTTGGCAAAACTAACCCACTTGGGGTGAGAAAATGAACAAAATCAGCAAACTTATTCTCATATTTGTACTTACAGTGGCATTGTGTTGGAGCTTGGTTGTAGGCTCAACCTACGCCCTTTTCGAGGACGAAAACACTACAAATATTTCCGTATCCAGCGGAATATTGACTGTTACGTACTCTATGCCCATCACGAGTACGTATTTCAACGACGGCAATGAAGTGCAAATGGGGTGGCTTTACGGTGGCAAATATTCGTTCGATTCATCAAACGGAGAGCTTACCCTCACAAATATAGTGCCCGGTTGCGGTATTAAATTGGATATATATATCAGCAACATCGGGTCGCTTGCTGCAAAGTGGCAGGTAAAGGTGGAAGCGGACGCGGAGTTTTTTGAACAGATAAATTTGTCCACAGAAGGGGGTGTGGACTTCGTCGGCAAATACGACACATATTTTACTACCTCATGGGAAAGGATTGACGCGCAAGCAGATCAAGACCTTGTAAGTGTTGTAAGCGTATTTTTCGAATTTCCACATTCGTCACAGCTGCCGTACTTTAGCGGAACTGCCATTATTTCAGTCAACGCCGTGCAGGCAAACGCTCAAATTGACTGATTGAAAAAGGAGACAATATGAACAAAACAGGTACAATCCTTCTTACGTCAGTGTTGACGGTAGTGCTGTGTCTGAGCCTCATTGTAGGCTCAACCTTTGCCATGTTTGCAAGCAATACCTCAACCAACATTGCTGTAACATCGGGCAAGGTGGAGGTGACGGCAAGTATTGCCGATTTCAACATGTTTACGCGCGACGAGCACGGGGCTAGGGTAGATGGCGAATGGCTTTCCGGCGAGGCTAGCGAAAAGGACGGCGAAATCACGCTCAGCAACATGGCTCCCTATGACGGCGTAACATTTGATATAGCAGTTGTCAGCAACAGTACAGTTGCAATAAAGTGGCAGGTTCAGCTTGTGTTTGACGGCGACACACAGCTGTGCAATGCCCTCGACGTGGACATTGACGGTGTGGAATTGATTGACACCGAGTCCGCCCGTGCATCCAACTGGGCGCTGCTTCCGTCTGACGGCAGCGAGCAAACGGTTGCAACCCTCACCGTCCGCATTGAACTACAGGACAGCGACAAAATTGCCGAGGGCAAAAGCTGCTCAATTTCAGTAATTGTATTTGCCGTACAGGCAAACGCGCAAACAGCCGACCCTATTCCATATTTTTTTCCGCCTAAACAGTTGTCTAATTTGGCAAAATAATGTAAAATAGATGCGTATGAGCATAAAAGGCTCTTAACGATGTAATAATTTTTTGGAGGAAAAAACAGTGGCAAAAAAGTATACCTATTTGTTTAGCGAAGGCAACGCTACAATGCGCGCAAAGCTTGGCGGCAAAGGTGCCAACCTTGCAGAAATGACCAACATCGGTCTTCCTGTTCCCCAAGGCTTCACAATTAGTACAGAAGCTTGCACGCAGTACTACGAGGACGGCAGACGTATCAACGACGAAATTAAGGATCAAATTCTTAAGTACATCGTTAAGCTGGAAAAAATCGCAGGCAAGAAGTTCGGCGACAAGGAGAACCCTCTTCTCGTTTCCGTACGTTCCGGTGCTCGCGCATCCATGCCCGGCATGATGGACACAATTTTGAACCTTGGTTTGAATGACGAAGTTGTAGAAGTTCTTGCAGCTAAATCCGGCAACCCCCGTTGGGCTTGGGACTGCTACAGAAGATTTATTCAAATGTTTAGTGACGTCGTTATGGAAGTTGGTAAGAAGTACTTTGAAGTTCTTATCGACGAAATGAAGGAAAAACGCGGAATCACATCCGACGTTGAACTTACCGCCGACGACCTCAAGACCCTTGCAACACAGTTCAAGGCAGAGTACAAAAAGGCAATCGGTAAGCCATTCCCGCAGGACGCAAAAGAACAACTGTTTGCAGCAGTGGAAGCAGTATTCCGTTCTTGGGACAACCCCCGTGCAAACATCTACCGTATGGACCACGACATCCCCTACAGCTGGGGTACAGCAGTTAACGTACAGATGATGGCTTTCGGTAACATGGGTGACGACTGCGGTACAGGCGTTGCATTCACACGTAACCCCGCAACAGGCGAAAAGGGTCTTATGGGCGAATTCCTTATGAACGCTCAGGGCGAAGACGTCGTAGCAGGCGTTCGCACACCGATGCCCATTTCTCAAATGGCAGAAGTTTTGCCCGAAGTTTATCAACAATTCCTTCAAGTTTGCGATACACTCGAACATCACTACAGAGACATGCAGGACATGGAGTTCACCATTGAACGTGGTAAGCTTTACATGCTCCAAACACGTAACGGCAAGCGTACAGCCGCCGCTGCTATCAAGATTGCATGCGACCTTATCGACGAAGGCATGATCAGTGAACAGGAAGCTTTGATGCAAATCGACGCTAAATCTCTTGATATGCTTCTTCACCCCACATTCGACGTAGACGCTCTTGCAGCAGCTGACAAGAAAAATGTTGTTGGCAAGGGTATTGCAGCAAGCCCCGGAGCAGCAGCAGGTACTGTTGTGTTCACACCGGAAGATGCAGTTGTACTTGGAAAACAAGGCAAGAAAGTTATCCTTGTTCGTCTTGAAACTTCTCCCGAAGATATCGAGGGTATGAAGTACGCTCAAGGTATCTTGACAGTTCGCGGCGGACAAACCTCTCACGCAGCAGTTGTTGCACGCGGTATGGGTACTTGCTGTGTATCCGGTTGCGGCGACATCAAGATGGACGAAGCTAACAAGCAATTCGAGCTTGGCGGCATTGTATTCCACGAGGGCGACGACATCTCCTTGGACGGCTCCACAGGTAAGATTTACAACATCGCTATCAAGACTGTGCCTGCAGACCCCTCCAGTGGTTACTTCGGACGTATCATGAAGCTTGCTGATAAGTACAAGGCTTTGGAAGTTCGTACAAACGCCGACACACCCGCTGACGCTGAACGCGCAGCAGAACTTGGCGCACAAGGTATCGGTCTTTGCCGTACCGAGCACATGTTCTTCGGCGAGGGACGTATCGACAAGTTCCGTGAAATGATTGTTTCCGAAACAGTAGAAGAGCGCGAAAGAGCTCTTGCTAAGATTGAACCCCTTCAACAGGCAGACTTCGAAGGACTTATGGAAGCACTCAAGGGTTATCCCGTTATTATCCGTTTCCTGGATCCTCCTCTTCACGAGTTCGTTCCCACAGATGAACACGACATCGAAGAACTTGCAAAGGCTCAAGGCAAGACTGTTGCTCAAGTAAAGCAAATTTGCGAATCATTGCACGAATTCAACCCCATGATGGGTCACCGTGGATGCCGTCTGGCAGTAACCTACCCCGAAATTGCAAAGATGCAAACCCGTGCGGTAATCAAGGCTGCTTTGAACGTACACAAGCGTCACCCCAAGTGGCACGTTGTTCCCGAAATCATGATTCCGCTTGTTGGCGAAGTTAAGGAATTGGCTTATGTCAAGAAGATTGTTGTTGAAACAGCTGACAAGGTTATCAAGGAAAGCCGTTGCAAGCTTGAATATCAAGTTGGTACAATGATCGAAATTCCCAGAGCTGCTTTGACCGCTGACGAAATCGCAAAAGAAGCAGAATTCTTCAGCTTCGGTACAAACGACCTGACCCAAATGACATTCGGTTTCAGCCGTGACGACGCTAGCAAGTTCCTGCCCAGCTACTACAGCACCAAGATTTACGAAAGCGACCCGTTTGCACGTCTTGACACAATCGGCGTTGGTAAGCTCATGAGCATGGCTGTAACGCTTGGTAGAAAGACCCGTCCCGAGCTTCAATGCGGTATCTGCGGCGAGCACGGTGGTGACCCCAGCAGTATCGAATTTGCTCACAGCATCGGTCTGACCTACGTATCCTGCTCACCTTACCGTGTACCTATCGCACGTTTGGCAGCAGCTCAAGCTAACATCAAGAACCCACGCAAGTAATTGCAAAAACGTGGATACTTATATCTAACACAAAACCGCTGTACCTTTAGGTGCAGCGGTTTTTACTATTACTACTATGTTATTACATGGTATTATGTCTATTGAACAATGGAATACGTCCATTACGAAAACATATATCCTTCTAAAGATTTCAAAAAAATGTTGGTTATTTCTTCTTCGGTTTCCTCAAAACCGTATTCAATCCAAGCTTTTATCAAGGCAAAAGATGCTCCCGCAAAGAAGTGCGGTTGGTAACGATTATGCCAAACCCCCATATTGTTAATCTGCTTTAACGATGTGTTATAAACGTGTGGGCTCATTCTATCAAGTAAACCTTGACGATTTAAAATTTCGAACTCGTTGCGTTTGGACTTAAGTTCGCTAAAAATATTCTTAATAACCGAGCTCATAGTTGATTCGGATAGCGGATATTTAGAATAAATTTCGCTGATAGCGTCTTTGTAAAATTCATCTACTATGTCCAACATGTCGTAATAATTACGATAGAAAGTAGAGCGCGAAACGCCTGCGACACTGACAAGTTGGCTTACGGAAATAGACCGATAGTCCATTTTTGCCATCAGCCGAAAGAGTGCTTCGTATAAATATTGCTTTGCAACCGGCGCTTTCATGAGACAATTTCCCCCTTTTGTTTCATTACCGTTTTATACTCTTGTTTTTTAAAAAGTGATGCTATATAATAGCACTTAATGGGACAAATGTACCATTAAATTATAATAGAAGGGGAAAAGTAATGCAAGACTATTTTGGATATAATGGCAAAATTTGTGTCGTAACAGGTTCAGCAAGCGGTATGGGCAAAGCAGTGTGTGAAATGCTTGTCCGTCTTGGCGCAAAAGTTTACGGGTTGGACCGTAACGAGTTGCAAATTGACGGAATGGAAAAGTTTATTCAATGTGATCTCTCTAACAAGCAAAGTATAGATGAGGCGTTTGTATCTCTTCCTGAAAAGATAGACAGCTTTTTTGGAGTTGCGGGATTGAGTGGCGCTAAAACAGGCTATTGGACGACGTTTACAGTCAATTTTATCGCCAATAAGTATATTACTGATACATATCTTGATAAGCGCATGGAAAATGGCGGCTCAATAGTTTACGTAACGTCATGCGGCGGACTTATGTGGGAGAAGTGGCAGAAAGAATACAAGAAAATAATGAAATGTACTTCTTGGGACGAAATGGTCAAATTTATGAAAAAGGTTAGTCCCAAAGACAGTCCAATCGGAACCATGGCTTACACGCTATCCAAACGCGCAATGAACTATTACGCGTCACTTAAAGCCGTTGAGTACGGTCAACGTGGCATAAGAGTAAACGCTCTCTTGCCCGGTTCTACCGATACGGGTATGAAGCAGGAATTTGAAAAAATGGCTGGCGGACAAGAAGCCCTTCTCAAAGAGAATGGTGCAATCGGCAGACTTGCAACTTCGGAAGAGATGGCGATGCCTATAGTATTTCTCAATTCTGATATGGCATGCTTCGTTTCGGGACTTATGTTTATTGCCGATATGGGACATAATGCGGAAAAGGTGTTAGGCTTTGCTAAAAATCAGCTTGACGTTCCGGCGGCACTTAAATTGTATAATACGAAAATGTTCCAAAAATTTATGGCGAAACGATTGGGTTAGTTGCTTTTTATATCTAACACAAAACCGCTGTACCTTTAGGTGCAGCGGTTTTTGCTTGTATTTAATAAATGTTTTACTATTTGCTATATTAAGTAGAACAGATTATATTAATTAGCACAAATATCAATCCGAGTGGTGGGAAAAGCGGTTGGTGGATTCGCGCAAAATTCTTGTAGTGCTTACGGTAATAATTCTTGACGGCGTTTCGGGGTGTTCGATTCGGTTGACAAGAGTTCGCAAAGTTTCACTTCCCAGAAATTCTTTGTTGATAGAAAACGATGTAATTTCCGGGTGCATAGCGGTAGCTTCGGGTACGTTGTCAAAGCCTACAACCATGACGTCTTGAGGAATGCGCATATTCAATCTTTTCAAAGCTTCGCACACGTTGCGTGCCACAAAATCGTTGCAGCAGATAAAGCATTCCGGCTTGTATTTGAGCTTCAAAATTTCCGTTTTGATAGCGTCGGGGTTGCCGTAGTCAAAGCTTTCGTCCCTGCAAAGAATATCCCTACTTGACGGTGTAGTACCCGTAATGCTGTAAATACCCATGCGCATACCTGTATGCCTTTCGTAAAAGCTAAGGCAGTGGGTGGGGTCACCTACAAATGTGAAGTTTTTTGTGTTGTACTTGGTATGGATATATTTTACAATTTCGCAAATAGATTTTTCGTCGTTTGTGCTGATAATGTCGAAATTTTTGTTGAGTTGCAGGCTGGCGGCAGTAAAGTCATTGAAGCATATGGGCTTACCCATATTTATCATCTTGCTTACAAAATCCTTGTCAAAGCACTCAATGGCAACAATACCGTCCACGTTAAGCTCCTTTACATATTCCGCAAAACTGCTGAAAGGAGTACTGCGCACCGTGTATGTGTACTGAAACAGCTCGTAATTTCTTGCGTAGCAGGAGTTCTCAATGGACTTGACCAACGGTATAAAATAGCTCATATTGATGAGCGGCTTGCCAGCAACAAGCAGTATTCTGTACTTTTTGCTGCCCAATTCTATATTAGCGGCATTCAGCGATTTGTAATTCATTTCCTGTGCTTTTTTCAGTACAAGTTCCCGCGTAGACTCCGGAACGTATTGCCCGTTGAGTGCTTTTGCCACGGTGTTGCGCGATAAATTGAGTTGTTCGGCTATGCTCTTGATTGTCACGGCTTTTTTCATTTTTCACCTCTTTATTCATTGTATAGCATTTAGCAAGACAAGTCAATATTTTTTTTCAAATGCACAATTTTTAAAGCATAAGTAATATGCAATTGCACAAAAAAATGCTCTTTTGTTGACAATAAGATAATAAAATACTATGCTAGTAAAGTACAAACCCTGTAACAGGAAACGGTTTGTGCAAAAAATATGCAAGAGGTATAAAATGAAAAAAATCAGACTTCTGAGCCTTGTTGTAGCAATGGTATTTTGCGTAACACTGTGTCTGACCGCTTGTGACAACAAAACAGCGGGCGAACACGATCACATATGGGATGAGGGCGTTGTAACGACGGAGCCCACATGCCACACTGAGGGGGTAAAGACCTACTCCTGTACGGTGGAGGGCTGCAAGCAAACCCAAACGGCGCCTATTGACATGACCGATCACAGCTGGGATCAAGGCGAAGTTAGCAGAGAGCCTAAATGTAACGACGCAGGCGAAAAGACCTACAAGTGCACAAATGAGGGTTGCACGGCAACCAAGACTGAGCCTATCGGCAAAACCGAACATCGCTGGAATGACGGCGTAATCACCACACCGTCGGAGTTCTCCTCTGCCGGAGTGAGGACATACACCTGCTTGGATTGCAAAACTACGCGAGAGGTGGCAATTGACGCGCACGCTGACTTTGTTGAGCAGTTCTACACCGATGTGGAAAATAAAACTGATTGGAGCTACGGAGCTGCCACTGTTTTTGACGTGACAAGCGGCAATATTCAGTTTACTCCTGCAACTGCCGAGAACGGTGTGTGGAGTGCAACGGGTGTTGAAATCGGTAATGGCGCTGTAAAGGTAAGTTCTGCTAAGGCAGCAATTGTTTTCAGCTTCACCGAGGAGCTTCCCAAGCATGTACAGGCAATGTTCACCGTTTCTTTTGCGGGCGGAGTTGTTAAGGCTTACCTTGTTGTAGTGGGAGAAGAAACTACGGTTGTCACTCTTAACGAGGACCAATCGGAGTGGACCTACACAAGTCAAGACGCTGTAAACGTAGCAAAGGGCAGCACAGTATATCTTGTGTTAGATGCCGACACGTCAACGGTAGAGGGCGAGCTGTCATTTACATTATACGCGCCCTGTCTGCACGTGTGGGACCAAGGTAGCGTTACGGAAGAACCCACCTGCAATGTAGAGGGCACAAGGACATACAAGTGCGTTTCATGCGATGAAGAATACGAGGAAACTATTGATACAGTGCCACACGAGTGGGGCGACGGTGTATTGACCAAATATCCCACCAAGAGGGTTGAAGGCGAAATGACCTACACCTGCAAAATCTGTGAAGAAGCAGTTAAAACGGAACCTATTGCCAAGTTGGATGATTCTTACACCGAAATCGGTAATTTCCAAGATGACTTTGCAAAAACCTTTGCAGGTAATTCCAACTGGGAAGTAGGCGTAGTAAATTACAACTGGGGCGCAGAAGACTTTACCTACACTCCCATAACAACGCAATCAGGCGACGTTCTCCACAACGACTCCCCCTGGATGGACATCAAGGGCGACTGGATGGCAACGGATGGTATGATGTGCTTTGTATATCATTTCAAAGCAGATGCGTTTGTAAACTTCAACCTTGTAATTAACTGCTCAAATGACGGTACGTGCTCGGTGAGATGGGCATTGAAGGGCAGTGACAACGTAATCAAAACAAATGGCGGAAAAGCCTCTTGGGGTGGCAGTGGCAAAGACGTATTGCTAAATGACAACATTCTTGTTGCCAACGGTGACGCGCTGTGTATCCTTGTCAACAAAGAAGATGGAAGCAACCAGCGTAGTTTTAGCATTGACATTGCATCAAGAGAAATTCCCACCTTTACAGGCGCTAATTTCAACAGTGATTTCGCAAACACACTGGCAGGCAACTCCAACTGGCAAGTGGGCAAGATAGATTACAACTGGGATAACGAAACCTTTGGCTTTACCGCTTTGAACGCGGATACAGAGGCGTTCAAAAACAGTTCTCCTTGGATGGAAGTCAAGGGCGACTGGATGGCGAATGACGGAATGGTAGGACTTGCCTACAACTTCCAAGTTGCAGCAAGCATAAGCTTCAACTTTGCCCTTACGTGCGGAGAAACAAGCAGCTTTGCTATTAGATGGGCATTGATGGACAAGGACGGACACATCAAGACAAACGACGGTCAAGCTTCTTGGGGCGGTAGCGGTAACAGAGTAACGGTTACGCAAGATTTGGTTGTAGAGGAAGGCGATACGCTGTACATACTCATTGAAAAAGGAAATGGCAGCGAAACAAATCAATGTACGTTTAGCCTTGTTCTATCTCCCAAAATTTAGAACGCGTATAAATTGATATTTAACTAACGGAAAAGGTGGGAATTACCCACCTTTTCATTTGCACAAATATTGACAAATATATGTTGTGCATTTGCACAAAGTTTTTGTTCTCGATTGACATTGCATTGTATCGTTATTAAAATATAAAATAAGAAAAATTCTATCCAAAAATATTTGGGGGAAGTTATGAAAGTATGTACTAAAACAAAAGTTTTGTTTGCAAGTGTGGCTGTTCTGATGTTAGTCATTCTCTGCCTGGGTTTTGTTCCGTCGGTTGCTTTTGCCGAAACGGGTGCAGGTAGCGAATTCACGCTCAGAAAGGTCAATGCAAACAACTTTGTATATTCCGCCGATTTTGCCGACCTATCCCAAGCGAAAAAAGTGGGGTTGGTATTCGGAGTGAGCGACGACCTCAGTTCCTATTGGGTTGCTTGCGCCAACGTAGAGGACGGCAAGGTGGAGCTACAAAGCAAAGATACCGTGTTGAAATCTGCTCAATATGATATTGCGGCACAACAGTTATCTCTCACCGTTGTAGTCAACGAAGGTATTGTCAAGGTGTTCGTGGACGGCAGCGACGTTGCTGTCATCACCTGCAAGCTGGACGGTTACGAAGGTGGCAAGGTAGGTGTATTAAAGGCTGATTGCACAGTTGCCAACGAGCAATTTGCCAGCACCGATACGCTAAACGGAGACATTTTCTGCAACGGTTACAGTGTTGTCAAGGTCATAAACATCACAGACGGACACTACAAGCTTAACAGCAGTGAGTATTCGGTGAAAAATGGCGTATTGACCGTTTCGCCCGAATATCTCAAAACATTGGAAGCGGACACGGTATATACTTTCAGAGTGGTTACCTCTTTTACCGATTTGGACTTCAATATTACCACAGATTTCACACCGGCAACGGCAATATCTGTGCGGAACAAGTATTACAGAGGCAGCGACGTGGCTTTTGATCTGAGTGGCAGTGCTGTGGTGCACAAGCTGTTGATAGACGGTAAAGAGGTGGAATTTACGCAAACCGGAGGCAGGGTTGTGATTTCCTCCGAAACAATTGACACCTTGTCAAGCGGTCAACACACTGCAAAACTTTACACAGATATCGGACGACCGGAAGCAACCTTTACCGTGTCGGAAAGGTTAGAAACGCTGACGGAAATTGAGCCGGAGGCTACTCACACTTTCTTTTGGATTGACATCGCAATATTTGCAGCGTTGATACTTGCTTACGTTGCGTTTACGGTTGTTCAAAAGAGCAAAAAGAAATAGTAATAAAGTACGAAATTAACAAAACAAACAGATTTAAGGGGGACAAATATGGCAAGCGAAGCATTGGCAACCGCGCCCGTCGATGAAGTTAACACCCAACTCGTCGAAGAAGCTTATGAAATGCTGGACGGTCCTGTGGGGCCGAAACCGCGTTCAAAGTGGGAAGATTGGAAAACGAATTTCCGCAGAAGGGGATGGATATTGTTGTTCATTCTCCCCGCGTTTATATATGTGCTTATTTTCTGCTACGTACCCATGTACGGAATTTTGGTCGCATTCCAGGACTATATGCCCGGCGACAAAATTATCGGCAGTGAGACAACGTGGGTAGGCTGGCAAAATTTCAATACGTTCTTTTCCAACCCGAACTTTTGGGATTACTTCCTAAACACCTTTTTGCTGTGCATTTTCGGCTTTATTGTGGGCTTCCCTCTCCCGATAATTGTTGCATTATTGCTCAATTCGGTTCGTTCCAAAAAGGCGAAAAAGGGATTGCAGATACTGTATTACGCACCGCACTTCATATCGCTGGTAGTACTTGTCGGTATGTTGAAGCTGATTTTCGGTTCGGACGGTCTGTTGGACCAGCTGAGCATCAAGATGGGTGGCGACGTTAACGGCTTAAAGCTGTTCCTTTCACCTGAAGCTTTCCGTCCGCTGTTCATTTTCTCGGGCAACTGGCAGGATTTCGGTTGGTCGGCGATAGTGTATCTTGCGGCTCTTTCCGGCGTTGACCCTGCACTGCACGAAGCTGCTAAGGTGGACGGCGCATCTCGTTTCAGACGGATATTCAGCGTAGACCTACCTGCAATTTTACCCACAATCGTTATGCTTATGATTCTTTCCGTGGGTAACTTGATGAGCTGCGGCTACGAAAAAGTTTTGCTTATGCAAACAAGCGGCAACCTTGAAACTAGTGAAATACTTTCCACCTACGTTTACACATTCGGTTTGGTGGGCGGACAGTACGGTGTAGGTACCGCAGCAGGTTTGTTCAATTCCGTTATCAATGTTGCGTTGCTGATAATTGCAAACTTCACTTCTAAAAAGCTGACCAACAACAGCATGTGGTAATTAGCTTGCGTAATGCTTAGAACGGTAGGTGAATTTTATGGATATGAATGAAGTAAAAGCTTTAGCAAAGAAAAATAAAATTAAAGAGAGTAAAGGCGATTACGTTTACTACGTCATATGCGGGTTTATACTGTTTTTGTTGGCGGTAATAGTTATCTATCCTCTCTACTATATAGTAATCGCATCTATCTCCGATGCAGACGCAGTAATGACGGGTGACGTATGGCTGTATCCTGTCAAACTGACCTTTTCGGGGTATGCAAGTCTTTTCCAAAGGGATGACGTATGGCGCGGCTACTTTAATACCATAGCCTACACGGTACTCGGTACGGTGTTCAACGTAGTGTTGACCATACCTGCAGGCTGGGCGCTGTCTCGTGACTATCTGCCATTCCGTAGGCTTATCACGACCATGCTCATCATCACGATGTTTTTCGGTGGCGGCCTGGTACCTTACATTATTGTATGTCGAGCGCTGGGACTGTACCAAAATCCGCTAATTTTGATTATCGGTGGCGGTGTCAGCGTGTACAACGTGTTCATGTGCAAATCGTTCTTTTCCTCCAACGTACCCAAGGAGGTGCTGGAGGCGGCGCAGATTGACGGCGCAGGAGAAATCCGCACCTTTTTCGACTTGATTTTGCCCATTTCAACGTCAATTATCAGCGTTATGGTACTGTTTTACGCAGTAGGACACTGGAACAACTACATTGACGCGTACATCTTTAACATCGACAAAAACTTTTACCCTCTGCAAACGGTGCTTAACGGCTTGTTAGATGCAACCGCCAGCGGTGAAGGCGATGTGGTGTTGGAACAAATGCGTACTGCGACTCAAATCAAATTTACTTCGATTATTGTGGCAACGGTACCCATTTTGGTATTGTATCCCATGATTGAAAAGCATTTCGGACAGGGCGTTCTTGTTGGTTCGTTCAAGTAAACGGAGGTCGTATGAAGAAGATTATTATAGGTGTATCGGCTGCTGTGCTGTGGTTGGTATGTGTTATTCTGTTTGTGGTGTCCGCAATGGGCGGCACAACGTCGGAACATCAATTTACGGTGCTTACCGTCAAAGAGGATGCCGTCAAGGATTACAACACTATGCCTGTATTCCAAGCGCTTGCAGAGGAAACCGGTATCGAAGTGAAATGGATTTACAACACGTCCACTCAGTATGCCAACAATACCGACCCTGTGGGAATCAAGGGTATAGACGCAATCTATCACTCGGGATTTTCCAACCTCAAGCTTTATGACTACGGTAGACGCGGCAGAATAGTTGCTATCGACCAATATCTGGACAGCATGCCCAACTTCTCGAGGATCTTGAAAAGTCGCCCCGACATCGCCGAGGCACTCAAATCTCCCGACGGACACATCTATTCCCTGCCGAGAGTGGAAGAAATGGGGCTCAAGGCTTATCCCAACATTTTGTATCTAAACAAAAAGTGGGTAAACAAGCTTATTGCCGACAACAATCTTCCCGATGGCGTTACGCTTACAAGCGAACAGCTAATTGACGGACTGGATATATCAAGAAACCAATTTAAGGCACTGTTGCAAAAGTTCAACGATCTGGATATGGACGGCGACGGCTCCACCTCAAACGAGGTTCCCCTTGCATTTGTCAGTGGCAACTGGCAGGGTAACGAATCGGATCTTATCGCTTCCTTCGGAGTGCCCGAAAACAGAGAACACAAGACGGTGCTTAACGGAAAAATCACCTTTACCATTGAGAATGAAAAGTGGTTTGAGGCAGTTAAGGAGCTTGCCGATTGGTATCAAAGAGGCTTGATTCGTTCATCTTCGTTTACGCAATCGGACAACGACTTCCTTGCGCGCGGACAGGACGGCAGATACGGTGCTTTCTATTGGTGGGAAAAGGACACCGTGCTTGCTCAGGAAAACAGAGACGACTACATTATCGTGTTGCCATTAAAGGACGACGACGGCAACCGTTACGTTGGTGTCAGCAACGAACAGGAAGTGGAAAAGGGCGCGTGTGTCATTTTGGATTCATGCGAAGACAAGGAAGGACTGTTGTCCTACTTTGACAAATTCTTTGAGCCGGAGTATTCGGCACAGCTCAACTACGGTTCCATCAAATCGGGCGCATTCCTGCCCGACAAGGTAAACGGTAAGCTAATCCCCAACGACGACCACGGCGTGCAGAGCGCAGACGACTTCCGTATGAAAAACGCTCCTTACGGAGTGGTGTATCTCACGCAAGAGGTGTGGGACAACTCGGTTGAAATGGAGTCGCGTGCAAAGCTGAGACTGGAAAACCTTGAACAGTATGTCAAGCCCTATTCATTCGTTGGCGTAACTTCAATACCCAACCTCAACTACACTCAGGAAGAATTGATAACCCTCAACACCTACGAATCATCACTTGCCAACAACATTGCAAGCTGGTTTACGGGCAGTATTACGGGCGGATCCATTCCCACAAGGGAATCTTGGCAAAACTTCCTTGAAACAAACAGAAATTCTATCGACATGGTTATCCGTATCAATCAGATAGCTTACGATAGGTACATGGCGGCAATTCAGTAATAACGAAAGGAGAGAAATATGAGAGGATTGAGAATAGTCGGCGACTACGCGCTGGAATTTCTTGTGATAAGCCTGCTCGTTGCGCTCTCCGCAGTTAGCATAATATTCTTTATACCTATGTTGGTGGGAGTAACCGCCTTCTTCGGTAGTGAAATGGGAACGCGCCGCTTCAAGGATATATTCACCGCGATAGGTGCTAATTGGAAGATACTCATTTTCTACACGCTGTTTCAGCTGGTAATTATCCTGTTCCCGGTGCTCAATATCTACTTTTTCAGCACGCATCCGGAGCATATCAGCTACTTTGTTTTGGCGGTAAGCTGTGTTGCGTTGTTTGTAGGAGTGGTGTTTCTAGCCACTGCGCCGACTGTCATTGTCAACATGAACGTCAACTTCTTCCAACTGTTGCGTAACGGCATCATGATGGTGTTCGGTTCCTGGTGGCGCACTCTTGTGTCAATAGGGATAATTGCGGGCATTGTGGCTTTGATTATTTACTATCCATATCCTATTGCGCTTACGCTTTATGCGGCGCCGCTGCTCAACGCCAGGCTAATGAAGGAAAATTTCTACCATCTCAAGGCAAAGGCGCTGGGTACAAGCGTGTACGAATTGAAGAAGAAGCAGAAAGAAGATGATTATCTCGATGAAAAGGGGCAGATAAAACCTCTTGACGAAAATGGAGAAACAAAATGAAAAAGATTAAAATGTTGTTGGTGTTTGTACTTGTTGTAATCATGCTTGCCGGTTGTACGCCACAGGGCGAGGTCAACAAGGCACCGTCTGTAGTGGGAGTCAAGGACATCCAATGTATCGTTAACAGTACAGTTGACTTTCTTGACGGTGTAGCGGCTTTGGACAAAGAGGACGGCGACATCACACCTAATTTGCAAATCACGGTTACACCACAAGTAGAGGTAAACGACGGTTATGCAACCTTTACTCAAGTGGGTGAGTACACAGTTACCTACCAAATAACGGACAGCCAAGGACGCTCGGCACAAAAGCGTGCTTACGTTGACGTGATGGACCGCGAAACTTACAAAACATTTGCAATGCCCGAGGGGTTTGTTGCGGAAACGAACGGCGCGGCAACCATTGAAACGTGCGGCATGATTAACGGCGTATTCAAGCTCAACGCCAAGAATGGCGAAATTGCCGAGGATATCAAGCTTATCCGTGAGTTTTCGTTGAGCGCCAGCGCATTTTCTGCAACGGACTATCTTGAGTACACATTCAACTACACCGTAAAATCCAACGTCGCAGGAAAAATCAAGGCTACGGCTGACGGCAACGACTGTGCAGAACTTTCGGTTGCTGTAGGCGAAAATCAACTTTCCTTTACGCATTCTGTACTTAAACAGGACGAAAAGCATGAAGTGGAAATTGCGCTGTGTCTTGGCGGACTCAGTGGCGACGTGGAGTGGGAAATAAGCAAAGTTAACATCGAATATCCGCAGCAAGAAGGAAAAGAAGTGACGCTTGTTGACCAATTCAATTTTGCGGGAAGCGTAACCCCTCGTTGTGAGGAATATGACAGTGATGAAAAGGTTCACACCGGTTTGGATGGCAATGGCTGGGCATTGGAGGATGGCTCAGGTGCTCGCTTGGAGATAAAGGACCCGGGCACCAACACTAAGATTTGGCTTGGTGGCATGTTCATCAACACGGGTATTACGGTGAAGTCGGGAGAAACCTACATCATATCCTTCAAGGTGAAGTGCGTTCCGCTAAAAGACAGAGTTGAAAAGGACAATTTCGAAATACTTTTCCAACGTGGACAATGGGCTGCGCCGGTATATGATAAGGTGATGAACCCCACTGCAGATTCGGAAACAGGTGAAGTTACCGTTTCGAAAGAATTTACTCCTAATGACGACAACGAAGGTGACTTGTGGATTTACGTTCAATCGGGAACGCAAGCTAACCAAATCACTTTGTCGTCTCTCAGTGTGGTAGAGCGATTCAGCGCCGTCGGCAAAGACAAGTTCGCAATCAGCGACTTTATCGAATCTCACAACGGTGCTTACAACTCTACATTTACAACGGACAGAGGCAATTTCACTTACGTTATTGACAGCTTTTCCAGCGCAGATGGCGATCACAAGGTAACAAGTCCATCCTTCTATGTTGCAGGTAGTGGTGCCAACTATGTTGTGACGTTCAAGGCGAAGGCGTCTGCACCAATTGATATGATTGTTGCCGCGCCCGTTTATGGCGGTTGGGATCCGACTATCTTTTGGCATCAGGTAAAGCTGTCGGAACAGGAGACAGTATTTACATTCTTCTGCAACGGCAACGGCTCGGATAGATTGTACACACTTGAGTGGCATTTTGGCTCTGCCAACAATCAACAGTATCACAACGTAACAATTGAAATCACCGACATCAAGGTAAGCCTTAGAAACGGCGAACTGGACGGTTAATTATATGACAAAAAGTATCAAAACAACTAACGATTACATTGAAAAAAACAAAGACAGAGTAAACAGCAGCTACCGTCTCAAATATCACATGATGCCCACGGTTGGCTGGATGAACGACCCCAACGGACTTATCTACTACAAGGGCAAATACCACTTGTTTTATCAAGCCAATCCCTACAATACCAACCCGGGAACAATGTGTTGGGGACACTTCGTATCCGACGATCTCATCACCTACGAGGACTTGGGCGTAGCGATAGTGCCCGAAAAGGAGCACACAAGTATATTTTCCGGTGGGGCAATAGAAATTGACGGTCAACTAAACGCAATTTACACCTTGCACTACGAAAAAGGCAAAGTCAAAAAGGAAAATATCTACAAAGCTGTGTCCTCTGACGGGATAAAGTTTGGCAGCGGTGTTTGTATATTCGACAACGAAAAGTTACCTGCCAACTTATCTCGCACCGATTTTCGCGATCCTTATCCGGTAAAGATAGGCAACAAATACTACGTTTTCGTAGGCGGTAAGGATGAGGCTCTCAACCGGGGCGTAATAGTTGTGCTTAGTGGAGATACGTTGGACGAGTTGAATTACGAGTTCAGTATCGGGCCGTTTTACGAGTTGGGCGAAATGTGTGAGTGCCCCTGCTACACAAGAATAGATGGCAAGGACGTAATAGTCACTTCGGCATACAACGTGCCAAGGTGGGAAAACAATTTTAAAAACACCCACTCAAGCATGTTCATCGTGGGAGAAATCGACTTCGAGCACGGCGGAATGAAAGTGGACTACGTCAAGGAAATAGACAAGGGCAACACATTTTACGCTCCGCAGCTTTTCAATGGCTTGGATAAACCCGTAATGGTGGGTTGGCTTGAGATGTGGAACGTACCTTATCCAACACATCTGTTACATCACGGTTGGGTGGGCGCATTCTCCATACCGCGGGTATTGTCCTTTAAGGACGGCGACATTTGTCAAAATCCCGTTGAAACGCTGGAAAACTACAAGTTCAATCCCGACAAGGTTATCTCACATTGTCTTGATATATCTCTCACCTTTTACGGACAAGGCAAGCTGACAGTCAAGGGGGACAACGGCGAGGTTGTGATAGGACACAACGGTGCGGTTTATCTTGACACAATGAACGCCAAAACTCCTCACGGACACATTCGACAAACCAACGGACGCTACGACAGGTGCCAGGTGAGAGTGCTACTGGATACGTCCAGTATTGAAGTGTTTGTTGATGGCGGCAGAGAGGTTATTAGTAGCAGAATTTACATTGACGGAGACTACAAGCTCGAAGTAAATGGAATATCGGAAATCCGAATAAAGGAAATAGGTAAAAAGCAATGAAAAAATTATCTGCAATACCGATTTTGATATTGATAATATGTTTGTGCGCAGTTGCTTGCACTCCCGCAGGAGTGGGCAGCGTGGATCAGAAAGGCGCAAACGTATTTCCCGTTTCAACGATGGATGATTCGCTTGCCGTTGCCATGGGCGACGTGATGCCCTTCTACGACGACGGTGTGATGAACATTTATCACCTACGCGACAGCACGGGTACGAATAGCATATTTTACCACCCAATTGCGCGCATCACAACAACGGACTTCATTCACTACACAGACGAAGGCGTTGCTTTGGACTTCGAAGAAAAAATAACTTCGATAGACGCAGCTCTTGGTACCGGTTCGTTTATCAAGGGACCTGACGGCAAGTATCACTGCTTTTACACCGGGCACAATGGCATGACGGAGAAAAATCCCGATACGGGCAAAGACGAATTTGTCACAGGTTTTGAGCATGCCGAGATTGTGCGCCATGCAACCAGTACTGACCAAAAGACGTGGGTAAAAGATGAGGATTTCAACCTGGAGGGTTGGGAAAACGACTTCCGCGATCCTTACGTGTACTACGACAGTGTAGACAGTTGCTACTACATGCTCATAACAACTCGCGATTACAACGCGGCAAGTCCGGCTGTTATCAAGAGATACACAGCAACGAGCTTGGACGCAAGCTCAGACGAATGGGAGTATGTCGACAACTTCTTCGTCAACGACGAGGGCTCGTACAACATGGAGTGTCCTAGCTACATTGAGCTAAACGGTTTCTACTACTTGGCGTACAGCGAACAGGGCGACAACCGTGTAACGCATTACCGTTACAAGACGTCGCACGACGGTGAGTGGCAAAAGTTTGAGCGCGACAGCATTGATGCAAGCGGTTTCTACGCAGGACGCTTGGAAAAGTTCGGTGACAAGCTGTACGCATTTGCTTGGTGCGCAAGGCTTTCCGGCGGAACATCGGGCGGCTTTGACTGGGGTGGAAGCCTTGTTACTCACGAGCTTGTACAACTCCCAAGTGGCGAACTTTGCGCTGTAATGCCCGAAAGCTACAAACAATTCTTCTCAACGGAAGTGTTCTACAAGACGGTAGACGGAAAAAAACTTGAAGATCTTTCCTTTGACGGTACACAGTTTACCGCTGTTGGAATGGAAAAGCTGTCAACAAACGTCACGCGTATCAGTCTGACGGTAGAAGTGAATGGCGACAAGGGTAATTTCGGACTGTCATTCGGTTTGGACGGCAACTACAACAACCGTCTTGGAAGCGCAATCATAACTTTCGACTTGGACAGCAACAGATTAACGTGCTACAACGGAGTATCCAGCATTTTGCGCTACGGCGCGCCTCTTGCTTCGGTGTCATTCGGCTTTGAGCAAAACAAGAGTTACAATGTTGATATCATAATCGACGGCGAAATAATATCAGTATATCTGAACGGCGAGATTGCCCTCACGTCCAGAATAACGGATATGGATGAATCCAACTTCGCATTTTATTCTAACGGCGCACAAGCCAAAATACGGGATGTAAAATTCTATGAGTAGACTATATTCTGTGGGAGAATTGCTCATCGATTTTCAGTCGGTGGGAGTTGCTCCCTTAAAGGACACACAGCAATTCGTCAAGAAGGCGGGCGGGGCTCCGGCAAACGTATGTGTACAGGCGGTCAAGCTTGGACAGCAGGCAACCTATCTTACAAAGGTTGGGTGCGATGCGTTTGGAGAATTTTTGGTAGAAACGCTTGCTAACGAGGGTATAGACGTCAGCTACATATCCAAAAGCACTCAGCACGACACTTCCCTTGCATTTGTAAGCTTTGCGGAAAACGGCGAACGGGAGTTCAGCTTCTATCGCAGAAATGCGGCGGATTTGTACTTTACGGAGCAAGATTTTAAGGACGTTGTTTTCCAGCGAGGCGACGTGTTGGAATTTGGTAGCGTCGCACTGAAAACGGACGTGGCAAAAGCTACCCACAAATACCTCATTAACAAAGCCAGGGAGGCGGGCGCGCTTGTTTGCTTCGACCCCAATTTGCGCTTCAATCTGTGGGAAAACAAGGCAGAATTGCGCGAGGTAGTCAAGGAATTCGCAGTTTTTGCCGATGTAATCAAGGTGGGCGAGGATGAACTGAGCTTTATATCCGAAGCTGAGGGTATGAAAGCAGTGAAGTCAATATTTACAGGCAATCTCAAAGTGTTGCTGCTTACCAACGGCGGAAAGGGTGCAAAACTTTACTTGAACGGCAGTTTGTGCGCGGAGCATGGCGGCTACAAGGTAAAAACTGTAGATACAACGGGCGCAGGCGATTCCTTCTTTGGGGCGTGTATCGCGCAGCTTATGGAATGCGGCGCAACCCCCGACAACCTGCTTAGCGGAAAGCTACAATATGACAAAATGCTTGATTTTGCCTGCAAGTGTGGCGCATTTACAACAATGAGCTACGGCGCAATAGCGGCAATGGGTAATAAAGAAAAAATTGATAAGGCGGTAAAATAATATGGCATCGGTAAAATTGGTAAATGTAAACAAAGTTTATGATGGCGGAGTTCACGCCGTACACGATTTTTCCATCGACATTCAGGACGGCGAGTTTATCGTATTTGTCGGTCCGTCGGGCTGCGGCAAATCGACCACGCTGCGCATGGTTGCAGGCTTGGAAGATATATCCTACGGTGAATTCTACATCGACGGCGAGCTGAAGAACAACGCTGCACCCAAGGACAGAGATATAGCAATGGTGTTCCAGTCCTATGCGCTCTATCCGCAAATGACGGTGTACAACAACATGGCGTATGCGCTGAAACTGCGCAAAGTGCCCAAGGAGGAAATTGACAGACGCGTGCAGGAAGCTGCAAAGATACTGCGTTTAACGCCCTATCTTGACAGAAAACCGCGCAATCTTTCCGGCGGTCAACGCCAAAGAGTAGCTCTCGGCAGATCCATTGTGCGCAGACCCAAGGTATTCTTGATGGACGAACCTCTGTCAAACCTGGACGCTAAACTTCGCGTAGCAATGCGTAGCGAAATCGTGCGTATTCACGAGGAAGTGGGTGCAACCACAATCTACGTCACTCACGACCAAATAGAGGCTATGACAATGGCATCGCGTATCGTCGTTATGAAGGACGGCTTCATTCAGCAAATAGGCGAGCCCAACGAGATTTATCAACATCCTGCCAACCTCTTCGTTGCCGGCTTCATTGGCACACCTGCAATGAATTTCCTTTACGGCACGTTGGAACAGGGCAAGTTCGCAGTTAAAGGCTCCAACCAAAAAATCAATATGCGCGCCGATGAAAAGAAGCTACTCAAAAATTACGTCGGACACGGAATGGTTTACGGTATCCGTCCCGAGAACCTGATTTTTGAAAAAGACGAGCGTTTTGAACAATTCAAAGACGCATCATTCGAGATTGAAGTGGGTATTGTCGAGCTACTTGGCGACATACTCAACGTACACGGCAAGATTGGCGACACGGAAGTAGTTGTCAAGGTTCCCAATAAGTACGTCATCAAGGAACACGACAAAATCAAGGTTGCCATCGAACCCACTTATGCGCGTTTCTTCAACGAAACAACCACCAAGGCAATCACTCCGGATTACTGCGAGTACGAGGAAATTGAAGTTACCAAATCGCTTGACGAAGACAATGTAACCATCATAGAGCAGAAAAAGCAAGGAATTTTTGCAAAACTTACCGATGCTGTCAAGAATCTATTTAAAGGTTCCAATAAAAAGTAAATTAAATAAAAACAGGCGAACGATTTAACCGTTCGCCTTTTTTTGTGAAGAATGTTTTTACTTGTGAGCGATATCGCCGACGTTATTCAAAATCAAACGCGGTCTGTAAGGAAAGCTCTTGATGGTTTCGCGTGTTGACACGCCGGAAAGCACCAATACAGGATCAAGTCCGCTTTCGATTGCCGCAATCATGTCTGTATCCATACGGTCGCCAATCATTGCAACGTCAGGCGAGTGTATCCCCTTTGCGTGGAAGCGTTCCATGGCTGCACGCATCATCAGTGGGTTGGGCTTGCCAACGAAGTACGCTTTTTTGGAAGTGGCGTATTCGACAGGTGCAACCAACGCCTTGCAAGCAGGTACTTCGCCATGCTCTGTTGGGTTTGTAATGTCCGAGTTTGTGCCTATTAGCAGCGCGCCACGGTTGACTAGCTTGGTTGCCTTCTTGATGCTTTCAAAGTTGTAGTTTTCCGTTTCGCCAATTACGACGTATTCGGGATCAACGTCGTTGATTGTTATGCCAACCTCGTACAAAGCATTGAACAGTCCTGCATCACCGATTACATAGGCAGTGGTGGCACCTTGACTTTTAAGAAAGCTGGCAGTTGCTAAAGCAGCCGTGTAAAAGTTCTTTTCAGGCACCTTGAGCCCCATGCGCGAAAGCTTCTGTTGCAGCTCTTTGGGTGACTTTTGACTATTATTTGTTAAAAACAGAAACTGCTTGTTGTTGGCATATAGCCAATCGACAAACTCTTTGACTCCGTCAATCAATTTGTTGCCGTGGTATATTACGCCGTCCATATCGCAGATAAAACCTTTCTTTTCTTGTAATTTATCCATATTTATCTCCTTGCAATACAATTTTACAACAAAACATTTTACTTGTACAGCATTTTACTTAAATGCCAGCATGCAAATTGCAAGCTGCCGTTTTCGTTACATAATTAGCCACTGATGACGCACAATAATGGGTGTTTAGTATAATACCCTAAACACAGTTTACTTTAGTATAAATATATTAAAAAGCTGCGCATTGTTAGAGGGTGGGCGAATCAGCGTGCTCGAGGAATATGTGCTGAACGTGGAAATCATTGTACAAACCGTACAGGCAATCGGTTCGACGGATAAGGACGACATCCCCGCATGGAAGGACGCCTGGAACAAAGGATCGGAATCATGGAGGTAAACTGCATAATTGTTACGCTTGTTGACCAAATACAGTTTTTGTAATATAATGTAGACAATTGTATGTTTTTGTTAAATATACATATGAACGAAGAGGAAAATATCTATTGAAACCAAGAATGATAACCAAGGCAAAAAACGTCTTGGTATAATTGCAATTATGCTTGTGTTGCTGCTTGCTGTAGGTGCTACTGCAGACGCTACTTCGCTGATGTTTGGAACCAGCTACGGAGATGTTAGCGGCAGCGTTGTTGTAAGTAGCCATTCCGGTACAAATGTTGTTGCACCTGGTACGAAAGGCGACGCCAACATGTCGCCGGACCTGACACCGATATCGGCAGAGCAGATTGCAGGCGTGTGTTTGTGGAACTTAACTAACAATAAAGCGAGGTAACAAAAGTGTTAGATTTGCTTAATGCAAGCAATCCATACCGACAACATATTGGTTGCTTGTTTTTTTAGGAGTGTTGTTAATAATTGAAATACTTATATTTGCAATCTTGCTTGTGCGTAACAGGCGCAAAAGCGAGGTGCGTAAGCTTGTCGGTATCACATTGGATACGGCAGTTGTACAGCGCGAATTTACAGTAGGCGACAAGTTCAATTGCGATGGCTTGGTTGTGCAGGCAGCCTACAATCTTGACCCCACATCGGACAACATTGTCGACTTCGTTGTGCTAACCGAGGAGAAATTGGAGGCAGCAAAATCGAATGGGGCGCTAAACGGTTGCTATGTTGTAAAGCCTGCCATGAACGAAGTGGGCAAAAAAAATATCACTGTTGTGTATCAAAACCAAACTGCTGTTTATTCCATTGCAATTAACGAACGTGTTGCAAGAAGGACACTGGATACAGAATCGGTATCAGCGTCTCAAGCAGCGTTTGTATTTAAAGAAAACGATGCAAACAAATTGTTTTACAACAGGAGCTTCAAGGCACGTCTTATCCAATCCAACGACAAGGTAAAGAAGTGGTACACCAAGCTCAAAAACGAGTTGCTTTCCGCGGAAAGACGATGTGCTTGTACTTTCCGCTAAATGTGGCAGACATTGCCGACAGTAAATATCACGTTGAAGATGTTTCCAAGGTGCTGTCCAATGTTGAAGCACAGGGGCTTGTCAAGAAAAAAATCAATTCGGCTAATAAAACAAATCTGTGAGGTGTTTAAATGGATAAATTGAAGGAGCTTAGAATTGTAGATAACTTTTATCAAACTTCCGCATTCTTCCCCATGCCCACAATTCTGGTGGGAACGGTAAGCGAATCGGGGCAAACAAATCTTGGGGCGTATTCCCTTTGTTTTCCCTACTACATTGCGGGCAAAGATTACTACGCCATGATATTGGAATGCCGAAACAGCTCTAACACGGCGCAGAATTTGTTGCGCAACAAAAAGTGTTCATTAAACTTCATCACCGATGAAAGAAAATATTTCAAAGAGGCTGTGCGCCTGGGCTTCCCCGGGGATACCACCGAAGAGAAAATGAAGAACTGCATTTTCACGTTGGCGGACAGCACAATTTCGGGCGACAGACCAAAAATTGTTGAGGAAAGCTACCAAGTTTTCGAGTGTAGCTGGGACGACACGCTGGAAGACGCGTACCTAGACAAGGCAGGAAGCCTGGAAGGGTACGAGCCTCCGTACAGAAACTTCAACGGCATAACCAGCAAGTTTGGCGCGCACTTCATATTGAAGATTGACAAAATCTTAATGAAGGAAAAGTACCACAATTCCATTGTCAACGGTGTGAACAGAAACAATTTCCCCAGTGTTCCCGTGGACTACGGCTACCGTGACAGCACCAACTTTTGGTACACCAAATTCAAGCGCCCGATATCGGAAAAAATACAGGCGAAAGAGGGGGACGTTAAGTCGGTAATTTACGCCGCATCCAGGATTGACCCCGATGTCAAATTCACCGACGAGGCGTGTGCAAAGCTTACTAAAATTCCGCGCATTTTCCTCAAGGCTGCGCTCACACAAATGGTTAGTATCGCCAAGCAGGAAAATATTTCTTTAATTGACGAAGCCGCGCTGGAAATCATAAACGACAAACGCAGACAGGAAAAGAAGAAATAGATTTATGCAAGAGCAATATACAGAGGCTTTCAACGCGTTAACGCGGTTGAAGCAGGGCAATGAACTTTACATCAATTCGGTGAAATGCGACGGCGACATTTCGCACGAAAAGCGCATGTACACTGCTAAAAACGGGCAACACCCATATGCAGTAGTTGTGAGCTGTGCCGATTCGCGTGTGATACCCGAAGCAATTTTTTCCGCCGGGGTTGGCGATTTGTTTGTGATTCGCGTTGCGGGTAACGTGGTGGACAATTACCAGCTGGGTAGTGTTGAGTACGCGGTGGAGCACCTTGGCTGTAAGCTTGTGGTTGTGCTGGGGCACACCGGTTGCGGTGCAGTGGCTGCCGCGCTTGGCGAAAACTGCGGATATGTAAAGCATATTACCGATGAGATAAAGCGCGCCATAGGCAAGGAGACCGACACCTGCAAGGCGGAGCTACTGAATGTCAAGCAAAGTGTGCACAAGATAAAAGACAGTGTAAAAGCGGAGGGCTTGTACGTTTGCGGTGCGCTGTATCACACCGAAAGCGGCATTGTCGACTTTGAATAAAACACAGGAATGAAAATAATTACAACAGATAACTACAAGGACATGAGCCAACTTGGCGCGGAAATACTGCGCGACGTAATCAAGGGCAAACCCAATGCAACACTGGGGCTTGCAACAGGCAGTACCGTGCTTGGTACCTACGCTCAGCTTTGTAAAATGTACAGTGACGGTGACATCTCTTTTGCGGATGTCAAGACGGTCAATCTTGACGAGTACGTTGGGCTGGACGGAAGCAACGAACAAAGCTACGCGTACTACATGCGCACCAACCTGTTCAACTGCGTAGATATCGACATGTCCAACACGCACATACCGCGTGGCGATGCTTTGGACCTTGCTAGCGAGTGCAAGCGTTACGACAGCTTGCTTGCAAGCCTGCCACGCGACGTTCAGCTGTTGGGCTTGGGCAGCAACGGGCACATTGCATTTAACGAGCCCGGCTCTCCATTTGATGCCCGTACGCGAGTAGTGCGGTTGGAGGACAGCACCGTTTACGACAATTCGCGCCTGTTTACACGCGTTGAGGATGTGCCCAAGATGGCAATCACCATGGGCATTGCGGATATCATGAGTGCCAAGCAAGTGCTGCTACTTGCAAGCGGGCTAAACAAGGCGCAAGCAGTCAAGGCAATGGTGCATGGGCAAGTGTGTGTCAACTGCCCTGCAAGCATATTGCAACGCCACCCAAATGTTATTGTCGTTTTGGACAAGCAGGCAGCATCCTTATTATAAAAACTAAAAAAGGCTCCCTTACACAAGGGAGTCTTTTTTGGAATAGGCGAGCCTCAGCCGAAAATGATAAAGTCCGCGTCCTTGCCCACTTCGATGGTGCCTATTCGGTCGGACAGCCCCACAAGCTTACTCGGGTTGACAGTCCACAGCTTTATCGCCTCGGGCAGGGGCAGCCCCGTAAAGCTAACAACATTGGCAAGCCCCTGATATGCGTCCAAGGTGCTGCCAGCGCGCACATCTGTGCCCTTTAATTTGGCTTCGCCGTTGGTTACTGTTACGTTTTGCTCACCAAGCTTGTAAATACCGTCGGGTAAACCTGCCGCCATTATGCTGTCCGTTACGCCGATAACCTTGTTGATACCTTTGGTTTTTAGCAGCAGTCGCAGTACGTCCTTGTCAACGTGCTTGCCGTCGCAGATAACTTCGCAGTACGCGTCAGACAGCAGTGCAGTGCCCACCATATTGAGGTTGTGCCTGTCCAGCGCACTCATAGCGTTGCCAAAGTGCGTAAAGCACTTGGCACCTGCCTTTAGTGCCTTTTGTACCGTTTCGCCGTCCGCGCCGCTGTGCCCCAGCGACACAACAACCTTGCTGTCGGACACTTCCGCAATGAACGCCAACGCATCGGGCAGTTCGGGTGCAACGGTGACAATTTTTATCTTGCCCTCTGCCGCCTTTTGATATGTCAGGAACTTGTCCATAGATGGCTTTTGCAAGTGCTGTACGGGCATTGCTCCGCAGTACTCACGGGAGAGGAACGGGCCCTCAAGATGTATTCCCTTTATTTCGGGGTAGTCCTTGGCAAGCGTTGCAATCAGCGCCACCTGGCGGCAAATAACCTCGTCGCTATCCGTCATGACGGTGGGGAAAACGGAACCAACACCGTGCGCGATGTAAAATTCCAGTATCTTTTTCATTCCGTCGATATCGGCAGTGTTGAAGTCGTAGCCGTTTGCTCCGTGGGTGTGTATGTCCACAAGTGCAGGCAAAATGTAGCGGTGACTGCAGTCAATCACTTCCGTTTGATCGTCTGCAACCACGTCAGGCGCAATTTCGATAATTCTACCGTGATTTGCCACAATGTCCGTTTTGATTAAATTGCCGTTTATTAACGCGTGTCCGTTTTTGTAAAGTATCATGTTATCACCTTGGCAACATTTTACCACACCACAGCGTTTCGGTCAACAAAAGCAACAGCCAAGAGGAGTGCACACATTGACTTTCACACACGCCTGTGCTATAATAAAAAAATCTTGTTGCAAGGAGATTATTATGGCAGATTACTTTGGGAAAGAAGTGTTCAAGCTTGGTTTTGGGCTTATGAGGCTTCCGCAAAATGCCGACGGTTCTATCAACATTGAAGAAACCTCCGCAATGGTGGACAAGTTTATTGCTGCAGGCGGAACGTACTTCGACACGGCGTATGTTTACGGCGACGGCGAATCGGAAATTGCAGCGCGCAAGGCGTTGGTAGAAAGATATCCGCGCAACAGCTTTACGCTTGCCACAAAGATATGCTCCTGGAAAGCGCACGACGAGGAGAGTGCCCGTCAGGAATTTTACACAAGCTTGGAGCGCACAGGTGCGGGCTACTTCGATTACTATCTGTTGCATGCGCTTCAATGGGGCAATTACAAGGACTACGAAAAATACCGTATTTGGGACTTTGTAAAGGAGCTCAAGTACAAGGGGCTTGTAAAGCATTTCGGTTTTTCATTCCATGCCACGCCTGAGTTACTGGAGCAGATGCTGACCGACCACCCCGAAGTGGACTTTGTTCAATTGCAGATAAACTACGCCGACTGGAACAACCCCGACGTTGCTTCACGCGAGTGCTACGAAATTGTGCGCAAGCATGGCAAATCAATCGTCATAATGGAACCTGTAAAGGGTGGTGCGCTAGCCAACCCGCCAAAGTCTGTTGAGGACTTGCTGAAAGCAGCTAATCCCAAGGCTTCAAATGCTTCCTGGGCGATACGCTACGCGGCTTCACTGGACGGCATCATCACGGTGCTATCAGGAATGTCTACAATAGCACAAATGGAGGACAACCTGTCCTACATGAAGGACTTCAAGCCGTTGACAGCAAGTGAGCAATCGGTAATCAATCAAGCGCAGGACGCACTTGCCAACATCAAGACGATAGCATGCACGGCTTGCCATTACTGCACAGGCGGTTGCCCCAAGCACATCCCTATACCCGAAATTTTCGCTGCGCGTAACAAGCATTTGCGCGAGATAAAAGTGAGCGGAGCCAAGCGCGACTACCAAAGCGCAACAAACGGTGTGGGCAAGGCTTCCGATTGCATACAGTGCGGACAGTGCGAGGGCGTTTGTCCGCAACAGTTGAAAATCACAGAACTGTTGACCGATTGCGTAAAGCATTTGGAATGAGGCTCGGGCATTCGTCTTGGAGCCTAGCGCAAGCGATGTCTCCAATCCGAACACCCTCGCCTCTGTGTGTTGCAGTTGTAGGCAATAATTTATAGTGAGAGGTGATTTATGAAAAAGCAACAAAACAACAGCACCTCCCTGTTTGGACTGGGAGCACCTAACGACGCTTACGCGCAGTACTTCAGCGGTCAAAGCTACCTCAAGCCGCTAAACACCAAGGGCGTGGGTGCGTTCAACGTAACATTTGAACCGAAGTGTCGCAACAACTGGCACATTCACCACAAGGGTGGACAAATACTTTTGTGTACAGATGGCGAGGGCTGGTATCAGGAATTTGGTGCCCCTGCAAGGAAGCTCCACCCCGGAGACGTTGTGTACATTGCCCCCGAGGTAAAGCATTGGCACGGCGCAACGGCAAACAGCTGGTTTACACACGTTGCACTGGAGATACCTGCCGAGGGTGCAAGCAACGAATGGTGCGAACCCGTCACCGACGAGGAATACAACAAACTTTGAGGCTAGGATTAAGTTAAATTTAAAAAGTTATCACAAATAAAAATCTCACACCAACTTGGTGTGAGATTCTTTATTTAGTCTGATAAATCATTGAAGATTGGGTCTGCAAAAAATTCTTCTAAACTCATATTAAAAGTTGCCGCTATCTGATAGATAGTAATTAGCGCAACTCTGTCATGTGAACCGTTGACAACAATATTTATAGTTTGTCTGGGAATACCGCCCTCCTGCGCAAGTGCATATTGAGTTATACCCCTTTCATTTAGTAACTGTTCTACTCTTTTACCTACTGCTTCAACTAACTTCATAATTCACCGTCCACTTTTATTGACGTTTCTTGTGTTGATTATAAGTTATGAGTAAATAAAATACGTCAACAACTGTTGACTAATAAAAACATTAAGAGTATAATATAAACAAGGATAGATGTGAAATATGGCTTCTTGCGCGTTTTTTGGACATAGAAATTACGATTACCGACCTTATGAAGATAACATAAGAGAAGTTGTGGAAATTTTGATCGATAGAGGTGTAACGGAGTTTTACAACGGCTACAGAGGAAACTTTGACCAAACTTGCGCTCGAATTGTGAGTGAATTGCGTGAGCAGCATCCGCAGATTAAAAACATAATGGTGCTTTCATACCCTCCAACGGAGTCGTTTGTAATGCCTAATTGTTTCGACAGGGCGGTATATCTGTTGAAACAAAGTGTTCCGCCCAAATCTGCAATTGTGCGTACCAACAAGCAGCTAGTAATGAAAGTACAATACGTAGTGTCGGGTGTTGTGCGCGGATACGGTGGAGCTAAAATTGCATGCGACTTTGCAAAAACAATGTTACGATCCATGATAAATGTTGTAACATATGAAGAGCAGTTTTTTTACCAACCGTCCAATAAAAAAAAATAAAAATTCGATATAAGTAAAAGCTAAAACAAAAACGACAGGAGATTAACTCCTGTCGTTTTGTTATTTTATTCGGAATTGGTGTTGTGTTTTTTATTGTTTATGGCAGGTATCACTTCTACCAAGATTACCGCTGCAATTACCAGTACTCCGCCCACAACCGTCTGCCAGCTGAATGGCTCTATCAGCAGTACCATGGACAAAAACGCACCTATTGGGCTTTCGCACGCCATTATCAGCGATGTTTCCATGGCGTTGAGGTGCTTTTGCGCAAATGTCTGTGCGTAGTACGCGAATGCCGTTCCGCCAAATATCACAATGAGCAGTCGCCACCAGCAGTAGCCCATGTCAATGCTCATGGAGGTGTAGTATTTGCTTTCAAATATTGCCGAGTACAACACAAACAGCACACCGGCAACCGCCACCTGCCAAAAGGTCATCTGAACAAAGTCCACCTTGTCCTTTTTGAGTGTGTAGTCCGTCCAAAATATCTGCAAGGCAAACATCAGTGCGCAAAATATAGTAAGCAGGTCGCCAATCCACGTTTTTTCCGCGCCGACTTCGTCATTTTTGAAGTTGAGCACTACAAGCCCTACAATTGCAACGGCAACGCCGACAAAGCTTATCCAACGGGGACGTTTTCTGTAGGCTATCCACGCAATAAAGGGCACAAACATTACGTACGAAGCGGTGAAAAACCCGCTGTGTGAGGGGGTGGTGTACTTGAGCCCGATTGTTTGCGACAAGAACCCTGCAAATAGCATAACTCCACCCAAGCCGCCGTACAGCAGAATCTGTTTGTTGAATTTTATCTTTTTGTTGAAAACAGCAAGCAAACACAGCGCCGCAATGCAAAAGCGTAGTGCATTCAGCAGCGACGGTGTATTGAAAAACGCGACGGTCAGTAGCTGGTCGTTCAGTACGAACCCTGCCCCCCAAAACATGGCAGTTAGCGTCAGCAATATCAGACCTATTGTGTGTTGTTTGTTTGCTTTTATCATAAATTTCGACTGTTATTTTTACTAATTTTTAGCGCAGTGCAGTAGTTGCCCCACCGGCGAGGTGAAAAAATAACGACACACTAAAATATTAGTCTGTCGTTCAAGTACCGAGGCGAATGGACACGGGATTTCTCCCACATTTCCATCGGTTATTCAATTTTTTCTACTGTTAGTATATGCAATATTTCGAAATTTGTCAACAAACAAACTTAGATTTTAATCAGTGGATACGAATTTGCAAACAAATGTCCGAAAAGTTCGGGCGTGTACCGAACTTTTCGTCCTTGCGGGGGATGCTGGGTCGCTTTGCACTCCCCAGCGAAGGCTTTCAACAGTTTGCGCCGTGTGATCGGAAAATGACAGGATTGTTTTATACGAGTTTATTTCAAACAATTGCCATTACTTTTACATAGTGTTAAAATATTATCTGTATGGGTATATACTCATTTGTTAATAAATAGGAGAAAATATGAGAACGAGCGGTATTTTGTTGCATATAACATCCCTACCTGCATCAACGGGAGTGGGCACACTTGCCGATGTGGACAAGTTTATTCAATTTTTACATGAATCCAAGCAAAGCTACTGGCAGATATTGCCTGTTACGCCCACCGATTTCGTAAACTCTCCCTACGCTTCCCCATCAGCGTTTGCAGGAAACACGTTGCTTATCGACGCTGACGAGCTGGCTAAGGACGGGTTGATTAGCGAAGAGACGTTGTTGAATTCCAAGCACGCGCGGGGCAACGACTACGGTTATGCAATTGCCAACAAGGAGATTATCCTGCGTGAAGCATTTGCCAATTTCATTAGATACAACCCACCCGAAGATTACACGGGCTTTTGCCATGACAACAGGTATTGGTTGGACGATTACGCACTGTTTTGCGCACTCAAAAAACACTTCCATGGCAAATCATGGCTGGAGTGGGAGGACGAGAGCGCCCGCATGCGCCATCCCGATACATTGAAATTTTACCGCAATCAGTTATCTGACGAAATAGATTACGTTGTGTTTACACAGTACATCTTTTTCAAGCAGTGGGCTCAGTTCCGCACAAAGCTGCAAAATGCAGGAATCAAGCTTATTGGCGACATTCCCATTTACGTTTCGTACGATTCCGCAGATGTGTGGGCACACCCCGATTTGTTTGAGCTGACAGAGGACAGACGTCCCAGCTGGGTGGCAGGTGTTCCGCCTGACTACTTCTCCGAGGACGGTCAGCTGTGGGGCAACCCCTTGTACGACTGGGAAGCAATGAAAAAGGACAATTTCGACTGGTGGACGAAACGCGTCGGTAAATGCAGCGAGCTGTTCGACGTGCTGCGTATCGACCATTTCCGTGCCTTTGACAGCTTCTACGCAATCAAGTACGGCGAGTTGACCGCAAAGCGCGGACATTGGCGCAAGGGTATCGGCTACGGCTTCCTCAAGCACATTCAGGACAGCTTCCCTCTTCTTACAATCATTGCCGAGGACTTGGGTGACATCCCGAGGAGCGTACTGGAGCTGCGCGATAAGTGCGGGCTGGCAGGCATGAAGGTTGTGCAGTTTGCCTACGACGGCAACCCGAACAACAGCTTTTTGCCGCAAAACTTCGAAGAGCACTGCGTAGCCTACCTGGGCACACACGACAACGACACAACAGTGGGTTGGTGGAACAGTCTGAACGATTGGCAACGCCAAACGGTGTTCAACATCAGCGGAATACAGGGCAGCGAGCATATCTGTCACGAGCTTGTCAAGCAGCTGGCACACAGCCGCGCGGAACTGGTTGTGTACTGCATGCAGGATATCGTTGAGGACGACACCACAAGCAGAATGAATATCCCCGGTACCTTGGGCTGCTGGAAATACATGGCAAAGCGCGGAGACTTTTCTCACAAAAATGCCAAGTGGCTAGCAGCGTTAACGAAAGAATCTGGACGTTCGAAATAGACGTTTGAAATAAAGGAAGAAAAATATGTCTAACAAATTTACAGAGTTTTACAACGGTGAAAGCTCCAACGCTTACGAGCTACTGGGTTGCCACAGGGTGGGTGACGGACAGTACCACTTTGCAGTGTGGGCGCCCAATGCCAAGGAAGTGTGCGTTGTGGGTGACTTCAACAACTGGCTGTTTGCTCACGACAAGATGACACTGGTGGACGGCATATGGCAAATAACGCTGGAAGCTCAGCCGGGTGATTGCTACAAATATGCCATCACAACACAGTTCGGCAGCATCCTTTACAAGGCTGACCCCTACGCGCGTTACGCCGAGGTTCGCCCGAAAACCGCAAGCATAATTTACGACCCGTCGGAGCCATTTCAATGGACGGACGAAAAGTGGATTGAAAAACAAAAGAAAAAGGACATCTACAAAAGCCCCGTCAGCGTTTACGAGGTGCATGCAGGCTCATGGCGTCGCCACTTCGACGGCAGGCTGTACAGTTACCGCGACTTGGCGAAGTACCTTGTTCCCTACGTCAAAAAGATGGGCTACACGCACGTGGAATTTATGCCACTTATGGAGCACCCCTTTGACGGCTCATGGGGGTATCAGGTAACGGGCTTTTACGCGCCTACAAGTCGCTACGGCACGCCTGACGACTTGAAATACCTTATCAATCAATTTCACAAGGCAGGTATTGGCGTAATACTGGACTGGGTACCCGCGCATTTCTGCAAGGACGCGCACGGCCTCTACGAATTTGACGGCACATGCTGTTACGAATCGGCAGACGAGTTCAAAAAGGAACACAAAAGCTGGGGCACGCGTATATTTGACTATTCCAGATTCGAAGTAAAAAGCTTCCTCATTTCAAACGCGATGTACTGGCTCAAGGAGTTCCACATTGACGGACTGCGCGTAGATGCAGTTGCCAGCATGCTGTACCTTGACTACGACCGCAAGGACGGCGAGTGGGCACCCAACAAGTGGGGCGGCAAGGAAAACCTTGAAGCAATCGACTTTTTGCGCCAGTTGTCCTGCAAGGTATTTGAGGCTTGCCCGTACGCGCTGTTTGTAGCGGAGGAATCGACGGCATTCCCCAAGGTAACTCACCCCACATATGTAGGCGGACTGGGCTTCAACTTCAAGTGGAACATGGGCTGGATGAACGACGTGCTGTCCTATGTGAAAACGGACACGCTGTGGCGCGCAGACAACCACAACAAGCTGACATTCTCCATGTGCTACGCCTACAGTGAAAACTACATGTTGCCGCTGTCGCACGACGAAGTGGTACACATGAAGGGTAGCCTCATCAACAAGATGTTTGGCGACTACGACACCAAGTTCGCCCAGCTGAAGGCTTTGCTAGGTTATCAATATTCACACCCCGGCAAAAAGCTCAACTTCATGGGAGTGGAGCTTGCCCAGTGGAATGAGTGGAACGAGGACAAGGAGCTGGACTGGTTGCTCCTTACCTACCCCAAGCACGACAGCCACAAGCTGTTTGTTCAGGACCTCAACAAGGCGTACAAAAAGTACAAACCGTTATACCAAAACGATACCAACTGGGAGGGCTTCAAGTGGCTGCTTGCTGACGACAGTCAAAACAGCGTACTGGCATTTGAGCGCCTGGACAAAAAGGGTAACACCGTGCTTGTTATCATCAACTTCAGCATTTACGATTACCGTAATTACGGCTTCTTTATGGACGCAGGGCAGTACAAGCTTGTTTTGAACAGCGACGAATACAAATACGGCGGAAAGGGTGTGGACGTGATACGCGAAGTGTCCACCAACGACGAGGGATATGCCGAGTTTACAATACCCGCTTCGTCGGTAATGTACTACTACAAGGCGGCAACCAAACAATCTAAAAGCAGGGAGAAAAAATAAATGGCAGCATCAACAAATCTTACCAAATCACGTCTAAATGATATGATAGAGAGCGCCTCCAACAAATCGTTTGGCGTATCGGCAACGGAGCTTACAATTCAACAGCTTTACCGCTGTGTGTGCAGCGTTGTGAGAGATATGCTACTGGACAAGCGCACAGCTTTCAACAGACAGCACAAAGCAAGAGACAGAAAAAGAATCCATTACCTGTCAATGGAATTTTTGATGGGCAGAAGCCTCAAAAACAATCTTTTCAATATGGGGTTGGATGGCTTGTTTGCCGAAACCCTCAAAAAGTACTACTACGTTGAATTGAACGACCTGTACGATTGCGAACCGGATGCAGGCTTGGGTAACGGTGGTCTTGGAAGACTTGCAGCTTGCTATCTGGACTGTCTTGCCAAGGAAAATTACCCTGTTATGGGACATTCGCTTCGCTTTGAGTACGGCTTCTTCCAACAAAAGATTGTAGACGGTTGGCAGACGGAATTGCCGGAAAACTGGCTACCCGGTGGCGAAGTGTGGCTGAAGGAACGCGCCGACAAGGTTCAAATTGTACGCTTTGGCGGCGAAGTAAAGGAAATATGGACGGACAAGGGACCCATTTACCAACAGGTAGATTGCCAAGAGGTCAAGGCTTTCCCGTACGACATGGTGGTGGAAGGCTACGATGCAACGGCAGTGGGCGTGCTGCGTTTGTGGGCTGCCCGTAACAACAAGCCCTTCGACTTCCGCACGTTCGGCCAGGGTGAATATCTGCGTGCGCTTGAAGAGCAATCTCAGGCGGAAATGATAACAAAGGTGCTGTACCCCAACGACGACCACGAAGAGGGCAAGATTTTGCGCCTCAAGCAGGAATATTTCCTTGTTTCCGCAGCAATGCAAAATATCGTATCCGACCACTACAAGCGTTACGGCAACTTCGACAAGTTTACCGACCTGGTAGCGGTGCACATCAACGATACGCACCCTGCACTTTGCGGACCGGAGCTTATGCGTATATTCATTGACGAATATCACCTTGATTGGGATTACGCATGGAGCTTGGTGAAGAGCGTAACGGCTTACACCAACCACACCGTCATGGCGGAAGCGTTGGAGTGCTGGCCGGAATACATCTTGCAAAAGCTGTTGCCCAGAATTTACCAAATAATTGTTGAAATCAACGAACGTGCATGCCGTGAGTACTGGGACAAAACTCAGGATTGGAAAAAGGTATCAGACCTTGCCGTTATCGCTTACGGACAGGTTCGTATGGCAAATCTGTCCATTGTAAGCTCGCACAACGTAAACGGCGTAAGTGAGCTGCACAGCGACATATTGAAAAAGGACCTGTTCAAGAGCTTTTACGAGCTGGAGCCTAGCAAGTTCACCAACGTAACAAACGGTATTGCACACCGCAGATGGCTTTGCCAGGCTAACCCCGGCTTGACAGGGCTGATAAAGGAGCTTATCGGCGACAAGTTTGTGTCCGACGCTGCCGAACTGAAAAAGCTCAACGCGTTTTTGGACGACAAAGACGTGCACGAAAAGATGGTGGCAATCAAGCGCGCCAACAAGGAGCGTTTTGCCAACCGCGCACTGCAACGCTTGGGCGTACAAATAGACCCCAACACGCGTTTCGACGTGCAGGTTAAGAGACTGCACGAATACAAGCGCCAGCTGTTGAACGTGTTGAAGATAATTTCTCTGTACCACGATTTAAAGGAAAATCCCGACCTGGACGTTACGCCGCAAACATTTATTTTCGGCGCAAAGGCTGCCCCCAGCTACTACGCTGCAAAGGAAGTTATCAAGCTTATTTGCTGTATTCAAAAGGACTTGGAGTCACATCCCAAAATTCGCGAAAAACTCAACGTGGTGTTCATGGAGAACTACTGCGTAACCATGGCTGAGGAGCTCATCCCCGCTGCGGAAATTTCCGAGCAGATTTCTCTTGCAGGTAAGGAAGCAAGCGGCACGGGCAACATGAAGTTCATGATTAACGGCGCTTTGACGGTGGGAACACTCGACGGTGCAAACGTAGAAATGAGCCAAGCCGTGGGGCTTGACAACATCTTTATCTTCGGTATGAACGCTCAGGAAGTTACCGATTTGTGGGAATCAGGATACAATTCCACCAATTACTACTTCAAGCTTCCCAAGCTGCGTGTGATTATCGAAGAGCTCAACACAGGCTTCGCAGGCGAAACATTCGAAAGTATAAGCAACTACCTGCTAAGAAACTACCCGATTGCCGATCCGTACATGTGCTTTGCCGATTTCTCCGATTACATGGCAGTGTACGAAAAGATGGACGAAGCGTACAAGGATGTTGACAGGTGGAACCGCATGTCATTGAAGAACATTGCCGAGGCTGGCAGGTTCGCCGCTGACCGCGCTGTAAAGGAATACGCACAAAAGATTTGGAGAATGTAATGGACTACGTCAGATACAACCCAACGGACGAATTTCACAAAAGTATCGTAGGCGCAGTTGCGGAAAACGTACAGTTTGGAATTCGTCTGCAAATACATGAGACGGTTGCGCCGAGAGAGGTTAGGCTTGTAGTGTACGGCGACGGTGACGGCTTCTATCAGGAGTACGTAATGTACGTGGATCAAAGTGGCGACGGTTACGACAACTATATTGCCAACGTCAAGCTTAAAAAGGGACTGTACTGGTACTACTTTGTGATGGACGGCGTAACATATGAGCGCTACATCGGCATTGACGACAGGCAACGCGCCTCTTTGTACTACGACAACGTGCGCCCCTGGCAGCTTTCCGTTTACAAAAAGCAGTACGACACACCCACCTGGCTCAACAAGGGCGTAATGTATCAGATAATGGTGGACAGGTTTTGCGCTACGGGCGACACTGTGCCCAACGAAGACAAAATATTGCGCCATTGGGGCGAACAGCCCTTTTTCCGCGAAGAGGACGGGGTTGTACGCAACCGCGACTTTTTCGGGGGCAATCTCAAGGGGGTTACCAGCAAGCTTTCCTATCTACACTCCCTCAACGTAAAAACAATTTACCTAAACCCGATATTCAAGGCGTACAGCAACCACAAGTACGACACCGAAGATTACGAGCTTATCGACCCTATGTTTGGAACGCTTGATGACTTTGCCGAACTTATCGAGCAGGCGGAGAAGTACGGAATTAAGGTAATACTGGACGGCGTGTTCAATCACGTTGGTGCAAGCTCCAAGTACTTTAACCTTGACGGCAAGTACAGCGAAGCGGGCGCGTACAACGACGAACATTCACCGTATCGCGATTGGTTCAACATTCATCCCGACGGAAGCTACGAGTGCTGGTGGAACTTCCAAAGCCTACCGCGCGTAAATGCGTACAACAGCAGCGCACAGAAGTACTTTACCGGCAAAAACGGCATTGTGCGCCGTTGGCTGAACGCAGGAGCAGCAGGTTGGCGCTTGGACGTGGTGGACGAAATTGCCGACCCAATGCTGGACAAAATTGTTTCCGCTGCTAAAAAGGAAAAGCCCGACGCGGCAATCATTGGCGAAGTGTGGGAGGACGCGTCCAACAAGGTGGACTACGGCACGCGCCGTCATTATTTGGACGGCAGCCAGCTGGATTCCGTCATGAACTATCCGCTGATGAACGGTATCATCGAGTTCGTGCGCGACGGCAACGTAGGGGCGCTGTCTCACGTTGTGTTCGACTTGGTCAACAACTACCCAAGCTATGTTCGCAACAACCTCATGAACATTCTCGGTACGCACGATACAATTCGCATTTTGACCAACCTTGCAGGTACCCGTTTGGACAATGCCAGCAAGGAAACAATGGCGCGCACCAAGATGACGGACGAACAGTACAAGCAAGGCTCAAAGCTACTTAAGCTTGCGGCTGTGCTGCAATATACCATGTTCGGCTTCCCATGTGTTTACTACGGCGATGAAGTGGCAATGGAGGGTTACAAGGATCCGTTTTGCCGTTGTTGCTATCCCTGGGGGGAAGAGAACAAGCTTATGCTGGACTTTTACCGCAGGCTGGGCGAGCTGCGTAGCCTGTCCGTATTTTCCGACGGTGATTTCCACCAGCTTGTAGCGGAACACGGCGTTTACGCCTTTGAGCGTGTAGACACCGCCGCGCAAACGCAGGTGATTGTTGCCGTCAACAGAAGCCACGAAAGCTACAACCTGTATCTTGGCGACATCTACGAGGACATGCTTACAGGCAGAAAGTACAGCGAAAGCTGTAATTTGCAAACAAACGAATTTGTTATATTGAAAAAGGTTGTCAAATAACTGGACAAATGAAAAAACTCACCGCTAAAAGCTTTTTGACCAAGCTAACAGAATATCTTTGGATAACCGTTGCAGGTGTTGTCAACGGTATTTCAATGTACACATTTATCAATCCCGCACATTTGATTGCGGGCGGTATCAGTGGGTTGTCGTCGGCATTAACGTATATTTTAGTGCCGTTTGTCGGTGTAGAGTTCGAGTCACTGATGTCGATAGTGTATTTTGCACTAAACATTCCGTTACTTATTTGTTCTATCATTTTGCTGCGGGGCGACTTCACCTTCAAGACAATTTGGGCAACCATTGTGTGTACCGCAACATTGGCTATTCTTGCATATTTCCCTCAGCTACAGTTTACCGACACAAGCGCACGTCTAATAGCCGTAATTTTCGGCGGGATAATGATTGGCTACGCCATGTACACCGCATCCGAATACAACGGCAGTAACGGTGGAACGGAAGTAATAGCCAAGATTGTTTCCAAGTATCACCCCGAAATTGACCTGTCCAAGGTTATCATGATTACAAATGTATTTATCAACATCATAGGCAGCGCTATTGTTATCGCAGTAGTGGGCGAAAGTGTTTCAATTGCCATTTACTCGCTAACGTATATATTTGTGGGTACAACAAGCATGGGTATGCTCAAGCGTGGCTTCAACCACCCGCAAAAGTATCTGATTGTAACCACTGAGTACGAGCAGATAATGGAAGACATCACAAACCACTTCAAGCGTGGCTGCAGCTGTGTAGACGTGGTCAACAGCGACCCCAACACGCCACAGCGCAAGATGGTGATTGTAATTGTTCAATACAGACAGATAACCCAACTCAAACAGCTGGTAAAAGCGCGCGATCCGCATGCATTTACTTTTGTCAAGGATGTACACGACATATTCTCCCGTCCTACGTTTAACAGGAGCTACAAGACCAAATGAAAACATCATTTATGTACAATTTAAAGCAGATTTTGATTGTATTCTGCGCAAGCTTGGCAACAGCGGTTGCCGTCGAAGTTTTTTTGCTTCCCGTCAATGCTCTTATCGACGGAGCACTGGGCATGGCGTCAATTCTCGACATATTGCTAACGGGGCTGAGCTCAGCCAAGTGGTATTTGTCCGCAGGACTGTGGCTGTTGGTGATAAATATCCCCATCGTAATTTACTGCTTTTTCCGCTTTAACAGACGCTTTGCCGTAAAGACGATGCTGTATTTGCTGTTTTTGGGTGTGGAGCTTGTTTTGCTTCGCATACTGGATGTAGCACAACTGGTCAAGCAGGTTATGTCTGCTGACGGCTACACCTACGACAAGGTGCTTTACGTAATTATCGGCGGTGCATTGCACGGACTGTCGTTACCTATGCTACTGTCGGTAAACGCATCTGCGGGCGGTACGGACATTGTTGGACTTATCGTACAGCGCCACTCCAAGAAAAGCAGTAGCTCCGCAATGCGCTTTATTCTGTTGGCAAATACTGTGGTAGTGCTGGTCAGTTCAGCGGTGTATTGGATAATTACAAAAAATGCTACCGAAGCAGTAAACATGTTTATCTATTCGCTTTCGGCTGCGTTCATATGCGAAATTGTGCAGGAGAGCATATTCAAGGGCTTTTCGGCAGCGTTCGAGCTGGAGGTTACAACAGACAAGCCCGATGAAATGGCAGAAGCATTAAAGGAAGGGCTGAAGCACGGTGTAACCGCCGTCAAGGTTGTGGGCGGCTATTCCCACCAGGAAAAGACAATGATACTGTGCGTAATCAACAAGTCGCAGCTTGTCAAGGCGCGCCGTATCATCAACAAGGTTGATCCGCAAGCGTTTGCATATGTGGAAAACGTCAAGGAAGTTATCGGCAAGGGCTTTGCCAACAAGGAAATTGAACTGGAAGAAGACAAATAATTTAAGACTACGTCATGAGACGTAGTCTTTTGTCATTTGTTATGTACAAGTTGAGATTGATTTTTAGCTTATTTGCATTCCGGACCGATCTTCATTCCGCCGCCGCAGAACAGCAAAGCGATCAAAAGGATCAAGCAGCAAGGATTTACGCACAGGCTAAAATTCTTAAGTTTTCCACCGCAGCAGCACAGGAACAAGATGATGAGCAAGATCCAAGTGCAGTTGCAGCCACCGAACATTCCGCCACCGCAGCCGCCGTGACCGCCGTTGCCGTAGCCGCCGCCTTCGCAGCCACCGTCGTTAAACATACCGTTGAACATTTTTACCTCCATTTCGCCGAGATTTCGGCTTTCGTATTTGACTAAACTAGTCTGTTTCACAATATGGTTTTTTTCAAAAAAATGTTACCGCGCTTTGCATTAATTGACTTTTATTATTTAATCGTTTAATATACTATAAGTTATGAAAATTCAGCTTTCCGACAACTTTACGTACAAAAAGCTTCTTCGCTTTTGTATGGGACCGATTTTTATGATGATATTCACTTCCATTTATTCGGTAGTGGATGGCATTTTCGTGTCCAACTTTGCCGGAGAGGACCCATTTGTTGCGATAAATTTGATATTCCCCGTTATCATGATTTTGGGTGCGGTGGGCTTTATGTTTGGCGCAGGCGGTACGGCGATAGTGTCCAAAACGCTTGGCGAGGGGGACAAAAAGCGCGCTAATGAGTATTTTACCCTTGTAGTAATGGTCACATTTGCTCTCGGCGTGGTGCTTGCAGTAGGCGTTTTCTTTTTGCTACGTCCCATTGCCGTGCTGATAGGGGCAAAAGATGCCGTACTTGATTTAGCGGTAATTTACGCCAAGATACTTATTTGCGCAATGCCATTTTTCATGCTGCAAAACCTGTTCCAAAGCTTTTTTATTACGGCGGAAAAGCCCAACTTAGGGTTTGTGTTTACAGTGTGCAGCGGCGTTACCAACATGGCGTTGGACGCGCTGTTTATTGCCGTATTCAAGTGGGGCATAGTGGGCGCAGCGGTAGCCACGGCGCTTGCGCAGGTAGTTGGCGGGCTGTTGCCCGTAATTTACTTCGCTTGCAAAAACAGCAGCTTGCTACGCTTTGTCAGGACACGTTTTTACGGCAGGGCAATTGTGCAATCTTGCTTCAATGGGTCAAGCGAACTACTGGGCAACATTGCAATGTCGCTGGTGTCCATTATCTACAACTGGCAGCTTTTGAAAATTTCAGGAAATGACGGCGTTGCGGCATACGGCGTAATAATGTACGTGTCATTTGTGTTTGTTGCAATATTCATCGGCTACTGCCTTGGCGTTGCGCCGATTGTAGGGTACAACTTTGGCGCGGCTAACCGCATTGAGCTACAAAACATCTTCAAAAAGTCCATGATAGTCATTGCCGTCACTGGCGTAGTCATGTGTGCACTGTCCGTTGGTTTAGCCGAACCGATAGCTTGGATATTTGTCCGCGAAAGCCCCGAGCTTATGGTGTTGACCACTCGGGCAATGCGGCTGTACTCCATTTGCTTTTTGTTTTGCGGTTTTTGTATGTTCTGTTCGTCATTCTTTACCGCGCTCAACAACGGTTTGATTTCGGCGATAGCAAGCTTCGGGCGCACGCTGGTTTTCCAGATAATATGCATATTCATTTTGCCACTGTTTTGGGGGCTGGACGGTATATGGATATCTACGCCCGTTGCCGACGTTTTGTCCGTTGCGCTGTGTGCACTGATGTTTGCCGTCAACAACAAGCGCTATCATTACCTCGGGCATTCCCAAAAAGATTCACCGCTTCGCTGACGCTCTCGCTCACTGTTCGAGATTCACTTTTTCACAACACCCTCGCCTCTGCCGTTACGGTATGCATCACTTTGTTGCTGTTGCAAGAATTTTCAAAGTATTGTATAATTTCTCTATGAGTAAATTTCACGGGTTTCCACCGATATTTGACAGCAACAGTAGGGTACTCATTTTGGGAAGTTTTCCCAGTGTGAAATCGCGCGAAACCGATTTCTACTACGGCAATGCGCAAAACAGATTTTGGCGCACGTTGTGTGAAGCATTCGGCGAACAAACCGTAACAACGGTGGAGGAGAAAAAGCGCCTGTGTTTAGCTCACGGCGTTGCCTTGTGGGATATCGTTGAAAGCTGCAATATACGCGGTTCAATGGACGCCGACATCACCGACTACACACTTGTGGATTTGTCGCAAATACTTGGCAAATGCAATATAGTAAAAATACTTTGTAACGGCGCTACAGCGTACAAGCTAACAAAAACCGTTTACAGCGGTGAGGTGCCCATCTACAAGCTGAGTTCCACAAGCCCAGCCAATCCCCGTTTCAACAAAGAGGAATGGTTGCAGCACTTGAAATAGTGCAGTTATATTTGGATACAATAACATGCTGAAACAATTGTAAATAAATATTTCAGCAAATAGGATAAAGGAGTACAATATGCCTGATATCAACATTACCAAAGCGGAATTTATCGACATATACACCAAGCACATAAAGCGCGACGGAGCGGACAGTCTGTTGGAGTATTTAACCGGCAGCGACTTTTTCACGGCACCTGCTTCAGCACGTTTCCACCTTGCCGAGCAGGGTGGCTTGTGTGAGCACTCGCTAAATGTATACAAGCGGCTGCTTTCGCTAGTCCGTCAAGAGTACGGCGACAATTACCAAAGCGTTGTAACGGACGAAAGCATTGCTATATGCGGTTTACTGCATGACTTGTGCAAGGTAAATTACTACGTAACAGATTACCGTAATGTCAAGGAAGGCTACGAGTGGGTAAAGAAGCCTTACTACAGGGTGGAAGAAAGGTTCCCCTACGGACACGGCGAAAAGTCCGTATTTATCATCACCCAGTACATGAAGCTGACCGCCGAGGAAGCAATGGCAATCAATTGGCATATGGGTGGCTTTGACGAACGCGTAAAGGGTGGCAGCTACGCGCTTAGTGAGGCGCTTGCCAAGTACAAGCTGGCTTTGCTCATTCACATAGCAGATTTACAGGCCTCATATCTTGATGAGGACCGCGGGCTTAAGACGTTATAAACTTTGCAATACTTTGTTCCGCTTGCGTTTTTGCTCGGTCATTTACGTCTAGTAAACTCCCTCGCAAAAGCCTCGCGCGCCTCGTCTTGCTCGTTTCTAACGCCTTAAACAATTACAATAAAAGGACTTATTATGAACAAACAACTGTTAAATAGATTTATTAAATATGTAAAGATTGACACGGAGTCGGTGCCTGACGTGGAGCAGTATCCAAGCAGTGAAAAGCAAAAGGACTTGTTAAGACTGTTGCTGGAGGAGCTTACGCAACTGGGAATACAAGCGCGTATGGACAGCAAGTACGGATACGTTTACGCGACAATCCCGGCAAATACCAAAAGCAAGTATTCGCTTGGCTTTATCGCACACGTCGATACGTCATCGGCAGTTTCCGGCAAGGACGTAAAGCCCATTGTTACCGAACGCTACGACGGTGGCGACATCGCAATGGCAGAGGGCAGAGTGCTTTCGCCCAAGGATTTCGGTGAGCTTGCCGAAAAGAAAGGACAAACGATAATCTGCACCGACGGCACAACGCTACTTGGCGCAGACGACAAGGCAGGTGTTGCCGCAATCATGCAGCTTGCCGAAACGCTGGTTGCTCACCCGGAAATTGAGCACGGTACAATCAAGATTGCCTTTACCCCCGACGAGGAAGTGGGGCGCGGTACCGATTTCTTTGACGTCAAGGGCTTTGGCGCAGACGGCGCGTATACCGTTGACGGCGGTGGCGTAGGCGAACTGGAATACGAAAACTTCAATGCGGCATCTGCTAAGGTAAAGGTGCACGGCATGTCCGTACACCCCGGCACGGCAAAGGGACTTATGCTCAATGCTAATTTGGTGCTTATGGAGCTGCAATCAATGTTGCCTGTTGAACAAAATCCGCGCTATACAAGCGGTTACGAGGGCTTCTTCCACCTTGACAGCATGGAGGGCTCCTGCGACAATGCAACAGCCTACTACATCATTCGCGACCACGACAGGGAAAAGTTCGAAGCAAAGAAAAAGCTATTTGCCGAAATAGTGGACTTTTTGAACAAAAAGCACGGGCAAGGTACTGTGGAAGCGGAAATTGTCGACAGCTACTACAACATGAAGGAAAAGATACTTCCGCACATACACCTTGTGGACAACGCAATACTGGCAATGGAAAAGGCAGGCGTCACGCCCAAGGTAGTACCTATCCGCGGCGGTACGGACGGCGCACGTCTCAGCTACGAAGGGTTGCCATGCCCCAATCTGTTTACAGGTGGCTACAACTGCCACGGCAGATACGAATATGCCGTCCTTGAAGAAATGGAGCAGTGCCTTGAGGTGCTACTAAACCTTGTAGACTTGTACAAAAATAAATAATTTTGTGTACACAAGCACCGCGTAATAACTAGGATTTGAAGTAAAAAAGGCAACCGAATTTTGGTTGCCTTTTTTGTGAAAAATTAAATATGGAATGGAAATTTTTATGGAAATCACCCTTGAGGCGGTTAGAAACGAGGTAGGCGAGGCAAACGAGCATTTCGAGGGGAGTGTACTAAGCGTACATGACCCGAAGGAACGCGCAGTTTAACAAAGCATACCGAAGTTTATAAGTGCCTCAAGCTTTGTTTGCACTGCCAAGCACGTTAATAATCTTGTGCTTAACCTCTTCCTTCATCATTGCGCGAGCATCACCAAGATACTGTCTGGGGTCGAAGTGGTCGGGATGCTGTGCAAAGTGTTGGCGTACGGCAGCGGTAAAGGATAGACGGAGGTCGCTGTCGATGTTGATTTTGCAAACAGCCATTTTAGCTGCTTTTCTCAGTTCGCTTTCGGGGATACCGATTGCATCGGGCATTGCTCCGCCGTATTTGTTTACAAGGGCAACCTTGTCTTGAGGTACGCTGCTAGCTCCGTGAAGAACAATGGGGAAGTTGGGCAGACGTCTGCCGATTTCTTCCAAAATGTCCAAACGCAGCTTGGGGTCTTGACCGGGCTTGAACTTGTACGCGCCGTGGCTTGTACCGATAGCGATAGCAAGGCTATCAATACCTGTGCGTGCGGTAAATTCTTCCACCTCGTCGGGGCTTGTGAACATTGCGTCGTGAGCTTCCACCTTTACATCGTCTTCAACGCCTGCAAGCTTGCCAAGCTCTGCTTCAACAACAACGCCGTGAGCGTGAGCATATTCCACAACCTTGCGGGTTAGGGCAATGTTTTCTTCCCAAGGCTTACTGGAAGCGTCAATCATAACGGACGTAAAGCCGCCGTCGATACTTGCCTTGCAGATTTCGAAATCTGCGCCGTGATCCAAGTGCAAAGCAATGGGGATATCCGTTGTTTCTACGGCTGCGGCAACGAGATGACGCAGATAAACGGGGTTAGCGTACTTTCTTGCGCCTGCGGATACCTGCAGTATCACGGGCGAACGGCATTCGTTTGCGGCTTCGACGATGGCTTGAACCATCTCCATGTCGTTTACGTTAAATGCGCCTACTGCATATCCCCCTTTGTAGGCCTTTTCAAACATTTCTTTCGTTGTAACAAGTGGCATTTGTATACCTCCAATATAGATAAATTTTATACAAGATAAAAAGTGAATTTATAAGCAAAATTTATTGTTTATTGTTGTCAAACAATTTACCTTATGATATACTATAAGAGGTATTGTACCACAATACTTTTTTTTAGTAAAGAAGTATTGTAAAACCTTATTGAAATTTTTTTTGGAGGTAAACTCACAATGGCAAAGAAAAACGTAAAAGTTGCAATCAACGGTTTTGGACGTATCGGTCGTCTTGCATTCCGTCAGATGTTCGGCGCACCCGGATATGAAATCGTAGCTATCAACGACTTGACAAGCCCCAAGATGCTTGCTCACCTGTTGAAGTACGACACAGCTCAAGGCAACTATGTTGCTATGGGTCACACCGTAGAAAGCAAAGAGCCCGAATACGCAGAAGACGGCAAGACAGTTGTTACACCCGGCTCCATCACAGTAGACGGCAAGGAAATCACAATATATGCTGAACCCAAGGCTGCAAATCTTCCTTGGAAGAAACTGAAGGTAGACGTAGTGCTTGAATGCACAGGCTTCTATTGCTCAAAGGCTAAGAGCCAAGCTCACATCGATGCAGGCGCTAAGAAGGTTATCATTTCCGCACCCGCAGGCAACGATCTTCCCACAGTTGTTTACGGCGTAAACGAAAGCATTTTGACAGCAGAAGACACAATCATCTCCGCTGCAAGCTGCACAACCAACTGCCTTGCTCCCATGGCTAAGGCTTTGAACGATTTTGCTCCCATCAAGAGCGGTATCATGACAACAGTTCACGCTTACACTGGCGACCAAATGGTACTTGACGGACCTCACCGCAAGGGTGACCTTCGCCGTGCTCGCGCAGCTGCTCAAAACATCGTTCCCAACTCCACAGGCGCAGCTAAGGCTATCGGTCTTGTAATACCCGAACTTGACAAAAAGCTTATCGGTTCCGCTCAACGTGTTCCCACCTGCACAGGTTCTACAACAATCCTTGTAGCAGTTGTAAAGGCAGACGACGACTTGACAGTTGAAGCTATCAACGCACATATGAAGAGCGTTGCTAACGAATCCTACGGTTACAACGAAGACCCCATTGTAAGCAGCGACATCATCGGTATGCGTTACGGCAGCTTGTTTGATGCAACTCAAACAATGGTTACCAAGGTTGGCTACGGTTTGTGGCAAGTTCAGGTTGTTGCTTGGTACGACAACGAAAACAGCTACACAACACAAATGGTACGCACAATCAAATACTTTGCGCATCTTTCCTAATTGTAGTTACACATTCTAATAAAAAGCTGACGCTTCTTGCGTCAGCTTTTGCTTTTGATATGTTGACTAATTTAGCGCAATAGTGTAACATATTATTAAATTACAATAATTTGTCTGTTTTTGGATAAAATATAAACAGAAACATTTAGGAGAAATTTATGAATTACATTTTGTTGGCAATGGCACTGTTAACAGTAATGCCCATTGTGTTTGGGGTGCTGTTGGGGCTGCTTAGAGGCTCACGTCGCGCACTGTTACGCCTCATCTTGATTGTGGTGTGCATTGTTGTGGCATTTGCACTGTGCGGTACATTTGCAAAAACGCTCATGACTACGGAAATTCAAATTAATGGCGAAAGCATGGTCATGCAGGATTTCATAAGAGAAACAATCACAAGCGACCTGCCCGAATCCATGGCAGAATTCGCAATTCCTTTGGTACAGAGCATACTGCAAATAATGGTATTTTTGGTGTTGTTCTTTGTGCTTTGGTTCCTGACATGGGCAATTGTGTTCCCTATTTGCAAGCTTTTCGTCAAGCCCAGGCGCGTCAAGGACGAGCGTGGCAATGTTGTCAGCACCAAAAAACACAGTTTGATTGGCGCTGTTATCGGTGCTGTTCAGGGTGTGATTGTTGCTGTGTGCGTGTGCGTTGTGCTCACAGGCTTGCTGGTGCAAACAAATAGCATCATGACCGCTTCCGGTGAACTGAACGGCATAATGGGCGAATCGGACACTTACGCAGTCGATTACGACAACAGTAGCGACCTGCCCGAGGAAGGTGACGCAACGGCTTCGAACTTCGACATCATGGGTATGGTGAGCGAATATGCCGATTCGGGCTTGGCAAAGATGTACGACACAATCGGTGCAAAACCCTTTGCGCGCTTATCTCAAGTAAAGCTGGAGGACGGCACAAAGATTACCTTCCCCGGTCAGATAGAAGCAGTCCGTGGCTTGGTTGACATTGCCAAGGAGCTCATCAAGCTTCAAGATATTGATTTCAAAAACTTGCTCACGCAAGAAAACATCAATACGTTGGAGACTATCTTCGGCAATCTGGACACAATCAAGGCGGGCATGTCTGACGAAGCAAGGACAACGGTCAACAAGCTTATGACAACGCTGGGTGACGAATTGGGTCTTGCCGACTTGAATAGCATGAACATTACAGGCATCAATTTCCAAAAGGAAGGCGAAATCTTTACACATTTGTACGAATACAACAACAAGGATACGTCGGAGCTTACCAGGGAAGATGCCGAAAGCATTCTTCGCGATATAGCGCAAAGTGATCTCATCCTTGATATGCTGCAGCAACAGGATGGTATCAACCTCAGCGATCAGCTGGATGATGCCGAACACCGTGAAATGATTGCAGATATTCTTGATGGAATGGAAGCAGACGACACAATCAGTCAGGAAAAGATAGATGCTTTGCGTAGCATATTCGGGCTGAATTAACATTTTAATCAAACGCACCCCGTAGGTTGAGCTAAACTCAATCTGCGGGGTTTTTGTTTGCAAAAAAATTGATACTCAATTTTGACAAAGCGCATGTAATTGCGTATAATAAAAATATGGGCACCAAGCAATACGTCGCAATAGATTTAAAGTCCTTTTACGCATCTGTGGAATGCAGAGAGCGTGGACTTGATCCATTAACTACACATCTTGTGGTTGCAGACGAAAGCAGGACGGAAAAAACTATCTGTCTTGCCGTTTCTCCTGCCTTGAAGTCCTACGGCTTACCCGGCAGAGCGCGGTTGTTTGAAGTGGTGCAAAAGGTAAACAGCATAAACGCAAATCGCAAGTTCAATGCTCCAAACAAATGCCTTAACGGCAAGTCGCACAGCGCAACAGAGCTAAAGTGCAACCCTAATTTGGCGTTGGACTACATCATCGCACCGCCCCGTATGGCGTTGTACGTTGATTACAGCACACGCATATTCAAGATTTACCAAAAGTACGTCGCGCCCGAGGATATCCACGTTTATTCGATAGACGAGGTGTTCATTGACGTCACGCAGTATCTCCCGCTTTACAATATGACGGCGCGTGAACTAACCTCCACAATTATCAAGGACGTGTTGACGCAGACGGGCATCACGGCAACGGCAGGTATAGGCACAAACTTGTATCTGTGCAAGGTTGCAATGGACATTGTAGCCAAGCATATTCCCGAGGATAAAGACGGCGTACGCATTGCCGAGCTCGACGAAATGAGCTACCGTCGTCAGCTTTGGTCGCACACGCCCTTGTCCGACTTTTGGCGTGTCGGTAACGGATATGTCAGGAGGCTCAATCAATACGGGTTGTTCACCATGGGGGACATTGCGCGTTGCTCACTCACCAACGAACAGCTGTTGTACAAGATATTCGGTATCAATGCCGAGCTGCTAATTGACCACGCCTGGGGATATGAACCATGTACAATTGCAGATATCAAGTCGTACCGTCCCAGCACCAACAGCATAAGCTCGGGACAGGTGCTTTCCGAACCGTACACCTTTGACAAGGGCAAGCTGATAGTGCGCGAAATGACGGACTTGCTGGTGCTTGACCTGGTGGACAAGCATCTGAAAACAAATCAAATGGTGCTGACCGTTGGGTACGACATCGAAAACCTCACCAACAAGGAAATCAGCTCCAAATACAAGGGGGAAATTGTCGTAGACCACTACGGGCGCAGGGTCCCCAAGAGTGCGCACGGGTCAATTAACCTCAAGGGCTACTCGTCGTCGACAAAGCAGATAACAAAGGCTGTAATGGAGCTGTACGACAGAATTGTGGACACTAACTTGCTTGTTCGCCGCATGTACGTTGTTGCCAATCACGTCATTGACGCCAACGACGTGCCGCATGAACAGTATGTACAGATGGACATTTTCACCAATTACGAACAGGCAACGGAGCTCAAGGCAAAGGAAGAGGCGGAGCTGCAAAAAGAAGAAGCACTGCAGGAAACGGTGCTGAAAGTGCACAAAAAGTACGGCAAAAACGCCCTTGTCAAGGGCATGAACATGGAAGAGGGCGCAACTACAATGGAGCGTAACAATCAGATAGGTGGTCACAAAAAATAACCGACCACACGCGAGGTGGCGCTTGTACGCAGTCGCTACGCTTTATGCTAGCAAGCTTATTTCCACCTCGGTCGGACTTGGGAGTTGCGCCTTACACGGCGCGAATTATTGAAAGCTTTCGCTGGGGAGTGTTCCGCCCCAGCATCCCCCACAAGGACGCAAAGGTTCGGTACACGCCCGAACTTTGCGAAGTTAGTTTAAAACCAATGCGACCACACGCAAGGTGGGTGAGCAATTGTTAAGGTGTAACTATGGAAAACAATTACGACGATATAATAAATTTACCGCATCACGTGTCGAAAAACCGCAAGCGCATGTCCAATTACGACAGGGCAGCGCAATTTTCGCCATTTGCTGCGCTCAAGGGCTACGACGACGAGATAGACGAGGCAGCGCGCTTGACCGACGAAAAGTGGGATATTGACGGCGAACGCGTAACGGACATAAACGAAAAACTGTTGCTCTTGAAGAATACAGTACACGAGCGCCCGCTTGTAAAAATAGTCTACTTCAAGCCGGACGGCAAAAAGGCAGGCGGAGCGTATCTCACAACCGAAGCGCACATAAAAAAGCTGTCCGAGTACGACCGCACGCTCATTCTTGACAACAATCTCACAATTTCATTCGACGATATTTTCAGCATAGAATTAAAAAACTAGTATATTGTTAAACACCTAATTAAATTTATAAAAACAGCCATTTTAGCTTATCCCCTTTAGGGGATTTTTTTATGTCAAAAAATTTTCATAAGCTATGGAAATACCAATAATAATATGATATAATGATTTCGCATATAAATACGGCAAATTGTAAGGCAAAACAATTACAATCCCGTAAAATAGGAGGCGCATTTATGCAAAGAAAAAAGGAATGTGTTGCAATGTTGCTTGCAGGCGGACAGGGGTCGAGACTGTACGCGCTCACCAACAAAATTGCAAAGCCCGCGGTTCCCTTTGGTGCGAAGTACCGTATTATCGACTTCCCACTGTCTAACTGTATCAACTCGGGTATAGACACGGTGGGCGTGCTCACCCAGTACGAGCCGTTGGAACTGAACGAATACGTTGGCAACGGACAGCCGTGGGACCTTGACCGCTCTTTTGGCGGAGTACACATTCTGTCGCCGTATCAGGCAAAGAAGAAGTCATCTTGGTACGAGGGCACAGCCAACGCCATCTACCAAAATATGAACTTCATGAAGAAGTACAACCCCGATTACGTGCTTATCTTATCAGGTGACCACATCTACAAGATGGACTACGCGGCAATGCTAAACGCCCACAAAAAGACGGGCGCCGACTGCACGATAGCGGCAATCGAGGTGCCCATTGAAGAGGCTTCCCGTTTCGGGATACTCAACGTCAACGACGACGGTTCAATTTACCAATTTGAGGAAAAGCCCAAAAAGCCCAAGAGCAATCTTGCCTCAATGGGCATATACATATTCACTGCGGACAAGCTGTACAAGTACCTCGAGGCGGACGATCAAAACCCCTCTTCCAGCAAGGATTTCGGCAAGGACGTATTGCCCACAATGCTAAACGCCGGCGAAAAGATGTTCAGCTACATCTTCAAGGGCTACTGGAAGGATGTGGGGACAATCTCCTCACTGTGGGAGTCCAACATGGACTTGCTGGGCTCAGAGCCTGCCTTCGACGTTGCCGACCCCGATTGGAAGATTCACTCAAGAAGTCCGCTTGCTCCCCCTGTATATGTGGGCACAACGGGCAAGGTTGTCAACTCCATGATTGCGCTGGGCTGTGAAATAAACGGGCTGGTTGAGCGGTCGGTGCTCAGCTGCAACGTAGTAGTGGAAAAGGGCGCAGTTGTACGCGACAGCGTCATCATGGCTAATACGGTTGTTAAGTCGGGCGCAACCGTCAACTACTCAATCGTTGACGAAAACGTCGTTATTGAAGCCGCTACCGTTGGCGAAGCTAAGGAAGCTGCCCAAGGCATTGCCGTACTAGGTGCAGGTATCACAATCTCCGCAGGCGCCAAGGTGAAAGGCGGCGAAATACTGGACAAGGACTACAAGGGGGAATAGAGAAATGGCAAGTTCAACTTTAGGAATTATCTTTTCCAACATTCAGGAAAAAAACGTCCCCGAGCTATCCAAGCGCAGAACAATGGCGTCCATTCCCTTTGCAGGACGGTACCGCCTTATAGACTTCGGCCTTTCCAACATGGTAAACGCGGGCATAACCGCAGTTGGTATAGTTACTAAAAACAATTACCAATCGCTTATCGACCACCTGGGTAGCGGTAAGGATTGGGACCTTGCGCGTAAGGGTGGCGGTATAATTTTGCTTCCACCTTACAGCAGTGAAATGGAAGCACCCTACACAACCCGTCTGGAAGCGCTGATGGGTGTGTCAGGCTTTTTGTCCTCCCGCCGTGAGGAGTACGTTGTAATATACGACTGCGACGGTGTTGCGCGCATTGATCTGGCGGACATGCTACGCTTCCACGAAGAAAACAATGCCGACGTTACCATGGCGTACAGTGAGCAGAACACAATCGAATCTCACTACTTTATGACAATTGAGCCCGACCAAACGGGCAGGGTAAAGCGTGTTAATATCACTCCGCGAGTGGACGGAAAAACAAAGTTCAACCTGTACATTAACGTAATGATAATCAAGCGCGAATACCTGCTGGACATTCTTCAAGCAGCCGTTCAGCGCGGACAAACCAGCTTTGGCAGGGATATCTTGGCAAAGAACGTGGACGATATGCGTATATTCGGATACAAGTTCGACGGCTACTACGCAGGGATAGATTCCTTGCAAGGTTACTTCAAGCACAGCATGGAGCAACTGGACAAAAAGGTGCGCGACGAGCTGTACGGTGCGCGCGACATCTACACAAAGGTTGGCGATACCGCACCCACCAAATATCTTGAGGGCGCAGTCGTCAAAAACTCTCTTATTGCCGACGGCTGTACGATTGAGGGAACTGTGGAAAACAGTATTCTGTTCCGCGGAGTTAAGGTAGGCAAGGGTACCGTTATCAAAAATTCCGTCATCATGCAAAAGACGGTTATCGGCTCCAATGTCAAGCTGGATAGCGTTATCACCGACAAAAACGTAGTCATTCGTGACAGACGCAATTTGTCGGGTTGCGCCGAACTTCCCTATTTCGTTGCAAAAGGAACAATGCTGTAGTCGCATTGGGTCGGTAATATTTTACAAAGTTCATAAATATTGAGGAAAAGTATGAGAGTAACAAAAAAGAAGCTTTTATTTGTTGCATCCGAGGCAGCGCCATTTATCGCAACGGGCGGGCTGGCTGAAGTAGTGGGCTCGTTATCCAAGGCGCTTGCTAAAACAAAAAGATACGACGTGCGCGTAATTCTGCCCCTTTACGAGGATATCAGGCAAGATTACCGCGCTAAATTCGAATATTTGGGCAATTTCAATGTAAACCTGTCTTGGCGCAAGGTGTATTGCGGCGTTTTCCGCTACGTACTGGATGGTGTAACATACTATTTCGTAGACAACGAGCATTATTTCAAGCGTCACGGGCTCTACGGACACTTTGACGACGGCGAGCGTTTCGCTTTCTTCGGCAAGGCTGTCCTGGACACAATGGGTTTCGTCGATTTCTATCCCGACATCATGCACTGTCATGACTGGCAGGCAGCGCCGGCGCTGTTGTATCTCAAGACGGAATACTGCCATTACGTCAATTATCGGCTTATTCGGGCGCTATTTACCATTCACAATATCGAGTACCAAGGCAAGTACGACCTGGGCTTGCTGGAAAATTTGTTCGGAATATCCCGCGATTACATCAACTACTTGGAGTACGGTGGAGCAATCAACCTTATGAAGGGCGCAATAGAACTTAGCGATAGCTTTTCTACCGTTTCACCGTCTTATGCGCAGGAAATCAAGTACGAGTACTATGCGCACGGGCTTCACCCCATTATCCGCCGCAACGGACACAAGCTGTGCGGTATATTGAACGGTATTGACATCGATTACTACAACCCCGCAACGGACAAGGCGCTATTTGCCAACTATTCGGCAGAGGACCTTGCCAACAAGGCTATCTGCAAGCAGGAACTGCAAAAGATGCTCAACCTGCCCGTCAATGCACACACGCCCATCTTGGCAATGATTACACGTCTTGTTGCTCACAAGGGGCTGGACTTGGTCAAGGCGGTGATGGAGGAAGCACTGCAGGATGATGTTCAGCTTGTAGTGTTGGGAACAGGCGAGTGGGAGTACGAACAGTATTTCAAATATCTTGCAGGCAAGTACCCCGACAAGGTAGCTGCGAAAATCGAATTTAATTCCGACCTATCCCGCAAGATATATTCCGGTGCCGACTTGTTCCTTATGCCCTCCAAGAGCGAACCGTGCGGGTTGTCGCAAATGATAGCTTCGCGCTACGGTACAGTGGCAATAGTTCGCGAAACGGGCGGGCTCAAGGATAGCATAACACCGTACGGTGTAGGCGGCAACGGCTTTACATTTGCCAACTACAACGCGCACGATATGCTTTACGTATTGAGGGAGGCATTGAAGGTTTACCGCAAGGGGGAGGAATGGAGCAAGCTTGCGTTTAAGGCTGCAACAACGGACTTTTCCTGGAGCAAATCCGCCAACGAATACGAAACGCTGTACAACAGCATTTTAAAGTAAATTTCGACAAATTGCCGTAAAGTATTTGACTTAGCGGCAATACGATGTTAAGATAATAGCATAATTGGATAGAGGTTGTGGCTTTCATGACAAGCCCAAAGGGTCAGACAAATCTTTGGGTGGTAAAGGGGAAGCAACCGAAGTGTAGTCATTCAGTCTGATGTGTGGCTATGCTGGGACGGCGTAAAATATGCGTCGGACTGTCACGCAAGTGGAGCGCTATCGTATATTGTTGACTTATTCCGCAATATAGCACTCGCTTGTTGCGGTTTTTATTTTGCCGCAACAGCATACGCTCGCTTGTTGCGGACTTTTTTGTTTCAGTTAAATAAATTGTGGGAGAAAAACATGAAAAGATTTATCACAAGGGCAATTTTAATTGTTATTGTCGCAAGCCTTGTTGCAGCGCTCACAGTGTGCTTCAGCGCTTGCTCGACAAAGGACCCCGACAAGCTGTACGTTGGCTTGGAGTGCGCGTATTCACCATTCAACTACACACAACGCGACGACAGCAATGATGCTGTGCCCATTTACAACACCAACTACAAGCAAATACCCGACAGTTACGCTAACGGTTACGACATCATGATTGCAAAGAAAATTGCCGAGGAACTGGGAAAGGAACTTGTCGTAGTAAAGATGGAGTGGGAATCGCTTATACCCGCATTAAATGCAGGAACGGTTGACCTCATTATCGCCGGTATGAGTCCTACTGCGGACAGAAAAGAGCAAATAGACTTTTCCGATCCGTATTACCAAAGCAACCTAGTGTTGGTAGTGCGTAAGGACGGCGGCTACGCTGATAAAACAACTCTGTCACAGTTTAGCGGAGCAAAGGTTGCCGCTCAGCAGGGAACATTCCACGACGTTGCGTTGGCAGGAGAGGGTGTCAATTTGGGACTAAAACGTCAAACACCGCTTGAGGACTTTGCCGCACTTATCAACGCGCTCAAGACGGGCGTAATAGACGCTTATATTGCCGAAGAACCGGGCGCAATCGAAAACTGCGCATCTAATCCCGAATTTACATATATACATCTCAAAAACAATGACACAGGTTTTACCGCAACCGATGAGGACACCGCAATTGCCGTAGGTATCAAAAAGGGTAGCAAGCTTACCGATCAAATAAACGGTATCCTTGCAAGCGTTACACAAACGCAACGTGAAGAAATGATGGACCTTGCTATCCGGTTGTCCACAGGCGAAAACATTGTTGACGAATAACATACATAATCAATAGGTGAAGTAACTTGCGTTAAATTACTTCAGTAAGGATAATTTACAATGATAGAAATACTTAAAGAATACTTCATAGATATTCTTAGAGGCGTGGGCTACACAATGTTAGTAGCGCTGATAGGTACAATCGTAGGACTGTTTATCGGTATTCTCATTGGCATATACCGTACAATCCCCACGCCTAAAAACAAAGTGGCGCGCGTATTCAAAAAAATCGGCGACGTAATTCTTTCCGCTTACGTTGAGGTTTTCCGCGGTACACCAATGATGGTGCAAGCAATGGTCATCTTTTGGGGTGTTGCATTGCTAAATAACGGCAGTACAATGGACGTTACTATTAGCGGACTCATTATCGTATCGATAAATACAGGTGCGTACATGGCGGAGATTGTGCGTGGCGGTATCATATCCATAGACAAGGGGCAATTTGAAGGAGCGCACGCCATAGGTATGGGGCACGGCAAAACAATGCTGTATGTCGTCATGCCACAGGCGCTTCGCAACATCCTGCCCAGCGTAAGCAACGAGTTTATTATCAATATCAAGGATACCTCCGTGCTAAATGTTATCGGCTTTACCGAACTGTTTTTTGTGGCAAAGGATATAGTCAAACAAACTTATCAAACCTTCCAAACGTATTTGTTGGTAGCGATAGTTTACTTCATCCTCACCTTCGGTATCAGTATGCTTTTACGGCTTATCGAACGCAAAATGGACGGCAACAAAAACTACAAGGTGCTAGGCTCTCAAAACATGGATGCCGAATCCTTTGCAAAGCAAGTGGAGGCGAGCAATGAAAAATAATAATAACTTGCAAAATAATGCCGTGCTTGGCTTGCAATCAACTGCAACAGTTGCACAAACAAGTGAATCAGCACAAGCCGATACGCCTATCATACAAATTGAACACCTGGGCAAAACCTTTGGCGAAAACGTGGTGCTAAAGGACATCGACTTTACCGTAAAGGCAGGGGACGTTACCTGCATCATAGGGCCGTCGGGCAGTGGAAAAAGTACGCTACTTAGATGTATCAATCTGTTCGAAGAACCTACTTCAGGTCGAATTCTTTTTCACGGGCAAGATATTACCGCTACCAAGCATCCGTCTAAATTCCGCGAAAAGATGGGCATGGTGTTCCAGTCCTTCAACCTGTTCAACAATTACAATGTTTTGCACAACTGTACGCTAGGACCGCGCAAGGTGTTGAAGATGGGCAAAGCGGAAGCGGAACAGCTTGCAAAAAAATACCTTGCACAGGTTGGTATGGACGCGTACATTAACGCAAGACCCTCTCAGCTGTCCGGCGGACAAAAACAACGTGTGGCAATTGCCCGTGCACTGTGTATGAACCCCGAAGTGTTGCTCTTCGACGAGCCTACAAGCGCATTGGATCCCGAAATGGTGGGCGAAGTGCTTGCAACCATGCGGGCGCTTGCCAAGGACGGACTGACAATGATTGTAGTTACACACGAGATGTCCTTTGCGCGTGAAGTAAGTAGCCATGTAGTGTTTATGGACGGTGGCGTAATTGTTGAGGAGGGCACGCCCGACGAAATATTCAACAATCCCCAAGAGGAGCGTACCAGGAGCTTTTTGTCTAGAGTTTAGACAGCCCTGTTTCAAAGAAAAACACCCAACAAAAAGTTGTTCAAAATAATTGAGCAACTTTTTTTTAGGTATTGAATATTGATTAAAAATGTGGTAAAATATGTTATTCCAAAAATATATTACAATTTGGGGCAGATATGACAATCATTGATATTATCGAAAAGAAAAAAAATAAGTTAGAACTCACAACGGAAGAAATAAACTTTTTTGTCAACGGCTTTACCGACGGCAGCATACCCGACTATCAAATTTCGCCGCTGCTTATGGCAATAGTTTTGAACGGCATGACGGACAACGAAACCTTTGCCATGACCAACGCAATGCTACACAGTGGCGACATCGTGGATATGTCCGCCCTTGGCGGCACTGTTGTCGACAAGCACTCTACAGGGGGCATAGGGGATAGCACAACGCTGGCACTTGCTCCAATACTTGCTTGCTGTGGCGTATACGTTGCCAAGATGAGTGGACGTGGCTTGGGCTTCACAGGTGGAACAATCGACAAGCTGGAAAGTATTCCGCATTTCGACACCGCCCTCAGTGAAGAGGAATTTCAAAGCGTAGTAAAGCGTGTGGGCTGCGCCGTAATCGGTCAAACAGCAAACCTTGCGCCCGCAGACAAAAAGTTTTACGCTTTGCGCGACGTAACCGGCACCGTCAATTCCATTCCGCTGATTTGCGCAAGCATCATGAGCAAAAAGCTTGCTTCCGGTTCGGATACAATTTTATTGGATGTCAAGTACGGTAGCGGGGCGTTCATGCCCGACCCCGAAAGTGCGTTGGAGCTGGCAAAGAAAATGGTTGCAATCGGTACGCTTGCAGGCAAACGCATTGGCGCACTCATTACGGACATGCAACAACCCTTGTCCGACCATGTGGGTAATTCACTGGAAATCATTGGCATTGTGGATGTACTGAATGGCAAGAAAAACCGCCTGTACTACGAAATCAAGGAAGTGGCGCTGAGGCTGCTTGCATTGACGGGCAAGTACACGCTTAAAACTGCGGAGGTTGCGTTCCAAGATGCTATCGACAGTGGCAAGGCACTCAACAAGTTCGCCGAAATGGTGGAAGCGCAACACGGCGACGCAAGCTACATTCTCCACCCCGAAAAGTTTGCTATTGGCACCAAGGACGTAGTGCTTGCCGAAAGCGACGGCTACGTCACGCACATGGTTGCTGCGGATATCGGCAGAGCAGTTACTCACCTTGGCGGTGGCCGTATGCAAAAGAGTGACGTTATCGATTTCTCCGTTGGTGTAATAATGAAAGTACAGCTGGGCAGCAAAGTTAAAAAAGGCGACGTGCTGTGCGAAGTGTATCACAACGGCAAGGGCTTGGCGGATGCTAAACGCCTTATCACAAACGCCATCACAATCGGTAAAAACAAAATACCCGAACACAAGATTGCCTACGCGTACGTAAGCAAAGACGGCGTGGAGCTGTACTAAAAATATGGTAAACGTATTACTAAACTACTACAACTTTGACGGCGACTGGGCACGTCCGCATTTGGAAAAGATATTCAGCAAAAAACCGCGCGTGCTCATTCTTCCGCTAGCCTACCGCGAAACGCAGGCGAATGACATGGATAGCTTTTTGTCTGTCTACGGCAAAGGCGGAGAAAAGTACGACAACATTCTTCGCCCCTTTCTGTCCTACGGATATACCGAACAGGAAATAGCGTGGCTCAACCCCTATGACGGTAGCAATCACGTTGAACAGGTACAAGGCGCCGATTTGCTGTTCTTTACAGGCGGTATGCCGGAAAAGGCAATTGCCCGCATGCAGCAGCTTGGTATAGCTGACGCGGTCAAGCGCTTCAAGGGTACGGTTATGGGGGCTTCGGCAGGCGCAATGCTTCAGCTGGAAACCTACCACATAACGCCCGACGAAGATTACGCCGAATACGGTGTGTGGCATGGATTGGCGCTTGTCAAGGGCATAGACCTTGAAGTTCATTACCTTGCAACGGACATTCAGCAGCAGTGTACCGCCCGCGCGCTACAGGAAACCGGGCTACCCGTGTATCAAATGTGGCACGAGGGTGGCTTGCTTGTCGATGGCGACAAAATAACAGTAATGGGCAGTGTAGAGGTTGTTAAATAATCAGCACTTAATAAAATGCAAAGGACTTACCGATGTGGGCAAGTCCTTTTTGTTTTTTTTCGTCAAAATTTTTTTTTGTTTTTTTCCTGACGAAGTTTATAGACATATATGCTTTTTTTTGATACAATGTATACGGGAAAACTTGCTTACATGAGTTTTACCCAAAGGTGAAGTATGGCTGATAAATTGTCAAATGTTTTGAAATTTAATACACCTGCCCGTTGGTGGGGAGAGTTATGGCGTGAAGGGCTATATCTTGGCAACGGCAAGCTGGGCGCAAACTTGTACGGCGGGGCTTGTGAGGAAAGAATACTCATAAACGATGCCTCTCTGTCCTGGCTGGGACGTACTACCGTTGTACCCGATATTTCCGATAAAATACTGGTAACAAAAAAGCGTATCGAAGAGGGAGACTTCATCGGTGCGCAAGGTGTCATGCCGACGGCTCTTATGCAAAAGAACTTCCGCCCGCAAACGGAGTTTCCTTTGCCCATTTGTCAATTGAACATGAACTTCAGTCAATCGGGCGCCACAACGGAGTACATGCGTGCGTTAGATATGGAAAATGGCGAAGCAACCGTTTCATATGCTGTGGACGACACCAAATACAAGCGCAACATGTTTGTTTCCCGCGAGGACAACATCATTGCCTACCGCGTAACCAAGCAGGGTGCGGGATCAATTTCGCTCAAGCTCAGTCTGTCCCTCATTGACGCAAGTGCCGGCGACAGTGCCGACAGTGTAAAAATGCTTGACGGCGTGGAGATGAAATACGACAGGCAATTTGCGACCTTTGCTGCCCGCAATCCCGACAACGGTACCGATTACGGCGTGGTGGCTAAGCTGCACGTGTTGGGCGGAAGTATTCGTCCCGAGCAGGACCATGTGGAAATTGTGCGCGCGCAGTCGATATTGATACTTATCAAAACATTCACCAACGGCATAAGAGAGCGCGAATTTACCACGCTAAAGGCACGTTTAACGCTTGTAAAGGACGGCTACGAAAAGCTGTTCAAGACACACGCGGCAATACATTCCAAGCTGTACAACAGTGTTAGCGTATCGCTGTGCGAATCGCAACAGGAAAGTATCGAGCAAATGCTGTTTCAAGCGGAAACGGGCGAAATGCCGGCTAGCCTCACGGAAAAGATATACAAATACGGCCGTTACTTGACCATTGCATGCACACCCGACGAGGGAAGCGCCAAATTGCTAATCCCTGTGGGGCTGTGGAATGGCGGTTACACGCCTGCCAGGGCGTACACTTCGGCAAGCGGCGAAATGCAAATGTCCTATATGCACACGTTACAGGGCAATTTGTCCTTCAATATGGAAAAGTCGTTTGATTACTTTTGGAACAATCTTGACGACTACCGCAACAACGCTCAGCGTATATTTGGCTGTCGCGGTATAGTGGTACCTGTAGTTGCCGCCCCCAATACGGGACGTCTGGGCAGTACCGACGTGTTCGCAGTGCATTTTTCCGGTTGCGCAGCTTACGTTGCTAACCTGTACTACAAGTACGCGAAAATCAGCCAAAACACCAGGTTTTTGAAAACAAGGCTTATTCCATTCATGAAGGAGATAGCACTGTTTTACGATGACTTTATCAAGTTTATCGACAACGGTTTGGAAATCAGCCCATCGGCATTGCCCTTGCGTATTGCCGACAGCGCTACATTTACCGACCGCCCTGTAGTTGCCAAAAACAGCGTGCTGGACTACGAGCTTGCCAAGGATTTGCTTACAAACCTTATCGAAGCTTGCGCCCTTTGCAACGTCAAGGGAAGTGCCGACGCTTGGCAGAAGCTAATAGACGCAATGCCCGACAAGCAGATAGCAAGCGACGGGTCATTTAGGGAATTTATCAATTCGATTATTTCCGTAGACTACACGGGCGTATCCAACGGTACGCTGTATCCTGCCTACTTCGGCGACGAGGTAAGCTGGCTGTCTGACCCGGAAATTGTAGATTTGTATCTTACCACCGCCGAAAAGAAGCGTAATGACGCTGCTGCACAAAACAGCTACAACATGACGGTGCTGGGTGCGGTGTATGCCCGCCTTGCCGACGGAAATGGCGCAAATACGTGCCTAACAAATGCGGTGCGCGGCTGTGCCATGAACAACCTTGCCTTTGTAGACAAGGACTGGCGCGATATGGGCATATGCGGTAGCGGCAACAATTCCCCCGTTCAGCTCAATGTCAACATGACGTTTACACACGTGGTGCAGCAGATGTTGATGTACTCACACGGGGACGTTATCAGGATTTTCCCCGCTATTCCCGACAGCTGGGGCAACGTCAAGTTCAGCCAGTTCGTTGCGGAAAACAACGTAGTTGTACACGCATGTCAGGACTTTGACAAAGGAAAGTTTACCGTCAAGCTGGAAAGCAAAAAGGAAGCGCACGTACACTTGTATGTCCCCGACTATGTGAAAAAGCTGGTCAAGTCTCCCTTTGCGAAAAATGAAAAACCGAGCGGCAAAAACTTCGAACTGACCATCCCTGCCAACAAAGCGATATTTTTACAGTACAAATTATAGTAGGTAACTATGGAATTTACCAAAACTCACCTCATTAGTGAGGGCAAAACCAAAAGGCTGTGGGCAACAGATAGCAAAAAGCACGCCATTGCCGAGTTCTCCGACGATGCCATGATGTATCACGGCAAGCGCAAGATGTACTTCAAGAACAAGGGCAAGCTGTGCAACGAAATCAATGCTATCATGATGCAGGTGTTGGAGGACAACAACATTGCCACACACTATGTAACAAAGCTCACCGACAACGAGTGCGTTGTGAAGCTTGCGGAAATGATACCGATGGAAGTGATTGTTCGCAACTATTCCGCAGGGCAAATGCAACAGCGACTGGGGCTTCCGTACCACAAAAAGCTCAAATTCCCCGTTTTGGAATTTTGCTACAAAAACGATTCGCTCAACGACCCCGTCATCAACGAATACCACGCTTACGCCATGGAGCTGTGCACCCAGGAGGAAATGTCCGTGATGTGCTACAACGCCATGCGTATCAACAAGGTGTTGACCGATTTAATGAAAGAGGTGGGCATCATTGTTGCCGACTTCAAGATTGAGTTTGGCAGAACCAGCGGACGTCTTGTAGTTGCCGACGAAATCACCCCCAATGTTGCCCGTTTTTGGGACAAGGACACTTTGCGCCGATTGGACAACGATGGCAAGAACCCCGAAGCGGAGTACCAAGAAATACTAAAAAGATTAAAAACCGTAACCGATTTTTAAAAATCTTATATGAAGTCGCAGTCGCGCGCAAGAGAAGGAAAACAAGTGTTGACACACTATTGCGCGATGAATGTGACTTCACATAACGTACGTAGGAGACAAAAAATGAAATGTATGTACTGTGGTTGCGAGGACAGCAAGGTCATCGATTCCCGATCCACCGATGACGGCAACAGCATTCGTCGTCGCCGTGAGTGTATTGCTTGCGGCAAGCGTTTTACCACGTTCGAAACCATCGAAGTGGTTCCTTTTCTTGTTATCAAGCGCGACGGCACACGCCAGTCCTACGACCGCATAAAGCTTAAAAACGGTATTTTGCGCGCCTGCGAAAAACGTCCCATTTCCATGTCGGAAGTGGACGAGATAGTGGACGCAATCGAAAAAAATCTGTACAACAGCATGGAAGCGGAAATCAGCTCACAAACCATTGGCGATTGGGTAATGGAACGGTTAAAGGATGTGGACGAAGTTGCCTACATCAGGTTTGCCGCAGTGTACCGTCAATTCAAGGACAGTGCAACTTTCTTTGAGGAAATGAACAAGATTTTCAACACTGCGCCCAAGGGACGTAAAAAGAGCTGATGGCACAAGTGCATGTCAACAATTCGGTAATGGCAACAATGCTTGCCGAGGTGGAAAAGGTTGTACAACTTCAACCACACCTTCCCGTAATAATAGCAATAGACGGCAACTGCGGGTCTGGCAAGACGTTTTATGCCGACAAATTGGCAGCGCATTTCTGTGCTAACGTCGTCCATTGCGACGATTTCTTTTTGCCTAAAAATATGCGCACGGAAACGCGCCTCAATGAAGTGGGTGGCAACATTCACTACGAACGCTTGCGTGAAGTGCTTTTGAGGTTGTGCAGTGGAGAGCTGTTGGATAACGGGCAAAGCAACAATATGCCCTTTACCTACAGTGCGTACAACTGTTCGACGGATAGTTTCGAGGAGAGGACACTGTTCAAAAGTAATGTTGTAATTGTGGAGGGTAGCTACGCGCTTCACCCGTTTCTACGCGAATTTTACGACTTGAAAATTGTGCTGACAGTGGACAGGCACACACAGCTACAAAGATTGATTTTGCGCGAAGGTGAGCAGGGTGTAGCCAACTTTATCAACAAGTGGATACCGCTTGAAAACAAATATTTTGCTACCCTTGACGCAACCGACTGCACAGTAATTGACACAAATATTTATGAAAAACATTGAGCAAGAGCTAAAACTAAGCTTGGACGAGCGCGAATACCGTATTCTCTACGAGCAGGCAAACGTAAAGCCGCAGTTGCAAACAAACTATTACTTCGGCTACCCGTCAATGAGCAAGGAAGTTATGGTGCGCATACGGCAAAAGGGTAGCGTTTTCGTGCTGTGCTACAAGCGTCGCATGTCGCAAATTGACGGCGTTACCGTTTGTGACGAGCATGAAATCGAGCTAGCCCCCACAGTGGCGCAAAAAATGCTGCGAAATGGCATCAACTCCGACCAACTTAAGCAGCTTTTCGGGGTGGTTCTGGACGACATGCGCTGCCTTGGCAGTATGGATACCTATCGCACCAAATTTACCCTCAACGAGTGGGTGCTGGAGCTGGACAAAAATGTATACTTCGACCAAGTTGACTACGAGTTGGAGTGCGAACACAATGACGTCGTTGCGCTCAACAAGCTGAAAAATTACCTTTACTACAAGTTTGGCGTAGTAATCAAGCCTGCAATACCCAAGGTGCAACGCTTTTTGCTTGCGCACATGTGAGGGCTTATAAGCTTCGCAATACAATACAACATTCATGAACAAATTAGAAAAACACTACAAATACATCATTTTCGACTTCGACGGTACAATAAACAACACGTCGCCGGGCATTTACTCCACATTTACCAAGGTGCTTGCACATTTTGGCGTAGATGCAAGCACTGTTGACCTGTCTCGGCACATTGGTCCGCCGTTATCCGACAGCTACACTCACCTTGTGGGAAAAGAGCGGTGCGACGAAGCCATTGAACTGCACAAAAAGATTTTTGCCGATGACAACGCCGCTGAAAACAGCTTTCTGTACGACGGAATAGTGGACGTATTGGACAAGCTTCGCCACAGTGGCAAGTATGTGATGGCAATTGCTTCAAGTAAGTACGAGCCACACGCAATCACGTCGCTGAAGTACCACAACATTGGGCAGTATTTCGATTTCGTGTACGGTCAGACGGAAAAGCGCGGCTTCAAGGCGGAAGTGCTTCGCCAGCTTATCGACGACAACGGTTGGGATAGAACTCAGTGCCTTATGATTGGCGACACGCTGCACGACGTAGATGGCGCACACGCAAACGGTATCGACGTAGTGGCTGTAACCTACGGCTTTGGCAAGAAGGACGAACTTGAACAAGCCAAACCTATTGCACTGTGCGACAGCCCGTTGGAAATATTAAATTTATTGTTATGATGAAAAGAAAAGATTACAAAAGTTATTTCAAAAACGTAATAATTCCCGTTTTTGTCTACGGCGCATTTACGGGTTTGCTGGTTGGCACAATTGTGTATTTTTTCAAATGGATGGCAGAGTTTCTGACGGAAAAATCCGTCGAAATCTATCATTACGCGCAAGCTCATCTGTGGTTAATTCCCGTTATCATTGCAGGAGCGGTAGCGTTGGCATTTGTGATGTACTTTTTGCAACGCTGGGCGCCGGAAACTGCAGGCGGCGGTATTCCCCGTGCCGAGGGTGTGCTCCGTGGGCTACTCACATTCCGTTGGTTGCGTACCGCAATTGCTGTGATAATCAACAGCTGGATTAGCTTCTTTGCAGGCTTGCCCCTTGGTAGCGAAGGACCGAGCGTGTTGCTTGGTACGTCAATTGGTGGCGGAACGTGCAAGCTGCCGTTGTCGCACAACAGTTGGGACCGTTACATAATGACGGGTGGCGCATGCGCAGGCTTTGCTGTTGCGACCGCTGCGCCCGTTACGGGAATTTTGTTCGCCTTGGAGGAAGCGCACAAGCGTTTCACCCCTATGATTTTTCTCATGGCAATGTCGTCGGTGTTGTTCGGCGTAACTGCTTCAAACCTGTGGACGCTCGCAATAGGACATGCCCCCGCGCCGTTATTTGCCTTGACAAATGAAGCGGGCGATGTAGTCAGACTTGGCGCAATCATGGGCGAATTCAATATGTCCGACATTTGGGTACCCATCATTCTCGGCGTTGTGATTGCTCTTGTTGCTTGCGGATACAATCTATTTGTGTTTATCATAGGTAAAACCTACGACACCAAGCTCAAGCGCATTCCGCAATGGGCGCGACTTGTTATCGTATTTGTGTTGACTGCGGCAATTGGTTTGATTGCTTTCGGCGAATTTCAAGGTACGGACGCGCTTGGTGGCGGTGGCGGACTGATTGTCAAGCTTGCAGGCGCAAACTTCTCCTGGAAGATAATTTTCGTACTGCTTGTAATTCGCTTCCTCATGATTGCCTTTAGTACAGGTTCGGGCGCAACGGGTGGCGTATTTATCCCCATGCTATCTATCGGTGCGCTACTGGGCGCGTTGCTGGGCGAACTGTTTGTTGTGATGGGCATGAGCCAAGACTTGTATTCGACGGTAGTAATGCTAAGTATGTGCGCATTCATGGGAGCATGCACACGGGCACCCTTGACTGCCTTGGTGTTCATGGTGGAAAGCACCTGGAGCTTTAGCAACCTGTTCTACGTTGCAATTACGGTATTTATTTCCTACTTCCTGTGCGAAATTGTCAATGTTGAACCGCTGTACGATGTGTTGCTGGAACGCATGATTCACAAGCAAAATCACGGAAAAGAACACCAGATTTTGCGTTTGGAATTTGTTGTTCAGGAGGGCGCATTTGCAATAGGCAAGGCGGTAAGGGATATACTGTGGCCGTCCAACACCAAGGTAAGTGAGATTGTGGCATCCGACCTTGTCAAGCGTATGGACGATGACGGCGAAAAGAAAATTCACGTTGGCGACAAGCTTACAATTATTACCCAAACCTTTGACGAAGCTGCCACCACAAAAGAATTGGAAGAGATACTGGGTGCTCAAGCAGGCGAATAAACACCTAGGCTGAACACATCAAGGGCTCCAATTGTTCCTATTAAGGGGTTTTTCAAAAAAATACTGCAAATAAATAGACAAATTTTTACATAATGTGTATAATAAATCTATCCTAAAAAGGAGAATAGCAGTTATGGCTCACAAAATCAGTAACGAATGTATTGCATGCGGCGGTTGCCAAAGTGTTTGCCCTTGCGAAGCTATCAGCGAAGGCGACGGCAAATTCGAAATTGCGGCTGATCTCTGCGTAGATTGCGGTGCTTGTGCAGCGCAATGTCCTGTTGGCGCTATCGAAGAAGCGTAAACACAAACCTTTTGACGCCCACGTCACTACGTGGGCTTATTTTTTTGCCTTTACTATTTTGTAAAGATGTAGTACAATATTTGTATGCAAATTGAGCTGAAACCAAACGAAAAAATAGAGGACCTGCAGTGTGACGGGTTGCAGTTGATACAGTCAAGCAGTGAGTACCGTTTTACGACGGACGCGGTGTTGCTTGCCAATTTCTGCCGTGATATGCGAGGAAAACTTTGTGTGGAATTTGGCGCAGGTAGCGGCGTTATCAGCTTGCTGCTTGCCAAGAAAAAGCACCCGTCTCGCATTGTTGCAATCGAGTTGCAGCCTCAGCTTTGCGACATGATGCAAAGGAGCATTCTGTTAAACGACATGCAGGGCTTGATTGCAGTTCACAACTGCGACTTGAAGGATGCCCACACCGTGATACGTGATGCAGACGTTGTAGTGTGCAACCCACCATACAGACGGGTTGGTAGCGGCGAACGGCAGCTTGGCGAAAACATTGCCATTTGTAGGCACGAAATCAAGGCAACGCTAGGCGACGTGGTGAAGTCGGCGGCAAGGGTACTCAACAATCGCGGCAACTTTTACCTGGTTCACCAATCGGATAGAATAGGCGAAATTGTGACACAGTGTCGAGATAACGGCATTGCGGTAAAGGAAATCTTGCCTGTGTGTCCCGCACCGGGCAAACAGCCTAACTTGGTGCTGGTGAGGGGAGTTAAAGCGGGCGAAAGTGATTGCAAGCTACATGCGCCCCTGTATATCTGCGACGAACAGGGCAACTACACACCTCAAGCAAAAGCCTGGTACAATTTGGAGTAATTATGGTCTACTTTATTGCAACGCCGATAGGCAACCTATCAGAAATCACAATGCGAGCAGTTTCAACGCTAGAGAGTGTTTCCGCAATCTTTTGCGAAGACACACGTCACTCGCAAATACTGTTGAACCACTACGGAATTTCCAAGCCGCTGTACAGCTACCACAAGTTTAACGAAAGAAAGTCGCTCGACTTTGTGCTGTCATTTTGTGAAAGGGGCGAGGACATTGCGGTCATATCCGATGCGGGCATGCCTTCTATCAACGACCCCGGTAACGTGCTTGTCAACGCCCTCATTGAAAAGGGCTATCCGTACACAGTGGTAAGCGGTGCAAGCGCATTTGTCAACGCGTTTGTGCTAAGTGGCTACCAGCCGCCCTTTACCTACTACGGGTTTCTTCCCGAAAAGAAAAGCGAGCGCGACAAACTCCTGGACGGTAGAGTGGGCGTATCTATCTTTTACGTGAGCGTACACGACATCAAGGAGAACATGGCGTACCTGTGCGACAGGCTGGGCAACCGTGAGTGCTGCCTTGTCAAGGAGCTAACCAAAACTCACGAAAGGGTGCGTTTTTGCCACCTTGGTGATGTCATTGACGACGACAAGGGGGAATTTGTCCTTGTTGTCAACAGTGCCGAGGAGCTAAACCCCTTGTGTGCGCTGTCGATTGCGGAACACATTGACTACTACTTGAACAGTGGAATGTCCAAAAGTGAAGCGGTAAAGGCAGTGGCAAAAGATCGCAACGTGCCCAAAAACGAAATTTACAAACAAACAATCAATTAGCAAATACAAATCAAAGGTTGAACGCATCAACCTTTTTTTGTTGTGACACAAAATTTGCAATCCCATTTTCGAGTATGTTACAATATTAGTGTAAGGCGTGTGGGGACGCGCTTTACACAGGAAAAATCTATGGGGACTGTATTTTTCAACTAACTAAAAGAAAGGAGAATACAGATTATGGATTTTGTAACATTTATGTCGCTTGTTGGGCAGCATATTGTCAACAGCGACAACGCGTACTTCATTTTGTACGCAGTAGCTACCTGCTTGCTCACACAACTGTTTAAGAAGCTTTTTGTCAACAAGACAAAGGTGGACGTTTTTCACAAGTTTGACTTTGCGGTGATTTTGCCCTTTATTGTTGGCTTGGCATTTGCAGTGCTGGACGTTTACGCAGTGCAAGGAACGCGGGCTTTTAGCTTGCCCATTGCGTTGCGTATCGTTGTATCGGCTCTTGCAATTGGCGCGCTTTCATCCACGATGTTTAAGCTAGTGAAGTGCATTTCAGGGCAAAGCCTTTCAAGCCTTATGAAAAGCGATATCTTTGGTGTTTTCTACACGCAGTTGCTGTATTTTGGCAACATTCGACAACAGCTTGTGGACAAGTCGCTCACTTTGCAGGACTTTATCGAGCAGGTAAAGCTTATTTCGGCAAAGGCAAAGGATATTTACGCAACGGACGAAAGCGTAGATTCCAAGCGTTGCCAGCTTGCCAAGCTACTGGGCGGTATAATAGATGAAAAGAGTATCGAAACGTGCATAAACGCGCTTAACGAGGCTCTTATCAGCTACACTTCCGGTAAATAGGCACATTTGTATTGGGGCGTCCTTGTTGGGCGCCCCTCATTATTTTTGCGCCCACAATTTTTCATTTTATTTGTTAAAATATATTTTTTATAGATTGACAAGTAACATAGTCAATAATATAATGCTCTTATATATAATTTATATAATTGAGGCTTTTATGAGAACTTATTTAAACGACGGTTGGCAATTTTTCAAGCAATGGAGCGACGATGTTTTCGGTGAGGGTGTCGGCGAGAATGTGCGTATTCCGCACAGCGTAGCAACAGCGCCCTTTAACTGTTTTGACGAAAGTATTTATCAGGGCGTTAGCGGCTACAAGCGCAATTTGCACCTTGCCGGTGGGGCAGGAAGTACTTATCTGTTAACCTTTGAGGGTGTGGCTCACCGTGCAGAAGTGTTTGTAAACGGCGTGAACGCAGCGTTGCACGAGTGCGGTTACACAGCCTTTACAGTGGACTTGACCCCGCATGTGCACGAGGGTGACAACGAGCTTGTCGTCAAGGTGGACAGCCGTGAAACGCTCAATCAACCGCCATTCGGTTTTGTCATAGACTACCAAACATACGGTGGAATTTACCGCGACGTGTATCTTGAAGAAAAGCGCGGCGTATATGTTGCGGACGCTTTTGTCAAGGCGTTACCGTCTAAGCCAATTGATGTTGACGTGAGACTTGGCAATTTCACCGCGCCCACAGAACTGACACTAAATATATCCGACGAAAACGGTGTGCAATACACATCAACCCACACCTGCAACGGTGCGGAATTTAGCCTATTGGCAAATGCGGACTTGGAGCTGTGGAGCATAGACAACCCCAAGCTGTACAAGTTATCATTGACAGTGGGCAAGGACGTCTACCAAACAAGCTTTGGCGTGCGCAGCGCAGTGTTTACCAAGGATGGCTTTTATCTCAACGGTGAAAAGGTGAAGATTGTGGGGCTTGACCGCCATCAAAGCTACCCCTACGTCGGTTACGCAATGCCCGAGAGCATGCAACGCGAAGACGCGCGTATTCTCAAAAACAAGCTTTGCTTGAACGCCGTTCGCACCTCCCATTACCCGCAATCTCATTACTTCATGGACGAGTGCGACAAGTTGGGCTTGCTGGTATTTACGGAAATTCCCGGTTGGCAGTTCATCGGCGACGAGCATTGGAAGGAAGTTGCCAAAAGGAACGTGTGCGAAATGGTAGAGCAGTACCGCAACCATCCCTCCGTCATACTGTGGGGAGTGCGCATAAACGAATCGCTGGACAACGACGAGCTGTACACCGAAACAAACGCCATTGCTCACCGATTGGACCCCACACGTCAAACGGGCGGCGTAAGATATTTGCGCCATTCCAGTTTGCTGGAGGATGTGTACACATTCAACGACTTCAACCGTGACGGCGCAACCAATCGCAAGGAAGTGTGCCCGAGCAACGTACCGTATCTTATATCGGAATACAACGGGCATATGTATCCCACCAAGAGCTACGACGACATGCCCCACAGGCTGGAGCATACCATGCGTTACATACGCATGCTGGACGGTGTGTTCGGCGCTGAAAGCACATGCGGAGCATTCGGTTGGTGCATGTTCGACTACCACACCAACAGTGATTTCGGCAGTGGCGACCGCATCTGTTACCACGGTGTTTTGGATATGTTCCGCAACCCCAAAAATGCTGCCGGAGTATTTTCCGCACTGGGAAAAGAACCCTTTTTGGACGTGACATTTTCCGCCGAGCTGGGCGACTACCCCGAAGCATTCATCGACGGCACGTACTGCCTGACAAACTGCGACACAGTAAGGTATTACAAGGCAGGTGCATTTATCAAGGAATACACCCACGCGGACAGTCCCTTTAAAAACATTCCCAACCCACCCATACTACTGGATAACATCCAAAGCGGTTGGGGAAGTGAAGCCAACGAAATACTGCTGGAGGGTTACATTGACGGCAAGCTTGTTGCCACCAAGAAAATCGGTAGCCTGTTCTCCTACACGTTGGATGTCACCCCCACGCACACAACGCTACATGAAAACAACAGTTACGACGTTGCCGAAGTGCATATAACTGCGCGCGATCAATTCGGTAATGTGTGCCCATATATCAACAAGGCTGTAAAGCTGTCGTGCAAGGGTGCAATAAAGTTGATTGGACCTGATGTCGTTGCATTGCAGGGCGGAATGTTCGGAACCTACGTCAAAACTGTCGGCAGAAAAGGCAAAGGCGTATTGCGCGTTGACGACATAGAAATTGAATTTAAAGTAAAATAAAACACGAATTTTCTCAACCCATTTGGCGATTTTTGAGCAAAAAAAGCACACAAGGAGTAAAAAATGCCCACACAGGAGTTGTTTGATTACGCACAGGAGCGCTACAGACATGCGCGCCGCTTGGTAACAGACATGATAGAGTTCATACACAAGGATCACCCCAACTTCGACTCGAAAAATCCGTATTTTCAGTTCGATGCGATAGTGCAATTTATCCTGCTAAAGGTAGCACTTGCCGACGGAAAATTTTTGGAAATTGAGGGTGAGTTTATCGATCAGATTACCGACGGGTACGACATATTGCAGCTGTTCGACAATCACGACGACGGCTACGATTGGAGCTTTGCAGGCGCGTTCATGACCTTTGAACAGGTGCAGCAGCTTGTGGACAGGGTGGAAAAGCTAGCAACCGATCACATAATTGCCTTTTCCGATTTGTTTGCGGAAATCGACTTGAGGGATCGCAGCAAGAACTACGTTCAGCAAATTTACGAATGTATCAGGGATGTTGCGTCGGCGTTTATCATGGCAGACGGCACAGCCAGTGAAAGGGAAATTGAAGCAGCGGTAAATGTAGTGCGCGATTGCCTCACCGAACCTTGGCTTGCCAAGCAAAACAAACTGAAAAGCATACACTAAAAAAACATAACGGCAAGCTGAACCCAGCCTGCCGTTAAAATTTGCCACGTGTGTTTGGTCGGAGGTTTTCAACAATGTCCGAAAAGTTCGGGCGTGTACCGAACTTTTCGCCCTTGCGGGGGATGCTGGGGTATGCGACTCCCCAGCTTAGTCAAATCAGACAAGGATGCGGAGCATCCTTCCGCAGTAGTCCGACCGCGTGGAAGCTCGACCTACAGCGATTGTTGCGAAGTCAATCGCGTGTAGCGTAGCTCACGTAGTGCAAGGTTGCGTAAGTCAACCAAGTCCACGCGCGTTTGGTCGGAGATTACAGCATTCCTTTCATTTCTTCAAAGCAGCCCTCTTCGTAGCGAAGAATCTGCTTTTCCATTAGATGCACTTCGGGATGAATGTCGTCGTTTTCCTTTATCAAGCGGTACAAGTCAATTATGCCGTTGAGTGTTCCTTGCAACATTATTTTTGCAACGTGAGATATGCTTTTGTCCGCTAGCATCTTTGCCTTGATACCCATGTTAGCCATTGTAATAAGCGCCTTGGGTGCGGGCGTGGGGTCGAAGTTCAACGTCTCACACAGTGCGTCAAGTTTTTCAACGTAGTGGTCGTACTGTTCAACCTGCTTGTGCAGCGTCTTTGTTGTTGTTTGATTGTCAACGTAGGGCAACAGTGTTTTTACACAGTTTTGCGCCATGGTTACGTTTTTGTACAGGTCGCTCATTACCTGCTTTGTTTTTTCTACGTTGCAGTTGTTTTCCGTTATCGGAGCCGTTACCGTTTCAGTTGTTTTACTTTGTTTTTTGCTGTTACTCATCGTCGTCTTCAAAAGCCTCCTCGTAGCTCAAGTGAGCGTCTTCGTTTTGCAACCAATCGGGATCAAACATATCGAACAGACGGTTGCGACATGTTTCGTAATTTGCGTAGTACTCGTGGTTGATTTGCTTGCTCTTTGCCATATCCTACCTCCTGTATGTAGTGATAGTATAGGCAGTTCGCAGATAAATATACAGCAAAAAAGGCTGCCCCAACGGACAACCTTTGTTTTTTTGTGTTTTATACTATTGCTTGACAACAAATACAACGCCGAAGCCACCCGGCCCGATATGCGTTCCTATCGTGGGACCTATTGGAGTGAGGTATTTTTCTTCAAGGGCAATTCCACGTTCGTTTGCGCGCTTGATAAATGCCTGTGTGTTTTTGGCGTCGTATGCGTAAATAGGGATAGGCGCATAATCCCACTCAATGTTGCTTTGTTCCAATACGTCCAGCAGCTTGTTCATTGCAAGGGTAGTACCTATCGTCTTCCCGAAGTTGCGAACCCCTCCGTCTACGTAGGTGATGAGCGGTTTGATATTCATGAGCGACCCAATTGCGGCTGTCGCTTTGGAAATTCTGCCGCCACCGGCAAGATATTTCAACGTATCAATGCAGGCGTACAGCTTTACACGGTGTTTCAACTCGTTGAGCCTGTCAACAATTTCACACGCGTCTACGCCCTCGTCGCGAAGCTTGCACGCTGTCATCACCAGCAATTTTTCCGCTGCGGTGGTGTGCAGTGCATCCACAATATGGACGTTTTCGTATCCAACTTGCTCTTTTACAGCCAAAGCATTGGCATATGTACCAGACAGTTTGGAAGACATACATATGTATATCAGCGTGTCGCCGTTTTCTTGCGCTTCGGTAAATAGCGTGCGGAAAACCTCGGGAGAGGGCTGCGACGTGCGCGCAACCTTGCCCGAAATAAGTGTTTTCCAAAATAAATCTGAATCGCGACAGGGTTCCGTTTCGCCGTCAAATGTAACAGGAAGCTCGATTACCTCAACTCCAAGATTTGCTATATCCTGCTCCAGGCAATCTGCCGCGGTGTCAGTGACAATTCGTAATTTCATTGTATCCTCGTAGTTTATTTGTTATCTTATGTTTATATTAACTTATATTATACCCCATATTTCATTTCTTGTCTATTTTTTCAGCTATTGTTGACAACATTCGTTTTCCGATGGTATATTTACGCTAACAACATGTGAAATTGGAGACAATTTATGATAAAGACGGTTTTGTTTGATATGGACGGCACATTGCTGCCAATGGACACTGCAAGCTTTGAAAAGCTGTATTTCAAGTCGCTTGCAATGAAAGTTGCTCCGTTGGGGTATGAGCCGAGCAGCCTTGTCAAGGGCGTACTGGCAGGGGTTGAGGCAATGGTAGCCAACGACGGTAGCGTAACCAATGACGTTGCCTTTTGGAAAAGGTTTGCTTCAATATTCGGCGACAGGGCGTACAACGACATTGCTGCTTTTGACGAATACTACCGCACAGATTTCGTCGTGGCCAAGGGCGCTTGCGGCTACAATAGCAAGGTTGCAGATGTAGTTACAAGCCTCAAAAAACGCGGAATAAAACTGGTGCTGGCAACCAACCCGCTGTTTCCGCTTGTGGCGCAAGAAGCGCGCATAGGCTGGGCGGGGCTATCAGCAGGTGACTTTGCAGATATCACCCATTACGGCAATTGCCATTACTGCAAGCCAAATGTTAAGTACTACGAGGAAATTGTACAAAAGCTGGGGTTGAATGCTTGCGAGTGCCTCATGGTAGGAAATGACGTCAACGAGGATATGATTGCAGCAGAGCTTGGCATGAAGGTGTTTCTTGTTACCGACTGTCTGTTGAACCCTGGCAACAAGGATATTTCCGTCTATCCGCACGGCAATTTCGACGAATTGGCTAAGTATCTCGAAATATAATAAATAAAATAATGTCAACGAATTGTTTGACAAATTACACCAATTCGTGTAAGATATACGGTAGCCGCATAAAAAGGGTTTTTTTGTCAAGCACCGAGAATTTCGGTCACCCTTGTTTAGCGAGTCTTATCAGGAGGTAATGAAACATGTATGCAATCGTAAAAACAGGTGGAAAGCAATACAAGGTTAGTGAAGGTCTTGTTTTTGAAACGGAACTTCTCGCAGCTGAAGTAAACTCCACAGTAGAACTCGAAGTTGTTTTGGCAGCAGACGGCGACAAGGTGTTGACCGGTGAGGCTGCTAAAGGTGCAAAGGTTCTCGCAACTGTAGTAGAGCACGGTAGAGGTAAGAAAATCAACATCTTTACGTACAAAGCGAAGAAAAATATCCGCAAACGTCAAGGTCACAGACAACCCTACACAAAGCTCAAGGTTAGCTCAATCGCATTAGGCTAATGACGGATATTACAATAACACGCAAAAACAATTCCATCGTTGAAGTGGTTGCAAGCGGACATACGGGCTACGGCGAAAGCGGCGAAGACATCGTATGCGCGGGCGTATCCACCCTCATTCAGTCAGCACTGTTGGGGCTGTTGCAAGTGGCAAAAATCAATGTCAGCTTCAAGGTCAACGAGGAAAACGGCTCACTCAGGTTTACTCTCCCCGATGTGCTCACAGCTGAGGAACGGCACGATGCCGACGTAATACTCAACACAATGCTGTGTGGCTTGCAGGACTTTTACACAGAGTATTCCGACTATATCAATTTGGAGGTTAATTAACATGATGTTCATAAAGTTGCAATTGTTCGCCCACAAAAAAGGTATGGGCAGCACCAAGAACGGACGTGACAGCGAAAGCAAACGCCTTGGCGCAAAGCGCGCTGACGGTCAATTTGCAAATGCGGGCAACATTCTCGTAAGACAACGCGGAACACATTTCCATCCCGGTAACAACGTAGGTATCGGCAAGGACGACACTCTGTTTGCTCTTATCGACGGTGTCGTAAAGTTCGAGCGTAAGGACAAGACGAGAAGACAAGTTTCCGTATATCCCGTTGCAAAGTAATCACGAACAAAGTCTATTTACCAAAGCCGAGATTGACTAATCTTGGCTTTTCGTTTACACAGGAAAAACACACATGAATTTACCTATTGCATTTGAATACAGCAGCGAATACTTCAACGTGCGCGACACCTTGGAATGCGGACAAATTTTCCGTTTTAAGCACCTGGGTGACGAAAAATACGCCGTTTATTCGCAGGATAAATACGCCGAATTGGAAACGGTGGGCAACAAAGTAGTTGTCAGAACAACCGACAAGGACTACTTTTGGCACTTTTTCGACTTGGACACCGACTACGCGGCAAAGGTTGCACGGATATCGGCAATCTCTTCGCTCATGCAGGAAGCGGCGCAGTTCGGCAAGGGCATCAGGATACTCAATCAGGACCTATCCGAAATGATATTTAGCTTTATCATTTCCGCAAACAACAACATCAAGCGTATTCAGCTTATCATTGAAAGGCTGTGCAACGCGCTTGGACGTGAAACACAGTACGGGCGCGCATTCCCTACGGTGGAGGACATGGCGGCGCAAACGGTGGAGTTCTACACCGCATTGGGCGCAGGATACCGCGACAAGTACTTGCTTGCAACGGCACAAATGTTGTTGTCATATGATTTGTCCACGCTGAGTATGCTGGATAGTAGTGCCGCTCGCAAGGAGCTGCTAAAATTCATGGGTATCGGACCAAAGGTTGCTGATTGTATTATGCTTTTCGGGCTTCGTCGCGGCGACGTGTTCCCCGTGGACACCTGGCTCAAAAAGGTTTACCACAGCTATTTCGAGCAGGGGCACAAGGATACGGAAATTTCCCAATATTTTTGCAATTTGTTCGGCGAAGACGCGGGTTTGTGCCAACAATATTTGTTTTATTTTCAGCGAAAGTATAGACAAAATATATAAAATATTGTAAAATGATTTCATATTGATTTAACGGAGGTATGACAATGCTTCAAGGTAGAAATATTGCCTTTTTCATTGATGTAGATAACGTCGGACTGAGTAGCGAACAATACGCAAACATAGTCGAACAACTTAGCGGTATGGGAACAATCCTGTCCGGAAAGATTTACGGTGCAGGCGAACGCAAGCACAAGGAAATATATGATGACGCCGATCTCAAGGGATATGCAACGGCACGTCCCATGCGCGTAAAGCGTCGCGGACGTAAGGAGTTCGACGCGCGTATATTTGTAGACGCAGTGGATGCAGTTTCACGCGTTCCCGCAATCGATGCAGTTTGTATCATTGCACAACCCACCGATTTGGTCCATCTTTACAGCTATATGCGTAGCCACGGTATCAAGATTATCGCTTTGGACAACGCTGACGATGCTAGCTGCGCATTCATTGACGAAGTAATTGACCTTGGCGTAGTTGTTGAACTCAAGCCTCCCAAGAAGGTTGCCGCTAAGCCTGCTCCCAAGGCAGAGCCCGTAGAAGAAGCTGAAAGCGAAGTGGAGTCTGTGGAAGAAGTTGCTCCTGTCGAAAAGAAAGATTTGGACCGCACGGACGAGCTGCTTCGCGAAATCGAGCGTTTGAGAGCACTTGCCAATGCACACTCCAATGAAGCGCCGGTAGAAGAGGCTGCTGAAGAGGAACCTGTTGAAGAAGCTAGCGAAGAGCCTGCTGAAGAGGATCCGTCAAGCATTGTTGAGGAAACTCACGCATTGTTAGACAAGATTGCCGAAATGCAAGAGCCGGAAGAGGAACCCGTTGAAGAACAGGCAGAGCCTGCTTCCGAACAACCTGCTCATGCTCCCACGCCGCGTGCTTCCTATACTCCCTCAAACGATAGCGACCTCATTCGCCGTATTGAGGAAATACGCAAGAGCAACAAAGGCGACGACGAGGAATTCATTGACGAAATTCGCAAGCTCCTCGACGGTCTTGAATAAGAAGTTTCATTTGAATTTCCACCCCATATGCACAGCGCATATGGGGTATTTTTTATATTTTAAAAACTTGACACATATGACGAAAACCAGGCAATTTGTGATGGGGTTACTTGTAGTAATACTGTGTGTAACGCTAATCGCTTTAGCATTTATAACCTACATCAGTTACGCGGCAACAAGTAACGGCGACGATTTGGCGGTAGCTGCAGATACCATTGCAGAACAGGTACACCACCATACCTGGACGCATGAAAATGCAGAGGTTCTTCACCAAAATGGCGGTGAGCTTGTGCTTACTACCGATGAAAGGGGGAGTGAAATTCCTACCTATTACTATCTTGACGATGACCTGCAATATTTAAATCCAATGTAGACGAACATTACTTGCAATGTGACCATTGCGGCGGAAAGGACGACGGCGAACGCACATTTACCTGCCAGGCTTGCGGTGAGAAAAAGACGGAAGTCATATCTGCTACGGGGCAGGTTCCGCCTGCAGAAAATGAGCCTACAACACCTGACAAGTCGGAGGGATCATCCACTAAAGGGAACAATAATTTCAATTACTGGTGGCTTATTATACCCATCATTGTTATCCTAATTGTAGTAATAGCAATCATAATAGCACGCACGAAAGAAAAACAAAATAAAAAGTGAAAATCTAAACACATATTGTCAATTGCGGTGTGCTGAATATCACATGCAAGGTTGTCGTAAACACGGCAACCTTGTTTTCTGTGTACTTGACAATGAAGCGTATATGTGCTACCATATCTTAAAATGGAATATTATGTCCGTAAGGAGAGAAGTATATGACAGTGAGACCTTATCAAAAGAAAGATTTTCGCTACGTGCAGGACATTTGTGTGGCTACTTCCAAGTACGTCGACGACGACAACCCAATCAACCGCGCAACGCTCACCGCAATGTGTTGCGATTACTATCTGGACAATCAGTCCGACTACTGTTTCGTGGCAGTGGACGACAACGATATTCCGGTGGGCTACGTGTTGTGCTCGGTGGACAGGGACGACTTCGAAGAGAAAATGAACGAGCAGTATTTGCCACTTGTTCGCAAGCTGAACAGCAGTGATTACTTCCACTACATTGCGGAACTCAAGGTTACGTCTCGATTTGTACGTCAAGGCTATTTGGCACATCTGCATATTAACATGCTTGAGGAGTACAAAAACCAAGACATCGAAGTGGAGCTTTACAACGCACTGGAAAGCAAACTGCGCGAAATGTACGTTGAGGGCATATATGTCATTTGCGGACAAAAGGCAGAGGAAACAAAAGCCTTTTGCGAAAAGATGGGGTATGAAGATATCGACTATCTTGCAGGTGCAGTAGTGTACGGCAAGAAATTATTTACAGAAGAGTAGTAATGGAATTTTTTGCACCCATAAGTGAAAAAGAAGCGTTGTACATGAACGCCCTCACCCTTGCCTACGTTGGGGACGCTGTGCACAGCCTGTATGTTCGCAACGGACTTGCGCTTTTGGCAGATTACAAGATTGACGCCATGCACAGAGCTACCAGCAACGTCGTAAAGGCAGAAACCCAAGCCAAGCTTGCGGACAAATTGTTCGATAGCTTCACCGAGGCGGAGCAATCGGTATATCTGCGCGGACGTAACAGCAGCACACACCACAGGGCGAAAAATCAAACAGCCGCCGACTATCGCAAGGCAACTGGCTTTGAGGCGGTGCTGGGATATTTGTATCTCACGGGGCAAACAGAACGCCTAAAATATATATTGGAACAGCAACAATAAGAATGTTGTTAAAACTTTGCATACCGAAAAACAATGAACGAGGGTGTTCGGATTGGAGACATCGCTTGCGCTAGGCTTCAAGACGAATACCCGAGGTGAATTATGAAGATAGAAGGAAGAAACAGCGTATACGAAGCGCTCAAATCTGACGATATTACTGTAAACAGCCTCATGGTTGAAAAGGGCATGGCGAACAGCATTGTCGCGCTTGCTCGCAGCAAGGGTGTCAAGGTCAGCTTCGTCGACAAGAGCGTACTGGACAAGTCCAGCATTGAGGGCAAACATCAAGGCTACATTGCCGATGTAACCGACTTCAACTATTGTGAAGTCGAGGACATTCTTGCAGGCAATGCCACACCGTTTATTGTAATTTTGGATAGCCTGTCTGACCCGCACAATTTCGGTAGCATAATTCGCGCCTGCGAATGCGCAGGGGTGGACGGTATCATCATCGGGCGCAACCGTCAGGTGGCAGTAACGGACACAGTTGTGCGTACATCGGCAGGGGCAGTTGCTCACATGAAAATAGCGCGCGTAACCAACATTAACAACGCGATAAAACAGCTGCAGCAAGCTGGCGTGTGGGTTTACGCACTGGATATGGACGGGCAGGAAATTACCACAGCACGTCTCACAGGGGCAGTTGCGCTAGTAGTTGGCAGCGAGGGAGACGGGATATCACCCTACACCAAGAAATGCTGTGACGGCGTGGTGAGTTTGAAACTCAAAGGAAGAGTAAATTCGCTAAACGCATCCGTTGCTTGCGGGATAGCCGTTTACGAGGTATTGAGACAAAGAGGTTAACTTTGGAAGAAATTATCAAACAGGCAAAGAGCGGCAATCAGGCTGCAATCGAACAGCTTGTCACCCGCTACAAGGGGTTGATACGCTCCTACGCCAACAAGTTTTACTTGGTGGGTGGGGACAAGGACGACTTGTTGCAGGAGGGAATGCTGGGGCTGTTTTATGCAATCACCTACTACGACGAGGACAAGGGCGCATTTCCGTCTTTTGTGGAGCTGTGCGTTTTACGTCAGGTGCTGGATGCGGTAAAGCGCGACAACGGCGCCAAGCAAAAGCCGCTTAAAAACTACGTTGAGCTGGATGTCGCGGCAAATCTGTCGGACGGAACCAACAGCCCACTGGAGTATTTTTTGCGAAAGGAGTACGCCGAAAAGGTTACCCGCCTGATAAAGGAAAAACTCACCCCATACGAGCGAAAAGTACTCACATTATTTGCCGACGGCTACAGCTACGACGATATAGCCGTGAAAACTAACAAAAGCTACAAAGCAGTGGACGGCGCCTTGCAAAGAGCTAGACGCAAACTACTGGAATACAAGGAGTAATATGAAATACGTTGCATTGTACCGCAAATACCGTCCGTCTACTTTCGACGAGGTAATCGGTCAGGACCATATTATCAACACATTGCGCAACCAAATATTGCAGGACAAGGTGTCGCACGCGTATCTGTTTACGGGTACACGCGGAACGGGTAAAACAAGCACGGCAAAGATTTTTGCACGCGCCGTCAATTGCCCCAACGCCAAGCAGCACAACGGAAATCCTTGCGGAACGTGCGCAGTGTGCAACACGGTGGGCTCAGCCAACCTTGACATCATCGAAATGGACGCGGCAAGCAACAACGGTGTTGATTACGCACGCGACATTCGCGAAAAGGTGCAATATCCTCCCGTCAACGGCAAGTACAAGGTGTACATTATCGACGAGGTGCACATGCTGTCGGTGGGCGCATTCAACGCGCTATTGAAAACGCTTGAAGAACCGCCCGCACATGCGCTGTTCATTCTTTGCACGACGGAAGTGCACAAGATTCCCGCAACTATCCTGTCGCGCTGTATGCGTTTCGATTTCCGACTTGTGCCCACACCTGTTTTGGCTCAGCATGTATGCAAAATTTACGATGCGGAACACAAGGAATACACCATGGAAGCCGCACAGGCAATAGCGCAAGCAGGCGAAGGAAGTGTGAGAGACTGCGTATCAATTGCGGACAGATGTTATTCGGTATCCACAGGCAAGCTAACCTACGACGACGTGCTGTCGGTATTGGGAGTATCCTCCAAGGATAACATTGCGCACTTAGCTCAAGCAGTACTCACCAACTCAACTGCGGATATCCTTACCGAAACCAACAAGCTGGTAACAGAGGGTAAGGACGTTGCCCGCTTGAACAAGGACTTGTCGCTGTATATGCGCGACCTATTGACAGTAAAGCTGTGCCGAGATGCCAACGAGATACTCATGCTCCCGGGCGATGTGTACGATGGCTTAAAGCAGCTGGCAGACAAGGTAACTGTGAAAAAGCTTCTTTACGCAATAGACCAGCTTGTAAGCCTTGAAAGCAATCTCCGTTACGCGCTGTCTCCATTGATGTTGTTTGAAGCAACGGCACTACGCGTTGCTTCCGGCAGTGGCGAAGTGGACTACGACGGGCTCAACACACGCTTAACTCGCTTGGAGCAGCTACCGCAAAATATATCTGCTGAAAGCAAGGGCCTGTACGTCGTTGACAAGACCGACCCCAAGTCCATTTGGCGCGGTGTGAAGATGTCAATCGATGCCAAAAACGAACCGCTGCTCGGTGGTGTATGGCGGGACGTAAAGGTGGAATTTGATGCTCAAGGCAACTACGTTATCAAATGCGGCGAGGGCTCCTACTGGCTAATTGAAAACAAATACAAAAAGAGACTTCAAGCGGAAATTGCCGTGTTCTGCGACAGCAAGCTTGTGGTACAGCAGGAAGACCAGGTATCGGACAGCGAAATAGAAAAGCAACTGAGTAGCCTGGGAACAAACGTCAAGTTTGACAACAAATAACGTAAAAGTTCAACAATAAAATGTAACATATAGGAGTGTAATTATGGGAAACAAATACGGATACAACGGATCAGGCGGAGGCTACGGTGGTGGCGGCTTTGGAGGCGGCAACATGCAAAGCCTCATGAAGCAGGCACAACAAATGCAACAAAAGCTTCAAGAAGCACAACAGCAGCTTGAAGAGCTGGAAGTAACAGGCGCAGCATCAGGCGGACTTGTAGAAGTTAGCTGCAATGGCAAAAAGAGCATACTGTCTGTGCATATCAAGCCCGAAGCGTGCGATCCCGACGACGTGGAAATGCTGGAGGATCTCATTCTTGCAGCAGTAAACGACGCGTATTCCAAGGCGCAAGCGGAAGAAGACAAGCTAATGGCTCCGTTTGGCGCAATGAAAGGACTGCTGTAATATGCCCAACTACATCGAACCGATTGAAAAGTTAATACGCCAGTTTACTAAGCTTCCCGGCGTAGGCAGCAAGACGGCGCAGCGTTACGCGCTCACAGTTCTGTCCATGACAGAAGAGGAAGCGCACGCCTTTGCACAGGCTGTTGCCGAAGCTAAGGAAAAGGTTACTGTATGTTCCGTATGCGGCAACTACACCGACCGCGACCCCTGCCACATTTGCAACACGCGCGACAACTCCACAATATGTGTAGTGCAGGAAGCTAAGGATGTGCTTGCGGTAGAGCGGCTTGGCGAATATCACGGCGTGTATCATGTGCTTGGTGGCGTGCTCAACCCGCTGAAAGGCGTAGGACGTGAGGACATCCGTTTGGCGGAGCTGTTTCAACGCTTGACGGGCGACGTCAAGGAAGTGATACTGGCAACGGATACTTCCGCCGAGGGTGAAGCTACGGCAACGTACATTGCGCGCTTTGTCAAGCAGTACGGCATCAAGGTTACTCGCCTTGCGCAAGGTATATCTATCGGCAGCGAACTGCAATATGCCGACGAAGTTACGCTTTCAAGAGCATTTTCAAACAGAAAGGAGATTTAGATGCGCCTTGACAAGTTTCTAAAAGTATCGCGGATACTCAAGCGCCGCACTGTCGCTGCGGAAGCGTGTACGGCAGGACGTGTGGACGTAAACGGACGTCCCGCAAAGCCCGGTTGTCAGCTTAAGGTTGGCGACCTTGTTGAAGTGCACTTTGCAACTGCTTCGTTGACCTTCAAGGTGAAAATGTTGAAAGAAAGTGTCAAAAAGGATGAAGCTAGCGAAATGTACGAAATAATAGCAGAACTATGAAATATGCAGTAATCGTTGCGGGCGGAACGTCTACCCGCTTTGGCAAAGACAAACTAAATGAGCAATTACTTGGCAAAAGCGTCCTCATTCACTCTGTGGACGTTTTTAAAAGTTGTGCCGATGTTGTAATAGTGGTAGGACAGCATGTTGACGGAACTCTCTTTGCAGAGGGTGGCGCAACACGCTTTCAATCTGTATTGAACGGCTTGCAGCTTATACCTGCTGATGCTCACGGGCTTGTTGCTATACATGATGGTGCAAGGCCCTTTATTACGCGCAAGTTTGTGGAAGAGCTTTTTTCCCAAGCATCGCAGTTTGCAAGCGCAGTACCTCGCCTACCCGTGACGGATACTTTGTATCAACTTAACCACCTTGACCAGCCTGTCAAGGTTGACAGAAACATGTTCTTTACTGTGCAAACCCCGCAAGTTTTCGATATCGACAAGCTTCGCCATGCCTTTGCACAGGCAAATGGAGACTACACCGACGAAAGCACACTGTACAGCGATACCTACGGTGAAGTTCATTTCGTGGACGGACTTCAAACCAACAAAAAACTGACGTACAACGGCGACTTGCCACAGTTCAAGGTGGGCGTGGGCTTTGACGTGCACCCTTTTGAAGAGGGCAACGGTGTAGTACTTGGCGGTGTTACAATACCGTATGACAAAAAGCTAAAAGGTCACTCCGATGCCGACGCACTTTGCCATGCTATATGCGATGCAATACTGTCCGCATCCGGCAACAAGGATATTGGACATCAGTTCCCCGACACCGACGAAAAGTACCGTGGTGCAGACAGTACCAAGCTACTTAAGCAGTGTGTGGACATCGCACAGAAAAGCGGCTACGAAGTGGTCAATGTTTCGGCAGTTGTTATTTGCCAAGCACCCAAAATATCGCCCTATATTGACGAAATGGCAACACGTCTTTCGACAATTCTCAATGTTACGCCCGGTTGCGTAAATTTGTCGGCAACCACAACGGAACATCTCGGCGCGTTGGGGAACGGTGACGGGATAGCCGTCTCCGCCACTGCGCTTTTGAGGCGCTTATAAGCTTCGTCTTGCTCGCTTCTAACCGCCTCAAAACTTAGATTTAGTTAAGGTATTCAATGTTACACTTTCTAGTGTAATACACTTGAAAAAAGCTCCCCTTTATTCGGGGAGCATTTTTTTATTTTGCATATTTTGCTAGCATTTCCTTTAGCTTTTCCAAGTGCAATTGTTCGTCGAGAATTATCCTTTGAATGATTGCTTCCACCTGTTCGTTTTTCAGCACAAATAGCATTTTTTGATAGTCGGCAATGGCACTCATTTCTCCCTGAATATCGTCCATAAGCATTTTCTGCGCCGAGGTGGATTGGGAAACTGTGGACGTGTTGAAGAATGCGTTGGTGTTGGGGCACTGAACGTATCTTGGGTTCACTCCCAGCCTTAGCATAGCCTTGCCCAGTATATCAATGTGCATCATTTCCGCCTTGGCAATTGCCATCAGTATTTCACTGTCGGTTTCGTCAATTCTGTCAAAGAAAAAGTGGTGGTAAACGTACTGTAGCGTTGCCGTCAGTTCCCCTTTCAGCGTGGCGTAGGCAAAGGAAATTATATTTCCACTTCTAATATCTTTTGTAAGCGTATCAGTGGACGGATAAGGTAAATCACAGATAAGCGGCTTCACATTTTTCTCCTTGTTTTTACATCAATGTATGTACAAGATATTTTTTTTGCTACGAAATTTAGTTTTGTTTGCGTTAAGTTGCGCTAATACATTGACAACAAATTAGAGCTAATTGTAAGGTGACAAAAAACGCAACTAACGCATACTGTGTTGTTATGAAAACTTTATCCGTTACATTGATTGTAAAAAACGAACAGGACAACCTGACAAGGCTGCTGCCAATGCTGAGCTTTGCCGACGAAATAGTTGTGGTGGACACTGGCTCCACCGACAGCACTGTGGAGGTTGCTCAACAATTTACCGACAAGGTGTACAGCTTCGCTTGGTGCGACGACTTTTCCAAGGCGCGCAATTACGCCATTAGTAAAGCCACTTGCGAATACATCATGTGGTTAGATGCCGATGACACCTTATCGTCAGATACGCAAAAAACGCTAATTGGGTGGAAATTTGCGCCAGAAAATGCAGACATGTACTACATGCGCTACAGCATGCAGTGCGAGTTTCCCTTTTGGTTTTGGCGGGAGCGCATTGTGCGGCGTTGTAACAAATGCCGTTTCAAGGGGTTCATTCACGAGGCAATTTCCCCGTTCGGCGTAGTGCGTTATCTTGACTGTGAAGTGGCGCACAAGCCCGTCGCCTCACACGAGCAGCGCAACCTGCAAATATATCAACGCGCATTACAGCAACATCGAAAATTTACCCTGAGGGACAAATTTTACTACGCAAAGACGCTAATTGAGTGTAATGAGATGGTAAAGGCACTGCCCATACTGCGCTCTTTTGCCAAAAGCTCACGCGCCTACGTTGTGGACCGAGTAGATGCGTACAAGCTACTTGCAAATGCCGCTTTATCTGTTGGAGATACCAGTGCCGCACTGAAATATCTATCCCAAAGTGTTAAAATACTGCCCCCAAGTGGCGAAATTTGCTGTCTTTTCGGTCAATGCTACATGGAACGGCAACAATATCAACATGCGGTGCAGTGGTACACTTACGCGCTCAATTCGCAAAGCCAAAGCGGTTTTATAAATGAATATTACGTAACCTTTTTGCCCAACGTACAGCTGTCCGTTTGCTTGTGGCGTTTAGGGGATAAGCAGCTTGCAAAAAAATACCACGACGCAGCAAAATCGTTGTATCCCAACAACCCGACAGTGCTTGCCAACGACAAGTGGTTTGTGTCATAGCAAAAACTTATGCCAACCCAAAAATTAAACAATGTTTCGATGTTGCCTTTTGTACTTGACAATCTTGACATAAAAAAATATAATTGTATAGGACGAATTTGCGATTGTGAAACGCAAAGATCTAATTTTTTTCAAGGAGCAACACGATGAACAAAAAGAGCATCAAGGATGTAAACGTAAAAGGCAAAAGATGTTTGGTACGCGTAGACTTCAACGTACCCATGAAAGACGGCGTTATCACGGACGAAAACCGTATCAACGGCGCGCTTCCCACAATCAAGTATTTGATGGATCACGGCGCAAAGGTTATACTTTGTTCGCACCTGGGCAAGCCCCACAACATTTTTACGCCTAACTTCAAGCTCAACAAGAAGGAAAAGGCCGCTTTAGAAGCTCTTCCCGAAAATGAACGCGAAGCAGCAAAAGCTGAAATGATTGCAAAGGCTCTTAAAGGCGACGCAAAGAAATTCAGCCTCAAGCCCGTTGCAGACAGACTCAATGAGTTGCTTGGCGGCAAGGTAACATTTGCTACCGACATTGTCGGTCAAGATGCGCAAGCAAAGGTCAAGGCACTCAAGACGGGCGAAGTTGTGCTTCTTGAAAACACACGTTTCGACGCAGGTGAAGAAGCGCGCGACGAAGAATTCTGCAAAAAGCTTGCTAGCTTTGCAGACATCTACGTAAACGATGCATTCGGAACAGCTCACCGTTCGCACGCAAGTACCGCTGCAATTGTAGAGTACGGCTTTGTCAAGGATGCTGTTTGCGGCTTCCTTATCGAAAAGGAACTGTCCGTTATGGCAGACGCTCTCGAACATCCCGTTCACCCCTTTGTTGCAATCCTCGGCGGTGCAAAGGTAAGCGACAAGCTTGCTGTTATCAACAACCTGCTTGAAAAGTGCGACACACTCATTATCGGTGGCGGTATGGCTTACACATTCTTAAAGGCTCAAGGATATGAAATTGGCAAGTCTCTTCTCGACGAAGAAAAGATTGACTACTGCCGTGAAATGCTTGCTAAAGCCAAGGCAGCAGGAAAGCGTATCTGCTTGCCCGTTGATACCGTAACTATTGCGGAATTCCCCAACCCGATTGATGCTCCCGTCGAAACTCGCGTAGTTGATATCGAGCACATCCCCGCAGATCGCGAGGGCGCAGATATCGGACCCAAGAGCCGCGAACTGTTTGCGGAAATTATCAAGGGCGCAAAGACGGTTATCTGGAACGGACCTATGGGAATATTTGAAAATCCCACACTTGCAGAGGGCACAAACGCAGTTGCAAAGGCTATGGCAGAAAGTAGCGCAACCACAATCATCGGCGGTGGCGACAGTGCCGCAGCAGTAGCTCAACTGGGATACGCTGACAAGATGAGCCACGTTTCGACAGGTGGCGGAGCAAGCCTGGAACTGTTCGAGGGCAAGGTTCTCCCCGGTATTGCATGCCTCAACGAAAAGAAATAATTTACATTACAAACACCTCAAACGGCGTACAACAGTATGCCGTTTGGACTTTGTTAGAACTTACCTAAATATATAAGGACGAAGAACAATGAAAAACAAAATTATTGCAGGCAACTGGAAAATGAACAAAAACCGCATTGAAGCGGAGCAACTTGTTACAGAACTTATCCCTCTTGTAAAGGATACGAAAAACACCGTCATCATCTGTGTTCCCTTTACCGATTTGTGCACGGCTGTCAAGCTCACCAAGGGCACAAATATCCATGTTGGCGCGCAAAACTGCCACTGGAAGGAGAGCGGCGCATTTACAGGAGAAATTGCCCCCTCAATGCTTACGGAACTGGGTGTTGAGTACGTCGTTATCGGACACAGCGAACGTCGCACATATTTCGGCGAAACGGACCAAACTGTGCTTTTGCGTACCAAAGCTGCATTAGCCGCAGGCTTGAAGCCCATCGTGTGCATAGGCGAAACACTGGACGAGCGCAACAGCGGAAATATGGAAAACGTACTGCGCCGTCAGGTAGTGGAAGGCTTCAAGGACATCACAGCAGAAGAACTTGCAAATGTTGTCGTTGCATATGAACCTGTTTGGGCAATCGGCACAGGCGTAACAGCCACCGACGAACAGGCAAATGATGCAATCAAGTTTGTACGCAGTGTATTTGCGGAAAAATACGGCAAAAAGGCAGCAAACGCCCTTTACATTCAATACGGCGGAAGCATGAACGACGGCAACGCCAAGGGTCTGCTTGCAATGTCCGATATTGACGGCGGTCTTATCGGTGGCGCAAGCCTGGTGGCTACTAAGTTCGCTACTATTGTTCATTCAAAATAATATAATAAATAATATTTTGAGCGGTTTATAAGCCGTTCAAAAGGAGAATTATGCTAAAAAAGATAACAGCATTAGTAATCATGGACGGCTACGGCTTGTCCAAGGAAGCTAAAGGAAACGCAATAGGCGTAGAGTGCTCGCCCTACGTCAAGTATCTCATGAGTAACTACCCGACAACCACACTTGATGCAAGCGGACTGGCAGTTGGCTTGCCCGAGGGACAAATGGGTAACAGCGAAGTGGGACATCTCAACATCGGCGCAGGCAGGGTAATTTACCAAGAGCTTACCCGTATCACCAAGGCAATTCAGGACGGCGACTTCTTCCGTAACCCTGCATTCCTGGATGCAATCGACGCTGCTAAAAGAAGCGGTGGCAAGCTGCACGTTATGGGGCTCACCTCTAACGGTGGCGTACATTCGCACATCACGCACCTGTTTGCACTGCTTGAACTGGCAAAGCAACAGGGGCTCAGTAACGTATATGTACACTGCTTCATGGACGGACGTGACGTATCCCCCACAAGTGGCGCAGGGTTTGTCAAGGAATTGCAAGAAAAAATGGACGAGCTTCACTTCGGCAAGATTGCAACCATGTGCGGACGTTACTACGCAATGGACCGCGACAACCGTTGGGACAGAGTGGAAAAGGCGTACGACATGCTACTTGGCAAGTCGGAGCACACTGCAACGGATGCGGTACAGGCATTGCTTGACAGCTACGAGCAGGGCGTTACCGACGAATTTGTGTTGCCTACCGTTATTACAGAAGCAGGCAAGCCCGTTGCAACAATCGAAAACGGCGACTCGGTAATATTCTTCAACTTCCGCCCCGACCGCGCCCGCGAAATGACGCGTGCATTTACACAAAGCGGCTTCGATGGGTTTGAACTGCGTGGCAGAGCGCGCAAGGTACACTGGGTATGCATGACTCAGTACGACGAAAAGTTCACCGGTATCGACATCGCATACCGTCCCGAAACATACGTCAACACGCTGGGCGAATACCTTGCAAAAATGGGCAAAACGCAGCTGCGCATTGCCGAAACGGAAAAGTACGCACATGTAACCTTTTTCTTCAACGGTGGTGTTGAGCTTGCAAACGAGGGCGAAAACCGCGTGCTTATCGCTTCACCCAAGGTACCCACCTACGACTTGCAACCGGAAATGAGTGCAGTGGAAGTGTGCAACCGTGCAATTGCAGAAATAGAAAAGGGCAAGTACGACGTGATGATACTTAACTACGCAAACTGCGACATGGTAGGACACACGGGCGTTATTCCCGCAACAGTAAAGGCAGTAGCAACGGTGGACGAGTGTGTAAGACGCATCGTTGAGTGCATACTTACAAACGGCGGCAGAGTATTTGTCACGGCAGACCACGGCAACGCGGAAAAAATGCTTGACGTTGACGGCTCACCCTTCACAGCGCATACCACCAACAAGGTGCCTTTCATCCTGGTGGACAACCAGCTTCGCAACAAAGTTACGCTACGCAAGGGCGCGCTGTGTGACATTGCTCCCACAATGCTGTACACAATGGGCTTGGAAGTTCCTGCTGAAATGACAGGCAAGGTGCTAATCAGAAAGAAGGTTCAACGCAAACCGACAAGCCAAGCAAAAAAGTAGATTTGTTGCACAGCCACAGAGCAAACCTATTGACATAGCAATAACAATGTTATATAATAAGTGAACAAACTTGAAACAAAACTACCAATGAAAAGGAGTTATTTATGGCAGAAGTTTCAGCTAGCGTAAGCTTAAAGAAGAAAATAGAGTTGAGCAAGGGCTTGTTGCTAATTGCGCAATCCGCCGATTTCTTCAAAGAGGACAAAAAGCTATTGAAAAGCCTTGCCGGCGCATTAAACAATCAAAAAAAGAAGTGCGCCAACAGCGTCTATCCCATGACCGAAATTGACAAGTCCGAAGTTTTTCTGCTTGTTTCCGATCTGGGCGAAACTGTCTTGAAGCTTGCAAAAGTTAGGAATGTTTCCGACTTCCAAGTGTGGCACGGAAGACTGTACAAGTTCACACAGGATCTTACCGCAAAGATTGACGAAATGGATAGCCAACTGAAAGCAATGGAAGGCGAAACCGTTGCTGCCCAAGCCAAGAAAGTGCTTGACAAGGTTGTTGAATCGGCTAAGTCATTTGGACAACAGGTAAGCAGTGTGGTGGACAAGGGAGTTGAAGCGCTAAAAAAAAATCTGAAAGACGAAGATTAAACATCGGTCTCGTCTTTTCAGGGGCGTTAAGTAAATCGGGCTATCAAATAGGGTTTGTAAGGTCGCTACTCAAGTACATCGACCTAGACGAAATCAAGGCCATCTCCGGTGCGTCTATGGGCATGCTGTGCGCTTATGCGCTGGCAAGCAACAAGATGGACGTTTTCGAAAGCTTTTTCAGAAGTATCGACATGAGGAAAAAGAGTCAGCTCTTTTACCAGGTATTTTTCAAAAAGCTCATGTACCGCGAGGTACGCGCGTTTATCGATTGCAACGACGAAGTAAGCATTCCCCTTGCGTTCCCTGTGTGTTACATGCCCATTTACAACGTCAAGTACTACTGGCTCAAGGGGAGTTACAATCCCGTTTGGTTCAGATACATTTGCGCTGCAATCAACTATCCGTTTTTGCACGTGTTTCCAACGCTACTCAACAAAAGATTTGCTATCGACGGTGGAGCAGCGGATAACATACCGCTTTTCCCGTTGCTGACACATGGCAAGAATTTCCTCGACAAAGGTCATGATTTCGATTTGGTAATTGTGTTGCACTTCGATGCGCGTTACGACTACCGCATAGATTTCACCACAGACATTCCCATTTTGGAGCTGGACCTTGCCGTATGCAACGAGTTCAAGAAAAATCATTACGACTTTTCCGGTCAATTTGTTGACGAAATGATAAACAAAGCCGAAGAGTACGGTGACGTAATTTTCGACCGTTTGTTCAGTGGCGACTGTTCGCGCGAGTCTCTTCAAAAGGTCATCAACGAAATCTTTTTGGAAGAGCATGCCGTTCGCCAACAGAACGTATCGTTGGACCGCTTGGTAACAATACTCAACAAGGTAGGCAAGGCATTGCGTGAAGATTCCACCTGCAACAAACGTCTATTTTAGCTATTTGATACCGTTCACCTGCAAAATACGCGGGTGAACTTTTTTATTCCGCTAAAACAGTTGCAAATTTGGTCGCAATGTGCTACAATACATTAGCGTAATATGGACGGAGGTCTATCAAAGTGTTGAATTTTTTAGCATTCGCTGTTGCTACAGCAGATATTGTCGCTGGAATTAGAATTGCTCTTGCAGCCCTTGCATTGATTTGCACAGGTTTTATCATTTTCGTAGTTATGAAGCAATCGGGTAACTCCGACGGAACGGAAGCCTTCACAGGTTCCTCCAGCAGATCCGACGAATCGGAAACCTACTACGGCAAAAATGCAGGCTCACGCAAGGAAGCACGCTTAAAGCTTTGGACATACATTGCATCAGGAGTACTTGCTCTTTGCTGCATAGTAATGCTCATTTTGCAAGCAGTTCTGTAAACCGATAAATATTTCAGGCGACAGTATTTAATGCTGTCGCCTATTTTTTTGTAAAAATGCTAAAAGTACAAATACTATAATCAAGCTATGGAAACTTTTAAGGATAAATTACTACAAATACTCAAAAATATCAATTCCGAGTACTTTACTGTCAAGCAGCTTTACGGGATATTGCAAACGCATTCCACTGCGGAGCGCAAGGCTATCACCGATACGCTCAGCGAATTGGAAAAGGACTGTGAGGTTATTTTCGACGCACGCAATCACCGTTACCGTCTTGTAAATGAACGCGACTACGGCAAGGCGGAGTTCCAGGGAAACGCGCGCGGTTTTGGCTTTCTCATTCGCCAAGACGGTGAAGATTTGTTTGTATCTGCAAGCAAAACTCACGGCGCATTCCACAAGGACACTGTACTTTACAGGCGTGTCAAGGGCACTGCTGACGAAGCGGAAATTGTCAAGATAATAAGCCGCGGTATGACACACGTTGTGGGCACCTACGACAAGACCAACAACGCGCGCTTCGTGCTGCCTGACGACCAACATTTTGCAAGCGACATCTACATCCAACCCAAGAGGGACATGGGCGCAAAAAACGGTCAAAAGGTTGTTGCGCGTATCACCGTTTACCCGAATGATGCCCGCAACAGTCCCGAGGGGGAGATAGTGGAAGTACTGGGCTTCCCCAATGAACTGAACGTGGACATGCTATCCGTAGCCCGCAGCTTTGGGCTCAGTCAAGACTTTCCGCATGAAGTTCAAGTGCGTGCAGAAGCCATACCTCAAACACTTGGTGCAAAGGATTTGGAGGGTAGGCGTGATTTACGCAATTGCAGGATATTTACTATCGACGGCGAGGACGCCAAGGACTTGGACGATGCGGTGTCCGTCACTGCGCACCCCGACGGAACATTCACCTTGGGCGTGCACATTGCCGACGTATCTCATTACGTCAAGCCCGGTGACGATATCGACAAGGAAGCATTTAACCGCGCTACGAGCGTTTATCTGCCCGAAACGGTGTTCCCCATGCTACCGAGGGAGCTTTCTAACGGCATTTGCTCACTTTACGAAAAGGTGGACAGGCTAACCCTCAGTTGCGAAATGACGATAAATGCCAAAGGTTCGGTTACGGGCTACGACATTTTCCCGTCAGTTATCAACAGCTGTCATCGAATGACGTACACGGCAGTACAGGCGATATTTGACGGCACAATGGTCGACGAGGAGCAAGACAAGTACTCCGACATTGTGGACGACTTGTTTGCAATGAAGCGCCTTGCCGAGATATTGCAGCGCAAGCGCGACAAGCGTGGCAACATCGAGTTCGATACCAAGGAAGTGTATTTTGTACACGATGCCAAGGGCAGGGTTGTAGATGTAAAACTGCTGGAAAACAGCTTTTCTCACCAACTGATAGAGGAGTTCATGATTGTAGCCAATGAAACGGTTGCCGAGTACGCCGAAACGTGCTGTTATCCCTTTGTGTACCGCGTTCACGAAAAGCCTCAAGAGGATAAGCTATCGGTACTGCTTGCGCTTATGCGTGGGCTTGGTATCAACGTAAAGCGCAGCCAGGAAATACACAATTCGGTGTTGCAGGATGCACTAATACAGGCGAAATCTACGCCATATTTCAACCTTGTAAACGACGTTATGCTACGCACCATGCAAAAAGCCAAGTACAGCGACGTAAACACGGGGCACTTCGGCTTGGCAAGCAGATGCTACTGTCATTTCACATCGCCAATACGACGTTATCCCGACTTGATAGTGCACCGTGTCCTCAAAACGGCAATCAGCGGAAAACTTACAGACAAAGCCTTCCGCGCCTACGAGGACATGTGCTACGACGCGGCAAAGCAATCAAGCATAAGGGAAAAAATTGCCGACGAAGCGGAAAGAAAGGCGTGCGACGTCAAAAAGTGCGCCTACGCCGAGCGCGTGATAGGCAAGACATTTCCTGCACTCATATCCGGGGTTACCGAGCGCGGTATTTATGCCGAGCTCCCCAACACGGTGGAGGGCTTCATATCGGTGGACAAGCTGGGCGTGCAGCTGACGTACAATCCGCAACAGTTTTGCCTGTACAACGATGCGGTTAAGTTCGCCCTTGGTGACAGCATAACAATACGTGTGGAGTCGGTCAACCGTCAGGCATGCAAGATAGATTTCAGTTTAGCCACGATAAGTTGACGAAAAGTTTATCTTAAATGTATAATATATACGTACTTAGTGGGATTGTACCCACCAAAAGGCGGTTTTACAAATGTGGGACAAATTGTTGCCTTGGATAGGCGGAATATTCGCAGGCATTGGACTGATACTAATATTTTTTGATGCCATATCTAGCATCAAACGGCGCGACAAAACAAAGACCAACGTGGTGGGCTTGGTACTGTTGTCCATTGCGGTTGTCGGCTACACAATCACCGATCTCATTTTGAAGGACAGTGCATGGCCGCCCCTTGCGTCACTTGTTTGGATTGCGTTGTTTTGGGTGTATGTTATCATGGACGCGTGCCTCACAATGGGCGTAATCAAAAAGGTGCGCCGAGAAAAAAGAAATCAAAAAGCTGCCAAAGAAAATCAATCAAATGATGTAAATGTAGACAACGAAAAGGACGAACAGCAAGGCTAAACAATGAAACAAATCTGCACCAACAAAAAGGCATTTCACGATTACAACGTAGTGGAGTCGTTGGAATGCGGAATCAACCTCATTGGCTGCGAGGTCAAGTCGCTAAGAAATGGCGAAGTGAACCTTGCCGATTCCTATTGCCGAATTGTGGACGGTAGCTTGGTGCTCATCAACTGTCACATCAAAAACTACGACAAGGGCAGCTACTCCAACGTGGCATCGCGTAGGGATCGCAGACTGCTTGCGCACAAGCGTGAAATCATGCGCATGCTAGGCAAGGTCAAGGAAAAGGGCTATTCCATTGTGCCGTTAAAGATGTACTTCAAGGACAGCCTTGTCAAGGTGGAAGTGGGGCTTGTCAAGGGCAAGCGCGACTACGACAAGAAGGAAGCATTGCTTAAAAAGGATGCCGAACGCGATTTACAACGAACAATGAAAGAGTATAGCGAGAGAAAATAAAAATGCAGTGTTCCCACTGCATTTTTTGTACGTTACTTGTTTACTGAAAATAAATCGTTTGGGGTTATGTCTAACAACTTGCACAGCGAAATTATTTTTTCGTAATCAAGCTGAACCAATCCGCTTTCGTATTCGCTGTAGTCAGGCTGATATTTGTTTAGGTATGCTGCAACCTGCTTTTGCGTAAGCCCCTTGGCTTTCCGTGCAGATTTCAGGTTTTCGCCCACAATTTGTGCAATTGTCATTTGTTCTGCTGTCATATGAAAATTATAGGAGTTTTCCCTATTTTTGACTTGACATATAGGAATAATTCCTATAAAATTATGTTCAGCAACAACAATTACTCAAATGAAAACAGCTCGTTGGGGGTTATCTCGAACATTCGGCACAGAAACACGATTTTGTCGTAGTCCAGCTGTATAAGTCCCCTTTCGTAATCGCTGTAATCGGACTGATATTTATTCATCGCTTCGGCTACCTTTTGTTGCGTAAGCCCCTTAGCTCTACGCGCCTGTCTCAAGTTTTCTCCTACCATTTGCGCTACGTTCATTGTTTCACCTCTTTACTTTTGTGGCTACATTTAATGTGTGTAATTAAGTGCAAATTATTACCGTATATACGCTTGACATCGTATCCGTGCTGAAATACAATATCATTGTTGCGAACAAATGTTCCAGTAAATTAGAGGATAATATGATTAAAATAGAAAATCTTACTAAAGTTTTCAAAAAGCCGATAAGGCAAGAGGGTGTTTTGGGTATGCTCAAGACGCTGTTTTCTGCTAAATACGAAGAGATATTCGCCGTCAATCACATAAACGTGGACATCGCCGACGGTGAGATTGTGGGCTACATCGGGTCCAATGGCGCGGGCAAATCCACGACAATAAAAATGATGTGCGGAATACTCACACCCACCGAGGGCAAGGTGCTTGTTGACGGCGTAGAACCGTACAAAAACAGGCGCAAGGTCGCCTCAAACATCGGCGTTGTGTTCGGACAGAAAACGCAGCTGTGGTGGGATATCCCCCTTATTGAAAGCTTCAAGGTGCTGAAAGAAATATATCAAATTAGCGATGCCGACTACAAGGAGCGTATGGACTTTTTGTGCGACACACTGGGCATACGCGATTTTCTCAGTCAAGCAGTACGCACGTTATCTCTTGGTCAGCGTATGCGCGCAGACCTTGCAGCGGCATGGCTACACAACCCGAAAATTCTGTTTTTGGACGAGCCCACAATAGGCTTGGACGTGCTTGTAAAGGAGCGTATCCGACAGGCTATAAAGGCAATGAACGCCAAGTACCACACAACGGTAATACTTACCACGCACGACATGCAGGATATTGAGGACTTGTGTTCGCGCATTGTCATTATCGAAAACGGCGGCATCATTTACGACGGCGCGCTTTCTACAATCAAGCACCGTTTTGGCGACTTGCGCACGGTAACCGTATCCCCCAAGGTGGACTACACTGTTGACGGGCTGGATACATTTGACGGCAAGGTAAGCTATGAAGTGCAGGAGAGCAATCTGCTGATAAAGTTCAATGCCGACGACATTGCAATGGAGCAGGTGGTAGACTACGCATTCCACACGCTCAAGAGTGCCGACTTAAAGGTTAGCGAAATTACCATCGAGGACGTTGTGCGCAGTATCCTTCAGGAGCAGGAAACAAAGTAAATATTATGTTTAGAAAATACAAGCCATTTTTCCGCGCGGGCGCAATGGAAACGCTTGCGTACAAATTTAATATTTTCGGCTGGCTGATAGTAAGCGCGTTGCAAGTGGTGTGCGTGTTCTTTTTGTGGATTGGAGTGTACAAAAACTCTCCCGATCAAATTATCAACGGTTTCACTTTGCGTGACATGTTGGTGTACACGGCATTTATCAACGTGTTTAACTTCGTGACGTTTGCCGGCGACACAATGTATAGCATATCGCAGGACATCAAAAACGGTACGATTGCTATGTCCTTTGTCAAGCCTATTTCTTACCGTGTGCGCTTTATATTCACTACCCTTGGCGGCTTTAGCATGAACATGTTGCTGCTGGGGTTGCCCGCGTTTGTCTTGTTGTACGTCGTGTTCGGTGCCCTTGGCTACATTGTCATTACATCGGTGTGGATGTTTTTACTACACTTGCTACTGTTTGTGATAGCGCAGATGTTTGCGGTATTGCTGTACGATTGCATCAATTACATTTGCGGGGTGCTGTGCTTTTACACAACCGCCGCTTGGGGTATGAATGCAATCAAGGATGTCCTCCTCAGTTTTCTTGGTGGCACGCTGATACCGTTGTCATTTTTCCCAGGCGTTTTCAAGGAAATAGTGTCCTATTCACCCTTTGCAGGTATCAGCCAAAACCCGGTGTTGATACTCACCATGAAAATGGACGTGCTGCAAGCGCTTCAGTGCATTGCTTTGTCGCTTGGCTGGCTGTGCGCAATGGAGCTTGTTGCTTGGCTGATTTTTCGCCATGCTAGCAAAAAAGTTACCGTGCAAGGAGGTTAATTTTGAAAGCACATTCACCTATTCCCACCCTGTTGCCCACCTGACGCGCGACTGCACTTTCAAAAAATGATTTGTAACAAGGAGTTAATCGTAACAAGTATGATTAGATATGCCAAGTTGTACTTCACTTGCATCAAACGCTCGATAATCACGCGCCTGGAGTACAAACGCGATACGTTTATTTCCATATTCAACTTTTTCCTTACCAATGTAGCGTCAATACTGTCCATTTGGATGATAATGGAAAGCATTCCCTCCCTCAACGGTTGGACAATGGCAGAGATGGGCTTTTTGTACGGCTTTTCCATGATGCCCGTAGCCCTTGACCACATTTTCACCGACGATTTGTGGAACGTAGCATATTGGAAAGTGAGAAATGGCGAAATGGACAGGATGTTCACCAAGCCCGTGCCCGTACTGTTTCAGGTAATTGCCGAAACATTCCAGTTGGAAGGGCTGGGCGAGCTGATTGTGGGCGTGGTAATGCTGTCGGTGTGCGGAAGTATGCTGAATATCGTCTGGAGCTTCGGCGCTGTGTTTGTGTTGATTGTTGCAACTGTATTCGGAGCGGTGGTGATAACCTCTTTCAAGATTATTTTCGCGTCGCTGGCGTTCAAGTTTAAGCGTAGCGGTCAGCTACTGCAGGTTGCCTACAACTTTATCGGATACACGCGCTACCCGATAAACATCTACCCCAAGCTTATCAGGGGATTGCTCACATTCGTGTTCCCCTTTGCACTCATCATCTCCTATCCCGTTGAGATATTCCTGTTCCAAACTTATTCGCCATATCTCATTGCCGGGGTGATAGTGGCTGCTTCCTGCGCGCTGTTTGCAATTTCCTTGCTTATTTGGCGTGCGTTGGAGCGTCGCTACGAATCCACTGGCAGTTAGTTGAGGCGGTTATAAGCATCGGTATGCTTTGTTGCACTTGCGTTTCGGCTCAGTCATGTACGCCCAGTACACTCCTGTCGCCTCATCCGCGTGCGCCTCGCCTCCCTCGCTTCTAACCACCTCAAAAAATATTTATTGGTAGTAAAAAACGTAGGGAAATAATGGTGCTATTTAAAAGTAATATTGTTAAAAAAATAGGCAATAACAAAACAGGGCGGCTGTGTTAGCCGTCCTGTTTTTTAGTGATTGATACACACTTTATTCTGCTTTTTTCTCTATGTCAGCTTCGTCAGTGGTGGGGTTTTTTGTTTCCGTCTCAAGCGCTTCAAGTGTACGGAACAATTCGGAAAGGGGTGTTTCAATTGGCTTAGCTTCAATTGTTTCAATAGTTTCCGTTGTTTCTGTGGGCTCAACGGTTACAGGTTCTTCAACAGCCTGTTGCTCTTCAACAGCTGTGGGGGCTTCCACCGTTTCAGTAATTGCTTGAGTCTCAGCTTTTGCAGGTGCTTCAACAGGGTCAGTTCCTGTGTCGGGAACAAACTTGCTGTTTAGCTTGTCAATTTCAAAGTTGATAGCGTTGAACTTCAAGCCAAGAGTATCCTGGAAATTTTGTACCAACAGTGCACGAAGCTCGGGTATAGCGTGAGTGACATCTTCAGCTGCAACTTCGACATGAACTGTGGCAACAAGGCCTTGCTTGTCGTCAACGCGTAGTGCCGTCCTGCGAACCTTTACTTTGTTTACCTGCTTTGAGCAGCCCTTTACAATGTTATCCACAACCCTGCTGCTTGCGCTTGTTGCGCTTTCTGCATCGTAAAACAGCAATATGCGTTTTACATTGATTCGTTCGGAAAAGTTAACGTACACAAGGTAAGTTGCCAACCCCACATATATTGCCGCCAACACCGAAAGCAGTATTACCGCAACGCTGTTGTTGCTGACTTCATCTTGGGGAATTACATTTGTAACGTACAGTATCGTTGTCAACGCAAATACAAATGTTATGCATATCAATGCAACAAGAACTACTTTTTCTACTATTTTTTTCATATTACCCTCTTTTTGCTTGCGCCATATATTTGTTTGTTCACTTTATATCATTACGGATATAACTATTTGTTTGTAAGCCTATGCAAGCAAACTGACTTGCTCGTATTATATCACTGACCCAAAGTGTCGTCAACGGGAAAACGATATTTAGTTTTTTATTCCCAAAATATCAAAATATTGTTGACAATTAAATTGTTACATTTTATAATAACAATTGTTATCAATAACAGCTGTTATTTATTTTCGGAGAGGCTATGGCGAAGAAAATTATCACACGAGAACAATTAGTGCAGGCGGCATGCGAGCTTGTTGCTGAGGTGGGCATGGACGGACTGAACATGCGCGACTTGGCAATGCGGTGCAACTGCTCAACGCAACCGATTTACCTGTCCTTTGCAAATGCGGACGAGCTGAAGCGCGAAGTTTTCCGCAAAATAATAGACGTGTACACTCAGTATATCACAGATGAGATTGCAAGCAACAAGTACCCCGAATACAAATCGTCCGGTATGGCGTACATACGATTTGCCAAGGAACAACCGCATTATTTCAAGTATCTGTTCATGCGCGATCGCTCACATGAAACTAGTAACGAAATGGATGCTGTATTCGAGCGCGAAGCCGAGCGTATGGCGGAGTACGGAATAAGTCATGACAAGGCGATAGCAATACACACACATATGTGGGTGTACGTTCACGGCATTGCTACGATGTTTGCAACAGGCTTTCTCGATTGGGACTGGGACACAGTCAGCAATATGCTCAATGAGGAATTTTTCGGTATTATGTCGCGCTTTGCCGATAAAAAATAGAGAGGAAAAACTATGGTTATTGAAATTGAAAATTTACACAAATCATTTAAAGACGTAAAAGCAGTAGACGGCTTGTCATTTTCCGTGCGTGAGGGAGAACTGTTCGCCTTTTTGGGTGTAAATGGCGCAGGTAAATCTACCACGATAAATATCATCAGTGGGATACTCCCCAAAGATGACGGAACGGTGTTCGTATGCGGTGAAAATATCGACACTCACCCTGACGTTATCAAGTCAAAGATAGGCATTGTGTTCCAGGGTTCAGTACTGGACAAACGTCTGCCCGCCTACGACAATCTCAAAAGTCGTGCAGCACTTTACGGCATTTTCGGCAAGCAATTCGAAGCGCGCCTTGACGAGCTGGACAAGTTGCTTGGGCTAAAGGATATCTTGAAGCGCCCGCTTACCAAGCTCAGCGGTGGACAAAAACGTCGCGTAGACATTGCACGTGCTCTAATTCACAACCCCGATTTGCTTATCCTCGACGAGCCCACAACAGGGCTTGACCCGCAAACCCGACAAACGGTGTGGAACGTAATCGAGCAGCTGCGCCACGAACGCGGGCTGACGGTATTTCTAACCACGCACTACATGGAGGAGGCGGCAGTTGCCGACTATGTGATAATACTCGACAGCGGCAAAAAGGTGGCGGAGGGCACTCCTCACGACCTCAAGACGCAATACGCGCATGACTTCATCCGTTTTTACTCACATTTGGACAAGGCGGAAAAGGCGCTGAAAAAGAAAGGCTTGACAATCAAGCGAGAACGCGACTTCCTCGAAGTGGAAATTGAAAACACCGCCAAGGTGGTGGAATACATAGAGAAGTACCCCGAGATATTTACCGACTTCGAGGTACTAAAGGGCAACATGGATACCGTCTTTTTAAAGGTGACGGGCAAGAGCATAAAGGAGGTGTAATATGGAAACAAAGAAACTATTTGCGCTGGTTGTGCGCAACATCAAGTGCTACTTCAAGGATAAATTTTTGTTTTTCGTATCACTACTCACGCCCATGATTTTGCTAGTGCTGTACGTTACCTTTTTGCGCAGTGTGTACATAAATAGCATAAAAGATATTTTTGCGTTGTTCGGTTTTGCAGGGGACGACGACATAATAAACGGAGTTGCGGGTGCGTGGTTGCTTTCGTCCATTATTGCAGTAAGTTCGGTAACTGTTGCGATATGTTCAAATGCGGTCATGATTTCCGACAAAGTGGACGGAGCCATCAACGATTTGCGGGTATCCCCCGTCAACGGAACGACTGTATCACTCAGTTACTTTGTTGCTAACTTCCTTGTAACATTGCTTGTCATGCTGTGCGTACTTGCAGTGGGCTCAATTTACCTTGCAATAGTGGGCTGGTACATTCCTTTTGGCGATTTCATGATGATACTTGTGGACATCATTTGCGCCGTACTGTTCGGTAGCTTGCTTGCGGGCGTTATTGAAAGCTTCATCTCAACACAGGGCGGTTTGTCTGCCATTTCCACGCTTGTATCAAGCATGTACGGTTTTATCTGTGGCGCGTATATGCCTTTGTCGCAGTTTGCCGAAGGTATGCGCAACGCAATTTGTGTTCTCCCCGGCACTTACAGCGTAGGTGTGTTACGCAAGCACTTTATGGGCGGATATGTTGAAAAGTTTGCCGAACTTGGGCTTCCCGAAGAAGGACAAAAGGCATTCATGGACGGCTTTGACGGCAATCTGTATGTTGGTAGCACGCAAATGCCACTGTGGTCAATGTACGTGATACTGCTAAGCACCTGCGCGTTGCTGCTTGTAGCATACATATTGATAGTTATTTAAAAAAACAGGAAAACCGCTCGCCGCGGGGGCAAGTAATCTTTATCAGAATTATTGAAAATCTAATAACAGCGAGGGTAAAACAAAACTCTCGCTGTTAATGTTTTGTTGACACGTTGCAATATATTTTGATATAATTTTTTTATGAGTGCAATTACAATTACAACTTCAATATTGACACTTATTGCCGGCTTGGGCGTGTTTTTAGTGGCATGCTCGATGATGAGCTCCAACCTGGAGTCATTGGGTAGCAAGCGGCTGAAGGCGCTGTTCTCCAAGACGTCCAACAGCAAGCTTTTGGGCGTAGGGATTGGTACAGTTGCAACTGCAGCCATACAAAGCTCGGGCGCAACCTCGGTAATGGTGATAGGTTTTGTCAACGCCGGCATAATGACGCTTGCGCAAGCCGCAACGATAATGTTCGGTGCAAATATCGGTACAACAATTACAGGTCAGCTTGTTGCGCTTGGTATGTTTGGCGGCGACTCAATTTCCACGTCGGTAATTTTTGCAACCTTTGCAGGTATCGGTGCGTTTATCACGCTGTTTGGCAAAAGCGACACGCTGAAAAAGGTGGGCAGAATTTTAGCCGGCTTCGGTATGATTTTCGTTGGTATGTCGCTGATGAGCGGCTCTATGGAAAGCTTTTCCGAGCTTGATTCCGTACGCAATTTCCTTGCGCAATTTACCAATCCGTTTTTGCTAGTGCTTATCGGCTTGGTGCTGACGGCAATAGTACAAAGCTCCTCTGTACTTACGTCCATGGCAATTGCCATGACTGTTTCGGGGCTTATAAACGTCAACCAAGGTATTTACATCACACTAGGCGCAAATATCGGCGCATGTGTAACAACTGTCATTGCAGGCTTTACCAGCGGTCGAAATGCTAAGCGTGCGGCACTTATCCGTGTGATTTTCAACATTGCAGGCGTCGCAATATTTATGCTTATTGGTCTGTTTTTGAAGTTCGGCAACATCAACTTCGGTTTCCTCATGGAGGCGATGTTCCCGGGTGCACCGCAAACGCAGCTGGCAATGTTCCACACGTTCTTCAATGTAATCACGGTTGCAATGGTGTTGCCATTGACCAATCCGCTTGTCAAGCTTGTTACAAAGATTATCCCCGAGCCAAAGGAAAAGCAGGAGGACAACCGTCCGCACCTGTATTTCGTAGACGAGCACTTGCTTCGCACTCCGCCGATAGCCGTCATGGAAACGAAAAACGAAATCGTCCACATGGCGGAAATAGCAATGGAAAATTTCCGCATATCCATGGATATAATTTCCACCCTGGACTACTCACAGCTGGAAAAATTCCGCGCTAACGAAGAGCAACTTAACTTTTTGAACCGCGAGCTTGTGGTATTTATTGTAAAGCTGCTTCAATGTGAACTGAGCGCAAAGGACAGGTCGTATCTGACAAGAGCAGTGCGGTCCATTGCCGACTTTGAACGTATCGGCGACTATGCCGAAAACATAATAGAGTACGCGGATATTTTGAAAGAGAACGACAGCACGTTTTCCGAAAAAGCTTTGAAAGAAGTGGACGAACTGAGGACGCTTGTAGAAAACCTCTTTGACAAGGTAATGAAAGGCTACAAGGATCACGACCGCAAGTCGCTTGCCGAAGCCAACACGATAGAGGACGACGTTGACGACTTCACAGCTACAATGGGTAAGCACCACATCAAGCGGTTGAGAGAGGGCGTTTGCACGCCGGAAGTTGGTGCGCAGTACCTGTCGCTATCCACCAGTGTTGAGCGTATCGCCGACCACCTTATCAACGTGGTTAGCACGATAAAGAAATAATTTGACAAATTTTGTAAAAACTTGACGAACAGTGCTTTTCGGCATATAATGCTGGTAGCGGAGGTGTGTTATGTCCAAAAGCAGATTATTTGGCGTAGTTTTGGTATCGCTGGTTACCTTGGCACTTATTGTAGGTGTTTTGGTAACAGTGTTTAACGATGAGTTGGTAACTTCGTTTGGCAACAGGTTTGCATCGGCAGCAAGGGTGTTGGACGAAAGCTTCCCCGATACTGTCGAAACGGATAACGCTTATGGCAGGATATTGTGCTACGGCTACATTGGTATCATTCCATTGGGCTTGTTGATGATATGTTGTCTTTTGCGTGTGGAAAAAAGGCGCCTAAGTAACATATTTTTGACGTTGTTTATTGTATTATCGATAGTGGCGGATATCGTTTTTTGGATTCTTACCCGTAAATACTTCCCAATAATAGACGAGGTAGAGCTCACGGGCGACATCTACAGACTGCTCCGTTTTATACCAATACCGGTACTGTTTGCGGGCGGCTTTGTAAGAGTTTCGAGAGTAGTCATCTACTACGTATTCCCGCTGATTGCGCAGATACTCATGGTGTTGCCCTTCGCATTGCTGCGCCGTTTCAGGACAAGACTGTACGAATTTCTCAATTTTGTAGTCTATTTGTTGCTAGTAGCATTTATGTCGGTATTGGCAAGTGCAATTTTGCTAACGGCTATTGCAGTCTTTTTAATCGGAGCAATACTGTGGGCAATCAAGGGTTTCTTTACCGTAGACACAGGCAGTGTAATCAGGACATCGGACGGAACAACATTGCATCAAGTTGACGGAGACACCTATTCCGACGGCAACGGAAATTACTACACCAGCGACGGTAGCGGTGGTTTCCGCCTAAAATAACAAATATCAATTAACGAAAAAAGAGAGTACAGTTTTGTACTCTCTTTTTGGTGCTGGTGAAGAGAATCGAACTCCCGACCTAGTGATTACGAATCACTTGCTCTACCGACTGAGCCACACCAGCATTGCCTAAAAAGTATATCAAATATTTAGGTAAAAGTCAAAGGTAATAGGGATACTTTTGTTAATTATTTTTCTGGTATTCGATTCTGTATCTTTTTCGTAAAATGTATTGACAAAAATAACTTTTTATTGTATTCTGTAACGATTTGATGAACAAGTAGATTTTCAAATGGGTTGGATGGGGGAAAGGAGGAGTTTTTTATGTACCATTATATTGACGACAAAGAATTTTTACAAAGAATGAGAAGACGATGTTCTGACATAGTTAACCAACTTGTCACCGCTATTAACAATGATGACTTGATGACTGTCAAAGCACACCTTGTAGGTAGTGGGGCAAAGAACCTTGAGACACAAAATGCTAGTGCACCGATAGACTTAGATTATAATTTAGTTGTGATTAATTCGTCCTGCCCTATTAATGATGGAAAACAAATTAAAAACTACATAATGAAAAAATTCAATATGATTCTTAAAAAAAATGGGTGGTCTGATTGTAGTGATTCCACATCTTGTTTGGAAACAGAAACAAGAGAATTTAAGAGTGGAAATAAGACCGGGTTTAGTATTGATTTAGCAATCGTATACGAAGACCCTGATGGAACTTGGTATAGATTAATTCATGAAAAGACAGGAAATATTAGTAATGACAGGTGGTTTTGGAACATTGGACCAAACTCAAAAGGATTAACAAAAAAAGTAGATTGGTTAAAGAATAAAAACTTGTGGAATGAAGTGAGAGAAGTGTATTTAGAAAAAAAGAATATGTATCTCAAAGGAAATGATCACAATCATCCTTCATTCATTTGCTATATCGAAACTATTAACGAATTATATAATAAACATAAATAGATTTGGTATATAAACAAACCCCGACTTGGTAATTCAAGTCGGGGTTTGGGTTTATTAGCAATAGTGCAGTTGTATTACTTAATTTCGTCTTCAACAGCTTCTGCGGGAGCTTCAACAGCGTCAGCCTTTTTACGGGTTGCGCGCTTCTTGGGTGCTTCGTCTTTTGCAGGTTCTGCTTTTGCAGCCTTGGGAGCAGCAGCCTTTTTAGCGGGAGCTTTCTTGGTTGCAGGAGCCTTTGCAGCTTCCTTAGCTTTCTTAGCTTCGTTTCTTTGAGCCTTGATTGCTTCAGCTTCTTCTGCTTTACGTTGTGCAGCAGCCTTTTGTTCTGCTTGCTTAAGTGTCTTAGCATCCACCTTAACAACTACAACGCCTTTTTCAAGTTGAGAAAGAGCCTTTGCAATTTGCGCCTTTTTGCGGTTAGCAGCGTTCTTGTGGATGACGTTTTTAACTGCGGCGTTGTCAATCTTGGAGCTAGCCAGGGGCAGCAGGGTTTTAGCAAGTTCAATGTCGCCGTTGGAAATAGCAGCGTTAAACTTTTTAAGAGCCGTTTGCATTTGCGAACGAACCATTTGATTTTGAAGCTTTTTGGTTGCTGATACAGAAACTCTTTTTTCTGCGGATTTAATGTTAGGCATTAGTATCTCCTTATGTTCATAGTACCACTACTAATTTTTGCCTATTTATATTAACATACTTTGTCATTTTGCGCAACAGTTTTTAGCCAAGTTATTGCAATAATTTGTAACAAAATTGTCTCTATCAAACATTTTGCGACATAAAAACTCGTACAATAGTTTGTATTAGCAACACAACACTGATTATTTCGGGAGGCGTTATGTTAACGGTAGGTATAGTAGACGATGGCATTGGATTTGTTCCAACGCTGACCAAGCTAAAACAGGTGGTTAGCGCACATTTTATTTGCATGGTTAATGGCGATCACTTTCCGTTGGGCAACTGTAACGGCAAGGCGCTTATTACCATTGGCAGCAGCGCGCTGACCAAGCTAACCGAACTGGGTTGCGATGCGGTGGTTTTCTCCTCCGTTGCGCTGTCCAGCCGATGTCTCAAGCCGCTAACGCAAGCCCACCCCGATGTTGCAATCTTCGGTTGTGACGCACCCGTTATGCATGCTTCAACCTACACGGCGTCGCGAGTGCTTGTGGTAGGGGACGCTTTTGCAGTAAGGTCGCAAAGCCTTTCGGGGGTTATACCCGTAGCCATGCCCGATTTCCCTGCGCTTGCGGAAGTGGGTGACGAGCGCGACATAGTGCGTTATATATCCGAGTGTTGCGAACAGCTGTACGGACAATTCGACTGCATTGCGCTTGCCAACAGCAGCATGAACATGTACAAGCATTGTTTTTCGCGGGTGTTTCCCAACGTACAAATATTCGACAGCTTGGAGGGGGTAGCGCGTAGAATCCGCAAGAAGTACCGCAAATTTCCCAAGGACGACAGCGTCGTTACGGTGATAGACGCAAGCGGTGCGGAAATCGGCGAAAAATACAGTATTTTTCTAGATTAAATTGCTCAACCCTCTTGAAAAAAAACGCGAGTTAGTATATAATGAATGATAGTAGTTTGTAAAATGGATATTTTGTGGTAAAACGGATATTTCGTTCAAACGAAGCAAATTGAAAATTATTTATTAGGAGTACTAACTAACATGGCAGTATTAGCGAAAGACATCAGAAACGTCGCTCTTATCGGACACAGTGGCGAAGGTAAAACTACTCTCGCCGAAGCGCTTTTGTTCAATGCGGGCGTACTGGACAGATTCGGCAAGGTGGACGACGGCAACTCCACAATGGACTTCGACCCTGAAGAAGTTGCAAGAAAAATATCAATCAGCCTTTCCGTTGCAAATTGCACGTACAAAGGAACAAAAATCAACATTATCGACGTTCCCGGCTACTTCGACTTCGAGTGCGAAATGCTGGAAGCTCTTACCGTTGCCGACAGCGCGATTATCGTAACCAGCGCAACAGGCTCAATGAGCGTAGGTACGGAAAAGGCATTGGAATACTGTTTAGAGCACAAGATTCCATCACTCATTTTCGTAAACGGCGTAGACAAGGAAAACGCTAACTACGCTTCAACCGTAGATGCTATCAAGGCACGCTTTGGTAAGGTATCATCCATTATCGTACCCGAGCTGGAAGGCCACAAAATGGTGGGCTACGTAAACGCTATCACAGGTCAATATTGCAGCTTCAAAGGAGTGGCTGGTGCTATCCCTGCCGCTCTTCAAGGCGAGTACGACGACATGCGCATGGCAATGTCGGAAATGGCAGCAGAGGGCGACGATGCACTTATGGAAAAGTTCTTTGAAGTTGGCGAGCTGTCCAGTGAAGAAATTACCCGTGGCTTTGCAATGGGCTTGCTCAACGGTGCAACAGTTCCCGTGCTTGCAGGTTCTGCACTGGCTAGACAAGGTATCAACGAGTTGTTGGATATGATTGTCGGTTCTCTTCCCAGCCCTGAAACACGTCCTACATTGGACGCTCACGGCAAGGCTATTGCAGTGGATGCAAATGCTCCCGTAGTACTTCGCGTATTCAAGACAATCGTTGACAGGTTCGTAGGTAAGCTGTCCATATTCAAGGTTATTTCCGGTACACTCAAGAGCGGCATGACCTTGAAGAACGTCAACAGCGACACCAATGAAAAAATCAGCACTGTTTACTTCATCAGAGGCGACAAGCAGGAAACCGCTGAAAGCGCAACCGCAGGCGACATTGCAGCATTGGCTAAGCTTTCCGCAACCAGCACAGGCGACGTGCTTTGCGAGGGCGGCGAAGTTGAGCTTGCTCCCGTAGAATTGCCTCGCCCCGTATACTTCCGCGCAGTTACCGCTGCTAAGAAGGGTGACGAAGACAAGGTGTTTGGCGGACTTAGCAAACTTAAGGACGAAGACATTGCTTTCACCGTCAACAAGGACCCCGAAACAGGCGACATGCTGCTTAGCGGTCTTGGCGAAACACAGCTTGACGTTCTTTGCAAAAAGCTCAAGGCTAAGTTCAACTGCGAAGCAGTACTTTCCGACCCGCGCATTCCCTACCGTGAAACCATCCGCAAGATGGCAGAAGCAGAAGGTAAGCACAAAAAGCAATCGGGTGGTGCTGGTCAGTACGGACACTGCTGGGTACGCTTTGAACCGGGCGCAGCAGACGGACAATTCGAGTTCGTTGACGCAGTAGTAGGCGGTGCAGTTCCCCGTCAATTTATCCCCTCGGTAGAAAAGGGACTTCGCCAAGCTATCCAAAAGGGTGTTTTGGCAGGATACCCCGTAGTAGACCTCAAGGCAACACTGTACGACGGATCTACCCACCCCGTAGACGGCAAGGATATCGCATTCCAGATGGCTGCAATACTTGCTTTCAAATCAGGTTGTGTAAAGGCAGGACCCGTTCTGCTTGAGCCTATTTATGAACTGAAGATTGTCGTTCCCGATAACTATCTGGGCGACGTAATGGGCGACATGAACAAACGTCGTGGACGTATCATGGGTACGGAAATGGCAAACGGCAAGCAAATCGTTACGGCGGAAGCTCCGTACGCTGAAATTTTGAAGTACGCAACAGACCTGCGTTCAATGACACAAGGCCGCGGCAAGTTCGAAATCAACTTTGCACGTTACGAGGAAGTTCCCGCAACCAGCGTTCCCAAGATTATTGAAGAGGCTAAAAAATACGCCGAAGAAGAATAGTCGTTCGGGCATTCCAATTGAAGCCTAGCTCTTCGAGATGTCTCCAATTGGAACGCCCTCACTCCCTGTGTTGCGCTTGTAACACATCACTTCGGTCAGTGAATTAGAGAGAGGCGCGCTTCACCTACCTCGCTTCTAGCCACTCAAACCTACGATATAACCCTAATATTTGCAACTATAAACAGCTCCCCTTGTTTGTTCTCATGGGGAGCTGTCAATTTATTGCCTGAGGGGATAAGAATATTTGTTATGTAACTATATTTTCATTTGGAAGTAGTCGTTTACAAGTGTTTCGAAGCTGGTTACGCTGACAAAGCACCCAATAAATTGTATAACTTCACCGTCGAAACCAAATTTCCCAATGTAACCGACAAACGCGCCCTCTTTGCAGTTTACTATTAAATATTCACCGTTGATGTAAGTAAGCTTCAGGCATATGCCGTTTGGCGAATCGAATGCGTAGTACCTGTCTAAAATAGGGCACTCGCAAAGCGTGTCAATAAATTCTGGAATTTTGTCCCCGTCCAACCTTTCCAAAACAAAAAGCTTTCTTTCGTCAAAAGCTTTTAAGTCCGAGGTGTGGTCAGGCACCCAAGAAATAAACTGTTTTTGGCGTGGGTTGTCATACCTTATTAGTTCAACGCTTACTATATCCGTCAAATCAGTCGGTTCTAGAAAAACGGTACTAGGGTCGCAAGCTGCAAATGCGCAAAGTGAACAGAGTACAAGCAATATAGTTAACAATATGGTAATCTTTTTCACCGTAATTTCCTCCTACTATCTATACAACAATTGAACTTGCCGTTTTGTCCCAAAATTTGTAAATTTAACATTAAACATAAAATATTTATCGACAAACATTAAATAACTATTGACAAACGTAAAATCGTGTGCTATTATCACAGTGTTAACAGCAATGGTGCTGATTCTTGTGGGAGGTAAAACATGAAAAAAACAAACGGTAAAGTAAACAAAACTGTAAAAATCGTAGCAAAAATATTTGAAATAGTGCATTGGGCTGGTATTGGCTTGATGGTGGCTGTGGCAATATGTTCAATTGCTGCAGGAGATTGGCTAATGTCTGTCCTTGATACGGGTGCTGCCAGCAATCAAACATTGTCTTTTTACGGCTATGAGGTAACTTTTGCTAATTCAGCCGGCGAAGTCAGCCCGACAGCGATACTTATGTTTGCTATTGGAACAGCACTTATCTGCCCACTTATGGCAATGATATTCCGTAACATCTATCTCATTGTTAAGAAATCTGAGGGAACCACGCCTTTCAATAATGACAATGTCCGTATGCTCAAAGAAATTGGTATTTTCTCCATTGTTATCCCCATTGTTGGGCTAATTATGGGCATTATCACCAGCCTTGTGATAGGTCTTGACACAGTCAATTACGTACACGTCAATGCCGACGGCTTTATCATGGGTTTGATTGTTCTCGCTTTGACGCACATTTTCGCATACGGCGTAGAGCTGGAAAAAGACGTAGACGGTCTTTTGTAAGAGGTGTAAGCTATGGGAAAAATTGTACTTCGATTAGACAGAATGATGGTTGAACGTAAAATATCGCTAAATGAACTGGCGGATCGCGTAGGCATTTCAAATGTCAATCTATCAAAAATAAAGAATAACAAGGTTACGGCGATACGCTTTTCCACCCTTGCAGCAATTTGTGATGTGCTCGATTGCACTCCCGGCGATATTCTTGATTACAGCAAGCAACAATAAGGCGCGTAGTAAATTCAAAAGGCTCCCACAAAGGGAGCCTTTCATTTTGTATTTAACCGCCAACTTTCAAAAGCGGTTTTATAAGTTCTGTTATCCATGAAAATATTTTCGGGACATTTTCTTTTAACAGTGTAATTATCTCGGGGCGATTTGTCGAGTTTACAGCATTCGCTTGAAATAGTGTACCGACCGCTTTTGTTTTTCCTATAGCAATTGCAGCATACGCATGGTCGCCCATGGCAAAATAGTTACCCACAGCTAACGCGCCAACGGAAAACTCCCCGATAGCAACAGAGCCAATTGCAAGCAATCCACAGCTTATTGCGCCCACAGCAATTACTCCTGCAGATATTGTGCCTGCAGCTATCAAGCCTAGCGCAACCACGCCCAGCGATACTAAGCCTAGCGATAGCAAACCGAAAGATAACAACCCTAACGAAACGAAGCCAACAGATATCAAGCCCCGTGCGCACAAGCCAATTGCAATTATGCCCTTTGCTGATCTACCCAAGCCGATATTTATGTGCCACAATGGTATGCCGTGTACCGTTTTCGAGCTTTTCCTTTCGTAATAAAAGTTTTTTAAGCTAAAGGACGCGTGCTGTTGTTCCTCTTCAACATCATCTTTAAGCAGATAGTCCATGGAGCAATTGTACAGCTCGCCAAGCTTAATTAGTTTGTCGGTCTCGGGAATTGCAATATCCGATTCCCACCTACTTACCGATTGCCTTGTCACATCGAGTATTTCCGCAAGTTGTTCTTGCGTGTAGTTGTTGTCTTTGCGCAGTTTAGCAAGTTTATCGCCTAAAGTCATTACACGGACACCTTCTTTTTGTTACAAGTTGTTTATGTAAACAAGATAGCACAGAAAAGAACTTTATTCAACCAACTTGCAATTTCTTTTTGTAAACTTTGGAGTGCGTTTTAAAATTACATCAAATTTTATAGTTCAATATCAACTTTGTATTCTTTGTCTATCAAAATATAATTCAATTCGTACTTTTTACACATTTGTAAATTTGTTTCGTTTGTCTCAATCAACTTTTCTTGCGTAACATCACAGCTTAATCTTTTTTCGACTTTATTTTCATAAGCCGTAATTTTTGTAAAATTATTTAGTATGTAGTTTTTGCTCATTACCAAGCAATAGTATTTTATTCCTTTTAAATATTCATCATTAAAATCCTTTTTCCAATCAAACGGAATATAACAGCCTTCTACAATTAAATTCTGTTGGTTTTCTATTGCTGTTTTTATTATTTCCTTAACAATTGACCAAAGATATGGTGTAAGTGCTTGGTCATCACATACACTTAATGATGTTTGTTTACTTCTTATCAACCCCATTTTTAAATGGTCGATTGACAGATAAGGAAATTTATATTTTTCCAATAATCGTTGGGCTAGCGCGGTTTTTCCTGTGTGCGTTGCACCTGCTATCAATACTATCATTCTATTGCAATTCTCCATTCAATTACTGTTTTATAGTTTAAGCTTTTATTTATTTAACAACCGATTTCGCCCAAGCAGCAATGGTGCTTTCCGATTTCGAAGCGTCTGCGCCGTGTATTGCCAGTCCCTTGCCAAGTGTTGCGCCCTCACATATGCGCTTCAAGTCGCGTTCACAGCTGCCCAGTCCGCTACCCTCGTGAGTCATCACAGCCATCACCTTTTTGCCGCTAAAGTCTAGTTTTTCCAGCTGAGTAAACACAGCCATGGGAAATGTTCCCCACCAACAGGGGCCGCACACGAAGATGTTGTCGTATTGATCAATGACGTCAAGATATCTTTTGAGTTCAGGTCTTGCCTGGCTGCGCAATTCGCTTTTCGCTTCCTCTGTGCAAGCGTAGTAATCGGTAGAGTAGTTCTTTACCGTTTCTATTTCAAATATATCTGCACCGACAGCCTTTTGTATAAACTCAGCAACAATTTCCGTGTTGCCTTTAGCAAGATTTTTTATGCTTCCGTTCCAGTAATTTTCACCCTTGCGAGAGTAGTAGACTATCAAATTTTTTGCCATGATATATCTCCTAGATTAAAAACCATTGTATCATATAAAATTATATAATTCAACTTAAATATGGGCGTACTTAAGTCCATATTGCCTGTTTTTGCTTAAACATAGTATACTATTTCACACATAATACCCGTAAGTTGCCTGTTTTAAGAGCAATAATTGTTTTTAGCGCTTTTATTTAGAAAATTGGTATTGACTTGCTTTATTTTCCGTGATATAATATTTGTATAACAATATGTAACTTTTCTAAGTGGTTTCATACAGTTGTGCAATCAATTGTAAAAAGGAGAAATACAATATGAAAATCATCGTCAAAAATAAGTTTGTTTCTTGGGGAGGCAGCTCCATAGTAGAAGACGAAGCAGGCAATCAGCTGTACCAGGTAAAAGGCAAAGCTTTTAGTTGGCATAAGAAAAAAACATTGCTTGATATGAATGGCAATGTTTTGTATAGGATTCGCAACAAGTGGCCGACGTTTCTTCTTCACAGCGCATATATCTGCGATAAGGATGGCAACAAGCTTTGCAAAGTAAAGGCGAACCTGAGCTTCAAGCACGGTTATGTTATACAGGAAACAAACGAGGATATTCAAGTACACGGCTACATTTTAAGTGGAATGCAAGTGTCACGAAACGGCGTGTACATCGGCACAGTTACCAAGGAGTTTTGGGCGCTACGCGACTACTTTGTATTGGATGTACTCGATGGACAGGATCCCACCTTTTTGATAGCTTTGGTTATTGCAATTGACAACATTCAAGATAAATCTCAGGGACAAGCAAGTTAGTACACCTACCGAAAGCGATTTAGTTACAACAACTCTCACAGCACATTGTGAGAGTTGTTTTTTTTGCAAAAATTTATTATTTATTTGCAGTAAATTGTTTGACATATTTTGACTAATGTAGTATATTAAATAGGCTGTTGCATTACGCAATAGCAACAGAAGCTTGACAACAGAATAGTAAGAAGAATTGAA